>NZ_JGYP01000002.1 GCF_000741525.1 Bifidobacterium bohemicum DSM 22767 | reverse complement strand
TGGTGGGCGGTGTCGGTGGTGACCACGGACGAGCCGTTCACGCGTGAGTATTCGGTGGAGGATTTCGGCACGGACTATATGTTCCGGGTGCGTATCCGTCTGGGGTTCAAGGTGTCGCAGTCGATTCCGGCGTACATCCATCAGGTGATGCATGATCTGTCGGCGACGGGGGAGTTGCCGGCGCAGGTGTCGGTGTATCCGAAGGTGGATGCGGATCCGGATATCGGCACGGTGCGGTATGTGCTGATCCATAAGGCGTTGATGCCGGAGTCGAAGCTGTCGGCCCGTGAGGCGTTGAGTCTGAAGATGAAGTACGCGATCCGGCGTTTCGCGGGTTCGCCGGTCAAGTGGTTCGGTCTGGCGCCATACAATCCCGTCGTCGAAGTACAACCACTGTTCGTCACTACACGCAGGCCACCACGCCTGCAGCGTAAGGAAGTGTATACGGGGAACCATCATACCTCCGCACCTGTGGCTGACGATTACGGGGTCGAAAAAACCGGAGAGGTCGACAAGGTCGAGGCTGGTGAGTCCAGTGGTGCCGGCGAGAGTGTGGTCAGACAGGACGACTAGCGTATCGACCGCAACGTCAGTCCGTGCATGCATAGGTTGTTATGCCTGCTTTTGCCTCGGATAGGTGCGGCATATTGTGCGCCGTTCACCATGGTTTTCGCAGTATGCAGGTTCAAGGTTATGGTTATGGCCCTCTCGTCTCGTCGACGGCGCAAGGCCGTTATAGTGACGGTATGTGCAGACTCCTTGGATACAGCATATCGGCCGCCCGCCTGAGCCTCCGTCAGGTGCTCGGTCCTGCGGCTACCTCTGATTTCCGGCGCTTGAGTGAGATTCATCGCGACGGCTGGGGCGTGGCGCTGGGCGGTTGCCAGGGCGGTCTCGACAGTGTGGGCCAACCGGGCGATCAGCGTCTTTACCATACGACCATGGCGGCGTACTCCGATCCTGAATTCAACACGTTGGCCGATGTCCCGGCAGAGGTCGCCTTGTGGCATCTGCGTTGGGGAAGTCCGGGCATACCGGGAATCATGGAGAACGTTCAACCGTTTACATATGACGACATGACGTTCATTCATAATGGGCATATCGCCTCATCGACGGGAGTCAATATTCTGGATGATCCGACATTCGAAGTCGATCGGCGTACTGTCGTCGCCATCAGTCCTCATAGCGATTCGGCCGTGGTTTTCGCGGTGATTGCCGGTTTTGTGTCCGCCGGGCTGCCGCTGGATGAGGCCGTGCGTCGTGCCGTAGCGAAGTTGCGCCGATCGTACCCAAACGCAAGTTACAACTGCATCGTTTGCGACAGTGACCGGTTCGTTGCCCTCCATGCCACGTCCGGCGCCCCGACCTTGGGCGAGATCGTCAATTCGTATGCCGATTACGGCTGGGGTGGGCAGGCAGATGACTACGGGGACATGTGGTATCGTGCCACCGGTCCGGTCGAGAGCGGGCACCGCTGGGATACAGGGAGCCCGGCTTCCGACACCTTCGAAACCGCTGATGATTTTACGGCTCCGTTTGGGCGAACTCAAAATGCTACCGATAATGCTCACGGCATGGGGACAGCTGGGGGTGTTGAAGTGGGTGGTTGTGCGGTTGGTGCTGAAGGTGCGGTCGAGGGCGATGCCGCGGTTGAGGGCGCCCGTGGTGTCGTCGTCGCCAGTTCAGGCTTCCAACACCCGCAATCTGAAGGCTGGAAAGCGTTACCCAACAACCACATGATCGTCTCCGCCTTGGCCACCGGTGATTTCCGGATTCGTGGGCTGTAAGGTGATGGGTTAATCGTCTTGTTGAGGTCAAAGTTTGTGTGCGGTTCGGTAACAGTTTTGGCTATGCCCGGAACCCCTCCCCCGAAGATAAGCGCTATGTGTAGTATGTTATATGTCGTATATAAGGAGGCTCACCTTTCATTTGACCTGCATGGCGCAATCTGAAGATGCTGGACGGTGTGGCTTGAAAGTTCGCTCGGTCGAACCGACCACTGAAGCATGTTTGCATAGATGACGCGGAAGACATCGGTGTCACAAATGTGAATCATATGCCCTCGCCACACGGGCGGAGCCGTACAATGGTAGTATGACCGGATATATCCCCACGCTTGCGCAAGCGGATGAGCTGCACCAAAGACTCGCACCCTCGCAGCCGGCGTACGACCTGATTCATACGCACTGCGTCATCATCGCAACCATTACACGGCAACTGGTACGACGGCAGAATGCTTTGTTTGCGCGCCGTTGCACCCTGCCCCACGACGCGCCGGAGTTGACCGGGAATTACGACCCGTTGGCTGGTCGCCTGACGAACCGTGTACATAAGAACCATGCTGCTGAGGATGTCAAGCAGAGTACTGGCTCCGTGGACTCCGAATCTGCCTCCTTCGTACGGTTTATGGGCGCTGATGCCTCCGGAACTCAGGACGTAGGCACGTCTTCGAGCGGAACGAAGCCTTCAGACACCGCAAAAAGCCCTCGTGTGACTCCGGCGATGCTCGCGCACCGGATTACGCCTGTGGTTCCGGCCACTGACGGTGTGCGCGGCGGGATGGTGCCTCCACGCCTGCTTGACGAGAACCTTGCGGTCGTGGGCGCGATGCTCCACGACATCGGCACGTATCTGGTGCTTAAGAACGACGGTTCAAATGGCGGCAAGATTCAATTCGACGGCCCCAACTACATTCTCCACGGCCTGCGCGGCTACGAATGGCTGATCGAACAAGGCGTTGACGAGTCGATCGCGCAATTCGCGCGCAATCATACCGGCGTGGGTCTGACGCGCGAGCAGGTCGTGGCCCAAAGGTTGAAACTTCCTCCCGACGACTATGTGCCGGTCAACCTTGAGCAGGAGGTGGTGATGGTGGCGGACAAATACAACAGCAAGTCCGTGCCGCCGCGCTTCCTGACGGCCGAGGCGTACGCCCGTAAGGCCCGGCGTTTCGGCCCGCCCAACGAGCGTGCTTGGCGCGAGCTCGTCGTCAAGTACGGTATGCCTGACATTCCGTCGCTGGCCAAGCACTTCGACCAGAAGCTTGAGGTGTAGTCGGAGTGGCTGCGTAAATGGGCAAAACAATAGGGTATGCACCGCCGATTATGGTTCGAGTGCGTACCCTATCCTTGCATTACAGATTATTGCCTAGAAGGAGAAGACCTTGTCGGCTGCCTCGATGTAATCGCTGCTGCCGGCATTGTCGTTGTCGTCGGGATTGACTTCCGCTTCGGTTGCGTCCGTGTCCTCGGAGGTTCCGACGACAGGGGCGCCAACAACGGGAGCGAGCATGATGACGCAACGCTTGGGGTCGCGGCTGTGCGCAAGCCTTGCCAGCAGTTGCAAAATCGTCTCCCGTCCTGCCTTGTCAAGGCCGCGGGCGGGGTCGTCAGCAATGATGATCGGCGCCTCGCAGCTGATGGCGCGGGCGATGGCGAGCCGACGCTGGTTGAGCGGGTCGAGCCCGCCTGCGGTCACGCCGGTGGCCGCCTGGTCGAAGCCGACCGTTTTCAGAAGGTCGCGGGCTACAACGGGCAACGGCTTAAGAAATGTCCGTCCCGAGGCGCGCATTGCGAAAACAAGGTTGCTTTGGGCGTCCAAATCCGGTCGCAGGCTGTTATGTTGCGGAATCAGACCTATACGATGCGCACGGATTTTGCCTACCTCCAGTTCGGCAATGCTTTGGCTCCTGGCCACGACTTGACCGCTGTTGGGGTTTGCGAATCCGCCGGACAAGGCCAGGAAGGCCCGTCGTTGCTCGTCGTCCGCGTCGGTGACCGCATACAGCTTTCCGGCGAAGAAGCCCCATTCGATGTTGTCGAGTACGGTACGGCCGGATTTGCCGTTGACGTAGGTCACATGGTCGAAGCCGAAAGTAGGGTTGGGCTTGAGCAGAATCTCATCCTCAGTGGTGTGGTCAAGTTCTGCCGAAAGCGCCGTGGCCGGCTCGACGGCCGCCGAACTGTCGGATTTGTCTGAAATGCCCGGCTTGTCTGACGTGGACTTGTCTGACGTGCCGGTCGTGGTATTGCCGTTTGCGGTTTCACTGGCCTTTTCGGATTCGGGTCTCCGCTTGCCTGTGGCCGCTGATGTCGGTGCGTTCTCACCGGATCGTGCTGTGTCCGACGCTTCTGCCGAAGTCGCGGTTACGGCGTTGTCGCCGGTTTCGTCGAAGTCGCCGGTGACAGGGAAAACCGCTTCGGCCTCGTCGTCGAACACCACGCTGTAAGGCACCTCGTCATGGTCTTTCTGCGTCATGCCGTCCATGCCGTCGTTGACCCCTTCGGGCGTGATGGTTGTCTTCATGTCATCCGTCTTGTTGTTCCTGGTCATGACTCGAGTCCTTCGTCGGCATCAAAAATCGTCTGATATCTTGCGAATGCGCCCCGTAGGAACGCAATGATTGCGAGTGCGGCCACAGCGGCGATGCAATACCACATTGGCGCCCAGCAAGCGGAGGTCAACGATGTTGCGTGGCCGCCGGTCAGCTTCGATCCAAGGGGCTTCGAAGCGAAAATCGATGCAACGCCGCCAATCAGCAACCCTGGTACTGTGGGCATCAGCGCTTCCAAAGCCAATTGCCAGCCGATACGTGCTTTGGTCATGCCGAACACCATATCCGCGGCGATTTCGTCGCGTCGGCCGGTCAGCCCCCAAGCGGTCAGCGCCAGCAACAGCACCCCGCACACTGCGTATAGCGCGATTTGCGCGATACGCATTTTCCTGTCGAAAGCGTCCAGCCCCTTGAGCGAGTCGTTGTAATGTTCAAGCGTTGGTGAACTCACCGCGTACCCTTGCGGCAGTTTGAGGCGCTTCACGGTCTTCTGGAACGTTTTGTAGGCATCGGGACTGCTCGTGATGAATCCGACGTCATACTTCAAGGTGCTCCAGCCGGAGGTGCTGGTCTGCCATGCCTCGTTGGTCGACATGACGTTGCCGGTACCGTAAATGGCGTTGTCTCGGTTGTTTTTAGCGAGCTTGGCGTCAGACCCCATGCCGGTCGGTGCCGGATCGATGTAGGTGTAGATGCCACAAACCTCGAATTTGTAGGTTTTGGCAGCGTCGTCCGGATCTGCGATGGTGAAACTGCTGCCGACCTTCAGCCCGTTCTTTTCGGCCAGCGCTTCGGAAACGAGTACGGATTTGCCGTCTGTGCCCTTGGTCTGTGCCCCTTGCATGTCTTGGGTCGGGTACTTCAGCTTCTTGCCTTGGGTCACTTTGAAACGGCCGGGGATGTTGACCGACTCGGCATCCGCGTTGAACAGGCCGTAAAGAGTGAACTCGCCTCCGGTCTTGTCTGCGCTCTGGTCGGACTTGCCCGGTATGGCTTTCGCGGCTGAGTTCACCCCGCTTTTCGCCTGACGTAGAGGCAGTGACGCACTCATGGCGTATTGCGGCTGTGACTGTGGGTTGTTTGCCTGAGACGCTTGCGCGATCATCCCGTATTCTTGCAGGTCGAGGTTCTTCCCGACAATGGCGGGATCGGCGTCGTTGCGTTTGGCTAGTGTTGCCTCGGTGGGGCGGATCACGGCGATGGGCTGCAGCAATTCATACGTCTTGCCGTGCGCTTTGGAGTATGCGGCGTGCACCGCCTGTGCGAAGACGCCGCCGAACATCACCATGCATGCGGCGAGCAAGGCGATAAGGCTTCGCCATTTGTGGCGCAGTACCGTAGACCACGCATTTGAGAGCACAAACATCCGTTTCCTCGATTCCTTCTGAGCCTTCGGGTCTGGCGTCGCTTTCCGTTCCATCGGCACGCGACATCGCGCTTGGCGCGTCGGAGCCACATACTTACTGATGGTAGGACGCACGGTAGGCAACGGCTCAAGTATATCGGACAAAGCTCACATGTGATGTCAAACATTTGGGATTTTGCTGGATATTCGCTGGGCATCTGATCTGCGTAGGTTCGTGTTCTGCCAAGAACGTGGTCGTACAGTGCGTAAATGCGTCTCTTTGCCCGAGTGATGCGAACATGCCGGCGTCCTTGACGCAACTGGAACGGACTGGGCGTTACCTACTTCAGCAGGGCTGAGGCGGCGGGGTCGGTAGACCAGAGAAACTCATCGACACCGTCGGCGAAGCTTGAAGGATAAGCCGGATTGTTACGGTGAGCAAAGACCTGTGCGCTCGCCTCAGCCTTGCCGGCCCCGCAAGTGAGCATCCATGTTCTCCGGCTGCGCGCCATCATCGGCGCGGTCAAGGAGACACGCAAAGGCGGCATCTTGGGTGAGTGCGAGACGCCGACCACCAGTTGCCTCGAATCGGTGACGTTGATTTCATCGTGGCCGGGGAAGAGGGAGCCGAAATGGCCGTCGGGCCCCATGCCGAGTATCAGCAGGTCGAGCGTGGGCGCATCACCCAACTCGCGCCTTAGCTCGGTTTGGTATTGTGCTGCGGCTTGGGCCAGCAGAGCGTCGTTTTCCTCGTCGGAAGCGGCGGCGACCTCAGCGGCCGAGCGCATGTCGGCAGGCACTTCGTGGATGTTGGTTTCCGGCAAACGCCCGTCCGATACGAGTTTGTCAAGGAAGGCACGTCGTGCCTGCAGGCAGTTGCGGTCATCGCTGTCGGGTGCCGAGTATCGCTCATCGCCCCACCAGAAATGCACCCGGCTCCAGTCGACGGCATCGACGAGCGGGTTCGCCGCCATATCCTTGAGGCTCAGAATTGAGTCTGAACCACCGGTAAGCCCCACGTCGTATCGCGCGGTCGCGTGGGTGTTGTTCCCCCCCTCGCCGCGAGCGCTCAGTCCATCCAAAATTGCCAGCAGTGTGCGCTGCGCCGCGGCTTCCGCCACCGTGGCTTTATCGGGGTATACCTCGAGCCGTCGTTCCGCCATAACAGCCGCCTTTCCATCCGTTCATCGTCGCTTCTATCGTCCGACCGGCGAACTGTTGGGTTCGCCGGTCGGTTCGATTTCCAATCCTAGCGTAGTCGGACGCACTTCTCACCGGTCGCGGATTTCATTCATTGCAGCTGATCGTGCGTTTTGCGAATGGAGGGTGGCTTGGGATGCGTCGGATCCTGTTTCGTCACCGTCGTTGGCGGGGTATGTAAGTAGACGGCACTTGGGATGGTGCTATATGCAGTTTGCTGGCAGTGGCATGATGACACTGCCAGCAAACAAAGTGGCTGGCGCAGGTGGGCGCGTCAGCCTCGAATCACCGAGGCGTACACTTCGTCGGGATCGATGCGGCGCAACTCTTCGCTAAGGGATTCCTCGAGCGTGCGCAACGGCATCGAAACGGTCTGAGGCTTCTGACCGGGCTGACTGATGACGGCCTCGTCGGAATGCTCGCGAGTCAGTGAAAGCGTGCCGTCGCCCCGTTCGAGATAGACACCCGTGATGAAGTCGGTATCAGGCACGTATTCCATCGAAACCGGCGCAGCGAGTTGCCGGCCGAGCCATGTGGCCAACAGTTGCAACGGCAGGGAGCGCTCGCCGCCTGTAAGTTTGACTGATGTGACCGGCAGATGCGGCGGCTGGTCGAGCATCGAGGCCAGCATCGCGCGCCAGATGGTGATGCGCGTCCATGCGAGGTCGATGTCTTGTGGTTCCCAGTTCGCGGCGAGTCTTTCGAAAGTCGCGGCGGGATTGTTCGATCGGGCGGCATCCGTGATGCGTCGTCCGCTCATCGCGCCCAGCGGGTCGTTTGCCGGGTTTGCCGGTGGGTTGGTCGGCCACCATGTGACGATTGGAATGTCGGGCACAAGTAAGGGCATGACAAGCGTATCGGCATGCCGTTTCAGTCCGCCGCGCGGCTGTAGGATAATCACTTCGCCCGCACCGGCATCCGCGCCAAAGCGCACCTGCGCATCCAAATCGGTCGCCGCACCGTCAGGGTCGATGGTGATCACATCGCAGGTCGCGTTCGGAGCCGCCATCGCAGTGACGTTCGAGGAGTGAGCCGTATTGACGGGACTTTCGGGAACGTCGTTGCTTGTGGTGACGGTGGTCTGACCTGCCTGATTCGGCGTGGAATCAGGTGAACCGTCATCGTTTATCACGGCGATGACGCGGCAGGGATGCTCGCGGCTTGCACCGTTGGCCGCTTCCAACGCCTCCTTCAGCTCGTCCTTCTCGGTCGAGATGATGAGCGTCAATACCCGGTCGTTGCCGGCCTCGCCCCGTTCCTGGTGCAGTTCCTCGATTTTGCGCGCGATACGGTTGGTCTCGGTATTCGGCATGTTGATAATCATGGCATCCTCCAATGGCGCCCTTCGCGCGCCAGCATTTCGTCGGCCTCCCCTGGCCCCCATGTTCCGGAGCGATAGGGTTGCGGTTGACCCAGTCCGGCCCAGTACTCCTCGATCGGGTCGAGGATCTGCCAGCTCAGTTCCACTTCCTTGGTGGTCGGGAAGAGCGGTGGCTCGCCAAGCAGTACGTCAAGAATGAGGCGTTCGTAAGCTTCCGGCAGGTTTTCGGTGAAGGAGCGCCCGTAGCTGAAGTCCATGGAGACGTCGCGCACCTCCATCGCGGTGGCACCGGGCACCTTCGCGCCGAAGCGGATGGTCACGCCCTCGTTGGGCTGTACGCGGATGACGATCGCGTTGTTGCCCAGCTCGCGTACGGCCGTTTGCTCGAACGGCAGGTGCGGCGCGCGCTTGAACACGACGGCGATTTCGGTGACCCGCTTGCCCAGGCGCTTGCCGGTGCGCAGGTAGAACGGCACGCCGGCCCACCTCCGCGTATCCACGTCGAGGCGAATGGCCGCGTACGTTTCGGTGGTGCTGGACTTGTCGATGCCGGTTTCCTCGAGGTATCCGCAGACTTGCTCGGATCCTTGCCATCCGGCGGCATACTGCCCGCGAGCGGTGTTGGCGGAGAGGTCATTCGGCAGACGCACCGCGGAAAGCACCTTGGTCTTTTCCGCGGTCAGATCCGAGGCCGCGAAGCTCACCGGCTCCTCCATCGCGGTCAACGCCATCAGCTGCAGCAGGTGGTTCTGGATGACGTCCCGGGCCGCGCCGATGCCGTCGTAATAGCCCGCGCGCCCGCCGATGCCTATGTCCTCGGCCATCGTGATCTGCACATGGTCGACGTAGTTGGCGTTCCAGATCGGCTCGAACATGGAGTTGGCGAAACGCAGCGCCAGCATGTTCTGCACGGTCTCCTTGCCCAGGTAATGGTCGATGCGGAACACTGAGTTGGGGTCGAACACCTCGGAGACGACGCGGTCGAGCTCTTTGGCGCTCTCCAAATCGTGGCCGAACGGCTTCTCGATGATGACCCGGCGCCATGCGTCTTCGCTGGATTTGGCCAGACCCGAGTCCGCGAGCTGCTTGGAGACGATTGGGAAGGCGCTTGGCGGCACGGACATGTAGAACGCGTGGTTGCCGCGGGTGCCGCGGTCGCGGTCGAGCTCCTGCACGGTTTGGCTCAGTCGCTCGAACGCCGCCTTGTCGTCGAACGTGCCCTGAACGAAGCGGATGCCTTTGGCAAGGTTATTCCAGGTCGATTCACGGAAAGGGGTGCGGCAGTGGGTCTCGACGCACTCTTTGACGAAGTCCGCAAAAGCCTCGTTGCTCCAGTCGCGCCGGCCGAAACCGGTCAGTCCGAAGCTGGGTGGCAGCAGGCCACGATTGGCTAGGTCGTAGATGGCCGGCAGCAGTTTCTTTTTCGACAGATCACCCGTGACGCCGAAAATCACCAGGCTGCAAGGTCCGGCGATGCGGGGCAGCCGCAGGTCGCGTGGGTCGCGCAGGGGGTTGGCCCAAGAAGTTTGTTCGCTCATGGTTTCCAGTCTATCCGTCGGTAAGGCTAATGGTGCGATTAAAGACGCCGGATGGACAGGATGTTGCGTGAATCACAATTGAAAGGCGCGGGGAAGGGTGGGGCGAAGTGTGACCCCC
The DNA here is from genome assembly GCF_000741525.1 of Bifidobacterium bohemicum DSM 22767. Taxonomy (GTDB): domain Bacteria; phylum Actinomycetota; class Actinomycetes; order Actinomycetales; family Bifidobacteriaceae; genus Bifidobacterium; species Bifidobacterium bohemicum. The sequence goes on along the minus strand of NZ_JGYP01000002.1, from coordinate 880,679 downwards.
GTGTCCTTTCGCATGGTTTGAAGACCGTATATCATATTGCCGGGTCGCTGAATACGATGATGTTCGGTGGTCGTATATGCAGACAGCCGGTGTCGGTCATGAACCCGGACGGATGGTAATCGGCTTCGTGGGGCGTGTCAATGATCGGTGGAGTAGAGTAGGGGGGAAGTTTTAACGTGGTCTGGTCGAAAGACGTCAAGTGATGTTCTGTGCGGTGCGGCTTGACTGGGTGGTGATCGGAAATGAGGCGTGAGGTGGAACGTCAACCGGATGAGGTTCGTCGATATATCAGGTCTTTTATTCCTGCGGTTGATTTTCTCGCTGAGATTCTCGGTGAGCGCAGTGAGGTCGTGCTTAACGATCTGACGGATTTGAACCATTCTGTGGTGGCGATTCGCAATTCGGAAATATCGCAGCGTAAAGTGGGCGACCCGGCGACCGATCTCGCGTTGCGCGTGGTGCAGCAGCATGGTGATGAGTCGCGTAATTACCTGGCCAATTACCCGGGTGTCTCGCGAAACGGACACATGTTGCGGTCATCCACTTTTTTCCTTCGTTATGACGGTAGGATCGTGGCGATGATCTGCATTAATACCGATGATGGCCTTCTTCTGGACATGGGCGCCGCCATTGAAAAGCTCCGGAGGAATTATGGGATGTTGCTTACGGCGGACCCGTCCATTCGTGAGGGTGTTTCGGGCAAGGCCGCGGCGCTTGAAGGCCGGGGGATGGAAGCCGATTCCGGAGCGGAATCGTCGGCGATGCTGCTGGAGCATTTGGCTACTACGGCGCAATCGATGGCTGACTCCGTGGTCCGGGCGATTTGCGACGAATGTCGTGTTGAGGTCGGTTATCTCAAACACGATCAGAAAATGCTGGCGATCAGTCGTCTGTTTGAACAAGGGTTTTTCCTTTTGAAGGACGCCGTTCCGGTGGCCGCGCAAAGTCTGGGTGTCTCGGAGCCGACCGTCTACCGCTATCTGCGTGAGGTCAGGCAGGCCGCCAAGCGGACGGAACAATCCGGGGAAACCAACGAATCCAATGCTGTCGACGATAAAAAGATAAAAAATAATTAATATGCCAGAAATTTATCAAAACATGGCATTTCGTTTTTTATTCGAGGTAACATGAGCCCTGTAATAATTTGATTTTCGTTGACTCCTAAAGGTGGTTCCATAAATGGCAGAAACAGTCAATACACCTGATCAGGCGCCAACTCCAGCGCAACGAAGCGGTTTGATGAACGTGATGCTGGTGGCGGCGCTCATGGTCGGATACTCTGTGGTCTATATGGATAAGAGTATGATCTCGACGGCCATCATCCCGATCTCCTCCCAGTTCCATTTGGACACGGGTCAGACGGGTCTGATCATGTCGTTGTTCTTCCTGGGCTACTCGATTATGCAGATTCCCTGCGGTTGGCTGGCTGACAAGTTCGGGGCCAAGCGTGTGCTGATGGCCTCCATGCTGGTCATCGGGGTGTTCTCCTACTTGTTCGGGGCGATGAGCGGTCTGCTGATGTTCATCGTCGTCCGCTTCTGCGCGGGCATCGGACATGGCGGCTACCCGCCGAGCTGCTCCAAAGCCATCGCGGAAGGTTTCCCTCGCGAAAAAAGGACCTTCGTCCAGTCGCTGATTCTGTCCACGTCCGGCATCGGCGGCATCCTGGCCTTCACGCTAGGGGCCCAGCTCGTGTCCTCCAACTGGCGCACTGCCTACGCAGTCCTTGGCAGCCTCTACCTCGTCGCCTTCATCATGATCTGGATTTTCGTGCCTGGTGGCAAGCGCGAACGGGAAGAGATGTCGAACCTGGCTGAGACCAAGAGCTCGGATGAACCGAAGCCCGGTTTCCTGGAGGTCATCAAGAACCCAAACGTCCTGATTTTGTTCGTGGCCATGCTGCTGCTCAACGTTGTGCTCTACGGCAACATGTCCTGGCTGCCTTCGTACATCACCAAGACGTTCCACCTGACGGTGAACCAGGCCGGGTACATCCTGGCCTTCAACGCCATCTTCCAGACCTTCGCCGCGATCTTCTCGGGAACCCTGCTTTCCAAGTTCTTCCTGCATAGGGAGAAGCAGGCCATTGTCGGCGCCTCGGCCATCACCGGCGCGCTGATTGTCTGCTTCGTGCTGTCCAAGAACCTGGTGATCTCCATCATCCTGTTGATCGTGATCGGCATGTGCAGCATGTTCGCGTTCACGGGCATCTTCACCTGGCCCCACAAGATCATGGATGCGCGGACGATCGGTTCCTCCATCGGCGTGATCAACACCGGTGGCACCCTCGGCGGCTTCCTGGCGCCGATGGTCATCGGCTATCTGATCAAGCTTGCCGGAGGCTCCTTCACTCCTGCGTTCTTCTTCCTTGCGGCCGTCGTCATAGTCGCGGCGTTCGCAGTGCTGTTCGTCCGGGTTCCCAAGACCGAATAGTCGCTGGTGGCTTCATTTTCCATCACGCGGTGCGGTGGTTAGAGACCCGCAAAATATTGAATGGCCGTCGACGTGTCAGCATCGACGGCTGATGAAAGGAGGTGTTTCATGGTGGTTGACGGCAACAAGCAACGGATCATGGACATCGTCGATGAGAAAAAGGCCGAGTTCATCGAGGCCGCGGATCGTATCTGGGAGACGCCTGAGACGCGTTTCACGGTTCCGGAGTCCGTCGAACAACATTATAAGGTTCTGGAAAAAGAAGGTTTTGATATCCAGAAGGGCGTCGCGGGCATGGATTATGCCTACATCGCCACGTATGGTTCCGGCAAGCCGGTCATCGGCATCACCGCCGAATACGACGCGCTCGACAACCTGAGCCAAGAGGCCGGCAATCCAAGCCGCAAGCCATTGGTCGAAGGCGCTCCGGGCCAGGGTTGCGGCCACAACGTGCTCGGCACCGGTGCTTTGGGTGCTGCCGTTGCGCTCAAGACACTGATGGAGGAGCAACATCTGAAAGGCACGCTGAAGCTTTTCGGCTGCCCGGCAGAGGAGAGCGGGTACGGCAAGGCGTTCATGGCGCGGGCCGGTGTCTTCGACGATGTCGATGCCGCTTTCACTTGGCATCCTTCCGATATCACCAGTGTTGCCGGCGGTGGCGGTCTTGCGGTGATGCAGGCCAATTTCAGCTTCAAAGGCGTGGCGGCTCATGCCGCGGCGGCTCCGGAGCAGGGACGTGACGCGCTCGATGCGGCCACGCTGATGACGGTGGGTGTGCAGTTCCTGCGGGAGCATATCATCGATGAGGCCCGAATCCACTACGCCTATCTGGATGCCGGCGGCAAGTCCGCGAACGTCGTGCATCCGACCTCCACGCTGTATTTCTTCGTCCGGGCTCCGTTCCTCGATCAGGCCAAGCCGATTTACGACCGTGTGGTCAAGATCGCCAAGGGTGCCGCGATGATGACGGACACCGAGCTTTCCATAGACTTCGATTCCGCCTGCGCCAACTACGTGCCCAACCATCCGTTGAGCGAGGCGATGGACAGGAATCTCGATTTGGTCGGCCCGCTGGAACTGACCGATGATGAAATGGAGTTCGAACGTAAGATCCAGTCCAACAACCCCGAAGGCTATGTCGGGCCGCTCACCGAGCGAATCAAGGCCGCGAACCCGGAGCTGAGCGATGAGCAGGCCTCTGAAATCGCCAATTCCAGCATGGCGTTGCCCAAGTTCCCGCTCATCTATACCACGAGCACGAAAGGGCAGGCGTCCACCGACGTCGGCGACGTGAGCTGGTGCACCCCGACCGCTCAGTTCAATGGCGGCTTCGAGCCGCTTGGCACCCCGCCGCATTCCTGGCAATGGGTGGCAAACGGGCAGTCGAGCGTGGCCCACAAGGGTCTGGTTATGGCCGCGAAGACCATCGCACTGACCGCGTATGATGCGCTTACCGACGAGAAGCTGTTGCAAGAGGCGAAAGATTCGTATGCAAAACAGTTCAAAGGCAAACCGTATGAGTCGGTCATCCCGCCTGAAACCCAGCCTCACGGCTGAGTTGGGGATGTGGTTGTGCGATTGTCCGCACATTTGGTGGTTCGGTCTGATGCCTTGCCCTGTTTGAAGCCGATGGTGAAACACCTTGTGCATCACGGCAGTTGAAAGGTAATGTGCTTGACCATCAAGCGCCATTGAAAAAGATTGGTGTTTTTCGCCGGCCGTACATGCGTATGGTGTACGGCCGGTTTCTATATCCGATGATTAAAGGGGCGAGGGCATGGCGGTATCGGGGGATGCCACTCAACATTCGGGACGCGCGGCGGATGATGGTGACGGAACTTCGTCGAAAACGGCGAACTACCGGAGCGTGTTCGATATCATAGGGCCTGTCATGATCGGCCCCTCCAGTTCGCATACGGCCGGTGTGGTGGCCATAGGTCGTGTCGTCAACGAGGTCTTTCGTGATGAACCCGAAACCATTGTCGTTGATTATTACGAATCCTTTGCACAGACCCATCAGGGTCATGGTACGGATTTCGCGATCGTCGGTGGGGTTCTGGGATTCGCGACTGACGACAGGCGCAACGAGAATTCGCTTGAGATTGCGCGGCGGCGGGGTATTCATGTATCATTCGTCGAGAAGGAGGGTGACAGTCCGGTCGGTCATCCGAACACCGCGATCGTCAGCGTTTCCAATAGTCGTCGGTCGGTGCAGGTCGTGGGCGTCTCCATTGGTGGCGGAGTGGCGCAAATCAAACGGATCGTGGTTGACGGTTTCGACGTCAGGCCGCGCGGAACGTTGCCGATGTTGCTGTTGCGAGGCCATGATTCGGACAATCAGGAACTTGGCGAAAAACTCCGAGGCGTCTGCCTGATCGGGGATGTGCGTTCCTTCGGCGGGCAGGACACCGACGAGCGGATGTACGAATACGACCTTGACTCCCCTCTGACCCAACGCATGGTTGAGGATGTAGTGCATGGCGATGATCGGATTTTCTACCTGAGATAGGTTCCGCGGCGGCTGGCGGCGTTCGAGGAACATGTGATTTTCATGGGTTTACGAGGAATAATATGTATTTGACAATTGCTGAATTGGTTGAGGACGCCGAGCGGCGGCAACTGCCGGTCTGCGAATTGATGATCCGGCAGGAGATCGAGCGTTCCCATGAGCCGCGTGAAGCCGTTTGGGAGAAAATGGGGCGCAATCTCGATGTGATGCAACAGGCGGTCGCAGACGGCGCCGCGGGTGAAGGCGTACATAGCACGACCGGCCTGACCGGTGGGGATGCCGTGAAACTGCGCAAGTACCGTGAGCGTGGCAGGACCCTGAGTGGAGACGTGATGATGCAGGCGGTGCAGAACGCGATGGCCTGCAATGAGGTCAACGCCGCGATGGGCGTCATCTGCGCCACGCCTACGGCCGGTTCGTCGGGCACGATTCCAGGGATTCTGTTCACGTTGACGGATCGGCTTGGCTTGGGTCGCGACCAGCAGATTCGTTTTCTGTTCACGGCGGGTGCATTTGGCTTGATCATCGCCAACAACGCTGGTATCGCGGGGGCCACGGGTGGCTGCCAGGCTGAGGTGGGCAGCGCGTCCGCGATGGGTGCCGCTGCGGCGGTGGAGGCCGCCGGTGGCACTCCTCGTCAGAGTGCGGAGGCTTTGGCCATTGCCATATCGAATCTATTGGGACTGATTTGTGATCCGGTGGCTGGATTGGTGGAACTGCCTTGCGTCAAGCGCAATGCAATCGGAGCTGGTAACGGTCTTATCGCGGCGGACATGGCCTTGGCCGGCATCACCAACAAGATTCCGCCCGACGAAGTGATCGGCGCGATGGATGACGTTGGCAAAAACCTGCCTAGGAAATTCCGTGAGACCGGGCTCGGCGGGTTGGCTGATACCCCGACCGGCCGGAGACTGAAGGAGAGCATATTCCCCGCGAAGAAGAACCTGTCCGCATTCAGAAAAACCGAATCGGCGACCTGATTCATGCATCCACAGGGTGCGTGCGTCAGGGCGCATCCGATCCGCTGTAAAAAACTGTCGATTTATCAACGATAACCCCCTAAGGAGGCTCTTATGAATACAGAACAAGCCAAAGATCTATTGAAGACATTGGTTGCGTTCCACACGGAGAACGGCAACGAGAAGGTCGTGGCCGACTATATCCACGGTATTTTCGAACAGGCAGGCATTCGCTCGAAGGTGCTGCCGCTTGAGGACGACCCTACACGTGCCAATCTTGTCGCGGAAGTGGGCTCCGGCGAGCCGGTCGTCGCGGTTTGCGGCCATATGGACACGGTCTCGGCTCAACAGGATGGCTGGGAGACCGACCCCTTCACGGTCACCGAGAAGGGCGATTTGATCTACGGCCGCGGCGTGACCGATATGAAGGCCGGCACCGCCGCCCTGGTCATCGCCATGCTCCACTTGAAGGAGCATGAGTCCCAGATACACGGCACGGTACGATTCCTCTGCACCGCAGGCGAGGAGGTCGGCATGCCCGGAGCCCAGGCCCTGGAGGAGCAGGGGTACATGAAGGGCGTCGAGGCGTTGCTGGTCGGTGAGCCTTCCGGCTATGCAATCGTCTACGCTACCAAAGGCGAATACGACATCACGGTGAACATGAAGGGCAAGGCCGCGCACAGTTCGATGCCTCAGCTCGGCATCAACGCCGTCGAGAACCTCATTGAGTTCCTTGATGTCCTTTCCGAGCGCATCAAGAAGGAGTCCGAGGGCAAAAACAACCCCGATCTGGGTGGGACGGTCTACAACATCGACGTCTTCCACGGCGGCCGGCAGGTCAACGCCATCCCCGAGTCCGCAAGCGCGGAGATCAACATCCGCATCGTTCCCGAGTTCGACAACGCCACCATCCGCGGCATTTTCGATGAAGAGGTCAAGAAGTTCAACGAGACCCACAAGGCCGAAGTCTCTTATAGCATCGGTATGGATATCGTTGCACAGGTCGGCCCCAAGGACGCCAAGCTCGCCAAGATCGCTCAATCGGTAGGCGAAAAGCACCTTGCTGCACAGGGCAAGGAACCGACTATTCCGATGCTGGCCCTGTCGGGGGCGACCGATGGCAGCAAGCTGCTGATCAACAGCCCGTCCGACACCGCGTACGTGGTGTTCGGCCCCGGCAACAAGACCATGCATTGCGTCAATGAGAGCCTGCCGAAGGGCATGTATGAGGACTTCATCGCCATGTACCAGGAGATTCTCGACCAATACATGGGCATCACCGAGTGAAGCTGTCGTCGTTGGCGGAGACCTGATGAGGGTCTCTTGAAAAGCGTTCGGGACGAAGGCCTGTAGAGGTTTTCTGACAAAAGCAACGCGAGAGGGGGCTGACCGGATTAGAACCGGTCAGCCCCCTCTCGCGTTGGTGTCGTTTGGCGTCAACCGTTGGGTTGGTGGTTACGTTTAGAAGTCCCAGTCGTCATCATCGGTGGCTTCGGCGTTGCCGATGACATAGGAGGAACCTGAACCGGAGAAGAAGTCATGGTTCTCGTCAGCCGAAGGGGATAGGGCCGCGATGATCTCGGGGCTCACCTTGGTTTCGGCGGCGCTGAACTTGGCCTCGTAACCGAGGTTCATCAGGGTTTTGTTGGCGTTGTAGCGCACGAACGCCTGCACGTCGTCGATGAAGTCGAAGCCTTCGTAGACCTGGTCGGAGTACTTGACCTCCAGCTCATACAGTTGGTTCAGCAGGTCGTCGGTGTACTTCTTGAGCATCTCCTGGTCGGCGGCGGTGCGGTGCTCGAGGTGGCGCTGGTACTTGTAGCCGGAGTAATAGCCGTGGATGGCCTTGTCGCGCAGGATCAGGCGGATCATGTCCGCGGTGTTCATCAGCTTGGCGCGGCTGGAGAAGTAGAGTGGCAGGTAGAAGCCCGCGTAGAGCAGCAGCGAGGAGAGCATCACGGCCGCGACCTTGCGCTTGAGCGGGTCCTCGGACTGGTACTGCTCCATGACGATGCGCACGCGCTCCTGTACGAGGTCGTTGCCCACTGCCCAACGGTAGGCTTCGTCGATCTGTTCGGAGGAGCACAGCGTCGAGAAGATGGAGGAATAGGAGCGGGCGTGCACCGACTGCATGAAGGCGATGTTAGTGTAGATGGCCTGTTCGTGCTCGGTCAGGGCGTCGGGAATCTGCACCAGCTCACCCACGGTGGCCTGCTCGGTGTCGAGCGTGGTCAGGCCCGTAAACACATGTACGGTGGTCTCGCGCTCGTGCTCGGTCATGCTGCGCCAAGAAGGAATATCGTTCGACAGCGGCACCTTTTCAGGCAGCCAGAAGTTGGCGATCAGGCGGTTCCACACCTCGAGGTCCTTGTCGTCCTGGATGTTGTTCCAGTTGACCGGGCGGATTCGCAGGGTCTTGGGGTCCGCTCCCTTTGCGAAAGCCGTGGACCACTGCGGTGGGGTCAGTGAATCCGCCATCATCTTATCGTCGGCCAGTTTGACTTCGTCTGCCATCGTGCTTCCTTCTGTTGTTCCGTATTTACGTTTACCTTGGATTCGGCATCGCCGATGTTCGGCCATGCGCAGTCCGTCCGCGGGCATGTCGGTGAAACAACTATTCTGCTGTGTTTCGGTGACGTGAAGCGACCGTTTGACATGCCGTTGACACGATATCTAGTGGTGCGGTATGGCGATATCTTCTATATATAGTAATCGCTTGATTGTGTGTTTGCGTCATGACTCGCGGAAATTTGGTGTGATGAATGTAACAGAAAAGCATGACGCGAGGCATGGGTGCTCGCGACGTCGGAAAATGGCGGAATGAAGCCGTTCTTGAGAAAGCATGACAGAAAATTTGGCCAATTCGTAGGCATTTGCAAGGCAAGTGGTGTGACTTTACAATCATAAGCATCGTTTACGGCTCCATCGACGGCGTCTGGGCGATAGTATGGTCGAACTCAAGCGGATTCAATACGGATGTACCGTGACCGAGTCTGCGCGTGTGTCTACCCATTTTAGAAAGGACCGCTATGAAAGCCGTGGTTTTTGAGAACTACAAGACGTTCCCCACGATCAAGGAAGTGGAGAAACCGACGCCCGGACCGGGTGAGGTGTTGCTGAAGGTGGCGGGGGCCGGTTGCTGCCATTCGGACGTGTCCGTGTTCCATGACTACACCCCCGAAACGGGTACGCACACCAAGCCCCCGTTCATTCTCGGGCACGAGACCTCCGGTTGGATCGAGGAGCTCGGCCCCGGCGTCACCGGTTTCAACAAAGGCGATGCCTACTTGGTCTATGGGCCGACCGGATGCGGTCATTGCCAGCGTTGCGTCGCCGGCGAAGAGAACTACTGCGAGAACATGGCCACCAACGAATCCTTGGCCATCGGCTTGGGGCGCGACGGAGGTATGGCCGAGTACGCGGTGGTGCCGGCCCGTAACCTCGTGCCGCTGGGCGATGCCGACCCGATCGCGGCGGCTCCGCTCTCCGACGCGGGATTGACCCCGTACCACGCCATCAAAGCCGCACTGCCTCACCTGCGCGGCGGCGGCAAGTATGCCTTGGTCATCGGTCTTGGCGGATTGGGACAGATTGCGATCCAGCTGCTCAAAGCGTTGACCGGTGCGACCATCATCGGCACCGATATGAAACCCGAAAGCATGGCCAAGGCCGAGGAGCAAGGCGTCATCACCGTGCCGAGCGATGAGAACGAGGTCGCCAGGATTCGCGAGATCACCAGTGGGCGCGGCGTGGATGCCGCGTTCGACTTCGTGGGCATCGCCCCCACCATCGCCGCAGCTCAGGCCGCCTCTGGAATCGGCTCGCGTGTGACGATCGTCGGCATTGCCGGCGGCAAGGGCGAGTTCGACTGGTATACGAATCCGTGGGAGCAGGAGCTCACCAGCGCCTACTGGGGATCGATGTCGGAGCTGCATGAGGTCGCCGCGCTTTACCGCCAGGGACTGGTCACCCCTGAAGTCGAGACCTATTCGATGGATGACGCCCTCGTCGCCTACCACAACCTGGTCGATGGAAAGCTCACCAAGCGCGCCGTCGTCGTGCCTCATATGGGTGAGTGATAGCCGCTTTATACCGCGAAAACTCGTATATCTCCTATCTGGGGTGTGCGAGTTTTTGTTACTGCCGGAACGTCTGTTGTGTTTGCGCCTTTGAGCTGGTCTGTGCGATCGTAACATTCCAACCCATCGTAAGCCGTCCATGGAAATCAGGTCATTCTGACCGTGTGAAAGTTGGTTTTGAGAATCGGGTCTCGAAGTCGCGGCCTTCCATCCAACCCGAGTCCGGTAAGGTTCACGATTTTGGACGAAGCGTCCATATTATGGATTTTCGTGTTCCGGAATGCGTAATTTTCTTTATTGTTTGCAAACAGGCAAGTCTTGCCAGGACGATGCCCCAAGCCGACAGGTTCACACAATGAACGTATCGGGCCGCGCTTTTGCGGTATGGAAAGAAGACAGATGCACGGAAGAGGGTAAGCTAGGTATGGTCGCTGAAAAAAGAGTGAAAGAGCAAACAGGGGATGCCGGACCCCACTTGACCGCAACGGACGGCAAACCCCTGAACTCGCCGGCAGAGGTCATCGCTGCGAGTCTGGTGGGAACCACCATCGAATTCTACGATTTTTATGTATATGCGACCGCGGCGGTGCTGGTGTTTCCGAAGCTGTTCTTCCCGTCCAGCAGTCAGCTCGCCAGCCAGCTTGCGTCGTTCGGGGTGTTCGGAGCGGCCATGATCGCCCGTCCCGTAGGCGCCATCGTCTTTGGACATATGGGCGACAAGCGTGGTCGCAAGACGACCTTGGTGGTCTCCTTGCTGACCATGGGAATCGCCACGTTCCTGGCGGGCTGCCTACCCACCTTCCAGCAAATCGGACTGTTGGCACCGGCCCTCCTGCTGGTTCTTCGCTTGACGCAGGGTTTCGCGCTCGGAGGCGAATGGTCCGGTGCCGCACTTGTGGCCACGGAAAACGCTCCGGCCGACAAACGCGCCCTTTATGGCACATTCCCGCAGCTGGGCGCCCCGATTGGCTTCATCATCGCCAATGGGTTGTTCCTGATCATCAATTTCGCGATGCCGGGCGAGCATGACCGGGGCATGGCCTCCGACGCATTCCTCGCATGGGGATGGCGCATCCCGTTCCTCTTCAGCGCGGTGATGGTCATCATCGGCCTATGGGTGCGTTCCAAACTCGTGGAATCCGAGACCTTCAAGAAGGCGGAATCGCAAGGCGCCGTCGTCAAGATGCCCCTCGCGCAAACGCTGCGCCACCACTTCAAGGCTGTCGTGCTTGGCACGTTCGCGATGCTCGCCACCTATGTGCTGTTCTACCTGATGACCACCTTCAGCCTCACCTACGGCACAGCTCCCAACCCTCCGAAGCCGGGTTCGCCCGCTGGCCTGAACATCCCATACACTCATTTCGTGCTCATGCAGATCGCCGGTGTCGTGTTCTTCGGGTTGTTCACACTGGCCTCCGGTCCATTGGCCGACAGGTTCGGCCGGCGCAGGATGTTGCTTGTCGTCACTGTGGCCATCGTCATATTCGCGTTGATGTTCCCGCTCTTCCTCGATGACAAGTCCGGCGGATTCGGCAGGATGGCAGTGGTTGAGCTGTTCCTGATTATCGGGTTCACCCTCATGGGATTCACGTTCGGACCGATGGGCGCGCTGTTGCCTGAGATGTTCCCGACCAACGTGCGCTACACCGGTTCGGCCATCGCCTACAACGTCAGCTCCATTCTGGGAGCCGCGCTCGCCCCCATCATCGCCACCGCGTTGTGGGGCGCGGCCGGCGGCAGTACGTGGATGGTGGGCGTCTACCTCGCGTTCGCGGCGGTGCTGACCCTCGTCGCGCTGGTGTTCACCAAGGAGACCAAGGACATTGATTTCAGCGACGATCTGGGCGTACCGGTTGTCTGAGTGAACCATGAACCCCATGTTCGGCGGGGCGGATTCGCAGTCTGTGCGATCCGCCCCGTTTATGTTTTGACCGGTCGTTGTGCCCGGCCTGATCCGTTGTCGTCACTGCTGGCGGGATTGTCCAAAAGGTTCGATGAAGGGGAAGCCTCCATCACCGAGTTCATGTAAGCGGTTTTTCTGATAAGAGTGTCTCATGACATGATTGTCAGGGGCATTTCCCGTTCGGTATGGTTATGCCTTTCGGGTTGCCCGATCGGAATACCTGCCCATGCAAGCGGGTCCGAATGGCGCGACCGGCCATCAGGACCCGCATAAATAAACCTGCCGGATTATTCGAGCCCGATGCTCTTCATGTCGTGCAGGGTGAGCTTGTTGACGGCGAGTACGCCCGATTCTGCGGAAAGCTTTACGGCGCGCTTTCCTTCGGACGGGTAGCTGTAGGAGCTCAGCACGTGCCGACCGTCGTTGACGTAGACCTCGACGGAGCCGCGATCGACGTAGACGCGCAGTTTCAACTCGTCGGCGGACAGCTCCTCGTCGGTCAGCCTGGCGGCGCGATAGCCGCGGTCACCGCGTGCCGCCGCCAGACGGTCGACCACGACGGTGGCGGCCTGCGCGTCGTAGGCCACATAGGTGCAGGAACCGTCCGGCGTGGCATGGACCTTCAGCCCGGCGCGCTCGGCGGTGGTGTCCTTCAAATCGATGTTTAGCTCGATTTCCACGGCTTCGGCGTCCTCATCGATCAGGGTCTCCTCGTTGGCCTCGATGGGGCGGGCGACGTGCTCGAACGTGTTGATGCGCAGCTTGTCGATTTCCGGCACCGGAACGGTGTGCAGGTCGTCATCCTCACCGAGGTAGCATTCGCGAGGCAGGGTCATCTGGCCGCACCAGCCGTCGGATTGCATCGGAGCGTTCTCGGAAAACGGGCTCATCCAGCCGTACATGATGCGGCGGCCGTCGGCCTCGAACGACTGCGGGGCGTAGTAGTTGGCGCCGCAGTCCAAGAGGCGGAACTCGGTTTCGGGTTTGAACGCCTCCCCGGGCTTCCAAGTGCCGATCATGTAGCCGGCATTGTTCTCGTTGCGGTTCATGTAGCCCTTGGCCTTCGAGCCCATCGCGGAAAAGACGATGACCCACTTGGTGTCCCCGTTCTTGTCCTTCAGAGGGAAGAAATCGGGGCATTCGAGCATGAAGACATCCGGGTTGGGATCGTCGAACAGGACGTTCTGGAACGTCCAGTTGACCATGTCCTTGGAGGTGTAGTCCCAGATCTGGCCTCGGTGGTCGGCCGTGGAGACGCCGTGGATGAGGTGCCAGACGCCATCCTGCTTCCATACCTTCGGATCGCGGAAGTGCGAATCGACCTTCTCGCGCGGGCAGTCGATGACCATACCGCGTTTTTCGAGTTTGATCGCGTCGTCGTCGATCGCGTCCGCGAGCATCTGCACCTGCCACTGCCCATCGGCGTCGTTTCTGCCGTTGTTCCAGCGGTGGCCGGTGTAATAGAACCTGAGTTTGCCTTGGTCGTCCACCACGGCCGAGCCGGAGAAGACGCCGTCCTTGTCCTCTTCGAGGCTGGGCGCCATCGCGATCGGGTCGCGGCGCCAGGAGACCATGTCGGCGCTGGAGACATGACCCCAATGCATCGGTCCCCACTGCGTTCCGTAGGGATGCAGCTGATAATAGACATGCCAGCGGCCCTTATAGCGGCACAGTCCGTTCGGGTCGTTGATCCAGCCGCCGTTGGAGGCGATGTGGAACTTGGGGTACCAGCGGTCCACGCGTTCAAGGTCGAGCTGATCGACCCCGGCTTCCGCCTTGGCCAGTTCTTCGGCGTGGTTGCGGATCGGGGAGTAGACGGGATATGTGGTCATCGTTGATTGCCTTCCTTGGGATGATTACGGAACGGGCGCCGTCAGGCCGAGACCTGGGCTTGCGTGGCTCCGGCCTTCCGGTCCTTGACTCGTATGAACGGGTCGCCTCCTACCTGCTGGTCGTCCTTCTTGATGACGAAGAACCCGTAGACCAGTGCAAGAAGCACGATGCCGGAGATAGTGAAGAAGGTCTTGCGTGGGCCGAGGCTGTCGCGCAGCATGCCCAGCGGTGTGGACATGATCACCTGCCCGACCTGCGAGGCGATCTGGAAGCCGACCATGTACAGCGTGGCAGAAAGCTTCGTATCATAATGCAGTGTGAAGTAACGGAATGCCGGCAGGCAGAAGAGTGGGGTCTCGATGGCATGGAACATCTTGACCACGGAGATCGTCACCGGGTCGTGGAAGACGCCGCACAGGCCGATGCGCAGAAACATGGTCACGGCACCGAGCAGCAAGGCGTTGCGCACCCCGATGTGGTCCATGATGATCGGGACGATGCCCATCATCGCCGATTCGCAGAACACTTCGGCCGCGTTGAGGATGGAATACCATTCTGCGCCTTGGGCGGGAGTGGCGAAGAGGCTCTTGTAATAGCTCGGGAACATCTGCTGGTCGAAGACCGTGTAGAACGTGTTCGTGAAAAGCATGAAGATGATCAACGCCCAGAGCGACCCCATGCCGAGCACGGCGATCATCTCCTTGGTCGTCGGGTTGGTGCGTGGCGCGTTCGGGTCGGCCTCCTTGTTCAGCTCCTCCTTCTGCTCGGCCGGACGCCAGAACAGATAGACGCACAGCATGCCGATGCCGAACAGGGAGCCGAGCCAGAAGTTCCAGCGCATGTCGATGTTGAACAGCGGTCCGGCAATCAGAGCGACGACGGCATAGCCGAAGGAGCCCCATGCGCGGGATTGGCCATACTCGAATCCGAAGTGACGGCTATAGCGTTCGGTGAGCGCCTCGACAAGCGAGCAGCCGGCCATGAAACCGGCGGACAGCACGATCGAGCCGACCAGAACTCCGATGAATTTGGTCGTGCCGCCGGCCAGCAGCAGCGGCTTGTAGATGAACTGTGCGAAGGGACCAACGCATGCGGCGATGCATGAGACCACGATCACCAGACGGCGTTTGATGCCGAGGTTGTCCTGGATGAGGCCGTAGAAGAACATAATGAACAGGGTGGCAAGGGAATTGATGGAATAGATCTGGCCTTGTTGCGCGGCCGTCATCCCCAGACCTTTCGGCGCGGGGCTGGTGAGCCAGATCGAGAAGAAGGACCACCAGATTCCCCATGAGCAGAAGAACATGAAGATACCGGTCGAGCTTTGCAGATACGAAGGATTCCGATATGTCTTGGCGCCTGAAATCGCCATTATAGCCAGCTTTCTCTCGGTGGTGCCGCTGCCGCGCGGCATCATTTCGACTACGGTTCCTGTTGATTTTGCGGCATCGCCCGAATCAGGAACCTTGGTAAGAAATATATTACAGGAATCGTTTCACGTCAACTTGTAAATCGATTCCGGCGTTTCGTGCATCCTCGCTAGGCCGAGTAAACCGGAACCGGCGAATTCGAGGGGATGGTGAGGGAAAAAGTGTAGCGGCTTGCGCGTGTGCGGGACGAGCCTACGCCTCGTGGACCGTGCCGCCGTTCTTCCTTTTCGTGACCGAACCGCGTTCAACGATGGAGCAGTGGATGCGCACCGGGCAGGGGGCGTCAAGCGGGGGCATTTCGGCAAGAGTGTTCGTGGTGTCGGCGGGTTTCAACGGATGCCCCTCGATGATAGAGATCAGCTTGCGCGCGCCCCAATACCCCATTTCATAATGCGGAAGTTCGATGGTGGTGGGTCGTGGGTCGAAGGTTTCGGAAATGATGCGGCTGTTGTCCACTCCGACCACGGAAATGTCTTGACCGACGGTCAGTCCCCGACGTGCGGCCGCTTCGTAAACATACCAGGCGCGCGCGTCGTTGAAACAGAAGAATGCGTCGGGGCGCGCATCGTCGAACAGGCGCTCGACGGCCTTCAGGGCCGGTCGGTTGTTGAGCACCTGGATCGACAGCGACGGGTCGTGCTCGAGCCCCGCATCCTTTAGTGCGTTTACGTATCCTTTGCGACGCAGGGGCTCCGCGATCAGGGGCTCGGAGCAGCCCACGTAGGCGATGCGCCTGCAACCTGCGCGGATCAAATACATCGTCGCGTCATACCCGATGGCCACTTCGTCCGGAACGATGAAGGGTACGCCGTCTTTGCCGCGGCCGTCCGTTGCGTCGAGCAATACCGTGGGGCATCCGGTCAGGTCTTCGGGCACCGACGATATCCTGTCGTACATTTTGGCGTACAGGAAACCGTCGGTCCCATAGCGCTTGAGGGCGGCGATCTCGTCGGTCTCCTTGCCCTTCCCGTCGGTGTTGACCAACAGCATCATGTAGCCCAGCTCACTGGCGGCGTCCTGCGCTCCGAGAATCATCTTGCCGGCGTATGGAGTGGTGGCGATCTCCTCGCTGATGAAGCCGATGGTGCGCGTCCTGCTGGTCCTCAGCGAGCGCGCCAGCGGATTGGGGCGGTACCCCAGTTCCTTCGCGGTTCGGCGAATGCGCTGGGCGACCTCCTTCTTCACATGGCCGTTCTCCCGATGGTTGAGGGACAGGGAGACGGCGGTGACCGATGCTCCGGCCTTTTCGGCTACTTCCTTGATGGTGGTCATTCCTATGTATATACTCCGAGCGCGAGATGACCCCCCCCGTTCATCGCTCACGAGCGTATGCACCGCGGTCAGAGTCAAGAATACGCCGACAACGAGAGATGCCGATAATGAGGTCGACGAGTTATATACTGGAAACGGTTTGTTGTATACACAATGATTGTGAGGGAGCGCATTGTGGTTTGGTCTTGGATGCATCTGATTGTCGGTGTGGCATTGGTCGTTGCGGTGGCCGTAGGGTTGTTTGGGCCTGAGAAAGGCGCCAAAATCTGTGTCATGATCGCGCGTGTCTGCTACGTGCTCATTATTCTCAGCGGCGTTGTGATGGCGGTGATGTCCCTGATGCATGGACCGTTGCGGCATCCGGTGCTGTTGATCGTCAAGATCGTGCTGGCGCTTGTTGCGATTGGTTTGGTTGAGATGGGCTTCGCCAGAAAGAAGAGGGATGCCGTGCTGGCCGTGGATGCCTGGCTGCCTATCGTACTTATCGTAGTCGTGGTCGTTCTTGGATTCGTGTTGACGGGCGGCTTCCCGATTCTTATGAAATAGTTTCGCAGCGTGGGTGCCGCCACGGTCCTCGACGGCCAGGCATGGACGCTCAGGGGCGTCGGAGCTACGTGAGGCAACTGCAGGCAGGCCGTTGTTTGAATTCGGCACGATGCCATGAAAGTCGACTCAGTGAAACCTTGTACTGTCATTGAGACGTTTCGTTTGTCGGTGTGCGTATCCAGTGGGTCGAGGCGTCCGCTTTTATGCCGTATTTCGGCCGGTTGTGGCGTGCAACCGGCCGAAAGTACCCGAACTACCGGGTGGGGGGTGCGCTGTATACCGGTAGAACGTCGGCGATCTGCCCCGAGTATTTGCCTTGTTTCCAATCGTTGATGTCTCCGATGACATAGAGGCGTCGTTTGGCGCGTGAAACCGCGACATTGAGCATATTCGGACTGAAGTTGACCCAGTTTCGGGAGCCGCAACCCGCATCACCGGGTGCGCTGCCCATCACAAGGAACACCACGTCGGCTTCACGCCCCTGGCAGGTATGTACTGTCCCGGCCTGGTTCGCGACGATTTCGGCCGCCTTGCCGTCGCTGTAACGGCCCGATTCCTTGAGGACGGACCTGAAGATGTCCCGAACCCTGTTGGCCACGACTCTGAATGGTGCTATCACCAGTATCTGCTCAGGTGCGATGCCGCCTTCAATAAGGTCCTTGAGCCTCGTATACAGTTCATGTCCTTCTGCGGGGCGCCATTTATCGAGGCTTACCTTATCGGATTTTGCGGGGACGTCGTACCAACGGGACGGGGGTATCTCAATCGATTTTTTGGCCCCTTCGGCATACAGGCAAGGCGTGTGCTCGGATCCTGCTCGAACCATGCGTCCGGAATAGGCCATGTCGTTGCAGATCGAGAACATCGGCTCGTCGCATCTGCGGTGCACCACCAGCGGCATTCCCAGCCATTGCCCGGCTTGCAGACCGTATCGTGTCTGATGGTCCACCATTTCCTGCACGTTGCGTGATTCGAGCCCCATCTGGATATTGTGGGTTTTGGCCAGCAGCTCACGCATCTGGTTGGGAAGGGTGTCGATCGGTTCGAGCTGCATGGGGTCGCCCACCGCCACGGCATGTCGGACTCGCTGCAGCAGTCCTGCGGCGGATTGAGGCGTTGCCTGGCCGGCTTCATCGATGATCGCCCATCCGAGGCTTTCCTTGCCTAGCCCCCCGAACATTCTGGATATCGAAGCGAATGACGACGAGATTACCGGAACCACTAAAAACAGTGATTGCCAAGCGGCCAGTCGTGCCTGTTCCTTGAAACGGCTTGGCCGCTGTATCACTTTGGAGGCGAGTGTCAGGTTCTCGCGGAATTGGCCGGCGGCGCCTATCACCAATTGCTGGTGGAGGCGCAGGGCAGCGATGAACAGCTCGGTTCTGGCGGCGTTCCATTCTTCGTCCATCCAGGCGATGCGCTCGTCGCTCATTGAGGATGCATGTTTGGGACGGTTCCGATAGTCCTCGAGCTTCGCTTTGACTTCATCCAGCTGTCCGGAGAGGTCCCGTTCATTGTATGACAGATTTGACTTCTCCGCCGTTTGCGCGACTATCGTCGTTTGCAGATCCGCCAAGGCGCGTTGTTCGGCATTTGCTATATTGCATAGGCTTTGCGTCCTGGACCGAGCCTGCTCCCGGGCTATGTATTTTTCTTTTTCCTCTTTGTCGCGTTCCCTGAAATGAATGATCGACCTAAGAAAGTGCGTTGACCAGTACTGCTGATGCGCCGTATAGGCGGCGTCGGCCTCCTGCGATGCGCTGATGGCGGTGTTGGCTCTGTAGCAGCTTTCGTTGAATCGGTTCTGCAGGTTTTGGGCTTGTCCCCGGTTGACGTCCAATTCGCGATTCCTGTCTCGCAGTAATGTCCGGACTTGTGCCAAGCGGTTTTCGAGCAGCTGTTCCTCGCGCAGCAAATCAGAGGGGTCATGATCCCTCTTGAAAGCCTCCTCCCGCTGTTTGCGAAGTTCGGCCTCCTTGCGCGACGCGGATTCGAACGCCTTTTTGGCTGTGATCCAACTGCCGTGCGCTGATTGGTGTCCCGTTTCCGATAGGTGCTCTTTGATGAAATGCGATTCGAACGGGCCGATGAACTTGCTCTTGTTGCTCGTGTTGCCCAAGGTTGCGGCCAGAAGGGCCCATGCCGAAGACGAACCGTCGGTTGTCTTGTCGGCGGCTGACCCCTTATCGTCATCGGATTCCAGGAGCGTTTCGGCGAATTGGCGGAATGCGTAATCCTCGGACTCCTTTCCGTACGCATTGTCAATCCAAGCCTGCCATTCGGCTGCTATCGATTGGGTCAGTGGCAGGTCCTGACTGATGTTCTCCACGGCTTTGTTGTTATTGGAGGCGACCACGATTTCGTATCCGGTTACCGCCGGTTTCAGCGTCCAGTAATTCAAGGACCCTTCGGTGACGTTGTCCTTGAATATATCCTCAGGGCGGTTAAAGCGGACCAGTTGTCTGGCGCGCGCGACGATGATTTCTGCGATGACATCCTTGAGCAGGGTCGTTTTGCCTGTTCCGGGAGGGCCGTTGACTCCCATCAGACAATCACCTTTTCCTGTTTCCGTCGTCGCCGTTATCTGGTTGACCGCCAATTGCTGGGCCGCGGATTGGAACTGGTCCGTTTTGCTCGGCCAGCGGCCGCCGGGTGTGCGATCGGGACGGGTCAGCTCATCAAGTGCGGCGCCCTCAGGGTCTTCCGACAAGTCGAAGCGTTCGGGGTGAGCCGCGGAAAGATACCGTTTCAGCGGCTCCGAAAACGCCTCTGCGTCATGGCCGGCCGTCTCGGGTTCCCTTAGCTTGATGCCGTGCAGGTTTTCCAAATCGTAAAGATAGAATGAATCCATAAGAGAAGGTTCGCTGCCTTTGTCACCGGTGATCAACCGGCAACTGACGGAGTCCTTGTCAACGATGCTCATGGCTTTTTCATCATGGACGGGGGATCGGCGTAAGGCCGCGTCGTCCAACCCCAATTCCTTGGCGGTGACGTCGATGATGTGGTTCAGGGTGTCCCTGTTCACCCGTCTGGGTGAGCCGTCGGCGGCCACGGTGCTGCCGAGTTTCGCGAACATGGTGCGAATCCGGCCTTCGTTGCGGTCAAGAGTGCTTATGTCGGGCCATCCTTCTGGGCAGGACGGCCATCGGTCGTGCGAGAACAAGCAGGAAACGGCCTTGGCGTATTGAGAGATCGCCAAGGAGGAAACAGGTCCCAAGGCGCCGTCAATCACGCACTTCGAAACACATCATCGACGCTATTTGATGCCGCATTCCGGAGCTTTTCGTGCCGTATCCGGACGGCAGCCGTTCCTCCTTGCCCGTTTTTTCCAATGCGGTGGATTTGCGCACTAATTCGGACGCGTTCTGTAGGGCATTGAACGCGACCTGTTGGAACAGGCCGGCCTGAATGCAGAAGGAGTCGTGGCGGAGCCATTTTGAAGTGCGCCGACTTTCTCCGTTCCCGTCCTTGGCTGGATTGACCATTGCATAATAAGGCTTTTCGCGGTACTTCCGCGGATAATTCTTCAGATAGAGAGCCGTCACGCGTTCCGGTCGTTTTGCGGCGCGGGCCACGTTTTCCATGGTGTCCATCAGGAACCTGACCAAGGCATCCGAGACGAACGAGCCAACGGGCAGGGTTTCCGAACCATATGTCAGCTCCATCCATTTTCCTTGTGCCTCTTGAAGGATCGCCCGGATGTGCGAATCGGCTTCATTGGGCCAGATGTTCCGTTTTCCCATCCAGTCTTTCGTTGCTTGGATGAAGGAAAAAGGTTGCTGCAGTCGCGATTGCATATCGGTCTGCAACTGATAGCCGCCGAATTTCACTTCATGGTATTTTTCCGGGAACGAGGATTTCCCGTGACGAGTCAGACCGATATGCATATTTGCCCGGAGACCTTCCCACGGCAGATTCTGATATGGGTCGTTTCGGTGGTTTTGAGGGACGTTCGCGAGGCTGATCGTCGTCGGATTGTTCCAGGACTGCGGAGAAAAAAGCTCGACCGCGCACCAATAGCTGAGAATGTCGAGTGAATGCTGTCTTCCGGTCGTCATGATTTCCAGAATGCTAATCGGTGCAGACAACGCGGGTTCTGCGTTTGCTGCCTTCGGCACCGCGGGCTATGCGTGGGGGAGTACCACGCTCTTCTTTGAGCCACGGGGTTCACCGGAGGTAATTCGTGCGAGCCATTATACGGCGGCAGGCGCCGCTTCCGGCATGGTGACGGGCTTCGTGGGCATCACTCCTGGCATCGTGACCTCCTCCCTATTCGTCTCCATGGATAGCCCTTCGAAAAATCTGTGGCCTGATATAGTGCGGAATGGCATTGATGCCGGAATCTGTCGGAAATTCCTTTGAATATCCGAAAACCCCAATGTTTCCAACGGTTTCTATGGATACGAAAAAGGTACCGCCGAATAGCGGTACCTTGCGTGTGCCCCCCGTGGGACTCGAACCCACAACCCACGACTTAAAAGGACGCTGCTCTAACCATTGAGCCAGAGGGGCAACGAAAAAATATTATACAACCATCCCTGGATTCCGGGAACGACCTGTCGCGTCGTGCGTCGCGCCCGCACTGAACGTCTAGTTGAATCCGATGATCGCTTCGGCGATACGATATCCGTGGCGTATCAGGAAGCGTCCGACGCGACCGGGCAGATTGATCGCCCTGCTGGGCAGCTGATGCCGCACGTCCCGAGCGATCCGGGGGGAGACACGCTCGATGTCGGCCCACATGCGACGTTTGGCTTCGTAGTTCACCGGGTCGCGCGAAAGGATGAGGAAGGCGCTGGCGACCACGCTCTGAATCGAGAGGAAGTGAATCATATATCGATACAGCCCGTCCGAGACCGTGCCGCGTTCGGGGGTGGCCTGCGCCATCAGCCCGTTGATGCGTACCAACTGGTTCACGCGTCGGATCATCACATCGGTCTGGACGCTCTGCCCGTCGCGCCCGATGAAATAGTGGTAGAAGGGGATGGGGAGGTACATGATCGAATTGACCCAGGGGAAGGGTTGATAGGCATAGATGAAATCAACGTAGAACGTGTGCTCCGGCAGTTCTGTCTGTGCCTGTCGAAGAATGTCGGTCCGGAAGGTCAGTGCGTGCATGATCATGTACTGCGCTATGCCGAACCGTCTGAGGTCGTCCCAACCGAGGCGCTGCCCTGCCTTCATGACGTTCCTGAAATGGACGGTGTGCTTGCGTCGTTTGTTGACCTTGTCGTATACGTAGTCCGTCACGAACAGGTCGATTGGCTGTTTGCAGCCGCGTTGCTTTCGCAGCGCCCCCATCATGGTGGTCAGGGTGCCGGCGCCCACCCAGTCGTCGGCGTCGATCACCTTGAGGTACATGCCTCGTGCTTCCGCCATGCCTGTGTTGACGGCGCCGCCGTGACCTTTGTTCTTTTGGTGGATCACCCGCACGTTGCCGGGGTTCTGGGCTGCGAGCCGGTCCGACAGAGCCGGGGTGCCGTCGGAGGAGCCGTCGTCCACGATAAGCACCTCGATGTCGTCGGGGTGCGGCGTCGCCAGCAATGACGAAACGCAACGGCTCAGATATTCCTGCATGTTGTACGCAGGCACCACGAAGGTGAGCGTTTTCGGTGTCTCGTCGTGCGGCATGATCCCTCAATGATAATCAGCGATAGTTACAGCAAAGCTTAATAGTGACTACATTTTACCCTTACGCGGTGACCGCCCTCGCGGTGCTGCTGTATTATCTCGCTGGCTCGTATCGCCGTCGGAGGCGCGGACATTGCGGAGGGTTGCATCAAGGCCGATTTCGCCGCTGTCTCTTGAGATGGTCATGCGTCGCGCGCCTTGCCTGTTCTGAACGTGCCCCTTCGGCTTTGTCGTATTCCGGCCCGTCGTCGATGTCGCGATTCAAGCCATCCGCGCCCGCGCTTTCATGGTGTTCTTCCGGATGTCTGCCCTTCTCCCGGCTCGAGGCCGGTTCGTCCTGCCCCGGTCCGTCGTCCCGGTGCCTGTCGCCGCCGCCCTTCTCGAAGACAAGTTCAGGTTTGGCTTCAAGACGTGACAGGCCATGCCAGGCGAGGTTGACGATATGGGCCGCCAACTGCTCCTTGTTGGTCTTGAGTTTGTTCATCGCCCAGTATTGTCCGGTGAAGACGGTCATGCCCACCAGCATCTGGGCGTAATATGGCGCGTTCTTTGCGGGGAGTCCGTACTTTTTGAATGCCTTGGCCAGGATTTCCTCGACCTTGAGGCTCACGTCGCCTAAAAGTGAGCTGAACGAACCGGTGGGGTCGGTGGTCGGGCGGTCGCGCACCAGGACGCCAAAACCATCGGCGTTTTCCGTGATATAGGTAAGGAGCGCCAATGAGGTGCGTTCCACGATCTGCCGCGGGTGGGCGTCGTCGTCCGAGAGCGCGCCGATCAAAGTGTTCGTCAGTTTTTGCATCTCACGGTCCACCACCACGGCATACAGGCCTTCTTTGCCGCCGAAATGCTCGTAAATGATCGGTTTTGAGACTTTGGCGGCCGCCGCAATCTCCTCCACGCTCACTGCTTCGAACCCCTTGGCTGCGAACAGGCCTCGGCCGACCTGTATAAGCTGTTCGCGGCGCTGGTATGACGTCATTCGGGAAGTGTTGGACATGATTGCATTGTAGGTTGGGGCTGGCACTTTTCACCGCCGCTATAAGCAGGACGGGTGCGGTGTCGTGCGTCGTGTATCCCCCCCCCCATCCGCCCGGAGGTGGCAGCGTCCACATACAATAAGGGTTATGAACACGAACCTGATTGTCGCCATAGTGGCGCTTGTCCTTGTCATCGCCGTCGCCATCGTCGTATGGGGAGTCGTTCACTTCAAGCGGAACGGTGGAACGTCGTCCGACGGCATTGCCGCCCATGCGCGTGAGGATGATGGACCGGAGGCTTCGGATGACGGGGGCGCCGCCGGCCGTGGGGTGCCGGTGACCGATGCTCCTGCGCAATCGGGAACGACGTCCGTTGCGCCAGTTTCTGCCGGCTCTGTGGCGTCTGGGGAGCCTGTGCCCGAACGCCCCGAATCATCCGCCTCCCGCGTGACCCGTCTGAAGGCCAAACTCTCCAAGTCCTCGAACCCCTTCGGCAAAGCCCTGTTCAACATCCTCGCCAAAGACAACCTTTCCGAATCGGACTGGGAGGACGTCGAGGATACGCTGCTGCTTGCGGATGTGGGCAGTGAGGCCAGCGAGGAGCTCGTCGAGGGTCTTCGCAGGGATTCACGCGTCAACGGCGATGCCGACCCGGCTGCGGTGCGTGAGGCGCTGCGCTCCAAACTGGTCGATCTGGTCAACGTCGAGCCGGATCGTGCGCTGAACGCGGACAAGCCCGGCGCCACCCGTCCCAGCGTCATCATCATGGTCGGAGTCAACGGCACCGGCAAAACCACCACCGCGGGCAAGCTGGCCCGGCTGTTCGTCTCCGAGGGCAAATCGGTGATGCTCGCCGCCGCCGACACCTTCCGTGCCGCCGCCGCGGATCAACTTGAGACTTGGGGCAGCAAGGTCAACGTGCCCGTGGTCCGTGCCGAAAAGGAGGGGGCCGATCCGGCCTCGGTCGCGTTCGAAGCGTCGCGTCGCGCCAAGGAGGAGAACGTCGACGTGCTGATCGTCGACACCGCCGGTCGTTTGCAGAACAAGGCGAATCTGATGGACGAGCTCGGCAAGATCCGGCGTGTGACCGAAAAGAACCTCCCCGTCGACGAGGTGCTGTTGGTGCTCGATGCCACGACCGGCCAGAATGGCATGGTTCAGGCGAAGGTCTTCGCTGAGGCGATAGGGCTCACGGGCGTCGTGCTTTCGAAGCTCGATGGCTCGGCCAAGGGCGGCATCGTGGTTTCGGTGCAGCGTGAGCTGGGCGTGCCCGTCAAGCTCGTGGGCTTGGGCGAAGGTCCGGACGATCTCGCGCCATTCGATCCCGAGGGGTTCGTGGAAGGGGTGCTTGCATAAGCATTTGTCTTAAGGGTTTCTTGCGTTGATCCGCGCGAACATGGTTCGGTGATGATTCCGCACCATGTCGCGCGGATCTTATTGTGTCGGGGCTTGTGGATTCCGCCGTCTCGGTCAGATGGCCGCCCGCGCGGTTCCGTCGCGGACCGCCGCCCGTCCATTGGTTTGCATTCGTCGTTTCGTTTTTCTGATTCATGTGTCAGTATCGGTGCCGGGATGGCCGTATGTCCGTGTTTGCCGCCGTGGCCGTCGGCGATTCGACGATGCTGAACCGTTTATGGGGCGGTCGTCGGTGCGTTGCCTTCGTGTGCCGGAACCGCGCAAGGGCTTTCCTGTTGGTGAAATCTGAGCCGGAAGTATGAGGAATGTCGCAATTGGTAATGTGTTGCGTTTATGCGCTGCCGGTTCTGACCGTGCGGCCTGGGTTGCCTGAAGGGGCCCGCTGATGTGTGCCATACCGGCTTTTATGATGAAATACGTAATCATTGTCGATTGGTTCGACGATAAACGGTTGATGTTCAAGGTCGAACGATTGTAGCCTAGCTCATACTTATGTGCTCGGCGTTACCAGTTTTAATGTGCATACTGTTTCTGTTCTTGTGATTGATGTTGTGAATGCCCATTAATGAAAAATGAGAGAGCGGCGCATGTCAATCCATTAATGAAAACATGGCGCAATGCGCTACTCTTTAGGGGGCGTTTCGAAAATGAACAGTATGGAAAGGTCGGTGCGCGGCGTATTGGTGGCGCTGCTGGCGCTGCTGTTTGTCGTGCCTTCTTCGGGTCTTGCCGCCAATGCGGAATCAGAACCACTGACCAGGTCTGGCGTCGGCAGTGCTTTATCCGAAGGCTCCGATGGCGCTCCCGAAATGGTTCGGGATGTGAATACCCAGCAAACCGCTTGGCGGAACACGCAGGACGTCACCGCTCCTAACGGAGCCGACCGTAAGCCGATGCTGTACCAGATTCTGGGCAATAACGACAAGATCGACACGAACACCGATGAATTGCGCCTTGATTTCATGGTGCGTGTGGCGCACGGCGAGGTTGACCCCAATAAGGGCGACGGTACGTGGGGCAGGGATACCGGTATCGGCATCTACTACGATTACGGCGATTATCCCACCGGGGAGGACTACGCCCACATGATCAACTACATCAAGACCATGGGTGATGCCAGTGACGCTGTGGGTCTGACCAACCTGCAATTGGGCGCGAAGCGATGGGCGGACGATCAGGATGAGCATTTCACCATTCTGAAGGTGCTGCATTCTGGCCTGTACGACTACATCACCATGTCGGTCGAATGCGACATGAACTACATCGACGCCGGTTCGTACCCTGACTGGTGGGCGTCGGCCACGTCGAACGGCCGCAAGATCATGCCCCGCATATACGTCATCGTCGGAGCGCATGCCAGTTGGGACGCTTCGATGAACACCCAGCGGCTCGACGCCGAGCCTTTGGCGACCAACGTCATGGCGGGTCGTACCGTCACCGTATACCCGGGCACCTGTGCGGGTGGGGGCGACCGCACGGGCTGCGATGTGCCGATGTCCTTTATCGGCTACAACACCACCCCGCAGCTATGGAGCTACGGCCAGTCCAACTGGGGATTGGTCACCGATCATGGCGTCGCGGTGGGCGCCGAGGAAGGGGTGGCGCCGAAGGACTCGTTTTTCGTGTTCTGGTACAACGCCGCCTACAGTTCCGACCCGAACAACCCGTGCAACCAGGTGAGCGCCTTCAAATATCAATGGATCGGATTGCAGAACGGGAATTCGTGGGTGCCGGTGGATGCCTTGACCCCGACCCCGCAGCTGGTCACCGGTCAGCCTTTGGCGGGCATGGGACCCACGCCGTATACGGCGCAGGGGGGAGTGACCTATTCCGCAGCATTCAATGGGAAGTCCAACTATTTCGACTCCATCTACACGACGAACAACACCAACAAGCTGATGGTGCCGAATGCGGGCCAGCCGGGTGTCGCTCAGCGCGCCGATGGCTCGATCGACTTCAAGGTCGCCAAAAAAGGCCAGAAGGATGGCAAACCGCTCGATGGCTATTTCAAGCTGGTCACTTGGCCTGTGGCGACACCGGGCTGCAAGGTGACCAGTCCGGACGATCCTCACGGTCCGGCCGACCCGGGCATCACCGACGGTATGGCGCAGGATGCGGTTCAAAAACAGCTTGATCTGGGATGGACGATCGACAGTGCATATTATGGTCTCGACATCGCGCGGCCTCAAGCTCCGACGATCGACCAATACCGCGGTTACGCGGCCCCGAGCTCGCGCTTGATCACCGGCACCGGTGTGCCGGGGTATACGCTGACGCTCTATTCGGAGGACCCGGATCATCCGATGCTTACGGACGACCCGAAAGGTGATGACACCAGCGGTGTGTTGATCGGCAGCGTCACTGTGGGCGCTGACGGCAAGTGGAGCATGGTCGATCATCGCGCGCTGGATCCCAGCACCCAACCATCGGTGCGTTATCGTGCCTATCAGACTCAGAACGCCGGTTTCCGCATGGCCTCGCGCTTCTCGCCTATCATGAGCGCCGACTTCCAACGGAATTTCAACACCAACCCCGAAATCAGGCTTGTGTCTGCGCCACATACGGTGCTCGACACAAAGACCGGGGAAACCGCGTTGCCAGCTGGTTCCAAGGTGTCGGTTGCCGGAGGTCTGACGGCGTTGCACAAGGATGATACGTTCAGCCTCTACATCGTGCCCCAGGACGGTCCGTCCGCCGGATCGGCCAACGGATCCGACGGCGGTTCGGCGGCAAAAACAGGAGGCGAGACGGACTGTCCTTCCTCTAAACCGGCCCCCATCGGCACTTCCAACGATGGCATCAGGGTTCCGGATTGCAAATATCGGATCCCCGGCTCGGTCAAGTCCGTCGGGAAGCTGGCGGCCGTCACCGATGTGCCGGCATCATCCACGTCGCCGGCATCGGTTGCGGCGCAGTGGTCGGTTGATATTCCGGCTGCGGATTTTCTCAAGGTAGGCAGTCTCTATCGTAATCGCACAGTGTTCGCGGTGTATGCCGTTTTGCAGGACGTCGATGGGGGTCCGCCGGCCATCGGGGTGGTTTATGACCAGGTCATCGACATGGTGCCCCCAACGGTCGATTCGCTCGCCGTCAGTCAAAGCGAAGGGCTTTCCGGGAAGGTCCAAAGTTCCGTGCCGGTTGCGGCGGGTGCACTTTCCGGAGCGGGCTTCGACCCGATTGCGAAATCGACCATCGACGTCACGTGGCCTGATGGCGGCCTTTCCTCCACCGTCGCAAAGGCTGACGGCACATGGAGGCTGGACGTCCCTGCGGGCATGGCGGCCGGTCCTATCTCGATAAAGGCCGTCGACCGCGCCGGAGCACTCGAGATGACGCACAACATAGACACCATCCATGGTTCGCGCGACATCAAGGGCAACGAGTCCGACCGGTTCGAGATACGGTTGGCCGCGGTTCCATCCGCATCCGGCCTGCCGTTTACGGGTTGGCGGCGATGGTACCTCCTGGCGGTTGCCGCGCTCGTAGCCCTTGGTGGCGTGATCGGAGGCATGGTATTGCGACGCCTACGCGAAAAGCTCCGTGGCGTGTCGGCTGAAGGCCCTGCGCATAAGCGTACGTGACGGCACCCGCCATGCCATGTGAACCGATTGAACGGCTCCGCGCCAGCCGGTTATGGTGGCGCCCCCTCATATTTGGCCTGAATCCAATCTCGTGCTTTTACAATGAACTCAGGCCGCTAACCAAATATCATCTATCAATCGAAAGAGAGAGAACAGACACCATGAGTATGCATGACTCCATGCGTCGCTTCGCGGCAGTCGCGGTTTCGGCCGTAACACTGCTGGCACTGTCTCCGATGGGTGCGGCCAATGCCGCAGGCCCAAGCGCTGACGAACCGATTTCCGTGCCCGTTGTCGGAACCGAAACCATTACGATTCAAGGTGACGAGGCGATGCTCAAAGGTCACCAGTTCAAGGCCGTCCGTGTGGGCACATACCAGAACGCCACCGGCGATGCCTCAACCGGCAATCTGAGCGGCGTGGCGGTCGGCACCGATTCCGCCGTGCTCAAGGATGCCGAAGATGCGCTCGCCTCCGTTCGGGACATCCCCGCCGATTCGGGCTACGTCCATAACCCGATGGGTGAGGTGGCTGCGCACTGGCTTGGTTATGCCAGTTCCAACGCAAATAACCGCGATACGACTTCGGATAGCGGATCGGCGGCCGACGCGTGGGACGGTGTGCTGCGCAAGTTCGTCACCAAGCTGTCCTCTTCCAAGCAGTTCCAGGATGTGCTGTCACAGAACGCGGTCGCGACCGGAACCGTGTCGGATCCCGACAAGGATTCGCAGGCGGGTGCCAAGGCCACGATGAAGATCGAAGTGCCGTCCGCAGGCATCTATGTGCTCGACGATGTCACCGACAAGGCGGCCGTCCCGTCCGCTGGCAAGAATTCGATCCCGATGCTGGTGGGCACCGGCATCACCGTTGGCGGTACCGTTTACTCACAGCTTGACGGCAGGACGCTCGGGCTTGTCGACATCAAGAACGACGCGCCTTCGGTGTCCAAGGAACTTGATCCGTCCAAGATGAACAACGCATCCATCGGCGGCGTCCTCAACTATAAGCTGACCGGCGCCGTGCCGCTGACCACAGGCTTCAACCACTACATCTACACGATGGTCGACCGCCCCTCCTCGCTCGGTCTGCATTATGTCGACGGTTCGGCCGTGGTCACGATCAAAGACGCGGCCGGCAAGCTCATCACGCTCACCGAGGGTACAGACTACACGGTCACCGCGCACGTCAATCCCGCCAGCGCTTTCAAGAGCACTGCCGCCGATGCCTCCAACGATTATGTGATCTTTGATCTTTCTCCGAGCATCCTCGACTCCCGCTTCCATTATCAGAACCTGATCACCGTCACCTACAAGATGATGGTCACCGATGATGCAGACGGAACCGCCTTAAAGAACGGCGTGACGCTGTCCTATTCCAACGACGTCAATCATCAGCCCGCCGCTTCGGACCGCGACGGTAAGACCCACGCCACAATCGACCCGACCACGGGCGTGGTCACTGACGGTGGGACCGATGGTTCGCTCGTGTCTGATTCCGTGAAGCCCGGTGCCGGTGTCTCCACTGCGTACATGCGCAACTTCTCGCTCGTGGCGAAATCCAAAGCCGCGCTTGATGCGGCTTCCGACGCCGATAAGGCCAAGGTTCCCGGTCTGCCGGGCGCGGTCTTCTCTCTGCTGCAGACCACGAATCGCAGCAGCGACCCGATCAAGTTCCTCAAAGTCGGTGATGGCGTTTACAAGCGTGCCGCGTTGCAGGATTCGAAGGACTCTCGGTATACCGCGGATCTCGCAGTCGGCTCCAATGGCATGGTGTCGATTGCCGGTCTGTCCGATGGCGACTACACCGTGACTGAAATCACGGATCCCACAGGCTACTCTTCGCTGTGTAAACCCTCTTTCATCGTCACGCTTGGGCCGGATACGTCGGACGAGTCCAAGACCATGTACACCAACAGGGCCGATGTGCTCGGTCTTGTCGATGCGCAGAGCAGCATGATCGCCAGCGATGGCAACCCGATCGTGGTGCGTGCCGTGACTTCTGTTTCCCAGCTGCCGTTGACCGGTGGCGCCGGCATCGCGCTGGGTCTGCTGGTGATCGCGGTCCTGGCTGTGGCCACGGCCCTGTTGGTGATGGCGCATCATCGGCTTGACGAGTAGTCGGTAAACAGGATGCCCACGGTGGGTGTGCTGGCATGAACAGTTCGTCCAACACGCACATACGGACGGATCCATGTTCATGCCTGTCTTCGCAAGTGTCTTCCGACACGCCTTGTCGAAACTGCGGAGACGGCATGCCGGTTCGTGAGATCCGGAGTCTCCGGGGAGGGGAGCCCGATGCACATGAATTCGTCACGCAGGACATTGCTGATTATCGTTGACGTGCTATTGGCATGCTGCGCCATAGCCCTTGTCGGGGCGATTGCGTGGTTTCCCGTCGTGTGGTCGGTCAGTGCAGCGAGGGAAAGTCGTCAGGCTGCGGCATCGCTCGCGTTGGTTCGTTCCTGGCCGCAAGGCAAGGTCCGTGACGAATACCGTCGTGCGCAGGAATATAACCGCCAGATCGCCGCCTCCGACCAAAGCGTGTTGGGTGAGTTCGAGGATCCGTTCGGTGCCCGGAGCGGTAGGGCATCGGGGGATTCCCTCGAATCGTCAGAGACATCTCACGGAATCGCCGGTGATGGCGCTGTGAACCAGGGAGACGGGAATGATCGATCCTCCTCCTTGTGTTCATCGTCACCGTCCACCACTTCCGTGGCGCATCCCGAAAGTCGGGACGATGCGACTTACCAGTCCCTCTTGAACGATGGTACCGGCGCCATGAGCAGTATCAGCATCCCGAAAATCTCGGTCAACATGCCCATTTACCACGGTACTTCCGACGAAGCGTTGCGTCACGGAGCCGGGCACCTTTACGGAACCAGTCTGCCGGTCGGAGGCGCTTCGACCAATGCGGTGATCAGTGGGCATCGCGGCCTGACGAACGCCCTGATGTTCACGCGCCTCGACGAGCTGAAACGTGGCGACTTTCTCTATATACACACCCTCGACCGTGTGATGGGGTATCAGGTCACCGGCATCCATGTGATCGACCCGGCCGATACCCGCCTCTACCGAGTGGTACCTGGCCGCGATCTGGTGACTCTTATGACATGCACCCCCTACGGCGTCAACACCCAGCGTCTTGTCATCACCGCCGAACGCCGGCCAATCCCAGACCCAATGCCTTCCCTGAACCGTGGCGGCGGAGACCCTCTGTTCCTTATCATTGCCGTCGTCTTGCCGGTTCTGATTCTGCCGATTCTTGTTTGGATCGTGGCACATCGCATCCGTCGCCGTCCTCTTCTGGTTCGCCACCGTAGCGCATAACTGGTCGGTTTCTCTTGTGCTGCACCTTCGCTTTTGATTTGTGAATGGTGAACCGTGGGTGTCGCGAGTGGATGTTGACCCGTCACTGTGGGCTGCGGTTATGGAAGCGTCGATTGCCTGAATGCGACCAATAAGGCAGTGGGCTATCGGATTGATTCAATGCAAAGGCATTGATGCGCATTTTGGCTGATAGCCCCAGAGAACTATGTTGCAAGCCGTCGAAACTAGGTCGTCATTGGCACGGACGGGTCATTCATGCCAGAAAACGTCGGTTTCCCTGATTGAAAACGCACGTTTTCTGGCATGGGTGACCTGTTTCTGGCACGAACGCCTGTTGGACTTATCGTATAGCTTGTTATTCGCCCTCACCGTGTGCGATCCGATTCGAACCATCATGGCTCGTGAACAGGGAAGAAGGTATCGGTGACGGATCGCGCATCCATATAGGACATATCTCAACGCGATCCGGCTAGAGACACGTTTTTTGGCCTATGGGGCCAAATGTTACCCACTTATTTACCCACTTATTCTAGCTGACTTATGTCGGGTTATGCAGAGTTGTGTATGGTGTCGGGAAGGCTGGAAGGCACTCTAAACCGTTGAAACGACGCCGTTTTCGGCAAAACAAAAGGGTTTCGGGACGAAGCCCGAAACCCTGCGAGCGGAGGATACGAGATTCGAACTCGTGAGGCTGTTACACCAACACGCTTTCCAAGCGTGCGCCATAGACCACTAGGCGAATCCTCCACTGTGCGCTACCGGCGCACAACTCAATTAAGTTATCATGAAGCCGTGACCGTCGCAACGTTATTTAGCGTGTTGGGCGTGCCATGCCTGATTCAGCGGGTCGGTTCCTTGAAATGGATGGTGAAGCCGCGTTCGTAGTGCAGGAACATTTTCGCGCCATAGCGATCCACGTCGCGGTGTGTGAAGAGCATACGGATGGCGAATGCGGTCTGAACATCGGCCGGCAGCTCCTGGAAGGCCTTGTGCGCATCCCAATTTGGCGGGGCGACGGCCCTGTTGGGCACGTAGGCATAACCATATCCGTCCTCGTCCACATAACCCATGAACGGCAGATCCCATGCGTCGTGCTCGGTCAGCGCTTTTTTGTAATCCTCGACCCCCGCGATCGCCTCCTCGCTCAGGCCGAATTTCCTGGCGACCTTGTTTGCCTCGGCGGTCTTCTCCTCCGCGGTCTCCCCGTAGAGCGAGGGGTCAACGACAATGAGTTTCTCCTCTGCCATATGCGTTCCTTTCCTGCCGGCCATCGTGGCCGCGTGCGGCGAATCATGCGATGTTACATCTCACATCATTATGTCTGTTTCTGACCCGCCTTGGGTTCCGACACTTTTTTGTGCCGTAGTGCCAGTGTATCATAGTTTTGGTAGATAAAACGTTCTTATTGTGGTGTTTTATATTTTCGTATTTTATTGATGATTTCCGACGTTTTTATCCTCCTTCACCTACTTACGTGATCGTAAATCGATAAAAGTTAACAGGTTTGACTCGTTCATACGGAGTCGAACCGAACATGGATGTCAGTATCAGGCGATCCGGCAAAACCGGTTGACCGATGTTCTGCGGGACCCATCCGTGTTGATCCGCCGAACGTTCGACTTAGGACGTTGGCGGGTGGTGGCTGTGAGATGCGGCTTTGGCCGGGGTGTGCGTTTTGAATCATGTGACAATGAACCATTGCTCCAGGGAGGTGGTTCGTCTCGTCATAAATTTGTCATATGTTAGGATTACGTTCACGAACGGTTTAAATCGGAAACTTTCAGGTTTGAGCCCGTTAGAATCAATATGGTTTGTATGCGTTGACGTTTATTCAGGTCGGATTGACATAAAAAAGAATGTGTTTTGTCTGGTCTGCGACGTCGTTTAAGGGGTGTTGTGGTGAATAGAAAGGATTCAGGCAGACGATTGGTTAAAACGGTCGCGGCGGTCGCGACGTTGGCGCTTGGGCTGACGGTGGCGGTGACTCCGGCCAGCGCCTTGACCGACATGAGTCTTGATCGGTCGGTCACGTCACCGTCCCCATCGTCCTACGCCGACCAAGGGTTTTCGAAGGCTATGGCTCAAGGCGTGGTCGCGGGGCGTTCCGGTCAGCCCGATGTCAAGACCATTGGAGACCAGCCGTCGAGTCCGTCCGCTTCGGATGCCATGCCCGAAAACCCAAGTCAGAAGCTGCCTGACAAGGTGAGTGCGGCGATTCCCGATGATGCGACTTTGGTCTCGCCGGATCTCGCTGCCACCAAAGACGGACAGGTGAGAAACATCAAGACCGGCAAGCCCGTCACCGATCCGAAGGTGGTGGGGCGGAACAGTAAGCCCGCCGACCCACTGGCCAAGACGGACGGACAGCGCTTCATTCCGGTTGAGGCGAAGGAGGTCAAACGCGCCGTTGCCGCCAATGGTGGTGATGCGAATACTTCCGGTCTTGGTGCGACGGCTGGTGCGCATGTCACCGGGTCGACGATGAAGGAGAGTGCATCCAAAAACAAGAGGGGGCAGGCAAGGCCCTTCTCGGTTCGGTCGGCGGTAGCTGACACGGATGGTGACGTACGCAATACGGCGCTACAGAACAACGAATACGGCGCATATTGGGGTACATATAACGGATCTCAGGCGTTCTTCGAGCGTGGCGGCAATCTTTTTGCGCAGCAGGCGAAGGGCGTGGTTGACGTTTCACAGTGGCAGGGAACCATCAACTGGGAGGCGGCCAAGGCGTCAGGCGTTGAAGGGGCCATCATCCGTCTGAGTTTTGGCTGGGGCAACGGTTATGATTCCCAGGCTGTCCGTAACATCAAAGAATGCAGACGGTTGGGCATCCCGTTCGGCGTATATATGTATTCGTACGCATATGACAATAACACGGCTGCGGCAGAAGGCGATGATGTCGTCGGACTTCTGCGGGCAGTGGGTGTCAACCCCAAAGACCTTTCCTATCCCGTGTTCTATGACCTTGAGGCATACAGTCCGTGGTCTGGCCACTGCCACCCTGAGAATCCTTGGGTCTACGACGGCATGGTCAATACTTGGTTCTCGCGTCTGCAATCGGCCGGCTATAACAATTTGTCGGTATATTCCTACACAAGCTACCTGTACAATCAGCTCAATACCGACAATATTCACGGTAAGACGCGCTGGGTGGCAAGCTATGGCGCCCGCACCGGCTTCGGGTATTCCGCCAACGACCGTGGCTGGCAGTACGCGGACAACGGCCGGATCAACGGCATCAACGGCAACGTTGATATCAATGCGTTCGGGAATTATAGCTACGTTTCCAGTGCGCCTAACATCGGTGCATATCAGGCGGCCGCGCTACCTGATGGCACATATTTTATTAGTTCGCTGCTTAGGGATTCTGCGGGGTTTGATATTCCGGGTGGTTCAACCGATGCCGGTGCAAGGGCTCAACTTTATGATGCGAACCAGTCAGCAGCACAGCAGTATCGATTAGTGCGTCATAACGAAGACGGTACATACGAAATTCGTAATGTCAATTCGGACAAGGTATTGGACGTTCCTGGTGGGAATGCATATGCGGGTGTTCCTATTCAACAATGGGATTCCAATGGTTCAAATGCTCAGCGTTGGTATTTGCGCAACGCTGGCCAGGGTGGTATGTATATTCAATCCAAATTAGGTAACCTTGTGCTCGATTTACCAGGTGGCAGCACGAAGAACGGTACGAAATTACAATTGTGGGACCCCAATCTGACGCGTGCTCAGCAGTATATTTTCAGCACGGTTTCTTCTGTTTCCGGTGGTACGAAGCGTATCCGTTCGATTGCCGGCAACGTGGTATTCGATGTGCCGGGTGCCTCATCATATGATGGTGCACGATTGCAGGTTTATGATTGGAACGGTACTGACGCGCAGAAATACAACTTCAATCAGGTGGGAAACGGCATCTACGAGATTCAAAATGTCAATTCAGGAAAAGTCGTTGATTTGGCGGGCGCAAGTACTGCGAATGGTGGAAAAATCGATCAGTATGGCACTAACGGTACTTGTGCCCAGCATTGGGCACTTCGCGAGTTGTCCAGTGGACAATATGCTTTTTATAGCAGTTGTGCGGCGGATAAAGCTATAGACATCCCGGGTGGGAAGGCTGCCAAGAATCAGTCGCTACAGCTGTATGACGGCAATGGGACATATGCTCAGCGCTGGGCTATCGAGACGATTAAGACACGACGTCAGATAATCGATGAGCTTGCTGCGGCGCATCGTTCGGATTTGGCGGATGGAGTGTACGTGATTGCTGCCAAATGCAATAATACGATGGTGCTTGACGTTGCTGGTGCTGCACGGTGGGACGGCGCTCGTGTTCAGCTGTATTCCAATAATGGATCGGGTGCGCAGCGTTGGAAGGTCAGTCATGACGGTAACGGGTACGTCACGATTTCTAATATCGGCTCAGGTAAGGTTCTTGACATCAATGGGGCTCAGGATCGTGCAGGTGTCAGGATGCAACAGTATTCGTTGAATGGAACCTATGCTCAGAAATGGATTGCGGTCAGGGACGGCAATGCATTCAAGCTGGTTTCCGCGTTGGATTCGGGACTGGTTCTGGATATTTCTGGCGCTGGTATGTTTAATGGCAATACGGTGCAGACATATAGTGATAATTCCACCGTTGCTCAACGATGGGTTGCACTACGTCAGTGATATCACAGTGCCAGTCGTTTGCATAAGGGGAACCGCCTCATAAGCGCCTTAGTACGGCACTCATGGAGCGGTTCCCCTCTAAAATATCAAATTATCTCGGTGTGAGTAGCGGCTGGCAATCGGTGCACCTGTGATAAGAGCTTGGTTGAGCTAATTCGCTGATGACAAATGTCACTCTTTTGCTGCTGTGCCGCACCTTTCTTGTGATGCAGATATGCAAATTGATTGGTGTCGACAATGAAGGATTTGCGGTCATTTTTAGCGATGACATCAAGAATGAGTCCTGTGATGAATAGCAGCAAACCGGCTATGACCAGCATCACTGCGCCGATGAGAGTGGGAAAGCGCGTTACTTGGCCTGTATGCCAGAAATCTATTACGATGCTCAAACTGAATCTGAGACCTATTAGAATTACGATGAGTCCGCTGCCTCCGAAGAACGGTAGAGGCTTATATTCACGAATCATCTGGAAAATGGTATTCATAACTTTGACACCGTCACCGACTGTGTCAAGCTTGCTAATCGAACCTTCTGGACGGTCACGATACTGAATGGGCATCTCATAGATCCTCAGATTATTGTTGAGGCTGTGAATGGTCATTTCAGTTTCTATTTCGAATCCGCGTGAAAGTACCGGATAAGTTTTTACGAAAGTGAACGAAAAGGCTCGATATCCAGTCATGATGTCGTGAATATGCGTACCAAACAGGAAATTAATTGAGCCACGTACCAGGCAGTTGCCGAAATTGTGGAACGGTCGTTTGTTTTCTTGGAAATAAGTGGAGCTCAATCGGTCGCCGATCACCATATCGTAGCCTTCAATGATTTTCTGAACCATGTCGGGCGCGGCTTCCGCAGGGTAGGTGTCATCTCCATCGGCCATCACATACACATCTGCGTCAATGTCTTCGAACATGGATCGAATGACATTCCCCTTGCCCTGACGTGGTTCCTTGCGGACGATGGCACCTTCGGCTGTAGCGATTTGGGCCGTCTTGTCAGTTGAATTGTTGTCATGGACATAGACCTTTGCGTTGGGTAAGGTTGTGTGAAAGTCGCGAACGACCTTGCCTATGGTCATTTCCTCGTTGTAGCAAGGAAGCAGCACCGCGATACTGTGCTCATTGTTTGACGCATCTTTCACTCTAGCAATACTCCCTCTCAAATTCGTTGTGATTAGTACTGATCCGCTTCAATTTCAGGAAGTGGCATTGGGCTCGATTCCAATGAAAAGGTAAGCAGCATAGGCGCACCAAGGAACATGAACCAGTAATAGCGGATCAATACCATAGGTCCCAATAAACTTGTACCTGCAGCGATAAGGAAAAGTAGGCTTATCAATATTCCTCGCCGATTTCGTGTGATAAGCGTTCGGGCGAGGGCGAGTAACGTAAGCCAGAAGAAAAAGCTCACCATACTTGTCCATGCGAATGCTGGATATCGATGAAAAGGATTCGACCTGGAGTACTTCCATAGAATATTGGATAGACCTGGTAAAAAGGAGTGGGCTTTCGCTGGCGCTTCTACCACTGCCGCAAAGATTGAACTTTCCGTCTTATTATAATCAAAAGTTGAGCGGTAAGGATCGTTGTAACCTCTGATAAAAGCAAAAGGACTCCAGGCGGCATCTGTCAATACCAATGGACCTATGACATAGCTGCGTTCGTGATTCGGGAACTGTGAGAGGTAATAATGTAGCATTTCAGGTCCATGCCCTCCCTGATCGATTGAATCTGCGAGAAGAGCACGCATCGGGTCGGTGCAACGGGCAAATGACTGATATTGGTATGCCAGTGTGTTGGAATCCACTCCAAGCTTTGCAAGCCCGTCATGGTCTATGGAGGGGGAGTCCGTTGCAGCTCGGGCGAGTTGAATAGTTGGTATGGAAATCATTTCGCGCAACGGATTTTGTTTTTTTTGCGTTAAGAGTTGTGGCAACAGGTCCAGACCAGATCAGTGAGGCGGCTACTCCTACAATGCATATTATCGAGAGAATCGCTGATTTCTTCCACTTTTCCCCTTTATTTGTATGAATTAAAAAGAAGGCGAAGGGCAGGAGGGCAATGATGATATATGCTCCGTTATTACGGTATGCGCAGACAAGGAAGGTAAGCAGAAAAAGTGCGATGTCATAAACGGGTGATTTGATGACATTGTCTTGCTGAATGGAGACCGTAAAAAGCAGTACCCATGCGAGAAGCACAACTGAAAACATCGTGTCTTTCGTGCTGCATAATGCAAACATCGAGATTGATGGACTGAGGCCAAGAAACAACACCGATACAATGAAAACCGGTAACCCGCATCGTTGCTTGTAAAGTAGGAAATAGAGCATTACCGCCGTCAGTGCTAAGACGAAGAGCATCTGCATCCCGAGATAAAGCGCGACCCCGCCGTTGTAAGAACCGAATATGAATTTACCAATTCTAATTACCGTTGAAACCACAAGGGTGTGAAACACCGATTGCCAGTTTGAGAGCTGACCGGAATTCAAATAATCGGAAAACGCTCCCGTGTCATAGACATAATAGCCAGGCCAGCTGGCGAGCCAAACTAGTACCCAGCAGACAGCGATGAATAATATGGATAAAATGAAGTACCTTTTGGGTAAGATTTTGATCGAACGTACCCGGTGACGGTCGTCGAATTTCCAAAGGGCTGAAAGAGCGCCATAAAAAAGGACCCACAGCACACCTATAAGTGCCAGCACTTTGAATGATATCCAAAGCGAATTCCGAGAATGCAACAGGTAACCAGCAACAGTAAAGCCTGAGAACAGCAAGGATAGGATGCTTGTAATGATTGTGGTTCGTACATTCGGGAACAACCATTTATGTATTTTAAGGGTATATTGTGTCATAATCATTTTCATAATGAGATAGGTATGTAAGGATTCTGGTTATTGTAAAAGGGCTCGGACGTCAATGTTCTGAGCCCTTTTCATATTTCTTGCCTTTAAGATTTGGACGTTTAAATTTTTTATGGATTTCACCAGGGAACATCTTCATTTTGTCTACAGTCCGATGGGGAATAAACAGATCATCGTTGTCTCTCTGATGTTTCGGATGCTGAGTTGCCGAAATAGTCACAGCGTAGATTAATGGAACGGCATGCCCTGTGCATATAGGCAAACTTGTTGCTGTCGCTGATGAATAGTTTGCGCTCATTCTTGGCGGTGACGTCCAGAATGACGCCCGTGATAAACAGCAGCAGTCCGGCTATCACCAACATCACAGCACCGGTTAATGTCGGGAAACGTGCCACGACGCCTGTATGCCAGAAATCGATCATGACGCTCAACGTGAACCCTAGGCCTATCAAAGCGACAAGGAATCCTAGACCTCCAAAGAACGGAAGAGGCTTATATTCGCGGATCATCTGGAAAATCGTGTTGAGTACCTTGATACCGTCTCCCACTGTGTCGAGCTTGCTCACAGAGCCTTCCGGACGGTCGCGATATTGAACCGGCATCTCGTAAATACGCAGGTTGTTGTTGAGGCTATGAATCGTCATTTCGGTTTCGATCTCAAAGCCTCGTGAAAGGACGGGGTATGTCTTAACGAACGTGAACGAGAATGCACGGTAACCGGTCATGATGTCGTGTACATGAGCGCCGAAAAGAAGATTGATGGAGCCGCGTACCAGCCGGTTGCCGAAGTTGTGGAATGGTCGCTTGTTTTCCTCGAAATAGGTGGAACTTAGCCGGTCGCCAATCACCATGTCATAACCGTCGAGGATTTTTTCAACCATCTGTGGGGCAGATTCTGCGGGGTAAGTGTCATCGCCGTCCGCCATCACATACACATCGGCGTCGATGTCTTCGAACATTGCACGGATGACATTGCCCTTGCCTTGACGGGGTTCGTGACGGACAATGGCGCCTTCAGCTGCGGCGATATCGGCGGTTTTGTCCGTGGAGTTGTTGTCGTAAACATAGATATCAGCATTTGGCAATGCGTGCTTGAAATTGCGCACGACTTTGCCAATCGTGACTTCCTCATTGTAACAGGGAAGCAGCACGGCTACGGTTTGGTTCGTATTCAGCATATGGACCATTATAGTAAACAGGTATCCCTGAAGTGCAGTTGGGGGGAAGCTGAATGATAGGCATTAAAGGGTGATCAGTGTTTGCGTTGATTCTTTTGCCTTGATCTATTCGTATAAAGGTTCAATTTATTGTTGGGTTGGTTGAGTGGATGCCAATGCAGTGTGTCCTTAGGCGTCATAATGATAGTGTGTTTTTCGATATTGATGAAAGTATATAGTGGGCTGTATTAAGTAGAAGAACAATAGTACTAAACGAGTTTGTGATCAGGGAGGATATTCCCCATGTGGTTCGCTTTCGGTATTGCGGCAATTGTTGCATTGGTTTTGATGTATCTTCCCGGATTGTTTTTATTTCGTTGTTTCAGACTGTCATGGCTGTCAAGTCTTTGCTTCGCGCCGGCGCTGGCAGTCGGTTATTATGGGATAGTTTCAATTTTCTATTCCGTGTTGCATATACGGAGTTCCTGGATAACCCTTTTTTTGCCTTTGATGGTTGTGGCGGTGTTGCTTTACGTCTGTGCGAAGGTAACGTGGAATAGTCAGGGACGCTCTGATGCGGATTCAAAACGTTTTTGGGGACTTGCGGTACTGTACATTATGGTCGGTGTGGTTGTGACCGGATTTTTATTCGTCAAGAATCTAGATGGAGCTGATTCCGTTTCTCAACTTTATGACAATGCGTGGCATCTGAGCATTATTCGAAAATTTATCAATACGGGTGATTACTCCACCTTACACGCCGGAGATATTATTGCTACCCTAGGTTCTAAATTCTATCCCACCGGTTGGCATATCATCGTGGCCTTGACCGCCTCGATAGTAGGCGCAAATATTGGAGTGTGTGAAAATGCCGCGATATTTGTGATTTGTGCGGTTGTATTTCCGCTGTCTATGTTTAGTCTGTTCAGAAAGCTGTTCGCCGAACGCTACGCGATTATATTAGTGGGATCGGTCACCCCAATGTTGTTTGCTATATATCCTTGGCGATTTATCACGTTCGGTCCGCTGTATTCCAATCTTCTTTCGTTTGCCATTCTGCCACTGGCAATGGTGCTCTTGGTGTATGTGATACAGGCTTCGACTCAAACCAAAGATCGAATCAAATATTTGGTGCTGTTTCTGATTTCTATTATCAGTGTTGCCGTTGCTCAGCCCAACGCCGTATTTACGTTGGGCATCCTCGTTGCCCCATATCTTTACACTCAGGTTCCACACTATGTGGATCGGAATACTCATTGGAATAAATCACGCAAAAACATACAGAATATTTTGGTCTGGTTCGGATTGACATTAGGCATTGCGATTGTTTGGTGGGTTCTATACCATGCAAAATTCATGAGGCGCACAGTAACATGGGTGTGGCCCGCTATTGA
The DNA here is from genome assembly GCF_000741525.1 of Bifidobacterium bohemicum DSM 22767. Lineage (GTDB taxonomy): Bacteria > Actinomycetota > Actinomycetes > Actinomycetales > Bifidobacteriaceae > Bifidobacterium > Bifidobacterium bohemicum. The sequence goes on along the minus strand of NZ_JGYP01000002.1, from coordinate 838,686 downwards.
ACGGCCTAAGCAGGCCGTAATCGATATCGCCTTTTTGGGATTCCATAATGCTGAGCCTCAGATCATGCTTGGCATCATAGTGCTTATTGGTATTGTCTATACCCTAATTCATTTAGATCTGCTTTGGATTACTTGTGCATACGCTATTATGTGTGGGTTGTATGCGTTAAGTGCGGCAACCGATGGCAGGTTGAAGGCATTTTTGACCGGGTTCTGGTATCACGATGCATATAGATTGGGCGCATCGACTGTATTTTTCGGTTCGGTACTTGCGGGATTGGGCATCTATACGATTTTATTGGGTGCTCGGCAGATTGTTGGATTATCGCGGATTCATGTTTCGGCTGTGCACCGCAGAGTGTTAGCCGTTATTATGGTCATGATTATATGCCTAGTTGATTTGTTCCCAAGTTACTATCTTTTCGGTCAACGTGACGTGACAACAGCTTTTGGAGGGATTCGTCGGGATATTGCGTTTTGGAATTCCGTCAATGAGCCGAAAAGCTATACGTCCGATGAGCGACGATTCGTGCAGAAAGTAAAGCAGGTTGTTCCTGAAGATTCGGTTATCATCAACCAGCCCTATGACGGGAGTGCTTATGCCTATGGTCTCGACGATTTGAACGTCTACTACAAGGCATGGAACGGTAATTGGATGGGGACCCCGACTTCTGAGAACTATCAAATCAGTTCGGCCATGAACCATATCGCTTCCGATGAAAACACTTGTTCCGCGGTTAAAAAGGTCGAATCTCAATATCTCATCAAGCTTGATAGCCGTGATTATCGGGAAGATTCGGATAATCACGCAAAAATGAGGTCCATGTACGCCGCGTATACCAAAAAGGATTGGCGTGGAATCGATGCCGTAAACGACAAGACACCAGGGCTGAAGGTGGTTCTGAAACAGGGTGATATGCGTCTTTATCGTATAACGGCGAATTGCACGTGATGGAGGCGTGTCAACCCGCCTCTGACCCATTGGGTGTGCTTGGATACCCTAGCATTGGGCCGATATGTCCTCGTTTCCCGTTGTTTTAGAGCAGATCGTCGATAATAATCCTATGGCGGCGGGAAGTAAAAGAACAAGGTGATACATATAACGCATCGCCGAAGATCCGCTGGAAGGGGTCGACAAAGTCGTCGAACAGGCGAACAGACTTAATGCAGAAATTAAAGTGGGAAGGGCGTAGAATATGACGTTTGTGCGTTTAGCCCTGTTTCTTTTCCTCCATAGGTAATATAGGATAAAGCAGGGGAAAACGGTGGTCCACAGGGCCGTATAGAAAAGCACGTTTAGAACAGGAATCCCCATGAGCGTCGTATATAATCTATCGACAAGCTCATTTTCCGGGGAGGGTTTGGAAACGGTCGTTATCTGTCCAAACGTATCTTTGTTTACTGATGAGGATGTGCTTGGCCTCATTTTGACGCTGAAATGATTATAAGGTGGGTGAGGAAACTCCTCGATATTACTCGGGCCTTCAAATGTGAGCCAGCCTGATTCCAGACATGTCAGTCCCCTTAAATAGGAAAGAGGATGTCGCAGTCCCACGGAAAACCATACTTTGGCAAATGAAGAGAATGACGTCTTTGCCTTTAGCATGAAACCCGTTGCGGGGTCGGCTATATATGGATTATAGTTTTCAGCCATAACGTCCCACGTGTTGCCTAGGTAATTGTCGACAACATACCGCTCATTCTTGCTGATGTCCGTGGGATGATCGTGTGCTGCGCGAGCCATCATCTGCGTAGGTACGGCAATGGTTGCCTGAGCGTCAGCCGGTATGATATGCAGCACGGGGTAGACGCATAAAGGCAGTATGGCATTAACCGTCAACGTCAGGCAGACGATGATAGCAAGAATTGCTCCCTTGAGTTGTATTCTAAAATGGCCAATCAGCACGAGCAAGAGGCACAATGCAATAACATATAGACCTAATTTTTTAGAAAGTGCATTCAACAGACTGATTAAAACGAACGCAACTAAGAATTTCGGCTTTTTAAGTAGTGTAAGGTTACTGTCTATCAGTTTATAGAAGAGAATTCCCCAAATTACCGTGAAGACCGCATTGGTGAAATCCTTGCCGATGGACATCGCGCAAATCGGGATGACCGGGAAAAAACAGAAGAAAGCCGTGATGCCTTTAAGCAGTGCTCGCGGCGTTCCTTTGGTGCCGAGGTAGGCCAGCATCCAAGAGAGTGCGATAGACAGAATGATGATTTGCACTACGGAATATATAAACAAACCAATGATGTAACTATGAAAAATGGTCTGTCCAAGGGAGGCGAACCAGCCGTACAGATAAGTGTCAAAGAACGGGTGGTGATCCCAGATGACTCCTTTTTTCATACCAAAAACCGATAGACCGAAGTATTGTGCAAGTTGATCCCCGGTATCCCATTGAATTACACCTGGAGCCAGCAGAATGATATAGGGTAACCAGCAACAGAGAATACGCAATGCGTCATAACAGACTGAACGTATGTCTTCCAAGTGCGAGAAATGCGTTATTTTTCGATGCTTGTCAGAATGGTCAGATGTGACGGATTGGTTGTGTATTGTGCCTTGTCCAGCAACAAGAAAACGACATTGAACAAGACCCAAAAACACCCGGCGAATAAAATCATTTCAAGGTAAAGGCGTAATTGCCGAAAACCTACTGTGCCTGTTAGCGCGGCCTCTGTTGAAACCGCAAACCCTATTCCGAGAAGACAGGGGAAAACCCACCCTTTTTTGACAAAAAGCTGAGTTGTTTCGGGCTCGACGAATAGGGAATGATCTTGTGCGATAATCGATCGAGTGCTCGCTTGATGATTTTTGTTGAGTTTAAAAGTCATAATGGTTCGTCCTTATTGTTCAGCTGTCTCTGACAGGTGGCTGGCAGGGTGGAAATTTATCCTGGCGATAACATGGTTGTCGACGAGACTGGTTACTGGCTTGATGACGAGTTGGTGCACGATAAGGCTAACGATTAGCAACGTAATATAAAGCACTATGATCGATACCAAGCTGAAAACGATTTTGGCGATCATTGATGGTGGCTCTGGATGTATGAAGATGAAATTCCATAGATGGCCTTTTATCAAGAAATTCTCGTGGATGAGGTAAACGCCGAATGTGGCAGGAGCGATGGCGAGGATTATTGATCCACAAGTAGTGGATTTGCTCGCGGCTTTTGTCTGTGAAACCCAAATAAAAATAAGGCTGCCTGCTATGACTGCGAGAATAGGGGATGCGCCTGGCCCAGCAGTCAGAAGGTTAGAGGGGAGCCCCATGGTATTGCGTAGACCTGCACTGTTTTGAATCAGATAGGTTCCTGCGGCGCAAACGATGAAGCAGCCAAATGTGATGAGCGCCGCTTTCCACAATTCGATTCTGGGTAACGAATTGCTGTTTCGCCGAATATAGCTTCCAATTGCATATATAGAGATGAGATAGGCGATATCGGTAAAATACTGAAGTGAAGGATTGAGCAGACGAACTATGAATGTCGTCCAGAGGGTCAGACAAACAAAAAGCAGTTGTCCCTTACTGCTGAGATTGTCAAAAAGAATATTGAGAAAAGGACCGAACAGAATCATGAAAAAGAACGCCGTAATAAACCAGTATGTTCCCATCGTTATGGGTAGTAGTGAAGACAGAATATCTCTTAGGCTGATCGGTGGTCTGCTGTGTTTAATAAGTGAATATGCAAATGTATAGGACAGCAGGATACCAGCTGAATATATGAATAACTGAATCCAAAGACGTATGGCACGCGGGATGGGATTGGACTTACTTTGTGCTAAAAAATATGCGGAAATCAGAACGAAGAGAGTGACACCGACTTGACCGAGCATTATGAGGGCACTATGGAAAGCGAATCCCCATGAATTGAATCTATTCGAATCAGTATGCACGGCCCAATTGTCGTCGGAAAAGAAATGGGCTAAGACGATAAGAAACATCGCGAAAATGCGTAACAGCTCATATCGCCAGTCCCTATTTTTCTGAGACATCAATTCCCCTTTGTCGGATACATGAAATATACATCCCTGTGTAACCTCCTCATTATAAGGCTCTCTCAGGAGGTCCGGCTTGAATCACAGGGATTATGGTGTTCGAAGTTGGTCTGTTCCTCGGGATCTTCCTAAAATGGTGAGGTGTGTTTCTCCTCAGCTAGGACTTTGACGACATATAATAGTTTCAAAGGAATTCTTGGCTTGAGATCGTCGAAGTTCTGGATAGATGTAGCTGTTCTCTCTCATTATTCTTTTATGGTTCAAGGCAGTTATCCTGAAAATGTTTCCGGAATGTAGCTGTGAGCTGCGACATTTACCTGTGTGCCTCTGCTCCGCTATACATGATGTGTTGTTGCTGGTACGTGGTTCTGGCGATATTGCTTATGTACTTGCCTCGATCGATATGGCGGCATCCGTTAGATACAAGAGATCAGGAAGCGAATAAATAGTCGGTCGGTTGTGCATGCCGGTGGATTTCGAGTTTTGGCGATGGCATTATTGCCTCATTGCATTAGTGTCATATATCGGCGACTCTGAGTTGGAGTGCGGGAATAACGAAGACTGATGAAATGCTTCGCAAAATTCATCCCGCTATCGAGTTCCTGACCAACAGCACCAGGGACGATTCCTGCATTAACCCCGGTCGTGGCATACGAGAAATAGCAAAGAGAGGCGGCATATCACCATTTCTCGTTGAAGCCGTGTTGTGTCTCTATGCGGGAGTTGGTGTAACGGACCATAGAGGCGGGTGCTTGGAGCGTACCTGCTACGCTACTGAGATGGGCCTGTGTCTAGTTGAGATACGCCTCAGGGTTTTGCGAACAAGCTTTCAAGGACCGCAGGATTTCGGGATTCTTGAACAACTGGCGTGAGACATGTTCGAAATGAGAGACCATGTCGTCGGGGAGTTCATAAATATCGCCGTATTCCCGTTCGAGTATCGTCTCCGGATGTTGTGGCGCCAGCACCGTGGCGCCTTCAAAGGACAGGTCCTTGAGAGGGAAAATGTCATCTGAGCGATAAGCGCGCATCAGCTCCACGTGTGGCGTATAGTTGTCCATTCCGTATAGGAGAGCAGGTGCCTCGGAGTCAGTCGTAATGACGCCCTCTTCCAAAGCCCGTTGCCGATAGTTTTCAAAAATCGCTTCGATTTCCTGGCTGTGCGTATCTCCGACCGCGAGATACCCGTGTCGCTCCCATTCTTCAAAATACGGCAGCGAGCGGAACTCGTCAATCATCCTTTTACGTAAGGCTGTCCGCTCCAGGTAGTGCTCTTCCCGGTCTTCGTCGGTGTAGTCATAGATGAATAGGTCCAGGAAGCAGGGGTTGTTTGGATCATTGTACATGAAACGAATCTGGCGGCAGAAAGCGTATGGATCGTATGTCAAAGAGACTTTGAAACGCTTGCTGTATATAGGATCCGAGGTAATAACGGTCTGGAGTTTTTGAATTTGGTCACGAGGCATGCCTAAATCGGTGTCATCATCCCAAGGGATGAAACCCTGATGCCGCACGGCACCGATCAATGTTCCGCAATTGATCCAATATTGGATGGAATTCTTGCGACAGAGCGCGTCGAACTCCTTTAACAGCTGTGCGCAACTTGATTGAAGAAGACGGAGCGGGCCTGTAGCATGGAACATTTGCTTGAAGATTCGTTGCTTGGCGGCGAGTTCATCTTCGTCTTCGCGCCGAAGCCCCACCCATGAAAGCTTTTCTATATGTGCGCCGTAACGGTCTAATAATTCGTGATTCTGATGAGAGACTTCAAGATTATCGTTCAATTTTGTCGATAGGTCGTTGATGGCCGCATTGAGGTTATTGACATCAAGACGCAATGCGTCAACGTTCTCGGAAAGCGTGCGCACCGCTCTCTTGGATGCGGGCAAATGGCTTTTTATGAGCGTCAGCATATTCGTCACTGTGAAACGTCCTTCTATGAACCACTCTGGTTGAAATATCCATAAGCGTAAGCCGCATACAATTTACTTAATATGCAACCTGGCTCCTTGCCTAATTTTACTCAGACGCACGGCTAATGCAACGTTCCTTTTTGGCTATGCACGAAAGCGGTTCGATATGACAGAGCTGAAGACTTCATCGCTGCAAGCGGTAAGGATATGTCGCATAAATACTACGACAGGCTTTATGAGCTGGACAAAAGGAATGCCCTGAAAACGGATTTAAGTCCTAGCGCGAGGGCCGAAAGCGCCAATGCCGTCAGCAAGCGTATGAGTGAAGCACTAACGGCGATCGCAGAGAAACAGCGAAAGGCAGGTGGCGGAAACGTTCTGGTCGTGTCTTCGGCTCTGGCGATAAGTTTGTTCCTTGAGACTCTCGGTGAACACTATTCTGGCGTCGGTATTCCTAATGAGTCGGTGACAAAACTTGTTTTTTCTCACGACAAGTTTTCTGTAGAGGGACCGGTTGGCTCGATGAGTTATTATAACAATGGGAAGAACCAGTTGCTGGATAAGCGGTAACGCGGTCATTTCGAGATGATTTCCGTCCTGCAACTGGGATTGAACAGATTAGCCCCGTTCCTCTTTTGATGTTTCCTGATGGCGTGTATCCGTAATGAATGTTCCTCCGAATAGTACTACGCCAACGATCAGTACGCGCCTAGATATCGCCTAGATATCTGGTTGATTGCCGCTCCTACGCAGAAAAGAACGGATACAATCAGTAGGCAAAGTATTCAAACGACCTGAACATCGGTATTCATTCAGTGCGTTTCAACGCATTTGATCGTCAAGGCTCTGTCGCTCAATAATGCGTAGTCTCTATTCTTGGAATCCCTGATCGCGAAAGCGCATGAGTTGGCATCGTTGGTAAAAGCCACCATGTCGGACTTCTTCGGGTCTGTCTTCGAAGGTGTGCGCAGTGAGGCGACCAATCGAAAATCACCATTATTGAAGACGGTCAGCGGCATCTCGAACTCGACGCTGTGGTGCCCGGTCTGCGTGAACTTCAGTGCTTTTGAGCCGGTGTCGTAGGCAATGCCTCCTCGCCTGAGATCATGCAAAGCCAGAGCAAGGTAAAACTCGTTCTGCTCGCTATAGTCGTATTCCACTTCAAAATGGAAGGTGTCCGAGCTTTTGCAGATTTGATTCGAAATCGGCTTGACCTGCAAGAGAGGGCAGTGCTCGTTGAGTCCATCGGGGTACTCGCCCTTTTTGCGTTCAGCGTCCTTCTTCTCCGATTGAATGTTCTCGAGAGTGTATTGGTTGGCGGCCTCCTCCTTATTGCCGTTGACGACAATGTCTCCGTCCTTGATGAGGATGGCCTTGTTGCAATACTTTTTGACGGAGTCCATGCTGTGGGTCACGAGTATGACCGTTTTGGTGGGGTCCTTTTTGACTTGGGTGAAATAGTCATCGCATTTCTGCTGAAAAGCCTCGTCCCCGACTGCCAGCACCTCGTCCAGCACCAGAATGTCACCCTGCGCTTTGATGGCCACGGAAAAAGCAAGGCGGACCTGCATGCCGCTGGAATAGTTTTTAAGCTTCTGGTCCATGAACTCGCCGAGCTCGGCAAAATCGACGATGTCGTCGTACATGTCTTCGATTTCGTTGTGTGTGAAACCGAGCAGCGCACCATTAAGGAACACGTTTTCGCGCCCAGTAAGCTCCGGATTGAAACCGACGCCGAGTTCGATGAAGGGTACCAGCTTCCCTTTGACGTCGACCGTTCCGCCGTCCGGCATATAGATGCCTGAGATAATCTTGAGCAACGTTGACTTGCCCGAGCCGTTGCGGCCTACGATGCCGAAGAAGTCCCCGCGATGCACCTCGAAGCTGATGTCATTGAGCACCTGTTGCTTTTTGTACCCCTTGATGCCTTTGGTCCAATTGATGAACGCCTGCTTAAGCCCGGTTGCCTGCTCTGTCGGAAGTTTGAAGAACTTGCCGACATGTTGTACCGAAAGGACCACATCGGTATCGTCGTGCTTTTCGATTTCGGTCTGTTGTGAAGAAGTCATTATGCCTCGATTGCTACATGATCTCCGCGAACTTGCGGCTGTATTTGCGGAAGACGTATACGCCCAGAATGAGGAATGCGATTGACAACGCATATGGAATCAGGCAGATTGCGGGATTGCCGATTTGATTCCAAATGATCTGCACGTTTTGCGGGTCGATGAGATTGTGACGTGCATCTTGGAAGGACTGGGCTATCGGACTCATCAGCATGAGCTTGCCGATCACGGGGTAGTTGTGGCTGACCATGGAAAGCGGATAGATGATCGGCGTGGCGTAGAAGACCATCTGGCTGACGACCTCCCATATGTGCTGGATGTCGCGGAAATGAACGTACATCGTAGCAAGAAGCAGAGCACAGCCGAGTGCAAAAACGTAGAGCTCAATCAGGTTGAGCGGAAGAAGAAGCGCCCTCCATGTGAAATGCACCCCGTTGACGACCGCGAAGAGCATAATCACAACGAGGTTGATGCCTAGGCTGATCAGTGCGCCGCAGGTGGCCGAAACCACGATGATATAGTTCGGGAAATGGATTTTGCGTAAAATGTCACCCCGGTCGACGATCGAGCGTAGGCCGGTGCCTGTTGCCTCGGAGAAGAACTGCCATAGGCAATTACCCATCAGCAATACGACTGGGTATTGCGGCGTTCCGTCGGTAAAATGCAGAAAACGCACAAACACCATATACATGATGCCGAATAGCATAAGCGGTTTAACGACCGACCATGCGATGCCAAGAAAGGAGCCTTGATAGCGCAATTTGAAGTCTGTTTTTACTAACTCCTTGAGTACGACCAGAGAGTAGTGATATCTCTCGGTCATTTTTCTCGCCAGTGCTTTCATAAGAATTGAAGTCTAGCAGCGACCCGCCTCTTTTATGCCGAGGCATGCGAATATGCGCCTAAGGTTCACGGAATTATTTCGCGATTGGCGCCAGGGGGTTTTACGGAGGCTGGGCGGTGTTTTCGTGGACAGCCCTTTCTGTACCATACCGAGTATGCGTATCTTTTTCGATGAATCGTCTTTGCCTGCGGATTTCTGGTCATCGTTGAGCTCCAGACAGCAGCGGCTGCTTGAGGGTGCTTTGAATTACCACTCGTTGATCCAGCCGGGACGCACGCTGGAGTATCGGATTTATATGGGCGAAAAATGGCAGTACCCAAGGCTTTGCGATGTGTCCACCGTGGACGGGTCATGTACTGCGAACTCGGGCATGAAACCAGTAGTGACTTTTCGGATGACTTCACATGTCGAAAACCAGTCCGAATACCCGCTCCACTATTTCAATGGGAATAGGCAGCTTGTCGACAGTGGGGTGCGTCATATCCTGTTGACACCCGATGATGCCACCGATGCCGACGTCCAAGCGCGTTGGCCGCGTGCAAGCATCAAGCGTCGTGTCTACCAGTCATGTGAGCAGCGTGCGCCCGTTGCGTTCGATTATGTTCGAGAGGCGTTGAGGATTGAGCGTGAGCATCATACGATGCAACCGATCCCTCTTTATTCCGCTTTTGAGTCCGAGCCTCCAAGAGTGCCCGGCACCAGGCCATTGGTGGTCAACGGTCTGCCTTGGTGGGAGTGCCCGCCCGGCCCCAAGGTTGAAGGTGCGCCCAAGGCGGTGATAATCGCCATGCACTGGCTGCAATCGGGTGGTGCTGAGCGTTGGGGGATGGAGACGATACGGCTTGTGAAGGAAGCCGGCATGTTGCCTATCGTCATCACCGATCGCGATAGCCAGCAGCCGTGGATCACGAGTTCCGAATGCGACGGTGCGTTGGTCCTCCCGTTGATTCGGCCCTTACAGGAGCGAGTGGGAGACATACCCATTCTGCGGGCGCTGTTCGAACAGTTCGATGTTCGCGGCATAGCCATTCACCACTGCCAGTGGATGTATGACAGGTTATGGTGGGTGAAGAAATATTTCCCTCATGTTCCGGTCGTGGACTCCCTGCATATCGTGGAGTATGTGATGCAGGGCGGGTATCCGCGTGAGGCCATCGCCCATGACAGATGGATCGATCTGCATCATGTCATCTCTCCGCAAATCGAGCATTGGATGGTCGACGTGCACCATATCGATCCGAAGAAAGTGGTCGATGCGCCTCTGATCGGAATGACCGCTGACCCGAGTGACATGTCGTTCCGTCCAAGATGCAATGGGAAAGCCCTGACCGTGCTGTTCGTTGGAAGAATTACCAGGCAGAAGCGGCCCGAGGCATTTCTGCTGACGGCGCGCGAGCTGCAGCGGAAATATCCTGGTCGATTCCGTTTCATCATGCAGGGCAGTGGTGAGATGGAACCCTTTGTGGATGGTCTGATCGCGAAATATGGTCTAGGGCGCATCGTTGAGCGCAGGCCCGACAAACTGCCCGTTTCACAGGCTTACGAGCAATCGGACGTACTGTTGGTGACTTCGATCAACGAGGGTATTACATTGACTGCGATGGAAGCCATATCGGAAGGAATCCCCGTTCTCTCGGCGAATGTCGGTTCGCAAAAGACACTGATCCCGCCGCAGGGACTGTTGCCTCGTAGGACGGATTCGTTGGTGGGCTGTGCGACTCGTTCCCTTGCCCATATCTTGGAGAACGAGAATGATCGTGAGCGTCTTTGGCTGGCTGAGCGCGATCGTCTGTCGGCTTTTGCCCAGCTACAGTCCGCGGATAGCTTATTCCGTGATTTGTTCGCGAAATGGAGTATGTGAGATATGACGAAAAAAAACAAAGTAGCAGCAGTGGTGGTGACGTTCAATCGACTGGAGAAGCTGAAGAACGTACTGCATTCTTTGGAATCCCAGACCAGACTTCCCGACCAGCTCATTGTGGTCGACAATGCCTCCACCGATGACACCGCCGAGTACCTCGAAGAATACAAGCGTAATTTCTCGCTGGCTGACTCGATTGATTTGGTCGTGGTCACACTTCCTGAAAACGTCGGTGGGGCAGGTGGCTTCTCGGCCGGAATGCGTAAGAGCTATGAGCTCGGAGCTGATTTCGCATGGATTTTCGACGATGACGGCTACCCGGAGCCACAGGCTTTGGAAAAGCTCGTCGAGGGCTATGACGCCGCCGTCTCGGAGCTTGGCCCGGATGTGCCGTTTGCGTGTTCCATGGTTGATTACATCGACGGCACGATTTCCGAGATGAATAATCCGATCACCACCTGGGACTGGGGACGGTTGCAGGCCAAGGGGCATACGAATCTTGTGTTGGTCAACAGATGCTCATTCGTCTCCGTGCTGGTGCCGCGCTGGGTGATGGAGGCGTACGGCCTACCGTACAAGGAGTACTTCATTTGGTTTGACGATGCCGAATACACGCTGCGGATCAGCAAGGCATGCCCGGGTGTGGAAGTGACCGACAGCGTTGTTCTGCATGATATGGGTGAGAATAAAGGGGTAAACTTCTCGATGATCGATGAGAAGAACGCCTGGAAGTTCTCGTATGGCGTGCGTAACGAGGGTTCCTATCGGTTGCACCACCAGGGTATTCTGCATTTCGTTCTATTCTGTGGCAATGTGTGGAATCAGATGCGTCACGGCAATGTGGATAGACGTTTAAGGCGTACCATGTACAAGCAGATGCTCAAGTCGATTCGGTTCAATCCGCAGATTGATTTCCCTCAGAACAAGCCTGTTATCTAGAGTTCGCCTCTCATGCTCAGGTGAGTCTGATTGGTCATAGTCATGGTTTCGGATTAGCCGTCCGTTCGGTCATTCGGAAAGGAATGGTATGGCTTTTGTCCCTCCCTTCTCGTTGCTGATGGCGGTCTATCGCGGGGATCGCCTGGACGACGTGAAACTTGCGTTGCGCTCGAATACGGTGACCCAGCAGCTGCCGCCTACGCAACTCGTCGTTGTGCGGGACGGGCCGGTTGCCAGCTCGATTCAGGCGTTTCTGGATGACCTTTCGCGTTGGCTGCAAGAACAATTCGAACGCGCCGGCAATACTGAAATAACGGTTTTCGACTCGAACGACACCGTGGTAAAACCGACCGTCAGAGGCCTTGAAGTGACCGTCGTGAAGCTTGAAGCCAATCGCGGCCTTGCGCATGCGTTGAACGCGGGTCTGCGGCATTGCCGCTATGACATCGTGGCTCGCGCGGACAGTGACGATGCCTCGCGGCCCGAGCGGTTCGCCGTCCAGATTCCGCTTCTGGCCGGCGGAAAAGCTCGGGGGTGCGCTGACGGTTCAGCGGACGGTGGTTCGGCGGACAGCGCGAACCCGGGTTCCGGCAAGAATGATTCGCAGAAGCGAGACTTCCGTCACGGTCAAGTTTTCAGTGGCGAAGCCGTAGGCGGCGAAAGCGCCACTGATAAGGCTGATCTTCCGGGTTCGACCGGCCAATCCGGGTACGATCTGGTGGGTAGTGCGATTCAGGAGTTCACCTCCTTGGGGCCAACGTCGACCGCCATGTTCGACATTGGGATGATTGAACAAAGAGATTCCGCCGAGCAGTGGAGGAATGAAGAGCTAATCACGGGGATCGTTGAGACCGGTGATGTCGTGGACGAGAATCCTCATTGGTACGATGTGCGCGAACGATTCCTTCATCCTCGCCAAATCCGGAGATTGCCGTCCGAAGGTGTCGAGCTGCAACGGTTCGCGCGTATCCAATCGCCGTTGAACCATCCGAGCGTCGTCTTCCGCAAGCAGGCCGTGCTGGCAGTGGGTGGCTACCCGGAACAAGCAGGACGGTTCGAGGATTACCTGCTCTGGGAACGCATGATGCTCAACGGCGCGGGCCTGCATAACGTCGCCGACCCCCTCGTGCTCTATCGTGTGGATCTCGGCGCGTATGAACGGCGAGGCGGCTGGAGCATGTTCCGTGACGAGCTTCGGTTGCAACGGGTGTTTCGACGCGACGGATTCACCTCGTGGCCGCAATGGTTCCGCAACGTTCTGGTGCGTGCGGTCTACCGGCTTATGCCGGAACGCCTGCGTAGATTCGGCTATAGGGCGCTGACGCGATGGAGGTCGGGTGCGGGGATCTCCGTGTTCGGCCTGCGTGGAGCACGGGGGCGCAAATAGATGCATCTGATGACTTGGAGTGCCGCGATTCCGCTGATATGGTGGTCTGCATTCGGCCTGTACGTGCCTGGTGCGCTGATTGCTCTGGCCGCTGGTCGCGGGCATCGTGGCTGGTTGGAACCGTTGGCCTTGGGGCCGGTCGTCTCGATTGCGCTTGCGGGCGCCGATGGCATACTGTTCCGGCCGTTGCACATTCGTTGGGGCTGGATGTCTTATCCATGCTCCGCTCTGCTGGCGCTTATCGTCGTGGTTGTGGTACGCATGGCAGCTGCGCGATACAGGCGTCGTCGTATGGACGCGGGAACATCGCAGGGTGACGTGTCGAACCATGCAAGGGCGGGCATCGAGGCAACGGCGGTTCCGGCCTCCATTACGCGCTCCGGTTTGCAGGGAGTCCCTCATGGCGGCGCGCTCGTCCACTTTGTCATGGCATTGCCGGCCTTGGCCGGTCTCGTGTTGGCCGCCGCCAGCGTGTCGTTGAGATTCGTGCGTGCCGTCCCTTCGCCGGAGCAGGTGACGCAGAATTACGATTCCGTCTTCCATTACAATGTGCTCGGGCGCATTCTCATGACCGGCGAGGCCTCTCCGTTGCACGCATTGCCGCCGGTTCGGAACGTCTATCCAATCGCTTTCCAGCAGTTCGCCGCGCTCGGCGCATTGGGTGCAGGCGGAGCCGACGCCGCCCGGTTTGCTGTGCCCGCCATGGCGTGCACCTGGCTGGTGTTCGCCGCCCTGGTGTGGCCGGTTTCGGTGCTTTATCTGGTGCGTACTGTGCTTGGCCGTGATGTCGGTGCCGGTGCCGGGACTTGGAGCGTCGGGGATGAAGGCGTCCATATCGGGAAGGTGCGTCCGCAATCCTATGCCCTACGGCATGCCGTGGTCGTTTTTCTGGCGCCGATTCTTGCGGTGTCGGCCGCTGGAGCCCCTTTTCTGCTGCTTGATTGGGGCACGCTTTACGCCATGTTCGCCGCTCAGATGATTGCTCCGGTATTGCTTGCGCTTCTGTGGGCCTGGTGCACGGGCGGTTGGCGCAATCGGGACCGGCATGTGGTCGGTGGCGGCCTGGCGTGGATTATGGTTGGCGTGTTTGCGGTCGCGTTCTGCCATTTCCGTGTGGTTTTTACGGTGCTGCTGGCTGCCGCGCCTCTGGTCTGTGTATGGTTCCATAACGTGTTGAAAACGCTCCGTAGTCGCAATAGACTGGTGTTCCGTGTGGTGTGCTGCGTGACCGTGATCCTTTTACTTGCGTTTGCCGGTGTTGCGTTCAGAATCTTCGCCAGGCTGTATTTGAGCGGCACGCATGCGAACCGTCCCATCTCGCAGCATTTGAACGGCACCCCTGCGCGGCCCACCGAGAACATGCCGTCCGCCATCGTGCGCTGGTTGACCGGCCGGCCCATCGATGCAGGCAACCGGCGTCTTCCTGTCTACTGGCCCGTTGCCGTGCTGACGGTCGTTGCTCTGGCGCTGTGCGTCGCTATCGCTGTGCTGTGGCTGGTCGCCCGGGACGCAATGCAAATGTTGCGCCTCGAAACGGATGGCGACCATATGCCTGCGCATGCGCCCGTCTACTTGCTTTTGGCCTCCTATGCGCTGGTCGGGTTCGTCTTCGTCAGTTGTGCTGGGACGCATGCCGATTGGTCCAAGGTCGTAACGGCGTTGTGGTACAAGGACCAGCGGCGTCTTTTCTCCGCTTGGCCGATGGTGACGGTGCCGCTGATCTGTTGGGCGATTGACGCGATCTTAAGGTGTGTTGCAGTCTGGAGGGGCGGTGCTCAAGCATCACATGGCTCCCAAACGTTTGATGGCGCGGAGGGCGGTTCGATGGGCCGGTCGATGGATGCCTTGTCGTCTGGTTTACCACGCTCGTCCGGCTCGTCACGTATGCCCCGTGTCGTTCAGGTGGCAAGTGCGGCATTGGCTGTGGCGATTGGCATCGTATGCGTGGCGTGGAACTCCCAGATGGATGCCATGAGCCGGTCCGTCTCGCAAGCCTACGCCTTTGCGGCCAACGGTTCGGATTCACCGATGCTTTCGAGCGATGAGTACCTGATGCTTAAAAATATTGCGGTATACGTCCCGCAAGACGAACAGGTGGTGTCCGACCCGTGGAACGGCAGCGGTTTCCTGCTCGGCGCAGGTGGGCGGGTGCCCTACTATCCGCATCTTTTCATGTTCTGGGATGCCGATCACCGGTATGTGGCGCAGAATCTTGGGAACATCAAGACCGATTCCGGGGTCTGTGCCGTACTCAAGCGCAACGACTTGCATTGGTATCTCGACATGGGAGGTCCGTATGTGCAGGATTCCGAACATGATATGTTCGAGGGGCTGAAGGTCGTTCACGGTGCGATGAGGCCGGTCGCCAGGCAGGGGCGCGCCGTGCTGTATCGCATCACGGCATGCGGCGGGGAGTAGACCGCTGAAGCGTGGCTTCGGTTATGGTGACAAGGCGCAGGGTCGGGTGGTTCCCTGATCTTTTTGCCTTGGGCTTGGACTAGCGCATCCAGGGGGCTTTAAAGTACTGCCTGAGATATCATATGGGCAAGTTGCAATGGGTCCGGTCCTGGCGTCGTCGGGTGGCTGAGTTCGAAAGAAGGTGTCTATGCACTCTAGGCGGCGCGTCCTGGGGTATGACTGCATGAAGGCGTTCGCGATGCTGATGGTCATATTGCTGCATTCTCCCGGCTACACCTTGGATTTTCCACGGAATACGGTTGTAGGCGATCTTGTCATCGCCTTGACCCGGGTGTGCGTCCCGCTGTTCTTTTTGGTGAATGGGGCGTTGCTGCTCACCGAGCCTTTGGACTGGCACAAGGATGTTCGTCGGATGGCCAGGACGGTGGTGTTCATGGAGATCTGGCGAGTGATCTATGCGGTGGGTTTCGGCATTTTCGGTGATTCCCGTTTCGGTGTTTGGGATCTGACGCTCTTTCTGTTGGGCAACAATGTGCTAGGCAGAAATCCCGTGGGGCATTTCTGGTTCCTGAACGCTCTGGTGGCCGTTTATGTGATGCTGCCGGTCACGAAATATGTGTTTTCCGCCGCCGACCGTAAGGTCTCCGACTGGTTCGGCATATTGCTGGTGACGTTCACCATGATTCTGCCGAGCGCCAAACTTGTTTTGTCAATGTTCTCCACATGGACCGGCCGTGATATTCAGGGTCTTATCGACCCGCTTGAGGGATTCGGTGTTTTCGGCGGCTGTGCGAACGCCTTGGCGTACGCCTTCGTAGGCGGCCTTGTCGCACGTGGTGTCGCCGGGCTCGGTAAGGCGGATCGTGCATGGCGCCTCGGCGTGAAATGGAAGGTCTGCATGTCGGCGGGCATCATATTGTGCTGGGCGGCGACATATGGCATCGCCGTCTATCAGGCGAGGGTCCCGGTAAGTGTCGATTACAATCTTATGCTGCCCGTCGCGGCTCTGGCCGTGCTGCTTTTTGTGCTGTTCCTTCCGCTTCGCCTGCCGTCAGGGGCCGCCAGGGCGGTGACGGTGCTGGGCTCGAATACGTTCGGGGTGTATATGCTGCATATCCCCGTTCTGTGCATGGTCTGGCTGGTGGCGAAACATGGGGTTCGTCTGCCGGTATCCACGCCTTCGTGGGCCGCGCTTGTGGTCGATTTCCTGCTGGTCGTTGCGGTGTTTCTGTTGTGCGCCGCCATTACGCGGCTGTGTGCGAGGATTCCCGTTCTCGGCAGGATATTCACGTTTCGCTGATCAGTGCATGATGTCGTTGATCGCGTCGATGACTTGGAGATTGCCTGCCAGCACGGTTGTGTTCGAAGCGGGTTCGGTGCGCCAGCCCTCATGCCAACCTTGATTGAAGTAGTGGCATATAAGCGTGTGATCCTTCGCGCGTATCACCGTCAATGTGAATCGTCGTATGGTTTTAAGCACCAGCTCGATGTATTCGAGCGGCTTGAAATCCCGCCGTGCGAATCGTAGCATCCAGATTTTATTGCGTACTTCGAACCTGAAGCGAGCGCCCGGATCGGCATCGCTTGAACCGAAGGTCCTGGTTTTATGCACGACCTCGCTTTGCGGGACGTAATATCCTATGCCGTCACGAAGCAGCCGTGAGGTGTACTCGAAGTCGTCGTTCCATAAAAAGTAGGCGCTGACCGGAAGGGCCTTGCGGTGTTGGATGGCCGTAGCGTTCACCAGGCAGGAGACGAAGGAAAGGGAGCGGACCTGGTAGGCGTTGGTCGACCCGTGAAGGTGCCTTGCCGTGTTCGCGCGCAATCCCTCGAGCTTGCTGCGTTCGCGGGGTCTGTTCATCGTGTGTATGCGTCCGTCGATCCAACGTGCCTGTGAACCGAGGACGGTCGGCCATGCCCCGTTTGCTTTGGCCGCCTGACCGGTGGCTTTGAGCAGCTCCTCGAGAGCGGTCGGGGTCGGCATGGTGTCGTCGTCCATGAGCCAGATGTAGTGGCGGGTGTCCTGGGCATCGCCGCTTTGTGCTTCATGTCCGTCCGCGTGGCCTGAGTCGGCTGCGGCGACGGCCAGAGCGATGCCTGCGCAGAACCCGCCCGCCCCGCCGACGTTGTGGTCCAGTCGGACGACCTCGGCTCCCACGGAGTGGTTGCGGGCCACGTCGTAGGCACCGTCGGTGCTGGCGTTGTCGATGATGATCACGCGATCCGCGGGACGGGTCTGTCGCGATATGGCGTCAAGACACTCGTTCAGCAGTTTTGCACGGTTGTATGAGACGACGACGGCGGTCACGTAAAAGCTCATGCCGTCAAGTATATGGAATGCTCACGAACGAGAGGTTTTGGCAGGTTCGAGACGGGGCAATCGCCTCTGCTTTACAATAAAAGGCAAGTGCCAAAGCATGGATGATTCAATGTCGAGGGTCGAAGATGATGAGCCGCCGCTGCGGTTGGACGCCGGGAGAACGGTTTTCGTGAGGGCGGCATTAGGAGCCGGGAATCGGAGTTCCCCCGTGGAATGGGCGAGTCCGGCGAGTCCGCGACGCAAACCGCCGTGCGTGAGCTGCGCGAGGAGACCGGGATAGAGGCCGATGCCTCTCAGGCCGATGTGATCCAAAATATTCATAATGACACCGGGGTCCTGCGTGACGACGCGGCGGTGGTTCGCATCGATTTCGACTCCGACGTTCAGAGGGGCGCGGCCATTGCGCAGGTGCCGCTGTCTGGCGTCGACGTTCCGGCAACCGGCTCGGATTGGGAGCTGTCCCAGATGCGTTGGGTTCCCGATACCGAACTGAAGGGGCTCGTCTCGCAGGGGCAAATCGTTGACGGACCGACCATTGCCGCTTTCGCGATCTGTCTGCTGCATAGGCCGAAGGCGGATTGACCTCGGATTGACCTTGTTTATTCACCCGATATGTCCCGGCGTTTTGACTGCCCCGAGTCGTCGTGCGTTAATGATCCGGCCGTTCCGCCAACTATCGTTTCATGCCGTCCCCGGCGTTGGACTGGCAGGTGCGTGTCGGAATCACCGGCCCTGCTCCCTGTATCTGGCTTCAGTGGAAGCCTTCGCGGGGCGCCACCAGCTTTCGTTTTCAATGTACCAGGCAACCGTCTGCCTGATTCCTGCCTCGAAATCGGTGTGCTCCGGTCGCCAGCCCAGCTCGGTTCGTAGCTTGGTGGAGTCGATGGCATAACGACGGTCGTGGCCGGGGCGATCCCCGACCCGGTCGAAATCGTCCGCATCCTTGCCCATCACGCGCAGGATATCACGCAAAACGGTGATATTGTCGCGCTCGCCGTTCGCGCCGATCAGATATGTTTCGCCTATACGGCCTTTGGTCAGAATCGTCCAGACCGCGCTCGAATGGTCCTCGGCGTGAATCCAGTCGCGCACGTCCCGGCCATTACCGTAGAGCTTGGGGCGTGCGCCATCGAGGATGTTCGTGATCTGTCGCGGAATGAACTTCTCGACGTGCTGATACGGACCGTAGTTGTTCGAGCAGTTGGAAATCGTCGTACGCACGCCGAAGGTGCGGTGCCAGGCCCGCACCAACAAGTCGCTCGACGCCTTGGTCGAGGAGTACGGCGAGGAGGGGCGGTACGGGCTCCGCTCGGTGAACTTGCGCGGATCGTCAAGGGCGAGATCGCCATAGACCTCGTCGGTGCTGATGTGGTGGTAACGCACGTCGTATTTGCGTGCCGCCTCAAGCAAACGGAAGGTGCCTTCGACGTTTGTTCTGACGAAGGGTTCCGGGTCGGCAATCGAATTGTCGTTGTGGGACTCGGCCGCGTAATGGACTATCGCATCATGACCCGGAACGATCCTATCGAGCAATTCCCCATCGCGGATATCGCCCTGTATGAACTCTACCTGATTGTCCGGCAAACCTGCGATGTTGTCGACGTTGCCCGCATAGGTGAGGGCATCGAGCACCGTCACATGTGTCTCGGGGTGGTTTTCCGCAACATAATGCACGAAGTTCGACCCGATGAACCCGCATCCGCCGGTCACGATGATATTGGATGGAACACAGCCCTCTGTCATAAGCTCTACGCTAGCGGCCAGCGTGAACCTTTTGGTCCGTCGGCAGGCGGTGACGTGAGCCACTCTTCTCAATTCCTTTACTTGTGTTCGCGTCGGGTTCACAAAACGATTCCTAGACTTGGTTGCGTCGGAAAGGGCCGGGTGGTGTCCGGCCTCAGGTTGAAGGGACGCGGTATATGGGTGCGGTTCACGCAGGCTACGGGGTTACTTGGGCGAAAGTGATCCTGATGGGGGAGCATTCCGTGGTCTATGGATACCCGGCCGTAGCCGTGCCGATTCGGGCGCTGACCATGGAGGCGTGGGTCAAGCCGATTGCCCGCGGGGTTCGCGGTGAACAATCCGGTACTCAGGGCGCCGACAGCGCGGGGGTCGACTCGAAAACGTACGCTATGTCGCCTCATAGGCGGAACGTTCCTCCGCAGGATCGTCTTCACGCGCTTGACTACGATGGCGCACTGGCTGATGCCGGCACGCGGTTCGGCGGCGTCGAAGAGGCGGTGAAGGTCGCCACGGCCTTCGCGGGCTGCCCCGACCAGGCGTTCGATGTGACCACGAAAAGCACGTTCCCGGCCGGCCGCGGCATGGGATCGTCGGCGGCTAGCGCGGGAGCCGTGATCCGTGCGATTCTCGACGCCTGCGATATCCAAGCCAGCCATGCCGACATCCTCAAACTCACGAACGAGGCCGAGGTCATCACCCACGGCAATCCCTCCGGATTGGACGCGGCAACCACCTCCTCATTCGACACGGTCGTGTTCGAATCGGGCGAGATGAGCACCATGGCCATTGACATGCCGGCCTATCTTGTGGTCGCGGATTCCGGGATCGAGGGCAGCACGCGCGAGGCGGTCGGTTCGGTGCGTGAGCAGGATGCGCGCGACCACGGGCGTGTCAAAGCAGCCATGGATGAATTGGGCGGCCTGGCCCGCGCATCGGTTGAGGATTTGCAACGAGGCGCCGTCTTGCCGTTGGGCGGGCGCATGGATCGCGCGCATGATCTGCTCGCAGGCCTCAAGGTCAGTCACCCGTTCGTTGACCGGCTGGTCGAAGCGGCCCGTGGTGCCGGTGCGGTCGGCGCGAAAATGACCGGCGGCGGTCTGGGCGGATGCTTGATCGCGCTCGCCCCGGATGCCGTCACCGCCCAGCGTGTGCGCGTCGCGCTGTTGAGCGAGGGCGCCCGCGAGGTGTGGACGTACCCGCTTGATATTGATGCGGCCGGCTCGGCTGATGGCGTCGACGGAGGAGAGGTCGGTGGTGGGGCGACCGGGCGCGAGGTCGAACAGTAGGCCGATGGGCCGTCCGTGTGATTCCGGTCCTTCGGCCATTGGCTACGATCGTTGCCGCCGCCGTTTCGTGAATGTCGCGTCAATTCCGTGGATTTGGTGGACAATGGACAATTGAGTGACGGAAGAAACCGCGGACGGGGTACAGTCGCAGATTGTGAAGACAAGGGAATCGAATGTGCCGGTTCGGCAAAGCGCCCCGAATGAGGTTGGGGCGGATGTCGCGAACCCGCGTGTGGCGACCGCGAGCGCAAATGCGAATATCGCGTTGATCAAGTACTGGGGCAAAGCCGACGAAGAACTTATCATCCCGCGTGCCTCCAGTCTTTCGCTTACGCTCGACGGTCTGACCTCCCGGACGACGGTTGAGTTTTTCGACAAGGTGGATGGCGAGGAAGACGCTGACGTCGCCGGCGGTTCCGGTTCCGGGGTCGACTGTCGCGAAATCTATGACTACATCAAAAGCGCCGACAGCCTGACCATCGACGATGTCCCGCAGCAAGGTAAGGCGCTCGATCGCGTCTCTCGCTTCCTTGACATCGTCCGTGCCCAATCCGGTCTGCATCTGCCGGCCCGCGTCGTCTCGCACAACACCGTGCCATTCGGAGCGGGTCTGGCCAGTTCCGCTTCGGCCTTCGCGGCTCTGGCGGCGGCCGCTTCCAAAGCCGCGGGCATGGATTTGAGTCCACGCGACCTGTCGCGGCTCGCGCGGCGGGGGTCCGGCTCGGCATGCAGGTCGGTGTTCGGCGGTTTGGTGCAGTGGCATGCGGGCCATGACGACGAGACTTCCTATGCCGAACCCGTTGACATGGGTTCTCTTGACCTGGCGGTTATCGTGGTTCTGGTCTCATCGGATCTCAAGCCGGTCTCCAGTCGTGAGGCGATGCGTAGGACGGTCGCCACCTCGCCGTTGTATCCGGCATGGGTCGAATCATGCGCCGTTGATCTCGATGAGGCGTTGAATGCGATACGTCAAGGGGATCTTGAGCGGCTCGGCGCAATCACCGAGGCCAATGCGTTCGGTATGCATGCCGCCATGATGGCTTCACGTCCCGCCGTTCTCTACTGGCTGCCCGACACGGTTGCGGTGCTGCGTGCGGTCGATGGCATCCGTGACTCCGGGCTGGGTGCGTGGTCCACGATGGATGCGGGTCCGAATGTGAAGGTTCTGGCTGACGCTCGCGATGCCCGGGCCGTCGCCGCGGCTTTGCGTGAGCGGGTTCCTCAATGCGAGGTGGAGATTCATCGCCCCGGCTCCGGTGTACGCCTTCACTGACGCCGACGCTACCACGCGGCCGCGGAACGGCGAACTCGACCGGACGATTAGCGACGGCAACCATAAAGACATCCCGCAAGCCTTACGGTCACCGTGCCCCGCACTGAACATAAGACACACGTTGTGAGCAATAATCCTCTTTTTTTATGTGTGGCATACCGTCCATGCGTGATGCCGATGTGCCAGCGGAATGAATGCCATGCAAGAAAAGGCGCGGTTATCGGGGGTATTTGGTGCAGAGTGGACGATATTGCCCGGAACGGGTCTTTTCGTGGCTTAAGTTAAGGTGGGTATGGTGTTGGACGATCCTTGTGTGGACGACCGAGAGTAACGCGTTATGGTCTGAAGAGGGCGAAAACGGCGAATAGATGCAAGAAGGGCGGAAGTCGAGATGACGGGTGGTGGTGCGTCAGGCCAGGAAGTGCGCAGTGGCATAGCAGCGGCGCCGGGCAAACTCTATGTGGCTGGTGAGTACGCGGTGGTTGAGCACGGTCATCCTGCCATACTCGTGGCAGTGAATCGTTGGCTCACCGCGAAGGTGACCGAATGCGTAACCGGGTCGGACGGTGCCGTGGTGGCAGATAGCGAACCAGTCGGACGCATCCATTCCCAAGGCCATCCTGAGGCATCGGTGACCTGGCGTCGGCGTGCCGGCCGGGCGGTGCCTGACCTTGAACAGCCCGGAGCGGCATTCATCCTCTCCGTGATTCACTCGGTTGAGGAGCTGGCCACCGAAAGCGGCAAGGCGCTCACAATCTATGACGTGACGATTGAAAGCGAGCTTGACGATAAGTCCGGACGCAAATACGGCCTCGGTTCCTCTGCGGCGGTGACCGTGGCGACCATGCGTGCGCTTCTGGACTTCTACAGGCTTGACCTGACCCCCATGCAGCAGTACAAGCTTGCGTTCGCCGCGGCCAGCCGGGCACAGAAGGTCGGTTCCGGAGGAGATATTGCGGCGAGCCTGTTCGGCGGATGCATCCGTTTCACGGCGGTCGAACGACAGTGGGTCGTAGCGCGGTTGCAGGATACACCCTTGTCCGAGCTCATCGACATGCCGTGGCCGGGGCTCAGTGTGGCGCGATTGCATGCTTTGGGGGCGGGCAACCGCTTGGGGTTCATGGTCGGTTGGACCGGGGATCCCGCTTCGACGCCGAATCTGGTCAGCCGGGTCCAAGGCAGGGGCGCCGCCGAACGCGAACGGATGTACCACGATTTTCTCGACCGCAGCGATGCATGCGTCAACGCATTGGCCGATGCGCTTGAGGCGGATGATGAGCGGCGCACGTACGACTCCATCCGTCAGGCGCGAATGCTGCTGGCCGGGCTTTCAACGTTCACGGGCACACTCATCGAGACGCCGATGCTTCGGGAACTGGCTGAGGTGGCCGAGGCGCATGGCGGTGCTGGCAAGAGTTCCGGCGCCGGCGGCGGTGATTGCGGCTTGGCGATCGTCGGGCCGGAAGTAGATCGCGACAAGATCGCTCAGGCATGGCGCGAGAAGGGCATTGTGCCACTTGACCTGGCCCTGGATGAAGCCAACCAAATCGAAATCGGGTCATGGGGGGCAGATCCCGGCAAAGCCGAGTCGGCTGATTTTCCTTGGTTTTCGGCGCTTGCAAGCCCGCATGACGGTGATCGTCCAACGAAAACGATGGCTGCCCCAAACGCTGAAAGCGTCGAAAGCGTCGAAAGGGTCGGAACGGCTGGTTCGGCCGGAAGCCATAAAAACTCTTCGTATCATGGCATGCCCACGTGTGGCGCCGCCGGTTCGAATCGTAAGGACGACCATGTGCGTCTGGCTTTGGCGGAACATGCCGACCAGCGCGCCAATGCCTTTGACGACGTGCGGTTCGTCCACCACAGCCTGGCGAGTATCGACCCGTCACAGGTCGATATCTCGGTTGATGCATTGGGAACGCATTGGGACAGCCCCTTCTATATCAACGCCATGACCGGCGGGTCGGTGAAAACCGGTGCCATCAATACCGCGCTCGCGCAGGTGGCTCAGGCCGCTTCGGTCCCTATGGCCTCGGGTTCCCAGCGAGCCGCATTGCGTGACTCCGCGTTTGAAGAGTCATTCGCCACGATTCGTCAGTGGGACCCTGAAGGTTTTGTATTTGCGAATGTCGGTCCCGATGTCGGCGTGGAAGGGGCGCTTGCTGCGGTGCGCATGATCGGGGCCGACGCCTTGCAGATTCATCTCAACTCGGCGCAGGAGATTGTGATGCCAGAGGGCGCGCGTGATTTCTCGTCATGGCCGGATCGGATCGCGGCGATTGTCGAAGCGTGTCCGGTGCCGGTGGTGGTCAAAGAGGTCGGCTTCGGCATGAGCGCGTCCACGGTGCGGCGTTTGGCCTCGCTGGGTGTACGGGCGGTGGATGTCAGCGGAAGCGGCGGCACCGATTTTGCGCACATCGAAAATGCGCGCCGTGCCGGGCATGAGTACGCCTACCTCGACGGTTGGGGGCAGTCGACCGTGCTGTGTTTGCTGGCCCTGATCGAAGCGGGTGAGGACGATGACGGAGCCCGCAATGCGTCGCGCTCCGATGGATTGGGGATCCGTTCCGTCCGGGGCCCAGAGACATCGAGTGGAAGCATGATTGCGGACGCGCATTTGGGTGGCCTCCAAAACCTCCCGGCGTCCGCTGATGCCGTCGATGCTCATGGAGCAACGGAGGGTGTCGCCGGCCTCACCGTATTTGCATCGGGTGGGGTGCGCACGCCCCTTGACGTGGTCAAGGCGCTTGCGCTGGGTGCGCGTGCCGTCGGCGTGTCGGGGCACTTCCTCCACGTCCTTGCATCCCGAGGGCCGGAAGGACTCACTGCGGAAATCAACGCATGGAAGAACCAGGTGCGCTCGTTGATGGCGTTGGTTGGGGCTGCGACCACGGCGGATCTGACCGGGACCGATTTGCTGCTGACCGGACGCACCGCACAGGAGGCGAGCCTGCTCGGCGTGAATCCCGCATTCTTGGCGTGCCGGAGTCGCCAGCGCGGTTGATAGCCGGGCTCGAAGCAGCAGGAACTTCATGTAGGGGTTTCGACAGACCGTTGGATTGAGTGCCGGTTCCCCTCCCTGGGCGCTTTCGGCCATATCGTGGGTGCAGGTGACAATTGCGTTATGTTTCCTGATTTTTTGGACTCTGATGCCGACACTGCGGCACGTGGCCTGCTTGGCTGCCTGCTGGTGCGCGATTTCGACGGCATGTGCGTCACCACGCGCATCGTGGAGACCGAGGCCTATGACCAACTCGACCCGGCAAGTCATACGTTCCACGGCAGATCCGAACGCAACCGCGCCATGTTCGGCCCCGCCGGCCATGCATATATCTACCTGATTTACGGAATGCACTATTGCATGAACGTCACGGCCTTCGAGAACGGATTCGGCGCGGGCGTCCTCATCCGTGCAGTCGAGCCGGTTTCCGTGGCTGGAATCCCGGACCATGCCAGCGCCGGTATTGTTCCGAGATCCGGTTCGTGTGGCACTGTTGAAGGCGTGAAGGCGGCTGACGACACCTCTTCCCGGTCTCGGATGGAAGATATTGGTATGGATGATTCTGCCGGTTCCGTCGCTGATGGCAATGATCTCGCTGCTCCCGATGTGGCACTTCGAAATGACGCCTCTGCCGACGATGGTGGGGCATCGTCCAATATCGAGTCGTTCGTAGCGCGTCGTCGCCCGGGTAGACGGGTCCGCGACAGTTTCAACGGTCCGGCGAAACTGTGTAAAACGCTCGGCATCGATATGGACCTCTATGACCACGATTTGCGCGAACCCCCGTTGCGCCTCGAATCTGCGCCGCTGCGCCCGGGTGAGTGCGTCGAGGCCACCGAACGTATCGGCATCACGAAGGCCAAGGACCGTATGCGCCGCTTCGTCATCGCCGGCAACCCTTACCTGTCAAGATGAAAAGGCCGATTGAAACCTCCGTTGATGTCATCGGGAGGTATTCCTAAGACGTCCGTGTTTGTTGGCCAATGCTTCCGAATCACACGCGGTCGAATACCGAGGAACGCCGGAACAATGCGGTGCCGCATAAACGGATCTGTCTGAGCCTCAGGTCAATCTGCCCGACGAGGGCGGAATGCGTCAAAGTTCTCTTTGGCCGTTGGGGTCGCAGGACGGGCGCAGACCCGGAGAGAAATGTGACGAAAGACGCTGTTTTATCCGTCCCTCTCAACCCAATGCGGCCACAATGCAAACGAAGTTCATCAGGCTTGTGAATATCTCGACGATACCGATGTGAAGCGGTTTCAAACGTTTTCGCGTCAGCGGCAGGAAAACGGCGCGAAGCAGGAGGATGAGTGCTGCCCCAAGCCAGAGCCGGCCTGCAATAGGGTCGAGCTTGCTGGCGGGCAGACCGGTTGGCCGGGCATGCAAGGCAATGAGACCGATTGGTGCCTTGAAGCCGATGTAGACGGAGGTCAGCGCGAACAGTGTGAGATGGTATGTGAGCGACAGTATGTAATATTTCTTGTTGCCGTGCTCGCGAATCATCGTCTTGACGAATAGCACCGAGGCGTATTCCGTCAGGATGAAGGCGACGGCCGCGATAATTCCGTTGACGGGCAGCAATGGCGAACCTAGGATGTCGGTGTCATCATGGACTAGCCCGAAGATGGGCCATAGTCCGGCGTTATGGGGATAATTCGAATTTCCAATGGCAGTGGCGACCAAAGTGATGCAGCCCGCCGCAAGCACTGAGACTGCGTTGCCCCACAGCGTCCGTTCCTGCCTTCGCCATGCGGCGAGCAGTGAAAGCGTGGCAAGCGCGGCGAACGGCACTGCGTACCAGAGCAGTTCGGGCGTTAGCGCCAACAGCGGCAGGCCGACCGCCGCAACCAGAAACGCATAAACCAGCACCGGAGTCAGGAATGCGCGCGAACGAGAGTGGGGGAGCATGCTAGGCGTTCCCGTTGTGTGGTTGGATGGGGGGTCGCTGCGGGGAACTTGGTTGGCGCGGAGCTGCAGGTTCGCCGGGCTTCGGCCCGCTTCATGCGAGCGGACGGCCAGCCAGCGTGCCGCTGTGAAGTCGAGGCAGTAGCAGAGTGCCCACGCCGCAAGCATCCAGCAGTTTCTCCACGATGGCCCGCCGACACATACTCCACCCACCGCCGGCAGGAGCGCCATCGTCCACGCGCCCGGTTGGTCCGGAATCCAGAGTTTGACGTGGTGCCGAGTGTTTTTTGCGAGTTTCGTATGCTTATCTGTCTGTGTTACAATCACATGCGTGTTCTGAGGCGTACAAGGAGCTGGCGTGGGTCGCTGGTGCCGGTCTGCGTGAACATTTTTTGAGACTAATTGATCCATATCTGTCCTCTCGCGTATATGTCTAAATGTAGCAGAACAGATTTGCGTAGTCTATGGTTCTAGATGAATCCGAAAATGGGTTGCGGAATCGAAACGATATAAAAAAACGGTGTTCCTGACAAAATAATCAGGGACACCGAGATATCAAACTAGATGGTCATGCGGCAATCACGCCTCATCGCCTTCCGGCTTGGGAATGAGATAGGAGCAGGCAAAGGCCAACGCGAGTAGGATCACTCCGCTCACCATTGCTGCCGAATAACCGGCAACCTGGCCGCTGGACTGGGTAAAGGCGTTCATGCATGCGTAGAGCACTGCGTAACTCAGGCCGGAACCCAGGTTGAAAGCGCCGGCATTCATGCCGGGCAAATACCCGGTGTTGTCCTTCGGGGAGAGCACGATGCCCAGTCCGTTGAGCATGATGTTTGTGGTGCCTGCGTAGCTGAGACCGAGAATGACCGAAATCAGTACGAGCGTCCAGATGGCAGGATTGTGTGCCACGAAGATGCCGAAGAGGGTGCCGACGAGGGTGACGAGCATGCCGGCGCGCAATACGCGGCGGTAGCCGAAGCGGCTGGCCAATTGACCTGCAATCGGTCCGAAGATCAATCCGACGAGAGCGTACGGGGTCAATGTGGCGAACGGAACCACGCTGGCGCTCAGTCCGGTGCCGAATTTCGGATCCTGTGCGATGGCGGGCACTACGCCGTTCATGACGGCGAAGATGCCGGTCATGGTCAACAGGGTGGTCGAAAGCAGTCCCCAAGTGCGGCGCTGCTTGAGATAGTGCACGGCGACCATCGGGTCTTTCTTGCGCTTTTCAACCTGCCAGAATGCCACGAAGAAGATGGCGGCCACTACGATAAGCACGGCGACCATGAGCCAGTTCGCCTTGGCGAGTTTCTGGATTTCATTGATGGCCAGATATGCGGCGAGGAAGGCGATACCGAGGCAGACGACGCCGAGCCAATCCATCTTCGGTGTATCGTCCGCAGTGGATTCATCGGTCGCGACGGCTACGAGGATTATCGCGATGGCGGCGATGCCGGCCATGGTCCAGAAGACGGAACGGAATCCGAACGTGCCGGCGAGCCATCCGCCGAGGAGGGCGTCGACGCCGGCGATGCCGCCGTTGACCGAGGTCAGGATGGACATGAGCTTGGTGTAGCGCTTTTCCTCACGAACGCGTACATGGAGCATGATCAGGCACATTGGGACCATGGGGCCGGCGGAGCCTTGCAGGATTCGACCCAGCATCAGGATCGTGACATTCGGAGCCAGTGCGGATACCGCGCAACCCAGGGTGGTGGCGATAAGGATGCCCAGCAGTACCTTCTTACGTCCCACCAAGTCGGCTAGACGAGGCAGGAACAATGAGAAGAGTGCCGCGGCGGTGAAGAACACGGTCTGGGTCAGGCCTATTTGATCGGAGCTGGTATTGAGTTCGTGTTCCATGGTGGTCAGGGCCGGTGAAAGCATCGAGGCGTTGAGCTGGAAGGCGAAGATCGCGACCAGCAGTGCCGCCATCAACGCGACGATGGACTTGCCGCCCTCATCCAGCATTTTCCCTGTGCCGTTAGGCTTCTGTTTGGTGTTATTAGTCATGTTGTGCTTTTCTGTTATGTAGTGATCTGCTCCGATGGTGTCGGAGGTCATTGCGATTGAAGACGATTGTTGGGGCGGATACGGCTGAGGCAATCAGCCGATACGCTTGATGGCATCGATGATGAGGGCCCAGAACTTTTCGAAGTCGAGCTTCGTGGCAACCTGTGTGTGGCATTCATCGGCACTTGGTTCCGGGCCACGAAGGTCCGCGACGGTCATGCCCAATGCCGGGCCATCGGCGGTTTCCACGTCAACGGGGCAGCGCCTGGTGGCGACGACCGACGGATCGATGAGGTACGCCACAGTGCACGGATCGTGCACAGGAGGATTGATGAAGTCCTGATTGTCCTGATAGGATTTGCGGAAAAAGTCCATCAGTTGGCTGGCGAAGTGCGCCAAGGGGGTGCCGATGGCATCGATGCGGCTCTGAACTTCCGGAGTGCAAAGCGCCTGATGCGTCAGGTCGAGACCCACCATGGTGACGGGCCAGGGCTCGTTGAATACGATCTTGGCGGCCTCCGGGTCCACCTTGATGTTGAACTCGGCCACGGCGCTCCAATTGCCGACGTGGTAGCCGCCACCCATCAGCACCACTTCCTTGACGCGATCGACGATACGTGGCTCCATGCGCGCGGCCATGGCGATGTTGGTCAGCGGTCCGGTCGGTACGAGCGTAATGGTCCCGGGCTCGTTCGACATGACGGTGTCGATGATCCAGTTGACGGCGTGGCCTTCGTCTAACGGCCGTGTAGGTTCAGGCAGCTCTACGCCGTCGAGTCCGGTGTTGCCGTGAATCGAGGCTGCGACTTCGAGGGGACGGAGTATCGGGCGATCGCATCCGGCATGGACCGGTACGTCAGTGGCATGTGCCATTTCGAGTACGGAGCGCGCGTTGTAGGTTACCTTGTCGAGGCTCTGGTTACCTCCGACCGTCGTCACTCCGAGTAGATCGATGTTGGGATTGCCGAGTGCCAGCAGAATCGCCATGGCGTCGTCGTGCCCGGGATCCGAGTCCAGGATGATTTTCTTCATTGATGCCCTTTCGTCCTTGCTTCCGGTTATTCAGAAGTTCCTTTTCAGAACTACCAAAACAACCAGACAGCGCCATTGCATGACACTGTGTTTCGTGTCAGTAAAGCGTTTTATCAACACGAGGCATGATTGTAGGGGTATTTATCGGTTTCTGTCAAATTGATGTTACCGGGTAGTGAATTGAACTTACGTTGAAGGTGGCCCGTGACGATCCGTCCGTTTATCTGTCTCACCGATTTCTTCGAGGTAAACAACAATTATGGGGAAGGGCTGCGCAGCCGTTTGTTTGGAACCGGAGTGGGCGATTGATTACGACGTCCGCGACTCCTGTATCGGAAACGTCGTAATCGTCATGCGAGAAGGCTTGCGACAAAGTCAAGCTCACGCGCTTTCAATAAAACGGCCTTGCGGTGCTTATCGAACCGCAAGGCCGTCGAGCCGTAAGGTTTTCAGGTTTCTGGAGCCGTCATGCATGATGACGGCTCCAAGGATGCGTCACTTCTTGTCGGTGGCGTAAATCTTCTTGTTGAAAACGCCGAAGATCACGAGGCCCGCGATTGTTGCGATGGCGGCGACGAGGAAGAGGTTGCCGTAGTTTGCGGTCGAACCGGTGGCTCCGGACAGGCTGAAACCGGTCAGCGGTTTCGAGGTCATCAGACCGCCGATGATGGCGATACCGACAGAGCCGGCGACGTTCATCGCCAGATCGTTCATACCGACTCCTCGGCCGGATTCGTCCTTCGTCAGGGTGCCCAGTACGGTGTCGACGATCGGCGAATACAGCAAGCCGGTTCCCGCATAGTAAAGGCATCCGGCGATCACCAGAGCCATCGGGCTGGCCGTGACCAGGAACGATGCGGCTATCAGCCCGACCAGCTGCAGGCCACCCGCCAGGAAGATACCCGTACGCTGGCCGATCTTGTCGATGATCCACCCTGAGCAGGTGCCACAGATCGCCGCCACGATGAAGGCCCACACGATGTAGAGCGAAATGCTCCGAGTGTCAAGGTGGTGGATTTCACTGCCGATTGCGTTGAAGATCGGTGAGAAGGAGTAGTTCGGCAGGTAGAAGAGCAGAATGAGGCTGATGGCCATGATCCAGCGCTTGTTGCGGAAGAAGTCCGGGGTGATGAAGGGGTTCTTCGCCTTGTTGATGTAGACCGCGAAGGCGAAGAAAAGCAGCACGGCCACGAGAATCATCCACCAGGCGTTGTAGGAGAAGAAGAGGGTGAGGAACGCTGTGGCGATGCCGAACAGCACGAAGCCCCAAGCGTCCACCTTTTCCCCGGTGCCCGACTTGTTGGGTAGGTTGTGCAGCAACATGGGCAGGAAGATGACGGTTACCACCGGAATCAGGAAGAGGTACTGCCAGTGGATCGAGGTCAGCCAGCCGGCTGCGAAAACGCCGATGGCGGCGGAGACCTGGTAGCCGGCAGTGAAGATGCCGAAGAAGATGACCTTCAAAGAATCCTTAAGGTACTTGCTGGCCACCACGAGGTATACGGAGCCGGCGACCTGCTCGCCGGCAGTCTGGATGATGCGTGCAATGATTACGACCCAGATGTTCGGCGTGAAGAAGAAGGTGGCGACGAAACCGAAGACGGAACCGGCCAGCAGCAGTGAAATGCCGACGGTCACAAGCTTCTTCAGTGAGACGAAGTCGCCCAGCGAGCCGTAGATGAAGCATACGATGCCGAGCACGATGCTGGGTAGTGCGGTGATGAGCGAGGCCTGTTTGGGGGCGCCGACTGCCTGACCGACCTGGGTGAAGACGAGGTTGAACCCTTGCAGACATAGCGTTCCGAGGACGAAGGTGATAAGCAGCGGGATGAGGGCCTTGACCGCCATGTCGCTGGTGATTTCCGGATCGTTTTTCTTGTCCGTGGTATCGGCCACGGCTTGTTCGTTAAATTCAGTCATGTTTCTTTATCTTTGAACGATATTGATTTTGGACGAAATCGGTCACTTTGCGGCGGCAGCGACGTTGCCGATGCGGGTCATGAATTCATTGAGGAAGCGCTCTTTGTCCACGCCCACGGCGACCTTGACGGTCTTCGCGGGGTCGTTGAGACGTGCATTGTCGCCGATGGTACGGCCGCGTGTCGGCTCTTCCGTGTCGACCTGCATGTTGATCGGCAGGGTGGTGATCAACGTCGGGTCGACGGCCACCGCGGCGGCCAGCGGATCGTGCAGTCCACATCCGCCCAGGTGCGGTGAAGTGGTCTCGTAAGCCTTGATGTAAAAATCAACCATATCGGCCAGGAATTTGGCGGCCGGGGTGCCGATCCGGCGCCACTGCTCGGAATCTTTGTAGGTCATGAGTGTCTGCAGCGTCACGTCAAGGCCGACCATGGTCACTGGCGCCCCTGAGCGGAAGAGAATATCGCACGCCTCAGGGTCTTGTGAGATGTTGGCCTCGGCCCAAGGGCTGACGTTGCCGCATACGGTCAGCGCGCCTCCCATGATGACGATGTTGCCGATTTCATCCTTGATTTCCGGAGCCTTCTGAAGGGCTTTGGCGATATTCGTCTCAGGGCCGGTGGGTACGAACGTAAGGTCCTTGCCGTATTTCTTCACGGAGGCGATGATGAAGTCGACGGCGTTCATGTCGTTTTCGACCTTGCGCGGCGAATCGGGGATGTCGACGTCCCCGATGCCGTTCTTGCCGTGGATGAAAGCGGAGATGTCAGAGACCGCGAAGGAGTCGGTTTCCAGCGAGTGGGGCTCGCCACGGTATACCGGCACTTCGGGGTGGCCGAGCAGGTCGGTGACCGCAAGATCGTTACGGATGCCCTGATCAAGCAGAACGTTCCCGTAGGTGCTGGTGATGCCGATGAGTTCGACCTCGGGACTGCCTAGAATATAGGAGATGGCGAGCGTATCGTCAATGCCGGTATCCAAATCTAAGATAATCTTCTTCATTGTTGACCTTTCATCTTTTGCGCTGAGGCTGCTGGAAGACTCCACACTGTCGATGCGACCATGTAGCGTCGTTGCATATTCACGGCGTTATATTGATAAAGCGCTTTATCAATATAACGCATAATTGTAAAGCAATTTGGTCGCTAAGTCAAATCAAACGGTGTCGAAAACGTTGGAATCTAAGTGTTTGAAGAGAATACTACTGTTTGCTGGGCAGTGATGCCACGAGCGTCCGTTTTTAATCAGTAGACGGTGCGATGGTCGCGTACTGGTCGAAAATGAACGTTTGGTATCGAGTCGATCATATGGCTTGAGAACGAAAGCGCCTAAAGATGTGAGACCGTGGAGCGGCTGATAAGCTTCGGCTTGATGAATTTCTGTTGTGGATCGGTCAGCCACGGATGCTCCGAGGAAGCGCTTCCGACCTGACTAAGGCGTGAGGAGATCATCTTATGGCAGGTCTCTGCCAGCGTCTGGATGTTCTGGTCGAGGGTGGTCAGCTGGTGGTTGAACCCGAAACGTCGCGAAATGTCGTCGTAACCAATCACCGAACAATTCTCGGGACAGCTGAGCCCGCGTTCCTCAAGGCGTTGGATGAAGCCCATCGCCATAAGGTCGTTGGCGCAGAACACGGCTGTCGCATGCGCATCGATGATGTGATCGGCCGCACGGTATCCACCGTCGAAACGGTAGTTTCCCGCGCAATTGAGTGCCGGATCTAGGCCGAAGCCGGCCTTGTCAAGAGCGTTGCTGAAACCTGCTATACGTCTGTTGGTTTCGCCGGTCCTGCCGTCTCCGGAAATGCATGCGATGCGGCGATGCCCCTGTGTGAGAAGCGTCTCCGCCGCCAGCGAGCCGCCAACATAATTGTCCGAACCTACGGCATCGCACCAATGCTCGCTGACCAGTCTGTCGGTGAGCACGACGGGAAAACCGAGATCGGCGACGTCCTTCTGCAGTTCGTCCGACCGTTTCGCGGATTCGCGTGAGGGAATCAGGAAGAGGCCATCTACGCCGCGCGCGGCGAATTGCCGGAGCAGCCGATGTTCCGTTTGCTGCGAGTCGTCAGAGTTGGCGATGAGCAACGAGTATCCGTCATTGCCGATTACATCCTCCAATGCCTTGGAAAGCGAGGCGAAGAACATGTTCTCGATATCAGGAACCAGCAGCGCCAGGAGCATGGACCGGTTTGTGGCCAGACTTCGTGCCGCCTGGTTGGGAATGTAGTGGAGTCGTTCGGCGGTGTCAATGATGAGTTTCTGCTTTTCCTTCGACATCCTGGTCGGCCGGTTGTTCAGCACCAGCGAGACAGCGGTGATCGAGACGTGTGAAAGTCTGGCCACGTCTTTGATTGTCACTTTGCGGGACATTGCCGTCAACTCTGCCTTTCCCGGGGAATGGATCCCTTTCTTCGTGGAGAATGCCCCCAATAATACCTTATGCCATTGGAATTCAGCTATATGGCCGTCGTGATGAAGCTATCGGACACAGGTTCGGCTGGTTGTTCCGATTTTTCGGTTGCGGTGGATTGGTCCGGGTCTCAGACCCGTATTGCCGTTACCTGACCGAATCATTCCTGACGTCTGAGGGTGCGAAGAACTCACGGATCTGGTCGGCGGTGCCGTATGAGGCTTGTGCGCCGTAGCCTGTGGCGGCGTAGCCGGCCACATAGGCGGCCAGTGCCGCGCAGTCCTTAAGGGCGTATCCGGAGGCCAGCCCCGCCAATATGGTGCCCATGAAGGCATCACCGCAGCCGGTAGTGTCCTTGGCTTGGATTTTCGTCGCGTCGACGTGTTCGACCTGTCCGTTCTCGATGACCTGCGCGCCTTCGTGGCCGAGCGTGACGACGGCCTGGTCGAATCCGAAATCGGCCATGGTGCGGGCGATGGCGCTCCAGTCGATGCCCGGCGCCAGCCAGTCGCCATCCCGGGGCTCGTCGATCCGGAGCAGTTGGGCCATCTCATGCTCATTGACCAGGAGAATGTCGGAATATTGAATCAGTTCGTCTGGAAGCGTGTCTTGGAACGGAGAGTCGTTGAGCAGAACCTTGATTCCCGCTTCGTGGCACATTTTGGCAGTGGCGGTGACGGTCTCGATCGGACTTTCCAGGCACAGGCCAAGCACGGATGAGCTGAGAAGGGCGTCCTTCTGGGCCTCGACATAGGCGACGTCGACCTTGCCGTTCGAGCCGGGGGAGTAGACGATGGTGTTCTCGCCGTTGCCGTCCACGGTGATGACGGTGGTGCCGCTGGCGCCTTTGACGTGGGATACATGTGAGGTGTCGACGTTGGCGTTGCCTAGTTGGGCGAGCAGAAAGTCGGCGTTTGAGTCGTCGCCCACGGCGCCGAAGATGCTCACGTTCGCGCCGATTCGTGCCGCAGCCGCAGCCTGGTTTCCTGATTTGCCTCCGGGCAGGATCTGCAATGGCCCGCCGTTGACGGTCTCGCCGGGTTGGGGCAGGCGCGCGGTGGTCACCGTGTAGTCCGCGTTCATCGAGCCGACTATGCTCACTGATCCGGAAATGTTGTCAAAGAGCGACAAGGTTGCGTCAGGCATGAATCCTCGATTTCGTATTCTTCCGTTGAATGATGCCAACCTATGATAAAACGTTTTATCACAAAAGTCAAATATCCGGAATGGCCGAATCGCGGGGGAAACCTGGTGAGCGCTATGGCAAAAGACCCGAACCGCGCGGGTTACTGCCTGGCGCTCGCCTTCGCAAGCGTCTCGGTCAGATAGCGCCCCCCTGCCATGACGTATGGTGCGTAACGGCGGCCTGGGGTGGGGCCCATGCGCCCGGAGGGGCCTGAGATTGAGATGGCCGCAATCACTTGGCCCGAGCCGTTGCGAATCGGCGCCGAAACCGAGCACACCCCCTCTTCGCGTTCGTTGACCGAGTCGGCCCAGCCGCGGCGCCGCACCATGGCGAGTGTCTGAACGGTGAACTTGGAGTGACGTAGCCCTCGGTGCATCTGTTCGGACTCCTCCCAGGCGGTGAGGATTTGCGCAGCGCTCCCCGCTTGCATCGACAGAATCGCGCCAACCGGAATCGAGTCGTGCAGACCCGTCGGACGTTCGACCGCTGCGATACACACGCGCTGGTCGCCTTGCCGGCGATAGATCTGCGCGGACTCGCCGGTGCGGTCGAGCAGGGTCTGCAGGATGGGGCCGGCTGCGGTCAGGAGGCGGTCTTCGCCGGCGGCCGCCGCCAACTCGGCGAATCGCGAGCCAAGAACAAAGCGTCCGTGCTGGTCGCGTACCGCAAAACGGTGCCGTTCGAGCGCAATCGCCAAACGGTGGGCCGTCGGGCGCGCAAGCCCTGTTGCGACCACGAGCTGGCCGAGCGTGGCAGGACCGGCCTCCAACGCTTCAAGAATTTTTACCGCCTTGTCAAGAACGCCGACTCCGGAATGAATCTCATCCGACGACACAATCATCTGGGCTTTGTTGATTGAGGTGTCAACGGGAAAGTCGCGCTGGCTGTTATCGGATGCTTCTGTCATAGGGTCCATAATCGAATAATACACACGCGGTCAGATATCTCATATTCCGGAATGACAGTGTCCATTTTCAGGTGAAGTGTCGATACTCGAAACCTATGCAATGCCGGTGCGCAGTTGTGATGCGCCCGCAAGCCGTTCGAGGACCGATTGACTGACGCAAGGAGATTACATGGGTGGCACATTGGCCGAAAAGGTTTGGGCTGACCATTTGGTGCGGCACGTGAGCGACGGTGCTCCGGACCTGATCTACATCGACCTGATGCTGATGCACGAGGTGACCAGCCCGCAGGCGTTCGAAGGCCTGCGTCTGGCGGGACGCAAGCCGCGTCACACCGACCTGCTCATCGCCACGGAGGACCACAACACCCCCACGATCGATATCGACAAACCCAATCCCGACGAGGTTTCGGCGAAACAGCTGACCACACTGGAAAAGAACTGCAAGGAATTCGGTGTGCGACTGCATCCGCTGGGCGACGCCGACCAGGGCATCGTGCACGCGTTCGCTCCGAACCTCGGGCTGACGCAACCGGGCATGACCATCGTCTGCGGCGATTCGCACACCTCCACGCACGGCGCGTTCGGCGCGCTCGCGTTCGGCATCGGTACCAGCGAGGTCGAGCATGTCATGGCCACCCAAACCCTGTCTCTCAAACCGTTCAAGACCATGGCCGTCAACGTCGAAGGCAAGCTGCCGAAAGGAGTGAGCGCCAAGGACGTCATTCTTGCGATTATCGCGAAAATCGGTATCGGGGGCGGGCAGGGGTATGTCATCGAATACCGCGGAGAGGCCATACGCTCGCTTTCCATGGATGCGCGCATGACGATTTGCAACATGTCCATCGAGGCGGGTGCCCGCGCAGGCATGATTGCTCCGGACGAGACTACCTTCGAATATCTGAAGGGACGTCCCCACGCGCCCAAGGGCGAAATGTGGGATCAGGCCGTGGCCTACTGGAAGACGCTGAGAACCGACGACGACGCGGTCTTTGACGCGGAGGTGACGATTGATGCGGCCGAACTGGCCCCATACGTCACCTGGGGCACGAACCCGGGGCAGGGGGCGCCGATCACCGCAAGCGTGCCCGATCCGGCCGCCATCGCGGATGTCGCCGAGCGTGAGTCCACGGTCGCGGCGCTCGACTACATGGGTCTTAAACCAGGCACACCGATCAAGTCGATTCCTGTGGATACGGTGTTCATCGGTTCCTGCACCAACGGTCGTATCGAGGATCTGCGTGCCGCCGCTTCGGTGATGAAGGGGCATCATAAGGCCGATTCCATCCATCGCGTGCTGGTGGTCCCGGCCTCTTCCCGGGCGCGGTTGCAGGCCGAACGCGAAGGGCTTGACAAGATATTCACCGACTTCGGGGCTGAATGGCGCAATGCCGGTTGCTCGATGTGCCTGGGGATGAACCAGGACAAGATGATGCCGGGCGAGCGTTCGATTTCGACTTCGAACCGCAATTTCCAAGGTCGTCAGGGCAAGGGCAGTCGTACGCATCTGGCCTCCCCGTTGGTTGCCGCTGCGACTGCGATCCGTGGCACGATATCCGGTCCCGCCGATTTGTAGTGAACATGGATTCGCGGCGGATGTGATGGAATCGTGATGTTCCTCCATTTCCGGGCGGGAAGACGGATGGCGGCGGAGGTGGTTCGGGGTTTTGGCCGCCCGTCGGTTGCGGCAAAGCCTTTGGATTCATCAAACAACGACCGGACGATAGCAAGTCGGACAAGAGCGAAAGAGAACAGAACATGGAGAAGCTTACGGTGGTTAACGGTGTGGGCGTACCGCTTCGAAGGTCGAGCGTCGACACCGACCAGATCATTCCGGCCGTCTTCTTGAAGCGCGTGACCAGGACGGGCTTCGAGGATGCGCTGTTTTACTCCTGGCGGCGCGACCCGAACTTCGTGCTCAACCAGCCCGAATACCGCGATAAGGGACGGATTCTGGTCACCGGTCCGGATTTCGGCATCGGCTCTTCGCGCGAACATGCGGTGTGGGCCTTGAAAGACTACGGTTTCCGTGTCGTGATTTGCTCTCGGTTCGCGGATATTTTCTATGGCAACACCGCTAAAAACGGTGTGCTGGCGGCCGTGATGCCTCAGGAAAGCGTCGAGCTGCTCTGGAAGCTGCTCGAGCAGGAGCCCGGGCGCGAGATGACGGTCGATCTGGTCCAGCGCACGGTGAACTGCGGCGACGTGACGTTGCCCTTCGAAGTCAACGACTACACACGTTGGCGTTTGATGAACGGCTATGACGACATCGACCTGACCTTGCAGCATGAGGATGCCATCGCCGCCTACGAAGCCAAGCGCGCCGAGTGCTTCCCATTCAAGCCCAAAACCCTACCCGCCCTGCATGAACCCGAGCGGCCGATTTCCTCGGCGCGCCCGGTCGGTGGCGGCGACTGGTTCGGCCCAATGGGAGCGTAGCCATTTCAGCGTGGTGTCATTTCAGCGTCGTGCCAATCCGACGGCTCCTTTTCGGCATAAACCGGTGTTTGCGCCAAAAAATGGCCTTTTAGTGTCTGTCGGTGTCCCTTTTTCGGCATGAAGTTTGAGTTATGCCGAAAAATGGCCTTTTAGTGTCTGTCAGTGTCCCTTTTTCGTCATGAACCGGTATTTATGCCGAAAACCGTCCATTCGGGTGTGTCGGTGAACTCTATTGGGTTGCTGAAAGCTTGTCGGGCCGAACAACGTGCTTCGGTCACGGAAAGCGGCTATTTCTGGTCGCGAAAAATTCATACTTGCGGCTTATGTTCACCGAGCCGCCACAACCGTTGTGGCACACTGTATAGAGGATGGCATTGAAATCGGTTTTCGGCGCCACAATCGCGTAGGCGTATGGCGTCAAGAATCGTGAAGCCGGGCGGTGTTGATGGCGGCGTGCGGTGAAAATGATGAAAGTGGGGCAGTGGTGGCTGAACAACAAGAAAACGATGTATTGCACGTAGTGGGCGGGAAACCGCTCAACGGCACCATCAAAGTGCGTGGCGCGAAGAATTTCGTCAGCAAGGCGATGGTTGCGGCTCTGCTGGCTCCCGGTGTATCCGTACTGAAGAACGTGCCTGAGATTCGCGATGTGCATGTGGTCTCCGATCTGTTGCGGCTGCATGGGGCGACCGTCGAATGGAACGACGAAAAGGGCATCCTGACCATTGACGCGACGAATGTTCAGCTGGCCGATGTGGCCGATGTGGATACGCTTTCGGGCTCCTCGCGCATTCCGATTCTGTTCTCCGGTCCGCTGCTGCACAGGCTTGGCGAGGCGTTCATCCCGCAGCTCGGTGGATGCAACATCGGCGGTCGTCCGATTGATTTCCACTTGGACACGTTGCGCAAGCTTGGTGCGAACGTCGACAAGGAGCATGCCGACGGCATTCACATCACCGCCCCCAATGGGCTGCACGGCGCGAAGATACATCTGCCGTACCCCTCAGTGGGGGCCACCGAGCAGACCCTGCTCGCCGCGGTGCAGGCCGAGGGGCGCACCGAGCTTTCCGGCGCGGCGACCGAACCGGAGATCATGGATCTCGTCGCCGTATTGCAGAAGATGGGCGCCATCATCTCCGTGGATGTCGATCGCACCTTCCGTATCGAAGGGGTCAAGAAACTCGAAGGCTTCACCCACACCGCGCTGACCGACCGAATCGAGGCCGCGTCCTGGGCGAGTGCCGCCTTGGCCACCCACGGCGACATTTTCGTCAAGGGCGCCACGCAGCCGGAGATGATGACCTTTTTGAACGTATACCGCAAGATCGGCGGTGAGTTCGATGTGACGGACAAGGGCATCCGCTTCTGGCACCCGGGCGGGGACCTCAAGCCCGTGGCGATCGAGACCGACGTGCACCCAGGTTTCATGACCGACTGGCAGCAGCCGCTTGTCGTGGCGCTCACCCAGGCCAACGGTTTGTCGATCGTCCACGAGACCGTTTATGAGAACCGTTTCGGCTTCACGAAACCCCTTGTGCAGATGGGCGCGACCATCCAGCTTTACCGCGAGTGCCTCGGTAGTCTGCCCTGCCGCTTCCAGCAGCGCAATTACAAGCATTCAGCGGTCATCTTCGGTCCCACCCCGCTTGAAGGGCGCGATATCGATGTGCCGGATTTGCGCGGTGGTTTCAGTCATTTGATCGCGGCTTTGGCGGCCAAAGGCCCGTCAAATGTGCAGGGCATCAGTCTGATCGACCGTGGCTACGCCGATTTCCGAGGCAAGCTCGCCGCCCTCGGTGCCGATATCGACTGATTTTCGGACCCCGCCTCCGTTCGACCTTATTCTGCTCGCGGTTTTCATTCAGTTGACATCCGGCATCGTCGCATGTCGCCCTACTAAAATCAAAACGGCCGTTCCTGCCGTGTTCGGTTTCAGAGGGGTGCGCCGGCGATCCTTCATACGCGCAGTGACGGTGGAATTGAAACCGTTGCCCGCTGAAGGCCGGTTCTGCGCGAAATCACGGTCGGAAGAGCGGTATTCCGTGCCTTGGGGCACAATGGACGCTATGACTTCCAAAGGGAAACCCTCGCCGCGCTCGTCGGTGCGGCCGTTGAGCAACGAGCAGGTGGCGCGCCTGGGTGAGCGGCATAATCTGGTGGATGTGACGCGTTATTACCCCAACGGGCCTCGTATGCCAGACGCGCCAGAAATCGGGGCGCAGAATCCACGGGCCACGGCGCGGTTGCTTGAAGGCGTTTCAATCGTGATGCGTCAGCGCAGCAGGGTGAAGGCATGGGGATACGATCGCGTTCCGACCAACGGGCCGTTCATTGTCGCCTGCACGCATGTCGCGATGTATGATGTCTTTATCCCGATGATGTCGATCTTCCATCAGGGCCGTCGTCCGCGTTTCATGGCCAAGGCGGAGATGGCAACGTGGCCGCTGATCGGCAGATGGTTCCAGCTGGTCGGCATGCAGCCGGTCGAGCGTGGCAGCGGCAAGGCGCTGGCCATCGAAAGCGAATCGATCAGGATTCTCGCTTCCGGCCGTCCGCTGACCTTATGGCCTGAAGGTACTCTGACCCGTGACCCTCAAAAATGGCCGATGAGTCTCAAGCCCGGCGTCGGTATCATTGCTCTTGAGGCTTCGCGCCGGTTGGGTCGGGAGGTTCCGCTTCATTGCTCGGCCACTTGGGGCGCCGCCAGCATCAATCAGTGGTGGCCGTGGCCGCGTCGCAATGTGGTGAGCTGTTTCGACGATCGGTTGCCATACGGCGATTTGTTGAAGGACATGGGTGCATGGGGTGATGAACCGCCAAAGGAGCTGGTCGATGAGCTGGTCCGACGTGTCCATTTGCGCCTGGTCGCCCTTCTGGCCGAAATCCGAGGTGAGGAGCCTCCGGCCGAGGGTTATTGGGATTTTCGCACGATGACCCGCAAACCGTGGCCGCAAGACTTTGATTGGAGAATCGGCTCGTCCGCTTTGGCGACCGAAACTCCGACCGATGGCGTAATAGGCGAAAGCGGGGTCGATCCGGGCCTGAACATGGTGGACAAGGGGGCACAGTCATGAGAATCGCCGTATTGGGTGCAGGCGCGTGGGGCACGGCCTTCGGCCAGGTGCTCGCGGACGCGGGCAACGACGTGATGATGTGGGCGCGCGAGCCCCAGATCGTGGAGGGCATACGCGACCGTCACTGCAACGAGGTGCGTCTGCCCAGTGTCGGACGTCTGCCGGTCAATATGACCGCCACGGGCGACAGGGCTCAGGCCGTCGAAGGCGCGCGGATCGTGGTGGTCGCCATCGCGGCCCAGCATGCTCGCGAGGCGTTGGAGCCCTTCGCTCCGATGATCGCGCAGGATGCCGTCGTCGTTTCTCTGATGAAGGGCATTGAGCGCTCCACGGACAAGCGTATGGATCAGGTGGTGCGCGAGGCGCTCGGTGGCCTGCCCGCCGAGCGGTTCGCGGCCATTTCGGGCCCGAACCTCAGTCGGGAGGTCGCCGCGCGTGAACCAACAGGCGCGGTGGTGGCCTCCGCCGATCTTGCCGTGGCGTACTTCGTCGCGCAGGCAGCCGCCACCAGGTATTTCAAGCTGTACGCTTCCGACGATGTGATTGGCTTGGAATTGTGCGGCTCGCTCAAGAACGTCGTCGCTTTGGCCGTAGGTATGACGCGCGGGGCAGGTTATGGCGAGAACACGGCCGCGATGGTCCAGTCAGAGGGGCTTTCGGAGCTCGTGCAGCTCGGCGTGGCCGCCGGCGCCAAGGCGGAAACCTTCTATGGTCTTGCGGGGGTGGGCGATCTGATCGCGACCTGCGCCTCCCCGTTGAGCCGCAATTATACGTTCGGCGCGAATCTCGGCAAGGGGCTGAGTGTCGAACAGGCCGCGAAGGTCAGTGATGGCGTGGCTGAAGGCGTGCCTACCACCGCCGCGGTCGTGGCGATGGGCAAGTCGCTCGGCGTCCCCACGTCCTTGGCAAGCGCGATGCAAACCGTGCTTGAGGAAGGCATTGATTGCGCCCGGATGCTCGAACAAGCGATGGGTGGCGACTGGGAACGCTGAAAGGTCGGGGGCGGACGGGCCGCGAGGCCCTCAGGAGCCTGTTGCGACAACCCGGCTGAAACATTGATTGTGACGGATCGCGATGCGCTTTTCCATCACGACGATGTACGACCCGTTCTGCATCGGGTTTGTGCCAATGTGCGCTCGCGTTCTTGTGCTGCTCGCATTGGCGACTAGTCTTGGCTGAAGAATCATGTCTTGGTGAATTGAGGTTGAGATGCGTAGAAAACGCGTGATGGTACTGTATGGCGGTAAGGCGGACGAGCATTCGATTTCCTGTATTTCAGCGGCAGGTGTTCTCAGCGCCATCGACACCGGGCGCTTCGAGCCGGTGCCGATCGGGATCACCAAGGACGGTCAGTGGGTGGTTGGCGGTCCCGATCCACGTGAATTTGATGTCAGCGACGGTTCCATGCCCGTGGTTCGGGACGTTGTTGACCGGCCGGCGCCAGCGTCGGACCAAGGCTCGGTTGTGTCGCGAAGCGCCTCGACTATCGGCGTTACGGCCCCTAGCCCGGTGGTGCTCGATGTGTCCCTTGGCAACAACGGCTTCTTCGCCCGTCAGCCTGACGGCAGCCTCGTCTCCCTTGGTTTCATAGACGCCGTTTTTCCTGTATTGCATGGTCCTTACGGCGAAGATGGCACGGTGCAGGGCCTATTGGAGATGATGGGCGTGCCGTACGTCGGTTGTGGCGTCTTTGCTTCTGCCGCCTGCATGGACAAGGCTTTCACGAAGGCGCTGTTGCGCGCGGCCGGTATCCCCGTGGCACCCGATGTCGTTGTGGATACGCGCGGGTTTGACGCAGCCGATGGATTCACGGCCGGTGCCAAG
Organism: Bifidobacterium bohemicum DSM 22767; assembly: GCF_000741525.1. Classification (GTDB taxonomy): domain Bacteria; phylum Actinomycetota; class Actinomycetes; order Actinomycetales; family Bifidobacteriaceae; genus Bifidobacterium; species Bifidobacterium bohemicum. Next base: position 794,918 of record NZ_JGYP01000002.1, on the reverse strand, counting down.
CAGGTCATGTCACGCATAAACGATGCAAAACTCAAATATCCGCTCTTTGTCAAGCCGTCCCGTGCCGGCTCCAGCTTCGGGGTGACCAAGCTGGAAAACCCGCGTGACGAGGCCGAGTTGGCGGCCGCGCTGCTGGAGGCCTCGCGTCATGACTGGAAGGTTCTGGTCGAGCAGGGCATCGAAGGACGCGAGATTGAATGCGCAATCTTGGCGCCGGTGGCCACTGAGGAGCCGCAGGCCGCATGGCCCGGTGAGATAGTGCTCGACAGGCGCGAGGACGGCGGTGACCAGTTCTACGATTTCGACAGCAAATACACCGATTCGCGGGCTTCGCATGTCGAGGTTCCTGCCCGACTGCCGGCCGAGGTTCTTGAACGAGTGCGCCGTATCGCGGTTCAGGCGTTCAAGGCTGTGGATGGCGCGGGTTTGTCTCGAGTCGATACGTTCGTGACTCCCGACGGTACGGTTATGGTCAACGAGATCAACACCATGCCCGGTTTCACTCCGATTTCGATGTACCCCAAGGCCTGGCAGGCCACTGGCGTGGAGTACGGTGAACTGATCAGCAGACTGATCGACGGGGTGTCGAGATAGCCGCGTGACCGAGTATAACGGTGTGCTAATGTTACCGGTAATGCTGGGTGCGGTTCCGATCTGCGAATTTGGCGCTGCTGAGGCATAAGGCACTGCGGTACAAACCAGGGATGAAGGTGGGAACGTGGACGATCAGCAGCCTCGTTTTGATGGTTCAGGGCATGGAGGCCGTTTGAAGGTCGACGATTGCGCAACATCACCGGATGGTATTGTTGCGGCTTCGCAGCCTGTTTCGGACGCGACCGAGGGCGGGGTACCTCGTGTTGCGGACGAGCCGGATGATTCCGCTACTGTACCGGCCGGACAGGTTTTCGAATCGCGACAGGGGGTTCAATGGCAGGCTCAGTCTCAGCGCCCAAGCCAGCCGCAGCACGTCGCCCAACAGAGTCAGTACCCGCAGAATCCGCAGCGACCTCAACCCCAGTACCTGTCGTACAATCGGTACCGGGTTGAGCCGCAGTCCGAGCGCCAGTCGCAACAGGCGTACCAGCCGCAATCACAGTACGCTCCAACACCGCAACCACAATATCAATATCTTCCACAGACTCAATCCCAGCCGCAGTACGTATCTGGGTCCCAGTCGCAAAACCGTCCGCAACCCCTATATCCTGCGCAACCACAGTTGCAACAGCAGTATCAGTATGCGGCCCGACCGCAGTCCGAACCGTGGTTGCAGTATCGACCGCAATATATCCCACAGACTCAGTCCCGACCCCAACCGATGTATTGGGTCAACCAGCATATGCAGCAGTGGCTTCGGTCTGCGCGGAAGGTCTTCTCCGCCGTCGGGTTCGCCATGGTGATGGTTGTGGCGGTGTGGATGCTGCTTCAGCTCATCATTACGTCCGTTGTTACGGCCTTCGTCGGCCCCGTCTCCCATTTGCCGGGTTGGGCGACGATCGTTTTGGGCAACGGTCCGCTGTACTTGGTGGCGATTCCGCTGTCACTATTGATTTTCCGCCGATTACCTGTGATTCAACGCACCACATCGCGCATCGGACCCGCCCGGTTCTTCGGGCTGTTCGCCCTTAGTTTCCCCGTCTCGTTCGTCGGCGGTCTGATCGGCACCGGGCTTTCGAATCTGGTGTCGAACGGTCAGGCGCAGAATGGGCTCGACAAGCTGCTCAACCGCCTTGACCTTGGCTCCGTGTTCGTGTTTACCGTGATTCTCGCACCGATTTTCGAGGAGTGGCTTTGCCGCAAACTGGTTATTGATCGCCTGCTGCCGTACGGTGAAAAGCTAGCGATCGTGGTATCGGCGGTCATTTTCGGACTACTCCACGGCAACCTCTTCCAATTCTTCTATGCCGCTGGGTTAGGGTTGATTCTGGGCTATGTGTACGTGCGTACGGGGCGGATGCGCTACACGGTCGCCATGCATATGCTGTTCAACTTCATCGGAGGATTCCTGCCGATGATATGTATGTCAATGATAAGTCAGAAGACGATGGATGCTTTGGGCGGCGACTCATCCGACCTCTTGAGGCTGGTGCGAAGCGGGCAGGTCATGGAGTTGCTACCGTTGCTGGTGTTGCTGCTGTTCCGATTGGTGTTGACCGTTGTAGGTGTCATCGTCGCCATCGTGAACCGTAAGAAGTTGATTTTCCACCGCACTCCGCAGGAGATCCCGGCTGGTTTCCGCGCTAAGGTTGCGTTGGGGAACGCAGGAATAATCACGTTTGCGATACTTTCGGCAATTTTGATGGTGGTGTCGTTGGTTTCCTGACCGTTTCCATGATGTCGGTGTTGAAGGGCATCCGGTATACGGTAGCCGCTCACGGCTTGGACGGCTTTTTGACATGACGTCCGGTTGCCTTCATCCGTGCATTTCATGTCTCCGGTGCACCTCAGGCGATGAACTCTTCGGCGGCCAGACTCTTGACGACCGTGTTGCGCAGAGTGTCCGGAGAGGTGGTCTCCTTGGCGAACGCGAGCAACTCGGCCGAGGTTCCCGTGGCGGCGGCATAGCTGATGAGGCGTATGCGTATCGACGGTTTGCGCAGGGCAAGCCCCGAAGTCGCATCCGTCGCATGCTGTGTCAGCTTTTCCAAGGCCTTGCTGAGATCCGTGCCGGGCTTGATGGTGAACGGGACGGTGATGCAGGATGTGTTGAGGTCGTCCAGTCGTTCAAGTTGTGAGGTGTTGAGCACGGAGTTGGGGATGATCAGTTCGTTGCCGTTGGCCTCCCGTACCACGGTTTGCCGCCAGGTGATGTCCTTTACGATTCCCGTGACGCCGGAGATGGAGACGTAGTCGCCGGGTTGGATGACGTGCCCGGCCATTAGTCCGAAACCGGACACGATATTGGCGATGGTGTCTTTAAGGCCGAGCGAAATGGCCAAGCCACCTATGCCCAGAGCGGTGACGATGGTGGTGGGATTGATCCCAAAGACCGGTTGGAGCACCATGGCCGCGGCGATTATCCAGATTGCGGCAAGCACGAGGTTGACGAAAATCGAGGCGTTCGGGATGTTCGACCTGTCAAGCAGACGTCTCAATGTCTTTGCCGCGATCTTTGCCGCAATAAAAGCCACGAGCACGGTGACGGCGAGGAAAATGAGCTTATAGTCGTTGCGCTTCAGCCATGTCAATAGGAACTCCATATCAAGTATCCTAGCGCAATGGAGGCATTGCGTGCCTCATTGTGGAGACTTGATGTGTCCGTGGTCTATCCGACGGTCTTACTCCGAGGTGTGGGGCGCTTGTGGATTGTCGTTTCGCTGCTCGGCGTGCCGCATGCCTACAAGTAGGCTGTCCATTTCCTGTTTGAACTCAGGGTCCTCCGTTTCGGTCTTGTGGATCGCGTCGATCATTGAGTCATTGGTTTCTTTGAGGGCCATACGCAGTAGTTGTATCTGGAGGGAGGGTGCACGTTCGTTGGTCAGGGTCAGGTATACCGATCGTGCGATCAGGGCGCTGTCGAGGTTATTCAATTCATTGATGTTGCAATGGTGTTTAAGAGCGGGCCAAGCGGATATGAGGCACAGGAGGCCGCCGACGGTGAACTCCAGCGTCAGCCCTGAGACGGTCCCGATTTCGTCGCCCAAGTTGAGCCACTTGCCTAAGCAGTCGTACATTGTTTCGTTGATGCACTCCAACAGCCGTGCGCAACTGTGCTCGCCGACGAGCAGGCGAATGCGTCTGAGGTTCTTCATGTTCGATGGCACGCCTAAGGTCTGTACCACGATGTTGCGCCATGTCTCCGAGTAATCCTGGCCTATCTCCGGCAACGTCTTGACGATGTCTTCGACGCAGTGGCGCACGGCCGACTGTGCCAGGGCGTTCAATTTGTTGTAATGATAGTAGAACGAGTTGCGGTTCACGTCTGCCCGTTCGACGATATCGGTGACGGTGATTTTGCTATACCGCTTCTCTTCGAGCAACTCCCAGAACGCTTCTTCCATGCGAATAGTAGCCGACGGCTGGCTTGAGTCATGACGTGGTCTGGACATTGTGCTTCCCTGATTGTGTTACGTAGTTATTCTTGCGCAACGCGCTATTGCCACCATCTTAGGCGGCAATTACGTTTTGCGCCAATTGAAACGACGATCTGCCAAATAGCGATTCCCTCTTTGCCCGAGTGAGGTGAAAACTTCAGAATTGTCGATCGGCAGAATGACTTGTAGCTCAAATTGTTGAATTGTAATGACCTCTCAACTCTAAGTGCAGGCTCAACGATCGGCCAGTATTACGCCCAGAGCGATAATACGATGAGATGCGAATATGAAAATGCGGCGGCAGGAATCCGTTCTCCGATCGGCATTGCCGCGCCGTGTTTGGATAATCTGGCGAACGAATAATGGCTGTCCCGGATCCTCGAATGATCTCGAGCCAATGGGTTGCCTATGCTTATGGCCCCAGCTGGTTGCGTTGTTGCTTTCGGCTGTTGGACAGGCCAGGCAGGCTGCCTAGATTCGGCGGACCTCGGTCGAGCAGGCGCGGGAACGGGCCGGTCTTCGGTACGGGGGAACCGTCGTAGTGCCAAGGCGGGGGGGGGGCAATGGCGCAGGCGTTTCGGATCAGGATCCATGCCAGGCCGGCCAGCAGCAGCACTATCGCGGTTACCGTGCCGTGAAGCACGGCGTCCTTGTTGTCGGCAAGATCGGGGGATCTCTTCGGGGATGTTGGCGCGTTCGGCTGCGATGACGAGACGTTCGGTGTTTACCCCGTACGGAGTGCAGGTCATCAGCGTCACGAGATCCTTGCCTGGCACCACCTTGTAGAAACGCGTGTCGGTCGGTTTGACGACGCGAAGGGCGGTGACCCTATACCCGATGGTGCGGCTGAGGGTTTGTATGTATATCGGGTCGCCCCTGCCCAATTCGTCGAGACGGGTGAACAGCAGGGCGTCAGGCAGGCCACGATGGCCCGTGAGCACGCTGTTGGTGGATTTGCCGCCGACAGGCAGGTGCCGTAAAGATGCCCTGCGCCGACGGCCAGCGTGGACGAGGCGGTGCCGTGGTAGATCGGAAGATTGATCGAGACCTTGGGGATGCGTAGGGCGCCCATTACCCTGCGAGGCTTATGCAACATGGATTGGTATTCCGCATCCTTGATCGATTCGGTATCCTCGTCCGGGTGTCTGCTGAACACGTCACGCACTTCACCCAAATGGTATTGTCCGGATGCGGCGATACGTGCGTTGTAATCTTGTGCTATTGCGATGAAGACGCGGAAGACCCGTCCCACATGTATTATGTATACGCTTAAATGTAACGCAGGGCATGGAGTTGAAGGTCTTTCCCGCGGCCACCGCCGAAAGCCGGTCGAAGGGGCCTATGGTGTCGTGCCAAGGCTGGTCCGGGCATCATGTATACTTGAGAAGTTGCATGCTTTGGGTGGCCCAACGGCTTAGTCTCAGGGCATATAGGCGTATAGTCAATTATAGGGAGTCATCATGGCAGCTCGTTGCGCGGTGTGCGGCAAGGGACCGCAGTCCGGTTACACTGTTTCGCATTCACATATCCGCAATAAGCGCGTCTTCCGCCCGAACCTCCAGCAGGTCCGCACCACCGTTGACGGGCAGAATGTCCGCGTGCGCGTGTGCGCCAAATGCCTCAAGGCAGGTAAGGTTCAGCGTGTGGTCGCGTGAATCGCGGTATTCGGCTTTTTAAGCTTTGACCCCCGAACGTTATGAGACGTCGGGGGTCTTTTATTGAGGTGTTACGTAACCTCAACGGTGGCCGGAATGTCCAAAGGGTTGCGAACAATGACCACTTGCTTCGGGAATACGAGGGGTTCCCGTTTATGGAGCGGTTGCCGTATGGCGCCACCCTCGCCAAGCAGCACGCCTCGGGCGTGGAATCTTATTGGTTTCGTGCGGCCTGAACGGCGGTAAGTCACGGAATCGCAATTGAAAGGGAAGTATGGTTTCTACCATGCCTGGTGTCACCGCGCCCGAAAACGGGCGGCAATCACAAAACGTCGGTCTCAGGCCGCAGCAAGGGGTCGGTGGTGCCCCGAATCAACCAAAGGCGCGTTGCGCGGTGCCTCACCCGCACCTTGCCATGCTCGGCCTGTACATGGGGGCTTTCCTTGGTATGCTCAGCGAGACCTCCATGAACATCGCGTTGCCTGATTTCAAAGCGAGCTTCGGGATCTCGGCCGGCGTCGCGCAATGGATGGTGGTGGGCTATATGCTCGTCATCGGCGTCGTGCTGCCCTTCTCCAGCCTCTTGACCAAATGGTTCAAGACCCGCACCCTCGTATTTGTCGCGCTTTCCTCCTTTTTGGTCGGCTCGCTGATCTGCGCGGCCTCGCCGTCCTCGATGTTCGGCGTACTGCTGGCCGGTCGCGTGATCCAGGGCGTCTCGACAGGTCTGGTGCTGCCGATGATGTTCTCCGTGATCCTTGAACTCTTCCCGCTGAACAAAATCGGTTCAGCGATGGGGGTCGCCGCTCTTGTTGTCATGTTCGCCCCGGCCATCGGCCCGACGCTTTCGGGCGCTCTGATCGCCGCGTTCTCCTGGCGTTCGATCTTCGTGTTCTTCGCGGTCATCTCGGTCGTGGCGCTGGTGTGCTCCGCGGTCTGGATGGTCAATCCATACGAGCTCACGCGTCCGCACATCGACCTGCTCTCGTGCGTGACCTCGGTTCTGGGCTTCGGCGGACTGGTGCTTGGCGTGAGTCTGGTCAGCGTGCTCGGCTTTGCATGGCAGGTGGTGCTTATTCTGGTCGTCGGCGTCGCGGCCATCGCATGGTACAGCTACCGTCAGTTGCATATGACCGCCCCGGTGATCGACCTACGCGCGCTGGCCATTCCCCAGTTCGCCGTCGGGGCGGTCATCGTGATGATGAACTTCGGCATCACCCTGGCGACCATGTACCTGATGCCCCAGGAGCTGCAAAACGGCTTGGGCGTGCGTGTGGCCCTGACCGGACTGGTGATGTTGCCCGGCGGCATCGTCAATGCGGCGATGTCCATGATCTCCGGGCGGCTCTACGACATCTTCGGCGCCAAATGGCTAGTTCGCGGCGGCTTGGCTCTTTCCGTGGTCGGAATCGTGCTGCTCATGCTCGCAGGACCGAACTCGGCGTTGGCCTTCGTCGTCTTCGCGCACGTCATCCTCATGATCGGTGTGCCGATGGCGATGAACCCTGCACAGTCATCGGCGCTCGGCGCGCTGCCGGGGAATCTTTCCACGGACGGCTCGACCATCCTCAACACGCTGCAGCAGGTGCTGGGCGCGGTGATCACCGCAGTCACGACCATTCTGCTCAGCGCCGGTCAATCCGGTGCGCAGGCGGCCGGCGCAGGCAAGGCAGCGGCCTTCGTCGCCGGTTGCCGGTGGGGCTTTGTTTTTGCGCTGGCGTTGGCGGTGATCGCGTTGGTCGCCTCCTTCTGGCTCAAGGCCTCCACCGTCTCCGAGGGGGCGGTGCGTCAGGGGTGACATCCGTTCGCGATGATCAGCCCGCTCGGTGACGTAACGCATCAAGGCCTCGTTTTGCCGTATCGTCGGCATGCGGGGCCTTTGCCGTGGGATGCATGGATCAAGGTTCCGATGAGGATTATCCCCCCCCCGTCTTCCGGACGGACATCGCCCTCCTGTCTGGTGCGTCGTGGTCGACGTTCGACCGAGCTCCTTAGAATGAAGGTATGAACGTGAGCCTCGATACCCCGATTTCCAAGTTGATCTCCAACGGCAGACGTGTCGGTGCGCTCAAGGCGCTTGGCGTGACGACCGTCGCTGACGCGTTGACGTATTATCCGTTTCGGGTCACCGATCCCGTGTCGCTGCATGCCGTGAGTGAAGCCAGGGTCGGCATTCCGATGGCATTCGCAGCCAGGGTGCTTGACGTGCGTGTCGTGCCGATGGGGGGTCGGCGCGGCTTCCGGCTTGAGGCATTGGTGAACGATGCGGAATTCGCGGCTTGGCGGCATGTACGCGGCTCGAGGTGCAGACTCGTGTTCTTCTCGCACAAAAAACAATATATGGACTGGCTTGCAGGGCGATTGCGCACGTCGTCGACCGTGGTCGTGGCGGGCGCGCCCACGGCATTCAACGGTCAGCTGCAATTCACGCATCCCGAGATTCTGACCGTCGCGCCGGAAGACGCCATGGTGTTCGAGCCGTTCGATCGCGGTGAAACGAGGACCGCAAACACCGTTATTGGTGCGGCTTCGCGCGGCGATGACATCAGGGTTTCGCGTCCGGGTCTCTCCGTCGACGGCAAAGCGCTCAATGGCGATAACGCTGTGGGCAATGCGACGGGTCTGCGCAATCCGGACACTCAAGGCAGGCTGAACGGTCGAGGTGACGGTGAGGATGGTGTGTCTGCCTTCGGTGATGCCGGGGCCGGTCCGGAGCGAGGCGGAATCCGCTACGATGCCCGGACTTCGGCTCAGGCATTGGCGCGGGTGTGCAGGCCGCGACCGGTCTACCATGCCAGCTCACGTATTTCGAGCGACCACATCCATGAATCGATCCTGTCTATGCTGGATGCACTGCGGCACGGTGACGCGGTTGCGAGCCCACGGCCGGGTGAACCGAACGGCGCCCATGACGAAGGTGAAAGCCGCCCGGAAAATGTGAGAATGAGCGGTGAAGCGGATAATGAGTCATTCGGCCAGGTGGATCCCCAAGACGACCCGGCCTCCGTCGGTCCGACTGATGACATTCCTGCATTGCGTCAGGCCATCGCCGATGTGCTTCCCGCCGACGTCATCGCCGCGCGAAAAACGATGCACCGAGCCGACGCGTTCCTTGCCATTCATGATCCGCAATCCACCAAGCAATTCCGTGAAGGCATAAACGCAATGCGTTATGAGGAGGCCTTCGTCTCCCAGGTATCCGTGTTGCAGGCGCGGACGGTGGCTCGGAAAGCGAACGCGTTCGACTGCGACGCGGGGCGGCCTTTGCGTGAGCGGTTTCTTGACTCCCTGCCGTTCGAATTGACGCAAGGCCAGCGGGAAGTGATTGACGATATCTGCGAGGATATGGGGCACGGATATCCGATGCAACGGCTGTTGCAAGGTGAGGTCGGCTCAGGCAAAACCGTTGTGGCGCTTGCGGCCATGCTCCAGACCGTCGGTGCCGGTTACCAGTCCGTGCTGGTCGCGCCCACGCAGGTGCTGGCCGAGCAGCATGCGCAGTCGATACGACGGATGGTCGATAAACTCGAGGATGACGTTCCTGTGACGTTGCTGACCGGAGGCATGAAGCTGGCCGCGCGGCGACGGGCATTGGCGCAATGCGCAAGCGGCGATCCCGGCATCATCATCGCCACGCACGCGGCATTTTCCAAAACCTTCCAGGCGCCGAACCTTGCTCTGGTGGTGATTGACGAACAACACCGCTTCGGTGTCGAACAACGCGATACACTACGGGAAAAAGGCGATAAGACGCCGCACCTGCTCGTCATGACCGCCACGCCGATCCCACGCACGGCTGCGATGACATGGTTCGGTGACCTCGATATCTCCACCCTGACCGAACTGCCGGGTGGGCGTAAGCCGATACGGACGGTGGTGGTGCCCGAAGCGGATGCGAACACCATGGCACAGATGTTCGTGCATATTCGGCGGCGGATCGATGCGGGGGAGCGGGCCTACGTCGTGTGCCCGCGGATCGAAGGGAATCCGATCGACGACGGCGATAGGAGCGATGATGGCGTTGACGGACGGCCGGGGCAACGTGGCGGTTCGTCGGTTGCGGAAGATGCCGTATCGGGGCAAACGCATGTCCGGTCACCTGTCGGAAAGGTTCGTTCCACCAAAAACAATGACGTGGAAGGCGACTTCGTCGAAGCCCACTTCGGGCAGGACGGCCTGGCGGACGCCGCGCCAAAACCGCCGCTGCACGCCGTCGATGAGATCGCCGAGCGTCTGGCGTCACTGCCGCAGTTCGCCGGTGTCGCCTTCTCGACGCTGACGGGGCGTGACGATGACGAAACCAAACGTCGGGTCATGGCTGATTTTGAATCGGGTGCAACGCCGATACTTGTCGCGACCACCGTCATCGAAGTGGGGGTGGACGTGCCACAGGCCAGTTGTATCGTGATTTTCGATGCGGACCGATATGGACTGACCCAACTACACCAGTTGCGCGGGCGCGTGGGGCGCGGTGGCACCAACTCGTGGGCGTTCCTCGTCTCGCGTGCCGAACCCGGCAGCATCGCCGAGCAACGCGTCTCCGTGGTGGCCGACACCTTGGATGGCGCCAAGATCGCGGAGGCGGACCTTGAACTGCGCGGTGCCGGTGATGTGCTCGGGGATGCGCAGTCGGGTGCCAAGTCCGGCCTCAAGCTGTTGCGCGTTGTGCAGGACGCCAGGATCATAGCCGACGCACGTTCGCAGGCTTCGGCTCTCCTGGCCCGGGATCCGTCATTGGAGGGTGAGATCGAATTGGCCGGTGCCGTGCTCGACTTCACGCGGGGCGGCGAATCGGCAATCCTGAGCAGCTGAACCTCGTCGGAAGCGATCTGTGGCTCCCCTGCGAAAGTCCATGATGTTTGGAGGCGTATACGCCGGCAACGTCTTGAACCTTCGGTCTTCGAGTCCCTGGGTCTTCCCAGACGGTACCATGATGGTATGCGTGTAATTTCAGGGCGATTCAAAGGTTTCGAACTTTCCAAAGCGAAACCCGGCACCAGACCGACCACCGATCGCACCAAAGAGGCCATTTTCTCGAAACTTGAGTCTTGGGGCGTGCTGCAAAGCGCTCGCGTGCTCGATCTGTTCGCCGGCACCGGCGCGCTTGGCATCGAAGCGCTTTCGCGTGGCGCCGACCAGTTGGTGGCCGTCGAAGCGGCTGGCCCGGCTTCGGCGCTGATCTCCCGGACGTTGGAAGAACTCAAGCGCAATCGGGCTTGGGATGCCGGCGCAATGAAGGCTCGGGTGGTTCGCAAACGTGCCGAGCGTATCGCCTCCGGTTACAGTGGACCTGCGTTCGATGTGGTTTTTGCCGACCCACCCTACGATTTTGCCACCTCGGATTGCAACGCATTGGTGGCTGGTCTGGCTGTTTCCGATGTCGTTGATTCGCGGACGATCATCGTTTTTGAGCGATCGACGCGTTCCGAGGCATTGAGTCTGCCCGTAGGCTGGCGGTTCGCCGACCGTCGCGACTATGGCGAGACGGCCGTGTTCTATATCGAGGCGGTTGCGGCCGATGACGGGCAGGCGTTGCCCGCGAACGACGGTTCAAGCGATACGAGCGCTGCGTAAGTGGTGGCGTTATTCTCGGTGGGAAGACCTGCGACGTGGGATCCGTCGGTCGTGCGAAATAAGAGAGCTTGTCTCATCGATCGAACGGGATGGCTTGCGCCGACCCTTCAATCAGATGACCTTGTGCGATGAGCCGCGGATATGTGCGGCCTAGGGTTTTCGAATAAGTAGAGGTCGGTAAACACAACGGGTCAATCAAACGGCATCGATTATGCTAAGAAAGAAATATGATACGTCGCGTGTGATAGCTCACAGAACTGCTTAGCGAACAATCGTTTTTTACTGTGAACACTTTAGGCGGACGACGGTATTGTTGACGACATAAGCCATTCGGTTCGCCGCGTGGACTACTGATGTGAAATAAGGAGAAAACATGTCCGATTTTGTCGAAACACTGGAAGGCCGTCATTCCCAGTACATGCTTCAGGGCACTTCGAAACTGAGCGATGATGAGCTGGTGGATCTGATTGGCCGCGTGGTCGTGGCGGTGCCGAGCGGCTTCAACATTCAGGCGCAACGCGTCGTGCTGCTGTTCGGTCAGGAGCACGACAAGTTATGGAATGACATCGTCAAGGGGGCTTTGCGCAAGGTGGCAGCCAGCGACGAGGCATTCGCCAAGACCAGCGCCAAAATCGACACCTTCGCCGCAGCCCACGGCACCGTGCTCTACTTCGACGATGAGAATGGAGTCAGGCAGCTTTCTGAACAGTTCCCGACTTATGCTGACGCTTTCCCGACCTATGCCCAGCAGGCGCAGGGCATGGTGCAGCTTGCGGTGTGGTCCGCGCTTTCCGAGGCCGGAATCGGCGCTTCACTCCAGCACTACAATCCGCTCATCGACGATGCCGTCCGCGAGGCTTTCGACATCCCTGCCGACTGGCGACTGACCGCGCAGATGCCCTTCGGTGATTTCGAAACCGCCACGGGCAACACCGAGCGGATGCCCGCTTCCGAGCGCGTAAGGGTTCTTGGCCGCTGACATTCGACCGTGAAGGCGGGAGTCGATCCGGGCGGATGGCGGCTCAGTTCGAGGGCGGTTTCCATTCCGCGGGCGTTTTCAGTTGTAAAGCGCCGAACCTGTTTCAGGAAGGTTGGATACCGCCTCTCCTGCGGGGCATGCCGGGGTGCTATCGGGTGAAAGCGCTTGAAGAATGAAAACCGACGGCCGGTTCAACCTTCGGCCATTTTGACATATCAGAGCCTATGAGGATGGTCGCCGGAGACTTCCCAGCCAAGGGTCATCAACGTTCTGCGGTCCTGCTTGCTCAGCGTGCAGCAGTCGAGCCGCTCGACCAGGTCTGGCCGCAGTTCCGATGTACGGGCCAGCGCCTCGTCACGACGGAAACGGTCGACTTTTCCGTGGTCGCCGCTGATCAGTACGTCCGGCACCGCCAAGCCTCGCCAAACCGCCGGTTTCGTATATTGGTGGTACTCAAGCAGCGCGTCGCCGCCCGTGTAGGATTCCTCCACGATGGACTCCGGATTGCCCATGAATCCGGGCACCAGGCGGGTTATGGCCTCCAGCATCACGGACACCGCGACCTCGCCGCCATTGAGCACGTAGTCGCCGATTGAATATTCATGTACGTCGATGCCTTGTGAAGCGTAGTAGGTCGGGATTCGAGCGTCGTAGCCTTCGTAGCGGCCGCACCCGAACACGAGCCGCTTTGCCTGCGACAGTTCGGTCGCGTCGTGTTGGGTGAATAGGGGTGCCGAAGGGTTAGGGAAGATAAGGATGGGGGAGTCGGTGTCCTTGGGATCCGGGTCGACACCGTGCTCAGGATCTTCGGCTCTCGGTATTGCGGGCGCCGAAGCGTCGCCTGCGTTCTTCGTGTTTTTCGAACCGGAAGTGCCGCCCGTCATTCCTCGGGGGGCCAAGTCCAGCAAATCGTCAAGGCATTCGGCCCATACTTCGGGTTTCATCACCATGCCGGCCCCGCCGCCCACAGGTGTGTCATCCACTGAATGATGCACGTCGTGGGTCCAGTCGCGCAGGTTATGCGTGCGCACTTCGACAAGCCCGCGTTCGATGGCTTTGCCGAACAAGCCGAGGTCGAGCGAGCGAAAATACTCAGGAAATACCGAAACGATGTCAATAAACATGTTACCAACCCTACCGTGACCCCGTCCGAGGTCGTTTCATGAGCTGCCGTTTCGCTGACCGTGGGGAAGAATCCTCACTGCTCCCTGCATTCAGTGAATCACGATTCAACTGAAGCAATTTGGAATATCACGAAAATGACAGTTGCTGACCTGGCCAGTCGGGAACGGGTCAGAGTCCAGGAATCAATCCGCAAGGAGGGTCGAGCCTGAGTGAACCCGCTTCAAGATCGATGTCGGGTACAAGCTGGTCCACGAAGGGTACCAGCGCCGTTCTGACGATTTTCGGCTCTTTGGCGTTGCTTTTGCCTTTGCGACTACCGGACTGTTCGATTTTCCCTGCGTGCGTTTCGGCATTTGCGCTTTCGGCAGGAACATAACTGCCGTCAGCGTGCTCGACCATCGGCCTGACAAGGCGTATCTTGAGCAGGGATTGGCCTGGCGTGTCAATCATATCGACGACTTTGCCGACCAGGGCACCCGCCTTGCCGGAATCAGCGCCGTTGACCGGTTTGTCAGCGATTCGCGCCTCCAGACCGATAAGGTCCTTGGGGTACCAGGCGTCCTCTTCGATCATTTCGTCACGGTCGTCGGCCTGAGCATACAGCTCCAACCCGTTGAGGGCTTCGGAAGCGTCGCGGTTGGCGACACCTTCGAAATGCAGAATCCAACGATCCTTGAAGGTGCGGGAATGGGCGACGGTGTAGGTGTGTGCGCCGTCCGACGTATAAAGCGTGGAACCGGCGGCAAACCTTCGTTCTGGTTCGCCGGTAAACGTCTGTACCGTGACCTCGCCTTTGAGACCTTGCGCGCGACCAATACGGCAGACCCTCAGCAGCTCAGATTCTGGTTGCTGAGGGTCTGCCGGACGCGATGAACCGAGTGATTCTTCGTTCACGTTAGTGGCGCACATCCATGATGTCGACTCGCACATCGTGGTCACTCAGAGCCTGCACCACGGTGCGAAGGGCATTCGCGGTGCGGCCGGAGCGACCGATGATACGGCCGATGTCTTCAGGGTTGACGCGCACCCGTAGCAATTCGCCGCGGGCGTTTTCGTGAGACCTTACCGACACGTCGTCAGGAAAATCGACGATGTTGCGGACAAGATGTTCAACGGCCTGGGTGAGCATGACTACTCGGCTTTCTCGGCTTCGGATTCGGCGGCGGGAGCGGCCTCTTCCTTGCTGTCGGCCTCTTCGGTCTCGGCAGCGGCCTTCGCGGCTTCCGCTTCGGCCTTCGCCTTGGCGGCGGACTCGGCGGCCTTGAGCTTCTGAGCCTTCGAATCGACTTCCTCAACGCGAGCGGCGGCGTCCGGCCCCTCTTCGGCGACTTTCAGCGTGCCCTCGGCACCCGGCAGACCCTTGAACTTCTGCCAGTCGCCGGTGATCTTGAGCAGGTTCAAAACCGGCTCACTCGGCTGTGCGCCGACACCCAGCCAGTACTGCGCGCGCTCGGAATCGATCTGAATGAGCGAAGGCTGCTTGTTCGGGTCGTAGATGCCGATCTCCTCGATCGACTTGCCGTCACGCTTCTTACGCGAATCCATCACGACGATGCGGTAGAAGGCATAGAACTTCTTGCCCATGCGCTTCAAACGAATCTTGGTGGCCATTATGGCTCTCCTTATATGTCAGGGTGTTCGTTCCGAACCGTATGTGGGGCATACCACTCCGAACGAACGTGTTCCTCGTGCCACCCGGTATGAGAGGGCCCGTGCGCACGAATAACCTCACCAGCATATCGCCCGGCCTGGATTGCGTGCGCACGGGCGGGCCATCGGCGCATTCCCGCCTCTCATCAAGCCGCGGCCGTGGATTTTTCCAGGCTTTCGAGAATCCTGTCGAACTCCTCGTTGACCTCTTGGAATGTGACCTCCTGTTCGACGGCGTCATCCGCCTCGGCAAGCAGTTTCTGGGTCGCCCAGTCCTGGGCCGGCATCTGTTCGAGTGCCGCTGCCCGTGCGATTTGCCGGTATTGACCAGCGGTCAATGGAATGCCCAACTTAATCTCCGAGTCATTCGTGTCGTCCATGATGCCCTTCTTTGCATTCAACATTGAATTCATGGTTCCAGTATGGATTCAACGTAGTCTGTTTCGCAACCAACGTGACAGCATATGGACGTCCCCCGATTCTGTCAACACTGGTGCCGGCTTTATTGCAGTGTCGGTGCTCTCAGCGGGAACGGGCCGAAGCGTTCGTCGTCAGCCGCCCGGTTAGTCCGAGGTGATCGGTGCCCGGAACGGAGATGGCGTGGACATCGTAGGCCTCCAGGCCGGAGGTGGTCAGAATGTGGTCCAACTCCATGCGCGGCCATTTCAGCCATGTGCAGAAGCTCGCGACCTTTCGATGCGGGGAGGCCAGGCCCGTGTCTGTCAGGCCGCTTGCGAGCAAAGCGCGGAAGCTTGGGTGGTCCACGTTCGAGTTGAAATCCCCCATGATCACGGTCTCGCCGGCGGCAATGCGCATTGCGTCATTGCGGTTTGTACAGTCCTTCCCGTGGATGCCGGTCATGGGGCGCGATGTGTTGTTGTCATTGGGAGCAGCGTTGCTTGGCTGGTTGACGAGTGCCTCGGCCGGGTCGGTGGTGACGTCGGGTTGCATGGCCGGGTCACCCGCCGATTCGACGGTTTCGACCGTGCCGCTGTTTTCCTGTCGATTTACCAGCGCGCGTAAGGCGAGAATTCCCTGTGACCATTGTCTGCATCCGCGCATCGGAGATTTGGGATGGGCGCTATGCAACGTGATGGTGCCTCCGTCCTTGGCGTTTACGGTAAGGGAGGGCACATCGGCCGCCGGTAAGTCCACCGCGCTCGCCTTCTGCCGGATTGGCTCGATACGTGAATAGAGCCCATTAAAACCACCGTTGTCGGATTCCTTGGCCTCGCCGAGCTGGCGGTAGGGCAGATGGTCGGCCAGGCCGGCTTGTTCGAGGCGGTGCGACAGGGTTATGCTCATTTCTTGGAGCGCGAGTATGTCGATGTTCTGTTCGGCTACCGCCCGGACGATGGCGACGGCGTCCGCGTGCCCGTACTTACAGTTGAGCGTCATTACGTTGAGACCTTCGTGGCTGGGCTCGGTTTCCTTGAAGGTCATCTCAGTGTCGGCCGGATTCTCGGTCGGGGTCGACTTCTGAAACGTCGTTGGCGCCTTTGGGGATTTTTGGAGTGTCGTCGATGCCTTCCGTCCGTCCGAAGCCATTTTCAAACGAGCCGCATACGTGGCACCGGGATTCGTCGATCCGTGTTCCTGCCGGTTCCGGTAGGTGGGCGAGGCGAGGTATCCGAGGTCCGCCGCGAGAGCCAGCGCCAGGAACGTCAGGGGCCAATGGCCAGACACGCCGGAAACGACGGCGATCAGCAACGCCGGAACCCACAGCCATCGGATGAGCGCGATGAGGTACGGCAACGGTTTGTGTCCGTCGAACCCTGCGGGAAGTGAGCGCGTGGCGGCCCAAGCGGCAATGATCACGAGGGCCGCGATCAACATGATTGTCATATATCACCGATCTTCGAACAACAGTGGAATATGCCAATGGTAATGGGTGTGTCGGAATGACTTGTCACCGATCCGCCGAGAGCCGACCGATTCGGCATGGTCAGTCATGAATGTCGGGTCATTCGAACGCGGGTGCGTGATCGCGGAATCGACGGTGCGTGCGGCAGGATGGCCGTTTCGCCCCTTCGGGGCTATCCTCGGCTTTTAGCGTCCGCCCGTGAAAGCCCGTTCGGGTCATGCCCTGTGGGACTGAAGGCATCAACGAGGGGGTTCCTTCAACGGGGGGGGGTCGCGTTGATGAAGGATGTATGGCGCAGAAAATTCCGGTAACGGCAGCTACCTGCATCACAACAACAGGAATGATTGGGGTATTCCGTCACTCGTTATTGCCGAAATACGCGGTTTCCGCAACTTATCGGTCGATCAGCCGAACAGGCCGGAAAGGCCGCCGCCGAGATTCGGCGGCAAATCAGGCAGACCGTTGGCCGTCTTGTTGTCAGCGGCCCCCAAGGCCTCCTTGAGCTGTTGCGGAATGTCGGCGTTCTGAGCTTTCCTGGCGAAGGCCGAGCCTCCGCCGGATCTGGAATTACCGGATCCGGATTTGCCGGCGAGCTTGTCGCGCAACGCTTTTTCCTCCGCCTCGCGCTTCATGGGGTTGCCTGACTTCGACTTGCCCTTCTTTTTGCCTTTGCTGCCCTTTTTGCCGCCATAGCCGCCGCCTGACGCAGGTCCACCGAATCCGGGGATGCCGCCACCGACCTTGTTGCCCATGCGCTTCATCAGCTTCGCGGCCTGCTCGAATCGTTGCAACAGACCGTTCACGGCGGATACCGTGTTACCGGAACCGTAGGCGATCCGGGCGCGTCGGGAGCCGTCGATGATGGAGGGGTCTCGACGTTCCTCAGGTGTCATCGAATGGATGATGGCCTCCGTGCGGTCGATCTCGCGTTCATCGAGCGCCTCAAGTTCCTTGGAATGCGCAGCCATTCCCGGAATCATACGCAGGAGGCTTTTCATAGGACCGAGCTTGCGCACCTGCTGCAGCTGCTCCAGGAAGTCGTCAAGTCCGAATGTGCCTGTGGCGAGCTTCTTGGCCGATTCGATGGCCTCCTGTTCGTCGAACTGCTTCTGCGCCTGCTCGATGAGGGTCAGGATGTCGCCCATGTCGAGGATGCGCGAGGCCATGCGTTCGGGGTGGAAGACCTCGAAGTCCTTCAGTCCCTCGCCGTTAGAGGCGAACAAGATCGGCTTGCCGGTTACGCTTGCCACCGAGAGGGCGGCGCCGCCTCGCGCGTCCCCGTCAAGTTTGGAGAGCACCACACCGGTGAAGTCCACGCCCTGATCGAAGGCCTTGGCGGTCTGCACCGCGTCCTGGCCGATCATGGCGTCGATGACGAAGAGGATCTCGTTGGGGTTGACGGCGTCGCGGATGTCGCGGGCCTGCCTCATCAGCTCGTCGTCCACGCCGAGTCGGCCGGCGGTATCGATGATGACGGTGTCATAAAGCTTCTCGTGTGCGTAAGTAATGGAGTCCTGCGCCACTTTCACGGGGTTGCCGGCGGCCTGACCCGGGGCTACGACAGCCTGCCCCTCCTCGTCCTGCGCCTGCACGCCGCGTTCCGGCGCATACACCGGCACCCCGGCACGCTGTCCGACCACCTCCAGCTGCGTCACTGCGTTCGGGCGCTGCAGATCGGCCGCCACCAGAAGGGGGGTGTGGCCCGCGTCCTTGAGCCAGTAGCCGAGCTTGCCCGCAAGTGTCGTCTTGCCGGCGCCCTGCAGACCCGCGAGCATGATGATGGTGGGTGGGTTCTTCGCGAAGTTCAGCGGCCTGTCGACGCCCGCGCCGAGGATGCCGGTGAGCTCCTCGTTGACGATCTTCACCACCTGCTGCGCCGGGTTCAGGGCCTCGGACACCTCTGCGCCCAGAGCCCGTTCGCGCACGCGCGCGGTGAAGGACCGCACCACGTCGAGCGCCACGTCCGCGTCCAGAAGGGCGCGTCGAATCTCGCGGATCGTCCCGTCGATGTCCGCCTCGGAGAGCTTGCCTTTGCCCCGTAAATGCTTGAAGGCATTCGAAAGCTTGTCTGTCAAAGAAGAAAATGCTGCCATAATGCTCCCAATCCTACCGGTTCGTGGGGAGAAATCGCGCTTCGACTACTGTCCCGGTCAATCGAGTGCGTTAACGATTTCGATGCCCTCCGCCGTTGTGCCCGCCGAGGAAGGGTCGAGGGTGACCACCAGTCGTGGGAATGCGTCGGTGCGTGCCTGCGGCGGCGCCAGTTCGCGCTTTGTGGTCGCCTCGTCGATCAGGCTCGCCGTTACCTGCACGTAGGTTCTCTCCATGCGGGTGAATTCCTGTCGTGTGGCTACGAAATCAATTTCCGCCGAGCGTGACGAGCCGACCGTGGCGCGATAGCCGCGCCGGAGCAATCCCATGTACACGGCGCACTCGAGCCTGGCGCCGAGGTCCTTGCGGGAGAAGTCGTCGGTGAGGTTCCGCAGTCCAATATCGACCGGATAGAACCTGCTTTGCGGACGCAACAGCGCTTTGCCCGTCAGATCGGTCTGCTCGGCACGGTAAATCAGAAACGCCTTCTCGAGTCCGTCAAGGTAGTTGTTGAGCACCGATATGTCAGTGATGCGATGGCGTGCCAGCTTGAGTATGGTCAGTCCGGTCAGCTTGCGCAATGCGCTTAGGCTCTGAATGGCGTTCCCCTTCGCGGAAAGGCCGGTGAGCTTCGTGAGATTGGCCGGTTGTTCGAGGCCGTTCGGGCCGGAACCGTCTATGACGTTGTCGTTGAGGCTGAGCGTGGCCAATCCGGTGAGCGCGGCGATGTCGGACATTCATGATCATGTGTAGATTCATGCACGTGACGGGTCGCAGAAGCAAAAACCGGTGATTACTGGCTGCTCGATAGTGGTGCTTGTGTCAACTGACTACGGAATAAGGTCATTTTTCGCAAACAGGTTACAAAATTGAGCTAACTTTGTAAAAATTGGTCACAAAACGAAGCCGGTTATCTCGACACCGATTCCGCTACAGGAACTGATGGCTGAGCTGGGATTGCATCAGAACGGGCTTGTCGTGCTCGACGATCTGGGTGAATATAATCCGACACCACTGACCCATTGGTGTCGTGATCCTCGGCGGAAGGACAACTATCAATACCCTGAACGGCATATCGAAGGCGACCGGCTCACGGTGCACAAAAGCGACAAGCAGCGTCTAGCGCTTGCTTCGATGACCACTGTCAATTATAACGGTATGTTCTAGAGCGGCGGCCCTGTCCTTGGCTGGGCCGTCCGTCTCCTTCTGCTCATCGGAATCGTGTTTGCGCCCTCTGGGGTTCGCCGCCGCATGGCCTTCCGCCGTATGTCGAAGCCCCGTCGCCATATGAACTTGGCACGGTTGCCTTTTCGTCCTCGGAGTTAGTGCTCTCATAACGTATTCGCAACCGGCTCTTTTTTGGCAGGAACTGTTGGTTATGCTGAAAAAGGGCCATTTAGCGTCTCCATTTGGCTCGTTTTCGGCACGAACGTCGAGTTCTGCCGAAAAGGGGTCGTTTGGGATGTCTAATTTGGCCGGTTTTCGGCACGAACGCCGGATTGTGCCGAAAAACGGCCATTGCACCTTATTGCCTACCTCATCTACGAGGTTATCTACGAGCCGATGGTCCGTTGACGTGGCTGCGTCTTCTGTCGCCTGTGGGCGATGATTCGAACGAATGGCGTACGAGTATGAGGCCGGTGCATTGCAAGGGGTTCTTGGACCCACAGTCCATGGCAACTTCGATGACGAGACCGCCGGGAAAGCCATGGTCGCCTGGGGCGATGACGCTGCTATGATGGCTCGGAAAGCCGCTGTCAAGGAAGTTCGGTTTCGCGGTAGCCGGTGATTTGCCGGCTTGGACAAGGGCTGGACGATTGACCGGGACTGCGGATTCGTGTGTAGCACCGGAGGCGACGTCGGCTGCCTGGTCGGGTGACTTTGCTTTGGCTCGGAGAAGGTTTGCTGTGGCTACGGTTTTTCGATGCTTTTGATCGGGTGACTTTCCTCTGGCTTGGAGAAGGGTTTGCTCAGTGCCAGTAAAGGATTGGCTGTCACTGCTCTCCGATGTAATTTGTAATTTGCAGGAGCAGAAGACCTGGCCTTGGCGGACAGGCGATACGGAATAACGCTCTGAGTCCGTTCCCACCCTGTTTACCGGTGTCGTGCGGAAGACCGAAACGACAATCCTTAAGCGGAACCCCAGGGCTTCAAGCCTTCGGGGTTCCGTGTTCACAACACGTCGGGGAGGAATCATGGGGATGCGACGGAACGTATTGATTCCGACCATAAAAGCTGATTCTGTTGCATATTCGTCCTCCCCCTCCGGATTTCCCGGCACCGAGTTTGTCCCCATGCGACGAAAGTCACGCTTTGACCCTGGTTTTCGCGGTTATCGTCGTATGGGGTGCGTGATTTCGGATATGTATCGCGAAGATTTCTTGTCGATGTCCTCGCAGTACGTTGAGGCAATCTGAACGTCACAGACGACACATACAATTGGGTTATGCCTACATTTACTAGAGAAACAGTCGAGCACCTTGGCGATCTAGCCAAAATCGCGCTCACCGACGAGGAAGCGACCCGCATGCCAGGGCGAGCTGAACGTCATCGCCGAGTCCATCAACAAGGTCCAGGAGGTCGCGTCCGATGAGGTCGAGCCGACCGCCAATCCAATCCCTCTTGAGGCGTACCTGCGTCCGGACGTGGCCGAGACGCCGCTGACCCGCGAAGAGGCGCTCGCCGGCGCCCCCGCCACTGAGGACGGCATGTTCGTGGCTCCCCGAATTCTGGGAGGTGAGGAGTGATGGCCGCAATGCAGAATAATGATGAGCTGATCAAGCTCTCCGCGGCCGAGATGGCCGAAAAGATCCGCAATAAGGAGGTCTCCAGCCGCGAGCTGGTGGATGCCGAGCTGGCCGCGATCGACGCCGCCGAGCCGACTCTGCACTCCTTCCTGCACGTTTCCGCCGATGAGGCGCGCGCCCAGGCCGACGCATTCGACAAGAGGAACGCCGCCGGGGAAACCGAAGGTCTGCCGGAACTTGCCGGTGTGCCGATCGCCATCAAGGACATGATCGTCACCAAGGGCATCGAGACCACCGCCGCCTCGAAGATCCTCGAAGGCTGGGTGCCGCCCTACGACGCCACCGTCATCACCAAGCTCAAGGCCGCGGGCATGCCGCTTCTGGGCAAGACCAACCTCGACGAATTCGCACAGGGTTCGTCGACCGAGCATTCAGCGTTCGGCCCGACCCACAATCCTTGGGATACGGAGCGTGTGCCTGGTGGTTCCGGTGGCGGTTCCGCTGCTGCAGTGGCCGCGTTCGAAGCCCCGCTGGCTTTGGGAACGGATACCGGCGGCTCGATTCGACAGCCCGGTGCTCTCACAGGTACGGTCGGTGTCAAGCCCACCTATGGCGGCGTCTCCCGTTTCGGCGCGATCGCCATGGCCAGCTCGCTCGACCAGATCGGCCCCGTCTCACGCAACGTGCTCGATTCAGCGTTGCTGCAGGAGGTGATCGGCGGTCACGATGTGCGTGACTCCACTTCGATTCCGATGGACGTTCCGCCGCTGGCCAAGGCCGCCCGCGAAGGCCGGAAGCGTGACCTGAAGGGCATGAAGGTCGGCCTGATCAAACAGCTTGGCGGCGACGGCTACCAGCCCGGCGTCGAAGCCCGCTTCAACGAGGGCGTCAAGCTGCTTCAGGACATGGGTGCCGAAATCGTTGAGGTCGATTGCCCCCACTTCGATTATGCGCTCGCGGCCTACTATATCGTCATGCCCTCGGAGGTGAGCTCGAATCTCGCACGATACGACGGCATGCGGTATGGTCTGCGCGTCATGCCCCCGGAAGGCGTGCCGCAAACGGCAGCGAATATGATGGCCTACACCCGCGAGGCCGGCTTCGGTGACGAGGTCAAGCGTCGCATCATTCTCGGCATCTATGCGCTTTCGGCCGGTTACTACGACGCATGGTACGGTTCGGCTCAGAAGGTGCGCACGTTGATCATCGATGACTTCAACAAGGCGTTCGAGAAGGCAGACGTGCTGATTTCTCCGACCGCGCCATCCACCGCCTTCAAATTTGGTGAGAAGATGGACGATCCGCTTTCGATGTATATGAACGACATCGCCACGATTCCGGCGAATATGGCCGGCACCCCTGCGATGAGCATTCCGGCCGGGCTTTCGGACGACGGCCTGCCGGTCGGCTTCCAGTTCATTGCCCCGCAGAAGCGCGACGATGTGATGTACAAGCCGGCAGCCGCCCTCGAAGCGGCGCTCGAGGAACAGTGGGGCGGACCGATCTGGCAGTCCCTGAAGACCCCGTGGCTCGGGTCCGCGAAGTAAGAGACGGCAAGGAGATATTGATATCATGGCTGAAAAATTGATGAAGTATTCCGATGCCGTCAAGGAGTTCGACCCGGTATTCGGTTTGGAGACGCATGTCGAGCTGTGCACGAACACGAAGCTGTTCTGCCCGGCGCATATCGAGTTCGGCGGCGAACCGAACACGCAGCTGACCCCCGTAAGCCTCGGCTTGCCCGGCAGCCTTCCGGTGGTGAACCAGACCGCCGTCGATTTCGCGATCAAGTTGGGTCTGGCGCTGCACTGCCAGATCAACGAGTGGAGCCAGTTTGCGCGCAAGAACTACTTCTATCCGGACATGCCGCGCGATTATCAGATTTCGCAGTTCGACAAGCCGACCAATGGTGAAGGCTACCTTGATGTGGAGCTTGACGACGGAACCGTGTTCCGTGTGCCGATCGAACGTGCCCATATCGAGGACGACGCGGGTAAGAACACCCATATCGGCGGTGCCGACGGTCGCATCGAAGGCGCCGATCATTCTTTGGTTGATTACAACCGCGCCGGCGTGCCACTGATTGAAATCGTGACGAAGCCCGTTGAGGGTGCAGGAGAGCGCGTGCCGGAGATCGCCGGTGCGTATGTGCGAGCCATCCGTGACATCGTGCGCACCCTGGGAATCTCGCATGGTCGTATGGAGCAGGGCAACATGCGTGCGGACGTGAACATTTCGTTGCGTCGTAAGGGCGAAACCGAATTGGGTACCCGTTCGGAGACCAAGAACGTCAACTCGTTCCACGGCATCGAGCGCACATTGCAGTATGAGATTCGCCGGCAGGCCGCGATTCTTGACGAGGGAGGCGAGGTTCTGCAGGAGACCCGTCACTGGGACGAGGCCACGCAGACCACTGCCGGTGGGCGCGTGAAGTCCGACGCCAACGACTACCGTTACTTCCCCGACCCCGACCTCGTGATGCTGCACATCACGCAGGACCACATCGACGAGATTGCCAAGACGATGCCGGAGATGCCGCGCGAACGCCGTCATCGCTTGCAAAATGAGTGGGGCTTCAGCGATCTTGAAATGCGCGATGTGGTCAACGCCGATGCGCTTGACCTGATTGACCAGACCGTCAAGGATGGCGCGAGTGCGTCCGGCGCCAAGAAGTGGTGGCTTGGTGAGATCGCCCGTTCTGCCAATGAGAAGGGTGTCGCGCTCGAGGAGATGCCGATCACCCCGGCCGATGTTGCCGAGGTCGAGAAGCTCGTCGCCGCCGGCAAGCTTAACGACAAGCTGGCCAAGCAGACCGTTTCCGGCGTCCTCGCCGGCGAAGGCACCCCGGCCGAGGTCGTGAAGAAGCACGGCTACGAGGTCGTCTCCGACGATGGCGCGCTGGAAAAGGCCGTCGATGAGGCTCTTGCGGCCAATCCCGACATTGCCGAGAAGCTCAAGGGCGGCAACATGAAGCCCATGGGTGCGATTATCGGCTCCGTCATGCGTGCCACGCACGGTCAGGCCGACGCCAAGGCCGTGACGTCAATCGTCATGAAGAAGATCAGGGGCTGAGTGCGGCTCTGGGAACTTTTGAATTCCAATAAGTTGCACGGACGCTGATTGCAGGAGGCGGAACGGTCCAAGATCGTTCCGCCTCCCACTTTGATATGCAGGTGTCGCTGTGTTGTTGACCGGTGCTTCGTGTCGGCGTTTTGAATGCCTGGCGATGAAACCCTTCGCAGGTATGTGAAGGTGCGGCGGTGGAGAAGCGTGCGGTTCGTGCTGCGGTGCGGCCAAAGCTCAGAAATAGGTCTATATTGCGGGTTTGCTGGATTGTGCCGACGGAATTGAAAGAGCTAAAACGGAATTAAGACGCTGGTAGTGCAGATGATGATATGAGCGGGGAATAGTCAGACGAATGCGGTACCCTTAACGAAGATTCCGAATGTGTTGGAGGAATGGAAGCAAATGTCTGCAAACTCCGAAAACCTTGTCAACGAGCTCGATAAACGTCAGTTACCGGAACGCATTACAATTCCTGAAATCAAGGGGGAAATGGTTCATCTGCGTCCCGCGACCCTTGATGACCTGCCCAAACTCGATGATTTGCAGGCGTTCGTCAACGCGGCTGGGGACACCGGCAAAGACGAGCAATCCGAGCGCACCGTGGTTCAGACGTGGGTAAAGCGTTCCGTGGCGTGGATGAACGGTCTGACCCCGCTTGAATCCGGGGTCGGTGACCCGGAGTCCCGTCGCACCATAGCGTGGTCGGTGCTTACGGATGCCGACCATGATGCGGATGGCAAGGTGGACGCCGGTGAAACGGACAATGTCATCGGCATGGTCTTTCTTATTGATGTTGATGAGTGGTCGCGTTCGGCGCGTATTCAGATGATGCTGGGCAAGGACTACCGTGGCCGCGGCTATTCCCGCGATACCATGCCGCGTGTGATGACGTACGGATTCGCACCTACGCCGTCCGGCTTGGGAATGCATCGCATTTGGGTGGCGGTGCCTGAGAAAAGCAGCCGCACCTTCTCGGTGTACCAGTCGCTCGGCTTTATCCATTCGGGCACTTCGCGGGACGCACTGTGGGACGATACGCTGCAGAAATACCAGAATCTCATGATTCTTGACACTTTGGCAGATGAATATGATCCGATTCGTTCGCTGGACGCCTTCGGCATGCACGTGATCGAAGGCAATCCCGGGGTTCGCGAGGCGATGGCCGCGCACGAACACACTGTGGAGATCGAACGGGATTCCATGGTTGACGACCATGCCGGCGCCGTGTCGAACGACGGCCCTGCGTCGAACGACGGTGCCACGAATTGGCCGTTTTCCGCCACGCAGGGCAAAACCTCGAAGAAGGCGTGGTGGCGCACGATCGGACGGAACGGTCATAGCCGGGATAAGGCTGACGATCCAGCAAAAAATCACGGCGAAGGCGACCGCAAGGGTTGCGAGAGTTATGAAGACGATGCCAGTCGCGGCAAGGGCGGCGACGCGGGTCAACACGGAGGGGAGCATCGGTGAGCGCCGAGGATCTTGACAACTATGAGACCGATGCGGAGCTCGCGCTGTACAGGGAATACCGCGACGTCATCAAGCTTTTCACCTATGTAGTGGAGACCGAGCGGCGGTTCTACCTGGCCAACAAGGTCGATTTCAACGTGCGGTCTGCCGGGCAGGACGTCTACTTCGACGTGCAACTGACGGACGCGTGGGTCTGGGACGTGTACCGCAGTTCGCGATTCGTCAAGAACGTTCGCATCGTGACGTTCAAGGACGTGAATGTGGAAGAAGTCCAAAAGACCGACATCGACATTCCGGATTCCCTGACTTGATGCACTCGGTGACATGGTTCGGCTGTCCGTCTGTCCGTCTGTCTGATCGTCGTCAGGTCATGACTTGAGTAGTGACGTCACGGATGGTGTTTCCTCCTTCGTCCCGGTCACGAATGATTGGTTTTGCAAGTGGCTCGTGTACGTTTTGGCGCGGCCAGTGGCTCGGAACCAGGGTGCGTGTAGACTTGTGCTGACTTGAAATTGATAATGCGATTACGGTAGTGCGTTTTGGAGGTAGACGTGGCTGAGGGCAAATCTGGTAGACAGTCCGTGGTGATTATCGGTGGTGGGCCTGCGGGGCTTACCGCGGCTTGGGAGTTGTTGAAGGACGGGGGCGCGGAGCGTTTCGATGTGACCGTGTTGGAGGCGACGCGTGAGTTTGGTGGCATCAGTCGGACCGTGAAGCACAACGGCAATCGCATGGACATCGGCGGGCATCGCTTCTTCTCCAAGGACGACCGTGTGATGGACTGGTGGAGGAACATCATGCCGTTGCAGGGGGCCCCTTCGTACGACGACAAGAAGCTCGGCCGCCACCATGATCTCGAGGCCGGCGGCCCGGATCCGGAGCGGACCGACGTGGTGATGCTCAAGCGGCATCGCGTCTCGCGTATTTTCTGGAACCAGCACTTCCTTGACTATCCGATCAGCCTGTCGCCCGGTCTGTTCAAGGCGTTGGGGTTCAAGCTGACGATGAAGGCGGGCTTCAGCTACCTGTGGAGCATGGTGCACAAGCTGCCTGAAGACAATCTGGAGAATTTTTACATCAATCGTTTCGGCCGTCAGCTGTATTCGATGTTCTTCGAGGGGTACACCACCAAGGTGTGGGGGCGCACTCCGGTTCAGATCAGCGCGGACTGGGGCGCCCAGCGTGTGCGTGGTCTTTCGGTGATCTCCGTGTTGAAGAACGCGGTGCGGAAGATGATGCCGAGGAAGCGTGACTCCAGCCAGGTCGAGACCTCGTTGATCGAGGAGTTCTGGTATCCCAAGCTTGGCCCTGGTCAGTTGTGGGAGATCGTGGAGGGTCAGGTCGTGGACGGCGGCGGCAGGGTCATCACCGACGCGAACGTGGTGGAGCTCAGACAGAAGAGCGACGGATCCATCGCCTCGGTCGTGTACGTCGATTCGCAGGGTGCGCGCACGGAGCTCGAGGCCGACCAGTTCATCAGTTCCATGCCGGTCAAGGATCTGGTCAATTCGATCGGGCGTCCGTTCGAGGGCGGTCCCAGCGATCGGACCGTCGAAGAAGGCGGACGGGACGCAGGTGGCGCGCTTACCAAGGCGGCCGCGGTTCCGGAGGATATAACGCGCATCGCCAATGGTCTGCCCTACCGTGATTTCGTGACGGTGGGACTATTGGTCAAGCATCTGCGCCTGAGGAACACGACGGACATGAAGACGCTCGGCAATCCGCCGATCGTGCCGGACTGCTGGATCTACGTGCAGGATCCGGGCTACAAGGTCGGCCGCGTGCAGATCTTCAACAATTGGAGTCCGTATCTGGTCAAGGATGTGGACGACACGGTGTGGGTCGGCCTGGAGTACTTCTGCCAGGAGGGTGACGAGTTCTGGAACATGAGCGACGAGGAGGCCACGGCGTTCGCGGTCAAGGAGCTCACCCGCATGCGCGTGATCAACGGGCCGGAGGACGTGCTCGACTCGCACCGCGAGCATGTCAGGAAAGCGTATCCGGCCTACTTCGACACGTATGACGAGATGCCTGAACTGGTTGATTACCTCGATTCGTTCGGCAACCTGTATTGCGTCGGCCGCAACGGCCAGCACCGTTACAACAATCAGGACCATTCGATGGCCAGCGCGATGGAGGCCGTGGCGAACATCAAGTCTGGACGCGAGGACAAGAAGAACGTCTGGAGCGTCAACACCGAAAAATCCTACCACGAGCAGAAATAACGATCTTTTAGTCCGTCGGTTGCCGTGCCGACGATAACGGTCACAAGGGTGGGTGTCCAATGGATGCCCGCTCTTTTCATATTCGGGTCATCGGTCGATTTGCAGCTGATTGTCTAGAATAGGCAAGCTTTGTCAAAGTTGGGTTCACCATGAGTGACCCGTGCTTTTGCGTGTGTCTGATCGAGATCGATCGTAAGGTTGACGGATGGCAATCGCCCTGATCGAGAGCGCCTTTAGAAAGATCTGGCTCTTGACGCTAAACATGGGGTTCCTTCATTTACGCGTATATACGTGATGAACGCCACGCCAGACATCCGTCTGCCGGTTGACTGTAGTCGGAACTGGGTTGTAGACTGATTCCAGTTCGAAAGTCGTATGGTAACGACGAACGTTCATACGCGGTTGAATCAATCCGCATCTTTTTCATTAAGCCTCTTGGTGTATCGCTATAAGAGGTCGAGGAAAGGTAACGCTAGTGGCAACAAGCCAAAATATTGAGGATATGAAGCTCACCGAGCTCAAATCACTCGCGAAGCAGATGGGTCTTCGTGGCACTTCGACGATGCGCAAGCCCGAGTTGGTCGCGACGCTTCAGGCTGCCCGTAACGGCGGTGCCGCGCCGCAGGGTGTTACGGTCGGGGCGTCTCGCACATCTGCAAAGTCCGCTGATTCCATAGACAAAAACGGCATTAAATCAGCTCCTATTGCGGATGCCGAAACAGAAGA
The DNA here is from genome assembly GCF_000741525.1 of Bifidobacterium bohemicum DSM 22767. Taxonomy (GTDB): domain Bacteria; phylum Actinomycetota; class Actinomycetes; order Actinomycetales; family Bifidobacteriaceae; genus Bifidobacterium; species Bifidobacterium bohemicum. The sequence continues at coordinate 765,715 of NZ_JGYP01000002.1, read as the reverse complement.
CGACAACATCGCTAAGGGTCCTGGTCAGAAGGGTTCTTCCAGCGATGAACAATCCGCTGATCGTCAGAAGGAGCCGGCTGGTCGTTCAAAGCGCCGATACACTCAGGAAGCTCTGGAAACAGCGGCTGCTGAAGATGTCCATGACGAAAAGCGCACGAAGTCCGGCGCTGAGTCCGGCGATCAGGGGCGCACGACGGGTTCGCAAAGTGGCGTTCATCGTCGTAGGCGTGCTGACGGTGGTGATTTTCCCTTTGAGGAGGAACAGATTCGCCATCGTAACGCCCGCCGTGTGAGGTCCGACGAAGACGAGAACGAGGATTCCGCAGAGCAGGAGCAACACGCTCGCAGACGTAGTTTCCGTGCGCAAGAACAGTCTCAGCGCGACAGCGCCGCGAGCCAGGTACGTGATCTCGACGATATTCTAGCAACCCTGCCCGTGGTGGATACCGCTGAAAGCGACGATCAGGTCGATCTGGCTGACGAGCCCCGGCAGGAAGTCACGCGTCGGGGGCGGCATAATGATCGCAACGCCGTCCGTAACGACCGATATTCTCGCGGTAATGACCGCAACGATCGTCACCAGCGTCGTTTGCGTGGCCGCGGTGGCTATGGCGCTGAGGAACACGATGACGACGAACGTCGCTCCTTGAATCGTTCTGAGCGCATGGAGCGTGAAGAAGGAGTTCGCCGTACTGACTCTCAGGAGGGCATGGTGCCGGTGGCAGGCATCATCGACGTGATGGATTCTTATGCCTTCGTGCGTACTTCCGGTTATCTGCCTGGCCCTAACGACGTCTATGTATCGATGGGGCAGATCCGCAAATATGGCCTACGCAAAGGTGATGCGGTGACAGGGTCGATTCGTCCGCCGCGAGAGAATGACCGTCGCAACCAGCGTCAGAAGTTCGTGCCGTTGCAATCCATCGATACCATCAACGGCCTGAGCCTTGAACAGAGCGCGAACCGTCCGCAGTTCTCCAAACTCACCCCGCTGTACCCGCAGGAACGACTCAAACAGGAGACTGCACCCGGCAACCTTATCGGGCGTTTGATTGACCTCGTGGCACCGATCGGCAAGGGTCAGCGTGGTCTCATCGTTTCCCCGCCGAAGGCCGGCAAGACGATCACGTTGCAGAACATCGCGAATTCGATTGCGGCCAACAATCCTGAGGTGCACCTCATGGTGGTGCTTGTGGACGAACGACCCGAAGAGGTCACCGACATGGAGCGCACCGTGCAGGGCGAGGTCATTTCCTCCACATTCGACCGCCCCGCCTCCGACCACACCACCGTGGCCGAACTGGCCATTGAACGTGCGAAGCGTCTGGTGGAGCTGGGGCAGGATGTGGTCGTGCTCCTCGATTCGATGACCCGTTTGGCACGTGCCTACAATATCGCTGCGCCGGCCTCAGGCCGTATCCTGTCAGGCGGTGTGGATGCGCAGGCGTTGTACCCGCCGAAGAAGTTCTTCGGAGCCGCTCGTAACATCGAAAACGGGGGTTCGCTCACCATCATTTCGTCGGCCCTCGTGGAGACGGGCTCCAAGATGGATGAGGTCATTTTTGAAGAGTTCAAGGGCACGGGCAACATGGAGTTGCGCCTGTCGCGTGATCTTGCGGACAAGCGTCTGTTCCCGGCCATCGACATCAACGCCTCCGGCACGCGTCGTGAGGAGCTGATCACGGCGAACGACGAGTTGGCGGTTATTTACCGCCTGCGTCGTCTGCTTGGCGGACTTGAGCCGGAACAGGCCTATCAGACCATAGTGCCGCGTTTGAAGAAGACGCCGACCAACCGCGACTTCCTTCAGGCCATCATCAAACAGAACGGCAACGGCTGACTTTTTCGGGTGTGAATGACCGTGGTTCAAAAGGTCCGCTTCTAGCGGGCCTTTTTGCTTGTCGGGTAAGTGCGCGGCGCACGGTATTGTTGAAACCATGAACGACAGGCAGACTTCAGGAACAACGGACTGGCAGAATACGACCATTGACGATACGCAAGCTCGGCAAAATCCCGACATTGCGCGGGAAGTGGTGCGTATTGAGCAATTACGGCATTCGGTCGACGTGGTAGACGACGATATCGTCCGCCTGCTGGCGCAGCGTTTTTCGTACACGGAAGAGATCGGCAGGCTCAAGGCCGATGCCGGCTTCGCCCCGCAGGATCCGGGGCGTGAACGGTCGCAGTCGCAGCGTTTGCGTCATCTTGCGGACGAAAACGGACTAGACCCTGCCATTGCCCAGGAGTATCTGCGATTCGTGGTCACCGCGGCCAAAAAACGGCATCAGCAGATCATGGATGACAGCCGCGCTGCGGTCTCCGATGCCGAGGGCGTCAATGATGAGCATCAATGACGGTCGACATCGACGCTTATGAGTGACGTTGTCAAGGCGATGTCGTCGAATCACCTCGTCCAGTCAATAATTAGCGACAGTGACGCCAATATCCCTATCCTCCCCGCAAATCGAAACGTAGTATAATCCGGCTTCGGTCGCGTGAACCACTCCCTTGGATCAGAGTTTGGCTTTTGTGTGGCAGGTGCTGTTATCATGGTATTTCAACGTTGGAAATCCATCTTTGGGAGGCGTCCAGCATGAGCGAAAAAGCCAAGTCCGTTGATCGCGCTGCGCATACCAGTCATCCGATCGATATACGGTCGGCGTCGGTGGACAGCTCGTTTTGGTCTCGTGAGCAGGAATTGGTGCGTACGGCGGTGTTGCCGTATCAGTGGTGGGTGCTCAACGATCAGGTAGCGGGCGCTGATCCAAGCTATTGCATGCATAACTTCCGTGCTGCGGCCAGACAGAATCAGCGCGAGGCCGAAGCTGAAGCGACGGGCGGGCGATTCGAGGCACCGACCTACACGGATCGTGGTTTCGACGTACTGCCCGAAGACCCCTCGCGTCCGGACCCCGACAAATTCTATGGTTTCGTGTTCCAGGACACGGACTTTTCCAAGTGGATCGAGGCGGTCGGATATTCCTTGGCGCATCATCCCGACCCGGATCTGGAGGCCACCGCCGACGGTGCGATTGATGTGGTCTGCGCCGCCCAACAGCCCAACGGGTACCTCGATACATTCTACATCCTTGGCGGCATGGATCGGCATTTCACTGATTTAAAAGACCATCACGAACTGTATTGCATGGGTCATCTCATCGAAGGGGCGATAGCGTATTATCAGGGCACCGGTAAAGACAAGCTGTTGCGCGCCGCCTGTCGGTTCGCGGACTATGTTTGGTCGGTATTCGGTTCCTCACCTGAGCGGCTGCACGGCTATCCAGGTCATGAGATCGCGGAAATGGCTTTGGTGCGGCTTTATGAGGTGACGAAGGAGTCCCGATATTTGGACTTGGCCGTCTATTTCATTACGCAACGTGGCCAAGACCCGCTGTATTTCGAGCAGGAAGACCGTAAGCGGGCGGCTCATGACGGTGTCGCATATAGGCCGAATACCGATTGCCCCGCCCCATACGCTTATTATCAGGCGCATAGGCCCGTCAAAAAGCAGGACGAAGCTGTGGGGCACGCCGTACGCGCAGGATATCTTTATTCCGGTGCTGCCGATGTTGCGAGGCTGACTGATGACGCTGAACTTAAGCAAGCCGTGGACCGGTTGTGGCGCAATATCGTCGATTGTAAGTTGTATGTGACTGGAGGGATCAGAGCGACTTCGGCGGGTGAGGCGTTTTCCTACGACTACGACCTGCCCAATGATCTTGCCTACAGCGAGACCTGCGCGGCCGTGTCGCTCGTGTTCTTCGCCCGGCGCATGCTTGAGTTGGAACCCAAAAGCGAGTATGCGGATGTGATGGAACGGGCGCTCTACAACACGGTGCTTGCCGGCATGGCAATGGACGGGAAAAGCTTCTTCTATGTGAACCCGCTAGAGGTCAGACCACGGACGTACCTTAACCATGATTCGCGTTTTGCCCACGTCTCGCCTTTGCGTCGCAAGTGGTTCTGTTGCGCTTGCTGCCCGCCCAACATCGCAAGGCTCGTTGAATCGGTGCAGTGCTACGCCTACACGCAGGGTGACGATGGCCGTACCCTGTTCGTCCATCTGTATGTGGGTGGCCGGACGAGCTTCGAAGCGGTCGATGCCGAAAACGACACCGATGGCGCTTGCACGGTGTGTCTCGAAATGCACGGCGATCAACCCTGGTCCGGCTTGGCCGCTGCAACGGTGCACTTTGTAGCTCAGAACTCCGAAAAATCGCAAAGTCGTACGGGCGAAAGAGGTGCTGGTCGCCAATCGGGGCATTTCGCCATCGCGTTCCGCCTGCCTTCATGGGCTGGCGACTGGCGGACCAGCGCTGCCGCCGTGAGCGTCGTGGATGCCGCAGGGGAGCCTGTGGGTCCGCGGATGAGCCGAGTGGTGCGTGACGGTTACCTGTATCTAAGCGGCGACTGGCATGAGGGTGATGTCGTAAGACTCGACTTCGCGATGGACGTGGTTCCCGTCATGGCCAATCCAAAAGTCAGTGAAGACGCCGGCAAGGTCGCTTTCGTCCGCGGGCCAATCGTGTATTGCGCGGAAGAGTGCGACAACTGACCCGGGTTGCATCTGCTGCATGTTGACGGCTCGCAAGGACGTATTGAGGTGTCGGCCGAGCGATATGATTTCAGGGCCGGGTCACGAGGATTCGGTGATGAGGCGTTGGGCGCGGTTGATGAATGTACTCGGCCAATCGTGAGGTTAAGGGTGCGAGGCTGGCGAAATGACCGGGCGGCCTGTCTCGCTGAAGCGGCTTCTCAACCGCTATACTCCAAATGGATACCGGCGAAGCGTGAGCCCGCCACGGTGACCTTGATCCCTTATTTCGTCTGGGCCAACCGAGGATTGGGGGAGATGCGCGTCTTTTTGGATGTCGACTGAGTCCGGTCTGGGTAAGCCGACAAAAGTTGATTCGGCGCTCTGATTCCGCCTGGAATCTGAACTGCCCGAATTTCGATCTTCTCTGAAATCGGCTTTGCCTGAAAGTCATACGGGAGCTGTTTGAGTTCGGTGGCAAAGCCGGTAACGTTATTGTTTGATTCAGAGGAAGGATCGACCAAGCAACGAATATGGTGGCCGATTGCGGAAGTAGGTAATCGACCATCCTGACAAGGAATGAACGATAGGAAAGTTATCAAGCGATGGTGAACATGAGTAACGACGATCCATACGGTTATTTGCTGGTGCATTTCATCGAGGATCCGACCAGTTATGCTGAGCGTATTTATATGGATCTGTCCGTCGGTGACAATCCGAATAGTTGGAGGCCCCTCAACGGTGGCGTCCCGGTGCTCACATCTCATGTGGGCACCACCGGATCGCGTGACCCGTATGTCGTACGTAACCCTGAAACGGGGTGCATCTACCTACTGGCGACCGATTTGCGTGTCTTCGGCAAAGAAGGCGGATCCGACCGTATCGAGGACTGGTACGCCCGCTCCCATCAGGGTAGCACCAATCTTCTCGTCTGGCAGACGGATGACCTTGTGCATTGGAGCGATGTTCGGCTGCTTGACGTTTCTGACCGTGGCGATGGTTCGCATGCCCAATTGGGCATGGCATGGGCTCCCGAGGCCACCTGGGTTCCCGACTATTACCCGCAAGGGCATAGTGGAGGAAGTGGTGCGTTCGTGCTGTACTGGTCAAGCAAGCTTTTCGCGGACGATGATTCGGGCCATGAAGATCCAACCGTGCATGACCGTGTGCTTTGGGGCGTGACGACCGATTTCACGCAGGAGACATTCTCTCTGGGTGGTGTTTTCATCGACCGTGGGCACGATACCATCGATACGACGATGCTGCAGCTGGAATCGCCCTCGGGCGCGAAACGCACCTACCGCGTCACGAAAGACAATGGGCCGGATCCAAATATCTGGCTTGATGCGACGGACGATCCACATTGGTGGCTTCCGCAGACCCGGTGGACGGTGCTTCAAGAAAGGATTGGCGCGAATTGGATCGAAGATAACAATCCGGCAGGTGTGGAAGGTCCGGCTTTGTTCGCGTCCCACAGCGACCCGAACGTCTATTTGTATGTCGATGTGATTCCGTCCATAGGGTACAGGCCGATGGTCGGTTCCGACCCCGATCGCGGATTTGAATACATGGCGTTGGACGATTTCCATATGCGCGCCCACACCAAGCATGGTGGAGTGCTTTCGCTGACACGGGCCGAGTATGAACGCCTGAGGTCATCCGATGGCATCATAGGTACCGGGACGCGGCGATAGAAGCCGGGGAAGAAAACGCGGATCGCATGCGACAAGGGTGTCTTACGTTGTCTCAAGAGTACAATGGGGCGGTGTGGGACTCGTCGATGGCGACAAAGAACGTGGACAGGGTGCGTAAGATATAATGCAATGTTTGTTTCACAAAAGTAATGCTTCCGGCCTGGTGATCAAACGGGAAGATGATTCCCGATCTCTTGATGATTCGGTTCGCCAGGAGACCGATTGTTCTGAAAAGACCGGACGAATGGGACCGTCTTCGATGCCGGACCATGATTCAGACAGGAAACGCAAAATCACTTTGAAATCCGCAATCGGCTACGGAGTCGGTGACTTTTTCGGTGGCGGGCAGATGGCGCTTATCGGCACGTATCTGGCGCTTTTCTGGACAAGGTTCTGTGGAATGTCGATTGGCACCGCACAGGCCTTCATCGGCATGAGCGCGCTGATTAGTGCGGTTGCCGCCTTGTGCTTCGGCATCCTTGATGACAACCTGTACCGTTTTCGGCTAGGCCGTCGATTCGGACGCAGACGCCTCATCATATTCATGGTCTCCCCGATGATCCTGCTCGGTATATTGATGTGGATTCCCGGTTTCCCGACTCCCGTCTATTTCGTCACCTATGCTTTTTGGATTATTGTGGCTCAGCTTTTCGCGGCGGCGTACAATCCGCTTGCCGGCGAAATGACGCGTGATTTTGGTGAGCGTAACAAGCTTTCCACGACCCGGCTTACCATTTCGGGGCTGTCAGGGACGGTGATTCTGATAGCCGGTGGTTTCATACTGGGTATTTTCGGTGACCGGCATCCGAAGGGCTACATGATACTGGCTATCTCCATAGTCGTTCTTTTTTCGGTGGCGGTATTCATTTGCTGGCATTCGACGTGGGAGATGACGCCTCAGGAAGCCGGGTTCGGTCAATACGCGCGCGAAGAGGGGAAGTTTGCGGCGGCTGGGGATGCGAACTCTAAAACCCGCAGTAAAGATGAAAGTCGTCATGGCACGTTCATCCATCGGATTGCCATGGCGCTTGCCGAATACGCAAGCACGTTACGCCTGTCGATTTTCCGTAAGCATCTCTGCATATACCTGCTCATCCAGATTTCCAACGATGTGTTCGGCCAGGTCTTCGTGTTCTTCGTTATCTACGATTGGAATCGCACGGCGGCTTTCGCCTCACTTTTGCTTTCCTCCGGTGTCATTTCGTTGCCGCTTATGCCGCTGTTCAGCACAATGCTGACCCGTTTTGGGCCAAAGCCGCTCTATGCGGTCGGTTTCGTAGGGGCGTTGACATCTCTCTTGCTCATGTTCGTATCCACCATTGTCGTCGGGCGTTTGCCTGATCCATGGTGGACCGTCTTCGTGTATGCGAGATCCATACTGTACTTCACGTTCCGTTCGTTGTACGGTTCCGTCCCCTGGGCCATGTTCCCGTTCATTTCGGATGTGGATCAGGTTGTGACCGGCCGTTACCGTCCTTCCACGTTCTCAGGAATCCAAGCCGGACTGCGTCAGATGTTCTCGGGACTGGCGAACATTCTCGTAGGTATGGTCCTTATGTGGTGTGGCTTCGATTCCACGCGGCATTGGCAGCCGCAAAGCGCGAAATTGGGATTGGCGGTGCTGATGTTCGGTTGGGTTGCGGTCTCGGTGATTGTGGCTCTGCTTGTTTCACGTGCATTCACGCTTGATAGGCGTACCGATGCGGTGGTACTTGATGAAATCAACCGCAAGCGTGAAGGTGGTAGGCCGTGCGACATCGCTCCTGGCGACCGTGCCGTGATCGAATCGCTTACGGGACTGCCCTATGGACGGGGGATGGATCGAGAACGTGCGGCTGGCTCTTTGGAAGGGTGATTGCACATTGTCGCGTCGGAGATGCCGGGGGGTCGTTGTGAACGTTTTCGTCCGCTGACATGCGTGCCGTCTCGCTTGGTTCCCCTTGGAAAACGATGTAAGAAAGGAGAATTCGAAAATTGGAAAGTACTGGAAAGCTGTGCGTTTATTCGAGTTTCCAGCCATGGATATCCCTACCATTGGTTATGAAATGCAATGGTGGCCTCGCTCCCGGCTTTCAGGCCGTTGCGATGAAGCAAAGGAATAAGAGATAGCTGTGTTCATACAACGTTATTATGAGGATTTAACCCGACTGCATGTCGGTGCCGAGCCCCCGCGTGCCTACTTCGTCCCCGATTCGGTGCCCCAAGACGATCGCGGCGACCTGCGTATGCGGTCGGATAGGTTCGTAAGTCTTGATGGGGAATGGGGGTTCCGCTATTACCCGAGCGTCTACGATTTGGACGAGGAGGTCACTGCGGCTCGAGCGCAGGGGAGAAAGCCGTTTTATGACGACGGTTTCGATATGGACGGGGATGCGGGTATCGGCGTATACGACCGTATTGAGGTTCCTTCGGTATGGCAGATGCAGGGGTACGACCAGCACCAGTACGCGAACACCGAATATCCGTTCCCGTATGATCCGCCTTGCGTGCCGCAGGACGATCCTTGCGCGGTGTATCTGCGTGATTTCACATACGACGTTGATTCGACCGCTCCAAGGGCGTTCCTGAATTTCGAGGGCGTTGATTCCTGCTTCTACGTGTGGCTGAACGGCACTTTCGTCGGTTACAGCCAGGTGAGCCATTCGACCAGCGAGTTCGAGGTGACGCGTCAGCTCAGGCGGGGTCGCAATCGTGTGGCCGTGCTGGTCCTCAAGTGGTGCGATGGCAGCTATCTGGAAGATCAGGACAAATTCCGTATGAGCGGGATTTTCCGCAGCGTCTACCTGTTGCGTCGTCCACAGGATGGTATCCGTGATTACTTCGTCCACACCGACCTTCATGACGATTACGGCCGGGCAGAGGTTCGTGTCGATGTCGATTTCCTCGCCCCTCGAAGTTCCGAGGAAATAGACGGGAATCATGACGTGAATTCCGAGCCGACCACGGTTGGGAGGAACGGGCGTCCGGCCGCTGCCGACGCCGTCTCCGGCAGTGTCGTGAGCGCCGACGCATTCGTCGGCAATCTTCCGGGACGTCCCTGCCCGGTCGTCGCGACGTTATACGATCCGCAAGGCAGCCTCGTCGGGCGTTCCGAGGCTCGACCCGGAGGCGACGTTTCGAGCTTGACGTTCTCCGTCGATAAGCCGATGCTGTGGAACGCGGAGCAACCCGACCTTTACCGTCTGGTGCTGGAGACGTTTGCGCGCGACGAGGTGCGACCGGGTGACCTCCGGCAACGGACGGGCGCCGTTCCCGTGGAGGTCATCACCGAATATATAGGCATCCGTGACGTTAGCGTGGATGGCAATGTGGTCAAAGTCAACGGCCGTCCGATCAAGATACACGGCGTGAACCGTCACGACAGCGACCCTCGGACGGGCTACGCCATCAGTCAGGAGCAGATCATGCGAGACCTGACGTTGATGAAGGAGCACAACGTCAACGCCATAAGGACGAGCCATTATCCGAACGCCCCTCATTATTACGCGCTATATGACAAGCTCGGTTTCTATGTCATAGCCGAGTCCGATATGGAGACGCATGGCATTGACGTGCTGTACGAGAAGCGCGCCAACCGTGAATGCTGGAACGGCAAGATCTCCGATGAGCCGCGTTTCATCCAACCCATCGTGGATCGTGTGCAACGGAACGTGGAAGGCCAGAAGAACCATCCTGGCGTGATCATCTGGTCGATGGGCAACGAATCCGGCTATGGTTGTGGCTTCGAAGAGGCGCTGAAATGGACCAAGGAACGCGATTCCAGCCGCTTGACCCATTACGAGGCCGCGATCCACGGTTCGCCCAGGAGCGACCTCGACTATTCGAATCTGGACATCTATTCGCGCATGTATCCTTCCGTCGAGGCGATTGACGCCTACTTTACGCCTGAAGGCCCGCATGGAACCTGTGAAAACGGGGACGATGGCGACGACGGATCGCGTCCGTACTTCCTGTGCGAGTTCAGCCACGCGATGGGCAACAGCCCGGGCGACCTCGAGGACTACTTCCATGCGTTCCAGCGCCATGACGGTATGCTCGGCGGTTGCGTGTGGGAGTGGTGCGATCATGCCGTCGATATGGGTCATGGTACGAACGGGCATAGGATCTACTTCTATGGCGGTGACCACGGCGAGTTTCCAAACGCGGCGAATTTCTGCATGGACGGACTGGTTTACCCCGATAGAACACCGCACACCGGGCTTAAGGAGTTCAAGAACGTGTTCCGTCCCGCACGCGTGGTCGGTTTTGAACCGAAGTCCTGTACGCTGACGGTCCATAATTACATGGATTTTGTTGACTTGTCCGATTATGTGACGATTTCATGGCAGTTGTTGGTGGACGGCGAGGCGCGCGAACAGGGTTACTTTGCGCCATCTGCCGAGCGGGGCGCCGCCTCCGGGCTGCCCGGGGATATGTTCAATGCTTATTGTGGACCGGTCGTCGGTATTGCGGCGCATCGCGAAGGTTCGTTGAAACTCCCGCACCTTGATGTCCCCGGTCACGGCAGAGTCACGCTGCTGGTCCGGTACCGTCTGCGGAGGGCCGGTTCCACGCTGCCGCAAGGTTTCGACCTCGGATTTGATGAAGTGCCGGTGCGGGTTGCAAATCGTTCCAATGTCAGCGCGACGGCCATCATCGATTCAGCCGTGTCGCAGCTGCGTGTGAACTCGATTGGGGTCGGTGAGACGTCGCGGCAGATTGTCCTTACGAGCGACAACTGGCGTTACGTTTTTGACAGGCGTACCGGTCTGGTCGATTCGATGTCGGTCGGTGAACGGTCGCTGCTGGCTCAGCCCGCCCAATTGAACGTGTGGCGCGCCCCCACCGACAATGATATCTACGCGAAAAAAGACTGGCAGGATGCCGGATATTCGCGTGCCTACTGCCGTGCCTACGATTGCGAGGCGAAGCCGGACGCCGAGGGTGCCGTGCACGTGAACGCGAATATCGCCATCGTGGCTCCGGTCATACAGCCGATTGCGCAAGTGGGTGCCGAGTGGGTCGTGAATGGTCAAGGCGTGGTGAGCATGACGCTCCACGTAAGTCGTGATGCCGCGACGTTCCCGTTCCTGCCTCGTTTCGGTTTGCGGCTGTTCCTTCCCAAGGCGATGAATCGGGTCGAATATTGTGGATATGGACCTTACGAGAGTTACGTGGACAAGCATATGGCCAGCTGGTATGGCGATTTCACTTCCACTGCGCAGGGGCTTACCGAGCGGTATCTCAAGCCTCAGGAGAACGGTTCGCATTTCGGCACCGACGTGGTCGAAGTGTCTTCTGGCATCCTGAGCCTTGCCGTCGCATCGCCGAAGTCGTTCTCGTTCAATTGCTCGCCGTACACCCAGGAAGAGCTTACGTTGAGACTGCACGACTACGAGCTTGAAGCATCACCCTACACGGTGTTGTGTTTGGACTATGCGCAGTCGGGTATGGGTTCCAATTCATGCGGTCCGCAGTTGGCGCGGCGACACCGTCTTGATGAGGCCGGTTTTGACTTTTCGCTGACTTTGCGGCCTCAAGTGCGTTAAGCGGCCGGGTATTCCGCTGGATCGACTTAGCAACACGATCCACCGTTCTATGAAAATCGGTCAAGACGCGCGAACCGTTGCGTCTTGACCGATTTTCATAAAGCAGGGGTGTCAGCGGAATTCCGCTGACACCCCTGCTACTGCTACGTGGCGTCCAGCCCGGGTTAGTGCTTCGGTTTCCTGACTGGCGGCTCACCAAGGGCGGCATCGGAAACCTTGACGACGATCGGTGAATCGTCCGACTTGGCGGAGTCTGCTTCCTTGGAGGAGCCCGCGTCATCGTCACTGCCGTCGGTCGTCTCGACGGCTTGGGCGATATCCACGGTCAGTTTTCCGGTGACGCGCCCGGCTTCGGCGATGTCGTCGACCGTGGCCTCGACGGCGCCGAGGCCTTCCGGCGGCACATTGAGCGTGGCCTTCAGGATCGGGGTCTTCATCGAGACCTTCGCCTGAGACTTGAGTCCGCGCAGTTCAGCCAGCGCCTTGCCGGCCCACACGAGCATGTCGGTCAGCCTGGTCCTTTCCTCGTTTGCGCGTAAGGTCTCGACGTTTTCGCCTTTACGGCTTGGTTCAGCTGCCGCAACCACATAAGCCTCATCAGTGGGCCAGCTCGAGGTGTGCACCGAGCCTTCCCCGGCATGCATCCAGCCCCACACCTCTTCTGTGGCGAACGGCATGTAAGGTGCAAGCAGACGCGCAAAAGCGTCCAGGCCAAGTCCGAGGGCGGTACGAGCGGACTTCACGGCCTCCTGGGTGGGGGTGCGGCCGGTGGAGTCCGCCGTGCCATAGGCGCGGTTCTTCACCAGTTCGATGTAATCGTCGCAGAACTGCCAGAAGAAGGTTTCGATGGTCTCGAGCGCCTTGGAGTGCTCGTAGGAGTTCATCGAGGCGGTCGCTTCGCGCACCACCTCGGCCAGCCTGGCCATCACGGCACGATCCAGCGGTTCGACGACATCGGCAGGGTCCCATGCGGCCGAGGCCGCGGAGCCGACATGATGGTTGTCGTCCTCACGGCCGATGGCCAGTGCGAATTTCGTGGCGTTGAGCAGCTTGATCGCCAAACGGCGTCCGATTTTCATCTGACCCTCATCGTAGGTGGCATCAAGGCCGAGACGGGCTGACGCGGCCCAATAGCGCACCGCGTCAGCGCCGTATTTGTCCACCGGCTCCTTGGGTACGACCACATTGCCTTTGGATTTCGACATCTTCTTGTGGTCCGGGTCCAGAATCCAGCCGGAAAGCGCGGTGTGCGCCCACGGCAGGCACCGGTTCTCCAGGTGCGCGCGATCCACGCTGCTGAACAGCCAGGTGCGGATGATGTCCTGACCCTGCGGGCGCAGATCCATCGGGAACGTGGCCTTGAACAGGTCCCGGCTTTCCGCATCTGGTTCGGCCCAATGCGTCACGATCTGCGGGGTCAGCGACGAGGTCGCCCACGTGTCCATGATGTCCGTTTCGGCGGTGAACCCGCCGGGAACGTCGCGCTGGTCCTCGGTGAATCCCTCGGGCACGTCCGTGGTCGGGTCGATCGGTAACCGGTCTTCGGAGGGGGTGATCGGATGCTCGTAATCCGTCTGTCCGTCGGTGTCCACCGGGTACCACAGCGGGAACGGCACGCCGAAGAAGCGCTGACGTGAGATGAGCCAGTCGCCGTTGAGGCCGTTGACCCAGTTCTCATAGCGCACGCGCATGAAATCGGGGTGGAAGTCAAGTTCCTTGCCGCGTTCAAGCAGTTCGGCGCGCAGCTTCATATCGGTGCCGCCGTTCTTGAGGTACCACTGGCGGGAGGTGACGATTTCGAGTGGCTTGTCGCCCTTCTCATAGAAGTTCGTCATACGTTTGGTCGGCTTTGGTTCGCCGTCCAGGTCACCGGATTCACGCAGCTGATCGACGATGATCTTGCGGGCGGAGAAGGTCGTCTTGCCCTCGATCTGCTCGAAAACGGCCTTGCCGTTCGCGTCTTCGATCCAATCCGGCACGCCCATGATGATGCGGCCGTTGCGCTGAATGATGGAACGGGTCGGCAGTTTGAGGTCGCGCCACCACTCGATGTCGGTCTGGTCGCCGAACGTGCAGCACATGGCGATGCCGGCGCCCTTGTCCATTTCGGCGGCGGGGTGAGCCAGAATCGGCACCTTCACCTTGAACAGCGGCGAATAGACGTATCGGCCGAAGTATTGCTTGTACCTTTCGTCGTCTGGGTTGGCGATCAGAGCACCGCAGGCCGCGAGCAGTTCGGGGCGGGTCGTTTCGATGTAGATCGGGGTGCCGTCCTCGAAGCGGAAGGCGACGCGGTGATAGAAACCGTCGTATTCGCGGCTTTCCAGCTCCGCCTGGGCCACGGCGGTCTGGAAGGTGACGTCCCACAGGCCGGGCGCGTCCTTCTGGTAGGCCTCACCGCGTTCAAGGTTGCGCAGGAACGCCTTTTGCGCCACGCGCTGCGGGTGCTCGCCGATGGTGTGGTAGGTCTGCCGCCAGTCGATGGACATGCCCAGGGAGCGCCACAGCTCCTCGAACTGCTTTTCGTCCTCGGCCGTGAGCTTTTCGCACAGTTCCACGAAGTTCCTGCGGCTTACCGGAACCTGGTCGCGGGCATCGATTTTCCTGCCTTCGGTGCCTTCGAACGGGGGTTTGAAGTCCGGGTCGTATCTGAGCGTCGTGTCCACGCGCACGCCATAGTAGTTCTGCACGCGACGCTCGGTGGGCAGGCCGTTGTCGTCCCATCCCATCGGGTAGAAGACGTGCTTGCCGGTCATGCGCTCGTAGCGCGCCATCACGTCGGTGTGCGTGTAGGAGAAGACATGGCCGACGTGCAGGTGTCCGGAGACGGTGGGTGGCGGCGTGTCGATTGAGTAGACCGCCTTGCGGTCCGGTTCGCCGGTGCCGTCGCGCGGAATGGTGAAATCGTAGGTGCCGTCATGGTCCCATTCGGCGCGCCATTTGTCTTCTAGGCCGTCGACGCCCACCTTGTCGGGCAACGGGGAAAGGTTTGCGTTGATTGCGCGGTTGCTCTGGTTAGTCATAGCTGACCAGTCTAGAAAGCAATGGTGACATAGAAACCCTAGGCTGAGGAGATTTCGTGAGCACTTGCCGGTCGAGTCGGAGTATGGCCGGAGGACGTCGGGCTCGGGTGTACTGCACGGATTGCCCGATAGTGGTCCATTGAACCAACCGGGGCGCATGAGTCCAGCCGGAGCACAGCCGCAATTAGAGCACGGCCGACGAAAGCTCGGTCGAGCTCGTCGAGGATAAGGATAGAGACGAGGTTGATTGAATCCGAAATGGCCGAAGTGCGTCCGGTCGTCTTGGCAAGCTGGAAAATCTTGGCAAGCTGGAAAATTCAGTCTTTGCGGATGTCGCGCAGGGGCAGACGCTGGTCGGTCATGTTCTTTTTGACGCCTTTGACGCCTGGCCTTGTCGCGGTGGTGGTGGAAAGGTTGAAAAGCCATGCGCTCGCTGCGTCGCCGCTGACGGTTCTTGCATAGGTCTTCAGCGCGTTTTCGTAATCGTTTTCGCTGGTCGCGTTCAGCACGGCCTTCCACTGGTCTTGGGCGTTGCCGTTCTGATAGTTGTAGAGGTTCTGCGCGAACTGGCCCGCGTCGTCATTGGTGCCGCTCATCGTGGTCAGCGCCATCGTGTAACCGCCGCTTGCCATGCGCGCCTCGGCGGTGCTGTCGTCGACCACCTGCATGGAGATGTTCAACTTTGTGGCCTCAAGCTGTTTGACGATGGCCTCACCCACTTCACGGTACTCCTGTGGCACCACGAAAGTAATCGTGCCCAAATAACCGGTACTGAAGTAGTTCAGTCCTTTTTTGCTTTCCTCCGGGTTGTGCGGGAAAAGGCCATTGAGATTTTCATAGCCGGGTTCGAGCGGACCGATGGGGCCTCCAAGCTGTGAGCCGGCAATGGGTTCCTGCTTGGCCAGACTGGCGGTGTCCAACGAGTAACGCAGGGATTTGCGAGCCAGCTGGTCGGAGAAGATCGAGTCGGCGGCGTTGTTGAGCGCGAGTATCAGTTTCGAAGTGCTCTGTCCTGAGGTGATCCGGTAGTCCTTCTTGCCTTTGAACGGTTCGGGGGAGTCGCTTGGTTTGAGCACGGCCATCTGGATCTCGCCGGCTTTGAGTTCCTTGTTCAGCTTTGCCGCCGAATCGACGTATCGTAATATCACTTGTGAGGAGGCGGACTGCTGGTTCCAGCACAGGGTGTTGCGGGTGAATTTGATGCTGTTGCCGGGATCGAACGATCTTACGGTGAACGGCCCGCTGCCCAAGGCCTCCGTTGAGTAGTCTATGTTGCTTGCTGAATCGTAGATGATGCCGGCCCGTGTCGAAAGGGTGCTTGGCAGTTGCGGGTCGGGTGAGTTGAGGGTGATGACTACCGTGTTCGGGTTGGGATTCGCGATCGTCTTGACTTTCGATAGTCCCTCGTAGCCGATGTATTTGTTCTTGATGACCGATTCAAGTGAAAATATTACGTCGGAGGAATCCATGGCGTTACCGTTCGAGAAGCGCATGTCGCTGTTCAGGTTGAACGTGTAAGACAGTGCATCCTTCGACGTCTCCCAGCTTTTCGCCACTCCGCCGACCGGTTTGTTGTTCTGGTCCCGGCTGACCAATGTTTCATAGACGTTGCCGATCAACGCCTGGTCGAGTCCGGTGCCGGGTGTGGTGCGTATGTCCAGCGATTGCGGGGCCTTGGCGTCCAGTCCGATGGTCACTTCCGAAATCGCGTCGAAGGTGGTGCCGTTTGGTGCCCGACGATCATGTTGCGACCAGCCGAATCCGATTGCGGCAAAGAGCATTGCGGCCACGCCGACGAAGACCAAGCCTTTAACTGGCCCATTCGAATGATGTGCGCGCTCTGACATAGCTGGATTCTACAACGCGTGTCTGAAAAGTCGCTGAAAATGATGACTTTTGGGTGCCGATCGGTGTTCCTAGGCCCACATTCCGGCTGACGGGCAGGTGTCGTTCAAGGGGCAGTCCGCGCAATCGGGCTTGCGTGCGTGGCAGGTGGAACGGCCGAACAGAATCAGCCGATGGGAAAGGTTCGTCCACTCCTCGGGTGCGAAACACGCGGTGATTTCCTTTTCGATTTTGACAGGGTCGGGGTGCGTCGATCGCCAGTCCGTGCGCCAGCGAAGCCGGCCGGTAAGTCTCATCACATGCGTGTCGACGGGGAAGCCGGGGATGCCGAACGCGTTGCCAAGAACGACGTTGGCTGTCTTGCGTCCAACTCCCGAAAGCGTGGTGAGCTCCTCCATGGATTGCGGAACCTCGCCATTGAAATCGGTTGAAATCTGGCTTGAAAGTTCAATGATGTGCGCGGCCTTGGTATGGTAAAAGCCGACCGGATGAATGATGTCCTCCACCTGCTCGGGATTGGCTCGGCTCAACAGTTCCGGCGTGCCGTACCGCGCGAAAAGTGCGGGGGTCACGCCGTTGACGCGCACGTCCGTTGTCTGCGCGCTCAGAACCGTCGCCACCAGAAGCTGGAACGGTGTCTTAAAATGTAATGCGCATTGTGGGCTGGGTATCAGTTCTCGCAGCACCTCATATTCGGCGTGCATGCGCTCAAGCCGTTTGCGTTTGCTTTCTTCGGGCATATTCGGTCTTCCTGTGGCACTTTTTCGACAGTCTCATGGTAGAGGTTGTGGGCGGCAACGACATGCTGAGCCGATGACGTCGATGGCTGTCGGCCATAGATTAAGGTAATCGGGGGGGCTATTCGCTCGGAACTCACCGGGATTGTCTGTTGCAGGTCCCAGATGTGTTTTCCCGGAATGTGTTTTTTTCTGCAGAAACTGGGTTAAGCGAATATTCCTGGGAGGCCAACGCATCTTCATCCGGCCTTCGCTGTCAGAAGGTGCGACGGTCATGGCAATCGAGGTGATTTACGGATGTCGGGAAACCGGTCCGTTATGTTCGCCATCCGTTTCGTCGTCTGGTGCTGCGTTGCCCGCGCCGTCGTCGGACGGGTCGAAGCGGTAGCCGACATTGCGCACCGTGCCGATCATATGTTCGTATTCCCCGCCGAGTTTGGCCCTCAAGCGCCGGATGTGCACGTCGACTGTGCGGGTGCCGCCGTAGTAGTCGTAACCCCATACCTCCTGCAGGAGCTGAACCCGGGTGAACACACGGTTTGGGTGCTGAGCGAGATATTTCAACAGCTCGAACTCCTTGTAGGCGAGGTTGATCGGCTGTCCTTTGATGCTGGCGATATAGCTACGCGTATCCACGACGAGCTCGCCAGACCGTATGATGCCTTCCGAATCGGTGGGCGCATCCTTTTGCATGCCGGTCGGTGCAACCGTCGGTGCGCCCGCCGTGCGGCGTTCGCTGGCCAGCCGCAGCCGTCCTTCGACCTCCGCCGGTGATGCCGAGGCAAGCATCACGTCGCTGATGCCCCACTGTCCGTTCACGGCGGTGAAGCCGCCTTCGGTAATGATGAGGACAATCGACACGGTGAGCCCGGCGGCATGAATCAGACTGCATAGACGCTTGGCGTCGGCAAGGTCGTCGCACGCATCGAGTAGCACAATGGTGTCGTCGGGCAGTTTCGCCAGGCTGCCGGCATCCATCGGCAGAACGCGCACTCGGTGTGAAAGCAAAGTCAGGGACGGCAGCACTTGAGCGGGTTCCGCGCAGTTGGTCATCAAAGTCAGATCGATCATGTCACCTCCATGCCGAAGTCGTCAAGTCCGTGGACGGGCTTAGGTTGAACAACGACTTGAACTGTCGCATCCGCAGGTTGTGGACACTTACGGCTAGCATAGACGATATAAAGTACCTTCGCTTCCGATGCCCTACATTGTGGTTATGGCGCTTGATTGTCGCTAAAGGAAGCGGGAGCGGATCGGGCGGCCTATGAGTTGGCTTGTGGGCGATTCGAGGATGGAGTGCGGATACGATGAACGCGAAGGCGACCCAACGGTCTGTTGGCGATGTCGAGGAAAAAGGCGTCGGACGCAATCATGGCGGTATCTCAAAAAAGCCTGTGGTACTTGCGGTTTCGTTGTATGTGTTGCTGCTGATACTGCTCGGCGTATCGCTGCTGTTCGACGGGCGCGTGGGGTTGACCCTTCTGGCGCTCGCAGCTGATTTCATGGTGATTTTCGCGGCCGGCTATTGGCCTGTTCCGGGCATGGCGTTCGAGCGGGTGATCGGGGTGATCGGCGCGGCGGTATTGGTCGGTGACATGCAATTTCTGATGCTTGGGCAGCTCCCGCAGACGGATGCGTCAGGCCGGCGTATCGCGGTGCTGAGCCACTCCGGGGATTTCGGTCAGGTTCCCTCTTCCGTGTTGTTGGAAATCTGCACTCGATGGGCCATGAGTGTCATGGTTGTATTCGTGGCATTCGTCATTCTGGGGTTCGGACGTCAGATGTTGCGTAGGAAACGCACGAATATGGTGCGTTCGCTCGCGCACGGGCTTTTGGTCGCCGTAACGATGGTCGGCGCTTCCGGTTGGCTTTTCGCCTTGGTGTTGGTGCGCTACTTCGGTGGACATCTCCATGGTGCCGCTACAGGTCCGCTTGCACGGTTCGGCGAATGGGTTACTATCGCGGTCGTGGTGCTTGCATTGCTGATGATGGCCGGTTTGTTGGTCGCCATGACGCGTTGGTGGCGGGATCTGAACGCCAGTGATGTGGTTGCCAACGACGGGCATGAGGGTACCGTTTGGCGCCGTCGTGGCGGCTGGATTGGCGTGGGGCTTACAGTGCCGATGCTCTCCGGTTTCGTTATTTATTTGGCGGTGGCGGCCTTGGTGCTGCTTGTCGGATGATCTCTGACCGATTCAACGTGCCGTGTCTATCCGGTCTTCGGCTGTCCGGCCGTTTGAGAGTCCGATTGTCTAATCGTTCAATTATCTGATCGCTTGGCTGTTTACGTGTCAGGCCGTTCGAGCCGCTGATCCATCAGGCGGCAGACCGTTCAGTTGGATGGTATCCATTGTCGGTATCTGCCGTTGATAGTTGATATGATACGCGGTCTCAAAAGATATCTAGTTCTCAGGCGCTTTCATGCTGCTTCTATAGGATTCTGTAATGATTGAGGACGGCTTTGACGCCGAGCAAAATAAGGATGATGCCGCCTAGGATTTCAGCGGGCTTCTGGAAGCGTTTGCCGATAAGATGCCCAAGATAAAGGCCTGCTATGGTGAATGCCGCGCAGACTACGCCTATGGCTGCAACTGCCATCCAGATATTCACGGTCATGAATTGGAAGCTGACGCCTATTGCGAAGGCGTCAATGCTGCATGCCACCGCCAATGGAGCCATATGCCGCCAGTCGAAACTGCCGGCGTCATCGTTTTCGTTGTCGCCAAAAGCCTCACGAATCATGTTCCCGCCGATTATTGCGAGAAGCGCGAAAACAATCCAGTGGCCGAAAGCGTTGAAATATTGACCGAACAAAGACGCGAAAAAGTAGCCGATCAGCGGGAAAAGCGCCTGAAATCCGCCCATCCATAGTGCTGACATCACCACGTCAAGCGCGCGTACGTGGCGCACGGCCAGGCCTTTGGAAATGGAGACAGCAAAAGCGTCCATCGATAAGGAAATCGCAATGAGCAGTATTTCAACGTTCATGATATCGCTTTCGCTTGATCCGGGTGTGTGTATCAGCCTAACTCATATTCCGAATTTTATGATTCTTAGCAAAAGGCTTGGCTGGGCAGGAACGGTAGCCAACGAAATGGTAATCAACAGAACCTCGATCGGGTATTGCCGGTCGGGGTTCCGTCTATTGTACATCATATTGGACGCTAGGCGTCACTTTTGTGCGAGGCGCTCGCGGGAGGCCTTGATCTGCTTCTCCGCCTCTTCGACACCGGTCCAATAATCGCCGGGCATGACTTCCTTGCCAGGCTCCAGAGCCTTGTACTGCTCGAAGAAGTGCTTGATTTCGGCTTTGTGATATTCGTTGACGTCGTTCACGTCCTTGATATCGTCAAAGCGTACGTCGGCAGGCACGCACAGTACCTTGTCGTCGCCGCCCTCTTCGTCTTCCATGTGGTACAGCCCCACGGCGCGGCACTCGATGACGCAGCCGGGGAATACCGAATTCGGAATCATCACGAGAGCATCGAGCGGATCGCCGTCTTCGCCCAGTGTTCCCTCGATGTAGCCGTAGTCGTCCGGGTATCCCATCGCGGTGAACAGGGTGCGGTCGAGCATGATGCGACCCGTCTCCTGATCCACCTCGTACTTGTTCTTTGACCCGCGCGGAATCTCGACGACGACGTTGAATGTCTCTGCCATGGTTGCTCCTTGAAATGGTTGTCAGATATGTTCCCTACCAGCTTATCGCAGGTCAGGGTCGAAAAAGAAATATCGGAGATGTTGAGGGGAATTTGATTTTGAAAATGTGGATAGCGGAATGGTGAATGCCTTCTTTGAGAGTAATTAGGTGGATAGATATGCAGTTGAAATGCTCGAATTGGCGGAATGTGGATAGTCGCATATTGAGTTATCCACAACACGCCGGAAGCCTTTCGATTTAGGTCACATACCCCTGTTCGACTTTACTTGTACGAGTCAATCTGTGAATATCAAAGATAGCTGCCGGAACAAGCAATGTCGACGTATCGAGCGGAGTTCATCAAATCGAGCAGGGGTGATGAAGAAGGGGATGTGTACATGATGCATGACCAGGTCGGAGGTATTGAAGGGGACTGACGATAAAGCGTTATTTTGTATTGCCTTTGATAGACTTGTATGTGTATCTGACCACAAGGAAAGGAGTGGTGTGAATAGGCGAAGTGAGATAGATGCTCCGGATGCGACTCCCGAGCCCGGTGTGCTGCCTCGGCGTTGGTGGCGTGGGCGTCGTGTCTGGGTTGTCGGTGTGGTGGTGCTGGTGTTGGTGGCCGTGGCGGCGGGTGTCGGGTGGTGGTGGCGTTCGGCCGTGGGTTCGGCGAATGGTTCGTGTCGTGGGAGTGTGTCGGAGGTTCGCTTGTTGCGTTCGCGTGGTTTGGGTGCCGGGGTGGGTTCGGCGCGTAGGGTGGCGCGGGCGGATGTGGCGGATGCGGGCACGGTGGACGCGTTCGCCGGGGCGGACGCGAAACTGTCGAAGGCGGTGAAGGCCCCGTTGCCGTCGTGTTCGGCGGGTTCGCCGGGTGCGGCGCGGGCGGAGTCGGATGGCGCCGCGAGGGCCGTGGATTCGCTGCGTGGGGCCCGGTCGGAGGTCGTGCGTCGGGCGAGGCGTGTGTTGGCGTCGCGTGACGCGAAGATGCTGGCCGACGCGCGTGCCTCGCTTGGTTCGAGGCGTGACGCGGGCAGGGCGTTGCTGGATTCGTCGGCGGGGAGCGTGGCGGACGAGAGCACGCGCGATGTGTTGTCGGGCGCGGTGGACCGTGCGGGCGGGCTGCTTGATGGCAAGGGTTCGACGCTGAAGGACGTGCGGGCCGCGGGCAAGGCGCTGGACGACGCGATGTCGGCCGTGAACGCGAGCGTGCAGGCGAAGGCCGACGCGGACGCGCAGGCCGCGGCGCAGGCGCAGGCGCAGGTGTCGGCTTCGACCGGATCGTCGTCGTCCGGAGGCTATTCGGGTGGCGGATACACGGGTGGCGGTTCGGGCGGCGCCCGCTATTCGGGCGGCGGCCAGTCCTACCGTCCCGTGGCGCCCGCGCCCGCCGCGCGTCCGGCCCCGGCGGCCCCGGCCGCGCCATCGAATCCCGGGTATGACCCGGACTGGGTTAGCCATACTGGAGTTACTAATGGAGGTGCACCTGTTTGTCAGCATGGTGCTGCTTGTGGTATTGGCTGATTTTTGAGGGTTTTGCTGTCGTCCCCCGTCTCTTTCTTGGCGGATCGGAACGGGGGGCGACGGCTCCATATATTTGGAAGAGGGCATGGTGTCCTCTTCCTCAATGATAGCGGAGGAGCTATATGAGGATGAACGGAAAGAGAGCGGGAAGGCTGGCGGCCGCCTCGGTGGCCGCGGTTGCGGCCCTGTCGGGCCTGCTGCCGGGCGTGGCGTATGCCGGCGGCGGAGCGGGCGCGGCGGGCGGCGGCGGCACCCTTCCGGGCGACATGGTCCAGCAGTGGGCCTATCGGGACGACAACGACGGCGGGTTCGGCGGGTATTCGATGGATTCGATCCTGGCGGCGTTCGGCGCGTCGGGCGTGACGATGGCCGACGCGGGCCGGGCCTCGGCCCGGCAGGCGCTGGACGAGGCGAACACGAACTGCGTGGCCCGTTACAACGAGGCGCATCCCGGCGACGGCACGGCCGACTGCCGCGTGGTCGGCGTGGGCACCATGACCGGCACGGACAAGCGGTACCTCGGCCTGTCCCACGACTCCAAGCAGATATGGATCGACAACTGGATAAAGCAGGTGGCAGGCGGAACCTACGCCAACAACGGCACTACTTACGGGACTGGTGACCCTTTCCAGGATCAGCCGGGTACCTCGGTGAATTCCCTCGTGGACCAGTATGCCTCGGCCGACGTCTCGATCGTGGTGATTATGCTCAACAAGTACGAGCCGGTCGCGGATGTGCCGCCGGCGCCGCCGGAGAAGGGCATCGAGCCGGGCGTGAGCGCGGACGGCATGACGAACACGACCGTGATCTCGTCGCATACGGGCCGCATGGGCAGCCAGATGACGTTCAGCGACCGGTTCGACCCGCATGGCCAGCATTATACGGTGTCTAACCAGCGGGTGTTCGACGCGACCGCGAACCATGACGTGAGCGGCCAGTTCGCGTTCGACACCAAGGACGGCGCGACGCCGGCGGGGGATGTGGCGCATGCGACGTGGAGGGGCGGCGCCCTGCCCGACGGTCACACGTTCGAGTGGAGTCTGGACGTGACGGTGCGTGCGCCTTCGACCTCGAGGGTCGACGACCGGGGGCACGCGCATTGGAAAGGAATGTCCCGGTCGACCGACCAGGATGCCAGCGGCGGTTTCGAGGGCGTGTGATGCAGCTCGTCCAGCGCCTTCTCATATTCGGTCATGTCGTCGTTCATTTCATCCTCCCGGAAACTCGTCACAATTATCGGTTCGGACCACGAGGCGAACAACGCGGGATGCACGCAGTCCCTAAAGCCTACCGAATCCCATATGCGACTGGATGTTTCGCGGCGTTCGGGTCCCTTAGTTCTCAAAATGCACCCTGCTGCCTTCATCTCAGGCCGGCCGTGCGGAAAAGTGGTGCCTGCCAAGATACTCGGCCACAGCTTTGCGGATCAGTGCGGAAGTGTTCAGATGCTCCTCGCGCGGACGACCCTCGAATATCGCCAGCAGATCATCGCCGGTCATCGCCTCCGCGTGTTCGCCCCGATACACCTTGGCGCCGGGAACGGGCCTGATCTCGCCAAGCTCGACCTGACGGTTGAGGTCGGCGGCCCAATCACGGATCTCATCCTGTTCTTTTTGTGTCCTGTTCATCTAGTCCTACCTTTCGAAGATTATTTCGCGATGAGGTGTGGCCAGTTGTCGGCACTTGCGGAGTATCGCATTAAAGACATAACAACTCGGAAGACCGGATGGGGCGAAACCCCTTATCGGACAGGTTCCTCCCCATTCACGCACACAATATGAGCTGCGAAGCTCATATTGTTTCGATTCACTGACATCAAATACCCTCGGGCATATCAGCCACCAGACTTATATTAAACCAGCGAGCCAGCCAGATCAATATGGTGCATCTCGGCGTCGCGGGCGATAAGCATTCGAATATATTCGCTACGGTTTTCAGCTTCTCTCGTTTGACGGCCTCTTTAATGTATGCATTGAATTGCGGGGTCACGCGTAGGTGTACTGCACACTTTCGCCACGGCCCTTCGTCTGCTGTTCGAGGCTTGGGTGTCCCATAAGGGTGGCGAACAACTGCCGTTTGTTGGTGGCGGGGTCGGCCAACGCCGCCCCGAACCTGCGGGCGTCCTCCCCTTTGGTCTCCCCCAGAGGGTCGCTTTGCAGGGGTCGTGACGGTTGGGCTAGGTAATTCTTGTATTCCTGGAATTCCTTTTCGTCCTGTGAACTTGTCATCAGATATATCCTTATCTCATCATCTTCGGAGCGTCCGTTGCGCCCGACGCTTAAGTGCTTTGGTCTGAAGATCCTCGCTCTGCTCCAACGTACTCACGCGCGCGTAACTCAACAGCATCAGGGTCAACCCCTCATCTTTTGTAGCCCATATTCAGTTTCGGCATATCGAATCAGTTCGTTCCCCGGTTCCCGGTTGCGACTGCGGGACGGTCGAACACGATTCTTCGTGATTCTGTTCTTCCGAAGTATCGACAACTCTGTCAATCTTCCGCTTCAAAGACAATACCTCATTCTCGAGCTCGCCCTGGTGCCGCTTCTGCGTTTCCTCAAACTTCGCGCCAACCGCCAACATGTCTGTGGACATTTGTTCTGAAAGCTCATTGAGCACAAAATCTTTTCCTTGCTGAAGCATCGCCTCTTTGCCGGCATCCTCACTCAAAGCACCCTCTTTATGTACCGGCCATCTGGCTCCGACCAAAACAGGATCTTTCCCGAACCATTGAATAGACTTATTCTCTTTAGGAATGTCCCCAAAGACCAACGTTATAGGGTTCGGCGCAGAAACGTTGCAATTCCAACGATTATGTGATTGCTGTCATTGCTGCGATTCACCAAAAATTATCGTGTTTTCAGTAAATTGTGGGCAATCTGTGGGCAATCTGTGGGCAGAAAGTGGGCAGAGATTTTAAGGAGACCAAGTATGCCTCGGCCCCGGTTCCTGTTCCCAGGTTCCGGGGCCGACGGCTCGTATAAAAGGGTATTGATATGCCGAATGATAGGAAGGGTTCTGACGAGCCTGAGATCATCCAGGCCATCACGGCGCTTGTCGTCGTGCCGGCGGCCAACGCGGACAACGCGGTGGTTGACGTGCTGCTCACGATCGTTGTCGGTTGCGGGCTGGTCGTCATCTGGAGGTGGCGCAGGCGTTAGCTAGGGCCGGACCGGCGCGGGGCGACCCGTGCCGGGCACTTCCTCCTTCGGTCTTTTGACTGATTGCCGATAAGGCCGTTTGAATGGCTCTGAATCACGTGAGTTATCGGAAAAGCGTTATATTTCCTGTTGTGTTCCGGGTTTTTCGTAAAAAACTGAGGCTTCGGAACCACTGCAATTCAACGTTCCCGAAGCCTCAAACTGTGGTGCGAGTAGGGGGAGTTGAACCCCCACGAGCATTCGCTCACTGCCACCTGAAGACAGCGCGTCTACCATTCCGCCATACTCGCAGACAAGGGACAAGATTACCGCCGCCCAAGGACGAATGCAACCGAGGGCAAACGGCGTGTTGAGTTAGTGGGCCTCTGCCTGCCATCGTCGCCGCAAACATCCGGTCGAATCCCGTTCCCGGGACGCACGGTGGAGTGAGAGAACCGGCGATGATGGAGCATAGCCGCGTTGGAACAAACCCATTGCGTGCCATTTCGTGCGGCTTTCCCCGTCGTAAGGCGCCTGTGGAATGAAAGGCGGTGGGAGGGGTGAAGATACTGCTTTAGCGCTTCCAAACAAAATGCTCGGCGCCGGCTCCGATCTCGAAGTGGCACTTGGCGCAGCCGAGCCCTACGTGGGCGAAAAGGCCGGGCGTGGCGCGCGCGATTACCTCGGCGGTTGCCGACTTGCTTCTTGAACCGGCTCCGTACGGTTCTTGATCCGCGACAGACGCCGATGCGGGCTCAGTGGACGATCGAGAGGCAAGTTCGAAAATAAATGGTTGCTGGCCGAGGGACGTGGGGGCGAGCGAGGCCGCCTCGACGCCGCGCCGGAACCACTCGGGCGCGTCGGCCAGTGTCGCGTTTGCCCCTAGACTGGCGGTCAACGAGCACAATGATTCCAGCGGTTTGCTGTGATGCCTGGCCCCGGGGCGTGCCGCGTGACCGAACGCGATCACCCACATGACGCGTTCGGTGCCATCGAGGTCCCACCAACCATTCGTCGCGTCGTCGAGCACCGCCCACGAGCAGGCGAGACCAAGCTGCGTCAGCGTCAACGCCAGCCGCTCCCCGTACCAGCCCACGGCTTCCTCAATCGAGGCCTCCTGCCTCGGAATGTGGTCCGCGGCGCCGTTGCCCGTCTTTCCTGGCTGCAAATCATAAGGCAATGGGATGTCGGCTATCAGAGCGATGGCGTTGTGGACCCCAGCAAAGCGACCGTAATGCGTCTTATATCCGCAAAACGCGTCGTCCAACCCGCTTGCCATCTGGATGTGAAGGCCCGAAGCCGCATTGCAACTCGTTATCTGCGTTTCGATGGCTTGTAGGGCATCGGCTTTGACCGCCTCGTCCGTATACATTCTTACGGAATGCCGTTGCAGCATCGCTTCATGCAAATCCATGTCAACCCTTTCGTGGCCGCTGGTGAGCGTCTCCCATCGTACCTGAACGACGGCAGAGGAAGTCTGCGGGGAGGCCCCATGTGTGATATACGTCACCTATTATGTGTGAGCCGGGCCGGAACGTCCGTTCACCCCTTGGATCCGTGCGCATAGTAGCGGGCGAGGGTCTCGTCGCGGAATTCATCGAAGTAACCGCCGTCGATCGAGTCCCGGATGTCGTCGAGCAGCTTGATGAAGAAGCGCTCATTATGGATGGTGGCCAAGGTGGCCCCGTTGATTTCGTGCGCGCGGAGCAGATGATCGACGTAGGCGCGCGAGTAGTGCGTGCATGTGTAGCAGTCGCAGCCTTCCTCAAGCGGTCCGAAATCGCGCTTGTTCGCCACACGTTTGATGTTGTACCGGCCGTCGCGCGTGTAGATGGCGCCGTTGCGGGCACAACGGGCCGGAGCCACGCAGTCGAAGGTGTCGCCGCCGTTCTCCGCACAGGCGAAGATGTCATCCACCGCCGCGATTCCAAGGACATGCCGAGGCCGGCTTTCAGGCATCTCATCGCAGATCCACGCACATATGTCGCCGATGATGCGCTTCTCGATGGCCCCGCCGATACCCACGCCGTCGAAATCGAGCGAGGCGATCTGGGAAGCCGCTTTACGCCGCAGGTCCTCGTAATTCGCACCCTGCACCACACCGTAAAGCGCCTGGTACGGTTTGCCCAGCCGCGCCTCCGTAAGCCGCTGGTGCTCCGTCACGCAACGTTTCGCCCAGCGGAAGGTGCGCTCGACCGATTGCTCCTGATAGCCGCGCGTGTTCATCAACGTGGTCAGCTCGTCGAAGGCGAACATGATGTCCGCACCGATCTTATGCTGGATGCCCATCGAGATTTCGGCGGAAAAACGGTGCTCCGCCCCGTTGAGCGGGGATTTGAACGTCACGCCGTCCTCGTCCACGAACGCCTTACGCTCGCGTCCTGGAGCGATCACGTCGTCGGACTTCATGTCGGTGACGTCCATCGCAAGCGTCTTTTTGAACCCGGCTCCCAGCGAAAGCACTTGAAACCCACCCGAATCGGTGAAGGTCGGTCCGTCCCAATTCTCGAATCGTGCCAGCCCGCCGGCCTCGTCAAGGATGTTCTCGCCGGGACGTTCGAACAGGTGGAATGCGTTGGATAGCAGGCATTGCGCGCCCATATCCTTCATCATCTCCGGCAGAACGCCCTTCATTGCGGCCTGCGTGGCCACCGGCACGAACACCGGCGTGCGAATATCGCCGTGCGGAGTGTGCAGAACACCGGTGCGTCCGTATCGGGCTCCGCCGCGTCCAAGTCCTTTGGCCGAGTCCGCCAGCCGCGTCTTCTGTTCGAACCAGAACTTGCTGCGGTCCGCGGGCTTGCCTTTGACGGCCCCAAGCGGGTGTTCGAGAAGTCCCGAAGCGCTTGGTGCCGGGTTCCAGCTGTTCGTGCCGGAATGTGTTTGCGCGTGTAGAGTCGCTTCGGAGGCCACATTCGGCGTCCCCCGACGCATGACGGTATCGGTGTTGCGAGAAAGCTTGGACTCGCGCGACACATCGTGCGTGTTGCCCTCGTTCAGGGCGGACGGACTCTCGTCGTTGCCTGCTGCCGGTCTGTCAATGTCAAAAGTGCTCATGGCATTCACTCTAGGCGAAGGCGGTCTCAAATAAGCGCAAGTAGGCCATTCGTGGCAATCGGTGGTGCTAAGTAATATCGTAAGGGGTTGAGGTATTTCTTTCAAGAAACATTCAGCAAACGTTGAGAACGGGTGCTTTACTATAGGTATCACGTTCTGCGGTGGTGTCATAATATGACGCGGTGTCGAACGCTTGGTAAGACTGTTTATTGAGACCGTACAACCGTACATAAGGAGCAGCAATGGCTGAAGATAACAAGGACGAGTGGGGTTCAAGCCAGCGCCCGCGTCCTAATGAGGATACGCAGACGACATCTTCGAATGTCCGCGACGATGCGAGTGGTCAGATTCCGACCGAAGTGATTCCGAATGGCGTAAATGCGACACAGGATACCGGCACCGCTCCAACCGAGACTTTCCACACGACTTATCGGCCTGATGGCGCGTCTTCACGGCCTACCCGGGATTCCGAGCAGGCCGATGCCGATGCGGGGACTGAACCATCCGCATCCGCGACGGCTCAATATCGTCCCGCTCCGGAATACGGTGCGTACGGCACGGTTCCAACGCAAAATGCGGCAGGCGCGAATCCGCAGTATGGTCAGACCCCCAAGGACCAAGGCAATCCGTCCAACCCGGGCGATGATTTTGCCAAAGGCATGCCTTGGAACGGCATCTTCCGCGGCTTTGAAGGCAACCGGGGTTCTTCCGAATCCCGGAACGGTTCGCCCCAGGCCAACCCGTACTATGCGCAGGGTCAATTCAACGGCGCGGGTGCCGGAGCCAATGGTGGTGGTTTCTATGGCCCCAACGTTCCGCAAGATCCAAATGTCCCGCAGGGGCCGAACGGTGCGCCAGGCGCGGCAAGGCAGTCCGGTATGACGTCGAGCAATGTCATCACCGCGGTGGTGGCCGCCTTGGTCGCGGCCTTCCTGTGCCTCGGCCTTGGCTGGGCCGGCATTTCGAATGGTTGGATCAAGGTGCCTTCCTCCGGTTCGATGTCGGGCATCTCGTCGAACAAATCCGGCTCCGGCTCCGCTTCGGTCAAGGGAGGTCAGGCCCCGGACTGGCAGTCGGTCGCGCAGAATGTGCAGGGGTCGGTTGTTTCGATTCAGTCAACGGTGAGCCAAGGCGTCGCGAAGGGCTCCGGTGCGGTGCTCGACGACAAAGGGCATGTCGTGACCAACAACCACGTCATCTCCGGCAGCACAGACATTACCGTGACTCTTTCGAACGGTCAGATGTACAAGGCCGACGTGGTAGGTGCCGATCCTTCCACGGATCTGGCGGTCATCAAGCTGCAGAACCCGCCCAGTGATCTGAGGCCTGTGGCGTTCGCGGATTCGGACAAGCTTGCGGTCGGCGAGAACGTGATGGCCGTGGGCAATCCGCTCGGTTACGACGACACCGCCACCACCGGCATCGTTTCAGCGTTGGAACGTCCGGTTTCGGTGATGGACGACAATCAGCAATCCGAGATCGTCACCAACGCGGTCCAGATCGATGCGGCGATTAATCCGGGCAATTCAGGCGGGCCGACCTTCAACGCGGCCGGACAGGTCATCGGCATCAACTCCTCGATCGCCTCCGCGTCCTCCTCTGGTGGACAGTCGGGTTCCATCGGCATCGGTTTCGCCATCCCCTCGAATCTCGTCAAGCGCATTTCCAACGAGATTCTGGAAAACGGTTCGGTCAAGCACGCCGTGCTTGGCGTCGCAATCAAGAGCGCGACGGTCGAGGCCGACGGCATCACTCGCGGCGGCGCGCAGGTGACCACTCCTTCCAATGGCGGCGCCGCCGTTTCGCCAGGTAGCCCGGCGGCGAAGGCCGGCATCAAGGCCAACGACACGATCGTCGCCTTCGACGGCAACGCGGTGGGTTCGAATTCCGCGCTGCTCGGGTACGTACGTGCGGCCTCCCTGGGCGACAAGGCGAAACTGACGGTCGTTCGTGACGGCAAGACCATTGAGGTGGACGTCACGCTTGACCAGCAGGAGTCGAAGGTCAGCGGCTCCAACCGTTCCGAAACGCCGAAGCAGAACGGGAATAAGGGCAAGAGCAACAACGGCAACGGTTCCGGCAGTGACGGTTCGGACGGCAACGGTGGCGGCGGCCTGTTCGATCCCTTCGGCCTTTGGTAAATCGGTGAAACCGGAATCGTTGAACGGATTTCGGAGGTAACGATTCGGCGGGCGGGGGCGCTGGAACGGCATATGGTCCATGTCGTTCGGAGCCTCGCCCGCCGAGTCTATTCTCTTGGGTTTTCTGTCGTGAATTTGCTGGCGATGCGCCGGTTTGCGGGGTGTTCCACCGGATTGGTTGCGCCTGCACGGTGGTGGCCCGGTGCTTTGGTCGAGCCATCTGTTCTGGTCATGTATGGGGCTTGTTCCGGGAGCAATAATTTTCCGTAATCCTTCCCGTTGCGATAATCTAGAAGCTATGACTGAAAACGATAATGACAACGAACTGCGTATCGCCGTCGTCGGGGCCGGCCCCGCAGGTGTGTACTCCTCCGATATTTTCCTGCGTGAACTGGCCAAGCGCGGAGCGGACCTTGGCCTTCCAGGCCATGCGCGTATCGACCTGTTCGAGAAGCTGCCGGTGCCGTTCGGGCTTGTGCGTTACGGTGTGGCGCCCGACCACCCGGCCATCAAATTCATTGCGGACGCGCTTGAGAAGACGCTGGACAACCCCGACATTCACCTGTACTGCGATGTTGAATTCGGACGCGACGTGACGCTGGACGACCTGCTGGCGCGCTACGACGAGGTGCTGTTCGCCACGGGTGCGGTGGCCGACAAGCTGTTGACGATTCCGGGCGCGGACCTCGACGGAGTCCACGGCGCCGCGCGGTTCGTGGAATGGTACGACGGCTATCCGACCGGCGCCCGCACATGGCCGCTCGATGCCGAAAGCGTGGCGGTGATCGGCGGAGGCAATGTGGCGATGGACGTGGCGCGCGAGCTGGTGCGCAACGCCGACGACTTGAAGGAACGCACCGATATCCCCGACAACGTTTACGAGGGAATCGCGCAAAACAAGGCGCGTGAACTGCACCTGTTCATCCGGCGTGGAGTGGCGCAGGCCAAGTTCAGCGTGCAGGAGCTGCGCGAGATGGAGAAGCTGCCGGGCGTGCAGCTGATCATCAACGAGGACGACTTCGAACTGGATGATCAGACCATCGAGGTCGCCGGACAGGACAAGCTCACGCGACAGATGGTCGAGGAGCTTTTCGTGATTCGCGAAATGGCCGAGGACATGGAAGATGCCGGGGGTGTCGATTTCGAAGGAAACCCCGCACCACGAAAGTACTATCTCCACTTCAACGCCGCGCCCACTGAGGTTCTGGGGCAGGACGGCCACGTCGTCGGGCTGCGAGTCGAGCACACGCAGACCGGAGCTGACGGCGTGATGCGCCACACCGGTGAGTTTGTGGACTATCCGGTCGGGGCGGTCTATCATGCCATCGGATACAAACCCGCGAGCGTGCCGGGGGTGGCCTATGACGAGCGTCGCAGCGTGCTGGCGAACGTGGACGGGCGCATCATCGACAATCCCGCAAGCTCCGACGAGACGGGGGATGCGGCTGTGTGCCCGCGACTGTATGCAACGGGCTGGGCAAAGCGGGGGCCGGTCGGGCTGATCGGCTCCACCAAATCCGATGCGTTGGCGATCGTCGGAAACATGCTTGAGGATTTGGCTCAGGGTGGGCTGCCTGCGAAGGACCGCGACCCCGGGTCCATCGACCGTCTGCTCGACGAACGTGGCGTCAGGCCGATCGACTTCGCCGGATGGAAGCGCGTTGACGCCTACGAGCGCGCCGAGGGCGCCAAGGAGGGTCGCGATCACAAAAAGGTGATCGACCCGGACCAGATGCGGTCCCTGGCCTTAGGCTGACATCATAGAAGCGGCCACCGTCGGAGTTTTCGGCGGGTGGTCGCTTTGTTTTCGTCGTAAGCAACGGCGGTGACTTCAAGGCTCGCGGGAAACCGGTTTTGTCGATCATTGGTCTGAAACGACTTTGTGGCAAGGGTACATCGGCAGCGTAATTGATCGGTGTTGACGAAGTAGCGATTCTGTCGTGATTATTGGCCTGGCGGTGTGTTCGCAGTGCTCAGGTCGTACTGTGTGCCCGTTTGCCGTGTCTCCATTCCGTTCGGGTACTTCACAGCAAAAGTACAGATATGACGACTAGAATCTGGGTTATGGACAGCACGTTTAAGGTACACGGGCATTGGAACGGACTTAAGACCACACTGCTCTTCGGGCTGATGTGGGCCGTCATCATGGTCATTTGGTGGTTGACCGGGGCCAGTAGCGGCACATTGGGGGTGTACGTCGTCATCGGGCTTGCGATGACGTTCGGATCATACTGGTTCTCGGATCGCGTCGCGATTGCCTCGATGGGGGCACAACAGGTGTCGGAAGCCGAGGCACCCGAACTCTATCGCATCGTTCGTGAGCTTTCGGGTCGGGCAGGTAAGCCGATGCCGCGCATCTACATCGCGCCGACCACCAGTCCGAACGCTTTCGCAACCGGGCGCAACGAGCGGCACGCGGCCGTCTGCTGCACGCAGGGCATTTTGCGGATTCTGAACGAACGCGAAGTTCGAGGAGTTCTGGGCCACGAGTTGATGCACGTCTACAATCACGACATCCTCACCTCTGCCGTGGCTTCCGCGATGGCGACGGTGATTACGTATCTGGGCTATTCGCTCATGTATTTCGGCGGTGGCGCGCGCGACGATGACCGGAACGGAGCTTCTGGAATTTCCGGACTGCTTGGAGTGCTGATCAGTTCGGTTCTTGCGCCGATCGGCGCCTCGCTGATCCAGCTGGCCATTTCCCGCACGCGCGAGTATGACGCGGACGAGGACGGCAGCAGACTTACGGGCGACCCGGAGGCGTTGGCTTCGGCGCTCAACAAGATCGAACACGGCGCGGCCGCCGATCCGCTCCCGCAGACCGCCGGCACGCAATCAGCCGCCGCCATGATGATTCAGAACCCGTTCCGATCCGAAGGTTTCAGCCGACTGTTCTCCACGCACCCGCCGACCTCCGAGCGCATCGCGCGCCTGATGCAGATGGCGCGCCAGATGGATGCGGTCGAGGGCTCGTCAACAGCGCCTCGGAGTCGTTAAGAATCCGATAATGATTCGTCGATTGCGCCCGAGTTCAATTGAGATGTGCGACATCCGCGGGATGACGGAATTATTCGGATTCCATTGCCTGGAAGGATGTTGCACTCGTAAGTAGGACACGGGTTCGGCACGGTTGCCGACGGCCTGTGGTAGAATAACTAAGCGTATGTGTCGTGTGCGTACGATTGCGGATGTAGTTCATCGGTAGAATGGAAGCTTCCCAAGCTTCAGAGGCGGGTTCGACTCCCGTCATCCGCTCTTTGGGTATCAACGAAGTCTACCAAAATCGTTGATTTATCAACGTTTCTGTGATTCAGGAAAATCACGTACATCACTGCGATTTTGATAAATTGTTGCCGGTTTTGTTGGTGGCTAATCGTCTCCGCCTTTTCTATCTCCTTGCTCATGCGCGTTACCGGGGTTATAGGCCAAAAAACGTGTCTCTAGTCGGTGGCATTGGGGTATCTGGTTGGGGGTGTGGAATTTCGTTCCGATCGATGCCGGTGCCCCAGTTCTCCGGTGTGCCGAGGGTGCGTGCCGCGCCTTTGGGCGAGTGTTGTCATGCCTGTTCGTTGAGCCGTTCGATCTGTTCGTCGGTGATGGCGTGGGTGGCGAGCCATGCGCAGGATTCCGGTGCCGGGGTGTGCATGTGGCACCACCGGCGGATGGCCTTGATCTTGTGCAACGTCGATGGGCCTTGTGGCTGTGGGGCATGTCGCGCGGCCGGCGGTTCCTTGACTCGACGAGGCTGTTGGTGTGCGGTATCGGCTCCGCGCACTCCCCCTGCATGGTGATGAACGCGTCCATGACGTGCTCGGAGATCCTCCTGGGATCATGGCGCGGGCGCGCACCGGCCTCCAGCTCGCACGTCGCCGAGGACATAAGGGCGGGCGCAAGCCCAAACTCACCCGGGCCCACGCTGGGCGGGGTCCCTGAGTTCTACGGGTCCGGCACCGTCACCGTCAACGAGATCGCCGCCCGATTTGACGTCGGTCGCGCCGCCATCCACCGCACGCTCGACAACACGAAGAATGAAACCGAACAGTCAAAGGACCGAAGGAGGAAGTGTCCGACGCGGGTCGCCCCGCGCCGGGCCTGCCCTAGCTAGCGCCTGCGATGCCTCCAGATGACGACGAGCGCGGCGAGGTCGATACGGCCGGAAGACCGCACGGCCGCCTCCACCCGGGTAAAAGGCGTTGACGACGGTTTCATTCTATCCGAGAAAAGGAATATTAGCGTCTGTGATATGATGCCAGTATCAGTTGCGGCAGGGTAACTCGCTGGGATTTCAGCCGGCCATTAAAGCTTTTACTCAGAGAGGCCGCAACGGATGGGGTGTCTGTTACATCCCGCTGATTATGCCGCTGGCCCCGATGTTTGGAAACAAGCACTGGGGTCGAGGTTTTTTGAAGAATGTTACATGGCTGTTACATGGGATACTAAAAACGACTTCTAAAGAACCAATAAAACGTTGGAATTCTAACGATATTTCTATGCGTGGTCTTTTAAATATCGTGAGTTTGACTCTCGTCATCCGCTTTTCGGCATTCCCTCAGTTCTCCAATGATTTCAAGCCTTTTGAGCAATTCAGTTCAGTTCGATGCAACACTGATATGAGCTTGATGCGGCAACCGCAATGTCCTGGACCAATCGCGTCGCTTCTGGGCGGGCCACCCCCATTGCGAGGTGACGGCAGCCGATCAGGGTAGCGATTTACGGGCGGCTTGGAACCCGGTGTTGATGTGGAAACGGACTGGATTTGAGCCAACCTCGAAAAAGCATGGCTCGTAGGGCACACGAGCTGCTATCATAAGTGATATCTTTACGCCGTGTATCGGTGGCTTTGCGCTGTTGCGCCGAGCCTTCGATGGGTTAACAAGGCGTGACCGTATGACGGTCGCGCACCTTGTGCCGTGGCCGACCCGACACAGCGCAAGGAGTTGTTGTGATTAAGCGAATTCTTCGCAAGACCGCCGAAATCTGCCGGCAGGTCCCCATGCTTCCCGTTACCATCGTGGCGGCCGTGTTCGTCGCGCTCCTGTGGCGCGTGCGCTTGTGGGCCGGTTCGCCCTCGTGGTTCATCAGCCCCTCGGCGGGCCAGCTGATAGTGGTCGCGCTGGTGCTCGTTTCCGTGGTCGACGCGGTTCGCGGCATGGTTGAGTCCATACGCCAAGGGCATGTTGGCGTTGATGTTCTCGCCATTCTGGCACTGCTTTCCACCCTCGCAGTCGGGGCGTACTGGGCCAGTTGGGCCGTGGTGCTCATGATCTGGTCCGGTGAGGCCATCGAGTCCTTCGCGCAAGGCAAGGCAGCAGGCAACCTGAACGCGCTGGTTGACGCCGCGCCCCGCATGGCACATATCTCCACCGTCCCTGGAATCAGTAGGGACTTACGCGCGCAGGAGGCCCGGCAGGGGGCCGCGCAGGAGGATCGGCAGAGAGCGGACGGATTCCGGGCCACCGGTTCTGCTCCGGTTGGCGTGGTTCACGCCGGTTCCGAATCAGGTCGCGCAACCCGACCGGAATCGGGTTCCGCTGCACATCCTGTTTCCGGTTCCGACCCCACTTCCGCTTCGCAAGCCGCCTCCGCGACCGCCGCGCGCGCCGCATCACATTTCCGCACCATCCCGGCCGAGGAGGTTGCGCTGGACGACGTGCTCGTGGTGCTGCCCGGCGAGACGGTGCCGGTGGATGGCACATTGCTGGGCGGCTCGGCCACCCTTGATCTGAGCGCGATCAACGGCGAACCCCTGCCCCGCACGGTTTTTGCCGGGGCGCGCATCATGTCCGGCGCGGTCAACGGCTCTGGCGCACTGGTTATGCGTGCCACGCAGTTGGCGAAGGATTCGCAGTACCAAAAGACGATGGGGCTGGTCGCTGCCGCCCAGACCTCCCGTGCCCCAGTGGTCAGAACGGCGGATGTGCTCGCGGTGCCGTTCACCGTCGTCTCCCTCGCCATCGCCATCGTGGCTTGGATTGCCAGCGGCACGCCCATGCGTTTTGCCCAAGTGCTCGTATTGGCCACCCCGTGCCCCCTGCTCATTGCCGCTCCGGTGGCGTATGTGGCCGGCACCGCCCGGCTGGCCAAGTCCGGCGTCTTCATCAAAACGCAGGCCGTGCTCGAAAGCCTTGGCCGTGTGAGGCATATCTTCTTTGACAAAACCGGCACGCTCACCGTGTCGCGTCCGCAGGTCGCACGCGTCGAAGTGCGGGATGATATGCGAGACACCTTGATGGGCAAGATCCGCGCGGCCGCCGACCTTGAGGGGTACGCGGCTGTCGCTCGGCGCCCCGATTCGGGCTTTACCTCTCAGATGCTCGAGGATTATGTCATTGCCATGGCGGCTATCGTGGAGACGTATTCCGTCCATATTCTTGGACACGGAATCGTTGAGGCCGGTCGCGCCGTCGCGCGGCGTTTAAGCGAGGAATTCGGCCCCGGAGCCGGTGTCTCGAATGGCGTCGTACGACCGAGGACGGCTTCCGTTTCCGCTGCCAAGTCCACTCAGCCACATCAGCGTTCCAAGGATTTCCCGTTCGGCACCCACCCCGTGGTGCGCGGTGTGCACGAGCAGGTGGGGCAGGGCGTCGAGGGCATGGTCGACGGAAGTCTCATCCGCGTGGGACGTTTCGACTATGTGTCGGCTCCGTTGGGGCAATCTCAATCACAGGAACAACCAGGCGCTGCGGGATCATTGGGTTCGCAAGCATCGTTTGGCGCTTCAGGCGTTTCCGACGCTTCCAAAGTTTCTAACGTTTCCGATACGTCGACGGGCTCTTCGGGCGGGGCGAGGAACTCAACGGTCTTTTCTGGGGCGCCGAGGCCATCCGATTCGTCGAACCGGTCGGGCATATCCGGTGAATCGGACGTGCCCACTCGAACCAGCGCGTCCGGTCAGCCGGTTCATTCCGGCCCAGCAAGTTCGCCGGCGGCTTCCAGCGGCGACGGCCTTTTCCCGGTCTCGCGGTTCGGCGAACGCGCCGCCGACGAAATGGTGACATACGTTTCGGTGGACGGTGAAATCGTCGCCCGTATTGTATTGCGTGATGTGCCTCGTCACAATGCCAAGGAATCGCTGCAACGCCTGAAGGCACTTGGCGTGCGGCAGATCACCATGCTCACCGGTGACGGACGCGCCTCGGCCGAAGTCATCGCCGCCGAGGTCGGCATTGCCGATGTACGTGCCGACATGCTTCCACAAGATAAACTGGCCGCAGTCGAAGCAGTCGCCTCCGAGCCGCAGGAGAAGGCCTCCGGCGTTACCGCGAAGGTCGCGGCCTTGCTGCGCACGATTTCCGGCCAGCCCACCCCGCGTCCCGTTTCGATGATGGTCGGCGACGGCGTGAATGACGCGCCCGTTCTCGCCGCGGCCGATATCGGCGTCGCGGTGACCGACGGTACCTCCACAGCCGCGGCTCAGTCGGCGGAACTCGTCATCATGAACGACGACATCGGTGACGTGCCGCAGGCGATCGTCATCGCCCGTGAAACCAAGCGCGTGCTTTTGCAGTCGGTGATCGCCGGCTTGGGCCTGGCGATTGTGTGCATGGTGCTGGCCGCGTTCAATCTCATTCCCGTGGTCGTCGGCGCTTTTATGCAGGAAGGTATTGACGTGGTTTCGATACTTTGGGCCTTGACTGCATTGCGCGACCGCAAGGGATAGGAAAGTCCGCCATCACCCGACAAGTACGGTCTACGCTTTTGGTGCCTCGGCGGGGCATAGGTGCACGCTCGGCGGTTGGGCACGGCCGCGTTCCGTTCTTTCCGTCATCCCGATGAGGGCACGCGGCATCGTCGTCAATGCAAGGCCCGAAAGCCGAGTCCGGGCTTACGTTCCGCACCCTGGTGCGCTTGTTGCATGTTGAGGGGATAATGAAGCCATGACGATTGCTACTCCTGAGCGGTACCTTGAAATGCTTGACGCGGCGCGGCAGGGAGGTTATGCGTACCCGGCCATCAACGTGACCAGCACGCAGACGCTGAACGCCGCGTTGCAGGGCTTCGCGGAGGCCGATTCCGACGGCATCATCCAGGTTTCGGTGGGCGGGGCCGCGTACCTTTCCGGGCAACGGATCAACGACAGGGTCACCGGATCGCTTGCGTTCGCGGCTTTCGCACGACAGGTCGCGGCCCGTTACCCGCACATCACGGTCGCCCTGCACACCGACCACTGTTCGGCGCAGTACCTCGACACATGGGTGCGTCCATTGATGCAGCATGAAACGCGGCAGGTCGCGCGGGGTGAACAGCCGGCCTTCCAATCGCACATGTGGGACGGTTCCGCGCTGCCGCTCGATAAGAATCTCGACGTCGCGGCGCTGCTCCTGCGCGAAGCGGCCAGCGCCCACACCGTGCTTGAAATCGAGGTCGGCGCGGTCGGCGGAGAGGAGGACGGGCATGTCGCAGATTCCGGCGCGAGTCTTTACTCCACTCCGGACGATGCCCGTCAGGTGGCGCGTCGCCTGGGTTTGTGGCGGGGCGGCAAAGACATGACCAGTGTCGCGCCATATATGGCCGCGTTCACGTTCGGCAACGCGCACGGCGCGTACAAGCCTGGTGTGGTCAAGCTGCATCCTGAACTGCTCGGCGAAATTCAGGACGCCTTAGGGTCGGGGCAATCGGCGGAGTCGACAGGGGTCGCGCGGCCGGCCGGATCCGAGGGGCCGGTCGGATTGGCCGGGTCGGCAGGAGCGCCCAGCTCGGTCGACAAGCCCTTCGCGCTCGTTTTTCACGGTGGCTCCGGTTCGTCGCTGGAACAGATCAGACAGGCCGTCAGTTATGGTGTAGTCAAAATGAACATCGACACCGACACGCAGTACGCGTTCACGAGAGCCGTCGCAGGCCACATGTTCAAGCATTACGATGACGTGCTCAAACTGGACGGCGCCGTGGGTGACAAGCAGTATTATGACCCGCGTTCGTGGGGGCGCGAGGCCGAAAGCGCGATGGCTCGTCGCGTGGTCGAGGCCTGCGTGGAACTCGGGTCCGCGGGCAAGGCCCGCAAATAGTGATTACGTTGGTTTGAAAGCGCGCCTGTGGATGGGACGACAACCGTTGCTGCAGGATGCGTGTGGGACAGAAAGTCTTCGGGGTTCTACCCCCCCCCCAATTCTCCATCGTCGAATCTTTTTGCCGGTGGTTGTAATGTGCAGGTACCAGATGAAATGTTGGTGAGAGATGATGTTGTTAGCTGCGCCGGTAAGGCGTTGATGGAAGGTGTCAGTGGAAGCTTGAATGGGGCTTTTTGATCGCAAGCATGAAC
Organism: Bifidobacterium bohemicum DSM 22767; assembly: GCF_000741525.1. GTDB lineage: Bacteria > Actinomycetota > Actinomycetes > Actinomycetales > Bifidobacteriaceae > Bifidobacterium > Bifidobacterium bohemicum. Next base: position 725,590 of record NZ_JGYP01000002.1, on the reverse strand, counting down.
TAATGGCCGATTCCGGCGGTGATATTTTTGTTCGTCGTCATGCGGAATTTTAAAACGATAATGTACGTAATCGGTTTTTAAAAAAACAAGTTATGAGACGCCGAAAAATTGGAATGTGCATTTTTGCACGGGAGAATAGGTTGAAAACCGCTCAATTTCAAGTATGATTGAAAGTGTTCCCATACAAACTTGCATTTTTCATCAAAGACATCTATAGTCTATTTACGTAATCGGTTACGTATTCCGTAACCGGATATGATTCATCGACGAAGTGACATAGACTAGACACAGGAAGGTGTGTACCAATGGATTTCTCCAAAGTTGTGGGAACCTTGGATCAGGGGTTTAATTGGTTTATCGGCTTGGGCGGTGCGGCGATGATGTTTGTCATCATTACGTTGCTCTCGCTGGCGTTCGGTGTCAAGCTGAGCCGGGCGTTCGAGGGCGGTCTTCGCATGGCAATGGCCTTGACCGGCATGAGTGCGGTCATCTCTTTGCTGACCACAGCGTTCGGACCGGCGTTGAAGTCGTTCGTTTCGTTCACGGGTCTGCATCTGTCCATCAGCGATCTTGGCTGGGCTCCTATCGCCGTGATTACGTGGAGTTCCTTATATACGCTCTATTTCGCATTCATCTGCATCGTCACCAATCTGGTTATGCTGGCGTTGAAGGTCACAAATACCTTGAACGTCGATTTATTCAATATCTGGAACGTTTCGATTCTCGGGCTTCTGATCAACTGGAGTTCGGGCGGCAATTTCTTCCTGATGTCGGTTTTCGTCGTCTTCATCTACGCCCTCATGCTGTTCAACGCCGACGCGATGAAGCCAACCATCAACGATTTATTGGGCTATGACGAGACCAATATCACCACAACCGCGCATCCCGAGTTGTTGGTTACGCCAGTGGTGGTGTTGCTTGACAGGCTGATCAGCAGAATCTTCCCCATCATTGACAAATACGACTTCGATGCCGAAACTCTGAACAAGAAGATCGGCTTCCTCGGCAGCAAGGGAGCGATCGGCGCTTACCTTGGCGTGTTCGTCGGTTTGCTTGGTAGGCAGGACGCACCGCATATCTTCACATTGGCGTTCACCGCGGGAGTCGCCCTGGAACTGTTCGGCATCGTTGGTGATTGGTTCGGGCCCGCGATTGAGCCCTTGTCTGAGGGCATCAGCTCATTCATGGAACGCAGGATGCATGGCCGTAAACTGTATGTAGCCATTGATTGGCCGATTCTCGCCTCACGCGCTGAAATCTGGGCCGTGGCCAACATTCTTGCGCCGATACTGTTGATTATTGCAATGGTGCTTCCCGGCAACAACGTCTTGCCGCTCGGTGGAATCATACTCACCGTGCTTGCGCCCGCACTCCTTATCGGTACGCGTGGAAAGGTGATGCGCATGACTATCATCGGTGTCATCATGATTCCGCTTTTCCTGTGGGCGGCCACCCTGATTGCGCCATTCCTCACCCAGACGTCGAAGGTGATGGGTGTCTTCCCTGCCGGCCTTAGTAAGAACGAAATGTTCAGCGCTGTGGATTCCGACCCAATTGAGAAAATGCTCGCCTTGCTTTTTGGCAATGCGGCGAAGACTTTGGACTGGAAGCTCATCTTGGGTTCCATTGTGGCTTTGGTCGTCTATGTCGCGCTGTTCGTCTGGTATGTCCGCACGCTTCGCAAAGAGGCTCTTACGCTCGGCGATGGCAAATCGGGTGCGGCATCAACCCAAGAGAACCTCGGGAATGCAGCCATTCAGAATCGTGATGGTGAGGTTGTCGAGCATCGTGAACAAGGCGCGGCAGATTCCGCGTCGCAGTCTGGAATGAAAGCAAGCGTGCAGGCTCGGTTGAAGTCGAAGGCCCGGAGTCTGCTGCCGCAATCTTCTTGTTCGGTGAAGGCGTCACTGCGTAATCGTTTACGTTCGTCCCGAACTCCTGCAATGACCACGATTGGTTGATTGCGGCCGGGGGCATGGTCGGGTTTGCGAGTATGCATACTGCGACCATGTCATCCTAGTGAATACTTGCCAAATCATCCCTCCGGTTTAGTCTGAAAGATATTGAGCTCTATCTGATAACGGGACTGGAAGGTCACAGATGGCAACGATTAAAGACATCGCGAAGATGAGTGGAGTATCCACCGCAACCGTGTCGCGAATCATCAACCAGAGAGGAGGCGCAAGCAAAAAGACCATAAAAAAGGTCAATGCCATAATCGATGAGCTTGATTATGAGCCGAATTTCGTGGCGAAGACGTTGTCGCAGCAAGAATCCAACCTCATCGCTTTGCTCGTGCCGAATCTGACCAACCAGTTCTTTGCCGAGCTGGTGAGTCGCATTGAACAGGCGGCGGCTTTAAGAGGTTACCACGTATATCTGTGCAACAGTGAGGATGATCGGACCAAGGTCGAATATTATCTGAAGTTCATGGAGAATATCCGGGTTCGGGGAGCGATTATTGACTCGCTGTATGTCACTGAGCGAGACCTCGAAGCGCTGAATCGTAAGGGGATTGTGCCGCTGACGATTGACAGGGCGTGTTTCTCACATCCATACGCGGCGATGTCGGTCGATCACGTAAACGGTTCCTATCAAGCGACAAAATATCTGATTCAGCAAGGTCGATGTTCGAGACTTGTCTTCGTTTCGGGTCCGAGCGCCGAAAAAAGCTCCGAGGATCGATATGAGGGTTACATGCGTGCCATCAGCGAAGCTGGTGTGAGGCATGTGACGAAGCTATACAGTGATTTTTCGATTTCCGGCGGCTATGAGGCAATGCGCTCGTTATTCAGGGAACGCAGTGACTTCGACGGTGTCGTTTGTTCGGATGATGCCATTGCTCTCGGCGTGCTCCGGGCGATTTCCGATGCTGGTTTGAAGGTTCCTGAGGATATGAGGGTCATCGGTTACGACAATATCGACATGAGTAAATATTCGGTCCCGCGTCTGAGCACAGTCAACCAGCTTCCCGAAAATATCGGGGATATGGTGCTGGACATATTCGAACAAAGCAGCAAGGCTGGAAGCGAGCCGCAAAAAAAGATGATTGATCCGCACCTTGTCATACGTGACACTTCGCAGACAAGGAGCGTATAGAAGGAGTGTTGTAAATGTATGAGATAGGTCCCTCGTTGATGTGTGCGGACTTGGGAAATCTGGAACGGGATGTCAAGCAGTTGGATGCTGCGGGGGTTGATTTCTACCACATAGATATCATGGATGGTTCTTTTGTCCCCAATTTCACGCTTGGGCCTGATTTGGTGCGAAGCGTAAGAAATATGACGGACAGGCCGTTGGACATGCATCTGATGGTGGATAAGCCTGAGCGGTATGTCTCGATGTTCGTTAACGCCGGGGCGGATAGAATTGCCGTCCATGCCGAATCGACAAATAGCCTGCAAGGAACGCTGAGCCAGATTCGCCGGGCCGGTGCGGAAGCCGGTGTGGCGATCAGTCCGGCGACTCCGCTTGAGGCATTGGATTATGTGTATGACGTAACTGATTACGTTATTGTCATGACTGTCAATCCCGGGTTTGCGGGACAAAAATTTATCGAGCCAATGTATGATAAGATTGAAAACCTTGCTGGGCGAATCAGGAGCAGGGGGCGCGATATTCCCATTGAAGTCGATGGCAATATCGGCGCCGGGACCATTCCCGAGTGCGCACGACGTGGGGCCACGAGGTTCATCGGTGGCACCAGTGCGATTTTCCGCCAGGGCTCTTCGTTGGCCGACAATGTCAGAAATACGCGGCTGTTGTTCGATCAAGCGTAGTCTGACGGCATGGACGCTTATCTGAAAAGATTAAGGCTCCGGTCGGGGCTGTTGGGGCTGGAATGGCAAAGTCTCTTGACTTCGTTAGCCGAAAGGTTCGGTCCCGTGTCCAAATCGCGTCATACGGACAAGCATTCATATATTCATAATCGGTAATTCATTATCAATCAGCCATAATTCATCACCATAACTAAGCGTCATCAAGCGCGTGATACCGCTGTTCGTAAGGTGGCTGCGAGAGTTAACTGTACCTTTTACGCCTCTCGCGACTCATACGCCCCTTTACGTAACCGGTTACGTAATCGGCGTCCGATGATGCCCTAAACAAAAAGGAACAAACAATGAGCACGAAATATGACGTAGTGGTCCTTGGCAGCATGCATCTTGACATCAAAGCCTTCACCGCAACCTATCCCAAGCACGGTGATACCGCCACCGCGAAAAGTATAACGATGATTCCGGGAGGCAAGGGAGCCAATCAGGCGGTCGCCGCAGCTAAACTTGGCGGCAAGGTGGCGATGCTCGGCAGCGTTGGCAACGATGGCGCAGGCAAGCAGATACTTGACGATCTCGATTCTTGGAACGTGGACACCCGGTTCGTCAGACGATCGGAAGATTTGGGCACCGGTACGTTCATCGTCGAGATTGATGATAGCTCCGAGAACACGATGGTCGGGACGATGGGCGCCGATAATTCCACAACGGAGCAAGACATCAAGACGGCGATGAGCCAGATCGACGCGCCTGTGCTCGACCTGCAGCTAGAAACATGCAAGGAATCCATTATGACTGCCCTGGAAGAGGGGCGCAAAAAGGGCATGTACATCATTCTAGACCCGGCTCCGGCAGATAATTACTTCCGTGAAGCGATGCGATATGCCGATTGTGTGACACCGAACCAGCAGGAAACTGAGAGGATTACCGGCATCAAGGTCAATAACCGTGTGGATGCCCTCAATGCCGCGAAAGCGATTGTCGAGCTTGGTCCCAAAACCGCTATCGTCAAGATGGGCGACGCTGGGAGCGTAGTTTATCATGAGGGCCAGGTTTACGAGATCGATGCCGTGAAGGTCAACGCGGTCGATAGCGTGTGCGCTGGAGACGTGTTCGCCGGAGCGCTGGCGGTGCACTATTCGCAGCATAAGGATTTTCTGGCGGCGGTGAATTTCGCCAACCGTGCTGCTGCACTGAAAGTAAGCCGTGTCGGTAACCATTTCGCGTTCCCCACTTCTGACGAAATGCGATGAGACCTTGTCTACGTGCTTCTTAACGCACCAAATAATAAGGCGTTCCTCTTATTCTTCGCGTAAGCGGTCGATGAGAGGGACGCTTGCCTCTTTGCGGCGTCATCCGATGATGCAGAATAGGGCAGTATAGGCGTGCGGGTATTCTAATAATGGTGAAATAACGCGAATTCGGAGGTCGATTATGCCCGGAATCATTCTTATCGGTACCCAATGGGGGGACGAAGGCAAAGGCAAGGCGACCGACCTTATCGGCACGAAGGTCGATTATGTCGCACGGTTCAACGGCGGCAACAACGCAGGCCATACGGTGGTGGTCGGTGACGAGACCTACGCGCTGCACCTGCTGCCCAGCGGCATCGTCAACCCACAGGTCACCCCCGTCATCGGCAACGGCGTGGTGGTCGACCCTGAGGTGCTGTTCAAGGAGATTGACGGCCTTGAATCCCGTGGCGTCGATTGTTCGCGGCTGCGGGTGAGCGAGTCCGCCCAGATTATCGCCCCGTATCACCGTGTCCTCGACCGGGTGACCGAGCGGTTCCTAGGCAAGCACAAGATCGGCACCACCGGCCGCGGCATCGGCCCGGCATACGCGGACAAGATCAACCGCGTAGGTATCCGTGTGCACGACCTGTTGGACGCCGAACGCCTGCGCGACAAGGTCGAGGCAAGCCTGCACCAGAAGAACCAGATGCTCGTCAAAATCTACGACTCCAGCCCAATCGACGTAGACGAAACCACCGACGAGCTTCTCAAACTCGGTGAGCGGCTGAAACCCTACATCGCCAACACGTCACTGCTGCTCAACCGTGCGCTTGACGAAGGCAAGACGGTCCTGTTCGAAGGCGGCCAGGCCACCATGCTCGACGTCGACCACGGCACCTACCCGTACGTCACTTCATCAAACCCCACCGCCGGCGGAGCATGCACCGGAACCGGCGTGGGGCCGACCAAGATCGGCCGCGTCATCGGCATAGCCAAGGCGTACGTCACGCGTGTGGGCGAAGGTCCGTTCCCCACCGAGCTTAACGACGATGCCGGCGAATGGCTGCGCAACCAAGGCCACGAGTTCGGCGTGACCACCGGCCGCCCGCGCCGCTGCGGCTGGTTCGACACCGTCGTGACGCGCTACGCCACGCAGGTCAACGGTCTGACCGACATCGTGCTCACCAAGCTCGACGTGCTCACCGGTCTGAACGAAATACCGATCTGCGTCGCCTACGACGTGGACAACGGCGACGGCACACACACCCGTTACGAGGACATGCCCGTCGACCAGGCCGCGTTCGCCAAGGCCACGCCGGTCTACGAAACCATGCCCGGCTGGACCGAGGATATCTCCCACGCCCACCGTTTCGAGGACCTCCCCGCTGCCACCCAGGCTTACGTCAAGCGGCTCGAGGAGCTTTCCAACTGCCGCATCTCCGCCATCGGCACCGGCCCGCAGCGCGACCACATCATTCAAGTGCGCTCGCTGGTGGACTGAGCGCGAGGCTGAATGGTCGGGCGGTGATCGGCGTACCCGCCGACCGATTCGGCAGTCGGGCTGATTGGGGAAGTTGCTGGGTCTCTTTCGCTCCTGTCTCAGAACGTCGGTCGTGCAAGTGTCGGCTCGCGTTCGTAGCGTGCCTCCTCGTTAACGCGCTCTTGCCGGTCGCGCCATCGTTAGCTCAGACAATAGCGTTCTTCCGGTCACAGCTTGTCGCAGACCGCCTGGAGCGTGTCCAGCACATCCTTCTTCGCGGTGGTGAAGGCGATGCGTTCCTCCGTGAGAACAAGATCCCTGTTCATCATGTCGTATTCGGTTGCGTATTCATCGCCGTGATTGCTGATGTCCCCGGCGAGAGCGGCAAGATCGCCGGCCGTCAAATCAATATCGCCCATTAAAAGTCGAAGATGCTCAATTTCTTCATTGGATAGCATCCGGGCTCGTGTTTGGTGATCTGCTTTTAGTATCGAGGATATGTCGAACATATCTTTGGCTCGGTAGCTATTGCCTTGCTCGCCCCTTCGGGGATGTATCTTGGTGTAGCTTGGGCAGTGCTGGCACAATGACAGAAGTTTTTCGTCAACGAGTCTCGCGAGCAAAGAGGCTTCAATGCCTACGCCGTCCGAGTTGATTCTGTCGAGGGAGAACATTCGATTCGATAACGAGATCTCTATGGTGATACTTTGCCATGGTGTTTGTTGGTTGCTTTTGGTCGAATTGCTCCGAGGCGCGACGTGGACTATGATTCTGGCCAGCTTTTTGGCTCAGACTTGGCTGGCAGAGGTATCAGTTTGCACTGCCTGACTTCCATGTCCACATCGGCGAACTGCTCTTCGAGTGCAGTTTGTATGAGAAGACGTTCATCCTCCGTGATGGTATTTTCTTCCACGAACAGGTCAATGTCTTGGGAAGCACGGGTGGTTATGCCATATGCGATCAATGCTTGTCCGCCGCGTAGAGCGATTCTCCCGGCGAACTCGTCGATTGAAAAGAGCGCCGCGAGAGTTCTCTCGATGATTTCTTGGTGGGTTAGCTGACCGTTCGTCATTGTACGGCAATCCTTTCGGGGTAGTAGATTCCAATATTCGCGTCGAGTGCCGGGTTATGCATATTTTTTTCAAGATAAGTGATGAGCTCTTGTGTCGCAGGGCTCATGCGTTGGCGTACCAAGTCCTTCTGACGTTCGCTGTAACCTGCGCGATCCATGTAAAACAAGATGTTTTTGCCGTAAGGTAGCGAGTAGCGGCCTTCTTCAAGTAGCTGCATCATCCGCAGTATCTTCAGGCGATCCTTGGCCGCGTAAAATGCGTTCAGGACTTCTTGCGCGCCACCTGCATAATTCGGTTTGAGTACGCATTCGATCAGTGTTTTCTCCACGCCGCTTATCGCGATGCCAGCGGGAGCATGAGGCGCAGAGATTCGCGTGATTCCGTTATCGACCGTCGCTGATTTTTCGAGAAGATAGACCTCGCGTGTGACACCTTTGTAACGGAACGTGTATATGCTGTTCGTTGTTTTGGCGGGAACCGCGAACGTCTTCTCCAGTTGCGCTTGAGACAGTTTTTCCGGTTCCGGCATAGCCTTCGGCCGAGTTGCCTTCTTTTTGACATAGATGGGTTTCGGAATGTTCAACGTTAGATTCTGCAAGTAGAGGGCCGAATAGTGCGATGCATAGGTGTGTGGGGCCAAGGAGAGCGCTATGGCATAAGGCGAAACCTCCTTATGTCGAGTAACCAGCCTGGTTGTTGTCTTACCGTCTTTTTTGCAGGTTATTGAGATCTCTTCGAACAGGTCTGTTTCGGATGAGCTTAGATAATTCCTGAAATCGGTGAGCGTGGTGCGTTGGAGCAGAAGGCGCTTTTCGTTGAGGGTTTTGTAGATTGACTTGATAACGGTCTGATTCAAAACGTTGTTAAAGACGGCGCTTTCCGCCATCACCTCGTCGACGACATTGTCCTTATTCAGTTTTTTGTAAAAAACATACGAAGGAATCATCACTCAACGGTATCACACGCCGAATGATTTGACAAAGAATAGTAACATTGATAGTGTGCTAGTACATTATCAATTTCGATATCTCCTGTATTCAATAAAAAAAGACCTTCTTTTGTAACGATAAGTTGTATATATCTATAGGTTTATATACGGTACTAGTACTGTATATGAGTATGAAGTATTTGTCTTTTAACGACGTTGCTTTATTCGGTAGACGTGTGATGTCAGGTGTGCGCAGTCTTTGTAAAGAGGGCGTAGGAGTCGCCTCTGATCTACAACCTTTCTCGTGTCGGCCTAAAACCGTCGGACTGCTGGCCCTTGGGTTTCCGTTGTATGGGCCGGTGTCGCATTGGTCCGTGTGATGCGTTAACACGCAATGCGTATTATCGTCTGTTCCAGACCGTGTGTGTCTGGAGAGAAAGGAAAGGGTATGTTAAAGAAACGCTATGCGGTCGCCGCCTTTCTTGCGGCGGCGTGCATGATGTTCGCGGGCGCCGGTGTGGGTGCAGCGAACGCCGAGGAGGCTCCAAACTCTCCTTCTTCCGTGACCCCCCCCCCCAGTAGCCTCGTCCGCTAAGACGGCCGACAAGTCCGACGGGAACACGCAGGGCCAGGCCGACAAGTCCGACGGGCAGAAGATCGTCCTCGACATGCACGACAATCAGAGGGGGCACGGCAACGGATGCCGGCAAGCCCGCCGCGGTTAACAAGTCTGAGAAGCCCGCCGTTCCAACCCCATCTCCACAAGCGAAGGATTCGTCGACCAAGTCAGTTCCTGTCGGTCCGCAGTCCGGCGAAGACGCTGCCTTGCCGGATTCTGTCGTCATATCGAATGTGCGTGTCAGTGATATTGGCGCTCATACGGCTGACATCGCCTTTGACTATACAATTAAGCATAAGATTGAGCAGAAGCGGCCTGGCATGCTTAATCCAGACGGCAGGGAAATTAAATCCTACATGCCAGTAGTCGACTTCCTTCAAGTCACTAGCATGACACCGGAGACGACAGCGACTGAAGCATACGCGGGGAATAGTCCGGACTATTTTGGAGGTTCGTCCGACCCCGGGAGTGTTTCAGACGACAAGCTCGATGCTACTGCGTATCGGCGAATCTATGGATGGCATTCTCAAAATTGGTATCACTATGTTCCTGATGGCAGTAAAAGCGTCAAGGTAGCATCAGCCGTTCAGAATAAGAACTTCTATCGTTTCAGCGATACCAAGAAAGTTGATGGAGATATTAGTGGAACCAAACATATGACTTTGGTTGGTTTGGAACCATCCAAAGTTTATGACAATCATAATGTCAACGCAAATGGTGAGGTCTTGGACAAGGCAGGCGCTTCCAGTATCGTCGCGGCTCATGCTCAGGAGCTGGTTAAGCAGGGCAAGGCCGGGCAGAAGATCAATACTGATATCATGATGATGCGAGTTGGCTTCCAGACCGACGAGGAATCATGGACTGGTACTGCTAATGGCTTTGGAACTGAGAGCGGTACGGAGGGACATTTTGTCGATATTCCAGCTTTCACGACGAAGGCGGAGCCAAAGGCTCCTTCCGATAGTGATTTGAATACCGGCAACAAAGGGGACGTGGTGGCCCCCTCCAATCCGGTGGCCGATTCGCCCTCCCGCATCTACATCAAGCAGCTCATCGACCAGTGCAAGGCCAATGTGGACGGCGAAAATACCCCGGATTGCTTCTGGTCGGGTTATATCTATTCCAGTCCGACGCAACTCACCGATCCGACCGGCGCGCCGTTCCTTACGGTCAAGAAGGATGACAAGGGTTATTATGTCGAGCCGCTGCTGCCCGCCGACAAGACCGGCGAGCACAAGATCGCGCTGCTGGACCAGAACGGTGATCTTGCCGGGTGGACCGCGGTGAACATCGCCGCCAAGCCTGCGGCACCGCCGACCTCGGCGAACAAGGCCTCGGATGTGAAAACGGACCCGAAGGCCGCCGCGAATGGTGGCGAGCTCGCAAGCACGGGCGCTTCCGTGGCCGTCGTGGTGATCGCCGGTGTGGCATCGTTGGTGGCCGCGGCCGGTGCGTTGGTGCTGCGTCGTCACAGGGCGTGACTGACCTGCCGCGTGATTCGCGGTGTGGCTTGTGATGGCGCCACGCTACCCGTCCGGGGATAAATCCGGTTTCGGGGTGCGTTGCCTTGCAATGGCGTGAGGGCCGGGCCGCCGGTTGGGGATGCTGGATGGTTGTCGCATCCCCAACCGGCGGCCCGGCCCTCATACGGTTTCATAGGCTTCTTGGCGTCCCGCGCCCGCAAACCGCATGGTTCGGCCGCCGAACCATGCGGGCGGGTGCGGTCAGACCACTGGAATCGGCGTCACCACAGGCCGATGAGCTTCCACCAGAGCGTGCCTGCGCCCGCGTAGACGACGAGGTTGACGAGGCTGACGATGAAGCCGACCTTCCACCATTCCTTCTGGCTGATATAGCCGGTCGAGTAGTAGATGGACGCGGTTCCGGTGCCGTAATGGGTCATGCCGGGGGAGACGCAGGTGAGCAGACCGAGCAGCATGGTCGCCACGATCGGCGGCACGCCGAGCGAGACCAGAATAAGCGCGAACGGGATGAAGAACGTCTGCACGTGCACCAGCACGCTGGTGAGCAGGTAGTGCACATACAGATACAGCAGGACGAGCACCGCAACGGCGAGCCATGCGGGGATGCCGCGCACGCTTGAGGTCAGGCACTGCTTGATCCAGCCGACGACGCCCGTCTTGTTGAGATATTCGGTCACGCCGATCAGTGGCCCGAGCCAGAGCAGAATGTTCCAGCCCTGCTTTTCCGCGAACACATCGTCCAAATCGATGATGCGCAGGATGAGCAGCACGGTCAGGCCAAGCATCGCGATCAGGGTGTTGTCGAGCTTGGTGAGCGAAGAGGTGCCCCACAGCGCGACGACCACCACGAACACGGCGATCATCAGGTATTCGTTCAACGCCATTTTTGGCATCTTCTTCAATGCGTCCCGTGCGGCCGTGCGTACGACGGTCATGTCGGCACTCTGGTCCTGCGGATGGTGGATGGCGAGGATGACGATGGGTACGATCGCCGCGGCCAGCAGCGTCGGTACGCTGGCGTACGCGAACCATTGGAACCACGAGATTTTGATGTGGAATGTGCTGGCGGCCATGCTCGCAACCAGCGGGTTGGTGGCCATCGAGGTCAGGAAAAGCCCGCCGATGATGAGGTTCAGGTGGAACGTGGCCAGGGTGAGGAACGAGCTGACCGAGCGTTTGCTTTGGTCCTTCGGCTCGTTCAACGCCTCGACCAGCGATTGGTTGATGGGGAAAAGGATGCCGGCGCCGCGCGCGTTGGTGTTGGGGATGACCGGGGCCAGAATCAGGTCGCAGATGGCCATGACGTATGCCAATGCCAGTGGGCTACGGCCGAAATGGGCGATGAGCCAGTAGGCCATGCGCGCGCCGAGGTTCGTCTTGCGAAAACCGATGGCCATGAAGAATGCGAACAACACGAGCCACACCGGGGCCGATCCGAAGAACGAGATCAGCGTTGCGGCGGGCATCGTCGCGGTCAGGCCCAGCAGCGACATCATCGTCAGCGAAAGAATCGAAAGCGGGGCGACGTTGAACACGCAACCTGCGAGGAAGAACAGGACGATTGCGAAGCTGTGCCAGCCGGCGGGTTGTACGTGCGCCGGGGCGGGCGTGAACCACATCGCAATCAGGCCCACGCAACATAGTAGGAACAGGGCTAACGGAATTTTTTTCTTGGTAAGTGCTGAAGACATAATGGCGGTTCGGTCCTTTCGGAACATGGTGTAGCACACTGTTGTGGCTAGCTGGGATTATAACTGGACAGGTAGCGTTTCCGCGCCTTTAGTGCAGCGCGGAGACGGGCTCTACCGCCAGTGGCGGGAAAGTCACTCCGGATCCGTCCACGACGTACGCTCCTGCTGGGCCGGCGCCGACGGCGCGCGGCCAGGTCGCTGGTGCTGCCGTTCCATGCGGGGCTGGTGATGCCGCTCTTGTCGACCCAGGTGCCGGTTTGAGTGACGCCGGCGAACGCGGCGTTGCCGGCGTCCCAGCCGTTGAGGTCGAACGTGGCGAAGCTGGTGTTGTTGGCGAAGAGGAATTGCATGTCGGTGACGTTGCCGAACGTCGGTGAATCGTCGGGCACCTTGCCGTTCGCTCTTTCCTGTGCGTATCGCATCGCTTCGAGGGTGACTTTGGTTGCTTGATATGTTTTACCGTCTGGTGCAGTTGGTGCAAATTTCGCATGTTGTTGTTTTCCCTGACGGCAACGAATAGCATAACTATACTTAAGCTAACTATACTTATGTTAAGTGTAGTTATGTTGCGATAGACTAGTTGCATCATCGATGTTAGGGCCGAAGCGAACCGGAGGGCTGGCATGTTCATTGGCAGAAAGCAGGAATTGCAAGCGCTGGAGGCGCTGTATGCGCGACATGACTATGAGATGGTGGTGCTATATGGCCGTAGGCGGGTCGGCAAGACTGCCTTGATCGATGAATTCGTGCGTGGCAAGCCGGTTGTTTACATTTCGGCGTTGCAGCAAAGTTCAAAGCTGAATCTCGAGCTTTTCTCCCACGAGGTCTATCGTTGTTTCGGCATCCCCGAAGGTACGCCGGGGTTTCCGGATTGGCGTTCGGCGCTGGACTATCTGGTCGACCGCGCAAAAGAGGCGAAGTCCGGTGAACGCAAACCGTTCGTCTTTGTCTTTGACGAGTTTCCGTATGCCGCTGAAGCGAATCGCGCGTTGCCTTCTTTGCTGCAAGTGGCCATCGATCACGGGTTCAAAAACACCCCGGTGATGATTATCCTTTCCGGCAGCAACCAAGGTTTCATGGAAAGTGAGGTGCTCGGCTCAAAGAGTCCCTTGTTCGGCAGACGGACCGCCCAGATCAGGCTGCAGCCTCTCGATTATTACGACGCTGCGGGTTTTCTAGGGGATGCCGGTTCCGAAGAGCGTGTGGATTACTATGCGACCTTTGGCGGCACGCCGTATTACCTCGAGCGTATCGATCCCAAGAAAAGCTACCGTGAGAACGTCGTCGATCTGATATATTCCAAACTCGGAATGCTCGGTGAAGAACCCATGATGTTGCTGAGGGAGGAGACGCGCGACCCCGCGATTTATTATTCTGTGCTACAGGCCATCGCGGCAGGCAGCAATACGCCGAAACTCATTGCCGAACATGCTGGACTCGAGACTTCGGCTATCAGTAATTATCTGAAGACGCTGATGGATCTGGGGCTGGTCGAGCGCATGGTGCCGTTCGGCGAGAACGTCTTGACGTCGCGGAAAAGCAGGTATGCCATCGGCGATCCGTTTTTTGCTTATTGGTTCCGATTCGTTGCGCGGAAACTGGCCGTCATCGAGTCAGGCGGAGGGCCGGGGTTGGCCAAGTCTTCCGCATTTGGCGAGGTGTTCGAAACGTATGTGGGAGGCCGGTTTGAGAATATCTGCCGGCAATGGCTGGTACGGCAGAACGTGGCCGGCGACCTGCCGTTTCCGGCGACAGGGTTCGGCAAGTGGTGGGGCAACGACCCGCAGGCGCGTGAGCAGACGGATATCGACGTGGTGGTCGCCAACGACGAGGAGCAGCGGATTCTGCTGGGCGAATGCAAGTGGAGGAATTCCTTCAACGAGGTCGAGGCGATCGACAAACTACAGGCGCGTGCCGGGCTGGTCAAGGGGTTCCCCATCGGGAAGACGGAGTTTTTGCTTTTCAGCAAAAACCGTGTCAGCAAAGGGACGTTGGAGTGTTATCGGGACGATCGTCGCATGCGGTTCGTCGCCACGGATGATCTATACCGGTGAATCGCGGAGCTCTTCGGCGCAATCCGGGTCGAATCGGTAAGGGCGGCGCAAGTCGTTTGCAAATTCGGATGATTGCGATTATTCGTTTGCTTTGATTTGGGATTGTTGCGCCGCAGTAAAGATAATGTAGGATTATCGATGCTTCCAATGCCGGATCGTGGAGGTCAAGGCTTCCGGCGATTTCCTTAGGCGACAGGGCAAGGTCCTGACGGCTATCGGCGACGCGCTGGACGTGCCGGATTCCAGCCGGCTGATCATCTACCGCGTTGACGCGTCGCGGATGGTGCGCAGGCTTAAAGTCGTCCCCCCCCCCAGGATTATTTGCGGTTCGCAGATAAATAACATAACCACACTTAAGATAACCGTAGTTATGCTAAGTATGGCCCGAATTCTATTTAGAACTCGTGGTGTTTCTGCGTCGGCCTATCGAAAACTGGAATATAAGAATCCGTCATTATATCGTTGTGCCAGGCATGAAGATACATAAAAGTATGGGAGGAATCTGCCTTCAATCTCTGGGCCGGTACTTATGGGAATGACCGGTTTGGAGTTCCTTGTGGGTGTGCATGTCGTCACCTTCGGCGGAGCGGGGGACAAATTCCTGCACATATTCGCGGATTTCGGCGAGGGGATTATCTCTGGCACGGTTCTTTTGCTCGACAGCGTGGTTGTATGTGCTCGCGTCGAACGTCATGTTCATGTTGAGCGACAATTCGCTTCTTTACTGTAGGAAGTTTTTAACCAGCGCTGTCATAGTATCCTTTTCTGACGGTTTTGAAAGCGCGATTTGCTGCGTAGGTTGCCGTGGCACTTCATTGGAAGGTTTGTCAGCCATCTCCGCCTCCATCATTAAACGTATATGAAAACGTATACGTCTATTGTATGGGGTGCGGTATTAAAAACGGGTTACAGGCCGGAATATTTGGTTTATTGCCCGATTGGCTTGGCCGTTGGAGTATTTTTCCGATATTCGGGCTGGGCTACTGACGTTCGCGGACGGCTAATGTGACTGTCGAAACACTGGTGAGCTTGTTTTCCGCGCACACCTCGACGCGCCACGTCTGCAGGGTTTTGCCGACATGTTCGGGGGTTGCGGTGGCGGTCAAGGTTCCTGACGCGACCGGCCGGAAATGATGTGTGCCGATGTCCACGCCGACGGCCAGGTGAGAGGCGTCAAGCCACTCCAAGGCTCCCAGGCTGGCGGCCTCCTCGGCCAAAGCCGCGTTGACGCCTCCGTGAAGGACGCCGAAAGGCTGCAACAGGTTTTCGGTGACGGGCAGGGACAGGATGACTTTCGTTCTGGAGACCTCCTGCCGGCTGATCCCAAGACAGTCTGCAAGCGACATGACGCTGAACCTCACTCCCATAAAGTGTTTGCGTGGCCGGTGGCCTGGACGTTCATATATAGCATAGCGTGCGGCGGGTGATGTAGTGTTGGATTCATGCAAAGGCAAAGGAGGGGGACAATGACCGACAGCCACGTTTTTCGGATTGTCAAACAGTACGATGAAATACTGTTCGACAGGTCCGAGCATATAGCCAAAATTACCATCAATCGTCCGGGAAAGCGCAACGCGTTCACGCCTAAAACGATCGAGGAGCTGATCGACGCCTTCACCATCTGCCGCGACGACGCGACGATCGGCGTCATCATCTTCACCGGCGCGGGCGACCTCGCCTTCTCCTCCGGTGGAGACCAAGGCGTGCGCGGCAACGGCGGGTACGTCGGCAGTGACCAGGTTCCGCGCCTCAACGTGCTCGACCTGCAGCACCTCATCCGCATCATCCCTAAGCCCGTCATCGCGATGGTCAAGGGCTGGTCGGTCGGCGGCGGCAACGTGCTGCAGCTGGTTTGCGACCTGACCATCGCCGCGGACAACGCCAAATTCGGTCAGACCGGTCCGAAGGTCGGCAGCTTCGACGCCGGCTATGGTTCAGGCCTATTGGCGGATGTCATCGGTCAGAAGCGGGCGAAGGAGGTGTGGTTCCTCGGCCACTTCTACAGCGCCGAAGAAGCGTTGCAAATGGGCTGGATCAACAAGGTCGTCCCGCTCGCGGACATCGAGGAGGAGACCCTCAAATGGTGCGATGAGCTGTTGACCAAGTCGCCGATGGCCTTGCGCTTCATCAAGGCTTCCATGAACGCGGCGACCGACGGGCTCGCGGGTCTGCAACAGTTCGGCGGCGACGCGACGATGCTCTTCTACACCACCGATGAGGCCAAGGAGGGGCGTGACGCCTTCAACCAGAAGCGCGAGCCTGATTTCGACCAGTTCCCGAAATTCCCGTGATCGTCGGTTGCCGTGGGTCGCTTTGGTCGCGCGGAGTCCTGCGAATGAACTGGCTTTCAGATGTGGACAAGTGTCGTTTGTTCGCCGGTTGTTGAGGGTCCGGTGATGGAACGGACTCTGTGATGGTGTGAGGTGCCGTTTCGTGACAGGTTCCTGGAATTGAGTTGCGGGTGCGACGAGTTGGGGAGTTGCTATGGATAACTGGGTGTTGAGACGCGTGATGCTTACCCCGGAGCGTGTGGCCGTGGACGACGGCGAGGTGCGTTATACGTTCGCCGACGTGTTCAAGCAGGCGCAACGATTGGGCGCGGTGCTCGACGAGTACGGTGCATTCGCCGCGCAACGCGTCGCAATGGTCTCCAACAACACCATGCGTGGCTATCTGCTCGCCGTCACGCTGCTGCTATACGGCAAGACGGTGGTGTGGCTCAACAAGCGTCTGACCGACGACGAGTTGCGTCAGCAGATGCACGACGCCGGCGTGGTCAGCTGTCTTAAGGACGACGGCCTTTCTCCGCGATTGCTGGGCGATGCTCCTGCGTTAGGTGAGGTCCGTGTCATAGGTTTCGATGAGATTTTCGGGCGAGCGGGTCAGCGTGAAGGTGGCCGGTTGACGGGTGACGGCAGGGTCGCCGCCAGTAAAGGTGAGGTTCGGCAGAAGGACGATGGGAGTATCGATGGCGACTCCGACGTGTCGGTCGTCTCGGTCCTGTCGGATTCGGTGTCCCCGTCAATCCAGCCGAGCCTGTCAACACCGTCAACCCTGCCGAGTCCGCTGATTCCGCGGGAATTCGACGACGACCACGTGGTGAGTATCATGTTCACCTCCGGTTCCACCGGCCCAGCAAAAGGCGTGCAGCAGACGGTGCGCAACCACTTCGTCTCGGCCACGGGCGTGGCGCTGAATCTGGGCGCCGACCCGGCCGATGAGTGGCTCTGCGCCGTCCCGATTTTCCATATCAGCGGATATTCCATTATCTTGCGTGGCCTGATTTTCGGTGTGACGGTGCGCCTGATGGGGCATTTCGATGCCGCCGAAATGGAACGAATTCTTACGGACGAGCCGGTGACGTGGATATCCGTGGTGCCCACGATGCTCAAGCAATTGGTGTCAGAACGCGAGCGCCGGGCAGCTTCAGGCCTGGGCTACTCGCCGTCGTTCAAGGGTTTCATCCTCGGTGGAGAGAAGAGTGACTCCTCGTTGCTGGAACGTTGCGATCGGTTGGGCATGGTGGTGGTGCGTTCGTACGGGATGACCGAAACATGCTCGCAAATCGTCGGCACCGCCATTGCCGACGGCCTTCGCAAGCCCCTTTCCAGCGGCAAACCCTACTTCACCACGTCGTTGAAGCTGGATGAGTCGAGCGGTGAGATACTGGTCAAAACCGGCGCGCTCACCCCCGGCTACATCAACAGACCGGGCGCGCTTGAGGCCAAGAAAACCACTGATGGATGGTACCGCACGGGCGATGTTGGCCATTTCGACGAGGATGGCTATCTTTATGTTGACGGCCGGCTCGACAACATGCTGATTTCCGGCGGTGAGCACGTATTCCCGGAGGAGATCGAGCGCATCTACGCGGATTGTCCGTATGTGGATGAGATCGCCGTAACCGCCGAAACGGACGAGACTTGGGGCGAGGTGCCGGTGGCGTATGTGGTGGCGCATGGAGCCGACGGGTCGCTTACCGCCCGCCTGCGTGATTTCGGTCGTGAGCGGCTTCCGCATTATAAGGTTCCGCACCGTTTCTACCTTGTAGAGACCCTGCCCCGCACCAGCACTGGCAAGATTCGCCGTTTCCTGCTCGGGCGGTGTCATACGCCCGGCATGTCGTTGGCGTGACCATCGCCCGCCCCGTCGCGGCACGTTCGTGCGTGGTGGTTTTGTGGGCTGTTTGTTTACCGTATCAATCGGCAGGTGGTGCGCGTTTCGTCGTCACTGTGCCAAAGGGCGAACGTCGGGGGTTCCAATCTTCCGCATGTCCCATCCCGAAGCGAGCTTAAACCTCCAACAGCCAGTCGAGTAGGTTGATTTGTTTGATGCCGTTATGGTCGCCATTGCCGATTCGGTCAAGAGTCAGCAGGGTCTTTTGGTGGTTGTCGTTGATGCTTTGCAGCGGCTCAAGCTCGCGGGTCAGTGTCGCGCTGTCGAGAACGGTTTGCGAGACTTGGTAGTAGTGCACTCCGTCGGCATCGGTTGCGCAGAAATCGATCTCCTTATTGCCTGCCTTGCCGACGGAGACTGTCGGGTAGCGGCGCAACAGTTCAAGCTAGACCACGTTCTCGATGCGATGACCGGTGTCGCCGACCGATTTGCCAAGAAACAGAATCTGAAGCCGGGGTCGCCGAGGCAGTATTTTCCCGTTGTTTGCAAATAGGATTTACCCTTGATGTCGTATCTGTCGGCGCGGAACAGCAGGTAATTGTCGCAAAGGGCGGATATGTATTCGCGTATGGTGTTGCGTGAAACCGCGGTATGCGCTTGTTTCATACGGTTCGCGATGTCGGTTATCGAGGTGAGATTCCCTGCGTTGTCCGCAAGGAATGCGGCAACTTCATTGAACGCCGGCATGTCTATTTTGGGACGTCTTGCCACGATGCCTTTCACCAGGATCGTGTTGAACACGCCTCCAAGGTAGTCGTCAATGCTCTGTTCGTCGTTCAGATGGGTCGTGTAGGGCATTCCGCCGTAAGTGAGGTACCGTTGGAACGTCTGGTCGGCGGTCTTGGACTCCGGCCGCGTGGTGCGATATTCGGCGAAGGAAAGCGGGAACATGGTCAGCTCCACGTACCGTCCAGTCGGCAGTCGTCGCAAGCTCGTTTGAGAGCAGCTTCACATTCGAGCCAAGACAGACAGTACGGACGGTTGATCATATGAACCCTTTGCGCCACTCGTTATTAGAACTGTCGGTCTATTGACAGGTTTAGCAGAAATTATTGAAAAACCGTCATCAGACTGACCGAATTTTATATCGCTGGGTATTTTGGTCAATCTATTGACCGAATGTTTTGGTAAGGTGGAGGCGTTAGGTAGAATGCCGGTAAATATCGGAATGACTGATTTCCTTGATGGGGAAGAGTCGCCGGATAATCCCGGTTGGAATTGCCTGCTCGCGGTCTTTATCGGCTCTGCTTCGTTGGCTGCCCGTGCGCCTGTTCAGGCCGTTCGGGCATGACGTCCATCTCGTCGAGCTTGACGATGTGGGTGCGGTGAGTGAATTTATAGCCGAAGTAGAGGACGGCCACGAGGATGACGCTGAAATAGGTCATCAGCAGCTTGCCCCAGTCGCCGGAGGCGAAGGCCGGGATATCCTGGCCGCAGATCACGATCAGACAGACCGCGATGGCCAGGACCGGGCCGAACGGGAAGAGCCTGGCATGGTATTTGAGCTCGGAAAGGTCGTGGCCCTGCCGTTTGAAGGCCAGGCGGAAGCGCAGATGGCTCAGCGCGATGCCGATCCATGAGATGAAGCCGGTCAGGCCGGTGGCGGTGACGAGCCACATGTAGAATTTCGGTCCGAAGATGCTTGACGAGAAGGCAAGCGCCTCGATGCACAGTGTGGTGATCAACGCCGCCAGCGGTACGCCGCGTTTGGTGGTGGTGCCTAGGAATCTGGGGGCGTAGCCGTCCTTGGCCATGCCGTACAGCATGCGGCTGGAGGCGTAGGCACCCGTGTTGACGGCCGAAAGGATCGAGGTGAGCACCACCGCGTTCATCACGCTCGCGGCGGCGGCCAGGCCGGCCTTTTCGAAGACGATGGTGAACGGTGACATTGCGACGTTGCTGTCGGAGGCGCCCAGCAGGTTCGGGTCCGTGTACGGGATGATCGCGGCGATGACGAAAATCGACAGTAGGTAGAACAGCACGATCCGCCAGAAGACGTTGTTGATCGCCTTCGGCACGGCCTGACTTGGGTTTTCCGACTCGCCGGCGGTGACGCCTACGACCTCGGTGCCTTGGAACGAGTATCCGGCGATCAGAAAGACGCCCATAATCGCGGGCAGACCGCCGATGAACGGGCCGCCCTTGTAGGTGAAGTTCCTCAGGCCGACCGCCGGCTGGAACATGATGCCGCAGATCATCAGCAGGCCCATGACGATGAAGACGATGATGGTGACCACTTTGATCAGCGCGAGCCAGAATTCCGTCTCGCCGAATGCCGAGACCACGAATGCGTTCAGGCAGAAGATGATGACGAGCATGGTCAGGCTCCACACCCAGCCCGGCGATTTCGGGAACCAGAACTGCATCAGCAGGGCAGCCGTGGAGATGTCGGTGGCGCCGGCGATCGCCCAGTTGAGCCAGTAATCCCAGCCCATCGCGAACCCTAGGGCCGGGTCGACGTATTTGGTGCTGTAGACGGCGAACGAGCCGGAGACGGGCATGTTCGTGGCCAGCTCGCCGAGGCTGGTCATCAAAAAGTAGATCATGACGCCCATGGCCGCGTAGGCCACGAGTCCGCCGCCGGGTCCGGCCTGCGCGATGGTGCCGCCGGAGGTCATGAAAAGCCCGGTGCCGATGCACCCTCCGAGGGCGATCATGGAGATGTGGCGGGTCTTGAGTTTGCGGACAAGGGCGTTGCGGTCGCGTCTTTTCGGAACGGCTGCGGTTGCGCCGCTGGCGGTGGTGTTGCTGTTGTCTGTTGTCTTGTCTGACTGACCGGTCATGTGGCGCTCCTCAATACGGGATTCCCTGCTCGTAATATGCCGCGACACCAGGTTATGTGGTGCGGCTGCCTACAGTCTAGGAGCGGGTGTCGATGTCGTCGCCGGGTCTTGATGACCCGGCACCGAAGTGCGATTTGTGAATCTGTCCATATCGTGCGGGGCTCCCGGTGTCTAATCATGGCATGGCGTATGGTGGATTTACCGATATGACGGATTCAGGAGGGGGCATATGGTCGACGAAACGATGAAACCGGGCGGTGTGAACAGAGGTGGTGATGGGGCGG
Organism: Bifidobacterium bohemicum DSM 22767; assembly: GCF_000741525.1. Taxonomy (GTDB): domain Bacteria; phylum Actinomycetota; class Actinomycetes; order Actinomycetales; family Bifidobacteriaceae; genus Bifidobacterium; species Bifidobacterium bohemicum. Next base: position 704,010 of record NZ_JGYP01000002.1, on the reverse strand, counting down.
CGGCCTCCCGCGATTCGTCGTACGATGCATCGGCTTCTCCCAGCGGCGACGCCGGCGGCGGCAACCAGCTCGAACGCAGTCTGAGTAACAGACATATCCAGTTCATCGCCATCGGCGGCACCATCGGCACCGGCCTGTTTCTCGGCTCCGGCAAGTCAATCGCGTTGACCGGCCCGAGCATCATCTTTGTCTATATTTTGGTGGGTCTGGTGATGTTCCTGCTCATGCGCGCCATCGGCGAGCTGATGTATCACGACCCGAACCAGCACACCTTCATCGGCTTCATCGGCAAGTATGTCAGCCCTGGCTGGGGCCGTTTCGCCGGCTGGAGCTATTGGATCGTCCTCATTCTCATGGGGCTTTCCGAAATCACCGCCGTGGGCATATACTTCGTCAGCTTTTTCAGGAGTTTCGGCATAGACCTGCACCATTGGCAGTGGCTTATCGAGATCTGCTTCCTGCTGGCTCTTTCGCTGATTAACCTGATCGCGGTCAAGGCGTTCGGCGAGACCGAATTCTGGTTCTCGATGATCAAGATCACGCTCATCGTGGCCATGATCGTCACGGCAATCGTGATGGTCGTGATCGGCTACCATTATCCTGCTGCGCACATCAATGGCGTGGATCACGTCGTCCCCGCCGGTCATGCCGGTTTCGACAATCTGGTCAAGGGGTTCTCCCTTGCCCCGAACGGCTGGCTTGCGTTCCTGATGAGCTTTCAGATGGTTTTCTTCGCCTACGAGATGATCGAGTTCGTGGGCGTGACCGTCTCGGAGACCAAAAACCCGCGTAATGTTCTGCCCAAGGCGATCAACGAGATCATCATGCGGATCCTCATCTTCTATGTGGGCGCGCTCGTGGCCATCATGCTAATCGTGCCGTGGCGCGTGTTCCAGCCGAACAAGGACGGCTCCTTCGCCTCCCCCTTCATCATGGTCTTCCAGTACGTGGGTCTGAACTGGGCGTCGGCGCTCGTCTTCTTCGTGGTCCTGACCGCCGCGTCGTCCGCGCTCAACTCCCTGCTCTACTCCGCGGGGCGCAATCTGTTGCAGCTGTCGCAGGAGTCCGGCTCGCCCCTGGTGCGCAAACTCGGCGTCGTCTCCTCGCGCAAGGTGCCGGCGCGTGGCATCATCCTGTCCGCGGCGCTCATCCTGCTGGCTCCGCTGATCAATCTGGTTCCCCAGGTTTCCAATGCGTTCATGCTGTTCACGTCGGCGTCAAGCGCCGTCATCATCTTCGTCTACGTCCTGATCATGCTTGCGCATCGTGGTTACCGTCGTTCGGCGGATTTCGACCCGGACGGGTTCGTGATGCCGGCATACAAGGCCACCGGCGCCGTCACCGTCGCGTTCTTCGTCTTTATTTATCTCACGCTGTTCATTGCTTCTGATACGAGACTGCCTGCGGCCATCGCCCTCATCTGGCTTTTCGTGTTCGGAGGGTACAACGTTATGCGCGAACGGCGCGTTTGACGCGCGCTGTGTTGAGTTGAATCGAGTATATTTACAACCCTACCGCCGCTTTTTGACGTTATGCGATTTGTTTGGTGTCTGCGAGCGGCAAAAGCATGATACGATGTCAGTTGCAGTTAGGGGTAGAACGATGTATGCATTCTCGGTGTTTCTGGTGGGATTATCGCCTCCGGCAAAAGAAGGCGACGAATTGACGCTTCGGGCAAGCGTACGTTCGCTCATAAGGTAATACAGTGGCAATGGGATGAAGACGTGTGTATCATATCTTTTGCATGGTTGTGATGCAGGGCATGTACGAGACCCCGTGCACATGTGCCTTGGAAAGAGCGTCGCCGGATGGTTGAACGGTATTTCTAGGTAATTGTTGTTGATTTACGTAATAGTTAATAGAGAATTCGGAGTATGAAAATGTTGAATGGTGTGAAAGCTCAGAGCGGGGCTCATCAGCGTCAGGAGAGGACTTGGTGCGTCCGTGCCACGACCGAGCTGGCTGATTGGGTGCTGGCGAGTGCGGATTATGAGCAGGTTCGTCCGTCCGTCGTCATTCGTGAGGCCGTGGGTGAATATCTTGGCAATCATCATGCTGATCTGCGTCCTGTCTATGAGGACAAGGATTGATTTTCTGCGGTTTTGAGCTGTGACAGGCGGGGTCTTTCGTCAGGGACGAGGGGCTCCGCCTTTTTCTTTGCTTATGGTGGTTTTCGTTTGCGGTGGAGGGGTGTTTTTGGAGTTCGTTTCCGGTCGGTTCTGCCTACGCTGCCCGCCTTGTGTTGATTGCCCCGGCATTCTTGGACTCCATTTTTGGCCGGTTCTGCCCCGTGTTGTCTGTTGTGCCTCGTCGTGCCGCGTTTCTGCGGCCGCGTGTGCTCGATGGAGGATAGGCGTGGCGGTGCGGTGGGGGGGGGGTGAGCGGGGGAACGGGTTCGCGGAGGTTGGCTGGTTTCAGGGCGTGTAAGTCGATCGTTTGCCTTGGTTTGTGTGGGGCGGATCGGGGGTTTGTCGGGCAATCTTCGCAAGCGGTTTGTGTGTGATTGACGTCGAACGATAAGACGCGGGCCGTGGATTAAGCCGATGCAGAAATGTGATGAATGCTGCATCTGATTAAATGCTCATAGGGTAAGATATTCAGTAGGATAGCTTTTAATTACGTTTGAGGGCGAGAGGGGCTCGGCATGGGATTCGAACAGGAAGCGATGCAGGCGATGCGCGAGGAGATGCATAACGGAAGGTCGACCATGTGGCGTCAGGTGGAGGGTGCCAGCAAAGGCGAGCCGTTCGTGCTCCGTCAGCTGTTGAGGCACGGCACGCAGACCCCCTCCCGCCTGGCCCAAGCCCTGCATGCCAGTTCGGGTCGGGTCTCGGCGCTTTTGGGGGCGCTTGAGAAGAAGGGGTATGTCACTCGTCAGATCAACGAGAACGACCGGCGCAACATTCTGGTTTCCCTCACCGATGCAGGTGCCGCGCAGGCGCGGCACGACAGGGATGACATCGATTCGGCGGTTCGCTGGATCTTCTCCCAGATGGGGGAGCGCCGCACGCGTGAGTACGTCGGCCTGACGCAGGAGTTCATGACGTACATGTCGGTGTGCCGGCCGGGCGAGCCTCGTCCGGATCCGAAGGTGATCGAACAGGCCTTTGCCGAACGTGCCGTGCGCGCCGAAGCCAAGGAATCCGATGCGTCGGACGGTGAGGTGGGCCGTGGGTCCAAGCCGGGCGGGGCTTCGTGGTGATTGCACGGGTCGCTGCCGGAGGTTCTTTCGGGATCGGTTGGGGCGGCGGCCCTCTGCGAGTCCGGTGAAACGAATCGCAATCCCGTAGGCCAGGAGCATCATTCCATGCAACGTTCAAATATCTAACACTATTAACAACCAAGGGTGTTCGGTAGTCCAGGCTCCGAAACCCGCGTATTCCTTATCGCGATATGGAAGGAAGCCATGTTTCGCATCAGTAGATATCTCTCGAAAACGGAGATAGGGCAGCTTATCCTGAGCCTCGCGTTCATAGCGGGACAGGTGTTCTTCGATCTGAAGCTGCCCGATTACATGTCCAGCGTCACCAAACTGGTCGAGACCCCCGGCAGCAGAATGGCCGACATCTTCAAGGAGGGCGGCAAGATGCTGCTCGTCTCGCTGGGATCGGTCGTGTGCGCCATCATCGTGGGCTATCTGACGGCGCGCGTGGGGGCCTCGTTCAGCCAGCGTCTGCGCTCGCTCGAGTTCCGCAAGGTCGAGTCCTTCGGGCCGGCCGAGATGCACAGGTTCTCCACCGCCTCCCTGATCACCCGCTCCACCAACGACGTCACGCAGATCCAGATGTTCATCACCATGGGCGTGCTCTTGATTTTCCGCGCGCCGATCATGGCGGTGTGGGCGATCGTGAAGATCGCGGGCAAAGGCTTCGAATGGACGGCGGCCACGGCGATTGCCACGGTGATCGTGCTGCTGTTCGTGATCATCGTCATGGCGTTGGTGATGCCGAAGTTCCGCTCCATGCAGCGGCTGACCGACAACATCAACGCCGTGGCCCGTGAGAACCTGACCGGTCTGCGCGTGGTGCGCGCCTACAACGCCGAAGCCTACCAGGAGAACAAGTTCTCCAAGGTCAACGACGAACTGACGAACACGCAGCTGTTCACCACGCGCGCCATGGCCGCGATGAATCCGGTGATGAGCTCGGTGATGAACGGCCTGGGTCTGTCGATCTACTGGATCGGCGCGTACCTGATCAAGGACGCGATGCTTCCCGCGGACAAGCTCACGCACTTCTCGAACATGGTGGTGTTCTCCAGCTACGCCATGCAGGTGATCATGGCCTTTCTGCTGCTGAGCATGGTGTTCGTGCTCTGGCCGCGTGCCGATGTTTCGGCCCAGCGCGTGCTTGAGGTGCTCGGCACCGAGCCGTCCGTCATCTCCGGCTCGCAGGAGGCCGGCCTGCCGGGGCACGCCGGCGAGGTGGAGTTCCGCGACGTGAGCTTCGCGTACCCCGGCACCCGCGACACGATGCTCTCCGACGTTAGTTTCAAGGCGCGGAAAGGCCAGACGGTCGCCTTCATCGGCTCCACCGGTTCCGGCAAGTCGACCCTGGTCAATCTGGTGCCGCGTTTCTACGACGTCACCGACGGGCAGGTGCTCGTGGACGGCGTCAACGTCAGGGACTACGACCTGAAGGCGCTGCGCGACAAGATCGGCTATGTGCCGCAGCAGTCCGTGATGTTCAAAGGCACCGTGGCATCGAATGTGACCTACGGCGACCGGCCGGGCGACAAGGACGACCCCAAGGAGCTTGAACTCGCCGACACGTCGACGGCCAAGGGGCGTAAGCGCGAAGCGGCCCTGATCGCCGCAAGCGGCGCCGCCGAAGGCCTCGATCTGACCCCCGAGCAGCGTTCGAACGTTCGCATCGCCAGCGAGGTGGCGCAGGCCGACGAGTTCGTCGATCGGATGGACGGCGGCTACGACGCGCCGATCGCCCAGGGCGGCTCGAACGTCTCCGGCGGTCAGAAACAGCGTCTTTCCATCGCCCGGGCCGTGTACCGCCACCCTGAAATCATGATTTTCGACGACTCGTTCAGCGCGCTCGATTTCAAGACGGACCGGGCCGTGCGCGACGCCCTGAAACGCGAGGCCGGCGACGCCACTAGGCTCATCGTGGCTCAGCGCGTGGGCACGATCATGGACGCGGACACCATCGTCGTGCTCGACGACGGCAGGGTCGTGGGCGAGGGAACCCATAAGGAGCTGCTGGACACCTGCGAGGTCTACAGGCAGATCGCCCAGTCCCAGCTGACCCCGGACGAGCTGGCCGGATAGGCCGCAAACGCTTTCGACGGGCGTGCCCGGGGGCATCGACCCCGTTGGCCGGAAGGCGTCCCGCCGGAGCGCGAATCCTGAGACGTTAGAACGACAATCATATAAGGAACTATCATGGCGAAAAGAATGAGGGGGCCGGTGGAGAAACCGGCAGATTTCGGCGGGGTGATGAAAAAGCTCATGCGGTATTGCCGCAGGTGGGTCCCCGCGGTCGTCGTCGCGCTCGTGCTCGGCGCGGTGGCCACGATCTGCCAGATCGCGGGTCCGAACGAGCTGAAGAACATGACCAACGCCATCGTCGACGGGCTGAAACCCAGGATGGCGGGCGGCAAGCCGGTCATCGTCAACGGCGCGCCGGTGCTCGCGTCCGTGGACATGGACCAGGTCACGCGCATCGCATGGATCCTGGTGTGCCTGTACGCCGCGTACGCGATCCTCGGCTACGTCCAGCACTGGATGATCGCCACCGTCACCCAGAGGGTGGGTCAGAGCCTGCGCGAGTCGATCTCAAGGAAGATCAACAGGCTGCCGCTCAAGTACTTCGACAGGACCAGCTTCGGCGACGTGCTCAGCCGCATCACCAACGACGTGGACGCCATCGGCCAGACGCTGGGCCAGTCCCTCGGCATGCTCATCACCTCCACGACACTGTTCATCGGGTCGCTGGCGATGATGCTCTACAACAACGTCATCATGACGCTGTGCGCCGTGGTCGCCTCCCTGCTGGGCATGGTCATCATGACCGTCATCATGCACTTCTCCCAGAAGTACTTCGTGGCCCAGCAGCTCGCGCTGGGCAACGTCAACGGCCATGTCGAGGAGATGTACTCCGGCCACATCGTGGTCAAGGCATATAACGGCGAGGCCGACTCCATCCGCCGCTTCGAGCGGTACAACAACGACCTGTACGACTCCGCATGGAGGAGCCAGTTCCTTTCGGGACTGATGAACCCGCTGATGAACCTCATCGGCAATCTCGGCTTCGTGGCCGTCTGCATCGCCGGCGGGGCCTTGGCCATCAACGGCAAGATCGAGTTCGGCGTGATCGTGGCGTTCATGATGTACGTGCGCCTGTTCACCCAACCGCTTTCTCAGTTCGCCCAGGCGTTCCAGAACCTGCAGCGCTGCGCCGCCGCCTCCGAGCGCGTCTTCGGCTTCCTGGAGGAGCCCGAGATGAGCGACGAGACCGACAAGCCCGCGCTGCTTGGCCGCGACCCCAAGACCGGCAAGGCCGAACGCGTGCGCGGCGACGTCGAGTTCAGACACGTGAGCTTCGGCTACGAGCCGGGCAGGCCGATCATCCACGACTTCTCCGCCTCGGTCAAGGCCGGGCAGAAGATCGCCATCGTGGGCCCCACCGGCGCCGGCAAGTCCACCATGGTCAACCTGCTCATGCGCTTCTACGACATCGACGGCGGGTCCATGACCATCGACGGCATCGACACCTCGACCGTGCCGCGCGCCAACGTACACGAACAGTTCTCGATGGTTCTGCAGGACACGTGGGTCTTCCGCGGCACCGTCAAGGAGAACGTGGCATACGACAAGAAAGGCGTCACTGACAAGCAGATCGAGGACGCCTGCAAGGCCGTGGGGCTCGATCATTACGTGCGCTCGCTGCCACAGGGCTACGACACCGTGCTGGACGATAATTCGTCGCTTTCGCAGGGCCAGCGCCAGTTGCTGACCATCGCCCGCGCGATGGTGCAGGATGCGCCGATCCTGATCCTCGACGAGGCGACCTCCTCGGTCGACACCCGCACCGAGGAACTCATCCAGAAGGCGATGGACGAGCTTACCGTGGGGCGCACCAGCTTCGTGATCGCGCACCGTCTATCCACGATCCGCGACGCGGACATGATCCTGGTGATGAACCACGGCGACGTCGTCGAGCGGGGCACGCACGAGGAGCTGCTCAGGCGGGGCGGTTTCTACGCCGACCTTTACAACAGCCAGTTCACCAGCCTGGTCGCGTAGACCGCATATAGGCCTGCACGGACTTAAGCGTCGCGTATCGCCTCATATGGGCGCGGAACACGACGCTTTGCCGTCTCTGCCGTTACTGTCTCGACTGTCTCGTTCTTCCGCCTGACATTCGGGTGATTCGGGACGTTACGGGGTTCCTGGAGTCGAATTCTACCGGATGCGAGGAGAAATGAATCGCGACGTGACGTGTTTTGGGTCGTAGGGTGGAATGCCGCCGGATATGCGGGTGAGACCGGGCGACGGGACTGCTGCCGCATGGTCGAACTCTTCCCGGTATGGGGGGGGGGATTGACCACAGATATGGTACGGCCGGTCGGGTCCGCGAATGCGGGAAGCCGACCGGCCGCCTGCTCGGCTTCCCGTTCGTTCCGGACTACAGCACCTTGGTGCGTTCGAGCTGCTGGCTGAACCAACGAGAGAACCGGCTCGGCTTGTGCACGATCAGTCCGACGGCCAGCGCAATGGCGGCATAGATCAGCACAATGCCCATCTGCATCCAGTAGTCCCCCTGATAGATGCCCGCGATGGCCGCGCGCGCCGCCTGAATCGAGTGTGCGGCCGGCAGGAACGGGTTGACGGCGCTGACGAACCTGGGCAGCACCTGGAGCGGATACGAACCGGATGAGCCGGAAATCTGCATGACCAGAACGATTACCGCAATCGCCTTGCCGACCGTGCCAAAGCAGGCGACCAGCGTGTAGACGACAAAGGCGTAGGTCAGGCCCGACAGCCAGCCGGCGAGCATGAAGAGCATCGGATGCACCGCATGGACCCGAAGGAACAGAAGGGTTCCGGCGCACGAGAACGTACTCTGCATAAGACTGATGAGGGCGAAAATGCCGAAACGTCCGAGATACAGCGTGTTCGTGCCGGGATTGACGGTGATTCGCCCGGCTTCGGCGATCGGAGTCGCCTTCCGGGTGTCGTCTTGGGCTTCGCCGACGGCGGCGCCCCGCCTCAGCGGTCTGGCGCGTCCCCTGCCTCCGTCGCCCGCACGGTCCCAACCCCATCCTCGGCTGGCTTCGCCAAGCTGGCGCCGCACCCTGTCCGACACCTCGGTCTTGACCGTCAGCGCGATGAGCACCGAACCCACCCACAGCGGAATGAAGGTGTAGAACGGGGTGAGCGCGGTGCCGAAGTTCTCGACGGGGAAGACGGCCGTGCGTTTGAGCTTCACGGGGGTCGCCAGGACCTCCGAAAGTTCGCCCGGATCGCCGGCCAGCAGCCGTTTGACCTGTGCCATGTCCCCGCTGTTCAAAGCGGAACTCAGTTCCTTGCTGAAGTTCCTGAGCCGCTTCGAACTTCTGTTCAGCAGGTCCTGTGATTGCGCCAGCTGCTTGCGCGTATCATCGAGCTTCGTTCCCATGCCGTCTGCGGCGCCGTCGATCCCTCCAATGGCCGTGTTCAGGTTCGAGGCTCCGGATTTGAGCGAGTTCGTCGCCTCCGTCAGCGACGAGGTCAGTGCGTTGATCTGCGGCTTGAGGGTCGCGTCGAGGTTCGAGTTGAGGCCTTGGATGGACTTCTTGGTCTGATCCGCGAGCTGCTTGGCCTCCTGACGTTGGCCTTCGGCCGCCGCGGTGCCGGAGTCCAGCTGGGCGGCCGCGACGTTCAGGGTGGCCTGTAGCGCCTTCTGCTGCTGGATGATCGCCTGAAGTTGGGCCAGGGCGTCGTTGAGCTGGCCCGATGCGTTCACCGCGTTGAGCCTGTCGTAGATCTGCTGGTAATTGGCGACCTGCTGACCGACGGTGGAGGCTTCGTCCCGCATCGTTTTGGACACGTCGGCCGAGGACTTGCCCGCGCTGGCGAAAGCTCCGTCGATGGTGTCGCCAACCGAGCCATAGCTGGCGGCGCTCTGTTTCAGCGCCGTCGAAAGCGTCGCGACCGTCGCTCCGAGCGCCTCCGACACGTCGGACACGCCTTTGCCGGCCGTGTCGATGTCCTTGGCCGAGTCTGAGGCGGATTTCGCGGTGCCGCCGAGCAAAGCCGAAGAACTGGTCAGCAGCGACTGCGAAGCGGTCACCAAGGCGCTGTAAGTGCCCAAGGTATTCGATTGTTCGCCGAGTTGGTTGGCGAGGTTGTCGATGTTGCCGGCGAAGGTGCTGAGCCGCGCGCGCGACGCGGGGTCGTCCAGATGGTCGGAAAGACCCGAGGCGACGCTCAGCGCGGTGGCGGATATGGTGCTGGCGAAGGTTTTGTTGACCTGGGTGGCGATCTGATCCGCCCCGGCGCCCGTGACCTTCGGGGCGACCGCGTTCTTCTTCTCGTTCGTGTAGTACTCAAGCGTCGCGTGCCTGGAGTCCGGTGAGAAGAAGGTCATCATGTCGCGGCTGAAATCCTCCGGAATGATGACCGCGGCATAGTACTCGCCGGATTTCGTGCCCTCGATGGCTTTGTCCTTTGTGGTGAAGGTCCAGTCGAGTTTGCTGTTGGCGCGCAGCCGGTTGATCACCTGGTCGCCGATGTCGGTTTTGATGGGCATGAGGTCGCTTTTGTAGCCCTTGTCGACGCTGGCGACGGCGAATTTCAGATTGCGCGTGTTGCCGAACGGATCCCAGCTCGCCGTCACGTTGAACCAGGTGAAGATCGCCGGAATCACCACCAGACCGATCATGATGATAATTGAAATGATATTGGATGTCATGCGCCTGACGTCGCCCTTGAACAGTTTCCATATTGTGTTCATCGCAGTCCTCCCTCCGTCGCTCCTTCATCGCCGGGTTGTTCCGTTGTCCCGCCCTTTGGATCATCGCGTGATCCGGCGCCGGGCGTGTTTCCGGCCGCCGGTCCGGCTGTGGGTTCAGCCGGACCGCTCTGGCGGCCGGAGCTGTCGGACCGGCCGATGGTGTCGTCGAGCCCGATGGCGTCGGCGGTCTGCACGGAATCATTGAGCACGTTGCGCAGCATGGCGATGTCGCCGTTTTCGATGCGCACCGTGTCATCGGCGTCGTTCGGTTGGGCGGCCGTGAAGGCCGGCAGGCCGGCGTCGCCGGTCGGTCCCGCCGCCCCCAAAGCCCTGGCCTGTCGGTTCCGTCTTCGCGTCACGCGTGGCTTGTCGTAGGTCCGCAGCAGAGCGTGCACGGCCTCGTCGTCCAGATTGCCCAGCTCGGCCTGCCGCGCAAGGTTGTCGCGGTAGAGCTCGACACCGACGAAGAAGACGATCAGTATCAGGTACCAAATGATCCATGCGGCCAGCGCCACGTCCTTCACGCCGGGCGCCAGGGAGAAGGTGACGGCGAAGATGACCGGCACGACGAACCCGAGTACGACACCACCGCGCGTCAGCCATGGGTAGAGCCCGGCGAAATGAGTGGTGCGTTCCTGAAGCGCGTCGTGGAATTCCCTCTTGTCCGCCAGCACGCTCAGAGCCTGGGCCAGCTTGAATTCGTGGCCGATGTGCAGGGCCGGCTCGTTGACGATGATATCGCTTTCCGCAAGCTGACGGTCAACAAACCGTCTCAGACCGCCGTTATGCGGTTTGAAAGCCAGCCCGATGGCGGAGAACACCAGCGCGAAAATCGCCAGCTTGCCGATGTCCACGAACCAGTCCGCCCGGTAGAAGCCCGCGATGGCCTCGCGCAGCGCCTTGATGCCGTAGGTGAAGGGGAAGTAGGGGTACATCGAACGGAAGAACCTCGGCATCATCTCGATGGGGTAGAGGCCTGAGGAACCGGGGATCTGCACGATGACAAACGCGATGCACAATGCCTTGCCGACGTGCATGAACGCCGTCGACAGGGCGTATGCGATGCTCACGTACACGATTGACGCCAGCACCGCCGTGAGGTAGAAAACCGGGATGTTGTGGCACTGCACGCCGATGATCAGGTCGCCGGTGACGGCCGCGACGGCCTGCAGCACGCCGATGAGCATGAGCACGAGCCCGCGCCCCCAGTAGCGTTCGCCCGGCGTGGGGCTGTCGATGCCCTCGTCGTCGACTTCCAGCTTCATCAGCACCACCAGCATGAACGCGCCCACCCACAGCGTCAGATTGGTGAACAGCGGAGCCATGCCGGAACCGTAAGTGGACACCGGGTAGACGACCTTGGTGTCCAGCACGGTGGGAGAAAGCATGAAATCCGCGATTTTCGAAGCGTCGAGCCGGGGATTGCCGGTTTCCTTCTTCAAAACGTCCGACGTGTTCAGAAGGGCCGAGCCGTTCAATGCGCCCAGATCCGTGGTGAGTGTGGACAGGCGGTTCTGCAATGCCGCCAGTCCCTCGTCAGTGCCGCCCAAAGCCTGTTGCATGGCCGCTGTCGTCTGGTCGAGCTGGTCGAGGACGGAGTTGGCCTGCGCGACCAGCGCGTTTTGGGTTGCCAACCCGGCGCTGGTCGTCGCGCTCGCCGACGCCAGTGAATTCAGCCCGGTATTTAGCTGCGGCAGCGCTCCGCCGGCCAGGCTGTTGCGCGCGGCCCCGGAATTCGCCAGCGCGCCTTGGGTCGCCTTATCCACGCCTGTGGCGCTCGCGGTGACACCGGAGACCAGCCGCCCGAGATTTTCGCTGGAATTGAGGTTCTGGAGACTTTTGATGGAGTCGTCAAGCCGCTTGTTTTCGGCCTTGAGGTCCTGGACGGCCTGCTGGGTCGCGGGGTCTGTCGGGTGCATCGCCCCCAGTTGGTCGATCAGAGTGTTGTTGTTCTGGTTGATGCTTTTGGCTGTGGACAGTGCCAGGCCGACCTGACCATTGGCCTGAGTGAGCCCTGCGGCGATGGAGCTGATTGCCAGGCTCGCTTTTGCGCTGGACTGCGAGATGTCGCCGGCGCCTTGGTCGAGGGTGGTATTGGCCTGACCGACGAACGTATTGAGACCCGCTTGCGTATCCGTCAGGGAAACCGAGGCGGATTTCAGCTCATTGGCGGCGAGCTTGCCGTCCTGCTGCACGTTGGCCAGCAGCGTCCGAGCCTTCTTGATTTTGTCGGGCATCTGCGTCAGCCGCGCGTTCAACTCGCCTACCGATTGGCGAATGCTCGCCGTGGTGGCTTGGGTCCGATTAAGGCTTGCGATGGTTTCGGCCGTGGCGGCTTCGGTGCGGGAATCGACCTTGGCGCCGGCCTTGTTCAGCGTGCTCGCCACCGCCTTGCTCACCGTGGACACGAAGGTCTCGTTGACTTGGTCGTCGACGGTGGAGGCGCCGCTATCCGTCATGCGGGTTGCCAGGGCATTGGCCTTTTCGTTGACATAATATTCCAGTGTCGGCTGTGCCGTCTTTCCCTCGAGGATTCCGGCGACCTTGCGGCTGAAATCAGGTGGGATGACGATCGAGGCGTAGCTCTCCCCGGACTCGACGCGTCGCCGGGCTTCGCTCGAGTCGGCGAAATTCCAGCCCATCTTCTTGTTCGTCCTGAGCTGGTCGACGATCTGATCGCCCATCCTGAGTTTGCCGGCAAGCTTCGAGTCGGCTTCCCGGTCATTGTTGACCACGGTGACCTTTATGCCCTGCGTGTTGCCGTACGGGTTCCAGAAACCCGCGATGTTGAACCATGCATAGAGCGGCGGGATGATGATGAGTCCCACCAGTACGATCCAAGCCGCCGGTACTCGTAGCACGCGCAGAATGTCGCGTCGGGCGATGGCCATAACGTTGCGCATAATCCCCCTCCGTCTGGATGACCGCTGTCCACAAGGCATTCAGCCTATTCGAGACTATGAACCTATAGCTGAGGGCATACACCGATCGTGCATGCACGTATAGTGATGATCTTGCTCTCCGTTGATCGGGCGTGGGGTGCGGTCGCGGCCGTATCCGTGGTTCGTGCGCCTGTGACCGGGTTATTGGCGGCAAGGTGGTTCGGCGTGTTGTGGCCGGGTCGGCGGAATCCCGTACGCCGATTGGAATTTGGGGGCAGAAGATATCCTTAAACGGGTGTGGGCTGGTCGAGCCGGGTGTTCAAGCAGACGGTCCGGCGCTAGGCGTTTGAGAGAATGGTGTAGGGTAACCTTGGAATACATGACGGAAACGACGGAAGAGAAGCAGGACAACGACATCGTCACGCCGCATGGCGCTCGGTGGCGGGCCGTGAACAGCGCTGTCGAGCGAGTTCGTGGACCCGGCGTCATCGCCGCCCGCGTTTATGGGACACTTGTTCTGTTGATCGGCTTGATCGGCGTGCCTTATGTGGGCTACCAGATCATCGAGGGCATACGTCTCTTCCTCATCGGGCGCATTCACGCCGACCCGCTTGATCTGACTTTCCTGCTGACGTGCGCCAATGGCCTGGTCTCCTTCGCCAATGCCCTGGGGCTTACCGTTTTCGGCGTCGTTCTGCTGCGAGACAAGCGACACTATGCGGCTCGTTGGGCGTATGCGCTCATGGCGGTGACGGTGGCCCAAGCCCTGTTGTCGCTGGCGTTGCAGGGGCTTGGGCCCGGCGTCCTGGTGTCCACGGCTCAAGTGGCGATACTGGTGGTGCTTGCCATCGGGCTGGACCCGGCGCTGGTTGAGGAACGTATGCTGCAACATGCATTGAAGCGTATGGACGAGCGCGATGAGTACTTCGAGGCTCGCGAATCGGGAACGCTTGGCCGCGACCCCAGCGGCAAGGGCTATATCAAGCTCGACGTGTTCAACGTGTTCTGGCTCTTCTTCGTCGGCTGCGTCGTGGGACTTCTGGTCGAAGAGATTTACCATCTGGTGTTCTACAACGAATGGCAGAATAGAGCCGGCCTGCTTTGGGGGCCATTCTCACCGATTTACGGGTTCGGCGTAGTTATTGTCACCATGTTCCTCAACCGGTTGTGGAATGCGAATTGGGCGGTGATTTTCTGCGCCAGCGCGGTCATCGGCGGCGCATTCGAAGCGTTCGTCAGCTGGTTCATGCAAGTCGCGTTCGGCGTGATCGCCTGGAACTACTCGAATGACTGGCTTGCGTTGTTCGGCGGGCGCACAAGCGGCAAATACATGATTTTCTGGGGGCTCGGCGGGCTGATATGGATACGGAAGCTGCTGCCGCCGCTCCTGAAATTCATTAACCTGATCCCATGGAAGTGGCGTTATGCTGCGACCGCTGTGGCGCTCGCGTTCATGATCGTGGACATGGCCTTTACGCTGATGGCGCTTGATTGCTGGTACGGGCGTCTTGCCGGGATGCCTCAGACGGCCCCCGTCACCCAATTCTTCGATCAGCATTACGGCAATGATGTAATGCAGCATCGTTTCCAGACGATGACGATGAACCCGAAGTGGTCGGGTCGGCAGTAGTGGCCTTTCCGCTTTTGTAGGGGGTTGCTCGTGCGTTCATGACAATAGCGCCGGGGCGTTTCGGCTCAGACTGATGTCCTCTGAGCCGAAACGCCCCGGCGCTATCGTGGTTTATGCGGCGTTTACAGCATGCAGGACACGCAACCTTCGACCTCGGTGCCTTCGAGCGCCTGCTGGCGGATGCGGATGTAGTAGAGCGTCTTGATGCCCTTGCGCCATGCATAGATCTGCGCCTTGTTGAGCTCGCGCGTGGTCACGCCCGCAGGGAAGAAGAGGGTCAACGACAGCCCCTGATCGACGTGCTGGGTGGCCTCGGCGTAGGTGTCGACGATCCTCTGCCAACCGATCTCGTAGGCATCCTCGAAGTATTCGAGGTTGTCGTTGGTCATGTACGGCGCGGGGTAGTAGACGCGGCCGGTCTTGCCCTCCTTGCGGATCTCGATCTTGGAGGCGATCGGGTGGATCGAGGAGGTGGAGTGGTTGATGTAGGAGATCGAACCGGTCGGCGGCACGGCCTGCAAATACGAATTGTAGATGCCGTCGCGCAGAATCTCGTCACGCAGCGTCTCCCAGTCGGCCACGGTCGGGATCGCGATGCCGAATCGTTCGAACAGCGCCTTGACCTTTTCCGTGCGCGGTTCGAGCGAGCGGCGCCCGTCGGTGTATTTGTCGAAGTAGTTGCCTTGGCCTGCGGGCTTGGCGTAGTCGGACTTCTCGAAGTCGGCGAACCTCGTGCCGCGTTCCACGGCCAGCGCATGCGACGCCTTGTAGGCGTGGTAGGCCACGGTCATGAAGTACATGTCGGTGAAGTCCAGAGCCTCCTCCGAGCCATAGTGCATGTGTTCGCGGGCGAGGAAGCCGTGCAGGTTCATCTGGCCCAGGCCGATGGAATGTCC
Source organism: Bifidobacterium bohemicum DSM 22767 (assembly GCF_000741525.1). Taxonomy (GTDB): domain Bacteria; phylum Actinomycetota; class Actinomycetes; order Actinomycetales; family Bifidobacteriaceae; genus Bifidobacterium; species Bifidobacterium bohemicum. The sequence goes on along the minus strand of NZ_JGYP01000002.1, from coordinate 688,652 downwards.
TTCTTCGTTGCCGCGTTTGATGGATGGGACCGAGTCGATGTGCGTGTGGTCCGAGACGCTGGTGAGCGCGCGGATGGCGGTCTCCACAGGCTGCGCCAGACCCGCGTCCATCGCCTTGGCAATGTTGAGGGAGCCGAGGTTGCAGGAGATGTCCTTGCCCACATGGCCGTAGCTCAGGTCGGCGTTGTAGGTCGAGGCCTCCTGCACCTGGAGGATTTCGGAGCAGAGGTTCGACATGGTCACGCGGCCGTCGATCGGGTTGGCGCGGTTCACCGTGTCTTCGAACAGGATGTAGGGGTAGCCGGACTCGAACTGCACCTCGCCCAGGGTCATGAAGAACTCGCGGGCGTCGATGTAGGTCTTGTGGATGCGGTCGTCGGCCACCATCTCGTCGTACTTTTCGGTCACGGAAATGTCCGCGAACGGCTTGCCGTAGACGCGTTCGACGTCGTAGGGGGAGAAGAGGGCCATCTTCTCCTTGCGCTTGGCCAGTTCGAAGGTGATGTCGGGGATCACGACGCCCAAGGAAAGCGACTTGATGCGGGTTTTCTCGTCGGCGTTTTCGCGCTTGGTGTCGAGGAAGCGCAGGATGTCGGGGTGGTGGGCGTTGAGGTACACCGCGCCCGCGCCCTGCCTGGCGCCCAGCTGATTGGCGTAGGAGAACGAATCCTCCAGAAGCTTCATGACCGGAACCACGCCGCTTGACTGGTTCTCGATGTGCTTGATCGGGGCGCCCTGCTCGCGAAGGTTGGACAGCAGCAGCGCCACGCCGCCGCCGCGCTTGGAAAGTTGGAGAGCGGAGTTGATGCCGCGGGAGATGGACTCCATATTGTCTTCGACCCGCACAAGGAAGCAGGATACCGGCTCGCCGCGCTGGGCCTTGCCGAGGTTCAGGAAGGTCGGGGTCGCCGGCTGGAAACGGCCGGAGATGATCTCGTCGACGTACTTGATGGCGGCGTTCTCGTCGCCCGCCGCGAGTTCCAGCGCCACGGCGCCCGCGCGCTGGGGGAAGTCCTCGAGGTACTGCTTTCCATCGAAGGTCTTCAGCGCGTAGGAACGGTAGAACTTGAAGGCGCCGAGGAAGGTCTCGAACTCGAAGCCGGAGTTCTCGACGTGGTCGTAGAACCTGTCGAGGAATTCGGGCGAATACTGCGCGAAGACGTCCTTTTCATAGTATAGATTGTCGATCAGGTATTTGAGTCGGTCCGCGGTGGAGTCGAACTTCATGGTGTTCTGGGCCACATGCCCGGTGACGTAGGCGCGTTCGGCCTCCTTGTCGGCGTCGAACTGGATGTTGCCGTTTTCGTCGTAGAGGTTGAGCATGGCGTTGAGCGAGTGATAGTCGTGCTCCGGATCGAAGCCTGTGTCTTCGGTGGTGTTGTCCATGCTCAGCGTGGAATCGGTCAGACCCATTGCGGGGTTCCTTTCGGTTGTTGGTTTATGATATACGGTTCGGTCTTCTCGTTGTGGACGGGCAAAATGGCGGAATCGCAATGATCCGCTTTCAATGACCGTCGAGAAACTAACCCTGGTTGTCGATGAAAAACTGTTTGACGCCGTCGCGTACCTGCTGCTGATCGTGCGGGGTTCCCAGAAGCTCGAAATTGTACATGAACGGCACATGGCACTTTTGGGCGATGATGTCGCCCGCCGCGCAAAAGGCCGTGGCAAAGTTCCGGTTGCCGGAGGAGATGACCCCGCGGATGAAGCCACGGTTCCTGTGTCCGTTGAGGAACTTCTTGATTTGAGGCAGTATGGCCTTGGCGATGTTGCCTCCGCCGTAGGTGGGCACGATAAGGATGTACGGCTCGCGCACCTGCAGCGGCGGATCTTTGGGGCGCAACGGTATGCGATAGACGTTGATGCCTTCGGATGGAAAATCGCAGGCTTCGATGAAGCGCGCCGTGTTGTTCGAGACGGAGGAGAAATAGACGACCGCCCCGATGTGCTCGACGCCTTGTGGCACGCGGGTTTCGGGCGCGCTTGGCGATTCGCATTCGTCATCGTAGGGCGACTGTGTGCCGGTTGCTCGAATTGCGGGCGCATCGGCGTTGGCGGAATCGTTTACGATGGCGGATTCGCCTGACTCCGGTTCCGCCTCGACGCCAACCGGGGTTGTCTTTCCGGCGCACGGTTCCGCCGGTTCCGGCGCGGGGTTCAGTCGCTTGCCGGATGCCGGTCGCCCGTTCTGCGGCGTGGTCTGGATCGCGGATGCAATCGTCGTCACGCCATAACCTCGCTGACGCTTGCGTCTTGTGTTGCCGCTTCGGTCACATTCCGTTCCTCGGCCTCGGCCGGATGCCCGTTGCCGAGTGCCTTGATAAGGTCGGGGCGGTAGCCGCTCCAGGATGCGTCGGGCGTAATGACCACCGGTGTCTGCTTGAACCCTGCCTCGATCAGTTGTTGCACGGTCGAAGGGTTATTGGTCAGATCGACCTGTTCGAATGCAATGCCCTGGCGCTTGAGCTGGCGTTCGGTCGCCATGCATTGCGGGCAGTGTTGTTTCGTGAAGACGGTTACCGTCATCTGTGCCTCCTGGGTTTTCGTTTCCTGTTGCCTGATATGGCCAGATTACAGGCACATAGTTCCAAAGGGAACCCCAAGAGATAGTAGCGTGTCGTATTTTCAAACACTAGATATAGTGATTTGCGCTGAAATGACTACTTACGCATGGGTTGCGTATTTTGAGTATTGCAAAAATGGCTTCGCTAGTGTTAGCGACTTCACATTAGATGGCTCGAATCATCCACTGGATGCTTCCTGAAGTGTGCACAATTGTGGATAATTCGGTGGATAACTTGGCTGTGGATGGGGGAAAGAAGGTTTGCCAAGGGGCTCCGCTCGGAACCGATGGTCTTTGGCTATGCCGATCCGTCGATTGCGGAAGGTGGCTGTCGGTGGCACCGTGGCCTATTCGCGCAGGACCCCGATCAGGGCGCGGGTCGCACGGTCGATGTCCGCGATGATGGCTTGCTGGGACTGTTCGGCTTGGGTGGTCTCGCTCAACAGCCGCATCCCGCTGGAAACCAGTCCCTTGGTCAGTGCCACACCCACTTCCGGGGCGGAGGGCTTCAGCCGCTCCCATGCCTGAACGATTGGGGCGTTCACCTGCTCGTGGAGGCTGGGTTGACCTGGTTGCAGAGGCTGCTCGCCGGTGCCTGCGCCATGTTCGGGGGCATCTTGTTCCTGGCGCTGGTCGCCCCCGTTGACGGCACCGGGGGCGCAATCCTCCTTGTCGGATTGCCGGATCCGCGTCTGGCGTGCTTTGAGCGACTTGCCGCAGTAAGGGTCGACATAAGGTATCGAAAAATCCGGGTCGCCGTCGGTGTCGTGCGGATCCTTGTCGTCGCCGGTGATGGCGCCGGAGCCGACGGGGTTGCCCCTTCCGTCCTTCGAATCGTCGTTTTCGCGCTGTCTTTTCGCGTATTCCTCCGCATCGTCCACCGGCAAGCGCATAAGCCACTCATGTCCATGTATCACGGATTGTTCGAGGTTGACCCGGACCCATGTGGCGATTACCTCGACTGGATCGTCGAGTCCGTCGAGCGCGTTGTTCAGCGTGTCGATCCACTCCGGCAGATGGCGCTTCATCAGACCTCGCCGCAGGTCCTTCATGTCGTGGACGTAGCGGTATATCGAATTGCGCGCGATACCGGCCCCGCGGCTGACGGCTGCGGGGGTCAGGCCGTCGGCGCCCTGCTCGCGCATGATGGCTTCGGCGGAGTCGAGCAGGGCGTTCATCGTGTTGCGGCGGTGCTCCTCGAGCGTCGCCTCCTTGATGCGTGGCATGGTGTTCCTTTCGGCCGTGGGCTTATTCGCGGTACGCCGTATGAGTCGTGGCGCGTATTGTCGTACATATGCACATATCGGTCGCTGCACGTTTGTGCATTGTAATAAATTTATACGATTTGCCGCATGTCGGCTTGCGCAATCCATTTTAGCGACGTATAGTCTCAAAAAGGTCGCGACGGTGTGTCGCGAAAAATATCGATCCGTCCGAACGACGGGGAAAGCGTCCATGTGATTATGGCTGAAACAATGAACGGTGGCCAAAAAGTCGCCACTAAAACCGAGGATGGCGCGGGCAAACCGCCATGGAACGCCCTATGGGTCCTTGCGTTGGCGCTTTCCATGATCGTGCTCGACGGCTCGATCGTCAACGTCTCCATTCCGGTGATGATCCAGAAGATCAACCTCACCCTCACCGACGCCCAGTGGGTGACCTCGCTCTACAACATTCTTTTGGCCGCGTTGCTGCTGCCTTTTGGCAAACTCGGTGACATGAAGGGCCGCAAGGCCACGTTGCAGGTCGGCGTGGTCATCTTCGTGGCCGGCTCCGTGCTCGCCGCTTCCTCCAACGGTGCGGCGCTGTTGCTCACGGCGCGCGCGGTGCAGGCCGTCGGCGGCGCGCTGGTGATGCCGTCCACGCTTTCCATCGTCTCGGCCTCGTTCCGCGGCAAGAACCGCGCCATCGCATTCGGCGTCTGGGGTTCGGTCATGAGCGCGGCCGCGGCAGTCGGCCCGTTCCTCGGCGGTTTGTTCACCCAGACCATCGGCTGGCGTTGGATCTTCCTGGTCAACGTGCCGCTGGGCCTGATCGTCTTCCTGTGCGCGATTCCGTTCGTGCCGCAAACCGGCGGCAAGGCCGGCGCCTCGGCGATGGGCGCAGCCGCCCAGGCCGCCGCCAAGTCCGGCCAGCCTAAGCCCGAAGGCTTCGATCCGCTCGGCGTTGTCCTGTCCGCCCTCGGCTCCGCGTTCCTCATCTTCGGCCTGATCGAAGGTCAGACCTACGGTTGGCTCAAGCCCAAGGGCGAGTTCGGCATCGGCGGTTTCGCATGGGGCAGGAACTGGCCTGTCTCGGTCATCCCGTTCTGCATCGTGTTCGGCATCGTCTCCTTCGTTCTGTTCATCCTCACCGAAACCAGCCGCGCCCGCAACGGCAAGCCCGTCATGCTCGACCTGACCCTCTTCCGCATCCCCACCTTCTCGTTGGGCCTTACTGCGGCCGGAGCCATTCAGGCCGGCGAATTCGCCATCATGTTCGTGCTGCCGCTCTACCTGATTAACGTGCGTGGTCTGAAGATGATTCCGACCGGTGCGCTGATCGCCACCATGGGCTTGGGCGCCATCGTCTCCGGTGGGCTGGCGCGCTTGGTCACCGCAAGAATCGGTTCCACGCACACCGTGCAATTGGGTCTGGTCATTGAAATCCTGAGCGTTTTCGGCATCATGTTCCTGATGAGCCCCGGCATTTCCGTCGCGTGGATGCTCGTGCCGATGGTCCTGTATGGCTTCGGCCTTGGCTTCGCCGCCGCGCAGCTGACCAGCCTTGTGCTCGCCGAAGTGCCCGTCGCGCAATCCGGCGAAGGCTCCGCCACGCAGTCCACCATTCGTCAGCTGGGTACGGGCATCGGCTCGGCTGTCGCGGGCATGGTGCTCTCCGTCATGGTCACGCACACCGCACCGGGTGCGCTTGCGGGCGTCAAGGAACTACCCTCCCAGGTTATTGACGGTCTGACCACCTCGCTCGACGCGTCGGCCGGTTCCGCCATCGTGGGCATCCGCGCTCAAGGCACGACCGGCAAACTCGGCGCGCTCGGTCCGCAGGTGGTCGACGCCATGTCGGCCTCCTTTACCACCTCGGGGCAATGGACCCTCGTGGTTGCCATCGTCATGCTCGCCATCGGCCTGATCGCTTCCGTTTGGGTGGCCCGTGCGGTCAAGCGCGACCACGTCGAATAACTTCTGCGGGCTGTGAGGCTCCCGTCGCTTCCGGCGGGGCCTCAGGCCGTCGGCCGTCCACCGTGGGCCTATCGGCTCGATTTCGACTGTTGATCCGATTCCGGCTGTTGACCCGATTGCGCATCGGTCGTTAAAAAACGGAACCTGCGGCTGGCTAAGATTCCATTCCTATACTAAGTCCTGTGGTGTCTGCGAATAAACGGATTCTGATTTCCATTCAGGTTCCGTTTACTCGCTGAATTCCGCGGTGTGCTGCACCCGCGCCACCGGTTCCCGAAAGCCTAATGAATATACCGGCTTCCCGTCAATCCTAAACCGATTGGATGGGGAGCCTTTTGCTATTCCCCGCGGCAGTCGGGATGCCAGTTGTGCCTCATGTGACGGCTTGGATCTCCCGGATGTGGGCAAACTAAATGAATGTAACCAATATCATTGTATGGCATATCACAGTGAACGAGCTTGCGTAGCGGTTGCGCGACGGATAATGTGCAAAGGATAAAAAAATCAGACCCGCCGTTTTGATTCGAGGCCGGTGTCGCGTCAAAGAGGATTCATTCGCATGACGCGGCACCGGCCTTTCTGTCTTATATTGACGGCCCGAAGGATTGTGGCGGTGGTCCGATACGCTATTTCGCAAAAGGAAAGTCAAATGCCAACAACCGTGGTTCAGACAACGGGCGCGACGCCTGACGCCGGTCAGACGCAGCCGCGAACACCTTCGAAGCGCGACGTGCTCTTCGTCTTCATCGGCCTTATGGTCACCATGCTCATGTCTTCGCTCAGCCAGACCGTGCTCTCCACTGCCATGCCGACCATCGTCGGAGACCTCGGCGGCGTCGACCGCATGACATGGGTCGTCACCGGCTACGCGCTGGCCATGACCGTGATGATGCCGGTCTACGGACGTATCAGCGACCTGTTCGGTCGCAAACCCCTGCTGCTCATCGCCATCATGCTGTTCATGTGCGGCTCCACCGTGGGCGCGCTGGCCGGCAGCATGGATTTCCTGGTCTCCGCCCGCGTCATTCAGGGTCTTGGAGGCGGTGGCCTCATGATTCTTTCGCAGTCGGCCATCGCCGACGTGGTCCCGGCCCGAGAGCGCGGCAAATACATGGGTGTGATGGGCGCCGTGTTCGCCGTTTCGTCGGTGGCCGGTCCCCTTATCGGCGGCTGGCTGACCAGCGGTCCCGGCTGGCGCTGGGCCTTCTGGATGAACCTTCCCCTGGGTGTGCTTGCGCTTGCGGCCGTGGCGTGTTTCCTGCATCTGCCCAAGCCCAGCAAAGAGAACCAATCCCACATCGATTACTTCGGCATGGCCCTGATTGTGGCCATCACGCTGATCATCGTGCTCACCTGCACCAACACCAGCAAGCTGAACACCTTGAACTGGGTCGAGGTGGCCGCTGCCCTCGTCGTGCTCATCGCCTTGTTCGTCTCCGTCGAGCTCAAGGTCAAGGAACCGGTCATGCCGATGATGCTCTTCTCCAACTCCAACTTCGATGTCGCCACCATCGGCGCGCTGCTGATCGGTGTGGCCATGTTCGGCGTGCTCAGCTACCTGCCGACCTACATCCAGATGACCACCGGCGTCACCGCCACCCAGGCCGGACTGCTCATGGTTCCGATGATGGCCTCCGTGCTGATCACCTCGATCATCTCCGGCAACCTCGTTTCGAAGACCGGCAAATACAAGGCTTATCCGATCGTCGGCACCATCATCATGGCCTTGGGGCTTGCGCTGACCTCCACGCTGAAGGCTGATTCGCCGGTCTGGATGCTGTGCATCTATACGATGGTTTTCGGCTTGGGACTAGGCTTGGGCCAGCAGATTCTCATGCTCATCGTTCAGGATGCCTTCCCAGCCGCGATTGTCGGGACCGCGACCGCGTCGTTCAACTATTTCAAACAGGTTGGCGCCACCATCGGCTCGGCCATCGTGGGCAGCGTCTTCACCTCAAGGCTGACCGGTTTCGTACGCGATAACCTCGCCGCGGCGATGGCTCACGTGGCCGCAGCAGGTGCCGGGACTGCGGGCGGCAGGGGCATGGCGGCGATGAAGGGCGCCACGGTGCTGAGCCCAAGCGACCTGACCCCAAGGGCGGTGAACGCGTTGCCTGGAATGTTGCGCACGCCGATCGTGGACGCCTACAACAGCGCCTTGCTGCCGATCTTCCTGTGGATGGTCCCGTTCATGGTCGCCGCCGTGATCGTGTTCTTCTTCGTGCGCCAGAAGGAGCTCTCCACCTCCATCGAGCACTGAGCGCCTTCCCGTTTGCGTGGCGGACCTCAGCGGCACCGTTCTGGCTGGCTGGCGGACGCGTGTTTAATGGATGGTGATGGCTCGTCTGACGTGTCCGCTGAAATCTGTCCCGTCAAATAGTCCTTTGGCGGGGCAGGCTCGCGCTTTGGCAAAACGCCTTCTATCGCAGCAGGTAGTCTTTGGCTGACACGAAGCGGCCGTTGGGGGTGCGGAAGCTGGAGCCGCCACGGTAGACGACCTGACGCTGCTCGATTGGGATGTCGAGGTCGCGGCCGACGGTTTTCAGGTGACGGAAGAAGTCGTCGCGCGGCGTGATGCCGGATCTGATCTCAATGAGTTGCGGCGAAAGCGAGTCGGTCATGTCCATCAAATCGACTTCAACGGCGTTGGAGTCGCGGTAGAAGTAAAGTCGGGATTCGCCGTTCGCATTGAACCCGCGCTTGAGCGTCTCTTCGATGATGAGGTTCTCGAACACGGCTCCGCGCTTGGGGTGCCGAATCAGCTCGCCGACGCTATGGATGCCGAGCAGATAGCACAGCAGGCCGGTGTCGTAGAAATAGAGCTTCGGCGTCTTCGTCAGTCGTTTGCGCGCGTTCGAAAAATACGGGGGCAGTAAAAACACGATATAACTGGCTGCGAGGATATTCAGCCATTCTTTCGCCGTGTTCGGCGATATTTGTGATTCCCTGGAGAGATGGGTCGTGTTCAGTAATTCCCCGGAACTTTGCGCGCAAAGCCTCAGGAACGTCTCAAATGATGAAAAATCACGGATGTTGGAAAGCGTGCTCACGAAGAATAATCATGAAGGTGTGTGCTTCCGCGACGAAAATAACTGGAGGTGATTGGGATGAGCGCAATATTACGGCAGACGTTGAGCGGGCAGTACGAGAGTGTGCAGAAGCGTAATGTCTATAAGTATTATGACGAATTGAACGAATTCGACGTGCTTTTTGACGACTATATGGCTGAAGGTCTTTTCGATGAGCCCATGCCGGTCCGCGACACAAACGGCGAATGTCCGATAGTGACTGCCCTCGGTGTGGAGAACCTTTATTTCTTGCTTGAACGCGTGCGGGCTACCGGTGGCAATGCCAACGTCTTTGCGAAATCGGGGAATAGCATCGTGCCCATCTCCTTTACCCAGGTTGAGTCAGTGCCAAAGGGCGCTGCTGACTTGTCGGATAAGGATGAGTGGGAGAACGGCGATGCGACGATCGATAGTTTTATCGCCTATCTACGCACGCAGCCCAATGGCGTCGTGTTTCCGGATGCCTTGCCAAGGGGTCCGTTGACGAATATGACACTTGGTAAGCAGGATGTACCCATTGATTTGCCATGTGAAGTATCGGTCTGATATCAAGTTAATTACATAAACCGGGTGCGAAGCAGAAATTATATTTGCTTCGCGCTTTTGATTCATCTATCGGATCCTTGAAATGCCAGCATTTTTAGCCAGTGAAAACTCAATTTCAAAAACTTGAGCCAAAAAGACTCAAGTTTTTTCGGAAATCCGGGAATATAATTTGACTATTCAAAGTTGAGTGATGTAGGCTCAGGTTTGGAAAGCGAAACAGGTGCGAACCTGGATGCGGACCGTGAACGAGGCACGAAAGTCCTGAAGCGGCGACCGGACCCGAGCGAACAGATGTGAAACGAACGAATACAAGGAGAATGAACATGGGACGTGCAGTAGGTATTGATCTTGGTACCACCAACTCTTGCATTGCGACGCTCGAAGGCGGCGAACCCACGGTGATCGTCAACGCCGAGGGCGCCCGCACCACGCCGTCGGTGGTCGCGTTCAGCAAGTCCGGCGAGATCCTCGTCGGCGAGGTTGCTAAGCGTCAGGCCGTAACCAACGTCGACCGCACCATCAGCTCGGTCAAGCGCCACATGGGCACCGACTGGTCGGTGGAGATTGACGGCAAGAAGTGGACCCCGCAGGAGATTTCCGCCCAGGTGCTGATGAAGCTCAAGAGGGACGCCGAGGCGTACTTGGGCGAGCCGGTGACCGACGCGGTCATCACCTGCCCCGCATACTTCAACGACGCGCAGCGCCAGGCGACCAAGGACGCCGGCAAGATCGCGGGTCTGAACGTGCTGCGTATCATCAACGAGCCGACCGCTGCGGCGTTGGCTTACGGCCTTGAGAAGGGCAAGGAGGACGAGCGTATCCTGGTCTTCGACCTCGGCGGCGGCACCTTCGATGTGTCCCTGCTGGAGATCGGCAAGGACGAGGACGGCTTCGCCACCATTCAGGTGCAGGCCACGAACGGCGACAACAGGCTCGGCGGCGACGACTGGGATCAGAAGATCATCGACTGGCTCGTCGGCGAAGTGAAGAACAAGTACGGGGTTGACCTGTCCAAGGACAAGATCGCTCTGCAACGTTTGAAGGAAGCCGCGGAGCAGGCCAAGAAGGAGCTTTCGAGCTCTTCCGAGACCTCCGTCTCGATGCAGTACCTCGCGATGACCCCCGACGGCACGCCGGTGCACCTCGATGAGACGCTCACCCGCGCACACTTCGAGGAAATGACCAGCGACCTGCTCAACCGTTGCCGCACGCCGTTCAACAACGTGCTGCACGACGCGAACATCTCCGTCAAGGACATCGATCACGTCGTGCTGGTCGGCGGCTCGACCCGTATGCCTGCGGTCAAGGATCTGGTGAAGGAACTGACCGGCGGCAAGGAAGCGAACCAGACCGTCAACCCCGACGAGGTCGTGGCCGTCGGCGCCGCGGTGCAGTCCGGCGTCATCAAGGGCGACCGCAAGGACGTCCTGCTGATCGACGTCACCCCGCTTTCCCTTGGCATCGAGACCAAGGGCGGCATCATGACCAAGCTCATCGACCGCAACACCGCCATCCCGACCAAGCGCAGCGAGGTCTTCTCGACCGCCGAGGACAACCAGCCCTCCGTGCTGATTCAGGTCTATCAGGGCGAGCGCGAGTTCGCCCGCGACAACAAGCCGCTGGGCACCTTCGAGCTTACGGGCATCGCGCCGGCTCCGCGTGGCGTCCCGCAGATTGAGGTCACCTTCGACATCGACGCGAACGGCATCGTGCACGTCTCCGCCAAGGACAAGGGCACCGGCAAGGAACAGTCCATGACCATCACCGGCGGCTCGGCCCTTCCGAAGGACGAGATCGACCGCATGGTCAAGGAGGCCGAGGCTCACGAGGCCGACGACAAGAAGCGCAAGGAGGAGGCCGAGACGCGCAACACCGCCGAATCCTTCGCCTATCAGATCGAGAAGCTCGTCAACGACAACAAGGACAAGCTCTCCGATGACGTCGTCAAGGAAGTGACCGACGATGTCAACGAACTGAAGGAAGCGCTCAAGGGCGACGATGTGGACAAGATCAAGGCCGCTCAGGAGAAGCTGACCACCTCTTCGCAGAAGATCGGTCAGGCGCTCTATGCGCAGCAGGGCGCCGAGGACGCGGCCGCCGGCGCAGCCGGTGCCGCGGGTGGCGCCAACGCTTCGGGCGCTTCGGGTTCCGCTGCCTCGTCCGACGACGACGTGGTGGACGCCGAGGTCGTGGACGACGATGACGACAAGAAAGACAATAAGTGATTATGTCCGGTTTTGATAAGGACGCTTACCTGGATGATCTGCCGGATCCCGACGACGCGTGGATGGGGCTTGCCGATGACCTCCACGCGGCCGGTCGGGACGCGGCGGGCGCGGGTGGCCAGGCGAAGGCCGATGGCAAGGCGCCTTACCGAACGGGGCATGCTGCCACCGGTGCGGCCGGCGACAAGGCGGGTGATGAGATGAGTTCCGAATCTGAAAATGAAAGCGGAAGCGGCCTCAGCGAGGTGGAAAGCAAGGGGCGTCATGCTGCCGGCAGTGTCGACAGAGGCGCTGATTCGAACAAAGGCGGTGTCGATGATGCCAATGGCGCTGACCGTAGGGTGAATGCGTCCGACGGCATGAAAGACGGAGGCTCGAGCGGTGCTGATGGCGCGTCGCCCGTGTCACCCGCGTCGTCCGACGCGAATTCCAGCGCCTCAAACGCCACTTCCGGGCACGCCGATGCATCAGGGTCGGCCAATGCTGGTTCCGCCGGCGCCGATGCATCCCCTGCTTCGGCGGCGGATGCGGGAGGGTCTTCTGACGGTGCTAAAGACGACGAGACGCTCACCCCGCTCGGTCAGGCCAAGAAGGAAGCGGCCGATTACCTTGAGGCCTTGCAACGCGAGCGTGCGGAGTTCGTCAACTTCCGCAACCGCGCCAAGAAGGAGCAGGACATCTTCCGCCAGCACGGCATCATCGACGTGCTCACGGCCCTGCTCCCCGCGCTCGACGACATCGACCGCATCCGCGAGCACGATCAGCTGGGCGAATCCTTCGAAGCCGTCGCCACGAAGATCGACAAGACCTTCGAGAAGTTCGGCGTCGAGAAGTTCGGCGAAAAGGGCGAGGACTTCGACCCGACCAAGCACGAGGCGATTCTGCACAAGCCGGATCCGAGCGCAACCAAGGAAACGGTGGACACCGTGGTCGAAGCGGGTTATCGCATCGGCGACCGCGTGATTCGCGCCGCCCGCGTCGTGGTCGCGTCTCCGCAGGCTTAGCGGGTTCCGTTCGTACCGCGAGGTGCGGCTCCCCGTTGGCCGGAGGGTCGCACCTCGCTTTTGTGTAAACGGTATAAACGGTAATAACGGCCGAGGCCCGAAGGGAGGGCAGTTACAATGGCTGAAAACGAGTGGTTGAATAAAGATTTTTACAAGGTTTTGGGTGTCTCGAAAGACTCTACCGATTCGGAGATCACCAAGGCGTACCGCAAGCTGGCACGCAAATATCATCCGGATCTGAACAAAACCAAAGAGGCCGAGGAGAAGTTCAAGGACATCTCCGAGGCATATGACGTGCTGAGCAACAAACAGGAGCGGCAGAAGTACGACGCCATCAGACAGTTCGGCGCCGGCGGCGCACGGTTCGCGGGCGGCACCGGAGCGGGCGGTGCCGGCGGATTCAACACCGACGCGTTCTCCGACATTTTCGGACAGATGTTCAACGGCGGCGATGGCTCCAGCATCCGATTCTCGACGAACGGTGGAGCTCCAGGCAATCTCAACGACATCTTCTCGATGTTCGGTGGAGGCTCCCAAGGCACAGGTTCACCCTACGGCGGCGATACAAGCGCCTACCGCGAGCCACCTGCGGAACCGGTGCGCGGCGAGGATCGCGACTCGAAGATCACACTGACCTTCCGCCAGGCGGTCAAGGGAGCGACGGTCTCGCTGAAAGTCGGCTCCGGCAAGTTCAAGACCCATATCCCCGCCGGCGTCAAAACCGGCCAGAAGATTCGCATCCCCGGCAAAGGGCGTGAAGGCCGGAACGGCGGCGCTCCAGGCGACATGTATCTACAAATCACCGTCAAGCCCGATGAGAACTTCACAATGCGCGGCAACGACCTAGTGATGCCGTTGCCGGTGACCATCGGCCAGGCCGTGGCCGGCGCCCGTATCAAGGCGCGCGACTTCGACGGCGACGAGGTGAGTTTCAGGATCCCGGCCGGCACATCCAGCGGCACCGAGCTTCGGGTCCGCGGCAAAGGCGTGCCCGGCCGTGATGGCGACCTGATCGGACGCGTCGAGATCCGAGTGCCCGAAAAGCCAACCTTCTCGCAGAAGCACGACGCCAAGGAGTTCGACAAAAGCTGCGGCGACTTGGTAGATGCGCTGGCCGCCGAGCGCGGCTGACGCCGCTTAATAACCCCGGCGGTGGTTCATGATCGTGCTGAACCGTCGGCAAAAAGAATGTGATGCTTCAGGCTTGTTCGTGCGACGGACATGTCTCAGACGTAGGCCGGGGTGGGGCTGACGCTTGGGGGTGTACCCCCCCCGATGAACGGTGAAGCATAGAACAGGTAGATGGCTGAAGGAAAGAGGTGGTGACGATGGCAAGAGTCACGCGTCAGGTTCAGGCGCTGTACGCTTTGTGCGCCGCCGCCATCGTCGAAGGGCGCGCGAACCTCGACGGCGCCGACGAAGTCGGATTCGACATCGTGTTGCCCGTCTTCAGCGTCGGCCGCGCCGCCGAGCTGGCCGGAATCCATTCGCAAACCCTCCGCCAATACGATCGCCAAGGGGTCGTGGTGCCTCAGCGCACGGAAGGCGGCGCTCGCCGGTATTCCCTGCGCGACGTCTCCCGTCTCGCTGAGGCGCACCACCTGAGCCAGGGTGAAGGCATCAGCCTCGTCGGTGTCATTCGAATTCTCGACCTCGAAGAGGAAAACCGCCAACTACGGCGTGAAGTCCATCGTCTCAACCGCCCCAGCGGCTCGAGCGTGTTCGCGGCCGATCGGGACGGCGGCATTACCGAGATGCAGCGCTCGCGGCAGGCCCGTCGTTGGCGTCACGACATCCATTCACGGGTTCGCGAACTGCCGTATCGGCCGTATGACCCGGAAACGGATGGCTCTGAATCCGATGGATACGGTCTCACGGGTGGACAGACCGCCGACCGCGGGCATCGTGGCGCTCGCGACTCCGGTTCGTCCGCTTCCTTCGCGTCTGGCCGTGCGCTGGTCCTGTATGGCGAGGAGTTCAGCGAGTGAATGTGCCTTATTCGGGGGATTTGGGCAAATCTTATTCTGTAGGCTCTTCTCGTTTCTGCTGACGTTGAAACTGAATCCCAAAACCTTGCAATTGCGTCATTCTGATATCCTTCAATAGACTGGCGACGATGTCAGAGAGCCTACGGAATGTCGTTTCATGTGATTTGTCGTCTTCATTTGGTGGGATTGAAGGCGGAACACACGGACTGATGGGAGATTTGCAATGCTTACTGCGGTGCTTTGGGATATGGACGGCACGTTGATTGACTCGGAGCCGTACTGGCATGATGTGGAGTGCGAGATCGCCCGTGCGCATGGCGGGGTCTGGACCGAGGAAATGGGATGGTTGTGCTCGGGTAAGCCGGTTCCGCGGGTGGCCGAGCGTATGGTCGAAAACGGCACGCAGCTGTCGGTCGATGAGATTGGCGAGCTGATGATTCAGGGCGTAGCGGAACGTGAGATCGCCCATATGCCGTGGGTTCCGGATGTTGAAAATGTGCTGCGCTCGCTGGCCAAGGTTGGCGTGCCGTCGGTGTTGGTCACGGCGTCTCCGCGGAAATTGGCCGAAAGATTGATGGAGCAGGCTCCCAAGGGCGCGTTCATCGGTTGTGTGTGCGGTGACGACGGTCTGGCTAGGAAGCCCGATCCGGCGCCATATCTGGCCGCCGCGAAATTGCTTGGTGTTGATCGGGAGCAGCGTTCGGCGGACGATTTCGCTTTGGCGATGGCGCATTGCGTCGCGATCGAGGACTCGTTCACCGGGCTTCAGTCTGCGGCCGGATCGGGCGCCACGACCCTCGCACAGACCGCTTTCATGCCCACGGATACCTCGCAGGGTCCGCAGTTCGCTTCGATTGACGGTTACGCCGATTTGACGGTCTCGCGGCTCGAGGATTACGCGGCTCGTCGCATTTCCCGCGATTTTCCGCGCGCGTGATTACCGTAGGAGTCGTCAAGTTCATGGTGAGCAGCTTGTTCGGATGAAAACACCAAAAGTCGGACGCGCCGATCGGGTGCTTCCGACTTTTGGCCGGTTTAATTAGCATATGGTTGTGTCCGCGAGGCTTACAATATTCAGCGGAATGTCGCTCGTTGTTCGTTCGATAATTAAATCGACTTGCGGGCATCGAACTCAATTTGGCGGTTAAGGCCAGATTCTTGATTCCCCGGCGATTGCAAACAAGTAAGAGACTTAATGACGGTGCCCTTTCCGCCCCCGCTGCGCAGGGAGCGTTTAGGTGGCTCGGGATGTTGATTGGAGTCCTTGGATGCCGTGCTCGTGGAGACCTAACGGTGAGTCACCCGGCCTTGCGGTTTCCGGGGGGGGGGCGTTCCAGCGGCGATTTGTTGGTTCGGTGCCTAGTGGTTGCCTAAATCTGGCGTGTCTGAGGGCAGTACAGTATCCAGATTCCTGTCAAGCACCTGCGCCACGGCGAGTGGGCTCCTGAATGTTGGGGTTGGCTGGGGTTGCGGGATTGTTGATGGACTGATGGACTGAAGGTGTGCCCTACCCCTGCCCCGTAGTGCACCAGGCATTCATTCAAGCGAAGGTTTCATCACAGACTCCAAGTAGTGCGTGTATAAGACGAGGCGGTTTCGTCCGTGGTTCTAAACATGTGAAAGCCTCCCGATGGACCGATATCTAGGACCATCACGGGAGGCTCGCTTAGATTAGCGTGTTTAATCGTCCTAGCTGTGGACACATCAGTGAATGTTTTTGTAGGACTGCCGACAGCGGGACGGTATTCAGAAACCCTTTTTGTGGTGAAAGTGTATGGCTTATCCGAATCCCGTGCGTGATCATCGGGGGGGGGGCTTGATGTGAATTTGCGGAATGCTGTTCAATCGGATGCAATGCCCCATTATTTGGCCAGTATTCCAAATCCACCCTTTCTACACCCTTTTTTCAGGTATAGAAAAAGCCGAAAACCTTGATATTCTGCGGTTTCCGGTCTACGAGTGGAGCTGATGGTAATCGCATAATCTATTGATATTTCAACGATTATTTGACTGATTGAGATTTTGTGTACCTGTAGGTGTACCTAAAGTCCATTTTAATGAGTTCAATTAGGGCGTCTGAATGAATCGCTCATTCAGACGCCCTAATAGTTTGGTGACTGTTTAGTCACGAAGGTTGACTATCCTTGGATAGTCACTTCACTCTGTATATAATTGCGTTAAGTTTCAAAAGAATCCGCACTCTTAGAAACTAATCTAAGTATAGCCAAATTCTTGCTTAAATAAAGTCGTTTAAAACTCTGTCATTGTAGGTCGAGATTTATCGGATAAGTGTATAATCTAAGTGTGGTAGATTATCCGTCTGATTGTTTTTAGTTTCGAGGAGTTTTGAAATTTCTCAATCAGAATTTGCCATAAGGCTGGATTCACTAGTCTATATATGATTGTGTGTGGGGAGGGGTAATGTCCCTCCCCATTTCATCATTTTAATGATGCGTTCAAGATTTTATTCCAAGAATTTATTTTTCTGCTCGAGCCAAAGATAACGTTTTTATCGGCAGAATAGGGCAGTATCTCCATTAAATCGTGATCTTTGAGATACTCAAGGATTTTACGATTTAGTGGAGTGTCATCAGAGCGCCAATAAACTTTAGCTCTATCGGTAAAAATTCTTTGTTCGGAATTGTCTCCGCTTTCCGTCAGTGTTTTTATAACTTGCTCTGGTGAAAGGTCACTTATTGAAAGCGAGTAAATTTTTGCAAAGCTGTGCCGATCAATAAATGCGTTTTGATTCTCATAAATGTATTTCGGATTGATTGGCTTTCGTCCGTCCCTCAGAGCTGTTCTCCAAGTTTGGACTAGTAGCTTTTCTTTAGCCCCAAATATATATATCGAAGGATTGACATCCCACAACTGGTGTAATGTCTCATCGTCACCTGTTCGTGTAATGAGCATTTTACATGCATCATCAGGCTGCAAGTTTCCGTCCATATATGAGCTGAAAACTCGCGATTGGTTAATATACTTGGCTTTTTCGCTCCATTTCGCCTTTGTGAGTTGATTCCAGGATTCAGCACTATCAGAAATGAGTCCTTCTTCAAGCAGCCCAGCATAGCCTATATGTTTTGGTATTTTAACGGGGTCAATCTGTTGTGGATTCAGTTCCTCGACTCCAAGACTGTTGATTAACTTTTTACGATGTTCAAACGGCATTCTTGTGTTGAAGATGAATTGAGCTAATTCTTGGCGCTCTCCAGGATTATCGTTGGAGATAAGGATACGAGATTGTTTTTTGAGATATATAGTTATCATCCGAACATCGTTATCGTCATCATTTGCAAAGAGTGAATTGCTCCTAGCCTTGAAAGAATAGGGATAGAGATTGTTGAAAGATGGCTCTATTCTATCTAAACTGAAAAGAGCTGGTAGATACGGCTTCCATTCGTTTGAAACCGTGGCATGATCTGTTTTTTTAGGTGAATTTATGTCTTCGGTTGGATTAATTGTAATATTCTTTATTTTCATTGTAGGCGGGCAGTGTCTAAAAACAGAAGTTAAGGTGTCACTTAGTGAGTCACCCGTTTCTGAAATGTATTGTTCTTGAACCTTAGCGATATCTCGCAATACTATATAAATTCCTTGATCATCATAAACGTTGATGGCATATTCATCTGGCTTCAGAAAATCAAGATATGATTGTAAGTGCAGCAATGTTGCGGAGTAGCGTTGTAAATCATTATTTTGGTTCGCGTTTGCCTTATTTTGGGCGGCCATACCCATTGCATTGAGTGAGGCGGCTGTGTTTTGACCGAAAATGTTTTCACGATTGTATTCGTACAGTTTATCCTGGAGGAATTCACTATATAATCCATCAGGCAGTTTGGTAAGATTAGCACGTATCCCTGCATTCAAGCAAACAAGTGCAAGTGGTTTGGGATCACTCGGATCTTTGGTAAACGTATTGGTATTTTCATCTTGCATTACCGATTCAATTAGTGATTTTGTTTGATTTTTGTCGCCGATTTCGTAATCTATGCCAGAGCTAAGATTAGAGAGAATGCTATCTGCGAAACGCTTCAAATCGTTTTCTCTATCCGGGGGATACGGAACAGAAAGAAGCAGAGGAATTAAATCATCGCGGTATGGTGTCAGATGCGACAGAACGGTCTCTTGTTTGGTTCCGTCAACGAGATATTCTTTGAGGAAATGATCGCTTATGTCATCTTTGACTGACAGACGTTTTATCTGATATTGGAATAGTGATGTCTTGGAACTATCTTTAGCAAGCTGGTCCAGCAAGGTGTAGTTGAGCATTCCGTCTTCTTCAAATACTGTGTCTCCACGTGCCCTCATTTTTTTAATAATGATGGAAATGTCGTCGTTACTCAGTTTGAGTTCGGGAGACGGGTTGTTGGGAATAATTGCTTGATAAAGGAATTTTCTAGCTTGCGTTGACATGCCGTCGTCAAGAATTGTGGAATATTCTATATAATCTTCACCAATCCAACCATTGGACAGTAATGCTGCCATGAGCTTTTGCCCGTGGAAAAGCCGTTTTACGAATTCAGAGAGAGAACAATCCTTAAAATATAGAGGATTGGAGGTAGTATCCTGGCCTTTTTGTTCTTGTGCTTCATCGAATATGGTTCCATGCTCATTTAAGTTGGCAGAATACTTGCTATTGTTCATCAGAAATCTGATGTCAGCTTTTTTAAGATTTTCTATCGTTTTTTCTGTACCGCTGATAATATTTTCTTGCCCAAGAATATCAGAATCGTGTTGCACCGAGAAATCTAGCGGAGTCTCCAATAAAACTGACAGTTGCCTTTTCGTAGGGTGGAGGTTTTTCGCTAAACTACCTTCATGCTTTACGTTTCCGTAAACGCTAAAATTTGTTTTATCGCTGGGTTTAATTGTAGCTAGCCAATTCCAAAAATCGTCATTGTGGATATCAAGAGACTCCTGACTATTATTATTTTTATCAAGTTTATATGCTTTTACTTGGAAAGAATCATCATTCTCGCATCCGGCCATGTTGCGCAGCTCGGTTTCCAGTTTTTCTTCCAGTTTTTCTGTATATTCCTTTTGGCTAGCATCTCGGCGTTTCTGAAGCTCCAACTTTTGTTTTTCTAAGTCGTCATTCTTAAGTTTTATGTTCTCGTGAATGATGGTTCTACTAGCTCTATAGATAGCATCTAATTTGCTATCGCCGGTTGCCAGCTTATCGGCATCATTGAGATAAGTATTCTTATAAATGAGAAAGCCTAAAAGTTTGGAATTATCCATGCCAGATTGCTGCATTTTGTTTCCATCGAGTTCATGACGATATACAACATATTCATTTCGTATATTTTTGAGTATTCTCATGTCCGGAATAAATTCAGCGGCGATGTCCAGAACATTTTCATCAATTTCGTTTTTACTTTCAAACTCATCAAAAGCAAGTCTCGCTGCATTTTCATGGGAAATGAACGGAACGACGGGAATTATAACGTCAAAGAATTTTGTTCTGGCGAAAGGCAGCCTATTCTTTGTATCTCCAAGTTGATCGGAAAATATACTATCTTTGATCGCGTAAATAAACTGTACTTTCGCTTTATCGTTTTCTGAATAATTATCTCGACCTTGTGCATCGTGCTTTTGGCGTCTTCGCAATTTCTTTGCTTTTAAACTGGAATTCAGTATGCTATTTAGCTCATGTAGCGCATCAAAGATTTTGGGATCCTCAAACCTGTCAAGGTCCTCTAAAATTACTACAGTCTTTTTGGTTTGTTGGAAAAAGTATAGTATTTCTTCAAGATACTTATCGAAATAGGTGTCAGGTTTATCGTCTAAGTCTACGGTAGCCCCACCTGCTGTAATTTTTGACAAATCTAGTTTGCCATAAAAGCGACCTATAAATAGCCATGCAATACCTGCGAAAAGAAGGAAAATTCCCGCTGGGAAAAGTATATTTTTGGCGAAGCAGTATGGGATTCTGTCATAAATTAGGTAGTACCACCCGAAAGCCATAAACAGTAAAATGCAAGATAAAGATGTCAGAATGCTGAATAGTAGGCGTTTTGGCCAGGCCATCGAACGTATTCGATGGAAATGGGACAATGGGAGTGTTGAAGGATTCGTGCTATAAAGCAGTTGCTTAACGATCTCTTTTTCTAACTGATTGGTCGTGTTATTGTCTAAAGGATGTTCAGTATTTTCTGCATTTATTCCGGTTTCACTTTCCGGGGATTTATCATTTGCATTATTCGGAGAGGTGCTTTCGCGATTCTCTGAATTATGGATGCCGGTTGATACATCTTTGGCTGTTGCTAAAGGAGCTAGGGATATCATTACCATTGACTTCGGCTTATATACGCGCTTGAGGATGCTGCTTTTGCCAGAACCGTACCCGCCTGATAACGCAATGTTTTTAGCTCGTTTTAGCTCGATTTCTTTTTCTAGCAGACTCGCGTAGTAGTCATGATTATCATCGTCATAGCAAGGAGACAGTAATTTTAACTCGGAAGATTTATCGCTCTCGCACATTCGTATCCTTTCTTGCCGCAATATCCACTTGCATAAATTTTATAACAAGAAGGACTAGGAGGTCAGCAAATGTTAGAAGTTGGCTTCAAGTTTAGGAAGGTTCTGAAAAATCATTGTGATTCATGCTTTTATGAACGATTTCACGCGTTTTATAGACGTTTAAAATTTTTGATTTTAGGTAAATGTCTTAAAACTAGTATTTTGCATTGGCTTATTGGTTTAGGCAAGTTGATAATTTGTGTTTATAGTGTTCAGTCCTCTGAATTCTAAAATAAGTAAATTGTCTCCTGAGTTTGTCTGTGTCTCCTGTAGTGAATTACTTTGCTATTTTGTATACGAAAAGGTATTCTTTACATATACAAAAAGAAAAGAGGTGGAAAGTTGCCGGTTTGCTTGCATCCGAGAGTTCTGGAGAAACGTCCTTGGCTCGATGAAAAGGAGATTGTTGCGGCGTGGACGGATGCGGCTCGTATGCTTCCCCGCCAAGGTGGCTACGAGCCTGACCAGATGCTTGCCGTCGGCTGGGATTGGCATGGTAGGCTCACTGAAATGATTGCGTATGCGGGCATGGAAGATGACGAATGGATCATCTTCCACGTCGCACCGGCAAGAAAGAAGTTCCTCGCTGAAATGAGGTTCAGCGAGAGCGAGATTCGTCAACTGTTGGGAAGGAGATAACCCATGAAGGACTACAGGGCAAAAGGCGGGGTCGAAGTCACCGACGAAATGATTGACCAGTGGGACAAGGACGCCGACAACGGTGTTTATCATGGCACTCCAGGCGAATTGATTGTCAATAAGCCGCTTGGTCGTCCGCCGCTTTACGAGGAGCCGATGGTTCCGGTGACGTTCCGTATGCCGGGCAGTGAGGCGGAAGCGCTTCGCAAGGCCGCTGACAAGCGTGGCGTGAGTTTCGCCGATCTCATGCGTGAGGCCTGCCACAGGGAGCTTGGATGGCAGACAGCATAAGAGCGACATCATGATAGTGTGAATTTAGGCTATGTGTCAGAGCGATGGTTGTCTGACCGTAGCCTACTTTTTATATGTCGCTGAAGTGGGATGTCGTCTTTGTTGATGCGAATGTTATCGGAGTTTTGGTTTGGTTCAGGCCGGCACATGTTCTTGGAAAATCTCGAAAACCTAAAAATAGTCTTGATCGGGCCTGTAATCTCCGAATCGAGAATGGGCGCTATTTCTATATTGAAAATAGCTTGCAGGGTTGCGTCGGAGAGAATTCCGTTCATCAGACATATGCAACTTGTCGGTTGGATTTATCGTCGCGTTTGCCGGTAAGGCGCATCGCAAGTTCCTCAACCTGCAACAGCACGGATTGATCGTCGCACAACTGACACAATTGATTGGTCGTATCGAGCACAGACTGCTTATCGTTCGCGTCGATGCCGGACACCCAACGCCGTACTCCGCTGATGTTTTTGAGCAGGGCTTCGCGTTGGTTCATGTCAGAGGATTGCTTGAGTCTGCTCGAATACTTCCCGACGAGCCGGTTCGCGGTTTCACGCATCGTGTCGTAAATCATGGGATCATATGTTTCGGTACTCATTTCGCCTCCACCTTCATCCAATGAGTTGTCGTGCTATTGAATTCTAAGCTATCACTTTTGCGTCTCAACCAATTGTTGTGAAAGCAAAAACTTCCGTATCTTCATTTATTGTTCGTCCATGCTCGAACTCAACATAAGCTCCCGTCCCAGGTTGTCTGACTTTGAGATTTGCCTTGGAAGCTTGTACCTTCACTGAGCTGCTCGCCTCGGTGCATTTGTTTTTGAAGATTAAAATATGTGATGTCATTCCTGGTATTTTGCGTGGTCGGCATATAGGATTTTCCGATTTGTCCAGCAGCGTCGTGAGAAGGTTGCGCATCAAGGTCGGTGCTGATGGAGACTTGTATTCCGCTCATGTCGATCTGTGCCGGAGAGAGCTTCGCGCATTGAACGTTGCTCCCTAGGTTCTTGCATCGGTATCCGTTCGGGGGTTGATTGTGCCAGCGACACTGCTCGTTCTGAACTCGCCCTTGGAAGCGGTCGCCGTTCCTCCGAGCGTGAGCGTGAAGTATCCGCTGTCGTTGACATGTTTCGTATAACCGGTGATGGTCGTGCCGCTGGCATCGGATATTCCTTTACTCCCCGCTTGGCAAGCGAAGAACAGATTATTGAATGTATTGCCTACAGTATCGTTCGATGTCATCTCGTCTTCAAGGACGGTGCAGTTGCCGAATCCTATGAGTGAGGCTCGGACGGCCTTCAGTATTTCCCGTCCGTCTTGATCCCGTCATTTGCGCTGAGACTGTCGCGGTACTTGGTCATGTTGTGAGTGCCGCCGATCTCGGTGAGTTTTTCTTTCCATGTTCCCGAGTACCAGCATCCGTTGTAGCGCGCGGTGTATGTTCCCGGAAGCACGGTGGGAGATTTCTCTCCACGGATTTTGAATCCGCCAAGCACGGTGTCTGCATCAGCATTCGCCTTCACAAACAGTTGGCTGCCGTCGGCTTTCCACTGCTTCGAGTCCGGGTCCTTGCGCATGTCGAGCGTCAGGTTCTTCTGCTCTCCTGCCACCTTAAATCTGACGTTGACGCTGCCGGTCGAGTCGCTCTTGGTTTCGTCGCCCACCTGCACATCGGTGACGCCTTGTTCCAGTTTGCTGTCCGAAAGTTTGTCTCCTTTATCGAGGTATGTGTACTTTCGCACGGTGGCCACATCACCCTTGCCCATCGCGGTGAACAGCGTCTGTGCCGCCTGCTTCGGCGAGCTTCCGACGCTTCCGCATGCCGCGCACATCGGCACCATTATGCACGCTACAAAGAATGTCGCAATGTATCGTCACGTTTTCATTTTCCGCCCTCCTTGACGGTGTTTGTCTCCGTCGTTCATCGACATCAATGTGCGCTTTCGGGTGCACGGAGCATCTATGTATATGGCAGTAAACTCACAAAATAAGAAAGACAACTTTAAGAGGAATTAAAGTGCATGCGGTCAACGTCTGAGGGATGATTTCTGAGCACTAGCGTCCTCGATGCCGATGTATAAGCTGCCTCTAATAAAGGGGGCGAAACGAGTCCGGGGAATGGATGCCGATTTTATCGTAAAAACATCGTTTCTATGATAAAACTCCCCAAAATGAGGTCAACTCTATAAATAAGTGTTTTTTGTTTTGGATTTTTGTCCGCCATTGCCATGGGGTGATTCGGCATCGAAGCTTCGGATTGTTCATTCGGTTCCGTTGCACATGGAGGCCCGCCAGAACCTTGAAAACCTTTTCTGGAAAAGCGTACTCAACTATTTGAGGGAAATGCCGTTTTTTCAAGACTACGGCTTAAAAATGGGGTCAGCGTATTTATATGGTTTTGTTCTGTGATTTTATTTTGTATCGTGTTGCTCAGTGGATTGATGTCGGTGAGTCGTATCGACTCTCCGTCCTGGCTGTCTCGTAGCACTTTTGTTGCATTGAGAGTTCGCAAGAAATGATTTTTATTGAGTGAAGTTACATTCCGAAAAATGTTATTGTATGTGTATCCAATGGTCGATCAGCCGCTGATTATTGAATATATGTTCTTCGGATTTATGACAACATTTGATTCCTCTGTATTTGTTTTCAATGTGTAGACAAAACTTTCGCTCGTCTGTCTGTACATTGAATTCGAAGTACACAGAAATGTTTATAGTCTTTTAATGGGTGCAACACGAAGCATAAGACGTTTGATTCCAGCGGAACCGAAATCGACGGTGATGGTCGAATTGCGTCCTCTATCTTGGGTGTCGATGACAGTTCCCAGACCGTATGTTTCGTGTAGGATTTTGGTGCCGAGTGGGAAATCCGAAACTTGCAGGTCGTTGTCTTTACTGATGATGGAGGCTGGGATTGAACGCGAAGAGACTACTTCCTCGTCGCTTCTCGGCAAGAGACTTTCCTGTGTTTCCTGTGACGCTGATAATTTGGATGCTCTGTCGTATTCTGCTTGTCCGGCTTTGAAATGATAACCGTTATGCGAGTGCTTGTCGGTTGATTTTTTGTCACGACTGCTGGACTTTTCGAACGAGTTTTGCATATTCTTGTGTTGGGTGGCGATGGTGATGAGCATGATGACCATACACAGCGTCCATTCCACGCATGCTGTGGGTGCGCACATGTTGTATGGGAGTACCCATTGCCATGTGAAGAACGGAACGATACCTGTGCCTACTGCACTGACGGCGATAGCAAGTATGAGATTGCGTTTACGTTTGCCGTTCCAAACGAACAAAGCAAACATGATGAATGCTTCCAGTAGGATGAACACCAGCCAGATGATTCCTAGGATGATGATTCCTAAACCGAATGACGTGATGTAGTTGAATACTTCGGTGAGTGAGGACCCCACGGTAGT
This sequence comes from Bifidobacterium bohemicum DSM 22767, assembly GCF_000741525.1. Classification (GTDB taxonomy): domain Bacteria; phylum Actinomycetota; class Actinomycetes; order Actinomycetales; family Bifidobacteriaceae; genus Bifidobacterium; species Bifidobacterium bohemicum. The sequence continues at coordinate 663,213 of NZ_JGYP01000002.1, read as the reverse complement.
GGTGCTGAACCAGCCTGCGCCAATGAGCACAATCATCAGAGGAGCAACCGCTATAAGGAGGATAATTAGGAAACCCAACAACATGATTCTTCCTCGTTTGGCATTCATGATTTCGAATTAAAACCGGATGGATGCAAGAACTTTGTTTGTAGGTTCTTGCATCCATCTAACTTTAGATATCCGATTACGAACTGCATTGCTATATGGTTGTATTACTTACACTACTCGCGTCGGCGGATGGCTTCCATTCCGAGGGCGGCGACCACCATGCTGGCGGCGAGCGCTGCGGCTGCTGCCGTGTCAGCGCCGGTGACGGCGAGCTTGCGTCCGTGAGTGTCATGGGCGGTGGTGACGGTCTTGCCGTTCGCGTTGTGGCGTGCGGTCTTGGCGTTGTGTCCGTTGGGGTCGTGTGCCACGGCCTGTGTCGCGGTCTGCGCCTGCTGTTGGGCCTGCTGTTGGGCGGCCTTGATGGCGTTGGCCTGGTCGAGTGCGGTCTTGGCGGCGTTGTAGTCGGCGTCGGCCTGGTCGGCTTTCCGTTTGGCCTCGTCGTAGGCCGATTGCGCGGCCTGCGTGTCGGTGGTGGCCTTGTCGAGTGCGGCCTGTGCGGCGGACAGGTCGTTGTCGGCCTTGGTTTTCGCGGCCTGCGCGTCGCTGACGGCCTGTTGGGCGGCGGTAAGGGTGGCGGGGTCGGCGTCGTGGGTGAGCCGGTCGAGGCGTGCCTGCGCGGTTTGCAGTGCCTGCGCGGTGGCGTTCGCGTCCGTGTCGGCCTTGCTCAGTGCGGCCTGTTTGTCCGCCAGGTCCTTGTTGGCGGCATCCAGTCGGGTTTTGGCCTGTTCGAGGGTCTGGTCGGCCTGTTGGGCGGCGTCGTGCGCGGTGCGGTAGGCGTCGGCGGTGCGTTGGGCGTCGGCGGTGGCCTGCGCGAGTTGCCGGTTGGCGGCGTCGAGGTTGCCCAGGGCGTTCTGGTAGCGGTCGAGTTTCTGCCGGGCCTGGTCGAGGGTCTGCTGCGCGTCGGTGCGGTCCTGCTGGCGTGCGGTCAGGTCGTGTTCGGCCGTGGACTGCGCGGAGCGGGCCTGGTCGAGGGCCTGTTGGGCGGTGTCGAGGGTGGATTGCGCCGCGTCCCTGTCCTGCGTGGCCCGGTCGAGGGCCTGTTGGGCGGCATGGTCGTTGTTGGCGGTGTCGTACACGCCCTGCGCACGGTCGGTGTCCGCCTGCCGTGCGTTGACGGTGGCCTGCGCGTCGCTGACGGCCTGCTGGGCGGCGGTAAGACGTGCCTGCGCGTCACTGACGGCCTGCTGCGCCTGCGTGAGGGCCTGCTGCCTGTCGCTGGTGGTCTTCCTGGCGTCCTCGTAGGCCTTGTTGGCGGCGTCCAGCTTGCCCGTGTAGCCATCCAGCATGGAACGGTACTCACCGACCGTATGATGCGACTCCTGCGTCAGGTCGTTGGCGAAATCGTTGATTCCGGCACCATCGTAGTTCCAGCCGTGATCCACACCGTTGCTGTCCACGTAGTCGGTCGTACCGGCGTTCAGACCGGCACCCATCACCGTCCATGAAGGGTTGATGATGTTGAGGTAATGCCCGACCTGCTCGCCGGTCTGCGGGTTGGCATAGTACTTGGTGCGGGTGATGAGCGCCATGTTGGCGTCCCACTGGGCCTGTGTGATGTGGCCGGGTTCGAACTTGGTCAGTCCGGGGACCTTGTTCTCGTCCACGAGCCTGTTGTAGAAGTCCATCTCGCTGGTGTACCAGCTGCCGTTCGGGTCGTAGTACGCATCGGAGATGTTTTCGCCCAGACAGTCACCGATCACGAGGTTCTGGCCTCCTCCCATGCCACCGGTATGACCCTGCGTGTGGGCGCTGGCATCGGCATGGAGGATGGCGTTGGTCATCATCGAATCGGTCACGGCCAGTTCGCCCAGTCCCAGACCGCGACGGATGTCGTTGACATGGTTGACGTACTCCAACGCCTTGCGCACGTTGCTCAACACGGTGGCGTCCCCGTCCTTGCCGAGCTTGACGTACTGCGCGTACCAGCCGGACGTGAACTGGCCGGTCATGGAACCAAGCCCACGGTCGTTGAGGAACCCGACATACCCCGTGGCGCGTTGGGCGTCGGCCGCGTCGCTCGCGGTCTTCTTCGTGTTCTCGTCGGCCTGTGCGCCGTTCAACGCGTTCTGCGCCGCTGCGGCACTGTCCTGCGCCGCCTGCAACGCGGCCTGCTGGACAGCCAGCGCGTCATCCGCGTCGGACTTGGCCTGCTTGGCCTTGTCCAACCCGTCCTTCGCCTTGTCCAAAACCTGCTTCTTGGCCTTCACGTCGCCGTTGTGCGCGTCCACGGCCTTCTGCGCGTCATCGACCTTCCGCTGCGCGTCCTGCACGGCCTGCGCCTTCGCCTGCACGTCCTGCTGTCTGGCCTGCGTATCGGCCTTGGCCTGCTCCAACGTGCCCTGCGCCGCCGACACCGCACGGTCGGCGACAGCCACACCGTCCGTCCCGTCCTTCACATCCTTCCTCGCACGGTCGATGGCACCCGGCTGGCTGGCCTCACGAGCGTCGGACGCCGCCCGACGCTGCCCGTCCTCCGCATTCTGCCTGTCGGACTGGGCCTTCCGATCCGCAGCACGGCTGTCCTCCTCGACCCTGTGGGCGCTGTCGGCGGCGGCCTGACTGCCGTCCTTGTCCGACTGCGCACGACGCTGCTCCTCCTGCGCCCGACCGGCATCCTCACCAGCCTTGGACCGCGCCGCCTTCGCCGCATCATCCGCAGCCTTCGCATTGTCACGCTCGACCGTGGCCTGCGGCACCTGCGGAGCCGCCGCCTTCGCAGCCTCCTGCGCCTTCGCCTGCGCCTGCTGCTGCGCCTCAAGCTTCGCGGCCGCATCAGCCGCCTGCCTCTGCGCCTGCTCCTGCGCCGTCTTCGCGGCATCCTGACGAGCCTGCGCCTGCCGGGCCTCCTGCGCCTTCGCCTGCGCGTCGGCATCCGCCTTCGCCTTCACGCTCGCGGCATCCTGCTCGGCCTGTTCGGGGGTGCGTTGCGTCACCGGAACGACATTCCCGTCCTGCGGTTGCGTGCCTTCGGGGGTCACTTCGTCCGCGAGCGCCGTGTTGGATACCATGCCACCGCCGAGGATCGTGGCCGCACCCAGTGCCGCCGCCGCGATTCGCTTCCTGCCGTCGTACCGGTTCTCCTGTTTCCTGATATTCCGGTACGCGTGGCGTGCCTTGGATCGGTTGTTCTGGCTCATAGCTGTTCCTCCATGAATTCGTGTGTTCGTGTCACACACTATATCTTATTTAAGAGACCTTTTAAAATAGGCGTTCCGGATCCGCGCACGGTCCCCCTCCTCCCTGTCGCCGGCCCGGCGTCTCCGTCCCTCCGGTGGCGGGTGGTCGACCTCGTGCCCGCGCCGCCGGGGTTCCCGTGGTCGTTGCCCGCCCTTCGCGCCCCAGCCTTGGCCATCGCCGCGGCAACAAGTCGTCGATCGACGTTCCCAAGGCGTGTGCCAAGGCGGCTACGGTGCGTAGATCGGGATTCGGATCATTCCCGTTCTCAATCCTTCGGCATTCGTCCGGCGTCAGACCCGCCTTTCGCGCCAAAGCGGACGTGCCGAGCGCTCCGCCATTGCGCGCCCGTCGTATGTTCGTGCCCAGAATGCGCAGGCATTCGCTCCACTGCTCCGCTTCATCTTCCATGCTTCTAGGCTAGGGTCATACGGTTTTGAACCACAAGCTCATCTCTGGGGCCTTGGGTACAGCAGCAATACATTCCCGTTGTGGGAACAGCTCAAAAACAATCGGGCACCGAACTTTTGGATGTGGACGGCACTGAGACCGGAACAAAATCCACCGCCGGCGTCGTTGTTGCATGTAAAGGCGTGATGGTTGAAGAATCGGCCGCCCCCGGCGGGTTCGGTGATGTGATGGTTGGTTGCTTCGGCGGCTCGCGGTGCGAGGCGGGTCATCGTGCGCTCAGGTCGGGCGGGTCGTCGGGCAGCAGGTCGCCGAGCTTCACGCCGAGCACTTGGGCCACGGCCATGATGTTGCGCAGGCTCGGGTTCGACGGCGGGGTGCCCTTGCCGCCTGTCGGCTTGGACCCGACGCCGCTTTCCAGCTTCTGATAGGTGTAGCGCGACAGATCGGCGGCGTAGGCGACCTGTTCCTGGCTCATATGGTTGTTCCTGCGAATCGTCTCGATATTATGACCCACAACCCTCATGTATTCGAGCCATTCGGCATCCTGCGGGCGTTTACGAGACATATATCCAAGCTACGACTACTATGGTTTAGAAGTGGCCTAAGATAAAAGGCATAGGAGACTGTGTTGTATCGGTCCTCCGGAAACCTGCGCTGTGGTATGTAAGGCAAGTTTGGACAAGGAGACAAGCCCATGGGAATCCCAACTGAGGTAGACCCCGACATCAATTCGGACGACTGCTACGACGGCAGCGACCTGCCGTTCGACTGGCCGGAGGAGTTGAAGGAGTTCACTCCCTCCCGGCCCATCACCAAGGATCAGTTCATCGACTTCGAGACCGACGGCAAGGAACCGTACCCCGGTTACGCCGAGGAACTCGCCGACTGGAAGGATCGCAACGACGAGTTCCAGCGTCGCGTCCTTGAAGCCCAAAGGGGTCAGGCAAACTAGCGGAAGATATTCAGGATAGTTGGCGGTCGTCGTTCGATAGCCGTGCCAGCCGTCGCCATTGAGCACGGTGACTGACTGTTGCAGTCGAACGCGGCCATAAGAGCTGCTGCTATCGCCGCAGTCGAACACGGCAATAGCGAACTCCATCGAACGCAACAACACCTGCTCCGGCCGAACACGGTCCTCGGTAGAGTTCGGCCGTGCCTTCGCCCGCTTAAGCACGGCGCGGATATCCGCCAAATTCCTTATTTGTTTTGGATGCTTATATGCATGCTTTACAGGTCCTGGATGGCATATTCGAACCCGTCGTGCAGGGTCACCGACTTCTCTTTGCGTGTCCCGTCGCTCCCGTACTCCCACGGCCGGTCCATCGCGTCAAGCAGACGCGAGATGTCATCGCCTATGGCGCTGTGCTTGAACAGATTCGCCGTGTCCTTATGCATGGCTTTGGCGACGCTTCTCCTGCTGTCGCCTCGATAGACCGCCGTCGCCCCTTCCACGGCAAGGACCCGGTTCAGTGCCTCCTGTAGTTCATGCGACAGCAGGACTCGTCCCACGTGATGACATAGACCGGAATCAGGCCCCTCCTCCGAAGTGTCGATCTCCAGCCGGTCGGCGTGCGAGGAAATCAGATCGTTGAGCTCATTGAGGAGCTCGACCACATGATGACGCAGAATCTCCCTGCCGTGCTCGTCGTTCTCCAGCTCGTCCAGCCGCCTCATGTTGTCGCGGGCGTGCACCTCTTGGGTTTTCAAACGGGCCATGTTCTCTCTCCTCCAGGGTCTGGTCGGGCCGCTCGCGCGGCGGTCGTGCGGCGCTAACGAAGCAAAAGGCGTTCTTGATCGTCTGATGAAGCACGACTTCTCGGCTCCGTGGGCCGGTCTCCCTGCCATAATGGTAGTCTCCGAACGGCCGGTTTGCGTGTAGGCGGCTGGGTCTGGCATGGCAGGCTCACCGGAATGATTGCGTATGCCAGTATGGAGGATGCAACATGGCGATTACGGCGATATGGTCATTCATGCCCTTTGGCACACGGCACATACCGGCGATCAACTGGCTCAAGGCCGGTGTCCCCGTCAACAGTGCGTGGGCATGGCTGGGTCACGCCGACCTGAAGATGACCACAGATACACGTCAGTCCTCGGAATGGGCATTGACTAGTTCGCCTACGCGAGTTGTGGATGACCAGGAAGTAACAACAACTTCAGAAAAAGCAGGTTAGAAATAAATAAGATGTCTTGTGGAGCTAAGGAGACTCGAACTCCTGACCCTCTGCTTGCAAAGCAGATGCGCTACCAGCTGCGCCATAGCCCCGTTGTGCACTGTTCCAAGGCTGATTCACCAATGTCGTAAAGGGTCTCTTGGAACTTGCGTGGGCCCGGGAGGACTTGAACCTCCGACCTCATCCTTATCAGGGATGCGCTCTAACCAGCTGAGCTACGGGCCCATCATCACGTCCTAAGACGTACAAGTATTTAGCTTACTGTGACGTTGGACAACCGTCAACATTTTTGCTCCTAAGCGTGTCGCGGACTGAAAATGCCATTCCTCCGTAGCGCTGGGTTGCCGCCGGAACATCGTGTCCCAGCGGTTCATACGCCTCGAATACCGGCACGCCGCACAACATCACGATAGAAGAAAAGCACATGCATGTCACATGCCCCACCCCGGGCACGCAGGTCAGACGAGCGAGGGATAATCGTGCCATGCCTTATCGCCTTGGTTCTTGTAAACCTTCAACCCGTGCCGTTTCGCGGTCGGTGCTCGAAGTCGATGGAATGACCGTTGAGGTGAAGCGCAAAACGATGCGTAACATGTATCTACGGGTTGACCCGCGGGTCGGCACCATAATGGTGAGCGCCCCCCAGCAGACCACAGACCGACAAGTCATGGCGTTCGTGCGGAGCCATAATGCATGGATCGCACGACAGCGCAGGCAACTGAGCGATGCGCCGCCGAGGGAATGGACCGACGAACTGATGCGTGAGGCCCGACGTAACCTCGACGCGCAAATTCCCGGCCTGCTCGAGAAATGGACGCCGATTGTCGGCCGGGAACCTACGTGCATCACCCTCAGGGCCATGCGGTCACGCTGGGGCTCTTGCACGCCGGCGACCGGGTGCATCCGGCTCAATCTCCAGTTGGGGCTCATGGAGCCGCGATTCCTGGAATATGTGCTGGTCCACGAGCTCACACACTTTTGGGAAAGAGGCCATGGCGCAGGGTTCCAGCGACGGATGGACGGCTACTTGCCGGGCTGGCGCGCGGCCAGACGCGACCTCAACCGCGAAACCACGTGGTGACTGCGTTCCGGGGGTGTTGAACGGGCGCCCGCACGTTCAGTAAGAAAATGCTCACGGAACGAAATGGGGCCTGAAGACGGTGGCGCACCACAGGTAGAATGTAAGTGTTTCAAAGGACGGTGAGAATCATGACGAATTCAAACAAACGAGTTGTGGTAACCGGCGCTTCAAGCGGCATCGGAAGGGCAACTGCGGTGGCTTTGGCGAACGAGGGCTGGAAGGTCGTCGCGTTGGCGCGGCGTGAGGAACGGCTGCGCGATTTGGTCGCCGAGCTTGGCGCTGATGCCTGCGAGCCGATTGTGTGCGACGTGACCGATGATGCGTCGGTTCAGGGTGCAGTCGAAAGGATCCTTGCGGGCGGCCAGGTCAAGGCGCTGATAAATTGCGCGGGCGGCGCAATCGGCCAGGACCGTATAGCCCAATGCAACGTCGAGGACTGGCGCAAGATGTATGACATAAATGTGCTCGGCACTCTTCGCATCACCCAGAAACTCCTACCGGCGCTCGAGGTCGCACCCGGCGGCGGCACCGTGGTCGTCATTTCCTCGGTCGCCGGCATTGAGGCTTACGAGGGCGGCGCCGGCTACTGCGCCGCCAAATCAGCCGAGCGTGTGTTCGCCCAAACCTTGCGGTTCGAGGAAGTGGGCAAGCCGTTGCGTGTCATTGACGTCTCCCCCGGCATGGTGGCGACCGAGGAATTCTCGCTCAACCGCTTCCACGGCGATCAGGCCAAGGCCGACGCGGTCTATGCGGGCGTGCCAAACCCCCTGACCGCCGAGGATATAGCCGAATGCATCCGATGGGCGCTCGATCAGCCTGACACGGTCGATGTCGATTCACTGGTGGTCCGTCCGCGCGCGCAGGCTTCGGCGCAACGCGTCTATCATCGGTAGAACCGGTCGGCGGCGGCTCGATAAAGTGCCTACGGAACAAAGTTGCCACGTAGGCACTTTCTACGGAGAGTCCCGAAATTCTTCGGATGAGAATGGCGGAGTCTCGCCGTTTTATTCGCCCATATACCATGAGCGTCAAGGAAAGGCGCCTACCGAACGGGAATGTCGTGACCGGAACGCGTGATCGACGAGCAGACCGGCGCGCAGACAATATATAAAAACGAAGTGTCGTGCTCCATCTGATACATGGAACACGACATGGTTGCATATGTGGCAGTGCATCATCGGCTGCCACATATGCTTTGTGCCTTGGTTCAGGCCTTCGGCGTCTCGCAGATCAAGTGGCTGTTCATGAACCAGTTGAAGTGCTCAAGCTCCTGCACGTGATCCTGCATGATGTTGGAGCTGATGATGTCGAGTTCGTCGAGCTCCTTATAGGCGTTGCGCTCGGCCGTGATGAAGTCGGCGTAATAGTCGATGAGAGCCTTGAGGTAGTCCTGCGTGTTCTGGCGGCCCATCAGCGTGAACCTGGACCAGGTGCGGTTCTCGATGATGGACTCCGGCGTGCCCTGCGCGCTGCCGCCCAAAGTGGCGATGCGCTCGGCGGTTTCATCGGCCATGTTGCGAACCGCGTCAACCTCAGGGTCGAGCATCTCGTGCACGCCGATGAAGCTGGGGCCCGCGACGTTCCAGTGCGCGTGCTTGAGGATCAGCGAGGCCTCCTCTTCCTGCGCCAAGCGGTTCTGCAGGATCGAGACGATTTTGTCGGACGTGGCCTGATCGAGGCCCGGGTTCAAGAATTCTGTTGCCATGATTTCCCTTTCTTTGGAGTAATTCATGTAACATCTATTCTACAGGCTCATGGTGTGCGGCGTGGAACCGTTGCATATGTTCGCGGGGCCTGCAAACGTTGCTGTCTCGCCGTTTTCGTTCATACTGTTCGTCGTGTATTGCGCGTTAAGACAAACTGAGGTTTGCGCTCATTGCCGGTCAGACGGCGCTATCTGCAAGTGTTTTTCGTGGGATTATTGTGGTGCTGGTACGGCGGGGGCACTGCCGCGCGCCTTGTGGGCGTGTGGATGGTGTTCAGCACATCGCGGTATCCGGCGATTTCCTCTTCGGCGCGGTTTTGTGGAGCGACTTTCTCGCTGACGATGCCGACCAAGCGTTTGTCGGTGGTCGAGATTCCTTCGATACGGTTCGATGCGTCGGTGCTTTGGATACGAGCCATATGAAGCAGGGGTTCCGCCAGCTTTGGCCTGATTCGTAGTTGGGTGTTTTGGCGTCCTTTGGCTTCATGGACGGCGTTGAGCAGGTTCACGGTTTGCGTCGTCAACAGCTCTTGCCCGGACTCTCCGTAGTTATGCATGGTATCTGCACCGTTTTCTGCATCATATTATAGCGAATTGATGCGGGTAAATCGTAGATGGTGCAGAAAACTGGTTAAAACTTGCTACTCGTCCCCGTTCTTGCGCACCTCGATGGTCTCGATGCGGCGGTCGTCCACCTTCGTGACCGTCATGTTGTAGCCGTCGTCGGATTGCAGGGTCTCGCCCACCTCGCCCATCCGACCGGTGTGAGCGAGGAAGTAACCCGCGACCGTCTCGTAAGGACCATCCTCAAGTTCGATGCCGGTCAGGTCGGCGAAGTCCTCGATTGTCATGCCGCCGTCGATCGTGGCCACACCGTTGACGAAGGCCGAAGGCTGGCCGTCCTTGCCGTCGGCGGCTTCGGGACGTTTGTCTTCCGGCAGGTCGTACTCGTCCCAGATGTCACCGACGAGCTCCTCGGTCATGTCTTCAAGCGTCACGATGCCGTCCGTGCCGCCGTACTCGTCGATGACCACGGCCAGGTGAATGCCGCATTTGCGCAGGCGCTGGAGGCTCGGCAGCAGTTTAGAGGTGCCGGGCAGTGAAATGCCCTCGCGCGTCACGTCGGCCACTGTCTTTGCGTTCGGGTTGCGCACGTCCAACAGATCCCGCACGTGCACAAAGCCTAGGATGTCATCAAAATCGCGACCGGAGACGGGGTAGCGTGAGTACGGCATCCCGCGCACGTATGCGGCGGCCTCCGCGATGGACTTGTCGCCTTCGAGAAACACCACGTCGGCGCGCGGCTTCATCACCTCCGCGACTATGGTGTCGGAGGCATCGAACACGTCGTCCAGAATCGTGCGTTCGTCGCGGCTCAGGCGCGTGTTCGAGTTGACCAGCACGCGCAGCTCGTCGTCCGAGACCTCGCTTTCGGTTTCGTTCGGATCGAAGCCGAGCAGGCGCACCACGCCGTTGGTGCTTTTGCCGATCACCCAGATCAGAGGGCGGCAGATTTTCGCGAAGATGTCGATGGCGGGCACCGCGGCCCTCGCGATCTGCTCCGTGCGCTGCATGGCGATGCGCTTGGGGGCAAGTTCGGAGATCACGATCGAGCAGTACGAAATGATAAGCGTGAGAACGATGGTGGTCGTGGGGGCCGCGATGCGTTCCGGCACTCCCCAACCCACCACGATCGGCACAAGGTGCGGTGTGATGGCGGACTCACCGAACGATGCCGAAAAGAATCCAGAAAGCGTTACCCCGATTTGGACCGTGGACAGGAACGTGTTCGGGTCGCGTGCGATTCTGGCGACCTTTGCGCCGCGCTCGTCCTCCTGCTCCATTTGGTCGAGTTGGGAGGCGCGGAGGCTCACCAGCGCGAGCTCCGTGCCGGAGAAGACCGACCCCAGGAGCAGGAATACGAGCACCAATAAAACGTTGAGTCCAAGCGACATGTTTTTCAGTGTAGGTGTAAGGCGCGAATTGTGTTTGCAGGTAAGGCCGCCGACCGTTAAGCGTATGGATGCCGACGATTCTCTGCCGTCCTGCTCATTATCCCTGCAACTCACCTTTGTTCAATGGGTATGGCTGCCTAAAATGTCTCATATGTAGGTAATTGGAACCTTTTCGCCCATGATGCAGCACGGTTTGCTCTTTCGGAACTCCGCTCCCCTAGCACCCGCAGGATTCGCGTACGACTAGTTTCGCATCCAGCAGATGGAGATCCGGCTTCATATTGGGATCGATGGCGGCTTTAAGTCCGATTTCCGCAATTGCTTTAGGGTCTTGTTGCAGTACGGTCAGTTCCGGATTGGTATATTGTGAATCGATTGTCCCGTCAAATGAAATGATTGCCATCTCATCGGGAACTTTTACGTTCCGATTGCGAAGGGCACGCAATGCTCCGAATGCCATGAGGTCGGACCCGGTGATGACGGCTGTTGGCCTTTTGGGGAGGTCTAGGATTCGCATCATCGCGTTGTATCCCCCCGTACGTGAGAATTCGGTATATTCTATGTGTCCAGCAGGTAGACCTCGTTTTTTGTATGCCTGATACCAGCCCCTGATGCGGCCATCGCTGATGCCGTTGCTTGCGTTACCGATCAGGAGTGCAATGTCTGTATGGCCGTGCTTAAACATGTGATCCATGCCCATTTCCACTGCGCTGACGTAATCTGTGGACACGGTTGCGGCATTGGGGATCCTGCGGTCGACATCGAAAATGACGAATCTGCATTCATCGTATGTCGGGGAGAAAGTATCGACGTTTTCGCACGGTGATATGAAAAGCGCGTCCACTTTACGGTTCAAAAGTTGTCGGATTGCTTTCTTTTCCTTCTCTGGTTCACGGTGCGAGGTGGCAAAAAGAAGGGAGTATCCCTTTTCTGCAGCCCGCAACTCAAGTTCCTCGTAGATGCTTTCCGCGAATGGGTTGGTGAACTCGGTGATTACCACGCCCAGGGTTTTCGAATTTCCGGTTCGCAACGCTCGTGCGATGGAATTCGGTGTGTAATTGAGTTTTTCCGCCGCCTCTCGAACTTTTTGTGCGGTCTTGGGTGACACGTTACGCGGGCCGTTATTGAAAACGTAGCTTACTACGGCTGTAGAGACGTTTGCTAGCCGTGCCACGTCATTACGTGTTGCCGTTTCTGCCGTTTTAGCCATCGTTTCCTTCATTGGTAATCGGAACTTCTACTCGCAACCACAATAATACAAGATACGCTCAATCTACACGATAAAACAGAGATCGAAATGATAACTCAAGTAGTCTTATCCTTATAAATAAAACAATTATCAAGTTCAATACCATCCGATTCTAGTAATTTGCACATTTCTTTCTACACGTGTAGCATTAAGATGACCAGCGAAAGAAATTCAACTGCGAATACATCTTGAGCTGGCGTAAAAGATAACATCGAATCACGTAGAGGTGGGAAGATGAAAAGAAGGAAGATTGCCGCATCCTTGATATGCGGGATGTTGTTGATGGCTCCACTGACTGCATGCGGCTCAGGGTCGAGTTCGTCGGGTGGCGAGACGATTGAATTCATGACGATGCAAGGCACCGGAACACCACGCCTGAAAATTCTCCAGACCATGGCGAAGAAGTTCGAGAAGGAGAATCCCGGAGTGACCATCAAGGCCACGGCTAGCTCGGATAATGCGGAAAACGATATCAAGGTCCGTCTGGCCGGCCACAATCCTCCTGATATTTGGGCCACTCACGGATGGTCACGTGACCGCTACGGCAACTTCCTCGAACCGTTGCAGAACCGTTCCTGGGCCAAGCAGGTCAAGCCGATCTGTGACGACTTCCTCAAGGATAAGAACGGTAATATCTACGGGCTACCCGCCGATTTGCAGGTCTCCGGAATCATGTATAACAAGACTGTCCTCGAGCAGGCTGGCGTCGACCCGAAGGCCCTGAATACCTGGGATGACTTCGACCAAGCCTGTGAGAAGGTCAAGGCTGCGGGACTTACCCCTATCGTCGCCTCGCCCAAGGATTTCGGAATCCAAGGCGACATCGCGGACTATCTGCTTCCGGGGCTTCACGAAAAGTCCGATCTCGAACGGCTGCAGAAGGGTAAGTTCACTACAAAGAACTTTGAGGAATATGCGTCCATGGTCAAGAAATGGGCCGATTCAAAGTACTTCAATGTAGACTATGTATCCGCTTCACCGGATGACGACTACCGCTATATGGCCTCGAACAAAGCCGCCTTCTTCCTCCGCAGCAATACCTTCGGGCAGATGATGGAGTCCTTCAACCCCGATGTGAAGCTTGGTATGATGCCGGTGCCGTCCAAGGTCGGCAAGCCTTACTTTTCCGCTGGTGAGGAATTTGCGTTTGGCGTCTCGAAGACCAGCAAGCACAAGCAGACCGCGCTGAAGTTCATCGACTTCCTCGCAAAGCCTGAGAATATGAAGGAGCTGGTGAAGGTGAGCATGAACGATTCCGCACTGAAGAACGTCCCTGCGGCTTTAGGCCAATTCCAAGACACCTATGATTACTGGGTCAATGAGAAGAAGACGCAGACGGTGCCGTTCTTTGACCGCAAGTATCTGCCCAACGGCATGTATACCACACTTGCCAAGTCCACTGACGGCATCATCACCGGCCAGCTTTCTCCTTCTGCGGCAGCCGACCAGATGAAGACCTCGTTTGAAAGCCTTTACGGACAGAAGTCCTGATTGCTCCGGCGCGGTTTTTGTAAGCCGCGCCACTCGCTGTGGCGATTTGATCGTCTAAAGCCCCGTCTTAGGTAGCGCTTCAGGCTCTCCGCTTCGATGAGGCCGAATGGCGCCCGCTCCTCGGTGACAAATGGCCTGGGAGCGGACGGCTGGAATCAAGCAGTACATCAACATTAGGAAGCAATCGTGTCTAGTAATACAACATCGTCGGTCGCGCAGCGACAACAGACAGCGCTGCGGCAGGGGGCCGACAGGACAAATTCGGGCGAAACTCGAGAGCGCAGGCGTAAACGGTTCGCCGGCGCATCTGTCAACCTGTTCTACGCGCCTGTCGTCCTCATTCTTGCAATTTTCATCATCTACCCACTGATTTCGGGAATCGGGTATTCCCTGACCAATTGGGATGGCTACAATGCCAACAAAACCTTCATTGGTCTGGCCAATTACGGACAGATTCTGAAGGACCACAATTTTGGTGTCATCCTGCTCAATACCTTCATCTACGGCGTGGGCAGCACAGTGGTCCAGCAGATACTGGGCCTGGCGCTCGCCCTTCTGCTCAACACCAAGATTCACGGGAAGACGCTCATCCGTGCGATTATTTATTTGCCTGCTCTCGTGGCGCCAGTCGTGATGGGAATAATGTATTATTTCATCTTTCAATATCAGCAGGGCGCGCTTAACCAAATTCTCGTCTGGCTCGGGTTCCCGAAGGTGGCGTGGTTCAACAACGCGCATTTTTCGGTGGCGATTATCGTCTTGGTCAACTCCATTCAGTTCGTTGGCGTGTCGATGATCATCTATCTATCCGGTTTGCAAACCATGGATCAGGAGGTGTTGGAGGCCGCAGAGGTTGATGGCGCCCATGGGTGGAACAAGTTCTGGCATGTGCAGTTACCACTTCTTGCGCCATCCTTCACCACTAGCGTGGTACTCAACCTCATCGGAGGTCTCAAACTTTACGATGTCATCAAGGTGCTTACCGGCGGAGGTCCGGGCTATTCGACCAACTCGCTTTCGACCTATATCAGCACGGTGTATTTCGACAATCAAGCAGCCGGCTATGCTTCGGCAATCGGTGTGGTCCTGTTCATCGTCATTGCAATGGTCACCTTCCTCGTCAATAAGGGCCTGACCAAGCTGGAGTGGGAGTGATCATGAGTCAGAAAACCATACAATCAAATGGCGCAGGTTCCGTAGGCGACCTCCTTGCGCACGAATCAACCGAAATGCGCGAGGCTTGCCAAGAGCGTAAGAATTACCGACGCGGGCGTTGGGCGATCTACTTTTTCCTCGGCGTCGTCATCGTTTGCCAGCTGTTGCCGTTCTACCTAGCGGTTACCTCCTCGCTTAAGCCTGCCGATGACATGACCTCCGCTCTTGTCCCGCGTATGCACAATTTGGCTTGGGACAACTGGACTACGGCGATCACAGAAGGGGGGATTCTCACCTCCGTGTTCAACAGTGTGATCGTGACGGTCTGCACCACGGTACTTGTGTGTGTATTCGGCGCGATGGCGGCCTATCCGTTGGCCCGCCGTCAGACACGATTCAACGGTGCGGTATCGGCTTTCATTCTTTCGATGATGATGATTCCGCCGCTTTCGATTCTAGTGCCGCTTTATTCGTTCTTGGTGAAGATTAATGCGGCGAACACCTACTGGGGCATCATTTTGGTCCTGACGGCAACGAACCTGCCGCTTGCGGTGTTCCTTTATACGGCGTTTATCAAAGCGATTCCGCCGGCTATTGACGAGGCCGGTACGATTGACGGTGCCAACAGACTTCAAGTGTTTTTGCGCCTCATCCTGCCGATGCTTAAACCAGTGACGGCCACCGTGGTCATCATGACTGGTTCGACGGTGTGGAATGACTATGCCCTTTCAAGCTACATCCTCACTGACACGGCCAGGCAGACCATCGCTCCGCGCGTGGCGTCGTTCTTCTCTGCGAACACCAATAACTTGGGCATTGCGGCTGCGGCAGCGTTAATCGCCGCCGTGCCGATGGTGGTGGCCTACGTATTTTTGCAGAAGTACTTCATTGCGGGCATGGTCGCCGGCGCAGTCAAATAAAGGAGTGATGTAATTGCGGCGATGAAATATAAAAATGTATCGTGATTCCGCTGTTCAAAGTATGAAAAACGGTATCACGGTCAAGACAACAATTCGAAATCGAAATTTAAGATTATAGGAATCGTTCCAAGGTCTCGGTTTTTGCAAGGGATCACAGTCGTGTGATGGCTCCGCGAATGGCGAGAACCGTAAGACGTGAGACAAATAAGGGGAAAACAACCATGCTGTTTCCAACAAATGCCACCGGTCAGACTCCACAGACGCGCATGGCAATGAATGATGCCGAGATCGGAGGCGACCTGCCGAACGTGGTTGCGTTCTTTGCGGTTGATGATCCTGAAGGCGTGGGTGAAGTTGAATTCCCCTATCAGGATCCGCGGCCGCGTGCGCTCTTTGTTGAGCATGCGCTCGATCTGTTTACCAGGCCGAGCCTGCGTGGACAGCGAATCGGTGTTGATGTCGGGAAAAAGGTCGTAGGGTGTTCGTGGTCACCTAGGTTTGTGCTTACCGAGGGAGTGAATGTCGAGGCGAACATTTTGTCATACTCGGCACGGGATGCCGACGCTAAGCTCGACTTGGTCACACAGGTAGAGGCATTAGTCGGCGGGTCGCTACGCGTTCGCCATATGCTGACCAACATCGGTGGTTCTGAGGACGGGACTTATGTGCTTGACGGTCTTGACGTGCATATTCCACTTCGTGACGACATGACCGAGATTATGGATTTTGCGGGTCGCCATGAGCGTGAACGTCAGCCACAGCGTCATGAAGTGGCTGATGGCATGTGGCTGCGCGAGTTCCGCAAAGGCAAGCCAGGTTACGCGGGGCCGCTGATTGTGGCAGGCACTCCGGGATTCGATTTCGGTCATGGATCGGTGCTCATGGTCCAGGTCGCGTGGAGCGGTAATTCTACCGTCGCCGTCGAACGGGACGATGAGCAGACCGCCGGCATCAACGCAGGCGAATTGTTGCTGCCCGGAGAGATCGTGCTGGAAAGCGGCGAAAGCTACACCACCCCTTGGGTCATGGTTACCGCCTCCGACAATGGACTCGATGGCGCCGCCCAAAGTGTGCACGCCTGGGAGCGCTCGCTGCCCACGCATCCCAAGAGTCAGCCGGCGACGCTCAACGTGTGGGAGGCGGTGACCTTCCACCATGATTTCGACAAGCTCAGGGAGATCGCGGACCGTGCCGCGCGCATCGGCATCGAGCGGTACGTGTTGGACGACGGCTGGTTCCATCTGCGTCGTGACGACCATGCCGGCCTTGGAGATTGGTGGATTGATGAAGATGTATGGCCGGACGGGCTGAAACCGTTGTCGGATTACGTGCACTCCCGTGGCATGCAGTTCGGCCTGTGGATTGAGCCGGAGATGATCAACCAGGATTCTGACCTTTATCGCAAGCATCCGGATTGGATTATGCAGGCCGGCGAACGGACGCCAATCGAACAGCGCAATCAGTTGGTGCTTGACCTGACCAATCCTGCGGCGTTCAGTTATGTGTATGAGTCGATAAGTGAGGTTCTGGAGCGGACTGGCGTCGACTACGTGAAGTGGGATCACAACCGCTTCCTGCTTGAGGCCGGTTCGAATCAGCATGGCGGTGCGCCGGCGGTGCATGAGCAGACGACGGCTTTCTACCGCCTGCTGGATGCCTTCCGCGAACGGTTCCCCGAAATCGAATGGGAGTCGTGTGCTTCCGGCGGCGGGCGCATCGATACCGGCGTGGTTGAGAAGGTTTCGCGCTTCTGGTGCTCGGATATGACCGACGCCTTGAGCCGGCAGAAGATCCAGCGTTGGACCGCACAGACTGTTGCGCCTGAATACATTGGCGCACATATCTCGCAACCCTCCTCGCAGCAAACGGGGCGAACTTTCAGTCTTGCTTTCCGGGCCGCCACGGCAGTGTTCTTTGGTTTCGGGATCGAATGGGACATCACCGAGGCCGACGCCGACGACTTGGATCAACTTGCGACTTGGATTGCTTGGTATAAAGCCAATCGTGGCCTGCTTCACGGCGGTCGGTTCGTTCGATTGGATGTTCCCGACCCGACGGTACTTGGTTTCGGCGCGGTCGCGCAGGACGGCTCGCGGGCCATTATCGAGCATGTGCAATATGAGGAGTCCGATTCAAACCGCGGGGTCTACTTGCGGGTGCCCGGCCTCGATCCGTCAGCTCGGTATAAGCTTCGCTGGACTGGGGTTTCCGAGCTTTCCGCGCCGCTTGAGTCCTTCGATTCCTATGGTCCGATAGGTGATGTGGCGGTAACTGGAGAGTATCTGGCAAAGGTCGGCATCCGCATTCCGCGCTGCCGGCCCGAAACTGCCCGCCTCATCGATATTGTGCGACAGTAGCAGTTTCGGTCTTGCGCCAAATCCTGCCACTTCGAGATATGCGTGGTCTACCAAGGCTTATTACCGTGGGAGACCACGCTATGTTCGAGGCAAGGGCGGTGGATACTGCGGCTTGACGACCCGATGAGTCCGATGCGGCCCGTGTCTCCCCATCACTGGCGAGTTTTACGACAAGAACGATTTGATCAATCTGGTTTCGTATAGTCAGGTCTTGCCCCACGCCTGTGTAGTTGGCGGCGTTGCGGTTTTGACGGCGGCGGTCTGCGCTCTTCCCGGGCATTTACATAAAAACAGGATTGTAGGCCAAGATCGTCAACTGAACCAACGAAGTGTCATGTCTCAGAACGACAACACCTCGACTTTGCCGTCCGTCAGACGATAGCGTGCGCCGACGATCGAAAGTCGTTGCTCTGCCAGTGCATACTGGATGATGGACGACCGGTCGACCAGGGTCTCGATTGTGCGTGCGATATGTACGCGTTCGAAATCGTCGTGATCGGTCAGTTCGGCTTCACGAGCCGATAACACGGAGGCCCCGACTGAGCGCAGAATGACGGATTCCGCCTCTGTCACCAGCGTTTCAAGCTGGTCAAACGGGTCGTCTTCGCCGCCCGTTGCATCAATGGGCATGCCGCTGTTCGCGTTGAGAATCGCGTCGGCAGTTGCGTTGCCGGTAATCGCGTTGTCGACTCCCGACGCCGGTTGCATCGCATCGCCATCGGCTGCATTCAGGTCGATTCCGGTGCTCGCGGCAAGCTCGTCGAGTTCTTCGACGGCCCCGGCCACGGCCCCGCAATGTTCGTGACCGAGCACCACGAGCAGGCTCACATGCAGGTGCGTCACCGCGTATTCAAGCGACGCAATCACCGCGTCGTCGATGATCTGGCCCGCTGTGCGCACGGTGAACATGTTGCCAAGTCCTTGGTCGAAGATGATTTCGGGCGGCACGCGCGAGTCGGAGCAGGCGAGCACCGCCGCGTCGGGGTGCTGTCCGTCGATCAGGGATTCCCGCGTCTCGCGGTCCTGCCAGGGGTGTTCGGGTGTGCCTGCCGCGAAGCGCGAGTTGCCTTCCAGCATGCGGCTCCAGGTGGCGTTGGCCGTTGATTCGGGCGAACTTGGGTCGTCGTGTGCGTCAAAGAGCTCGGAACGTGTGGTGGCTTGGCCGGTGGTCATCGTGATCCTCCTTGTTCGCCGTGCGTGCGGAGTCGGCTTTGGCTGCCCGTCTTGACGGTGTCTCGTTCCTGACGATACTACCGTCCCCGTTCGATCGTGCGGGTGGTTTCGAGATGACCCGGGACCGCCGATGTGCCGGGGGGGGGGTTCGGTATTCCCCTGCGGGTGGGGCGTCGTCGCAGGAAGGCATGCCGGTCGGCTCGAAGCGGCGGTGTTCCGGGGGTTGCCTCCAGCGGAGGTGGCGCTGTGATATCTTCGCTTCACGTTTGTTGACCGTTGCGGTTTTGTCCGCTGTACTCGTGCTCGTCATGGTCGTGGACGATTCGCGTGTGGCTGTCGTAATGCCGAATGGTTGTTCGCCGTTGGGCGCAAGGGTGGTTCAAAGCGCGTAAAGATACGTCGGTAAGAGGGGCGGTTACTTCCGACTTGTTCGGATGGGCGGTAGCATGGCGCGATAAGCGGACATGCGGGAATCCGGTTCGTGGTTGTTTGCGAATCGGCGGATCGTTGTCGCACGATATCGCAATGAGTGCCCGTGAAAGGGCATTCAGGACGGAGGAATGATTAGATATGACGATGTTGCAGCACGAGCTGATGGATTTCACTTCCAACTACTACCAGGACAACGAGATCAAGCAGATCTCCAAGAAGGACGTGCTCGGCCACTGGTCGCTGTTCTTCTTCTATCCCAACGATTTCAGCTTCGTGTGCCCCACCGAGCTCGAGGATCTTGCCGACCACTATGGCGAATTCAAGGACGCGGGCTGCGAGATCTATTCCGTGTCGCACGACACCGAGTTCGTTCACAAGGCTTGGCACGAGGCCAACGAGAAGATCAACAAGATCCAGTTCCCGATGATCGCCGACCCGACCAACAAGCTCGCCCGCGACCTCGACACCTATGATGAGGTCAACGGCCAGGCCGAGCGTGGTGACTTCATCATCAGCCCGGACGGCAAGGTGGTTGCCTACGAGGTCATTTCCTCGAACGTCGGACGCAACGCCGAGGAGATTCTGCGTCGTGTCAAGGCCTCGCAGTTCGTCTACGAGCACGGTGATCAGGTGTGCCCGGCCAATTGGACCCCCGGCGACGAGACCATCGAGCCGAGCCTGGATCTGGTCGGCCAGCTCTGATCGGACCCTGTCGTTTCGTTCCGTAGGCACTTTACGGCAATACCATGGGAAACGTTTTGTGGAGAATGGCGGAGTTCCAAGGCTCTCTGGAGGCTTCCGCGGTTCCGGTGTAAAGTGCCTACGGGATAGAGACCGATTGACAATCTAGCTTTTCAATAGCGGAGCGCTAGAGTATTGCAGTGTGGACCGTCGGTAGGATTAAGGCAGGATGCGGGAGAAAAGCATGAAACAGCAGGATGATTTGTATGATGTCGTGGTGATCGGAGGCGGGCCAGCCGGACTCACGGCCGGGCTGTACCTCGCGCGCGCTCGATATCGCGTCCTGATTGTGGAGAAGGATGAGTACGGCGGGCAGGTCACCATTACGAACAGGGTGGTCAATTACCCGGGGGTCGCGTCGATCGAGGGGCGCCAGCTCACGTCCATTATGCGCGGGCAGGCCGAGGATTTCGGTGCCGAGTTCATGTCTGCGGAGGTCACTGGCCTCGATGTGCAGGACGACATCAAAACCATACACACCAACCGTGGTGACTTGAAGACGTTTGGCGTTCTTATCGCCACCGGCGCCAACCCTCGCAAGATCGGCTTCGAGGGCGAGGCGGAATACGCTGGTCGCGGCGTTTCCTATTGCGCAACCTGTGACGGCGAGTTCTTCAACGGCAAGGAAGTGCTGGTCGTGGGCGGTGGCTTCTCCGCCGCCGAGGAATCGGTATTCTTGACCAAATACGCCAAAAAGGTTACCGTCATCGCCCGCAGCGATGACTTCACCTGCGACGAGGCCGTGGCCGCGGAGGCCAAGGCCAATCCGAAGATCGAGATCCGTTATCATACCGAGCTCAAGGCGGTTTCTGCCGGACAGGGTGGGTTGGTCGAAGCTACGCTGGTGGATTCGAAAACCGGTGAAGAGACCACATGGAAACCCACTCTGAGCGATAGTTTCGGCGTTTTCGTCTTCGCCGGGTACCTGCCGCAGACCGATCTGTTAAAGGACGTGGTCGACCTCGATGAATGGGGATACGTGGTGACGCACGGTTTTCTTGAGACCTCCGCGGCCGGCGTGTACGCGGCCGGTGATCTGCGTCAGAAGAACCTGCGGCAGGTGGTCACCGCCGTCTCCGACGGGGCGGTGGCGGCCGTGGAGCTCGAACGGTACGCCAAGGATCTGAGCGAGAAGACCGGTTTGGTGCCGCCTCGCCCCACCTCCTCGAAGTATGAGCGGCGTGAGGCCGCCGAGGAGGCAGCGGCAAGGGTCTCCGGCACATCGCCCGCCCCATCCTCCGCTGTTTCCGCCGCCGACAAGACCGGCGCTCCGCGTTCCAAGACCTCCGGTTTCTTCAATGACGGGATTCGCAAGCAGCTTGATGCCGTGTTCTCCCGCATGGCGCGTCCGGTGGGGCTGTCGCTTGAGTTGGACCGAACCCCGCTTTCGGCTCAGTTGCAAGGGTTCATCGACGAATTGGTGGCGTTGAGCGACGGCAAGTTGACTGCTGTGGTGGCTGACGGCGAGGGTCATGATTCGTCCGGTTCCGCCGGTCTGGCAGCCGGCTCGGGCGTGCCTGCCGATGGCTCCGTCGAGTTGGATGCGAACGGCCGTGCGAAATTCGACGTCACGGCGCCCCTGCCGCTTGTGCGCCCGTGCGTGCGCATCTGCACGATCGACGAGTCCGACGGGGGCCGGCTCAGGCCCACCGGGCTGGCCTTCCACGGCGTACCCAGCGGCCACGAGTTTAACTCGTTCGTACTTGGCCTCTACAATGCCGCCGGCCCGGGCCAAAAGGTGGATGACGACAGCGAGAAACGTATCGCGTCCATCGCCGATGGCGGGGCTGCCGGTTCCGCCGCCTCCGCCGGAACTCCCGCGTCCGTGGACGTCATGGTTCTGGTCTCGCTGACCTGCACGATGTGCCCCACGACCGTTCTCTCCGCCCAGCGCATCGCCGCCGGCAACCCCGCCGTGCGCGCCGAGGCCTACGACATCTCGCACTTCCCGGAGTTGCAGAACCAGTACGGCGCCATGAGCGTGCCCTGCATCGTCGTCAACAAGACGGCCGCCGATGGCTCGACCAGCCAGAAGGTCGAGTTCGGCAAGAAGACTGTGCCGCAGATGCTCGACCTGATCGACGAGGCGTAGTTTCGGCCATGCCCTCATGAATGTCATCTTCCTTGAAATTGTCATTCAGATGGCCCATGCGTGATATAGCTAAAGTGCGATTTTGGCACTTTTCGCACTTTAGCAGGCCGGAATATGGGAACTAGACGATGATTCCGGTACTTTTCGCACTTTGTTCAGACTAAGTAGCGGTGCTAAATGACGATGCAAGCGCCGATATCTCCTTCTCCAACTTGCCTAGTGTCAAGACCATTGACGTCACTCACCTCGCTGTCAGCCAAGCCACTGATCTCCACTGCATGTTCCGGGTGACTCCGCTGCTTGAGACCATTGACAGATTTGAAACCTGGAATACCGGCAACGTCACGAACATGGATAGCGTGTTCTGCGTCGCGAACGAGATTCGACAACCTGACGGTATATCCAAGTGGAACACCCGGAACGTCACCAACATGCGAGGCATATTTACTAAGACCCGGAGCTTGAGTAACTTGATTTATCCAGATGGCACACTTGTAAAGTCAGCAATGTAAATCTCCTGTTTTACGGCGCCAGCAAGCTCGGCACCATAGGGGACCCGGGCCTTGAGATACCCACGACGGCCGGCCAAACCCAAACGTATGATGGGCTGGGTTGGTCTGCTCGAAGGCCGGCCGTCACCATTGGGGGTTTATGGTTCCGACAGTCTTGATTGGTAGGAGGTGCCCAACGGCGAGCGG
The DNA here is from genome assembly GCF_000741525.1 of Bifidobacterium bohemicum DSM 22767. Lineage (GTDB taxonomy): Bacteria > Actinomycetota > Actinomycetes > Actinomycetales > Bifidobacteriaceae > Bifidobacterium > Bifidobacterium bohemicum. The sequence goes on along the minus strand of NZ_JGYP01000002.1, from coordinate 640,297 downwards.
ACGGACGAACTCGGCCTGGGGCGCCACCGGCGCCTCGGCCGAGCGGGCGGTGTGAGCAACTCGGCGGGGCACCTATATTGCGGATGAGGGTGCCAATCCGTTTCCGGTCGTCATTCAACCGGTGTCTGCGTTGCCGTACACCGGGGAATTACCGATCTAAGGGCGTCGTGTCAATTGTTGGTGCATTGCTTATGACGTTTGTTTTCGGTGCTGGCTGGCTGTTTCAGCCGCAAGCGTGGTAATCCTATATGACAGTGGCTTGCCGGACGGGTGTCACTGCGGCCTCTTGCGAATCTACGGCATCGGACGGATTAGCGGCAAACTGCGTCTCGCACCTTATTGCTTTTGCGGCTGGAGCGGCCGAGATTTCAGTGTGCTCACCGCGTAAAGCGGGAGGTCGATGATCGCTCCGTCGTGGCGGGGCGGAAGGGATGAAAAGCGTACGGCGGAGGTGATGCCGAATTTGCGCATTGCATATTTAAGGCTTGTTGACTTGAGATTGCCGCCGGCCTTCACCTCGATCGGCATGACTCGACCGTCGATTTGAACGAGGAAGTCCAGCTCGTGTGCCGCGTTGGTGTCCGTCCAATAATATGGCTCAAAACCGGCGGCAACCAGCTCCTGGCAGACCAGCTGCTCGGCCAGTGCGCCTTTGGCGGTGCGGAACACCTTGTCGCCCTCCAAAATGGTCTGCGGCTCGATGCCGCTCATCTCACGCAGCAAACCGGTGTCCATGGTGAACAGTTTGAAGGCGGACCGGTCCACGAACATCGGCAGCGGGTATTCGACGGTTCTTGCGCGTGGAACCTGAGTGACCAGTGACGAGTCCTGCAGACGCTGGATCGCAAGGTCGTATTCTCGGCCGCGCGCGCCAGGTTTGATGGCGCTATACGTGAATTTCTTGGTCTCACGCGCAAGCTGTTGCGGCAGGGAATCCCACAATTGAGTCAGACGCAGTGCAAACCCTTGCGGCATGTCATCGGGGTATTTTGAAAAGTCGCTGCGGTAACCGTGTTCGATGGCCGTTTGAATGCGGGTAATTCGCTCGAAATCGACGCCGGGGTAAGTGTCGATGAAGGCCTGCACCGCTTCGGGCATGCCGCCCACGACCATGTAATATTTGAGGTATTCCATGAATCTTTCATGGAATACGGTCATCAGATCCGTGTCCCCGCTTTCAAGGATCTGCGTCAGCTGGTCTTGTCCGCAAGCGTTGAGAAACTCACGGAATGAGAACGGATAAAGACGTAGCACGTCGACTTTTCCGACCGGAAACGAGACGTTGCGGTGAATGGTGATGCCCAGCGTCGAGCCGGTTGCGATGATCGGGTACTGCGGGGCTTCTTCGGCAAAGTATTTCAGTGATTCCACCGCGTGCGGCACTTCCTGCACCTCATCGAGTACGATGAGGGTGTCGGCCGGATCGATGCGCGTGCCCGCCGCCAGCGCGATGCCGGAGATAAGGCGCTCCGGGCGCAGCGAACCGGCGAAAAGCTCCTGCATCGCCGGGTCGTCCTGCAGGGAGACGTAGGCGACCCGTTTGAAGTGCGTGCGGCCGAATTCCCGGGCTATCCACGTCTTGCCCGTCTGCCGTGCGCCGTCGAGTACGAGCGGCTTGCGTTGTGGGTCGTCTTTCCAGGTGACCAGTTGAGCCATTAGTTGTCGTTTCATGTCATCCCCGCTTCATTCCAACGTTTCACGCCGCTTTGTGCACGTTTTCACTAACTTTCTAGATACTATTCTACACGATTTCACTGATTTTTTATAAATAATTTGCACGCTTCCACAGGATATTCGATGCCTATCATGTACGATTTCCCTTGTTTGCTTGTAACTTGACAATATTGATGAGTGGTTGAAGGCCCGGGATTTTGTATTTCGACTGATAGGTCAAAATGGCGGTTAAGAGCGGGGTCTGTCCTCGCGTGAGTAGGCGTGTGGCTCCGTGGCTGTTGGTCGATCGGCGTTGTGTCGGGGCGTCCCGCGATGGCGGGAAACCGGACCGATAAAAGAACGGGGCCTGCATCGCGATATGAATCGGATTGCAGGCCCCGTTTCGGCTAATGCCGGTTTCCTGTGCGCCGAAACTCAGCCGGTGTTTTGCAGACCGGCGGCCACGCCGGACACGGTGCACAGGATCAGGTAGGTGAACCCGCTGCGCTGTTGGTCGCGGCTGAGCTCCTCGTTGTCCACCTTCTTCGGCTTCGGGGCCTCGTGATTGGCGGGCAGGGTTCGGCCGCCGCCGGCCTCGAGCATGCGCTGGCGGCGCAGGGCGAGCACCTGAGTGACCGACAGCGCGTCAACATAGGGCGAACGCACGCGCACGGCCTGGCCGAGCACATGGCGGTGCTGCAACGGCCATTCGTCGCCCACGATGCTCAGTACCCACTTGCGGGTCAGTTCCATCTCCTCAAGCACCTTGTCGCGCAGGTCGTCGCGGTCGCCGAGCGCCAGGTACATCTTCGCGATGCGCTCGTCGGTTTTGGCCAGTGACATCTCGATGTTGTCGATGAACGTCGAGAACACCGGCCACTCGCGGTAGGCGGCACGCAACGTATCGAGGTCGCCGAACTCCTCGCACGCGGTGCCCAAGCCGTACCAGGCGGCCAGGTTGATGCGTGCCTGCGCCCACGAGAAGACCCACGGAATCGTGCGCAGGTCATCCAGCGACTTGGCGCCCAGACCGCGCTTGGCCGGACGCGAGCCGATCGGCAGCAGGCCAATTTCCGTAAGCGGGGTGACGGTGGAGAACCACGGCGTAAAGTCAGGGGTGTTGAGCAGGTCGAGGAAGCGCCTATGCGCCGAATCATCGAGTTTCTGAGCCATGTCCCAGTACTTCCTGGTCATGTCGGTATTGGTCTTCTCGACGCTCGGGGCCGACTGCAGAAGCGTTGCGGCCGCAACCGATTCGACATGGCGAATGGCAAGCACCTGGTTGCCGTAACGCGCGAAAATGCTCTCCCCCTGCTCGGTGAGCTTGAAACGGCAGTTCACCGAACCGACCGGCTGCGCGAGCACAGCCCGGTTCGCGGGCCCGCCGCCTCGACCGACCGCTCCGCCACGACCGTGGAACAGCGTCAGATCGATGTCGTGTTCCTTGGCCCACGCGGCGATGCGCCCCTGCGCCGAGTGCAAAGCCAGCGTGGCGGTGGTCGGGCCGGCGTCCTTGGAGGAATCCGAATAGCCGAGCATCACCTCAAGCCTGCCGCCCGTGGCCTTAAGCCGCGCCTGAACCTCGGGAATCCTGATCATTTCATCCAGCACGCTTACGCAGTTCTGCAAGTCTTCCAACTGCTCGAACAGCGGAATGACGTCGATGGTGGGCACATCCTCCGGATGGGCGAAAGCCATGCGGTTGAGCTCGTAGACGTCGCGTACGTTCTGCGCCGACTTGGTGAAGGAGATGATATAGCGCCGCGCAGCCTTCTGCCCGTGACGCTTCTGGATCGACCCCAAGGCGCGGAAGGTGTCGAGCACCTCGTGCGTCATCGGCTGAAGCTCTCCGCGCTCGCCGTGCAGGCCGTGCTCGCGGATGTCCTCCAATGCTCGTGAATGCACCAGTGAATGCTGGCGGAACTCCATCTCGACCAGGTGGAAGCCGAAGGTCTGTGCCTGCCAGATCACGTCCTGCAACGAACCATAGGCGGCCCGAGGCGCACCGGCTGCCACGAGCGAACGCTGCACCACTTTGAGGTCCGCGATGAAGTCGTCGCAGCTCTTGTACATCAGATCAGCGTCCCGCTCAATAGTGTAATGCAATCTGTCGGCCATGACGAGCATCACGGCGCGGTGAAGCTCCTGCGTGGAGATCAGCAACGCCTTGTCCGTCAGCCGCTCGCTCATCTCCTTCTGATGGTTCCACAGGTTGATCAGCTCGTCGCTCGGCGGAGTGGTGACCGCCTCCATCGTAAGGTTCGTGCCCGCACGACGGGTCGCGTTTTCGAGCGCGGAAATCGCGTGATCGCTGAATTTGCGCGCCACGGTGCGACTCACCTTCGCGGTGACGTTCGGGTTGCCGTCGCGGTCCGAGCCGATCCAGCTGCCGGGGTGGAAGAACGCAGGGCACTGCGGTTCGACAGTGCCGGCCTTGTCGCCCAGCAGCCAGTCGTCGAAGCGGCGGTAGACCTGCGGAATCGTATTGAACAGGGTGTTGTCGAAGATGTCGAGAATCGTGTCGGCCTCCTCCACGGGGGTCGGCTTCTTCAGGGCGATCGGCGAGGTGCGGAACAGGGCGTCGACCTCGTTGTACAGGCGCCGCATGTTCTCTTTCTTGTCGGACCCGCCCAGCAGTTTGCCGGCTGAAAGCAACGTTGCGATACGGCGGATCTTGCCTTCGACGGCCTTGCGCCGCGCCTCGGTGGGGTGCGCGGTGAACACGGGGTGGAACTCAAGCTTGTCCAGCAGCTCCTTGGCCTTCGCGGGACCCATTTCACCGATGAGCTGGTGATATGCGCCCGTGAGTTCGTTGACGGGGTCGGTGGCGGCGTTTTCGCCGACCTCGGCCTCGCGGTCGTGCAGCGTGGAGACGCGGTAGTTCTCCTCGCACAGGTTCGCCAGATGGAAGTACGTGGTGAAGGCCCGTGCCAGCAACTGCGCGTCATGCACGTTGAGTCCGTCGATGACCTTGACGGCCTTCTCGAGGTTGTCTTCCTTGGTCTCGGCATTGCCGATGGTCTCCGAATAGTGCTCGGCGCTGGCTTTGACGGCGTAGCCGCGCACGGTGTCGAATGTGGAAAGCAGGTCTTTGTCGTACTCCCCCAGCACTTTGCGCAGGATATCGAGGCAGAGGTCCAGGTCGCTTTTCAGTGATTCCGGCAGTTCATGCTCTTCGGGGCTTTTGGTGCCGACACCGGCGGTAAATACCGTGTCGCCCGGGTGCGTTGCCCGCGCATCGTCGGATGTATTGCTTGTTGGCTGATTTGACATCAGTTCCTCCTTCAAACCGGTCGCATGGTTGCCTGATCTGCCGACATTCCGCGGCTCCTCCGCGGTTGTGGTGCCGGTCGTTGCGAGCCCAAAGCCATCTTCCGGTAAGTTCGCTTCCGATTGTAGAGTGAGCTAAGCGACATTTTGCGTGCGCGCCGCCCATGATGGCCGCACTGTGGACGGACTTGTGCCATGAAAGCTCATGCATTCTTCGGTCTGTCGGACCTGCCGCCGGTCAGAGGTTGGAGTCCACGGCCTGCACATCCGATGTGGCCGTGCCTGCTAGCTTGGCGGAATCGGCGATGGACATGAACTCGATCGCGCGCGCTGGTAGTTGCTCCGTGTCGCATGCCATATTGATTACGGCTTCCTGCTCGCCAGCCGGCAGCAGCAGTGTGTTGGCGAACCAGTCGTGCCGGGGAGTGGCGAACGTGTAGCGAATCAGGCCGATGGACTTGCCGCTGGTGGTTTCGTCGCCTTCGTCGATGCTGTTGGCTTGGCGGGTTGCGATTTCAGCATTTGCGACGAGCGGGAGACTTCGCGCGATGCCTTGGTAGTAGCCGTCGAGACGTTCATTGAGTTTGGCCGCATCCCAGTCGCGCCCCGTCAAGCTTGCCGCGACGTAAGCGTTATGACCCCGTCGGAAAAGCTCGTGGGTTCGTGATTGCAGCATATCTGATCTGTCCTCGTCAGTGAACGACTTTTGTAATTCGGCCATCAAAGCTGCAATGAATGGCGGAGGTGTCGGATGCGTGCTGTCGTTGGGTCGGGCGTTAACTGGTTCATATCCGTTAGGTAAACTTATTTCCACCGTTCCATTGAAGAGGGTGACTGCTTGTTCCATGGTTATCTCCTTTGTTCAATCATTGCGTTGCTTTATGATTCGTGCGTCAGTATGTGTGGGGGTTGCGGCGTGTCATGGTTCAGTCTCCCAGGGTTGCCATGTTGATTTGAGGGGTTTGGGTGAATTTGTAGGTGGTGATCATCTGGTTGGTGTGGCAGTTGTAGATGGTGATCCGCATGTCCCATGGCCCGGTGTGGCGTTTCATGTAGTAGTTGTACCCGTAGTAGAGGGGTGTCTGCCCCATGATGCCGAAACCCGGGAGGGGTGCGAGGTCCTTGTTGGCCCATATTTTCATTTCGGTTTCGTCTGGGCTGACCTCGTAGTGGTAGTCGGGGTTCTGGTCGGTGAACGTCCTTTCGCCGCTGCCGATCCATTCGTCGTTGTCCTTGATGTTGGCCTGGCGTTGTTGTTCGGTGACGATGCCGACCACGTCCCCGTTTTTGGTGGCGTAGGCGTCGGTGTAGAACTCCTTTTGGCGCTCCCTCATGTCCTTGGCGACGGCCTTCGGGGTGTGGATATTTTTGTCGTACATGCACCGTCGTACGAAGTCGGCGGGGTAGGTGATTTTCTCGGTTTTGGGCCGTGCGGGCGTGGGTTGTGGTCGGTGTGGTCCGCATGCGGCCAGCGGCGTGAGGATGGCGGCGATGCAGAGCAGGAGTGCGAGGATCCTGTCGGTGCGGCGTGTGCGGTTGCGGTGTGTCATGGTGGTTCCGATTAAGCGAGTGTAAATCCTAGAAGGAGAAGGAGTAGTAGCAACAAGGCGCCGGTAACAAGGATTTCGGTTTCAATGGCGGTCTTAGTTGCTGGTGGCAGCGGCTGAACCTCCCAATTCAGGTTCAGTGATGGTATGGATACTGGCTGTCGCACTGGTTGCGGTTTGCGGAAGTGCACCCAATGATTCTCCAACGCGGCGGACAGTCCGAGTTCCGAAGCGACGGAGCAGCTATTGCCGACGTCTTGGGATACGCCTACGGTGACCGTGAGTGATTTTCGATTGACGTTGAGCGTAAATGTTTGTGTCTTGTCCCCGTGCTTACGGCTCCAAGAGCCACCTAATCCGGCGGAAGGATTGGCGTTGATGCCGCTGGTCCACTCGGTATAGTCCTTGTTCCCCGGCGTGTTGACGGGGCGGCCGTTATCGTCGATGCGAACGGAGCTGAGGTCCTGGCTTTCCGAAATCATGCTTAGCAGTTCGCCGCGCTGGTCTTTGGCGACGTATCCCGGCACGCTGAGGGTGGTTCTGCCGTCGCCGTCTCTCGCTGACACCCGGTAGGTCAGCTCGAGTCCCGGGCCGACGGGTATGCTCCACTCCTGTCCGACTTCCAGATTCGGCAGGTACTTGGCGAACTTACCTCCCATCGTCTTGAGTGCTTCGAGTAACGCCGGAGCTGTCTTGGTGTCATGAGCGGTCTTGCTTGCGAGCCCCTTCGTGCTGGCCATCTCGTGGAAGAGCTTGCTTTTCTTGTTGTAATCGTCGATGCCGTTGAGGGCTCCGGCTATATAGGAGAGGTCCAACGTTCCGGTTGTGGAACCGGCGCCCATTGCCTGCGCAAGGATGTCGACCTGCCTTCGGAAACCCTCGAGGTCTGACTGGGTCGCCACGAAATTGGTCAGTGCAGTGCTCGCGTCGTTATTCACTTTCGACCAGATCCCCACGATCTGTCGTTTCGAGGCATCGTTGATCTCAAGGAGGGTGCGCTTGTATTTGTCGGTGGTGTCTGAACTTGTTTCGATCGTATCTCTGAGCAATATTGGCAGCAGTCCCATCTCGAAAGATTCTTCGGACAAGTCGGCAAACTTGTCCCAACCGCTTTCCGCCTCGATCTCTTCAGCCCAATGCATCAGCTGTTGCTTGGTGTTCGCTGTGAAATCCCTGCGTTCTGCCATCATTCGCACCTTCTTGTACGGTTGCCTGAATTGCTCGTGACTCGGTGTTTCCGGTCAGTGTGCGTGTTCGCCGAATTGGCTGCCGGCGGCACGGTCCGCCTCTTTCATGGATGAGTTCGCTTTGGTTAGAAACTCCCGGGTTTTGTCGAATAAGGACTGCAAAGAATCCCCTAATGCGACGTACTCCCGCGCGACGTCCTGCAATGCGGATACCGCCGATCCGGAACCGTCCATGCTATACGTTTTTAAATGCGAATACTCGTTCTGATGGGCGTTCAACTCTCCGAGCTCCTGGATGAGTTTCTCAAGCTTATCCGGAGCGAGTTCTATTTTCCGTGCCATTCTTGCCCTCCTCCCTCTGTGCTTTTATCCGTTTAATACAGGAACTGGTCGTCTTCGTCCACCTGTGCAATGAAGTTTGCGCAGGTGTCGGATAATGTGTTTGAAATCGAGCTGAGTTTTCCCGATTTTTCGCCGTACAGGGTTCTGATGTCGGTGACGAAGGCCACCAGGGCGTCATGTATCGTTCCGGAGGGTATTGCTTCGGAGCATACTTTGTCCATGATGGACAGGTATTGCTTCATCTGGTCGTCAAGCGACAGACCATAGTCTTTGCGGCCACTCCCGACACCTTCTACGTAGTTGTCGACGATGACTAGATTTGGATCTTCCCCAGCCATCACCACTCCCCTCTCCTGCGGGCCTCCATGCGGAGGTTCTCCCTCTGCTTGTCCTCCTGTTCACATGCGAGCGCATGGTTCAGGTCTTGTTGGTATGCGGCCCGTTCCGTATCGAGGTTGCCGATGATCCGTTCGAGATCAGGAATCTGCAGTTCGGCTTCCTCGATCTGGTTTTTGATCAGGCGGATACATTCGTTGAAGGTGTCGTTGACGTTGGTGTAAGCGCCGCCTAAGATCATGTTGCCCATCATTTCCGCATATCGTTGGGCGCTGCGGTTCTGCAGGCCTGACCATTGCAGGTTTCGCAAAGCGGCTCGTCGGTTGGCCTGTTCATCCTCGAAATGGTTTTGCTTTCTGTGGACATGTTCGAGGGCCGCGCGAAGTTGGGTGAGGCGCTTCTTGGTGCTTGCGATTTCGCCGGTTAGGCTGGCGCGCTGATCGTCTATGCGTGAGATATCGCCTTTGATCCGTTCTGAATACGGCATTTGCGTAGTCGCTTTCTTCCTCCTGGCGGGAGGAGCAAGGGACCGATAAAGTTGATATGTATTATATCATAGTGCACACAGGGGGTTATTGATTCCGGGTTCGAGTCGGAAGTGCGGTATTGGTCGTTCCTTTGATGGTAGCCTGTCCTTTTCCGGCGCGAAGGCCTGGGCGGGCCGGTAGGGCAGGTACGACTCGTCCTCGTTCGATGCGAACCAACGCCGCGTCTTGGGTCCCGGCTCGCCGTCGACGGCGCAGGTCCCAGCTCGCCCGCTGTCGCGCGCCTTCCAGTCCCTCGGCCGCAGCTCGGCTATGCGGTTTCCTTTCTCTTTCGACAAATGTCTGTAAGACGGCTTGCTGGGTGCGGCACTCTTCCCGTTGGTGGGACATAAGCAATTGCATCGTTCCACGGATGCTGCACTTCTAACTTGAACTCGGGAACCAAAGCGTTCATTTAAACCTATTGATAGGGTAGCGCCGTAGCGGTGAAAGTGCTTCATGATGAGATTTTTTGGTGACGATCGTTCCGCTGGAGAGTTCTATCGGGTTAAACGTGCCTATTTGACGTGCCGTTTCGGTGATGAGCTTAAGCCTATGGACTTCTATAGGAAGCTGTACCCGTCCGGTGGTTTCGAGCGACCCTGCCGCGACGGTTACGATTATGACGCGACGCCTGATACCGATCGCAGGCCCAACGGCATCATCACCGAAATACCGGCTCAGCCGGCATTGAGTCATGCATGAATGGCCAATACGTTTCCTGCAATCCAACCGCAACGGCAACATACGCACCATCGGAAACCATGAAGCAGTCACACCCGGGCAAGGCAAACGCATTCAGAATGCAGTGCAAAAATGGCATGAAGACCTCTTGTTTTTAAACCATGCGCATCTTGCGCTAACAGGGTGATGCGAGCCTGACGGTCGGCGATAGTCCCGCCACCGGCGTCGCCCTGGTCAATGCCCTACGCCGCCGCGTCCAGTGTCATGCCGATATCCTGTCATACTGATTTCCGTCTCGGTCGGTGGGATGTCGCTTTTCTGCATCTGCATTTGCAGTCAGGCGCGTCACCCGCGAAAATTCGGTGTAACTTATAGGGAGTCAGGCCTTGCTGTTCTCCGACTTCGGTAGATAGTAGGCCGCGTGTTCGCGTAGATACTGCCTTAAATACGGTATGGCAAAGTCGACCTGTCCAAAACCCGCTTCCTTGATGACTTGGGCTTCCAGGAGCCGCGTGCGGTACGTATTCGCGTATGCTGCGCTCTTGTGCATCCGTTCGGCGACAACGGATGTGGAAGACGGGCCGTCGTCCTGGGCCATGGCGAGAAGATAGGTGCGGTCGACTGCGGAAAGTCCGTCGAGTTCTGGACTGTGAACCGTGTCGCCGAGCCTTGCAAGGGCGTCTCTTACGCCGGTCTTGGCGGCTTCGACGCTCACTGTCGGTTTGCTTTGGCCTTCTGAATGTTTTGATTTGGCAGGTCCTGATGGTTCGAATTCGGTATTTATGCCATTTCCGTTATTCGTCTCGTCAGGTCTGCGTTGCTCCTTACGGGCCACGCGCCAAATGTTATAGCCCACTAGTTGAATCATAAAAGGATAGCCTTCGGTCGCATTCGTTGCCAGGTCCAGCGCCTCGCCGTCGATGGGCATTCCCGAAAGCGCGAATGTGTCCGCAAAGGCGTCGTGTACTTCGGCAAGCGGTATGTCCCCCAGAAGTTCCGGCTGGGCGCGGCGTAGGAATGTAAGAAGCTGGTCATTAAGCCATTTCGACGATATCGAAGGCAGTCCGGCGAAGACGAAGGCGATATTGCGTTCCTCGCGTGTCAGGTGCTGGATCGCCGTAGCGAGTGCGACCATGTCGTCGCGTTGCGCCGCCTGCGTCTCATCGATGGTGATCAATTAGGCCCACGTGCTTGCGTTCCAGCTTGTCCAAGCGTCTGCTCATCGCGTTTCGCGGCGTCATCGGCATGGTTTGTGCGCTTATGTCCGCTTCGCCCAGTGAAACGGTGCCTAACGCGGGAATTTGCAAGGTCGGTTTTGCGGTGATGCCGACGCCGTGGCTCGGCGTCGAGAGTCCGTCAAGCAAACGCTTGGTCAGACCGGCCGAAGCCGTCTCGTCTATCACTTCCCAGCTGCGTGCCTTCGCGATGCGGCCGAATTCGGTGAGGATCACCGTTTCGTCGACACCTCGGGCGCCGGTCACGCGCATCAGACGGCCCGGGGCGCCCGGGCCATCGTCCAGTCCCTCGTTGAAATCCTCGATGACCGAATCCCGGCCGATAAGAGCCGGCGGCATGCGTCCGGCCGTTGGCTTGAAGGGATTCGAGATTGTCGGTTTGTGGTTTTCTTCATAAGCCACCCCGCATCTGACGTAACTATTTGCTTGTCACTGGTATGACGATAGCAGCAAGATAAAAAGAAATAAAAAAGATAAAAAGAAATATAAAAAATAAAAAACTGAAAGGTAAGCCAGATTTTGGTTCGGCGATAGTGGATGACTTGCCGTTGGTTGTATTGCATTAGATTGAATTTGTCATTGAGTGGCGAATTCCTCGACCGGTAAGCAACCCAGGAATTGCGATTTGGTCCGTAAATGGTCCGCAGATTCGGGGACGGCCTGCAAGAAGTCCTTCGCCATAGACTTCGGATGGAGGATTCCGGTTGCTTGCAGGCTCGCCTAAGGTTTGAATCGGCGCAGCATTTCAGATCCGGTAGTCGCCAAAAGCAACCGATGGCTATTTCCAATTGTTACTTTGGTAACCATTGAATATGAAACGGACGGCCTATATACCACAAGAAGATTTTAAAAACAAGTCTTTTTTCCGAGACGAATTTGCCCTACCCTGTTGCGAAGCCATGCCGTGAGGTGCGACGGAGGCGGAAGGGCGAATCGTATGAAGGCGAAAGTATGGATGTTGAGACGGTGGCATGCCGTGCTGGTGCCGTTGGCGCTGGCGTTCATGCTGGTGCCGGCCTCGTATGCCTTCGCCGCTCCGCGGGATGACGACGCTGTCGCCGTCGGATCGGCCGCCGACGCTTCCGTGACCGCCTCCGCCGAGGCGACTTGGGGCGGCGTCGCCAGCGGGCTTGGCGCACAGCTTAAGCAGGCGGTCGATGCCTATGCCGCGGGCGACCGTCCGACCGCCTCCTCGCAGATGAGCGCGGCCGTCTCGCGCTATACCTCCAGCAATTTCAGTCGGGCCGTACGCGACACCTTAGGGACCGACCGCCAGCAGAACGAGGCCAACGGTTTCCAAGCCGTCCAGCAGCTGACCTATTCGGACGGGCATGCGGATGAGCTGAAGTCCGGAACCGCCGCGCTCTGCGGCGAGCTGATCGATGCGGCGACCCGGCTCGACGCGTCCCCGAATCTCGCGAAACCGCAAGAATACGCCGCCCAGCTCGCGGAACGGACCAAAGCGCAACGCAAAGTGCTGCAAAAGAACAAAAAGACCAAGTTCCACGGCAAAGGCGACCGCACCTGGGTTCAGGTCGCGCAGCAGATAGGCAAGGTGCTCGATCAGGGCGTCGCGGCCGCGAAGGCCGGCGACGGCGAGAAAGGCTCCGACAAGGTCAACGAGGCGTATTACCAGTACTACGAAAAGCTCGGCTTCGAGAAGAACGTGATGAACGCGATCTCCGGTTCTCGCGTCTCCTACATGGAAAGCTGCTTCAAGGAGCTGCGCAAGGCGATGGTTCGCGGAGACGCCTCGACCGGCATCGTCAAGCAGGCCGACGACCTTAAGGCGAACCTCGTCACCGACGCCAAGGGACTCGACGGAGGCGCGGCCGACCAGGTGGGCGGCGCCACCAGATTCGCCACCAGTTCCATCGGGCAGGCGTTCCTCATCCTGGTGCGCGAGGGGCTTGAGGCGCTCCTGGTGGTCGCCGCGATCATCGCGTACCTAGCGAAGTCCGGCAACAGAAAACTGATCAAGTGGATTTATCTCGGCGTGCTTGTCGGTCTGCTCGGATCGGGGGTCGTGGCCGTGCTGTTCGCGCTGCTGTTCGACGGCAACGGGCCTCAGCAGGAGAACCTGGAGGGCATCGTGGCTCTGATCGCGATGTGCATGCTGGTCTACACAAGCAACTGGATGCTGTCGAAGTCCGGCACCGATGCATGGAGAGCATATATCGGCTCGAAAACACGGAACGTCGTTTCCGGCGTGGCTTCCGCTCAGTCGATGACGTTCGCCGGCGTCGTCTCACTGGCGATGCTCAGCTTCTTGGCAGTGTTCCGGGAGGGCGCCGAAACCGTGATGTTCTACCAAAGCGTCTATTCGATGACGCGGGACGTGCGCGGCATGTGGATCGGCGGCGTCGCGGCCGCGGTGGTGCTGGTGGTCGTCTTCGCGCTCATCCGTTTCACCTCCGTCAAGATCCCGCTGGGGCCGTTCTTCGGCGTCACCTCGGTGCTGCTGGCCGTGCTCGCCGTCACCTTCGCGGGCGGCGGCGTCCACGCGCTGATCGAAGGCGACGCCATCAACGGCACGTACCTGGCCGCCATGCCCACCAACGAGTGGCTCGGCATCTATCCATACGCTCAGACCCTTGCGGCGCAAGGCGTGGCGGCTTTGGTGATGGTGGCGCTCTACGCGTGGTTCGGGGTTCGACGGCACCGGCGGCGCGGGGCTGCCGGCAGCGTGCCCGCGTCTGCGGCTTCGGCGGCGTCGAAGGTGCCGGTTCCGCCCACGGCATCCAGGACTTCAATGCCATCCGGGAATGCGACGGCGGCCGGCACTCCGACGGAACCGGCGTCAATGCCGGATCCGGGCGCCTCCGAGAATTCCGCATGAGTCGGATGTCAACCCGTCAACCGATGGCGTAGACAGCCTCGAGAGTCGGCTGGTGCGGCCGGTCAAGGATTCGTTATAACAAAATACCAGAAAACGCAGTACAAAAGGAAGAAAAAATGGCAATAATACATAGGAGAATCACCGCTCTTCTGGCGGCCGTGGCGGCAGGGGCTTTGGCCTTTTCTCTGGGCGCTTGCGGCTCTAACGGTGCCGACAAGTCCGACCCCAAGTCCGACGCTTCGAATTCCAAATCCGCCGACAAGAAGGACGACAACAGGAAGAACGCCAACGGCGCCAAGTTCGAGGAGATCCCGATCGGCCATGACCAGCAGATCTTCCCGCTGAACATCGCGACCGTCTACTTCCAGCCGGTCGACATGTACCCGGCGGGCATGGGGCTTTCGGCCGCAGAATCGAACCTGCACCTCGAGGCCGACATCCACGCCCTGAAGGACAACAACCTGGGCTACGGCACGGGCGACTTCATCCCCAAGCTCACCGTCAAGTACCAGATCGAAGACAAGAACGACCCGAACAACAAGCAGGACGGCACGTTCATGGAGATGAACGCGGACGACGGCCCGCATTACGGCGCCAACATAAAGCTCGACAAGGCCGGCCAGTACAAGCTCACCTACACGATCTACAGCCCGGAGACCAACGGGTGGACGCTTCACGTCGATCCGGACACCGGCGTCAAGGGTCGCTTCTGGACCAAGCCCATCGTGGCCACCTTCGACTGGAACTACGTCGTGCATCAGTGGTGAGATCGGCCGATCCGGTGGATATCGCCGTGTCGTGAGAACCATATTGCTTCGGAACCCCTGACGGCTGATTCGGTAAGGGGTCCGAAGCCGGTTGTGTCCTCGGCCAAGACGGCATGGATGCATATGGAAAGGTAGTGCGATGCTACAGCAGTTTGTGGGTGCTCTGTCGGGGGCGTTGGCTCCGGCCCTGCTGGTGATGACGCTCAGCGTGCTGCTCGGTGTGGGCGAGGGGCGTGATGTGCCGCTGAGCCGAAACTGGCGGCTTTACGGGCTTTTGGTCGGGCTTGGTGCGGTCGTCGTCTTCACCGTGTTGCGTCTGCTGGTCATTGTGGACCGCCGTTCCGGCGTGAATCTGCCGGTGCTCATCGGCGCGGTGTCGTGCGATGTGCTGATGCTCGTCGTGATGGCCGGGTCGGGCAGGTTCAGGCGCGAATGGCACCAACACCCGATTCGTCTGCATGCGGCCAACGGTGTCGCGGCGATCGGTATCGCCCTGACCACCTTCTTCGCGCTGCAAGACGTCATCATGCAGCTGACGAGCTTTGTGGAGACCGGCGAATCGGCTTTCACCTCCAAAATGCTGCTGCGGGCGCTCGGCTTCGCGCTGGGTGTCGGGACCGCGGTTGCGGTGGCGGCGATCTTCCGCACGATGCGCACGACGGCGGTGCATGGCAGCTTCCTGACCGCATCCATGCTCATGCTTCTGATTTTGCTTGTTTGCCATGCGACCCAGCTTTGTTCGCTGCTGATGTCGCTTATGTTGGTCGAGTTCGACGGCGCCTCCTTCACGGTGCTCATCGCCGCGGCCAATAACGACACCAGAATGGTCATCGCGCAGGCGCTGGTCTTCATCATTCCCGTAATTGCGTCGGTCGTGGCGGGCTTGCGGATGAAACCGGTCGGTGAAAACGACGCCGTGATCCGCACGCACAAGGCGTTCCGCCGTCGGGCGATGGCCTCCGCGGTGTGGAGCCTGGTCGGAATGATCGTCGTGGCCGCGGCATTGACCGCCGGCGTCGCGAAGCTCCACGAGCAGCCCACGCTTTCCCCTCCCGAGGGATACTCGTTGCACGGCGCCACCGCCACCATCCCGTTCAGCAAGGTGGACGACGGCCATCTGCATCGCTTCCAATACAAGGCCAAAGACGGCACCGTGATGCGTTTCATCATCATCAAGAAGAACGGCGGCGCGTACGGCGTCGGGCTCGACGCGTGCATGACCTGCGGTGATGCCGGATATTACGAAAAGAACGGGAAAATCATCTGCAAACGTTGCGAGGTGGAGATGAACGTCGCCACCATCGGCTTCAAGGGCGGTTGCAACCCGATCCCGTTCCCGTACCGGGCGGCGCACGGCAAAATCACCATCCATACGCCCGACCTCGACGCGCTGTCGAGTCATTTCAAGGATTGAGGGGTCGCGATGTCGACGTCGAACGTGTGCGCAACCCGGTTTATGCCGAAAAGGGGCCGTTTACGGGACCCAAATGGCCTCTTTTCGGCAGTTATGCATGGTTATGCCGAAAAAAGGCCACGAGGCACGGCTAAATGGCCTCTTTTCGGCGGGGAGCCAGGAAATTGCCGAAAAGGGGCCGCTAGAGGCCGCGGGATTCGGACGTGGATTGGCTGCCAGGTGAATGGCACCGTCGGATTATCGGGCAGTCGCGTTGATTGGGTGAGTGGCCCGGCTGGTTGGACGGTTGGGCTGGTTGGTTGTGCTGAACCGGATGGTTGGACGACTGGTTTGCGGGGTCGGACAGTTGGTTCGAACCGCTGCGCGGATTGCTTGATGAACCGGCCGGTCGGCCAGTTTGAGCGCGTGGGTGGTTCGGCGGATCGGGTGGATGACTTGGTCGGTATGTCGTATGGAAGGGGAGAATGATGTTCCTCCTGAGAATGGTGTTCCGCTCGTTTTCCCGGCAGTTCAAACGACGGCTGCTGATCGCGGTGACCGTGTGCCTTTCGGCGACGATCTGCGTGGCGATGCTCGGCGTCGTGTTCGACGTGGGCGACAAACTCAACGCGGAGCTGTCCACATACGGCTCGAATATCGTGGTGCAACCCAAAGCAGACGCGGTGGTGTCGGATCTTTACAACACGGATGATGCGGGCGCCGATCCGACCGCGTTCCTCAAGGAGTCGGACGCCGCCAACATCAAGACGACGTTCTGGGCATACAACATCACCGATTTCGCGCCGGAACTCAACATCCGCGCCACGCTCGGCAAGCGGCAGGTGCCAGTGAACGGCACGTGGTTCCACAAGACGATCAAACTCCCCACCGGCACCTCGGTCACGGCAGGCGTGCGGGGCATGCGCTCATGGTGGAAGGTCGACGGGGCCTGGGCCAGGGATGGCGCCGAAGGCCGATTGCCGCAGGGCATGATGGGCCGGGACCTTGCGCGCGCCACAGGCACCAAGGTAGGCGACACCGTCACCCTCGCCAAGGACACGGCCTCTGGCCGGCGTCGCACCCAGCGCGTGCGCATCGTCGGCATCTTCGATTCCGGTGACGAGGACGCACAGAGCATCTACGTCCCCTCATGGTCGGCCCAGCGCCTGGCGGACCTACCGGATTCGGTCAACAAAATCGAAGTGAAAGCGCTGACCACGCCCGAAAACGCGTTGGCCCGCAAGGCCGAGAAAGACCCGGCCGCGCTCAGCCAGGAGGAGTGGGAGACGTGGTATTGCACGGCCTACCCCTCCTCCATCGCCTATCAGATCGAAGAGGTGATGCCCGACGCGGTCGCCAAGCAGGTACGGCAGGTGGCTGAGCTGCAAGGTGACGTGCTGCGCAAGACGCAGGCGGTGATGATTCTGATGACCGCGCTGAGTTTGGTGGCGGCCGCCATCGCCGTGGCGAACCTGATGGCCTCCTCGATAGGTGAGCGCAGTTCCGAACTGGCGTTGCTCAAGGCGATCGGAGCCACGGACGGTGCGGTTTCAAGGCTCATGCTCACCGAAACGGCGGTCATTTCGTTGGCCGGAGGTCTCCTGGGCGCCGGCCTAGGGTCACTGGTCGCGCAGGTGATCGGGCACGTCGTGTTCGGCTCCGGCGTCGCGATGCGGCCGATGGTATTTGTTCTGGTGTTCGTACTTCTGGCCATCACCATACTGATCGCCTCGTTCTCGTCAATCCGCGCAATACTGCGTGTGCGACCCGCGGAGGTGCTGCATGGCAGGTGAGCATGAAGACAGGCGCGTTGCGCAGACGCGGCCCGCGAACAAGAATCGTAATACGTGTATTGCTGGAGGATGGCATGAGTGACGTCAGGAACGGCAAACCCGTCGTTGCGGATGACGACGACCAAAACCAGTTGCAAAGCCGCTCGAGACGGCAAATGACCAACCGACGCATGTTCATGCGAATGCTGCGGGGCGCGGTCTTCCGGCGGCGCTCGCGAGCCGTCATGGCCGTTGTGGCCTCGCTGGTGGGCGCGGCCACGTTGTTCTGTCTCGCGACCATCTGCATTGCGGTGCCGCGGCAGATGAACGACGAGATGCGTTCGTACGGCGCCAATCTCGTCGTCATTCCCAATCGGCAGCTGGCCGATTCTGATTCCGGGGCCGGTGGCGGCAGTGGTATGGGCGGTATGAACGACATGAAAATGGGCGGCGCCACGGCGGGTTCACAGGGCTCTGATGCCGGGATGTCGAATACGGATAACCCCGGTTCCGGCCAGTCCAATTCGTCCGGCTCCGTTCAAACCGGTGATTCAGGCGTGCGAGACAAGGCAAGTGTGCCCGGTGGCGGTTTCAGCGATGCCGCGGTGAAGTCGCTGAGCGCGATGGTGAACGAAGCTGGCTCTGCGAAGTCGGCGGCCTATCGCTACGAGAACGTGCAGATCAACTCACTGCCGTTCGTCGCGGCTGGCGTCGACCCGCATGATGTAAAGGCGCTGAACCGCCACTGGAGCATCGAAGGCAAGTGGCCCGGCGACGGTGGTGTCATGCTGGGGCGTGACGCCGCCACCAAGCTCGACGTCAAGATCGGCTCGGTCATCACCATGAAATATCGCCCGGGCAAAGCCGAGTCGGTGCCCGCCTCGCCCCATGATTCCAGCGGTTCCAACAGTTCCAATGGTTCCGACGAATCCGGGGACAAGCACTCCGGGATGTCCGGTATGTCGCACGGCTCGGGGAATACTGCGAGCGGTGGCATGGCTGGTATGTCGCTTGATTCGTCGGATGGATCAGGTGGCGATATGTCCGGTATGTCGCATGATTCCGAAAAAGGTATGAGCAGGGGCATGGCGGGCATGAAAATGTCCTATATCGAGCCCGCTGGCGGCCACGTCTCCTCAGCGGTGATGCGATACGAGAACCCGTGCGTCTCGCCGGCCGAATGGCATCCGACCGCGCCGAACGCCGGTGGCATGGAATTTCGCGTCGCCGGCATCGTCGACACCGGTGGCAGTGAGGATGAGATAGTCTACGCTTCAAACGCCGACGTCGCCAAAATGACCGGTTTTGAGCGTGGCGCCGACGTGGTCGAGTATTCGGTCAATGCCCCGGACGCCGCCCTTGGCGCCTTGGCCAATGCAATCAACAGGCGGCCGTCTCTGGCCGCGAAGGCTCAGAAAGTCACGCGTATCACGGCCTCGAACGTGCGCATCGTCACCATGCTGCGCACGCTGCTCCTCATCGTCACGCTCGTGGTGCTGACGCTGACGCTGGTCGGGGTCGGCACCACGATCTCATCAATCGTCGCGCAGAGGCAGGGGGAAATCGCCTTGCGTAAGGCCCTTGGCGCCTCCTCGCGCGACATCGCCCTCGAATTCACGGTGGAATCCGCGATTTATGGCTTGTTGGGTGGTCTCGTGGGCACGGTGGCCGGCTATCTGCTCGCACGGGAACTCAGCTCGTCGGTATTCGGTCAGCATCTGGCCGTGAACTGGCCGCTTGCCGTCGCTTCCGTTCTGCTTGCCGCCCTCGTAGCCGTTGTGGCTTCATTGTTGCCGATTCACTCGGCCGTGCGCATCGATCCGGCTGTTGTGTTGCGCGAGGAGTGAATACGGGATGACTCATAAACCCCATGCATCAAAACCGAATGACTTGACTTTTGTTTCAATACTTACGGAAAGGGGCGGCAATGCTGCTTGAACTCAACCATATTTCGAAGACATACGGCGATCTTCATGCCGTGGACGACCTGACGCTCAGCGTTCCCGAAGGCCAGTGGCTCGCGATCGTCGGTTCGTCCGGTTCCGGCAAGACGACGCTGATGAACATCATCGGCTGCATGGATAAGCCGTCCGGCGGCACCGTGGAGCTTGAAGGTCGTAGGCTCGATGATTTGAACGCCTCGCAGCTGGCCGACGTGCGCAAGAACGTCATCGGTCTGGTCTTTCAGAAGTTCTACCTCGTCCCACATCTGACGGCGGTCGAGAACGTGATGGTGGCGCAGTACTACCATTCCGTCGTCGACGAGCGCCAGGCGCTTGAGGCGCTCGACCATGTGGGCCTCAAGACCCGCGCCCGACACCTGCCCGGCCAGCTTTCCGGCGGCGAACAGCAGCGCGTGTGCATCGCCCGTGCCCTGATCAACCATCCCAAGCTCATCCTTGCCGACGAGCCGACTGGCAATCTTGATGAGAAGAACGAGCAGATCGTGCTTGATCTCTTCCGCGAGCTCAACGCCCGGGGCACTACCATCATCGTGGTGACGCACGACGCGCTTGTCGCATCGTGCGCCCAGCGTGAGATCATGCTCAACCATGGCGTGCTCGTGGGTGAGCGGTGGAATGACGATGCGGCTCGTGAGGCCTATGTGGCCGCCGGAGGGGACGTCGAGGGTGCCGTGGTCTTCAACGACCCTACGAAAGCGGCGAAAGTACGGGCATAACAACTTAAGCGGTTTCGGTCGTGGGGTTGACCTCGGCAATTCGGTGGCGGCCAATGTTCAGCGGTTCCAGTCCGTCGCATAGCGGGTCTTGGCCGGAATCTCGCGGTCGGACGTCGATGACCGCCGGGGAGCGTCGGCCGTCACTGCACCGACGCGCTGTTGGAACGCAGATCGAGGTTGAGCATGGGCGAACCTGGTCGGCTGCTGAGCGCTGATTCGCCGTCAATAAGAACCGTGCTTCCGCTGATTTGGGTCGTGTAGCCGTAGCCCTGCGGCAGTCCTGTGATTTGCGCGGAGCCGCTGTGGCACTCGAAATTGAACGTTTTGCTTGCCGTGCCGTCCCACTTCATGGAGCCGCTGTGAATCTCGACGTCCGCCACTTCGACGCCTGTGTTCCATTGCGCGGGGTTGAACATCGCGAACGAGAAGCTGTCCCACGGCGTGCCGATGTTGGCCACGCTCAGGGTTCCCGCTTTGTTGACGATTCGGAAATCTGCCGCTTTGCAATGGTGCAAGCGTACCTCGAAATCTTCGGTGTCGGCGATGCGGCCGCGGCCGGCCATCGATTGCAGATGAATATCCAAACGGGAAATGGGCAACGAACCGGTGAGACGCTGTCCTTGCACCACGACGGTTGCGCTACCTGTTTTGCTTGCGGAATCGCGGTTGCGATGCGGGTTGTGTTGGTTTGCTCGCTCGGCCATATCGTCGATTGATAGTGGTTCGTCGGCTGAGCCGTTCGCTTGACTATCAACCGCGCTGTCGGCGCTGTCGGTGGTGCCGTATCGTTTCGTGTGCGTACTTTGGCTTTGGTTGCACTGCGGCATCGTGGAATTCTGTTCCCCGCCAGCCTGATCCGTCGTCGCCGTTGTCACCAAGTCGGGTTCGGAGGGTGCTTCACCATAAAAATTATCTTGGAAATGACGCGCCCAACGGGCGATGAGGTCGTAACTGTCCGCGCAGAGCAGCAGTGTTTCCCGGGCCTCGCTGAAGGGCTGGAATCGCGTGGAATCGCGCCTGGCCTGGCGCGGTTGATGGCATAGATCCGCTTTGACGCCGAAGCGCTTTCGGAACTGTCGATACGGGTGAATCCGTGCTCGCACAGCCTGAGTGTGATGCGATATACGGATTGCTCGCTGACCTTCACCCAGTTGCCCGTGCCGCGTGGAGCCAGGAATTTATTGATATCGTAGGCGTTCATCGGATGATCTTTGAGCGCGCCAAGCACCATCGATAGTCGGAGAAGTCGTGGCCGTGTTCATCCCAACTTTCAGCGAAACTACTCTCGATAAGAGTACTATATAATATAGTATCGCTTTTGTCATAGTTTTGTTCGACTGACTGTCTTCGGATATGAAAACGTTTTTGCTCTCAAGTTCAGACCGTCGAGTGTGAGGCAATTACCCTGACGTGATAGCATGAACCAGTTGTCGGTTGAATGTGTATTTGCATGCTCGTAGGTAGGCCGGATTGCTCGTATCGTCGGTTTTGTTCATATAATTCAATAAACTAGTTTTCCTGGATTATCAAGCGTTTGCGCCGTCCTGTTTCCAATATTGGACCGTTTTTACTTCCTGAATTGAACCATTTCCAATACCTGACTTGGACGCGTCTCGTTTCCGGAGTCGGATCGTTTTTGTTTCCGAACTTGGACCGTTTTGACTTCCAAGGTTGGCACTTTGCGGAACGGTGTAAGCATTTCGACAAACAGTAAAGCGTAAAATGTAAGATGTAAATGGTGTAAAATATAAGTTCAAAATGGTGTAAAATGTAAGATAGAAACGGCGTAAAATGTATGATGGAGGTGAATAATGGCTCTGAAACCTGGCGAGTACAGGCCTAGGCTTGTCGACGCAAAGATAGCTAAACTCTTAGAGGTGTTCGGTGCCGTGCAAATCGACGGCGCCAAAGGGTGCGGCAAAACCTGGTCCGGTTTGGCACATGCAAACAGTGTGGTTAGTTTGGACGATTATCGGGTCAGACCATTGGCGCAAGCTGACCCCACCGTTGCGTTGGTCGGGGATCAACCACATTTAATCGATGAATGGCAGATCGCCCCCCACCGTCCGCGATGCGGTGCGCCATGCTGTCGACCAAGCTGCCAATCGTCCAGGTCAATACCTCCTAACCGGTTCCAGCGCACCGCCGCTCGAGCAGTATGAGCATAGTGGTGCTGGCCGTATAGCTCACCTGCGCCTGCGCCCGATGAGCCTTGTGGAACAAGGGTTATCGAACGGCGAGATTTCACTGCATGGCCTGTTTGACGGAGAATTCACGCGTACGGCGGCGAGTGGTTCGCTAAGCAGCATCGCGCAGTGGGTTTGTCGCGGAGGCTGGCCTTCTTCCCTTACCCGTTCCCTCGAGGACGCGCTGTACCTTCCGGGGCAGTATTTGGAAGCCGTCGCTGAAGATAACGCTCCACGGTCGGGCAAAGCCCCGGCCATGACACGACGCGTTATCGCCTCTCTGGCCAGAAATAATACGAAGGCGGCGACCATCACGACGTTAAGCCGCGATATGTGCGGTGATGACGTAACGTCTGAAAGCAGTCCTGCACGAAGTACGACTCAGAGCTACATAGACATGCTGCAACGCGAATTCATTATCGAAGAGTTGCCGTGTTGGGATGGTCCCGTAAAGTCTCGTAATCGCTTGCGTGTCAAGCCAAAACGTTATTTCGTCGATCCTTCGCTGGCGGTTTCGGCGTTGGGTATCAACCCGCGGAGGCTTCTTGGCGAGGGGCAGATTTTCGGTGATATGTTCGAGAATCTGGTAATCCGTGACCTGTTGGTTTACACCTCCGCATGGATTGGTGTGGATAATCCTCATGTGTATTTTTACCGCGATGACAAGGGGCTCGAAGCGGACGCGATTATTGAGTTGGCCGACGGGCGTTGGAGTGCGATTGAAATCAAGTTGGGTGAAAACGGAGTGCCTGATGGGGTCCGATCGTTGATGAAGGTTCGCGACAAAATCATGGCGAATCCATACTCCCAACAGCAGGAGCCGTCGTTTTTGATGGTCGTCGTAGGCAATGGCGCATTTGCATATCGAACCGAAGAGGGCGTTTATGTCGCTCCCATTACGACTTTAGGCGCATGAGTTCTTCAGGGGCATGAGCATCTTTGCGGGTCTGCGGCTACGATGAATCACCGTGTCTGTGCCCGGTGACGTTTGCTCCACAAGGGTTGTTGATGGGAGCCCGATGCATCCTCGGAAGCCTAAGACGCGGGCCAGGTGATTCTTGCTGCTGCCCGATTCCACGTTTTGGACGGTCGGTTCGGCGCGTTTTCCCTGTTCGGGCTATCCTTGTCGGTGGAGGGGCGCGTATCGGAGCGGTGCAAAGGGGAGCTGATGGCCGGTGAAGACGAACATTCCGTGTCTTATGGGCAAACGTCGCCAAGCGGTTCCGTGAACGGCGGGCCTGCGAACGGTCCGGGTGATGTACAGGCCATTCCGTTGATGAATGGTTCCGCTGACCGTTTTGAGCCCGAAGATCTGAACGTTGCCGATGCCGCCATCCGTTCGCCTGATCCGGATGGTTTTTCGGTGATGCTCGACGGGCTTGGGGATGCGCCGGTCGCTGGGGTCGGTAATGGCGGGGGGGGGCGTAATGCAATCCGTGCCCGCCATGGTCTGACCGGCGATTATGGCGGTGGGGCGCGAGTCCTGCGGAAGGTGCTGGTGACACTGGTCGTGGCGACCGTTGCACTGTGCATGGGCGGTTGGAGCTGCTTCCAATGGTGGAGTCACTGGCGGCGTATTCCCGTAAACGTCAACGGTGAGACGCGGATGGTGCGCGTCGATGCGACGCTGGGAGAGCTGGCGAAGAGCACTGGAAATTTTGGCGCAAAGCCGGGCAGACTGCTGTCGTTGTCGGGCAGGGTCCTCGACAAGGTCGGCGGCGGGCCCGTACGGTACAGCCTCAATGGACACCTAATATCAATCAGTGACGGCTCTGCCGATGGTGCCAAGAATGCTGGTAAGGACGTCGAGAATACCGCCCGTTCCAGGCCGGTCGCTAATCGTGATTCCGGCAGGCAAGCGTCAATGGCCATTCCCGACAGTCTCTACTCGATGAATTTGACCGAAAACGCAACGATAACCGCGGAAAACGGCAAGGACGTTACCGAGGGGCACGATGTCAAGCGCGCCGAGATTCCTTACGGCGTTGCCATGAATGGCCACGGAGTGATTCAAAAGCTCAGGAAGCAAGGTAAGCCGGGCGTCAGCGAGACATGGACCGGCAAAATTTCCGGTGAGAAGGTCGATAAAGGAATCGTCGAACAACCGCAGGATGTCGTCGTCGACACGTTCTCCCCGCAACCGTCGGGACGCAAGGTGATCGCACTGACCTTTGACGACGGCCCCAGCAAGTTCAGCGGTTCCATCTTGGACGAGTTGAAGGCGAAAAACGTCAAGGCCACGTTCTTCGACGTGGGGCGAAACGCGGCAGGACAACCGCAGATGGAGCAGCGGATGGTCGCCGAAGGCCATCAGGTGGCAAGTCACAGCAACACGCATCCTGATATGAAACGGCTCAACACCAATGATTTGCGAACGGACATCATCCAGGGGTTCGCCAACATCAGGGCGGCGTCAGGGGTCACGACCAAGGTCGTCAGGGCGCCTTACGGTAATTTCGGCGCGGAACAGTGGCGAGAGGTCAGCGATCTTGTCGATGCGAACGTGATCTGGACCATCGACACGGCGGATTGGAAGCTTCCCGGCGCGCAGTCGATACGTGACGCGGTGCTTTCCAAAGCATCCAACGGCGCGGTCGTGCTCATGCATGACGGCGGCGGGGACCGGTCGGAGGATGTCCAGGCGTTGCCTTCGATCATCGATGGCCTCAAGGCCCAAGGCTTCGAGTTCGTCACCATCGACGAACTGATTGCCATGAATGGTCGGTGACGGCCGCCGCAACCTTGATCGCAAATCAAGTGACGCTGACCTTGCCTGTCTTTTGGCCGATGCGGATATGGTCGCCAAAAGACCGTTGCATAGTGTCGGAAACGTTTTTAATGTCCAAAGGTCCGAAATGACTGCGGGAAGACGATGCCATATTGATTCACGACAGCCACTGGTGCAAAACTCCGACCGCTTCCGTAAGTCGCGGGTGAGGCTATTAATGTAAAGTATGAACGTGAAAAACCATCAGCCCAAAGAACGAACCATCAACGACACTGCGGCTGCGGTCACTGCGTATCATACGCATTCGATTCCATTGGACATGGAGGACATCGAACGCGACTGGGACCGGCCTGTGGCGGATGCCGGGCTGGCGGCGAAGACGAGCGTCATCATGCGCGTCGGTGCGCTGGATCTTGGCGCTGGTACCGGAAGTTTCCGGGTGCGTGAGATGATGCACCGCATCGCCTATCCGCTTGGCGTGCACGTACGGGCCGACATCAACCTTACCGACATCGACGCGACCTGCACGGACGGCAAA
This sequence comes from Bifidobacterium bohemicum DSM 22767, assembly GCF_000741525.1. GTDB lineage: Bacteria > Actinomycetota > Actinomycetes > Actinomycetales > Bifidobacteriaceae > Bifidobacterium > Bifidobacterium bohemicum. The sequence goes on along the minus strand of NZ_JGYP01000002.1, from coordinate 614,616 downwards.
AGCCGTGTCACCGAGGTCGTCGATCTGCCCACAACGGGCGTGAACACGGAGCGCATCTGGCTGCTGGAACATTTCGCGGATTGGTTCAGCGTCAATCTCGGCAAGACCTCGATGTACCACGCCCGACCTCGCGTTTCCGAGGAGCTGGTGGAACAGCTGGGCAATCCGGAGGCGCAGAAGTCCCTGCTGCGGGCCGTGAAGAAGGTCAGGCGGATGCGGGATCGTAATGAGAAGGTGCGGGCCAAAAGGGACGAGCGCATTCAGACCCGGGGTTACAAGGCGCCAAAAGGCGAATACGAACAGTATTTTGACCATATCGGACAGACGGTCAAAGACGGGGCTAATTCGACAGGCCTCGGCCAAATTCCGCGCTCGCCGGATCAGCCGGAGGACGTGGCGCATGCGGCCGGCCTAGCCGACGATCCAACGGCAAGGAATCCGCGCGCTTCAGCGTCATATGAAAAAGCGGTAGCTGATGCGGCCACGGTCCCCGTCATCGCCCCTGATACCGCTCCCGCCGCCTCTGAGGCGTTCCCCGCAGCCACGCACGGCGTCACCGTGGGCCAGGTTCATGAACGGCTCAATCTGATTGAACGCCGCCGACCGCTTTACTCCCCCTGGTTCTCCGGGCTGGCCTCGGCCGTCGCCTGCGCGTGCTTCGTGTTCCTGCTCGGCGGCGGCCCGCTCGACATGCTGGGCGCGTTCGTGGGCGCCGGAATCGGCCAGTGGGTTCGCAGGCGCATGTTCGCGCACCACCTGAACCAGTTCTTCGTCACCTTTGTGGCGGTCGCGGTCGCGGCGTTTGCGTGCGTGGGCACACTGCGTTTCGTGGGGCTGATTGACCCGGCCGCCTTGAGTCACGACACGGCCTATATCGGTGCCATGCTGTTCGTCATCCCCGGCTTCCCGTTGATCACCGGCGGCCTCGACATCGCCAAAATCGACTTCCCGTCCGGCATTCAACGCTTGACCTACACGCTCTCGATTATCCTCATGGCCACTCTCGCCGGCTGGATGGTCGCCACCGTCGTGCACCTGAACCCCCAGGGTTTCGAACCGATGGGCCTCAATCCGTGGCTCAACACGGCGTTGCGCGCGGCGGCCGCGTTCGGCGGTGTCTGGGGGTTCTCGGTGCTGTTCAATTCGCCGCAGCGCATGTGCTTCACCGCCGCCGCTATCGGCGCCATCACGGACACGTTGCGCCTGACGCTCACCGATTTCGGCATGCCGCCCGAAGCCGCCGCGTTCATCGGCGCACTGCTGGCCGGTCTGCTCGCATCGGGTTGGCGTTCGATGGTGCGCCACGGCATGCTCCCGCCGCATCTGGGCTATCCGCGCATCTGTCTGACGGTGCCGTCGATCGTGATCATGGTGCCGGGGCTGTATATGTACCGCGCCATGTTCTACCTGGGTCAGTTCAACACCGCCAACGCCCTCGACTGGGGCTTCCGCGCGTTCATGGTGATCCTGTGCCTGCCCATCGGCCTGGCGATGGCCCGCGTCATCACCGACAAGTCCTGGCGCTATGACATTTAAGACGATGAGACCCGGTAATTCCAACATTCGCGGCAGTCGCGAGCAAAGCAACCCCCGACTTTGTTGCACCGAGTGAAAGCCAAAGCGAAGCTGAACGGCAGCCGGATAATCCGCCTGCGGACGCCTCAGTACTTCATACCCATCGCCTCACGGACCTCTTCGAGCGTCCGCTCAGCGACGGCGTTGGCGCGCCTGTTGCCGTCGTGCAGGATGTCGCGCACCGAGTCCATGTCCTTCGCCAGTTCCGCACGGCGCTCGCGGTGCGGTGCGAGGTAGTCGTTCACGGACCTGATGACGTACTGCTTCAACGCGCCGGCGCCGGCATCCCCGATCTCCTCGGCGATTTCGGCCGGGTCGCGTCCGGTCACCAAACCGGCGGTGGTCAGAAGGGCCGAAACCTGCGGGCGGTTGACCGGGTCGAAGGTGATGCGCCGCTCGGAGTCCGTCGGACTCTTCTTGATGAGTTTCGCGGTTTCCTCGGGGGTGGCCGACAGTGCGATGGCGTTGCCGTACGACTTGCTCATCTTGCGGCCGTCGAGCCCGGGAATCTCGGGGGCTTCGGAAAGGATCGCGACCGGTTCGGGGAACACGGGGTTCTTCTTGGCGTACCGCTCGTTGAAACGGCGCGCGATGGTGCGTGTGATCTCGATATGCGGCAGCTGGTCCTTGCCCACCGGCACCACGTTGCCCTTGCAGAACAGGATGTCGCACGCCTGATGCACGGGGTAGGTCAGCAGCAGGCCGGTCAGCGCGTGGCCGCTGGCCTCCTTCTCGGCCTTCACCGTGGGGTTGCGTTCCAGTTCGGCCTCGGTGACCAGGGACAGGAACGGGAGCATGAGCTGGTTCTCCGCGGGGGTCGCGGAATGCGTGAAGATCATGGTCTTGGCCGGGTCGATGCCGGCGGCCAGGTAGTCGAGCAGCAAGCCGAGGGTGTTCTCCTCGATGTGCTCGGTGGTGTCGCGGTCGGTGATCACCTGATAGTCCGCGATCAGGATGTTGGTGTGCACGCCCTTGTTCTGCATCTCGACGCGGGACTTGAGGGTGCCGAAGTAGTGCCCCAGGTGCAGGCGTCCCGTCGGCCGGTCGCCGGTGAGCATGGTGAACCTGTCCGGGTTCGCCTCAAGTTCGGTCTTGGTCGCGTCCGACCGTTTCTTGGCGGTTTCGAAACTTCCGGGATTTCCGGGAGTCGTTGGGGAATGCTGCAAGTCCGATTGCTTATGCAATACATGGGAACCATCCGCGTTGTCCATCGGCGTAGCCTGACTTGTGTCCGTGATGCTCTGCATATCCGCCATGACTACCTTTCGAATCGTTTAACTCCGTGGTCCAAAAACGCATAAAATCTTGTTTTTATCGTAAAAGTCTGAGCAGACAATGTAAAGCGAACTCAAGGGGTGCTATCCTATTCTATTGATGGAACTATTGTGATGAAATTTTGCAGGGGGTCAAATGGGCCGCGGACGTCAGAAGGCGAAACAGCAGAAAATAGCCCGTAAGCTAAAGTATTTGACAACCGATACCAATTACGATGAGCTTGCCAAAGAGCTGAGTGCCCGAGATTCTGGCATCGGATCACCTGATTCCTTCGGCGATGTCGAGCTGGAGCAGGGCGAGGAGGCAACGTCGTTTGCCGCGCGGACTGCCGCTTCCGCTTCGGTTGATGATGATTTGGACGATTACGCCAAGTGGGCCGCCGAGGCTGCGGCCAAGGCGACGAGCGCCGAGGGGGCATCGGCCAAAAGTGTCAGACCCAAGCCCCATAAGCCGATTCACATGCCCGTCCCCAGCGTTTTGCATCGTCCGCAATCCAAGAAGGACTGAGTTTTGGCGCGTTGTCGCGTCTGAATCGATGGGAAGGGCGACCGTGTTCCTGTCGGCATGCCCGCACGGGCGTTGCTGCGATTGCGTGTTCGAGCGTACTCTGCCGTGATTGTGTTCGCGTACGACAGTCCAATCAGGCCGATTCAGCCTATTCTAACGGCAGGAGGGCACTCAAATCGTCCCGCTCCCCAATCGCGGTGATATGCCCTGCCGCCTTTTCCTCCACCCAAGTGGTCAGCCCGCAAGCCATGCGCAACCACACGTCCGGCTCCAGCTCGATGACGTCAGGTGGTGTGAGGTTATGCGGATCCGAAGCCGGGCCGTCGAGGATTTTGACGGCGCTCCACGGCGCCACCCGCACCTCCACGCCCGGTCCCGGCGCCTTGTTTTCCAACAGATACAGCGAGTACCGCACCGCCATCGCCCATGTGGAGCGAGACAGAGCCGCCGGCGAGAACGTCAGTCGCGCCTCCAACGGTTCGTTGCAGTGCGCCGATGCCGCTTCGCGCCATGCGTCGAACGCCCGCATCCCCTTGCTGATGTCTTGTTCCCTGATTGCCGCCATGCTGCCATTATATAGAAGCCGGGCCAACCTGCATGTTCGTTCTACGCCACAACATATCCGCCTCGTAGCACGCAAGCCGACTCCGTCAGTACAACGAAATCCGAAGAGCGGGTTGCGACACTCAAGCCACTTCTGAACATTCCAACGCCGCGGTCACTGCCCAACGTTCAGAAGCTGATTGCCGAAGGAGACACGAACGCTTATCAGACCCGTTGGAGTCAAACACGATATCGCACATCAAAAAGACCCGCGCCGAACCCGACGCAGGCCAAATAAGATATTGAAGGAAAATCAAGCGATTTCGGGCGTAACGGCAACGTCCCCATCGTTAGGCGCATCCTTTTCAAGACCCAAATCAACCGGTGAGGAGCTGTTCTCCCAAGGCTCCTCCCACGGGTCGTAGTCGGGGTTGCGCTGCTTGTAGACGTACAAGCACGCGACCGCCGCAAGCAACCCACCGAACAGTAATGCAAAGAACTTCCAACCGTTAGAAGATTTGTTCTCCATGACGGCTCCTTTCTGAAGTAGGTGTTGACTTGCGCGTCAAAGTCAACCTTACTCCTATCGTAGTCGATGATTTGTGACAATTGAGTGCAAAGCGTAAAACCCACTCACCCAATTTTCTCCCACAATAAACCCCACGCGCCTTACCGTCCACCAAAACGCACCTCGATCCTGACGCAAACGTCTCAACATATTGTGCCGATGAGGGACTAAAGTAAAACAATGATCAATTTCCGAGGTTATCTCAACGACTGGTGGCATGCACTGCGACATCACTGGCGCGTGGGCGACTCCGTGGTGACATGGGTGATTGTTGCGCTATGCACGGTGATCTGGCTGGTCGAGGTCATCCTCCGAAACCTGTCGCCTCTCGCTTTCAGCTGGCTGATCACGAACGGTGCATTCATGCCGGCGCTCGCCGTCGCAAAACCGTGGACGTGGCTTACTTCGATGTTCCTCCATGCGCCGAATTTCACCCACGTCCTGTTCAACATGCTCACGCTCATCGTCATCGGCCCGTTCATGGAAGGCTTGATGGGGCACTGGTGTTTTCTGGCACTGTACCTAATGTGCGGACTGGGTGGAGCCGACGGACTGATGGTATACAGCGCTCTGACCAATGACTGGTTCATCTCGGCATATGGAGCTTCGGATGCGCTGTTCGGCCTGTTCGCGGCAGTGCTGATTGTGGGCCGGCACACCACCGGCATGGACGTGCGAGGCATGGCTGTATGCATCGCCATCAATTTCGCGATGCCGCTGGTCATCCCCAATATCGCATGGCAATCGCATGTGGGCGGATTCGTGGTCGGTTTGGTGTACACCTGGCTTCTGCTTGACGGAGTACCGGCGTTGCGGCGGCGCTCGCTGCCTGTGCGGATTGCGGTTTACGGCGTCCCGATGGCCCTGCTGCTGGTTGGGCTGGCGCTGATGCCGTTCGCCTCGGGCGGCGGGCTCATTGCTGGACTTGGTCACTAGCTTTTCGGGCTTACTTGACTAGGTGAGTCTGCGCCCGTGTCGGCACGTGTCGGTTGGTTCGCACTATCTGATCGACGTGCGAGCCAACCGTCGTTTTGCTTCACTATATGTCGTTTCGTCTGCGGCAGCTGTGGGTTTGTGCGGTTGGAACACCGTTTAGGATTTGTCCGCGGTGGTCGGGTTCCTGCGTGCGAGACCGGAGCTGTATCGGTGCAGCCGCAGGCTTGTGTCACGCCGCCCGATTCTGGCGCAGCACGGACTCGACCAGGCTGGAGTACAGGTCGGGTAGGTCGTAGCCGGCGGCGACGGCGGCCTCAGGTAGCATGGAAGTGGCCGTCATGCCGGGCGCGACGTTCGACTCGAGGAACTGTGGGGTGCCGGACTCATCCACGATGAAGTCGGTGCGTGAAATGTCGCGCAGACTCAAGGTTTCGTGTGCCGCAAGCGCCGCGTTCTGCGCTGCCTCAAGCACTTCGGATGGCAGTCGCGCCGGTACGTAGAAGTCGGCCGGACCGGGGTTGGTGCGTGCCTCGAAGTCGTAGGAGCCGTCCGGCGTAGTGACTTCCAGCGGCGGCAGCACCAGCGGCTCGCCGTCGATGTCGAGCACGGAAACCGAGATCTCCGTGCCGGTCACGGCCTGCTCCACCAGCGCCACGTCGCCGTATGCGAAGCAGTCCACCATCGCCTGTGGCAACTGATCCGCGCGATCCACGCGCGAACAGCCCATCGCGGAACCGCCACGGGTCGGCTTGACGAACAGCGGTAGCTTCAGCGCCGAAACCAGAAGGTCCACGACCTTCTTGGCGCCCAGCTCCCGGAAGGTCGATTCCGGCAGTGTCACTGAATGGGGCGTCGAAAGCCCGCCGAGCTTACGCACCACGTTTTTGGCGATGGGTTTGCTCCACGCCGTGCGCGAGGCTTTGGCGCGCGATCCGATATACGGCAGTCCCTCCATTTCGAGGATGTCGCGGATCGAACCGTCCTCGCCGTTGGCCCCATGCAACAGTGGCCAGACGATGTCGGGGCGAGTCTTGGGGTCGGCCAGATACGGCAACAGGTCGCTGTCCATATCGTGGAACCGAACCGTCCATCCAGCGTCCTCGAGGTGGCCGCCGACTCGATGTCCGCTGGCTAGGGAGACGTCGCGCTCGTGGCTCATGCCTCCGCAGATAATCAGCAGTGTGGTGTCCGCACGGCTGGTGGTGCCCTGCCGCGTGGCCTTTGTCGCGCCATTGCCTGCTTTGGTGTGCCTTGCCATGATATCGCTCCCTCTCAATTGCCGGATCAGGTGATTGTATGATTCCGTCATTGTTGAATCGTCATATTGATTGAATTATATAAAACGTAGCATCGGGTTGGTGGTCGTTGTGTTCGGTTGCAGAACCTTGCCGGTGCCGCCTCGCCGTCACCTGAACCGTAGCCGCCTCGGCTGTTTGGGATCCCAGGACGCATTACGATACTTCGCGTTTTCGTAACGTTTTGCCTCGAACGTGCGGTATTGGAATATCGTCCTAAACGGGTTGGGCTCAGATGGATGGTCTCGATGCGAGTCTTCTCAACTCGCAGTGCCGTCATTCCCTCGTGCCGTCATCGCCGCTTGATCCCCTGTTTGGTTCGCTCGTCGGGTGATGTGCCGAACAAGCGCGCCGTTCTCAGCTCATTGTTCATCACTGACGCCAGCCGTTCGATACCGATGCGGATGTTCTCCGGGGTCGGGTAGCAGAACGACAGACGCATGTGGTGCGTGCCGCGCCCGTCGAGGTAGAAGCCGGTGCCGGCCACGTAGGCGACTTTCGCGGTAATCGCGCGGGGCAGCATCTCCTTGGAGTTGAGGCCCTCCGGGATTTGCAGCCAGATATAGAAGCCGCCCTTGGGCTTGTTCCAAGAGCAATACGGCAGGAACTCCCTCAGCGCGGCGTCCATGGTATCGCAGCGTTCCTTGTACATGCCGCGGTACTGGCTGATCTGCTGCTTCCAGTCGAAGTTGTCAAGGTAGGTGGTGATGGTCATTTGGCTCATGTTCGGCGGGCACAGAATCGATGCCTCGTTCGCCAGGATCAGCTTCTTGCGGATGCCGGTGGGCGCGACCATCCACGCGATGCGCATGCCGGGCGCGATGATTTTCGAGAAGCTGGACAGGTAGACCACGTTCTCGGCGTCCATCGAACGCAGGGCGGGGTAGGTCTGTCCGTCAAAACCGAGCAGTCCGTACGGGTTGTCCTCCACTACGAGCACATGGTGCCTGCGCGCGATCTCAAGGATGCGCGGACGGCGCTCCACGCTCATCGTCACGCCTGCCGGGTTATGGAAGTTAGGCACGGTATACAGGAATTTGACTTTTTTCCCGGCCTTATTGGCCGCAATGATGGTCTCCTCAAACGATTCCGGAATCAGGCCGTTCTCGTCCGTGGCCGCATTCACCACCTCGACCTGGAACGACTGAAACACCCCGAGCGCACCCACGTAATTCGGTGCCTCGGCGATCACCACGTCGCCCGGGTCGCACATGATGCGGGTGATCAGGTCCAGGGCGTTCTGGGAACCGTTGGAGATCACCACGTCGTCGGGCTGTACGTCCTTGATGCCCTCAAGCGCCATGATTTGGAGCACATCCTCGCGCAGATGCGGGTCCCCTTGGGCTGAGCCGTACTGCCAGGCCACGTCACCCTTGTCACGCATCATTTTGGCGATCAGGTCCGAAAGCTCGTCGAACGGCATGTACTCAAGGTAGGGCATGCCGCCAGCCAGCGAGACCACGTCCGGCCTAGACGCGACGGAAAAAAGCGCCCGGATCTCGGAGGCACGCATGTTGTCGGCACGGGCCGCGTACGAATCCATCCACGGGTCGCTTTTGATGACCTTCGACCGGGCGATTGCACCGGCGTTGTTTCGGGCTGCTGAACCCGCGGCGTGCGCCCCTTTTCGCGTGTTTTCGGCGGCCGGTGAACCTGTGCGCGCCGTCGGCTTGGAAGGTGTATTTTCGGATACTGACATACGTGTCCTTTCTTTGCGCTCGTCCCGACCGGTTGCGCGTTTGATCCCGAAGAAGATATACGGAGACATTCTAGTCGGATTATGTTGTTTCGTTCACCTTAGATGCTGAACGAGCACTGCTTCGTCACGGTTGGTGCAAATTATGCGTTAACCGGAATTCCTGTGTTGTCGCCGTACGTGCAGCCATCCCGTCCGCCGCCCAGTGCCGCCGCCACGGTTGGGTCAGGCGTGGCATGCATTGCGTGAGTGTGCCGCCTCACCCCACCAGCTTGCCGCGCACGTCGGATTCGATGTAAGTGCTGAGGTAACTTGGGAACCAGCCTTCCGGAGCCAGTCCCGTGTCGTAAAGATGTAGGTAACCGCCGTGCCAGATCCCCGTCGTCCATCGTTGGCGGGGGTGGGATTGCCGACTGTTTCTGCGCTGCCGGTTGCGCTGCCGGTTGTCTCGTCGGTGTCTGCGGTGCATTCTAGCGGCTGTTTTTCAGCATGGCTGAATGATTCTGCCGAAAAGGGGCCAATTAGCGCTTCCAAATGGTCCTTTTTCGGCATGTTCAACCGTTTCTGCCGAAAAGAGGTCAGATAAAGCCCGGCTATCCGCCGATTCGTACGATGTTGTTCGGGTCGTTCTTGTCCTGCCACGTGACGTTCTGTTTTACGTTGGCGAACGCGTTGTTGCCGGTCGTTAGGCAAGCGACGACCGACTTAGATTCATCCGCTATTGGCGGCCGCTGGTACATTCCCGCGTCTCGGCGCCGAGTCAGTACAGCTGCACCTTGTCGATGTAGAGCTGGTTGCCCGGCAACGAGTCCATCGGCACCCAGAGCATGTAGTCCTGTGTCTTGGACTGCTGTTTGAATTTGACGTCCGTCGTGCCATTTGCGTCGAAGGTGAACTCCACGAGTTCCTGCCCTTGCGTCGGATCTTTGGTGGTGCCGGCGATCAGGTGGCCCTTCCCGCCGGAAGACCGGGCATGAATGACAAAACGGTACGCGCTTTCCGGTTGCTGAAGATGAATATAATACGCCAAACCCGATTGACCTGATGGGTTTTCGAGGAACTCCTGCTTGTCGATCGCAAACGGGGTGGTGTTGGCGGGAATCGCCGGGGCGGGTACACGACCGGCGTTTTTCGTGGCACTTACCGCGCGCTTCCTGCCCTTTGAACCGGATTGCCCGTCAGCGTTGGAGGCCGTCTGGCCGGAAGGACTATTTGGACTGCTTGGATTGCCCGGATTCTTTGATTGATCAGGTGCCGTTTCGCCGCCGTTGCCCTGATCTCCGAACGGGACGTCGTTGAGGTTCATGTTCGGCCAGGGGTTCGAACTGGTCTGCTTGTATTCAGCGGTACCGTGGCTCTTGCCCAAAGCGTAGAACGCCGTGCATGCCGCCGTGATGATAAGCAGTGCCACAATCACGATGGCGACCACTTTAGTCGTGAGTTTGCCCAGGATCGGGGTGTCGGCAATGCTTTCGTCGTCCTCCGATTCCTCGCGTTGTGCCGTGTTGTGCGCGTTTTGCTGCGGTATGAAGCTGGGGGGTAGCGCCGCAGCAGGGGCATCCGCCTGAGCCTGCTCCTCGGCGGCGAGTGCGCGAGCGGACTCTTGGCCGGGTTCGATCACTTCGCCGTCACTGTCAAACAGAGGAATACGGCTGGTGGCTTCGAGTCCGTGTGACTGACCCCCGGATACGTCGGGTGCGCCGTGCATGGTCGTGGAGAAATCGAAATGCATCGTTTCATTGGCGGAAGAGCCCGGTACCTGGTTGAATTCACCGAACAAGTCATTGTCCGCTAAAGGGTCCAGCGGTTTGAACGCGCCTGCGACCTCGGCGGCCGTCAGGTCATGCAGGTCGGGCGAAGGCAGTTCAGAGGCGAAAGGCCGGCCGGGAACCGGTGCGTCTTCCGATCTCGGACTTGCGTCTCGGTGATGGTTCCACCATTTATGGTGCCGACTCTGTGCGGAAGGTGTGCCGGAGCCGGATGGTGCGGGAAGCTCATCGGGCGTAGAGGCCTCTGTTTTGTTCGGTCCTGACGTTGTTGTGTGCTCGGTTTGCCCTGGGGACGACTGTTGCAATGCTCGGAATTGCAGCTGGTTCTGAAACAGGGCATTCGGGAAGTCGAGGACGTCCTTCGGCTTAGGAGTACGTAACGCCGCGGAGACGATGGAGGCCTGTCCGTCTGCGGTTGGGCGGGTCAGATCTTCAGCGGGCAGATCCGTCATTGGTGTCCAATCGCCCAGTAACGCCAAGAATTCATTCAGGGAGATGATGGGCATTTTTTTCTGCCCGTGGTTGTCGTCGCTCCGCTTGCCGTTGTTCGTCGGCTTAATTTCCCCGCTTGGGGTCAGTCCACGTCCGCAAATACTCAGGAATTCCTCAGGTGTTCGTTCGTCCATCGCCGATAGGTCGATGCCGTTGATTGCCGAGCTCGGCCGACCGGTGACCATCGCATACAGCAACAGGGACAACTGGCGCACGACCGTTTGCTCCGCGTTCAGCTTGCGGGGCTGAGGTATCTGAGGCTTCTGTGCGAGCAGAGCGTTCACCGGGGCGTCGGCGATTTGGACGCCTTTTGAAGTGATACGTACTACATCGGTATTCAGACAGTTGAGTGTCAGGTCGTCTTCGAGCAGAGTCTGCGCGGCTTGGGCGCACTCTCCCACGATGGAACGCATGGCGTTGTGGCTCAACGTGTGATGGGAATCGTCGCTCAAATAGCTGCTCAACGTATCGCCGCCATCCAGTTGCGTAATGAGTACGGGCACTCGGTCGACGTAGTGCATCTGTATGATTCGGGTGAATCGGGAATTGCGTGAAAGCGCCAGGGATGAGGCGATTGCCTCGACGCTGGAGAACGCCGTTTCGTCGGTTACGACAAATAGCTGGCAATCCCGCGCAAGAATCCTGTCGTTGGCTTTCCAGACCTCGATGCCTGCGGCGCTACGTAGCTGCGACACCAATGTGTAACGATTGATGGCGATGTCTCCCAGCTGTGGCCTCATGATACCCCGATTGTCGATTTCGGCTAAACGCAATTCAGTGCGCGGATACTGGATCCGCCTTATTCATTCTAACCGGCTCTGGGAGAACCTGGATAGGTTTTGTGGCAAAGTTTTGTGTCGGTTTTTTGACGCGGTTATGATTGTTCGCTGTTTTGCGCCCGATGGCGGTGTCTGGCAATGTGGGGCGATTCGACCGGCTCGCGGTGGCGCCTCGTGCCGGCCGGATCGTCGGGAATCCAGCTGATGTCGCCTCGAACGTGCGTTTGCTCGGGCAACGGACCCATCGGTTGCACTGCGGCCGCGGTAGGGTCTGCTTCGGCGAACAGTGATCGTGGGGTGGCATTTACGGGAACGGGCGACTCCTTGGGTTCCAAGGGCAGCGCAAACACTGGGGAGCCGGATTCCATGCGGCTTACGCCATCGGTAATGTCGGCGGCGCTCATGGCGCTTGAGGCGCTCGTGCCCCTTGAGTCACCTGTGTGGCTTTTGCCATCGGGAACGCTGGAGGAGGCGTCGTCTCCGAGAACAAGCCCGCTCAAGCCCGGACTGAAAGTATCGGCAGGGTAGGCAGTGCCGACGGTGTGGCTGTCGTCCGCCACGTTCCCTTGTCCTGGAACGCCTTGGTTCACGTTCCGGTCCGTATGGGAATCGGGGCCACCGGAAGTGTCGTCACTTTGGGAATCATACGGTACAAACGGGGTAAGGGTCGGTGGTGTGAGGTTTTCGGGTAGTTCAAAATCATTGAGAGTCTCGTACCATAGGGCGTTGCCGGCGGATTCGGCGTGATGCGAAGCGTCGTGTGCGATGCTGCCCTGCTTCGATTCGTTCGGCGCGCTCGGATTCTCGGCGCGATCGTCGCACCGATGACGGCCCTGTTCGGTTTCGCCGAAAGGCCGACCGGGCGTGGCGTTGAAATCCAAGTGTCCAGATGTTTCGGGGGCCTCGGGTGTCGGGGTCTGCGAACGTATGGTGCGCGTGGCGCTTTTCGTCGCCAGCGGCTTGTCGGATTGCTTGTCCGCATCCGATTCGACCGTTGGGATGACTTCCGAAGCGTTCGTCTTGTTTCGCCCAAACCGTGCAGCCAAGCCACGTACCGCGGAGTCCAGTTCACGTGTGCGCAACGCCCAAAGCACCGTCACATACAGCGCCAAAATCGCCGCACCCAGCACCACGCAGATGCCCACGGCCTGCATCCAGCTCATGTGTCCGCCGTGATGACCATGCCCGGCTTCGAGGCTTGCTCCGAACAACCGATATACGGGGTGTCGGAGGAGCAGACCACCGACGGTCGAAACAAGCGAGGCCGCGATGGCTTTGACGAACGTGGCGCTGACCTGCCGGCCGTCAAGCCGGCCGTCGAAGCGTTTGACGATCTGCCATAGCAACACAGGGAATGTCACCACATACCCTGCTGACATCGTCGCCCCAAGCAGCGTGGCCCAGTTTGCCGGTGAAAACATCAACGTGCCAGGTAGCAGTAGCACTATCTCTGAGCCTGTGACCAGCACTGTGAAGATGAAGGGGCGGCAACCATCCTCAAAGGCGTAGAATGTGCGTTGCACGATGAGGGTAACGGCCGCCACGGGCAACCCGAATGCAAGCGTGGTCAGCGGTCCCGAAATCAATATGGCCTCGGAGATGTTCACGGAAGGCAGCAGCGCGCGAGTGATGGGTACCGGAATCACGAGGAAGGCGACGGTGAAGAAGCACATGAGCAGCCAGGAGTTTCGCATCGCATCGCTGAGTGTTCGCCGCGCATCGTCGATGTCGTCCACCGAGATGGCCTGCGAGATTTTGGGGAAAACCGCAGTCGCTATCGATACGGCGATGAGGGAATAGGGCAGGATGTAAATGGTGTAGGCGTTTTGGAAGCTGGCGTTGCCGGCCACGTCGAACTCGCTCAGATGCAGCATGCGCATGGCGGCGTCCGGAACGCTGGTCATGACGCGTTGGTTGACGATGGTCTGCAACTGGTCGATGACCACGATGCCAAGGCTCCAGGCCGCCACGGGACCCATCATGCGTAGACCGATGCCGCGCAGCCCCCAACTCGGCCTGTAATGCAGTCCGGTGCGAGCGAGGGGAGCGAACAGCACCAGAGCCTGGAAGGCCACGCCGAGCGTCCAGGTGCCGGCTGTCAGCGCAAGTTTGCCGGTCGTCCAATACTCCAGTGGCTGGCGGTCCGCGCGTCCGAACAGCGCGATGAAGGCCGCGAAACCTGCGCAACTGATCAGGTTGGCGCCCACCGAGCTCCATGCGTAGGCTCCGAAATGGTCCTTGGCCGCGAGGATCTGCCCGACCACGGTGTAAAGGCCGTAGAAAAATATCTGCGGCACGCACCACAGCGCGAACGCCGTGGAAAGCGCGAACATATCGCTGTCGCCGTTGACGTACAGGCGTGTCAGAAGGGGTGTGAATGCCGCCACCACGACCGTAACGGCCAAAAGCATGGCGATTGCAAAGGTGATGAGCTTGTTGAGCCTGTCTTCGGCATCCTCGTTTTCGAGGGTGCGCACGATTTGCGGCACGAGCACCGCGTTGAAGATGCCGCCGGCGACAAGCGTGAAGATGACCTGTGGAATCTGCGAGCCGGCCTGGTAGGCGTTCGCGGCCAGCCCGGTCGTGCCCACTGCCGCAGCCAGAAGAATCGTACGTATCTGACCGGTGATACGGGACGCCGCCGTGCCTGCGGCCATGACGAGCGAATTATGACGCACTGACGAACTCATTGATCCGGGTCCTTCTTAATGTGGAACTGGCGCCAAAGCCCCAGAACGCCGAAAAGCAGCGAGACGCCGATGAACGCGAGGCCGCTCTTGTCGCTTAGGCGCATGGCGCAGGTGATATGTGTGGTCTGTGGCGACCCGAACGCTGATCTGTTGCGGTCCAGCAGGTTGAGGTGCGCGTCTGTGGAGCCGGAAGTTGAGGCGCGGATGGTGAAGGTGGTCTGCGTCTCGCTTTTCGCCGGTATCGTGACGGTCTGGAGGCGGGAAGTCACGATTTCCATGGAGTCGGTGATTGAGGAGACCTTCACTTGTACGGGATAAGGGTGGTTGTTGCGGATGGTGACAGGCATCGTGGCGGATTCGCTCACAATGGTGATGGGTTCCGAAGGGGTGATCGACACGCCGCCCACAAGCTGCGATGCAACGCTCACGGCACTGGATGTCATGCGATCGCCCAGAAGGGCACCGGTGGCTCCCGCCCCGACATCGCCTGATGGCGGGTCGCTGACGTTGCTGTTGATGGACAGCGCGTTCAGACCAATCGCGTCATGCAACATGAGGATTTCATGAATCCATGAAGCGCCGTTCTTTGAACGTTTCGCGGTATCTCGCGCGTCCTGCCGCGCCAACGATTGCGCGTCGCCGGAGTCGTTGGCGGTGTTTGAGCTTCTGGGATGGCCCATGCCGTGGCCGTCCGTTTTGGCGCCTGTGGCGCCTTTTGGGCCGTTTTCTGTGGGTTTGGAGAGTATCGAGTTTTCGAATCGAGCGATGTCGTTCCGGCTTGCGGACAGTCTGGTCAAATCCCGTTGTAGGCGGCCGCGGTTCTGACTGCTTAGCGCACCGGAGGACGGCAACAGCCGTTGTGCCCGTTCGTCGGTAAGATGCTCTGCGGTCTGGCTGGCATTCAGGGTTTTCAGATCGCTTTGCCTGAGCCATGGCGCCTGTTCCACCGCGTGCATGAGCGCGTCGGCGTCTTGCGCTCCGGAAGCGGTGCCGGCCGAGGTTCCCAAGCATACCAGAATATTGCGTGCCGTGTAGGGCCGTTCCATCTGGTAGAAGGCCGTCTGGGCCATGAACCGGGCGAGTCGTCCGGCGTCGCTGGTCTCGCCTTCGGCGGATTTTGCGGTGCTGTGGCCTTGTGCCAGCTCGGTCAGCACGCTCTGGGCGGCTAGAAGCGTTACGTCGCCTGAGGGGGTCGGAATAAGGTATTTCGCGGTCTGGGTCGTGTCCGTGTTGCCTTCGTCCACCGTGCCCTGCGCGATGACCGTTCCGTACCCCTGACTGCGTGCCGCCGCAAGGGCCGCAACGGTCCATTTCGTGTCGCCTTGCCAGGCATAGGCGGCCGCCCCCTGTTTGGCCTCTCCGAGCGCATTGCGCCATTGATCCTGCGCGCCGGCCTCGTTCCAGAGCCCCGGTGTTATGCCGGCACTGCGATAGGCCGCGTCGTCGCCCAACGCCGAGTATGAGGTGATGTCGAACGCGCCGGGCTGCATGATGCCGCTTGACTGAGGCGGAATCTTAAGGCGCATGGCATATGCGGGATCGATGACGACTTGAAGCTTGGTGTGTTTGGCAATCAGCTGTTCCACGCTTTTCGGCAGTCTGTCTGTCGGTTTGAGCGTGGTTTTGGCCGCATCGCTTTGTCCGTCGCCGTTCGTCCCGTTGGCGGACTGCGCGGCCGTAGGGGTCAGTGCCAGACGTTCCAAGTCGGTCTGATCGGTTTCGTGCGTTGTTCCACCGGGGTTTTGGCCGGTTTTCGATGCGCTCGTTGCGCCGGGAGCCGTGCCCTGCGCGTTGGGTTTGCCGTTCGCTCCGTTGGCGGACGTGTCGTGTGCGGTGTCCGTCGATTTTGATTCGTCGTCGCCGGATGTGAGATATTTTGTTACCGTATCCGGGTCGACGTTCCATGTGCTGGTCGTCAGCGGCATGGCGATTGTTATGTCCATCGGGGGGGTGTCGGCCGTGGGGATTCCGTCTCCGGAACGGGTCATGAAGGTTCGGATCGCGCTTATGGGCTCATGGTCCGCCCCGTCCTGCCCGGCGAGGTACGTCACGAGCACCGGCTTGGGGCCCCAGCTGAGTATCGAAGCCAAAGTCGGATTGTCGGCCGGCGTGTCGACGCTCGCTTCGACCTTGGAGTCGGGTCCGATTGCTGGGACGTCCGCCTCGCCGAGTTTGTTGGTCGTGGGAATCGCCGTGTCGCCTTCCGCCCAATCCTGCAAATCCGTGCGGGAGGCAAAATTGTAATGCTGGTTGGTGGACACCTGAAGCTTGCCTGCCGGAAGGCTTTCGCCGGTGTGATTGGTGATGGACAGTTTGATATGGTACCCGGAACTTGCCGTGACCACAGGCGTCGATTCGGTGATGACGACCGTCGCCGGAGCCTTGCTTTCGGATTTCTGCGTAACGGCCATGCCCTGATTTTGCGGCCACCCTGCAACCTGGCCCTGCGGTTCGGTGGCGTTTGCCGTGGTCGCGCCGAACATCAGGGATAATGGCAGGACAAGCGATGCAAGCAGTGCGCTGACCGCTGGGATTACATGCTTCGGTGGTTTTGCCGTCTCGTTGGCACGTGCGTCGTATCGGGGTTGATCCGGGTCGTCCGCGGGCCTAACCGGACCGTTCGTGGTTCGAAAGAAATCGTGTGCGATTTCGAAAGTGCCGATCGCGTGCATGGTGTTTCCGATTCCGAGACGAGAATGTGTGATAGCTTTGCTCACTCGTTACCCCGCTTGTTCTGCTTTCGGGCCCACAGCCATGCGATCTTACGCTCGTTAGGGTAACTCAGCACGCTTTCGAGATCGTCGAAATTCACCCAAATGGCATCCTCCGCCTCATGATCCGGGTCCCCCTCGACGGTCAGTTCGCCGCCGATTCTGCGCAGTGCGAAATGATGGACGAGTTTGTGGACCCGCTGTGAGGTGCCGGTGAACCAGTAATCGATCGTCGCGATTGAGTCGACTATTTCTCCGAGGATCCCGGTCTCCTCATGCACTTCGCGCACGGCCGTTTGCTCCGGGGTCTCGCCCTTTTCGATGTGGCCTTTCGGCAGGCACCACTCAAGATGGCCATTGCGTGAGTGCCGCGCGATCAAAGCCACTCTGCCGTGCTCGTCGAAAATCAGGCCGCCCGCCGAGTACTCCCGTTCGACCGGGAGCTCCTGGGCGTCAAGGGTTGCGAACTTGGACGGGGATTCCGTGTTGCGATGGTGCGGCATGATTTTAGGGGTGGGCGCGCCGTCCGAATAGGCGGAATGCTTGGATGGCTGCCCATTTTCGTGGGTCTCAAGGGGGTGCGACGTCTGCTCGTGAGCGTCGCGTGAGACTTCGGTGATTACGGCCCGTGCCGCGATGCCGTCGTCGGAATCGACGCATTGGGCATAACCGTCGAGCAGGTCGGCCTCGGTCAGCTGTCGGCAATCGCCCCGCGCGTTCCGTCGAATCC
The DNA here is from genome assembly GCF_000741525.1 of Bifidobacterium bohemicum DSM 22767. Lineage (GTDB taxonomy): Bacteria > Actinomycetota > Actinomycetes > Actinomycetales > Bifidobacteriaceae > Bifidobacterium > Bifidobacterium bohemicum. The sequence continues at coordinate 597,050 of NZ_JGYP01000002.1, read as the reverse complement.
TGTTCGACTCCGAGGTGTAAAGCGGTTGGCCGGGTGTGGGGCCATTTTGGGTATGCTCGCCTGAGGCGTTGGCCATCATGTGGGCCAGGTCTGCGGGCGTGATCATACCTCCACCTTACTCAAGAGGGTGTGCAGGTCGGGTGACGACCATAAATAAAAGCCGCTCCTTGCCTCACCGCGTAATGTAGTATGTTTTTCCGCCGGTGCGGCGCGACGATGCAGCCCCTGGACGAAACCCCTTAGCGGCAACCCGTCCTCGGCGTGACGGCAACGGGACTGATTCGGCAGGGGGATGCATCTGTGGGACGAGAGGTTGGGCGCCGCGCGGCAGGAACGGGTCATGGGTGCCGGATTTCGTATGTCTGCGGTCGGTGGAATGAGCGTTTTCTGCGACGGTCGACCTGCTTCTGCCGGTCTCCGCCGTCGGGGGTGCAACGGTGACGGTATGCTTGTGGACAGTTGAATTTCGACCGGGCGGAGGGAATCGTGAAGTTTGAGGTGTGGCCTGAGGCCGTTGAATTAGGCCGGATGTTTGCCGAGGAGGGGTACGAGCTTGCACTGGTCGGTGGGGCCGTGCGCGACCTTTTGCTGCGTCGCCCCAATCACGATCTCGATTTCTGCACTTCGGCGCGGCCGGAACAGTTCGAGCCGATTCTAAGGCGTTTCGGCCATGACGGTTTTTGGGATATGGGTCGTAAGTTCGGCACGCTTGGGGCGATGCGTCGTCGTCCGGACGGGACCGAGGTGCAGGTGGAGGTGACCACCTATCGTTCGGATACCTACGATTCCGACTCCCGCAAGCCCGAAGTGCAGTATGGCGATACGTTGGAGGGCGACCTGTCACGGCGTGACTTCACCGTGAACGCAATGGCCCTGCGGGTGCCCGACCTTGAATTCGTCGATCCATTCGGCGGCGCGAACGATTTAGCCAAGAGCGTATTGCGTACGCCGGTGAATCCCCGTCAGTCCTTTGACGATGACCCGTTGCGCATGATGCGCGCGGTGCGGTTCGTGGCGCAGCTCGGCTTCCGCATCGAGCCGGATACGGCCGAGGCCATCACCGACATGGTCGATCGCATCTCCATCGTTTCGGCCGAACGGGTACGCGACGAGCTTATTAAGCTGCTGCTTTCCGACCGCCCGCACGAGGGGGTCGAGGCCTTGGTGGATTCGGGGCTTGCGGATATCGTATTGCCCGAGATTCCGGCGCTGCGTCTTGAAATCGACGAATACCATCGTCATAAGGATGTGTTCGAGCATACGCTGATGGTGCTTGACCGTGCGATTGCGCTCGAAACCGGATCCGACGGACCGGTTCCTGCTCCGGACCTGACCTTGCGTCTGGCCGCGCTCCTGCATGACATCGGCAAGCCGGCCACCCGCCGTTTCGAGCCCCATGGCAAAGTCAGCTTCCACCACCACGACGCGGTCGGCGCGAAGATGGCGCGTAAACGCCTCAAAGCGCTCCGGTTCGACCGTCATCTGATCGATGATGTGAGCGAGTTGGTGAATCTGCACCTGCGGTTCCACGGCTATGTCGACGAGCCGTGGACGGACTCCGCCGTGCGGCGATACGTCAAGGATGCGGGTCATCTTTACGAACGTCTGAACCGGTTGACCCGCGCCGACGCCACCACGCAGAACCGCCGCAAGGAGCTGATGTTTTCATCCGCGATGGATGAGATGGAGGCGCGTGTGCGCAAGCTCAAGCAGCAGGAGGACTTCGACGCGATCCGTCCCGACCTGGACGGCAATCAGATTATCGAAATACTGGGCATCAAACCCGGTCCGCAGGTCGGCCGCGCATACAGGCACATGCTCGATTTCCGTCTTGACCACGGGCCGGCGGACCATGATGAGGCCGTTGCCGAGCTGAACCGTTGGGCCGCCGACGAAGGCCTGTAAGCGACCAGAACATAGCGCACGGCTTCGATTGGTACGGCCGATGGGCGATTGCCGACTGCTTGGCCTGCTGACGATGCGGGACAAGGCGTGACGGTTGGAAGCCCATTGGACGCGCCCCGCGATCATCGTCCCGCGTCTCGGCGTCTTCTGAAGTTCGTCAACGTAGGGTTTGGCACCCAAAACAAGGTCTCGTGGGTCAGCCCTGATAGGGCATCGTGACCGCGGGCAGCTTGCCCTTGTCCACCTTGTCGATCGGAGTGCAGCCGTTGATGCTTGCGATCTGCGTGTTGACGGTCGGCGTGCTTTTCTTCGGTGTCAGGTCGTCGAAACTCGCGCCTACGACGACATCGATGAGGTCGTCCTGCCGGTTGTCCATCACCATTTTCGCGTCATTGAAATTGGCGTTGACCGTGTACGCCTGGTTGATTGCGTTGACGCCGTAGTAAATGGTGGTGCGTTCGATTGCATTGGATTTGTAGTTGAGAATGTCCGTTATCTGGAATTCGCGGTTTTCCAGCGCCCCGCCGACGGCCCGAGCGAAGCCGACGAACTTCGTCCCGTTCAATACGCGCACCCGCACGATGGAAGGTTGGAGGTATTTCGCGGGTTGACCGTCCTGCGCGGCAGGAGCGCACACCGAAGGAGCCCCGAAGTTGGGCCGGGCGGACGGTGCGGCGTGTTTCCTGTTGCCGACCACGCCGGTGACGAACAGCAGTGAAATGACAAACGCCGCAACAAGCGCGGCCGAAACAATCGAGAACACATGCTTCTGGCGGCGCCGCACGTACTGTCTGCGCGCCTGAAGCTCATCCATGTTTTGTGGCATCTCTCTGATCCCGTCAACTCGTCACTCTTCGTGTGCGCCATCAGGCACACGAATCACTGTGTTTATTCTACTGTGTAAGTGTGACGCGGCGGGGCCGTGTTCGTGTGCATTCGCCGCGGTTGTCTGATGAAGCAGGAAATCGGCTCGCAAGCGGCGTCGACAGGGTGCGGACCGGTCTTATACGGCAAGCCGTCTAAGGTCGCCTGGATAATCATGCATTCCGGGCGCCACCGCTGCTTGGCGGTTGGTGAGCTGAGGCCAGGGCTGCAAACTCGTCAATGGTCAGCGTCTCGCCGCGTCTGGTCGGGGCTATGCCGGCTTTTTCGAAATCCTGAGCCGAAAGCGCATCGCGCAATGCCGCGTGAAGCGTTTTGCGGCGTTGGCCGAATGCCAGGTCAATCAGCCGGAACGTCTGTTCGCGCAAGGCTTCCGTAGGCATGAAACCGGTTTGGGAATTCATGCCGGGCCGCGCCGCTATTTCTGCTGACGCCGCCGGCGGGGACGCCATCTGGGATGTGGGTTCGGTTGAGGGCTGATTGGGGACAAGCGGCTCCGCTCTCCTCTGGCGCGAACCGCTGTGCGTCCGCGCATCAGGCACTTCCGTCGGCCGAGGCTGTCCGCTTTCGTGCCGCATCAGGCCGTCGTGTCGCATCAGGGGGCATCGCGCAAATGACACCAGGGCGGAATCGACGTTCGGCGCCGGCCAGAACACGTTGCGACCCACCAGCCCTGCGCGTTCGGCATGTCCATACCACGCCAGTTTTACGCTGGGGGAGCCGTATGTTTTCGAACCCGGACTGGCTACGAGGCGATCCGCCACCTCTTTCTGCACCATTACGAGGAAGCGGTCAAGTCCGTTGAAACGCTCCAACAGCGTGAGCACGATCGGCGTCGCCACGTTGTAGGGCAGATTGGCCACCAGAGTGAACGGCCCTGATGCCAGTCCCGGCAGCAGCCCTGGCGTCACCGTCAGCGCGTCCGCCTGTACTACGGTAAGCCGGGACGCGGCTTGCGGCATGAACTCCGCCACCGTTTGGGGCAGTCGCGCTGCCAGTTTCGGGTCGATCTCCACGGCGGTCACGTTCGCGCCGGTCTCAAGCAGCGCCAGGGTGAGCGACCCCAATCCCGGGCCCACCTCCAGCACGTTGGTTCCGGCGTTCACCCCGGCTTCGCGCGCGATGCGCCGCACGGTACCGGGGTCGATCACGAAATTCTGCCCGAGCTTTTTGGTGGGGCTTACCCCTGCCTCGGCCGCGATCCGCCGAATGTCGGCCGCGCCCAGCAGTCGCCCTGTTGTCTCGTCGTTCATGGTTGCGCTCATGGTTCCAAGGATACGACGTGCTCACGCTTTAGCGCGCCCGAAGGCTGAAGTGATGCCCGGGTCGCCGCATCGAACGAGGCAGTGAAGCCGAACTGGCCGCCGACCGCCGACCAAGCTGCGAACCGGCGACGAACCATTCAGTACCAGCAGCCCAAACCAGAGCTGCAACGGGACTGCCAGGTGGCCCATGCTTTCGATGGGTTGCCGTAGACGTCGGCGATATAGCCTAGACCCCAGTTGATCTGCACAATGGCGTCGTCATGCCAGCCCGGTCCCATTTTCGAGCCTGGCAGTGCCTGTGGAATGCCGTAGGCGCCGGACGGGTTGCCCGCCCACCAGCGCCAACCCGATTCATGGTCCCATAATGTGACCAAATCGTTCCACTGCTGCCCGGTCCAGCCTCGTGCGGCCGCTGCCCCGGCCGCGTAAATCTGCGCTTCAGCGGGGGGAAGCTGGTTGTTGTTCGAAGCCGGGGGCGGCGTTGGTGCGGGTTCGGGTGCAGGTTTGGGCGCGGGCGCCGGGGCCGGGGCGGGTGCGGGTGTCGTGTTGGCCCCCGCGCCGTTGGCGTCGTCCTTGCCTTTGCCGTCGTTGCCGCCGGCCGCTTGCCCGGAGTCCCCGCCGTTGCCCTTATCGCCGGAATCGGTTTTATTGTGAGTGCTCTTATCCGACTTCTTATCCGATTTCTTGTCCGATCCGCTGCCGGTCGCCTTGTCGCTTCCTTTGTCGGCTCCGCTATCCGTGGGTGCCGCCGGCCCGACCGCGATCACTTCGTCGACGGCCTGCGCAATCGTGCTCTGCGACTTAAGCGTCTCGCCCTCGGCCACGCCATCGACGTAAGTGACGTCATACACTTCCTGCCTGCTCCCATTGACCCCGGCCTGCACGACCCTGGTCTGCCCGGGCGCCAATGTGGGGTCGACCATCGTCCGGGTGCCATACGGAATCTCGACGTTTCGGGTCTCGTCGCCGTGCTTGACGCGCCGGACGCGAAGCACCGTATGCCCGTCCTCCTCTCCGACGCTCACCCGATCCTCCTTGCCGAGCGTAATGCCTTTAGAGTCCAGAATCGTCGCGGCGGTCAGCTTGCCATTGGGCGCCACGGAGCTTTTCCCGTCGGCGATCACCGTCACCGGGCCTTTCTTGTTGATGACCAGTCCGCCGGTGAGCTGGTTGTAGACATTGCCGATATTGACAGTGACTTTCGCGGCCGCCGCATCGTTCTCCTTGAAGAAGCCCAGAAGCTGATCGGCGCTTGTGGCATACGTCCAGAACGGCACCTCGTGGCCGTTGATGTTGATGGTCGTCTGATATGCGCTGCGCACGGTGACCACATCATGATCCGTCAGATTGAGGTCGCCGGCCGAAGACTGCACGAAATCATGGCTTTTGGTCGCAATGCCCTGCTCCTGCAAAAGGCGAGGAACGCTGGAAGCATAGGTCGTGACCATCCTCGTCTCGCCGTTCACCGTCAGGGCCACGGCCTTGCGCTCGCCAACCGCGAACGCTCCCACGCCGGCGAGCGTCACCGCCACGGCGCAAACCGCCACGCGAATACGACGCAATGTTACGAAGTGTTGCGGGGTCCATCGACGTGCCATTAACTGCACCTCTCGTCATGCTTGGTGGTCTATTGCGTGTTTCTTGCACACTTGATCAGATTGTGTCGTTTTATCGCAGGCTGGCGTTCCGGCTTGCCGCCGGAATGCCTACATTATGTCTTGCGTCCTATTGTAATCGACGGGGATGGCAGTGTTCGGTTAAGGCCGAATTGTTGGCATAATGGCTACATTTGTAGGGAAATGTGAATCCAGTGCGGAGAATCATCGTGAGTGCAGTACGTAAAAATCACAAGGCCGCAACAACGCGGCATCCGCAGCCTGCTACGGCAATCGCCGTCATGGAGCCTCCTGTCGGGATCGAACCGACGACCTGCCGCTTACAAGGCGGCCGCTCTGGCCATCTGAGCTAAGGAGGCGTTGCCATCCGCCGTTCGGAACCATGACTCTCGTGGCGGGGGCACCGGTAACCAGTCTATCAGCAAGTCTTGATTCCGTCGCGTCGCTGGCGTTGCAGGTCTGGAGGCGGTGAGATGCGGCCGACTGTTCCGTCCGCCAATTCGTCGTATCGAAAAAACGGTGCGTCCGCCGTCTTGTCCGACGTCAAACGCACCGTTTCCTCTTGACCGGGGTTTCAGCCGAGGTCTATCGGTTTGCCTTTTTCCCCGATCTTGGGCATCACGCCCGCATGCCCGACATCCGAGGGCTTGAGCCCGATGGACTTGAGCAGTCCGGTCTTCTGCGTGAGGTTCAGTTCCGAAAGCCGGTTCATGCTCAGCAATTTGCCGTTGATGGTCACCGTTGGCGTCGACATCTGGCCTTTGAGCTGCCCATCCGTGTTGAGCAGGTCATTGCGTTTCATCGTATAGTTGTCGACTGCGTCGAGCCACGCGGTGTAGCGGCCGTCGAAGGCCTTGTCGGCCACGTTTTTCGGCACCCCGGCCTTGATGGCCTGGGCCTTGATCTGGTCGTTGCTGGTGGGTTTGTAGTCGGAGGCTTCGCCGGGCTGGAAATCTTCGCTGTAGAGGTTCGCCACGAACCGCATCAGGTGATCCTTGTCGTTGTCGTGGCTGGCGATGTACGCCACCGCCCCGGAGGCTCGGGTGGAGTATTTGTCGGTGGAACTGCCGTCGAGGAAACTGGCGGAGTGGTAGACGAGATTGATTTGGCCCGCATTCACCATTTTCTGCAGGTCGTCGTCGATCTGGCGGTGGAGCGACCCGCAGCCAGGGCAGATGGGATCCATGTAGATCTCAACCGTCGGTGCCCCGCTGACGCTCTTGGCGATGCCGTTCTTCGAAATCAGGAAACCGCCCTTGTCGTCGGCCTTCGCGGGTTTGGTCTTCACCTTCTGGAGCGTCGCATAGGTCTGTGATGAGGTGATTTTGGCCTCCTCGGCCTTTTTGTGCGACTGATAAACGATAATCCCGACAATCAAAGCGATCAGGGCGACGACCATTGCCACCACGGCCGCGCCGATGATGGTCTGCTGCTTGCGTTCCCGTGCGAGTTGCTCCTCACGGGCTCTGGCCGCCGCCTCTTCTCTTGCTTTTCGGTTGGATTGCGCCCGCTGTTGCTTTGCGCCCTTTTTACCGTTGTTGTTCGCCATGACGTTCCTTAGTCCCGTTCAGGGCTTTGAATAATCTGATGGGTATGCTCATTGTATGATACCGTCCCTACCGCTTGTCACAACTGCGGTTCGGGAAGCGGCGTCCAATCAATATAATGCCCTTGCAAAATATAAAAAGCCATCAGACAAGTTGAAAGAAGCCATAAGGCCAAGAACACCCAATTTCGCGGAATGCGAAAATTGCGCTGCTGCCTGTCTGCCGTCCGACCCTCGTTGGTGTCGTTTTCATTACCGATACCGTTGTCCTCGTCCTTGCAGACGAATCCCCCTTCGGAGACGGGTTTGCCCTTTCCGGCCCGTTTCGCGCCGCGCAGCCAACCCATGCCCAGCCTCAGCACGGTGGATCGCGCGCCGAGTGCGTTGAGCAGCCATGCGGCGACCATCGCCAACGCGAAAAAAAGCCCGGCCAATGAGAACGAAAAATCGGTGTTGAGCGGCACATGCACGGTCCACTGGCCCACCACGATTGGCGCCGGCCTGGTGGGCAGCCCCGAGATGACACTGATCAACAGCGGGATCACACCTACGATCAGGCCCATAACAATCGTGCGCGGCAACGTTTGAACCAGTCCGGACACAAGGTGCCAAGGCAGACCGGTGACACGGAAAACAGCGTCGCGGCGCAGACGTTGACCGCCACGCTTGCCTTCGCGTTGCAGTTGCGCATTTTCGCTGTTGCCGAGGGTAAGAAGAAGCCAGGTGATCACCGCGAAAACGATCATGGCGATGATGGGGGCCGCTGCGGCCAGCAGCGCCAGCGGAATGGTGATGAGCCACGACGGCAGTGCGCCCCGTCTGATCAGGGTTGTCCGTTTGAGTTCCGTGGGATCGGTGTTCAGATCCCGTGGGGTTGTCGGCATCGGGTCAGATCGCGCGGCTTGGAGCTGCGGTTGCGCGGTCGGGGCCAGATAATGCCGGTCAGGCGCGCCCGGGTACACGGCCGTAGGAGATTCGGCATATTGGGTGCTCCCGAACGAATCTGATGGCATCGCCTGAGTAAGGGCAACCGTGCCCACGCCGGCGTCGGGTGCGACCGGCAAGATCCGTGTGGATGAATCATCGGCCGGGTCCACATCCGACGGCGCCCGTCGGTCGGTTGAACGCAGCGGCTCAGCGACGGTCGGCTGGTCATCCGAAGACGACAGGACGCTCGTCGAATCATTGCCTCGTGCGCGCCCCGTAACGGTCGCTGTCGACCCGCCATTCGTCGGGGTTGTGGCGTGTGCCGGCAGCGGAGCCAAAACCTGTGTGCCGTCGTCGCCGGCGGTCGCCAAGGCTGCTGTCGCTTGGGTTGCGGGCGGAACCGCGGCGGTCCATAGCGTGCGCGGATTATCGGGTGTGCCCTGGCCGGTTTCGCCGCCGTGGCCGCCGGGTGCATCTGAAATGTCGGCATCACCTAAGCCGCTCAGGACGCCGGACGCGCCACATGCGCCGCGACCCGCCCGGCTGCCGGCGACCGGGCGGGTCGCGGCGGTGTCAAAAGGGCGCACCACCTCCGTGCCGGACGCACCGATATTCGTGCCGATGGTCGCGTCGTCCTCAGTACCACCCACGGGGTCGCCACCAAAATCGTCGCCATAGTATGAATCCCCGCCTTGCGCCATCGGATTAAGCGCATCGAGCGTAATCGCCTCCAACAGCTCGTACGGCGTACAACGCTTGGACGGGTTCGGATCCAACGCACTGCGGAAGGCGGCAAGCGTGCGTGACGGCAACCCTGCCAGATTCGCATTGCCTGAAGCCTCACGCTCCAACACCGCCATCATCGGTTTCGAACCGAACACCGGCCGCCCGGTGGCCGCAAACGCGAGCACACTGGCTAGTGACCACCAGTCCGTTGCCTCGTCGCTTTCCGCGCCGTCAATGATTTCCGGCGCGATGAAGCCCGGTGTACCCATCACCAAACCGGTGCGGGTCACATGGCTTTCGCCGGCGGTCATGGCGATGCCGAAATCGACCAGTACCGGGCCGGACGCCGAAACCATCACGTTCGTAGGCTTGATGTCGCGGTGGATGATGCCCTGCTCGTGCACGGCCCGCACCGCTTCGATGAGCTTGCGTGAAAGCCGTTCGAGGTCGTCGCCGGTATATCGTCCGTTCGTCGCCACATCGTCGCGCAGGTTACGACCCTCAATCAATTCGGTGACGAGGAACGCGAACGAATCGTCAAGCTCCATGTCCACGATCGCGCACACGCCGGGGTGGTGCACCCTGCGCATGGCCAACGCCTCGCGCCGCATGCGCTCGCGGGCGGTGACATGTGGGTCGTGGCTGCGGTGGTGTTCGCCCGTCGTGTCATCCGCGGCGCCGTCGCCTTGCGAAATGCCACGGGCGCCGGTGTTGGTCTCGTCGTCTTCATTCAGCGAATCCCGCAGGATCTTCATCGCGTAGAACTGTCCGCCGTCATCGCGCACACGCCAAACGGAGCCCATCGCCCCCCCGCCAAGGCGCGAAACCAGTGTGTATCCGCCGACGATCTGCCCCGGTTCGAGATCCAACGCGTTCAAATCGCTCATGCTTGCCATATTAGCGAGGCCGTTCGATGCCTCAATCGTGAGGTGCATGGCTTAGTATGGACGCAGCCGGCATTCGATGCGGACGGCGATAGGCGGCCAGGGCGAAAAGGAGCACGCGATGACGTACGATTTCACGACGATCATGGACAGGCACGGTAAGGACGCCGTTGCGGTCGATGGGCTAGGCAACGAGCCCGGCTTCGCCCCGCAGCCGCCTAAAGACGGGTTCGATGTTATTCCGATGTGGATTGCGGATATGAATTTCGCGACCGTCCCGACGATCACGGATGCGATTATCGAGCGTGCCAAACACCCGGCCTTCGGTTATTTCCGTGCGACCGACGAATACTATGACGCCATCATCAATTGGCAGAAGACGCGCAATGGGGTCAAGGGACTGACGGCTGAGGCGATCGGGTATGAGAACGGCGTGCTCGGTGGGCTGATTTCGGCGCTCACGTGCTTCGCGCAGCCGGGTGACGGTGTGCTTGTGCATCAGCCGACCTACGTGGGGTTCACCAATTCCATCGAGTCCAATGGATTCCGTATCGTGCACACGCCGTTGAAGCGCGATGAGGAGGGCGTGTGGCGCATGGACTTTGAGGATATGGACCGGAAGCTGCGCGAGAACAACATTCACGTCGCCGTCTTCTGCAGCCCGCACAACCCTTGCGGCCGCGTTTGGGAGCGCTGGGAGATCGAGAAGGCGATGGAGGTTTACCGTAGTAATGATTGCGTGGTGATAGCGGACGAGATTTGGTCGGACCTCATTCTCGAAGGTCACCGGCACATTCCGACCCAATCGGTCAGTCAGGACGCCCGTGACCGCACCATCGCGCTCTATGCGCCCAGCAAGACTTTCAACTTGGCCGGTTTGGTCGGTTCGTACCACATCATCTACAACAAGACCTTGCGCGACCGTGTCACGGCCCACAGTGCCAAGGCGATCTATAACGAGATGAACGTGCTTTCGATGCATGCGCTGATCGGCGCGTACAAGCCCGAGGGGCAGAAGTGGCTCGATGAGCTGCGGCACGTGCTTACGGGCAATGTGGACTATGCGGCCGAGTTCATACGGTTGCGTTTCCCGGGCGTCACGTTCTCCAAGCCGCAGGGCACCTACATGCTGTTCTTGGACTGCTCGCAGTGGTGCCGGGAGCACGATGTAACCCTTGACGAACTCTTGCGTCGGGCCTGGGGCGTGGGCGTGGCCGTGCAGGACGGCCGCCAGTTCAAGGCGCCGTGCGCCATTCGCATGAACCTCGCGTTGCCGCTCTCGCGAGTTGAGGAGGCCATGAGCCGCCTGTCGCGGTACGTGTTCACCGACTGAACCGCCTCGCAAACCGGTTTTGAGTCGCGGATTCACTCCGTAGGCACATTGCCGTGGAAAAGCTGACGGACCGAGCCGTTGCGCTCGCAAGTGCCCGCTCCGATAAGACGACGGCGACCCGCCACCCGCAACCGAAGGGATGCCTTCGATGCAGGCGACGGGTCGCCGTCGTCCATGTCGACTGTGCCGGCTGATTGAGATGGAACGAGCTGTCAGTCGAATCGGATATCAGAATTCGGTAATGACCGAGCGGATGACCTCGCCCTTCTTCAACTGCACGTAAGCCTCATCGATCTGGCTGAGGTTGATGTGCTGGGTGACGATGTCGTGCATGTTGAGGCGACCGTCCACGGCCATGTCGGCGTACATCGGAATGTCGTACTTGATGTTGGTCGAACCCATCCACACGCCCTTGAAGCCGCGCTGATGAACCAGGAAGTCGGCCGGGTTGATCTCAAGCTCGACCGTCGCGTCCGGCTTGGCCAGGCCGATGCAGTAGGCGTTGCCGTCCACGGCGAGCATGTCCCAGCACTGCTTCATCGTGCCCGGCAGGCCGATGGCCTCGAACGACGCATCCACGCCGCCGTCGGTCAGCTCGCGCACCTTGGCGACCGCGTCCTCCTTGCTGGAGTTGATGACGTCGGTGGCGCCGAACTTCTTGGCGAACTCGAGCTTGTTGTCGAACACGTCGATGGCGATGATCTTCTTCGCACCGCAGATGCGTGCGCCGGAGATGATGTTCAGGCCGATGCCGCCCGTGCCCACCACGGCCACGGTCTGGCCGGGCCGGATATGCGCCGAGTTGATCGCGGCGCCGGCGCCGGTGATGGTGGCACAGCCGATGCAGGCCGCCTGGTCCCACGGGACCTCGTTGTTGACCACGGCCAGCTGGTTTTCGTGGATCAGCGCCTTTTCAGCGAAACCGCCCGTGCCGAACGCCTGCGTGATCGGGCGTCCGTCCGGGAAGGAAAGGCGCGGCTTCTCGCCGGGCTTACGTACGCACTCCTGCTGCTGCGTGCAGGACTGCGGGTGGCCGTTCAGACAGTTGGCGCAATGGCCGCACACCTGCTCGAGGGAGGCGATGACGTGGTCGCCGACCTTGATGCCCTGCACCTCCGGCCCCACGGCCTCGACGATGCCGGCCACCTCGTGCCCGATCACGGCCGGGAACGGGAAGAACTGGTCGTCGTCCTCCACCAGATGCAGATCGGAGTGGCATAAACCGCTGGCCTGAACATCAACCAGCACCTCCGCGCCAATCGGATCGTCGATGATGATCTCTTCGGGTTGGGCAAAGCCCTTGCCGATGCCGTAGGCAACCGAAGCCTTGATTTTCTGAGGCATATTTGCTCCTTTTTGTGCATCTTAACGTAACGTGATCAATATTACAGTCCTGCTCCCGTTGGTCGCAAACCTGTTCGTTCTGCGCGTTTTTTTTACGTGTGCGGGCGTTGTGGTCGGACGCCGTGCGACGAACGTCGAGAAGGCGTGTTTGCGATAATGAGATACTCCCGACAGTCCCTTGCTTGTCGCCCCTGGGGCCGATTCGGAAGAGTACAATAGTGGGCACGGGAATCGTGCGGTGCGGGTGTGCCTGTCGGGGTGTCCGTTCGGTTCGAATTCCGGCTTTCGCGTCGGCCTGCACGCGTTTAGTGCGTGCGCTAGCGCATGTTGGCGAGGGGGACTCTTCCCGCAGGGTTTCATTCCGAAAGGCGGCTTGCGCCGTCACGCCTGCGTCATCAAAACAACAAGGAGGCAATTATGGTACTCTCGACCCATGGTGGTGATGCGGAACGAGGTGCCGGCGATTCGTTCTTCCGCTCGTCGGCCAACGCGCTGGATCGTTTGGCGCACTCGGTGTGGTTCACCCTGCTTGGTGTGGCCATTGTGGTTTTTCTGGCGTGGAGAAGCGGTTACATGCTCAATTCGCTGGGGGACTATCCGGTGCCGTCGGCTTTGCAAGCGCTTGGCGTGACGTCGTGGGGCTTTCTGGCCCCGCTTGCGTTCGGGCTTATTTCCACGCTTTCGTCCGTGTTGTCGTTGCTGTCTACGAGGCTGACCGCCTCGATGCGCAATGCAGGCAATTGGATCGGTGTGTTTCAGGCGGTCCTTGCGGGGCTGATCGACTGGGTGCTGGGCAATCAGGCGGCGTGGCTGACCTATCCGGTGTCGTTTCTGCTCGAGGCGGCGGCCGTTTGGGTGTGGGCGCGGCACAGCGACCGTGGCAAGGCCCGCAAGGCGCCTCAGGGGCGTAAGGCCGTGATCGAATTAGTCGCGGTGCTGGTGGTATCCGGCGTATTCAGTCTCGTGGCGAACCTGCTTGGCTACGAGTGGCAGGTGCCGTCGGGTTCCAAAGGCGTGTTGTTCTGGCTGCTCGTGTTCACGTTCGCGCTTTCGATGGCGTCGAATGCCATCAACGTTCTCAAGCTGACGGTGCAGTGGCCGTTCTGGGCGGTCTACAACCTCGGGCAACTGTCGAAGGCCGCCATTCAGGGCAACTGGGCGAACGTCGGTAAATACGTCTATTACATCATCAACTCGGTGGCCGGTCTGGCGTTTTGGTCCGGACGCGACCCCGGTCGTGATTCGCGGTGACATGCTTCGCCGGTGGTTGATGGCGGATGAAGAAGGACTGGCGTGCCGGCAACGGCCCGCAGCACTGGCGCCACCCCGAGTGCTCGGACGACAGAGTTGCGTTCAGCCGACCCAGCCTCGCGGCGATGCTGGGGCTGTTGCACTCGTTCGTGGCCTGCCTGCTGGGCAGGTGTACGCTCGCCGAGTGGAGCCGCTCGTTCCGCTGCGACGCCGCCTGATGCGTATGCAGCGGAACGTCGGGGTCGACCTGACCGACCATTTTAGGGGTCATGCCGCTGCGGAGCTGCTGGTAGGATTTGTATTCGGATCTGCAACGTGAAAGCTGCAATGCAGTCTGCGCTTCCTGATTTAGCATGGTTTTTGCTTTTTCGCGCTGGATGGACAGTGTTTTGGCTGTCGAGTGCTGGCGTTTTGTACCATTGTCCTGCAAGCAATGTTGATAAAAGAGGGAAAATGACTGGAACGAAAGATGAGAACGTCGACGTCGAGAACGAGACGACATTACCGCCTCCTGTCGGTGACGGGTCGGGGGTTGGCCCGGAGGGTGGTGGCCGTGTGCTGCCTCGGCGTTGGTGGCGTGGGCGTCGTGTCTGGGTTGTCGGTGTGGTGGTGCTGGTGTTGGTGGCCGTGGCGGCGGGTGTCGGGTGGTGGTGGCGTTCGGCCGTGGGTTCGGCGAATGGTTCGTGTCGTGGGAGTGTGTCGGAGGTTCGCTTGTTGCGTTCGCGTGGTTTGGGTGCCGGGGTGGGTTCGGCGCGTAGGGTGGCGCGGGCGGATGTGGCGGATGCGGGCACGGTGGACGCGTTCGCCGGGGCGGACGCGAAACTGTCGAAGGCGGTGAAGGCCCCGTTGCCGTCGTGTTCGGCGGGTTCGCCGGGTGCGGCGCGGGCGGAGTCGGATGGCGCCGCGAGGGCCGTGGATTCGCTGCGTGGGGCCCGGTCGGAGGTCGTGCGTCGGGCGAGGCGTGTGTTGGCGTCGCGTGACGCGAAGATGCTGGCCGACGCGCGTGCCTCGCTTGGTTCGAGGCGTGACGCGGGCAGGGCGTTGCTGGATTCGTCGGCGGGGAGCGTGGCGGACGAGAGCACGCGCGATGTGTTGTCGGGCGCGGTGGACCGTGCGGGCGGGCTGCTTGATGGCAAGGGTTCGACGCTGAAGGACGTGCGGGCCGCGGGCAAGGCGCTGGACGATGCGATGTCGGCCGTGAACGCGAGCGTGCAGGCGAAGGCCGACGCGGACGCGCAGGCCGCGGCCGCCGCCGCGGCGGCACAGTCGGCACAGTCGGCCCAGTCGGCTCCGGTTCAGCGGCAGGCGGTCCGGCGGTCCGCCGTCCCGTCGCGCCCGTCGTACGGGGGTGGCCAGGGTCGGTACGTTCCCGCCGCGCCTGCCGCGCGTCCGGCCCCGGCGCCGTCGGGGCAGCCGTCAGGTAACTCAGGATTTGACCTAACTGTAACGCCGAATCCTGCTTGCGCTCCTGGTCATACAGGTTTGTGCCCGATCGGGTGACTGGTTTTTGAGTTTTTGTCGTGTCCTCCCGCTGTTGATCTTGGCGGATTCGGGCGGGAGGATGCGGCTCCAATATTTGGAAGAAGGCCCGTTGGGGTCTCCTTCCTCCATCCTATCCGAATTGGAGGAGAAAATGGTGACACATATCGGTTTGCATGGCGGTGGCCTCAGAGGCCTCGTGGCATTCGCGGGAGCCGTATTGGCTTCCGCCGCGGTGGCTTTGTGCCCGGTAGTGGCGTATGCCAGTGGCGGCGCGGGGTCGGGTGGCTCCGGCGTGGCCGACGGCAGTGGCGGCGTGATCAAGTGGACCTACCGGGACTCATTCGGCGAGCCGACCGTGGATAACGTGATGGGTGTGATCCGAGGCATGGGAATGAAGCCCTACGGTTCGGCCGCGTCGGCTGCCGTCAGTCAGGCGGTGGACTCGGCCGTGGGCGAATGCCGGGAGCGTTACGCCGCCGAGCATCCGGGTCAGGGCGATGCGGGTTGTCGCCTGGTGTCGGTGGGCGCGATTTATACGCCGTCGCCGGACAATGCCTTCACCGGGAACACCGCAGGATTCAAGCAACGGCAATGGGCGGACGCTTGGAATGCCGAGACCCGAGGCAAGACATATAATTATAAAGGGGTGCCATATACCACGGGCTACGCATTCTCGGATGGTTCCACGACGATTAATTCCCTGGTCGCTCGTGAGACGGTGAAGGATGTCGCGGTCGTCGTCGTGGTGTTGAACCAGTATGAGCCGCCGGTGGATGTGCCGCCGGCGCCGCCGGAGAAGACGGTGCGGGATGGCGTGAGCGCGGATTCGATGACGAACCGGACGGTGGTCTCCTCGGGCACGGGTTCCAACGGGCGCGGGTTCGTGTTCTCGGACTCGTTCGATTCGCATGGGCAGGCGTACACGGTGTCGAACCAGCGGGTCGTGGACGCTACGGTCGGCCGGGACGTCTCGGACCGGTTCGTGTTCGACACGGCGGACGGCGCGACGCCGGCGGGGGATGTGGCGCATGCGACGTGGAGGGGCGGCGCCCTGCCCGACGGTCACACGTTCGAGTGGAGTCTGGACGTGACGGTGCGTGCGCCTTCGACCTCGAGGGTCGACGACCGGGGGCACGCGCATTGGAAGGGAAAGTCCCGGTCGACCGACCAGGACACGCCTTCGCGCGGGTTCCCGACGTGGAAACCGTCTCCCGACAAGAGCTGGGTGAAGCTTGATGGTTCCGGAAAGTGGCAGGCCGTGGTGGATCCGTCGCGTTCGAACGCGACCGGCGCCGACAACATGAAGTTCCTTGACGGGGACCGTGTGGCCAGCGTCGTGAACGGCACGGTGGACGCGCATCTGATCGACGCGCCCACCGCATTGTCGCTTGCGGACGATTGGAGCAAGGCGGATTATCTCGTCGATCCGGCCAAGGTCGGTGATATCAAGGTGTTCGAGGCCGACGCCCAGGTCGGCGGGAACGGGCATTACGAGCGGGCCAGCATCGACGACGCCACCCGTGTGGGCCGTGACGTGACCGCGATGTTCGAGGTGACGGTGGACGGGTCGAAGGCCGTCGCCAGGGCCAGGACCGCGTATCTGGGCACCCTCAAGGGCCGTGCCACGCCGTTGCAGGTGACGCTGCTGGTGCCAATGACGGTGGACTTCGCGCACGGCAAGGGCGCGGCTCAGGCCCGGAAGGACCACGGCAAACAGCCGGGCGACGAGCTTACGTTCTGCGACGACGAGTCGGGCCGGGACCTGACCAACGGCGGTTCGGAGACGATCGGCGGCCAGAAGGTGCCTACGAACGAACCCAGAATCTGCGGGTACGTGCCGCCGGTGAGGAAGGATGTGGTAGGCGAGGCCGGCCAGGGTGGCGACCAGTCCGGCGTCGATGGGAAGGTCGTCTATCCCGGCCAGAAGGTCGAGTACCAACTTGACACACAGCCGCATCTGCCCGCCGACCTCGCCTATCAGGTCAAGTCCGTAAGTTTCACCGACCAATACGACCAATACCTTGAAGTCGACAAGCAGACCTTCGAGTTGATGGACTTGGAGGCGGGAAGGAGTATCGGCAAATCAAAATATGATACCCACTGGGATGATGTGAGACATTTGGTGCGTGTCGACATCAAAGATGCGGCGCTTGTCGCCCAGTGGCGTGCGGGTGCCGTGCCGCGCCTCCAGCTGCGGTTCGAAGGGCGGGTGCGTATTGATGCCCCAACAGACCGTCGTATTGAGAACCGTTGGATACTGGAAGTCAATAACAGCGTGACACCCAGCAACACGGTTTTCAACCTGCCTCCCAATTTTCGCCCTGTCAAACGCAACAATAAAACCAATGAGAGTGGTGCTGCTGTCTCCATCGATGGGCGCACACTGATGGTGGGTGACACCGGCGAATATGAGCTGGAATTGGATGCGGCCCAGAGTGATCTGGCATATAGAGTGTGGCGCTTGGGAATAATTGATGATGTTGATGACGAATATCTGCGCATCGATGCGAGTAAAATCAAGATTACCGGCGATGACAATCGGGATTATTCCGATCGCTTCAACGTTGCCCAAGAGCGCGGGGTGTTCTATATGTTCGCGAAAACCGTCAATACATTCATTTCCGCCACTGGAGAGACGGTCAGCGGCGATCCGCAGCCTGCCAACCTTGATCGATATGCCCATTTGACCCAGTCTGACCACGATCCGCTGCGCGATCCGGCAATCGATCAGACACTTTTGGGACATGTGTATAGAATCACTTTGCCATACCGTGTTATTAAGGCCTCTGCGGGTCATGTGGTGCATAATGTAGCCACTCAAGTGGTCAATGGCCAGTCGCGCGTGAGCAATGAGGTAAATAACCCAATCGGGGATATGAAGCCGCATAAGGATGTTGTGGAGCGCATTGGTACGTCGAGTATCAATGGAGGGAAGGTCGAACTGGGCGAACGCTTCTTCTACCGTATCGATTCAAGCGTCTTGCCCGCCCATCGGGCGTACCCGCAGGTACGGGAGTGGATAGTTCGTGATAAGTATGATCGATCTGCGGATAAATACACCAAGGTTTGGTCGGTGGTCGCGGCGCGTCGGCTAATCGGAGCTGGAGGTGCCGTATTGGCGGAGGTTGGTCAGCCCATAGCCGGCAATGATGTTGATGCCGCTGCATTCGGTGGTGAGTTGTTCACTATTGAGAACAGTGAGACCGACGGGTTGTGCATCAAGCCGACTGAGCGTTACCTCGCCTTGGTCTCGGAGCAAGAAGAACGCGAGCAGGCGTGGACTGCCTACGTTCAGTTCGAGCGGATTGCGCCAGCGGACGAGGTGCACAACCGGTTCACCGAAACCATCAATTCGGTCGATCGCGTTTCCAATGTGGTGCATACTTCGACACCAGTATCGATGCCATTGCCGTCCGACCCGCTGCCCAAAGCCGGTTCGTCGGTGTTAATGCCGCTGATAGCCGTTCTTGCTGCCATTCTCGGCGCAGGTGTCATATGTGTTTGTCGCCGTGGTCAAACCGTGTCGTCCAACTGAACGACCGATCACAATGTTGATGATCTGTCCAGTTTCGTCGCTTCGGTCGGATGGGGTTTCGCTACCGTCCCCGGTAATAATGTAATTGTCGATCCGACTTGGCTTATGCATGAATGGAAGGTTTGAATTATTGAAAGGCATGCATCAAATGACTCGACCAAAACCAATGCATAGGCCGAGCGGCGTATCGCCAGTTGGTTTCGGGCTTGAACTGACGCGGAAAGGTCCGTGCCGGTTTGACGATTATAGTTTGCTGGTTTAATCCGCAAACCGTTGATAGGGCATTTTGTGCAATTCCGGCAAGGCGTCGGATGCTTCGTCATCGCATACCGGATTGGTTTGGAAGCCATGATGCATGTCGGAGCGTTGGAATAGGCATTTTACTCGGGAAGCAGGTTGTTATGTTATGAGTATCGATTCCTTATGAAAAGCGAATCGTTCACCTATCGTATCCAGGGCAATCCTGTCCTCGGATTGTGGATGGTCAATCAAAGCCCTGACATGGTGCCTTCTTATGGCTGCCGTTCATGACCCTGTTTCAGTCGAGCCAGAATGGAGCCGGGAGGAATCGGACGAGATGGGGTTCCAAATCGCAGGTGCCGGTAATTGGTGTCGGTGGCGAAGAAAGGAACCGGTGTCTCGGAAGATGAATCATTGAAGGCGCCATGTTTCGTATGACCGTCACAAGGCCGGGTCTTGGAGTGACGGAAGGATTGCTACCGGCCGGTCGTTGCACAAAACATGTCCATTCGAACAGCTGAAAAACGGGGTGATTCTTCCTGTCTCTGTCAGTGGTTTTGCGCAGCGTAGACTTTGCTACCTGCGACATAGGTCGCTGCGATTGCCCGGTCGTCGCCGAGGATCATCTGGACGAACAAGGCTTCTTCGAGAGAATCGGCGTAGCGCATGCGATAGTCGATAATCGGGGTGGATTTCATGTTGATGACTGTCAGATCGGCCTCCTTGCCCACTTGGATGCTGCCGATCTTGTCCTCAAGCCCAAGGGCTTCGGC
Organism: Bifidobacterium bohemicum DSM 22767; assembly: GCF_000741525.1. Classification (GTDB taxonomy): domain Bacteria; phylum Actinomycetota; class Actinomycetes; order Actinomycetales; family Bifidobacteriaceae; genus Bifidobacterium; species Bifidobacterium bohemicum. The sequence goes on along the minus strand of NZ_JGYP01000002.1, from coordinate 577,341 downwards.
TCCCCCTAGGGTGGCGAGGTAGAAACTGTGCAGTGAGGTATAAGGCAGACTGTTCATCTGTGCTGCCTTATATGCCTCGTTAAGTGTCTGCAGGATGGAGAAGCTGGTGCCGGCGCCCAAATCGGTGCCGATGCCGACTTTGACCGGCCGTGCCGGATTCTTGAGGTTGGTGACGTTGAGGCAACCTGAGCCCAGGAAGAAGTTGGAGGTGGGGCAGTGCGCCACGGCCGCGCCAGTATCGTGGAACACCCCCAGCTCGCGCTCGGTCAGATGCACGCCGTGTCCATAGATGGCACGTTTGCGCACCAGGTCGTACTTGTCGTAGACATCCGTGTAGTCCTTCGCTCCAGGAAACAGCTCCTTGACCCACTCGACCTCGTTAAGGTTCTCCGAGACGTGGGACTGGATGAGCACATCGGGATACTCATTGACCAATGTCTTCAACATTTCAAACTGCTCAGGACTGGAGGTCGGGGCAAACCGCGGCGTGACCACGTATTCGAGACGGCCGTTGCCGTGCCACTTCTCAATCAACTCCTTGGACTCGTCATAGGCCCGCTGCGGGGTATCCAGCAAGGGTTCGGGAGCGTTGCGGTCCATGCAGACCTTACCTGCCATCAGACGCATGCCGTGTTTTTGCGCCTCGGCGAAAAGGGCGTCCACCGAGCGCGGGTAAACCGTGCAGTAGACCGCCGAGGAGGTCACGCCGTTGCGTAGCTGCTCGTTGATGAAGACGCGAGCCACCTCCTGCGCGTGATCGGAATCAGAGAAATTCTGCTCGGCGACGAACGCGTAGTTGTTCAGCCAGTCGATGAGTTGCTCGCCGTACGCTCCGATGATCTCGGTCTGCGGATAATGCACATGGGTGTCGATGAAACCCGGCACGATGATGCTGTCGTCATACTTGGTTACCTTGGTGTCGCCGAGCGTCGGCAGGATGTCGCTTGGTTTGCCGATCTGCGTGATGGTGCCATCCTCCATGACGATCACCGCGTCTTCTTCGAAGTGGTAGCAGTCCTCCACGTCATTCAGGAAGGGGTCTTTGGCGAATGAAAGTGTCGCTGCCTCAATGGCTGTTTTGGTCATGTCGATCTGATCCTCTCTGAAGTCGATTCTATCAAGGGTTCCACTGTGTTGAAAAGTAATTTTGGGAGTTCGGCCTTAGGCAGGTTTTGGATGAATTCGCGTGTTACTTCGGTGGTCATTATTGAATGGTGCCTTCCCTGTAAGTTGAACGGCACTTGCCCTTCGCAACCTATCATGCCCCCCCCCCTGTGTCGATGTATTTCGAAAGGGTGATGTCGTTCCGTCTTGAAATCGCGGCAGGGCGGGAATGCCTGAATATCCCCCTGTCCTATCTCCAATGATCGGAATTGAAGGGCACTAGTTGCGTGGGGTTCGGCGTCGATGATATCGCTGCAGGTGTTTGCTTTTTTTGGCGTTCCGGATGCCATCTTCGATGTTGCGCTGGTGTTGGAGCTGGTTGACGGTCAACCCTACGGAAAGGAGGAAGGGAATGAGCAGGAGCGGTATTAGCGTCCACAGAGGCCATTCGAATTTCTCCACAAGGTCGGCGGTTTCCTTGATTGCAATGCAAAGTGCGCCCATAGCCACGAGCATCCATCCAGAAGCCTTCCGCTGAAAAGAAAGAAACTCCTCACGTTTGTGGTGGGGAATGGTCTTCAGTACGGCGATCCTCCACTGCTCGCCCTCTCGACGGTTTTTGAAATAGGCCACCGGAGGCAAGAGCCACCACCACACGCTAATGCGGGGAGGCTTGCCCAGGTTATGCAGATGTTTGCGCAAATCATCGGCCTCATTAAGGTCAATCCGTTCTTCGCTCAGCTCAATGGCCGATTGAAAGACGGGGCCGGCGAAGAGTAGCCAGGCGCCGATAAAGCTTATCCAGGAAACGAATTTCATGGTCAGTCCTTTTACATGTTATATAGTTGCATAGGCGTGAATTGGGTTTGTCTTTTCGACCCGACGATTGTACTACTGGGTTGATGACAGTCCGTAGTTACTCGGCTTATGATCATATGCTTGTCAATGTTGGAGACATTTTCCGCTCAACGTCATCGCCATTGCCCGGCTGAGTCCCGGATGAATGTCGGATGCACTTCCGTGCGAGGCTTACAGGTTACCTCGTCACGCAGAATGCCCCTATTACTCAGGTCTTGTCTAAAATGGCGAAGCGTGTCATGACTTGTGATTCATCTGGGTCGGGGTATGTAAGCCTAATTGACGTAGCCGACATGTCTGATGACGGCAGATCCACTGAGTCTTACGGAAATCTCCATCGCTGATTCTTACGTTGCCAGTTATGTTTTCGTGAAAAAATTTAAGCCCGGAATCGTTGAGATTCCGGGCTTCTTGGTAGCGGGGGCAGGATTTGAATCTGTGACCTCTGGGTTATGAGCCCACGTTTCTCTGTGTTGTTCTGATTTGGTATTGTTTAGTATACGCTGTAAAAACACTGTAATTCTCGGCGTGTTGTTTGTTTTCGATTGATGCTGATTGTAAGTTTTGTCCAAGTTTTGTCCAGAAGTATTTGTCCATATTTGTCCAATCTCTGCTAGGATAGCAAGCATCCAAAGAAAGGCAGACAATGACGAAACGTGATGCATCCGGGCAGGTTACGGAATTGGAACGCGGACATAAGTACTCAATCAGGGTCAGACTTGCGCCGGATAGCACTCACGCTTCATGGCATTGGTCGAAGTCGCGGAAGGTGATAGGCAACAAAAACGAGGCCGTAGCGGCGCTTGTAGCTTATAAACAGGAGCTGAGTGACGACGCGAGCGGCAAGAACGTAACAGTCAAGGAATACGCCGAGCAGTTCCAAGCCAATCGGAAAGCCTTAGGCAAGGTGTCGTCGTTAACGCTTGACCGCGACAGACATGAGCTGAGCCGAATCGCGAAATATCTCGGGGACAGGCGGCTGATTGATCTGGAATCCGCCGAAATCGAGAACGCCTACCTGAAAATGGCCAAAGAAGATGGAGTGTCACCGGACGGCATTCACAAAGTCCACATGAAGCTCTCCCAGATGCTCCGGAAGGCGTATCTCGAAGGGCTTATTGATAGGAACCCATGCGATGCGGTGGAGGGCATCACCCGTCCGAAGCCCAACCCGCAGAAGAAGCGCGAACGTAGAGTCACCAAGGAACAGGCCATAGAGTTCATCCAGAAGCTCAGGCACGAGGAGGCGGACGGGCGGATAGTAGCCGTATGGTTGGGAGTCGCCACAGGGCTTAGACGAGGCGAGGCGCTGGCGTTGGTGTGGGAGGATGTAGACCTTGACAGGCAGCAGCTTCACATTCGCAAACAATACGGCAAAGAGAAAATCCTCAAAGACCCCAAGACCGTAAAATCGCATCGGACGATATCCATAGACGGCCAAACCGTCGAGTTCCTGAGCCGCTGGAAGACGAAGCAGGCGGCGTACTTCAATCATGCGGGAGTAAGGCAGGCGGATTCATCGCCGGTATGCAGCAACGAGCTGTGTGACTTCCTCGACCCCGATAACTTCAGCCGATGGCGCAGGAACTTCTTCGTCAAGGAAGGACTTGCACACTACACCATGGAAAAGAAATATGTGGACAGCCGAGGTGTGGAGCGGATTAAGCACTCGGGCTATGTCGGCCCGAACTTCCACGCCCTACGTCATGCCCAAGCCACGCTGCTCGTCGCGGGCGGAATTGACCCCAAAACGGTACAGGCAAGGCTTGGGCACGAAAGCCTCAACACCACCCTGAACATCTACGCCGAGGAAGTCGGCGAGAATGACAGGAAGGCTGCTGACTTCATGGGACGTCTCTTCGAGACGACAAGTGAATAATGGAATCGCTTTCACTCCTGTGGCAGTGGATACTCGTCAACAAACGAAAACTGGCCTCGTGTTCCATCACGAAGCCAGTTTCTAAGGTAAGGTGCTGACTGTATCAGTGTCGGTGTGGGCGCTTCGGCCATTTGACTCTTATGCCGCTGTGCTCCCTAATGTAGACGTCTAGATCTGATCGCGTAATGCAGTCTCTGCGGCCAACAGCGAAGGAAGGCAAAACATCCATCATGAGTCGAGCCTTGGAACGGCCGACTCGGAACATTTTGGCTAGATCCTGGACATACAAGAACTCGCCAGTGTCTTGTGAATTGGTCTGTACTGATGCTGTGTTTTCCCCCATGGTTATTCCTTCCTCAACGTATGCCAGTAACTCCAAATGACCTCGCGGCAGAACACGACCTGTCGTGTTGCGAAGTCCAGAAGCTCCTTGTGGTTTTCTTGGCAGAGTTTCAGCAGAGTGAAGTAGCCGTCCGGTTCTTCGTTCTCGACCAGCTTTACGATGGACATCGCTTCATCTTTTGCGCCGTCGGTCAGTGCCAGCTTCCGCCAGTCTGCGCCGTTAACTTCAATAATGTCCTCGCGTGAATATTGGGCCTTCTGCGGGTCGTCCAAGTGAATCAGATAGTGGGCCATGCCCCTTGGGCTTTCGAGCCTTAGAACAACTGCTGGACCATTGAATTGGGCGAAGAACTTCTCGGCACTCGCCTTGGTGGTCGTGTTGCTCCACATGGCGATGACATGACGATGAGGCTTCTTCAACTCGCCAGTCTTCTCGTCGGCTACATCGGAGTCATGCAAGGGTGAGACGAGTATCTGCAGACCGCTCAGGCGCATACGCTCCTCCCAGTCAGCTGGACAGCTGTCGGGATATACCAGGCCTGACCAATACCTCCCTTTACCGTAATCTTTAGTGCTCATGGCAGTTTCCCTCATCCCTCATCTCACAGGGGGGCTGTCGTAGTAGCCCCCTGCACTTCGATGTCTGACTGATTCTGAGACCCACTTCGGCTCTCGCTATCGCTTCGCCTACGCGGGTCTTTGCCGTCTTGGTACCGGAGTGCGTGAATCTCCTCGTCCGCAATGTACGGAACGTGCAGGAAACGGACTGAGTTCGTTTCAGGGTCCCACAGGTAAGCGTCCCCTGGGCGGTCATAGCGAATCTGTCAAGGCCCCGCGCCTCGCCGCACCGCATCCTCGCCCAGAGCCATAACCGCCTCAGCCTTCGAGTTCAATCGCAACGCCACGGTGGTCTGCAACAAGCTTCGATATGGCAGCGAGTTACTGACCCTCGGATTCTGAGTGCTGATGACAACGGTACAATTCAATGCTCTTGAGCGAGAAAGCACTGAACGGATTAGAGACACACACGAGTCGGACTGTTTCTTCTCGACTCCTGTACGCATGATATCGCCAGCCTCGTCAATCATGAGAAGGCGGTGAATGGCCTGCTCGTCACTCAGGTTTCGCGTCTTACCTCGCCAACATTCAGCGCGTGCGTCGACCTCGGTGTTGAAGTCTTACAGCAGCTCCTCGGCCTCGCCAAGCGTGTACGCATGTCGGGTAAGAACGTGAGAGTAGTTCTCGGCTTCAAGGCCGCCCTTGAGGTCGATGAAGAAAATCTCACTGCCGTCTTCAATCGCCTGTTCAATGACGTTGGCTTCGACTGAACCTTTACCTGAATTCGACTCACCCACGATGAGCAGGTGTGATGAACGGGGAACTGAAACCTCTTTCCGAGGATGGGCGATTTCATTTCCCAGCACGTATGAATTGCAGGTCGGTTCTGCTATGTGGCGGAATGGCATTCTTATCATCGCAAAGCCTCCAACTTACCAAATGTGACGTTGTACCGAGCTGGTCTGAATGGGCGATCCGAAATCAACGTCGTGTCAACGACCTGGTATCCCTTCCCCAGCCTTGGACCGACAGTCTCTGCCCATTGGCCGATGGATTCGTCGTCTTTCGCCAAGTCCGCTGGTATCACGTAGACAATTCGAGAGGGCCGGTACAAGTGCCGAACTCTTACTTTTTGCTCCTGTTCAGCATTCAGGACAAGCGGGTGTGCAGTCAAGACGCGGTGCTTCTGGTCGTGTCGCCACCAGATGTACAGCCAGATTGCGAGTGCTGAAACGATAAGAGCTATGGCTATTGCTACGCTCTACGCTGTATGCTGCGCCAGATAGGCGACTAGGATGGACACTGTCCTCATGATATTTTCCTTCAATTCGAGTTTGGGGTTTGTTGTGTGGGACAAGATGGCGGGCGTTAGCAGCGCCCGCCACACCGTCATTCTTGAGTGGCGGCACGTATAGCAGCCATTTCCAAGGGGGGTCGGGAACAGGCGACCGACCGATACGTCACCTAGGCGTATCTCGAGGCACTCGTATTCTCTACCTGCCTTCGAAATGGCAGATATAACGTGGACAGTTAACTGTTGAGCTTCTGTGTCCATATCTTCACTTACTTTCGTTGTGTATTCCGTTCGTCGGGAGCGGTGCCGTTCACGATGTTGTCGTGATATCTCCATTGAAGCTCGTGAAGCCATTTTTATCTGGGGGGGGGGATTCCTATACCACTTTTGTTTGCGTTGATTTTTCAAGCATTTCGTCTTGATATACTTGAGTCATGAAGGAATCGGAATGGAAACATTTTTAGCTGACTACTATTTTCAGACCTACTATCGGGAGCCCATCCATCCTGTATTTGCATCTCTTGCTGCGCAGTTCCAAAGCAATGCACGAGTTATGAGCGATGACGCTTTTGCCCAATTCCTCGGCGAGTGCCGCCAATGCGCTGCTGATTTTGAGAAGATGGTCGATGACACTCGTTTTGGAACTGAACTGGATGTGGAACATGGCCAAATCATCGGCAAGAACTCCGACTTTCAGAACGATGATGTTCATGCCGCATTCGAAAAGGGCTATACGAGAAATGCCCTTGAGGTTTTGTCTGGATATGAGGCGAATGTTGCTTCTGCTTGCGGGTATTGGCTTGCCGAAAAATGTGGGGATTTACGCGGGCGAAAAGGGGTCGGTGATTTAATTGATTTGTATCTATCCGGACAGGTAGTGGCCTTGCTGAGGGGTTTACGTAAAGATTATGTAGTCAAAGCTTTCAGATATGGCTATTCGAATAAGTCGATCAGTGAAGCTACTCAGATGGAAGGCGACGGGCTTAATGAAGAAACGGTGAAAGGCTACACAGAGGATAAAACTCTTGTGAATGACTTTTGCATCGGGGGAGTATTACCCAATTGTCGATTTCGATATGACAGGTCTCGGTGAGGCCAAGATACCGTCTCTGCCTCCATGTGACGCGCCTTCTGCACAGACCGTAGACAGGATTCTGGCAAGGAGAGACGAGCTCAATCGTTGCGCTCAAAAAATCGTTGAGGATTTTCGCCTTAAAGCATTGCGAGAATGTAGAAATCAATCTCGCTCTTCATCCTGAGCGGGGTTCTTTACTTGATGTTGAACTCGATTTACTTCTCATATCGGCGACAATGGCAGTCTTGAATGATGGTGTCGAACAGAAAAGAGACGTGCTGCTTTCAAAGCGATGGACAAAAAATACCCTATCTCGTCTTGTGCCGGGAGGAAAAGCGAGAATGGGCCGAGATAGTAGGATTGAGGGTTCAACTCTTGACAAGATTACAAGAAGCGTTGAGGACATTATTGCTCAAGCACCATCGGGTATTGTCTCGCAAAGGCGTTCAAGTGGAGTGCGCCTAAATATGAGTGTTGGTGGGCAGCCGCTGCTTGTGCACGTCTATGAACAGGAACAGGCTAAGAAGAACGAACAACAATGATTCGGTCATGTCGGGATTTGGCCCCGTCTGACACTGTCAAGGAAGATGAAAGACAAGAACCGTTGTGATTCTTGTCTTTCATTGGTAGTGGAGGCAGGATTCGAACCTGTGGCCTCTGTGGTCTTAACCCACGCTGGCGGCGGCCCAGTCGCCGACGTTGGCTCGGACCCAGTGGTCGGTGTCGTTCTTGACTACGATTGTGTACTGGCCGTTTGAGGTCGCTTTGAAGTCCTTGTTGACCCCGTGGAACGAGTCTTGGTCGGAGCCGTTGCCGCTTATGACGGTGACGGTTACGTCCGGGCTGTCGTTGCTCACGTCAATGTTAACAATCGCTTCCTTTCCCCTGAGCTCGACCGTCCTGCTGAACCGTTTCTCCTGATGCGGGTAGTATATCGGGTCGAACATCGGTTGTTTGACCGCCACCGACACAGCCAAAAGGACGGGTACCGAGATGACGGCGATGACTAGGATCGCCACTTTGCGCATGGTAGTTGCATGTTTGTGCTCATGTTTCTGATTGCAATTTTCCTGGTGTCCTGGCGTATGCGGAATAGTCAAAGCTCCTCCTCTTCACGGGGCTATGTGCTTGTTGGAGATATGCACTAATCGAGTGATTGTTGCTGACTGGTTTCAGTCGCTAGCATATCGGGGAGCAGACATCGTCCGAGTAGTCGATGTGCGCGGTTATCCAACGGTCGGTATCGTTCTTGACCGCAACGATATAGTGTTCGCCCACAACCGTCCGCCAGTTCTTTTTGACGCCGCGGAAGGAACCGTAACTCAAGCCGTCGTCACTGCGAATCGTGATGGTCACGTCTGGGCTGTCGCTGCTGACGTAGAGGGATACACCCTCGATGAGCTTGGTGCTGTTCGTCACGCTGAACTGCTTCTCCTGGTGCGGGGAGTATATGGCATCGAACGTATAGTATTTGATACCTAGGAACGCGAACCAGAACACGATAAGCAGGATGGGCACTAGAATGACGGCGATGATTGTGGTCGCGACCTTGTGTCGTTTAATCGTGTTTCTTATTCTTTGCTTTTTTCTTGTCTTTGTCGTCATGATCTTTTATCCCTTTGTCAATGTCGGCCGCGTCTCCGGCGTTGTCGCCGTGGAGGTTCAGTTTCCACTTCCCTAGGTCGGAGCCGATTTGGGCGAGGCTTGCGCCGCTGTGCAGGGTGTCGGCGTCGAATCCGACGCTTCTGCCGTAATAGCCGTAGAGGTAGTTTCCCAGAAAATCCGAGGAGGGATAGCCGTTTTTCTCCTTGGGGTTACCGTCCCAACCGCGTGACCATATGGAATAGGTGTCATCTCCGTGCGTCCTGTTCTTCAGGTCGAGTGGGTGGTCGGTTTGCACCATCCCGTAGAACTGGGTGTAGCTCTTCGTATCGGAGATTTTCGCGACGTCGTCCCCGAGGCTTTGCGAGACCGTCCGGATGTTGACATGGGTGTTGTGCAGGCTCTTGGACAGCTTCTTGTCCGCGGCGATCATATCCGGGTCCTCGCTTACGAAGTGGTATTTTTTGCCCGGATTATCCTTTTCGTATTTTTCTTTCGCCTTGTTGTATTTTTTCCTGGCGGCGGCGTATTCCGTGAACCCCTTGGGGTCTAGGGAGTAGAGCCAGTCCTCGTAGACCTTCTCGATTTTGTCGGCCTTCTGCTGGGCTGAGAGGGTGGTGTCGTTCTGGATTTGGGTCACCTTGACCCGGTAGGAGACCGGCAGGGTGTTCGGGTCCAGCCCCGAGTCCAGCTTGTCGTTTTTCAGGGATTTCGCCCATTTCATGTCCGTGCCCTTGGGGAAGGCGATTGACCCGTCGATGCTGGCGCGTGAGCTGTTGATGGCGGCCACGCCGCGCATCGCGTCCTTGAACGTCTGTGAGCTGTCCTTGAACAGCGGTGCGGTGTCGTCCACGAAGGCCTGGAGCGCGGCGAGTTCCTGATCATAGTCCGCCTTGAGCTTTTGTAGCTTGTCGAGCTGCCGGTTCAGGTTGTTTAGCGAATCGGCCAGGTTCCCCGTGTTCGGCGCGCTACCCATACCATAGGGGGGATTCAATGAGCGACCGCAGTGTCTGTCGTTCGGTGCTTATCCTACCTTGCAGGGAATCGATCAAGCGGTTCGTGGCGTCACGCTGTTGGCGGACGCGCTCCCCGTCGATATGGGTGTCCACCTGCCGTATCTCCGCGTCGGCGCTGCGGTATGCGCCAAGGTCGTTCTCAATGTCCTCGACGGCCAGACTCAGCTTCTGCACCAGCGGGTCGACGTAGGAGACGAATATCTGCTTGCCCGCCTTGTAGGCCGCGCCTGAAAGCGTGCCGGAGTCAATGGTCTGCACGAGATGTTTGCTGCCCCGCGAGGCCCGTTGGAAGATCTCCTTCGCGCCCGCTAGATTGGCTTTCAGAGCTTCCATCAGGTTGTCGGAATCGTCGGCGTTGTACACTACCATGGCTGGTTCTCCCGTCCCCGGCGCAAAGCGTCGGCTTCGTCCTGCATCCGCATCGATGCCTCCGTGCAATATCTGTTCAGCCCGTCGCGGTGGGAGTCTACCGAGGCCCGCACGTTCCGCTCCACGTCCTCGATGATTTCCAACTGCTCCCGCATGCGCTTGGACGGGGTTCCCGGGCCGCTCTCGCACAACTGGCGCGCCTGACGCGCATACGACGAGAACTCCTCCGTGAACCGCTCGTCCTCAGAAGCCGACCTGTGACGCAGCTCCTCCATGTCCTCCTGCTGGCGGGCAAGCCGCTGAAGACGTTCGGCACGCTCCAAATCATCATCGTCCCACGACGTTGAAGGGCCCGAATAGTATCCCATCACTGTCCCTTCCAATCCCGTGCGGCCTCTTGGTCGCGCTCCTCGAAGACGTGTGCGAGCTGCGGGAACTTGTTGGCCTGAGTCAGCACGCACGAGACCACATTTGAGGTGTCACCCATCAACGCGTTGCATATCAACTGGCCGGCAAGCATGCTCGGCACCGTACTCGACGAGAAATCAACTGACTGGTTCGCGTACTCTGACGCATCAAGGCCCGTCAACTCGGCAATCGCCCCTTGGGCCTCAACGCCACTCGACTTTATCGCCATACGAATTACCTCCAACACGAGGATTCAGCAAACGATATACGAAACTATATCAGCGGCATACGAAATCACGGTTCCCACGCCCACCTCGGGGAGCGTCACGTCGCTACAAAAGGAAACGAATAGCAGAGTGAATAATCGGCGTCGGTATGTTCCTCATTCTGCCGCGTGTCCAGATTTTGTCCAGATTCGTTATCAACATAGTTTTGCGGCAAGAACAGCAAAAGCCAAGAACCATTGTGATTCTTGGCTTCCTATCGGTAGCGGGGGCAGGATTTGAACCTGTGACCTCTGGGTTATGAGCCCAGCGAGCTACCGAGCTGCTCCACCCCGCGTCGGCTGTTTCTAACAGCAAGCTATTACTATACGTATAATTAAACGAAAGTCAAATCGGCGGTGTGTTTTCGCTCAAAGGTGAGAGGCGTGGGTCGCATGAATCTCCCCGCGCGCCTTCATCGATTCACGGGCATGAGTCCTGAAGTGAATATACGGCGTCTCGGGGATAATGGAGTCATGCCTATCAAGATCCCCAGTGGACTGCCTGCCCGAGCCATCCTCGATTCCGAGCGGATATTCGCCATCGAGAAGCCCGACGCTGAAGACCAGCACATCCGGCCACTGAAATTCGCTATGCTGAATTTGATGCCCAAGAAAATCGAGACCGAGACCCAGCTGTTGCGCCTGATCTCCAAGACCCCTTTGCAGGTTGAGGTGGACTTCATGAAGGTTTCGACGCATGAATCGACCCATGTTTCCGCCGATCATTTGGTCAAGTTCTATGAGAATTTCGAAGCTTTCGCCGACAACTACTACGACGGTTTCATCGTTACGGGCGCGCCTGTCGAGCATCTGGACTTCGAACAGGTGGATTACTGGCATGAGCTCACCGAGATTTTCGACTGGTCACGGTCGCACGTGTTTTCGACCATGTATCTGTGTTGGGGTGCGATGGCAGCGCTCAACTATCGTTATGGGGTGCGTAAGATTAACCTGAATTCCAAGAAATTCGGTGTTTTTCCACAGTATCTTCAAGACGAGTACTGTTTTCTGACCAACGGTTTCGATGAGGTGGCCTTACAACCCCACTCTCGACATGCCGCGCTGAACGAGGACGATATCGCTGCGAATTCAACGCTTCAGGTGCTTACTTGGGGTCCGGAGTCGGGTCCGGGTCTTATTGCATCCCGCGATTTTTCAGAGGTTTTTGCTATCGGCCATTGGGAATATGGCAAATACACTCTACGTGACGAATATGAGAGGGACAGGGCCAGGGGAATGACGAACGTTCCGTTGCCGCAAAACTATTTCCCGCATGATGACCCCACGATTGAGCCGGTTTTCTCTTGGCGTGCGCACGCGAATCTTCTGTGGCGCAATTGGACCAACTGGGTGTACCAGACGACGCCTTACGATCTTCATGAGGTGCCACAGCTTAAAGCCGAGGGCAGACTTGGCACCGATCGGACGATTCGCCACACTCCAGGCGGTCCTCGTGGCGATGGGTTTGCGCCGATCATGGGGGATGGTTACGGGTTGATTCCCTCTGGCCTGAGTTGATTATCTGTATATGGAAATTGTTCGTGTGCTCATGTTGGTCGATGATTCCGACACGCCATGAGTGTGATTTTCCTTATTTGTGGGAAACGCCCTCAAACGGTGGGTAATTGGGGGCTCTAGAAGCCGGAAAAAACGGCGGAGACGAACCTTTCGAAAGAAAAAGAAGTACAATGACATCTGGTCTTTGGTCATTTGAAGATTAGCTTGGCCCTGAGCCTTGTCATGCTGGGGGTTTGGGCAGCCGGCGATGTCAGGGACAGATAATTCAACGGTTTTCCGTGTTATGATAACGTGTTGCTCCATTTCCTTTCCTGGGCATAAACTGGTAAGGTGGTAGAGCGATTTGAGGAGGTGAGATGAGTCAAGTGGGGAGTATGACTATGCTGTTGTCCGAAGCGTCTGGGCCGAGTCTGCCGACGATTAAGGACTTTCTGCCTCCGGAAATTCTGTTCCAAGGCACGCCGTTCGCCATCAACCGCATCATCTTCATACGTATCGTGGCAACGATTGTGTTGCTTACGGTGATGTGTGTCACTGCTTCGCGAGTCAAGCTCATCCCGGGGCGTTGGCAAAGCGCCGTGGAATGGGTGCTTGATTTCGTCCGCAACGGCATTGTGTATTCGGTGTTGGGTTCGGAGCGGGGCAAGCGTTATGTGCCCATGATCACCACCATTTTCATGACGGTGTTCGTTTTCAATCTGTGTGGCGTGATTCCAGGGGCTAATATGGCCGCGACGGCTACTATCGCGACTCCGTTGGTCTTCGCTTTGTGGACGTGGTGCCAATATTGGATCGCCGCAGCTCGTGAACAGGGGCTTGGACATTATCTGAAGGAAGAGATGTTCCCCAAGGGCGTTCCGTGGCCGATGTACGTCATCGTCGCTCCGATTCAGCTTTTCGAGATTGCCATTGTGCGTCCTTTTTCGCTGACTTTGCGACTGTTCGCCAACATGCTCGCTGGCCATATGTTGGTTGGCACGTGTTTGGCTATGGGGCAGTTCTACATCATTGAGATGTCCAACAAATTGATGACATTGGTGGGCGGCGTGTGGTTGATCGCCGGGCTGGTGTTCGTCTGCTTCGAGATTTTCGTGGCGGCGTTGCAGGCATATGTCTTTGCGACGTTATCCACGGTCTATATCAGCCAGAGCTATCCGCAGGCTGAATAGTGGAAAAAAGATTTCACATTGCGTGAGATCAAAACGTATAATTGAATGCTCGTTCAAACGAGAGAGATATTTGTGGCTTCGGTTGTGCCGTCGTCACCAAAGGAAGCAATTCCTACGAAAGGAAAAGAAATGGGTCTCATCACTCTAGCCGCGGTTTCCGGCAACATTGAGATTATTGGCGTCGGCTTGGCCGTTCTCGGCCCGGCCCTGGGCATGGGCATTCTCGCTGGCAAGGCGTTTGAGAGCATGGCTCGTCAGCCTGAGGTCAAGGGAACCATCCAGACCTTCCTCATGGTGGCGCTGGCTATGATCGAGCTTTTGGGTCTTCTGGGCTTCGTGGCTCTGTTCATTGTGTGATAGGCGTTGGACCCGAATATCGGAACGAGTAACCGAACAGGCAGCCAAGAAAGGAGAAGTCCATGCCACAGGCAACAGATGGGGTAAGGCTGTTTCTGCCAGAGACATATGACATTGTGTGGTCATTGGTCATTCTCGTAGTGATTGCGGTAGCCTTCTACAAGTTCATCCTCCCTAAGTTCCAGTCCGTTTTTGACGAGCGGGCCGAGAAAATTGAAGGCGGCATGGCGAAGGCTCAGAAAGCCCAAGAAGATGCTGACGCCGCTAAGCGGAAGTACGAGGATCAGCTCAACAACGCCCGCGTGGACGCTGCGAAGATCCGGGACGATGCGCGCGATGAGGCAGGCAGTATTATTGCTGACGCCCACAAGCGTGCTGATGCCGAAGCGACCCAGATTACCACGAATGCTCGGCGTTCCATCGCTTCGCAGCAGCAACAGGCGCTTGTCAGCCTCAAGGGTCAGGTTGGTACATTGGCTACGGCTTTGGCCGGCAAGATTCTAGGTGCGAAACTCGAAGACGGCGACGTGCAGTCGACAATGATTGACAGCGTGATCGACGAATTGGAGCAGAGCAAATAGGTATGACTTTGCAGTTGGGTCCCATGAATTTCGTGAAGGAAGTGAGGTGAGCGATGCGAGGAGAGGCATCCTTGAGTGCGGATCACACATCGCGTGATGCGCTTGCCCCCAGACTTAAGGCACAGGGGAAGGATACATGGCGCATCGGTGAGGATTTGTTCATCATCACCGATTTGCTTGACCATAACCGGGCTGTAGAGAGTGCACTTACCGATTTATCTCGTCCGACATCCGACAAGATTACGTTGGTGAAGGAGATGCTGGGCTCTAGCGCACATCCTTTTACCATTGAGATTCTTTCGGATTTGGTGGGTCGCAAGTGGAGTCATGTGTGCGATATCGCGAACGCGGTTGAGGACTTCGGCGTCGACGCAATGATGTACTACGCAGATATGGCCGGTGACACTTATGAAGTGTCGACGGAGCTTGCACAATTACATTCTGCGTTAGTGATGTTGCCGGTGCTTCGTTCGAAGCTTACTGATGAGACGGCATCCTCACAGGCCCGCATCGACTTGTTGCACGAGGTTTTGCATAATTCGAGGCTCAATCCGGTGACTATGAGGCTGGCCGAACATCTGACGTGGAACCCGCGTCATCGTAGGTATTTGTCGGCGTTGCAGTGGCTGATTGCGAAATTCTCTCACCATATGGGTCAGTCTATGGTGACCGTCATTACCGCGGTTGCTTTGGGAAGCAATCAAATTGACCGTTTGACCAAGTTCTACAGCGCCAAACTGGGACGTCCTGCCTACATCAATTCTTTGGTCGATCCCGAAGTGATAGGTGGCATGCGTGTTCAGGTTGGGGACGAGGTGACCGACAACACCGTGGTCGCACAGCTTTCTGAACTTAATCGACGGCTGGAGTCCGCCATGTAGCACAAGGTATGATCGCAGTTTCCTTGCGAATCTGCGTTGAAGGACTTACCAGTAACAAACAAGAAGTATAAGGAGTGATCATGGCAGAACTTACCATTGATCCTGCTGATGTGCGCGAGGCTCTCGACCATTTCGTCGAGTCCTATAAGCCCAGCGACACGCCCACCCAGGAGGTCGGGTATGTCGAGACGGCGGGAGATGGCATCGCGCATGTGACAGGACTGCCTGGTTGCATGGCCAACGAGTTGCTGACGTTTGAAGACGGTACGCTCGGTCTGGCTTTCAACCTTGATCCCCGTGAGATCGGCGTCGTGATTCTCGGCGACTTCGGGGGCATCGAGGAAGGCCAAGAGGTTCGGCGTACCGGTGAGGTGCTTTCAGTGCCGGTTGGCGATGGATTCCTCGGCCGTACGGTCGATCCCTTGGGTCATCCCATCGACGGTCTGGGTGAAATCCAGAGCGAAGGACGCAGAATCCTGGAGGCACAGGCCCCTGACGTGATGCACCGTCATCCGGTCAACGAGCCTATGTCCACCGGTCTCAAGGCGATCGATGCGATGACGCCTATTGGTCGCGGCCAGCGCCAGTTGATTATCGGTGATCGTCAGACAGGCAAGACGGCCATCGCCATCGACACCATCATCAACCAGAAGAGCAACTGGGAAAGCGGTGACCCCAACAAGCAGGTGCGCTGCATTTACGTGGCCATCGGTCAGAAGGGTTCGACCATCGCATCCGTGCGTGAGAGCCTTGAATCAGCCGGCGCCATGGAATACACCACCATCGTGGCTTCCCCCGCATCAGACTCCGCAGGTTTCAAGTACATCGCTCCCTACACGGGTTCGGCCATCGGCCAGCACTGGATGTACAACGGGAAACACGTTCTGATCGTTTTCGATGACCTGAGCAAACAGGCCGAAGCGTATCGTTCGATTTCCTTGCTGCTTCGTCGCCCGCCGGGGCGTGAAGCGTACCCCGGGGACGTGTTCTATCTGCACTCCCGTTTGCTCGAACGCTGCGCCAAGCTTTCAGATGACCTTGGTGGCGGCTCGATGACCGGTCTGCCGATTGTGGAGACGAAGGCGAATGATGTTTCTGCTTACATTCCCACGAATGTCATTTCGATCACCGACGGTCAGATCTTCCTGCAGTCCGATTTGTTCAACGCCAACCAGCGTCCTGCCGTGGATGTCGGCATCTCCGTGTCACGAGTTGGTGGCGCGGCACAGACCAAGGCGTTGAAGAAGGTTTCCGGCACCCTGAAGATCTCACTGGCACAGTACCGTTCGTTGCAGTCCTTCGCGATGTTCGCCTCCGATTTGGACGCGGCTTCAAAGGCTCAGCTTACACGCGGCGCTCATTTGACCGAGTTGCTCAAGCAACCGCAGTTCTCGCCCTACTCGATGGAACAGGAAGTCGTTTCCGTCTGGACCGGTACACACGGGAAGCTTGATGATCTCGACCTTAGCGATGTCCTGCCGTTTGAAAAGGGGCTGCTCGACTACCTCGCCCACAGCACCGATATCCTCAAGACCATCCGCGAAACCGGTGATTTCACCAAAGAAACCGAACAGGCTCTTGACAAGGCCGTTGACGAATATCGCAGCAACTTTGTGACCGGCGCCGGCAAACCCCTGATCGTCACCAAGCCAGAGGTGAAACCGCTGACGAAGATTGATCAGGAGCAGATCGTCGCGAAAGGCAAGTGACCCATGGCTTCACAACTTGCATTGAAGAACCGAATCGCCTCTACGACTTCGCTCGGCAAGATTTTCAACGCCCAGGAGATGATTGCATCATCGCACATCGCCAAGGCGAGGACTGTCGCGCTCAGCGCCAAGCCGTATAGCGATGCGATTTTCGATGCCGTTGAGGCGCTGGCGGTTCATTCCGACATCGACCACCCCATCGTCAAGTCAACGGAAGCCAACCCGAAAGTCGCGGTTCTCGCTTTAACGGCGGACCGCGGCATGGCCGGTGGTTACACTTCGTCCATTATTCGTGAGACGGAATCCCTGTTGGCTCGTCTTGATGAGGACGGCAAAGAGCCGGAGTTATATGTGTACGGCCGTCGAGGTGTTTCATACTATAAGTACCGGAACCGTGACATTGCCGCGACTTGGGAGGGCAACACCGACAAGCCGGATGTGGCCATCGCCAAGGAGATTTCCGACACGGTCTTGGCCGATTACATGAAATCCGCGGCCGATGGGGGGGTTTCCGAACTGTACATCGTGTTCACGGAATTCATCAACATGGTAGTGCAGAAGGTTCGCGTCCTGCGCATGCTTCCAGTGGAAATCGTGCGTGGTAACAGCGGGGAGGAACAATCCGGGAATTCCGGTCAGGATCTTGAGCCCGGAGTTCAGTCTCCGGCTCGGACAACGGCTCCGTTGTACGAGTTTGAACCCAGCGAGCGCAAGGTTCTTGACGCAATCTTGCCGAAGTATGTTCAGGCTCGTATCCACGAATGCCTATTGACGGCCGCGGCTTCAGAAACCGCAAGCCGACAGAACGCAATGCATACGGCGACTGACAACGCCAACAACCTGATTGATGATCTGACCCGGCAGCTTAACGCTTCGCGACAGGCTTCGATTACGCAGGAACTTACTGAGATTATCAGCAGCGCTGACGCGCTGAACCGAGAGGAAGAGTAGGAACGCATATGGTAGACAGTCAGTCCACGGCTCAGTCCACAGCGACTTCCGAAAAGCCAACGAGCGAGAATCTGGGCGCGGGTCGTATCACCCGTGTGCAGGGCTCGGTGGTCGACGTCGAATTTCCGGCAGGTCATCTGCCTGATATTTACAATGCACTGAAGGTCCGCATCGGATCCGAAGGTGGCACCGAGGGCGACACCGTACAGGACGTCACGCTCGAGGTTGAGGAGCACTTGGGTGATTCCACGGTGCGTGCCGTCGCTTTGAAGCCGACAGACGGCATGGTTCGTGGCGCCACGGTGACGGATACCGGTGGTCCGATCAAGGTGCCGGTTGGGGACGTGACCAAAGGTCATGTCTTCGACGTAACCGGCAATATTCTCAACGCCGAACCCGATGAGCATGTCGAGGTCAAGGAGCGCTGGTCCATCCATCGCAACCCGCCGGCCTTCGATCAACTTGAGAGCAGCACCAAGATGTTCGAAACGGGCATCAAGGTCATCGATTTGCTCACCCCTTACGTCGAGGGCGGCAAGATCGGCCTGTTTGGCGGCGCGGGTGTAGGTAAGACGGTGCTTATCCAGGAGATGATCCAGCGTGTGGCGCAGAACCACGGCGGCGTGTCCGTCTTCGCGGGCGTCGGAGAGCGTACCCGTGAGGGTAACGACCTGATCGGCGAGATGGGTGAGTCTGGGGTTCTTGAGAAAACCGCATTGGTCTTCGGCCAGATGGATGAGCCTCCAGGGACCCGTCTTCGTGTGCCGCTGACGGCTTTGACGATGGCAGAGTACTTCCGTGACGTCGAGAATCAGGATGTGTTGCTCTTCATTGACAACATCTTCCGTTTCACTCAGGCCGGTTCCGAGGTTTCGACCCTGCTTGGCCGTATGCCTTCCGCCGTGGGGTATCAGCCGAACCTTGCCGACGAGATGGGTTCGCTGCAGGAGCGTATTACGTCAACCCGTGGCCATTCCATCACTTCGTTGCAGGCCATTTATGTGCCTGCGGATGATTACACCGATCCGGCTCCGGCTACGACCTTCGCCCATCTGGACGCGACCACTGAGCTTTCGCGTGACATTGCTTCGAAGGGTATTTACCCTGCGGTCGATCCGCTGTCCTCGACTTCCCGCATTCTCGATCCGCGCTATGTGGGTCAGGAGCACTACGACACCGCCAACCGCGTCAAGGCGATTTTGCAGCGCAACAAGGAGCTTCAGGACATCATCGCCCTCATTGGCATCGATGAGTTGGGCGAGGAGGACAAGACCACCGTCAACCGTGCGCGTAAGATCGAGCAGTTCCTTGGTCAGAACTTCTACGTCGCCAAGCAGTTCACCGGCCTTGAAGGTTCGTACGTTCCTGCCGATGAGACGGTCGAGGCGTTCAAGCGCATCTGTGACGGCAAGTACGACAATGTGCCTGAGCAGGCGTTCAACGGCATTGGCGGCATCGAGGATCTCGAGCGCAAGTGGCATGACATGCAGAAGGAATATGGTGCGTGATGGCCGATAACGTTGAGTTTTCGCAAAAGGCGCAGCCCGCTTCGGCTCAGGCCGGCAGCGCGTCGTCGGACGGACTGCTCGACGTGAATGTGGTGGCTGCGGATCGTCCGTTGTGGCACGGGAAGGCTCGTTCCGCAACAATACCCGCCACCAGCGGTGGTATGGGTATCTTGCCTCAGCATGAACCGATTCTGACGGTGCTCGAAAAAGGCAGGGTCACCATCGTCGAGCTTGATGGAACACGACGTTCGTTCATGGTGGATGACGGCTTCGCATCCTTCGACTCAAATCGCTTGACGGTGGCGGTCGAGAGAGGCGAGGAACTCAACGCCAGCCAGAACGCGTCGGAGTAGAGTCCGTTCGCATTAATGGTCGCGGTGGCATCTGATTTTAACAATCAGGTGCCACCGCGAATTTGTTTTATGGGGGCAAAATTAGTTGTCGAAATCCGAAAAGATGCCAAACAGGGCGGATCGAATGAAAGGTTTCGTGATTCAAGAGGTTTGCCTTGCGGATATAGCGCATGTGTCCGCTTACACGGCGTCTTGAAATCGGGAACGGGAAGCGGCGCGGTACATTCTTCAGACCGAGGTCAGCCTGACCGAGGTCCAATCAAGGGTTGCATAGCCGGTACATCCAGCCTTCCGGACTTGCATCATCGGATCGCACTTATGCAGTGAAAATGTTGATTGTGTCTCTGGCCTGTTTGTCGTGTACAGTGGCAACGTGCGTATTATTGTTGCTGATTGCTCCGCTGAATACTCCGGCAGGCTCAATGCCTCTCTGCCGTCGGCCAAACGTGTGCTGCTTGTGAAAGCGGACAACAGTTTGTTGATTTTTTCCGAACTGGGCTCCTATAAACCATTGAATTGGATGGCCGCGCCGTGCACCATTCGCGAGGTGAGCTCTAAGAACAATGATTCTGTGGTCGATGCGGGAACGGCTGAAACGGCAAGATCAAAGGTCCCGGCAACACGGACGTCAGATACGGCCGACAGCGCCGGCGATTGTTCCGCTGTGCCGATCAAGGTGTTCCGTGTGGCGTCCCAAAAGTCCGCTGACATCCTTGAAGTCAAGATCTACCGCGTCTATGCCGACGATACATACGATTTGGGTCTTGATCCAGGTTTGAACAAAGATGGAGTGGAAGATCATCTTCAACGGTATTTGGCCGAGCAGATCGACCGTATCGGTCAGGGGGCCAAACTGGTGCGGCGGGAGTACCCCACACCCATAGGACCAGTGGACATCATGGCCGTGGACGGTCAGGGGTGTCATGTCGCCATTGAGATTAAACGTCACGGTGGTATCGACGGCGTCGAGCAACTCACGCGTTACGTGAAGCTTCTCAGCAAAGATCCGCTGCTGGCTCCTGTCCGCGGAATCTTCGCCGCTCAGACCATCACTCCTCAGGCACGCACTCTCGCCACCGAGCGCGGTTTCGACTGCCTCATCCTCGATTACGAGGAGATGAAAGGGGCGGAGGACGACAGTCTGCGCCTGTTCTGAACCGTCGCAATCGCAAGAGGGGAGTGCTGGGATGGAGCGCAAACATAGGGGCGCGTCAATTTCAGGGTTACCTTGACGTTTACGCAATGGTCTGAAGAGGTTGGGTATATACGAACGTGTCCGTCTGACAGGCCATGGGACGGACATGTTTAGCGCGCGGACACATCGCACGAGATGCGCATGGCTACCATACTCAACAATGCCGGAATCCCGGGGTTTTCGAGCATAATATGTATCCGCTGAAAATCAGTGTGCCTACGGGGTGAATCCCGTAGGCACACTGAAGATGTTTAGTTCATCTGGACGGGGCCGTAATCGTAGAGGATGTCGACCACGAAGTAGAGCGTGGAGTTGGCCGGGATTTTGGCTTGTGCCTTGTCTTTGTATCCAAGTTCGGGGGGAATGACCAGCAACACCTGCGAACCGACGGTGTGGCCCGCGAGGCCTTGTTTCCAGCCTTCGACGACCTGTTCGAGGGAGAAGTGCGTCGATTTGCCGCGATCCCATGAGGAGTCGAATTCCGAAGGCTTGCCGTCCTTATCCACGACCCAACCAGTATAATGTGCCTCGATGGTGTCGTTTTCGGCGACCTTCTTACCCTCGCCTTCGATCAGCGACTGAGAGACAAGCTTGTCGGTGGGCTTGTATCCATTGAAATCGATGGAGGGGGCGCCTTTCCCGTTCAGCGTGACTTTGGGTAGGTCCGAGGGGACGCCCTTTACTTTAGCGCCTGTAGCCTTTTCGTATTTGGGTTGCTGTCCGACGATGGTGAGCGCCATGATGTAGGATGTGTTTTCCTTGTTGCCATCATTGACACCGAAGGCGACGGTCGAGTTGACTCGCTGATCCTTGAGAATGTCATAGTACATTGGTTTCAGGTTGCTTTTATCGAGAATAAGTGAGCAATCCGGTGTGTTCTTCTCCCAGGTGCTCATCAATTCGCTGCCGTCTTTGGCATTGATTGAAACGTCCTGGATGCAAACCCCGTCACCTTCCTTGAGTGCCTTGCCGTTGCCCTTTTGCAATATGGCGTAGGAGTCGTTGGTGACCTTCATTGGGGTGTGGAAGGATATTCTGGGCTTCTTGCCAAGTGAACCGGTGGCTTTGACGCCGCTGATTTGCGGATATTTACTTGTGTCCGAGGTGGCTTCGGAAGGCTTGTCCGAACCGCACGCGGCCAGACCTATGGCTAGAGCAAGTGCACAGCCGGCGGCCGCGGCACGTTTGATGATACTGAATCTGTTCGTCACGTTATGCATAGTTTACAAGGCTATCGCGAAACCTTGATTTATTGCTTTTTGCACATGATTTTAAGACTTCTATCAGTGCAATTTGCTAAAATGTCGGATGTTATGGAAACAACTAGCGATGATCAGGCGAAAAGCCTTAAGAAACCGACCAAACGGGCGATGCTGATGCGTGGCGTCGTCACGCCTGTCTTCGGTCTGCTTGCTGTGCTGTTTATCGCGCTTGGCTTACTCAACGCGACAATTTGGAAGCCCAGTGCCCTCGTCGTTGCGCACACGTCTGTGGCCGGTGCTCGATATGTCGTCTCCGATCCGGGGGTTCTGAAGATGGTTGACACTGATGCACAGGTGACTGTTGCGTCAAGCGGCAGCAAATCCACGGAACGGCAGCTATGCGTGGCAACGGGCAGCGCCAAGGATGTGGCTGGCTGGACTGCCGACACCAGTTATACAAGGTTGACGGGGCTTAAGGATTGGTCAACCTTTACCGTCAAAAACGAGCGGCGGAACCAAGGCGGCAAGCCGGTGAACGACGGTGGCGGCGTCCCCTTTGCACATTCCGACATGTGGAGGCAGGTGACATGCGGCGAGGGACGGGCGCATCTATCCGTTGAGGGGCTGACCGACGATCAGGTGGTGATCGTCGATACGCATCCGGAGACGACAACAGGCGCTCAGGATTCCAAACACTCGGCCGACGCCTCGCCGGTGCGAATAAGCGTCGAATGGACGCGACATCAGTTGCCCAATTATGCGATGCCTTTGTATGTCGCGGGCGGCGTTTTCGTGTTGTTGGCAGTGTTTTCGGCTTCCGTGCTTGCCATGGATCTAAGGCGGCTGAGCCGAAAATGGAAAGCCGGACGGCATGATCAGCCTCGTGAAGCTGAGGAAGTGACCATAGCCGAGGCTTTGGGTGGCACTTGTGCTGTGCTGCGGTCCAGCTTCCGACACAGTCGTCGTAGCCATCGTCGCGCTCATGCGGCTTCGCCGGCTTCGTCCACTCAGCCAGACATGGCAGACACGTTGCAAGCCGACGGTGAAACCGTTCCGTCCGGGCAATCGGAACGACCGCAGGTCATTGATCCCTTCGCTCGGAATATGGTCGCTGAGTTGCGGGCACAGACTGGTGTTCGGGATGCCGAGGTGGTACGTGACAGTGATTCGGCAGCGCGTTCCGTGAACGTGGCCGACGCTGGGCAGCCGGTCGTCCAGTCTTCGGTTTCGGTGACGATGCGGAATGATGGCGTGATGCACGAGGATGGTCGGACGCGGTCGGTGTCCAGTGTTTCCGAAGCGTCGCAAGGGGAAGACGAGCCGACCATGGTGTATTCCAAGGACGATTTCGAGACTTATTTCGCCCGGCTTAGGCACGAGGACCAGAAGGGCGGGGGGTCCGGGGAAGCCCAGGATCCCTCCAATGCGACACTGGAGAACCGGTCGGAGCGGGATGGCGATGCGGAAAGCGACGGAACGCCCGAGCAGTCGACTGATTCCGGTAAGTCCGTTGGAAGCCATGATTCAGCAAAGGATGAAGAAGGGACGGACGAACGGCGAGATGGTGGCGATAGCCGCAATGCCGGCTCTGAACCAAGCGATGCCGGCGACGGCAAGGACGATGTTGATGATGCGGTACGCGGCGAACAGGCCGATGATGACAATTCCGATGAGACCGTGAAGAAGGCGCGCTCATGAAAGGCATGACTAAACGAATCGGCGCTGCTGCGCTGGTTTTGGCTACGCTTGCCGGTCTGACCGGTTGTGAGGGTGATCTGCCTCAGCCGGGGTCGGTGGGATCCGCTCAGAGTCCTGATTTGACCGAGGCGCAGGAGAAGAAAATCCGCAAGGAGACCTTGGCGGTGTTGTCCAAGGCGGACGAAACGAAGAGTCCTGACGGTCTTTCGGAGCGTGTGACGGGACCTGCCCTCGATATACGAACCAGTGAGCTGACCATCGCCAAGGCCACCGGTTCCATGGATCCGCGTGCCACGATTCCCGAAGACATCGCACAGACCATCATCCCCACCCAGACCGGCTGGCCGCGGTACGTCTTCTCCATCACGACCACGACCGCCGATCAACAGTCCAAGCGTCTGCTTGTGTTCCGCCAGGAAAATGCTCGTAGCAACTACCGGCTGTGGGGCGCGGCGCGTTTGTTCCAAGGAGCCAAACTGCCGAAGTTCCCGATTCCTCAAATCGGGGCCACGGCCGGAGAGGCGGATGATTCAGGACTGGTGATGACCCCGCAGGATGCGGTAAGGCAATATGCCGACGTCCTGCAGAATGATTCTAAAAGCCAGTATGCTGATAAATTCTCGAGTGACTTCTTCCGGGAAGACATGAGGAAATTGGTCAGTGCGGTCGAAGAGGGCATGCAGAGGAATCACGGCACCCAAAGTCAGACCTTCGAGCCGGTCAAGGGGCAAATTGCCGTCATGCGTTCAAGTGAGGACGGCGGTGACCTTGTCGTCGCGCAAATCAACTCGGAATGGACACGTGCCGCCGGAGAAGGGCGTGAATCGCAGCCGGCCAGTGATGCCGAGCGTGCTC
Organism: Bifidobacterium bohemicum DSM 22767; assembly: GCF_000741525.1. Taxonomy (GTDB): domain Bacteria; phylum Actinomycetota; class Actinomycetes; order Actinomycetales; family Bifidobacteriaceae; genus Bifidobacterium; species Bifidobacterium bohemicum. Next base: position 552,594 of record NZ_JGYP01000002.1, on the reverse strand, counting down.
TGTTCGGCGGTGGCAAGGCCACGAGCACGATGAAGGTCAGCTACGTCAACCTCGTCGCCCTCTATGTGCCGCCGGCGGGTTCCAAGGCGAAGGTTACGGCGGTGGGCGTGGAGCGTCAGCCGATCAAGGTCGAAGCGTTGTAAAGTCGGCTCCCGAGCGCACGAAGTCACTGTATAAGCGTAAAACATGATCGGCTTTCGTGACGGGGAGTAGACTTGGCGGTATCGGTTGGGTGCATTTGGCACGATAGTCAATACGACGAAAGAAGGCACTGTTGGCACAGAACAAACCTCAGGTCAATCCGGGGATTTCGTTGGCGGGCGCGGTCGACCTGACTGCCCTGAAGCACAAAGTCAAGGCTGAGCCAGGGCAGGCCGGGGGAGCGCCGAGCGCCGGAGGCTACGTCATCGACGTTTCGGCTGCCACGTTCCAGGCTGTGTTGCAGACATCCGTCACCTACCCGGTGTTGCTGCTGCTCTGGGTGCCCACTGACGACCGACTGTTCGACATGGCCAAGACGTTGGGCGATGCGGTTAACAAGCTCGAAGGCAAGATGCAGCTTGCGCGTTTTGACATCAACGAGGATCCGAGCATCGCTCAGGCGTTGCAGGTGCATGGGGCTCCGGCGTTGTTTGCTTTGATCGGCGGACAGCCCATGCCGATTCTGCAGGGGTTGCCGAGCGCGGAGGAGATGCAGCAGATTACCGGCGAGCTTTTGCCGCAGATCGTGCAGTTGGCTCAGCAGGCCGGTGTCACCGGCGCCGCGCCGTATTCCGGCGATCCGAGTGCTGATGGTGACGGCGAGGCTTCGGGGCAAGGGGCTGTGCCGCCCGAGCATGCTGAGGCGCACGCGCTGGCCGATGCCGGGGATTATGCGGGTGCCGCCAAGGCTTATGAGAACGTGTTGAAGGTCGATCCCGGTGATGCGCTTGCAGCGCGTGAGCGTTCCAAGGCCTTGCTGTTGGCGCGTTCGGGGCAGGCGGATGTACGCGCGGTGCGTCAGGCTGCGGCCGACGCGCCTGATGATGTCGCAGCCCAGCTTGCAGTGGCTGACGTGGACATGATCGGCGGTCAGATTGATGACGCCTTCGCTCGACTGCTGGACTTCCTTGCGGCCGGGCATCGTGCCGATCTGGAACCGGTTCGCGAGCGGTTGCTTGAGTATTTCGCGATTCCCGAACCGGACGACCCGCGCCTGAAGATAGCGCGGCGGCGTCTTTCGACACTGATGTATTAGGTGCCGGTTGCCGTTTACCGGCCTTGGATTGAATCACATAGCGTAAAGCGTCCCTTTGCCGATGGCCGTAGGGGACGCTTTCCTTGTTCAGGACTCATGACGGTTCGTGCCGTAGATCTGCTCGAAGTGGGCGCCGCTGACGGACAGTTCCTGTTCAAATTCATCCTGCCAGTCGCTAAAAGGCCGTGCGGCCAAACCATCGTTGGAGAACCGGGCCTGATCGGTGATTTCGGTGACGCAGAAGTCGGGGATGATCAGGTTGGTCACGGGTCGTGAACGCTTCGCCTCCGCGATGATCAGCGGCGCGTTGACCCCGCCGAACACGTCGATATTCCAGCCATCCTCGCCGATCCACACGTCGTACCGGTTTTTGATGATGTCCGTGCCGCCGCGCTTGATCAGTTCCGCGGCGATGCCCGCGTCGATGTCGCGTTCTGCCTCGTATCGTGTGCCGCCGACGGAAGGACCCTTGACGGTTACGGACGCTGTAGTGAAGTCGTCCCGGTGCTTATCAAGCGCCTCGGCCGCATCGGTGTCCTTGTCCATCGGCAGGCGTGTCTTCCGACTTTGCACCCGCACCCTCAGCGCATAATTGTCCGAGTCGACGTAGTAGCTCTGCACAATGAGTGTGGGTATGTCGGCGTCTTGCAGGTCTTGCGGTATTTCGCGGCAGAAAAACCGCCGGTCGAATTCGAAATCGTTCATCAAAGGTGACATAACCATATTGTAGAGGATTTTGCGAAAACAGGGCATCTTGTGTCTGAATCGGAGGCAAGTGTCAATATCAATACTCGTCCGTGTTCACTGCTTCAAATTTGCGAACTTTCGACAACGGGACCACGCCGTCGGATTGAAATCGCAAAAACCGCTGTAAAAGCCTTGTCTGGCCTGACATAACGCGGGATTCGCCGAGATTGAAACCGCTTTCCTATACCACTTGGTCAAGCACCGGTGTAGACTAGGGTCTTGTTGTTTGGGTCCGTAGCTCAGCTGGATAGAGCGTTTGCCTCCGGAGCAAAAGGTCGTGGGTTCGAATCCCATCGGGCCCACAGAGCGATTGCGTCGATGGTGTCGTTGGTGAGGCCATGCGGCATGATATGCCGAATAAGAAAAGCGTCGTGGAAGCCGTCGAGGGCATCGAACAACCGTTGGGGGCGGTGAGTTTGTTCGATTAGTATGAATTGTCACCGTTGGCATGCTTCATACTCCTCTTTCATCGCATCGGGGTTTTATGGCAGACATAAGACCGTGCGCTTCCGGTTGCGGGAAGGTGGTTGGGTCCCGTCCGACGCCGCGATGTTCAAAAACCGGTGTCGGCTTGGTTACAAGACACGCTAGACTATGGAACATGAATCCTGAAGCGTTGAGTGAACTTATTTCCGATATTGCGCATGACCTGGTCGTCTCCGGTGCGGCCGGCCAGCTGACTGACGATTTGATTCCGTCGGTAGACAAACTGGCCGTCATGCGCCCCAAGGATCGTGTGCACGGCGACTGGGCGTCAAATGTGGCCATGCAGCTGGCAAAGAAGGCCGGCATGAAGCCGCGGGACCTGGCCGATGCGTTTGCCGCCAAGCTGCGCGAGGCCGCGGGAATCGCCGCCGTGGAGGTGGCTGGGCCCGGATTCATCAACATCACGCTTGACTCAGCTTCGGCAGCTGCGGTCGTCTCGCAGATTCTGGATGCCGGCGTTGAGATTCCGGCTGTGGACGAAGGTATTCCGGACTGGGGCAGCAAGGACGATTCCGACGGGTCGAAAGATTCCGACGAATCCAGCGCCGCGTCCAAAACGATCGCGGCGACGAACTTCGGTCTCAACGATCATTTGGGCGGCAAGACACTCAATCTTGAGTTCGTCTCGGCCAACCCCACCGGTCCGATCCATATCGGCGGCGTGCGTTGGGCGGCGACCGGCGACTCGATGGCCCGCGTGCTTGAGGCCAACGGCGCGAAGGTCGTCAAGGAGTATTATTTCAACGACCACGGCGAGCAGATCAACCGCTTCGCCAAGTCGCTGGTGGCGGCCGCCCACGGTGAGGAAGCGCCTAGCGATGGATACAAGGGCGCGTACATCAACGAAATCGCCGATCGTGTCATCGCCCAGGCTTCGGCCGACGGGGTGGACGTGCTTTCCCTGCCTCGGGTCGACGCCGGGCTTGACAAGGACGGCAACGCGCTCGGCGAGGGTGACTCGCCGCAACGCGAGGAGTTCCGCAAGCGCGCGGTGCCGATGATGTTCGCGGAGATCCAGCGCTCGATGAGGCAGTTCCGTGTCAATTTCGACGTGTGGTTCCACGAGAACAGCCTGTATGAGGACGGCGCCGTGGAGCGGGCCATCGCCAAATTGCGTGAGGGTGGCGACATCTACGAGAAGGACGGTGCCACCTGGTTCGCCTCCACGAACCACGGTGACGACAAGGACCGTGTCATCATCAAATCCAACGGTGAATATGCCTACTTCGCCGCCGATATCGCATATTACGACGATAAGCGTCATCGGGCCGTCGACCCTGCGGATGTCGCGATCTACATGCTCGGCGCGGACCATCACGGCTACATCGGCCGCATGATGGCCATGTGCGCCGCCTTCGGCGATACCCCGGGCGAGAACATGCAGATTCTCATCGGCCAGATGGTCAACGTGATGAAGGACGGCGAGGCTGTGCGCATGTCGAAGCGCGCCGGCAACATCGTCACCATCGACGACCTGGTGGAGGCCGTGGGTGTGGATGCGGCGCGTTACTCGCTGGCCCGCACCGACTACAACACGAGCGTGGACATCGATTTGGGCCTGCTCGCCTCGCACACCAACGAAAACCCGGTGTACTACGTGCAGTATGCATACGCCCGCAGTCGCAATGTGGACCGGAACGCCATCTCCAACATCGGCAAGGTGCTGGGGAATTCGGGAGCGTACGGCCCGGATTCGCCGCAAGGGAAGTTGCAAGAGGCGGTCGCGGCCATGGCCGATCTGTCGTTGCTCGACACCGCCGCCGACGGTGAGGTTCTGGGCGCTTTGGCCCAGTGGCCGTCCGTGGTCTCCGAAGCCGGTGATCTGCGTGCGCCTCACAAGATAGCCCACTATCTGGAGACTTTGGCCGGTACGTACCACAAGTGGTACAACGTCGAGCGCGTGGTGCCGATGGAGCTGACCGGTCTCGACGAACGTGAGATGACCGACGAGGAACGCGTCGCCAAGTGCCCCGAGCCCGCCCGCGCGGCGGCACGTCTTGAACTTAACGACGCCGTGCAACGTGTGATTGCCACCGGCCTGGCGATGCTCGGCGTCACCGCGCCCGACAAGATGTGATTCATTCCGGCGACAAATCGGCCAGGCTCTCCGTTGTGGGACGGTGTGGCCGATTCGCGTATGCGGCGGATAACGTCGCCATGCGGGTATGTGATGGCCGAACGCCTCGACGTCGGATTGAGATACATCATGTTTGTCGTGCATCGTTGTTTGCGGGAGTCCAATCGCCCATCTGAGAAGGTTCTTGGGTTTTTGGCGCCGATTCGCTATCGTTGGATGTGGCGGAGCAACAATGCCGCAAAGCGAACACGGCGATATAGAATATGGCGATATAAAGGGGTGGATTATGGGCATCACTGGGATCTGGCCGGAGGCGACGGCGTTCAACGAGGCCGGCGAACTGACATTCCACGGGCGTAGCGCGGCCAGTCTGCTCAGCGAGTTCGGCTCGCCGCTCTACCTTGTCGACACCGATGAAGTGCGCCTTCGTGCCCGTCGGTTCGTGAAGGCGGCCGCTGACGCGTTCACCACGGGCACCACCCATGTGAGCTTCGCGGGCAAGGCGTTCCTTTCCAAGGAGGTGGCGCGCATCGTCACCGAAGAGGGCCTGTTCGTCGACACCTGCTCGATGGGGGAGATGCGCATTGCGCTCGCGGCCGGGGTGCCGGGGCGGCGGTTGGTGCTGCATGGCAACAACAAATCCGACGAGGAGATCGAGCTGGCGATTCGAGAGGGATTTGCCAAGATCGTGGTGGATTCGCCCGACGAGCCAGCCCGTATAGCCGCCATTGCGCACCGACTGGGCAGGACGGCTCGCGTCATGCTGCGTGTCACTTCCGGCATCCATGCCGGCGGTCATGAATACATCTCAACGGCCCACGAGGATCAGAAATTCGGTGTGCCGCTGTTGCCGGCGGGCGTCGGTCCGGAGGTTCTCGCGATTCTCGATGCGATTGGTTCGGTCGCAGGGGCGAGCGCCGAAGTAAGTCCCGCGATCGCGAACGCGCATCTCCAAACCGCTGTCATTAATGCAGAAGGTAGCTACGGTCCCGACGCAAGTGAACGTTCAGCGCGTCATGCCGGGTACGGAGCGGAGCTTGACCACTCCGTCAAATACCCCTATGACTTGTCCGGCGCGGAGATTTCCGACACCGACCGGGCTCTGGCCAAGGCGATGGAAGCGGTGGCGAACGGCCCGGCGATCGCGGTGTTAAAAGACATCTATTCGCGTCAGGGCGACCTCGAACTGGTGGGAATCCATTCGCATATCGGCTCGCAAATCCACGATGCCAATGCCTTCATCGAGGCGGCGCGACGCATGATGTTCCTTCGCAAGACCTTCTACGCCACCGACGCCTACACGCTGCCCGAGGTCGACTTGGGCGGTGGCTATTCCGTGGCATACACCGACGCGGAGGATTCCATGGATATCGAGGTCGAGCTTGGGCGTCTGGCAGCTGCGGTGTCAGCCATCAACAAGGCTTTGGGCATGCCTGCGCCGGTGATTTCCTTCGAGCCGGGGCGATGGATCATGGCCCCCTCGGGAGTCACGCTGTATCGCGTCGGCACCGTCAAACGCGTCGCGTTGCCCGCCGGCACAAAGGACGCAGCAGGGCGCGATATCGCGGAACGGACCTATGTTTCGGTCGATGGCGGCATGAGCGACAACATACGCCCTGCGCTGTACGGTGCGGATTACACGGCGGTGGTGGCCGGGCGTTCGAAATTGGGGGGGCGCGTGCCTGTCGGCGCGCAATCTGGTACGGAATCAAGTCCGGGCGCGGTTGGCAATGAGTCGGAGGAACAAACCGTGCTGGCCCGCGTGGTGGGGATGCATTGCGAATCGGGCGACATTCTCGTCCGTGAATGCCAGCTGCCCGCTGATGTGCGACGTGGCGATATCCTGGCGGTCCCCGTCACCGGCGCTTATGGTCGCACCATGGCCAGCAACTACAACCAGGCTCTCATTCCTGCCGTCGTTGCGGTAAGCGGCGAGGGTGCGCACCTGATGCTCCGTCGCCAGACCATCGACGACTTGCTTGACCTTGATGTGAGTTGACCGCCTCTGGTGTCGGATTCGTTCTCTAGGATGTAATCACCGGTGGCACGCGGCAGGCGATGTCCAAAGAACGAGCGGGGACACTATGGCAGATCAACAATCACCGATGGCTGGGAAGGCGGTTGATTCCGCGCAACGTATGGCGGGTGGCGTTAACGAATCCGGAAAGTTCGGCACGATGGCCGGCTTATCGTCGGATGACCGTGTGATTCGCGTCGGTCTGCTTGGGGTCGGCACCGTCGGTTCGCAAACGGCGCGGCTCCTGGTCGAGCAGCAGGAGGAGCTTGCGCAGCGTATCGGCCGTCCGATCATGCTTTCCGGCATCGCCTGCCTGCATCCTGAAGCCGTCCAGTGCGCCTTGGGTGGACAAGACCCTTTTGACCACGGACACCGAGAAAGTGGCGACGAACAGCGACATCGTGGTCGAATTGATAGGCGGACTGGAGCCCGCGTGCGCTTTAGTACTGAAGGCGCTTGATTGCGGTGCGTCCGTCGTCACGGCGAATAAGGCGCTACTGGCCAAACATGGCCCGGAACTGTACCGGAAAGCCGCGGAAAAGAACGTCGATCTCTATTTCGAGGCGGCCGTGGGCGGTGCGATTCCGCTGATACGCCCGTTGCGCGAGTCCTTGACCGGCGACAGGGTCACCAGCGTTCTAGGCATTCTCAACGGTACTACAAATTATATTCTCGACGAGATGACCACCAAGGGGCTCGACTTCGACGTGGCGTTGAAGGATGCACAGGCCAAAGGATACGCGGAGGCCGACCCGACCGGTGACATCGAAGGGGAGGACGCGGCCAACAAGGCGGCCATCGTAGCCTCGCTCGCTTTCCATGCCCCGGTGAGCGTTGACGATGTAAGCATGGAGGGTATTACGAAAATCACGGCAGATGACATTGCCGCGGCCACTGCCGAAGGCAAGGTCGTCAAGTTGCTCGCCGTCGCTGAAAACGATGAAAACGGCGTCTCTGCGCGGGTCTACCCGGCTCTGATCGATGCCGAACATCCGTTGGCGAGCGTGCACGGCAGTTTCAACGCGGCATTCGTGCACGCCGAAGCCGCCGATGACCTCATGTTCTACGGACGCGGCGCGGGTGGGGCTGCCACGGCCTCGGCCGTTGTGGGCGATATCGTCACCGTGGCGCAGCACCGGGTGCAGGGTACCGCTGGCCCGCAGGTGTTGATATACAACGATCTGCCGATGGCTCCGTTGAGTGCATCGCGTGCTCCGTTCGCGGTGCGATTCTGCATCTGCGACCGCCCGGGCATACTCGCCGCGATTTCCAAGACGTTCGGTGACCACGGCATTTCCATCAATGGCGTGAATCAGGATTTGAAGCCGACCCCGCACGACCCTGGCTATTCAGGCGAGTTGCAGACGTTGCGCGTGGTGACGCATCCCTGCGACGAAATCACTTTGCGCCAAACGGTCGAAGATGTGTGCAAATTCAGCTTCGTGATTGGCGAGCCGTCGATTTTGCGGGTGATGGAGCGATAAAGGCACCATCTCGTTTGGTAGGCGCTTTCTGTTCCAAGCATGATGTGTGTTTTCTGGACGTGTCGGAATTCCGGGGTTTCGGTGAAAGCATGGTCTTGGTGATATGGGATAGAGTGCCTACGAAACGAGGTTGGTGGACGATTCGGGCAAAGCGGTGTTGAAGGCAGGGGGGTTGCAATGGTCGGAATGGCGCCAAAAGTACGACAGGTCAAGGTTCATGTACCGGCCACGAGTGCGAATCTTGGTTCCGGTTTCGACACGGTGGGATTGGCTCTCGACTATCATGATGAGCTTACGTTCACGGTGACGGATGGATCCGCCGCCAGTGCCGTCGCGGCAGATACCGGCGTAGCGGCGGACGCAAACGGCACAGGAATCGCCCGGAGCGGGTCAGATGGCGCGACGCGGGGCGCTCTCGGCTCTGGCGAGGGTGCCGGTTCTGTCGATTTCGGTTTCGGCAATGCCCACGGTTCAGCCGATACCTCCGCGCATGTCATCATTCACGGTGAAGGCGAGCGGACTCTGCCGCGCGATGAGACGCATCTGGTGGTATCGACCTTCCGCCGTGCCTGCCGGACCTTCGGCTTGAGGCGTTTTGGTTTCACTCTGGAAGCATGGAACGCCATTCCGCAGGCCCGTGGCATGGGGTCTTCGGCCGAGGCGATCGTCGCGGGTATCGCGGCTGCGGCGGCGTTTGCACAGGGCAGTGCCGACCTGAACCGCAACGCGATTTTTGACCTTGCGGCTACGATTGAGGGACACCCGGACAATGTGGCACCAGCGGTATACGGTGGACTTACGGTCTCATGGGACTTCGAAACGGCCGAGGGCGTTGGCTCCGTGGCGATTGACGGAGCCGAGCCTATGCAGAGCGGATTCCACTCAGTCAGTTACGAGGTGGATTCGGCAATTGCCGTCACGATTTTCATTCCTGATTTTGAGCTCTCCACCGAAAGTGCACGTCAAGCGATACCTAAGAAAATCGCCCATAAAGACGCTGTTTTCAACGTTTCGCGTGCAACTCTGCTGCCTGCCGCGATGAATCCGAACACTGTTGCATGGTCGGGTAATGTTCCTACTTCGTCTTCAAGCGAAGCTCTGGCGAAGCGTTCCAACCAGCTGCTGTTCGCGGCCACGGAGGATCGGCTCCATCAGGCTTACCGTGCCGCCTTGATGCCGGAGTCCGCCGCTTTGATTGACAAGCTGCGCGCGCAGGGTTTCGCGGCCGCCGTTTCCGGTGCCGGTCCCTGCGTGCTGGTGCTGCACTATGATGATTCCGGCGAATCAGCGCAGCGGATCGACGCCGTGGCCGCCGAAGAACTTACGGGCGGTCATTGGCGTGTCCTTCATCTTCCGGTCAGTTCCAACGGTGTTGTCGTGGAGCTGCAATAATCCAATAGTCTGTTGCCCGTTACAAGTGCCTTCCCGCCAACGAAAATCGACAACCCTGGCGAATGACCGGGCTTTTGGCAGGCGTTCACCAACTGGCTCCGAACGGGTTCTTACGTCTTCCTTGGATCGGCTATTGATTCTTCGGTCGGGGTGAGATCGTATCCTTCGGGGTCTCGTGTGCGATATGGTAGAGGGTATGCGACGAGTCAAGGAGTGAATAATGACACCTGAAGGCAGCGGAACGCCGGCAATGGATGATGGCGCATTCATGCACCGTCCTGCGTTGGAGATTGCGGTTCAGGACCTCGACGGTGCACGTATCGCCGCCGAGGCCGGCGCCGATCGTGTCGAATTGTGCGCGGCCCTGGGTGCCACCGGCGGCATAACTCCTGGTGCCGGGCTGATCGGATGCTGTGCGCAGGCAGGCGTGCCGCTCGGTGTACAAGTGTTGATTCGCCCTCGCGCCGGTGATTTCGTCTTCAGCGATGAAGAGAAACGCGTGCAGCTTGCCGAAATCGGTCCGGCGCTCGCAGCCGGTGCCAGCGGTGTGGTCGTGGGCGGAGTCGATGAAGAAGGCGAGATCGACGTGCCGTTCGCTCGAGATCTTATCGACGAGGCTCATGCTCAGGCTGAACGGTTGGGCAGGGGTGTCGATGTGACGTTCCATCGCGCCTTCGATGTGGTGTCGGATCGCCGTGAGTCTTTGGAGACCTTGATATCATTGGGTTATACGCGTGTGTTGACGTCCGGAGGGGCGCCGAGCGCGTCCGAGGGGTGCGATGAGCTGCGGAGGCTGGTGGGTTGGTCCGCCGGGCGTATCCAGATCATGGCGGGGGGCGGGGCGACGCCTTCCGCTTTACCGTTCCTGGTCGAGGCCGGAGTGGATGCCGTGCATCTGTCGGCTAAGGTCGTCACCCATTCTGCCGGCGGTCCAGGTGGCGGCGGTGCCGAGGCTGTGGTCGAGCGCACTGATCCGCCGACCGTCCGTGCCGCCGTCGCGGCCGTCCGGCAGGTCCGGAATCGGAATTGCTGACCGGTCATATCCTTCCTTATGTTCCTACTTGTGCGAAATCGCTCATTGTGACCGTCCAAATGGCCGATTTTCGGCAGAATCGGTTTGTTGTGCCGAAAAGGGTTCATTTAGCGTTTCCAGATGAACATTTTTCGGCATAAGTGGTTGATTGTGCCGAAAAGGGTTCATTTGGGGTTTGCGAATGACCACTTTTCGGCATGGATGCATGTCCCAGGGGCGGGAACGGTCGGCTCAAGTGTCCTGCATCGGCGCAACTCACAACACACTCGACTTGAGAAATGATCATCGTTAAGGGTAGAATATAAACTGGTAATTGTTAGCGCTCACATCAGTTGTGGTGCGGTCGTGGCAGATGATGCTCATATTCTGCTGGGCCTATGACTTGTAGTGTTCTGTCGCAACGGGTGCTGGGTCAGGGGGTAAAGGAGCTTCAGAGACGATGACGATGCAAAACTCCGAAGGAGACGTCGGGGCGGCGGCCGAGAAAATTCGCAAAGGAAGGACCTCGCTCGGTATTGAGTTCGGGTCTACGCGGATCAAAGCCGTGCTGATCGACGACGAATATGCCACGCTTGCCTCAGGTGATCATGGGTGGGAAAACCATCTTGAAAACGGACTTTGGACCTACTCTCTCGACGAGGTGTGGTCGGGTCTGCAAAGTGCTTATGCGGCGTTGGCCGCCGATGTCAAGGCACGGTATGGTGAACGGTTGACGACGACTGGTGCTATCGGCTTTTCCGCAATGATGCACGGCTATCTTGCCTTCGATAAGGACGACAATCTACTTGTGCCGTTCCGCACTTGGCGCAATTCGAATACGCACGAAGCTCACGAGAGACTCTCCGAACTGTTCCAGTACAATATTCCCGAGCGTTGGTCAATCGCGCACCTTTACCAATGCATACTTAACCATGAGGCTCATGTGCCTCAGCTGGCGTTTTTCACTACGCTCTCCGGGTACGTCCACTGGCATATGACCGGACGTAAGGTTATCGGCGTAGGTGACGCTTCGGGCATGTTCCCCATTGATCCGGCCACTCATAGCTGGGATCAGGGCATACTCGCCCAATTCGCAGGTTTGCCGGAAGTGGCCGAGCAGCCGTGGCGGATTGCGGATTTGCTGCCGGAGCCGTTGGTGGCCGGAGCCGAAGCGGGCACGCTCACCGCCGAGGGCGCCAAACTCATTGACCCGACAGGTGTACTCAACCCCGGCATTCCTTTGGCTGCTCCGGAGGGTGACGCAGGCACGGGCATGGTGGCCACGAATTCGGTGCGTGTGCGTACCGGCAACGTTTCGGCCGGCACTTCGATCTTCGCGACTGTCGTGCTTGACCACCGTCTGGAACGGCTGCATCCCGAAGTCGATTTGGTTTCCACTCCCGCTGGCGACCCGGCCGGTATGAGCCACGCCAACAACTTCACGTCCGATCTCAACGCCTGGGTAAATCTGTTCGGCGAGTTCTCCAAGGCCGTCGGCAAGCCGTTGGACACGGCCGATCTTTATGGCACTCTTTTCCGCATGGCCATCGGCACCGAGGCTGACGCGGATGCCGGCGGTCTGATCAACTATTGCTTCTATTCCGGCGAGTTCCTGGCCGGGCTCGACGAAGGTCGTCCCGTCTTCGCGCGTGGTCCCGAAGCCGACATGAATCTGGCCAACTTCATGCGTGCACAGCTCTTCGGCGCGTTCTGCCCCGTGAAGATCGGCATGGATGTCATGACGCATGACGAGGGTGTGAAGATCGATTCGCTGGTCGGGCACGGGGGTATTTTCGCCACTCCGCAGGTCGCTCAGAAGATTCTTGCGGCTGCGTTCAACACGCCCATCAAGGTGATGTCCACGGCGGCTGAGGGCGGCGCGTGGGGCATGGCCGTTCTTGCGGACTACCTCAAGCATGCCGACACTCCGCTCGATAAGTACTTGGACGAACGCGTTTTCGCGGGAGCCCGGTCCACCACCGAAAACCCGGATCCTGCGGATGTGACCGGTTTTGAGGAGTACTTTGCAACGTTCCGTAAGGCCTTGCCCATTGAACAGGCCGCCATCCAAGCCATTGACTTGGAGCGCTGACGTCGCAGGGCACCCGACGGCATGCGTTGCTCGGCCCGTTTCGTTGCGACGAAACGGATTCTTACAGTGCCTAAGGTTCCGTTTCTTCGCAGTGGTCGGATGGTTCGGTGATGCAACGGATCGAGGTTAGTCCGTCGAAGTGATGACAAACGTAGTAGTACAACAATCAAACAGTAAAGGAAGTATAACAATGACATTCGAAAACCCCTACGACGGCAAGACCGTATGGTTTGGTGTCGGTTCGCAGGACCTCTATGGTGACGAGGCACTGCGGCAGGTGGCCGAACAGTCCACAAAGATTGTGGATGCTCTTAACGCCACGGGCACCATTCCGGTCAAGTTGGTCCTGAAGCCGACCCTGAAGTCGTCCGATGGTGTCAAGCAGTTCATGACCGAAGCCAGCGCGGACCCCAGCTGCATCGGCGTGATCGCGTGGATGCACACGTTCTCTCCGGCCAAGATGTGGATTCGTGGTCTCGAGGCGTTGCAGAAGCCGCTTTTGCAGCTCAACACGCAGTTCCACAAAGAGATTCCGTGGGAGACCATCGACATGGACTTCATGAATCTCAATCAGTCTGCCCACGGTGACCGTGAGTTCGGCTACATCGTTTCGCGCCTTGCCGTACCGCGCAAGATCGTCGTCGGGCACTACACCGACCCCGAGGTCGTTGAGCGGATCGCCACATGGGTTCGTGCCTGCGCTGGTTGGGACGCCGCGCAGAACATGCGCGTGATGCGCTGGGGCGATAACATGCGCAACGTGGCCGTTACGGAAGGCGACAAAACCGAAGTCGAGCGCGTGTTCGGCACCCAGGTCAACACCTGGGCCGTCAACGAACTGGTCGGATACTACGAGAAGGTCAAGGACGATCAGGTCAAGGCCATCATCGAGGACTACAAAACCAAGTACGATGTGGCGCCTGAGCTGCTGGTCTCCCGCTACGACGAACTGTTCATCGCCGCCAAGGAAGAGGCTGCGATGGTCAACATGATGAAGGACAACGGCGCCACCGCCGCCGTCGATAACTTCGAGGACCTGAGCACCTTGCCGCAGCTGCCGGGCGTGGGGGCCCAGCGCCTGCCCAGCGAATACGGCTACGGCTTCTCCGCGGAAGGCGACTGGAAGACTTCGGTGCTCGTGCGCGTCGGCAACGTGATGGGCTATGGTCTGCCCGGCGGTGCAAGCCTCATGGAGGATTATTCATACAACTTCGTGGCGGGGCATGAGATGGACATGGGCTCTCATATGCTTGAGGTTTCGCCCTCCGTCGGCTCGATTGCCAAGCCGAAGCTTGAGATCCATCCTCTGGGCATTGGCGGCAAGTCCGATCCGGTGCGTCTGGTCTTCACGGTGGCTCCTCACCAAGGCACGGTCGTGGTCTCGATGGCCGACATGCGTGAGCGTTTCCGTCTGCTGATGGATGTGGTTGACGTGGTCGAACCTGAAGGCAGTCTCAAAGCGCTGCCGTGCGCCCGAGCCCTGTGGAAGCCGCGCCCGAGTCTCAAGGTCTCGGCCGAGTGCTGGTTGCGCGCCGGCGGTTCGCACCACACGTGCATGACCACCTCCGTCGGCCGTGAGGCGTGGGAGGACTTCGCCCGCATCGCCGGTGTGGAGCTCGCCACCATCGACGAGGATACGACGCCACGTCAGTTCGAGCGCGATCTGGAGCTCTCCGAGATGTTGCATCGCCTTGACAATCGAAACTAAATTCTCGCGTGATATATTGCGCGACGTATAGTGAAAGGGGTCGTCGGGTGACGACCCCTTTTTGTTGCATCGGTGGGCGCGCGGAGGTGCACTGCAATACTTAGTGCACTTCCCGGTGCGGATCACCAAACGACTCGCCCATAACCACAGAAAAAACCATCGGAAGAAATCTCGACGGCAAAGACCTGCCGGAGATGGAGTCACTCGAATTTCCGCCGGATGGGGGCATGGACGCCAGGCGGGTGGTACGGCATCCATATACAGGATGTAACCGGTGTCGATTCCTCGGAACAAAATAGGGCGCACGGGCCACGGAGCGCTTGCTTGAGGATGGCGTCAGCTTTGACGGGATTGTGGCATTGAACGATCGGTTGGCCATAGGCGCCCTCTTCGAACTGAGGATTCAGGGGATTTCGGTACCTGGTCAGGTACAGGTCATCGGTTTCGACAACATCGAGGAATCGGCTTATCTGCAGATTCCGCGACCACCATGGATTCATGTCTTGACTGGACTGTTCCCAAGGCGGTCGAGCGTATCATCGGACGTATCGATGGGCGGGTCGTCGCACCTAAGGTGTTGACTGTGAATTCAGAAATCATTGTACGAAATACGACGGGATGATGAATTCTGCCCTTTAAGGCGGTGTGGTGCGTTTATCGGCTCGTTTTCTTTACGAAACGCGCACCATCGAATGTTGTCAAGCGGTTATTCTGTGAATAGAAATATTCTGTGAATGGAAACGTATGATCTGCCCGCTGGAAAGGCTTTGTGATGTTTGACAAAAGGCTCTTTGATCTGGCCCCACGTACGGGTGCGTATGTGGTGGCGAAAGTGCTGTGTCTGTGGGGCTCGCTTCTGGCGGATATCGGTTTCGCGTTTGTCGCAGTGGGGTTGTTGGGCAACATCTTTCCTGTCATAGCATCAATAGGCCCGGCGACTACAAACGGCAAGATGCCCAGGATGCTCAAAGGCTTTCAGGCGTTTCCGGACAACTATTCCGCTTTTGTCTTTGCTCTTATTGCGGTTATGGCCGTCAAATATCTGGCGACCCGCGGCGCGAACTTTTTCGGCGGCGAGGCTGCGGAGGGTGTCAAGTTTTCATTGCGTCAGAGACTGTTCCAAAAGATGCTTGACCTTGGACCCGACTATTCGCAACGTGTCCGCACCGGCGACGTGATCCAGTCGTTGGGTGAGGGTGTTGATCAGATACAGAGTTTCTTCTCGCTATTTGTGCCACAGCTTTTTTTCGCGCTCATAGCCACATTGACGTTGTTCGTCACGCTGTTGTCTCTCAACGTGCCAGCCGCGCTGGTGCTACTCGTGTGCGCCCCATTGATTGTCGTCATCGTCGGTCTTGTCGCTTCGAGTGCTTCTCGATTCTTTTCCAAGTACTGGGATAGGTACACGGATCTGGGGGCCTGCTTCCTGGACGATCTCGAAGGTCTCGAAACCCTCAAGACATTTGACGCCGATCAGCGTGAGGCGGAGCGCATGGACTCGAAGGCCGAGGAATTCCGCAAAGCCACGATGAATGTATTGCAGATCCAGCTCCAATCGCTGAGCGCAATGGATCTGGTGAGTTACGGCGGTGCGGCTGCGGGCATCGGGGTGGCGATTTGGCAGGTGGTCGCAGGTCGACTCAGTTTGCCGGCTGCGATGGTCATCGTGTTGCTTTCCATGAGCTTCTTCGTTCCATTGCGCCAGTTGGGTACGTATTTCCATGTCGCCATGAACGGCATGACGTCTTCCCGTCGCATTTTCGCCCTGCTCGATGTTCCTGTGCCGGATGGTGGCCATGCCCAGGTTCCGGCTGGCGCTTGTGACTGCTCGATTACTTTTTCCAATATCACATACTCATACCCCGATCTGAAAGCTCCATCGGATCAGGGCCGTGGCGGCAAGATAAAGGCTGACGGCGCGGATGGAGGCGTCGGTCTTCGGCACGGTTCACAAGTCGGGGGTGATCGGGCTCGGACCCAAACCACGAATGCTTTGGATCGGGTGAGTTTCACCGTACGCCCCAATTGCCTGACCGTGGTCGTGGGTGCGAGTGGTTCGGGTAAATCCACTGCAGCCCGGCTGGTGACCGGGGCATGTGGCGGTTATCAGGGTTCGCTGCGCTTCGGATACCATGTCTATGGCGGCGTTGGCAGTTGCGAGGTGCGTGCCCTGACGTATCGTTCACTTGCACGGACGGTGACGTTGGTGTCAGCTCAAAGTCATCTGTTCGCAGGAACGTTGCGCGACAATCTGCTGATGGCCAAGCCCGACGCCACGGCGAACGAGATGTGGTTGGCTTTGGAACGCGCCCATATCGACGATTTCGTGTATTCGCGGCACATGGGTCTCGATCTGCCGATCGAGCAGGGCGCCAGCAACCTTTCCGGTGGTCAACGGCAGCGCATTGCGATCGCACGGGCTTTGCTGTGTGACACGCCAATATACGTCTTTGATGAAGCGACGAGCAGTGTCGACGTCGAAAGTGAACGTCTGATTCTGAAAACCATTCACGAACTTGCCCGTAGCCATACCGTGTTGATGATTACGCATCGTATGGCGCATGCCGCCGGAGCCGACGACATCGTAGTCTTCGACAGGGGTCAGGTGGCGCAGACAGGCAGCCACGCCGCACTGATGAAGGAGGGAGGCCGCTATGCCGAGCTCTATCGTGCGCAGGAGTCCGTCGAACGCGTTTCTCACCGAAACGGATGGGGCTCCGATTACTCCCATCCGTTCGAAACGGTGGGTGGTTTCGGACGTGGTCGCGACAGTCGACTTGAGGAAAACCGTGATGGCGAGCCGGATATGACTATCGAAACGGCCGTTCGTGGCGACGTGGCCAATCCGGCTGTGACTTCTGCTCCCAATGCCGACGGCCCGGTCGTTCGGACGGACAGGACTTCCTTTGATTTGCGTTCAAACGCAGCCGAATACATGGGTGATTTCCACCTTGTCTTGCGTTTGCTCGGCGAGGCCGGTCCTCAGGCGGTGTTCATGGTGCTGGCCTGCATTTTCGGTACGATCGGACATCTGGCCGGCACGTTCCTGCCGGTTTTCGGCGTGTTCGCTCTTATGGCCCATTTTGGCCATCCATTATGGTCGATGGGAACGGGAATATCGATCGCCGCCATGGTCGTATGCGCGCTATTGCGTGGTGCGACCCGTTATTTGGAACAGTTCATGAACCATAACGCCGCATTCCGACTTTTGGCATCGTTCCGCTCGAAAGCGTTTGCGGCTTTGCGTCGGCTTGCCCCCGCAAAGCTCGCCGGGCACGGCAAAGGCGACCTGATAGCTTTGGTCACCAGTGACGTGGAGTTGCTTGAGGTTTTCTTCGCCCATACCATATCGTCTGTGGCCATCGCCGTGTGCACCACCATTGTCTACGCGGTGATGTTGTGGACCTTCAATCCATGGTTCAGCGCATTGCTTATCGCGGCTCACTTGGTTGTCGGCGTGATCGTCCCTCGGCTCTTCGCCTCCAACGTGCGCGGCGTCGGTGCGCAGATTCGCGCAGATTCCGCTGTGCTGAACGATCAGATGCTTGACAGTATGCGTGGCATCGATGAGCTTATCCGCTTCGATCAAGGGCGTAACCGCTTAGCGTCAATGAGCGAACGCAGCCGTGCGTTATGGTTGCTTAATGCCCGTTTAGGGCGAAAGAACGGCGTGTTTGCCGGGATCAGCGGCATTCTGGTCATAGCTTTCACTGCGGGCGCCATCGGCACGGCACTGAGCTTGGTCGAGGCCGATCCCGTGGGCATGAGTGCCGCGATGGTGGCCGCCATAACGCTGATCGGCAGCTCGTTCGGGCCTGCTCTCGCCCTCAGCGCGTTACCCGGCGATCTGACACAGGCCTTCGCGGCGGCGCGTCGCATGTTCTCATTACTTGATGAGGTTCCACTGATCGAGGAGACCGGTACCGCCAAGCCACGCTACACCGGTATGTCCATGGACAATGTGGTCTTCTCCTACACCCAACAGACCAATGCCATGTCCGCGGTGCGTGACGCCCACGATGCCGGCGATTCCAGTCAATTCGCGCCTCGGAGCCATTCGGTGCAGCCGCGTCCCGTGCTCGACGGCTTCAACCTGCATATTGCCAGATCGGGTATCATCGGCATCCAAGGGCCATCAGGACGGGGCAAGTCCACTGTGCTTAAGCTGCTGATGCGTTACTGGGACCCGCAGCATGGTGTCGTTAGTCTTTCGGGCACGCCACTGCCTCAGGTCGAGGCCGCATATCGTCGCAACGTGCAGACCATGATGAGCCAGGAGACCTATCTGTTCGATGGGACCATACGCGACAATCTAATGATCGCCAACGCATCGGCAAGTGACAACGATTTGCATGACGCACTGCGTAAGGCTTCGGTGGACGACTTCGTATGCGGTCTTCCGCAAGGTCTCGACACTCGCGTTGGCGAGCTCGGCGACCGGCTTTCCGAGGGCGAGCGACAGCGCATCGGACTGGCCCGAATCTTCCTTACGAATGCTGAGTTAGTACTGTTTGACGAACCGACCAGTCGCCTCGATGCGCTCAATGAAGCCGTGGTGCTGCGCTCGATTAACACCCTGGCTATGAGCCGCGAGGTCTCCATCGTTCTGGTTTCACATCGGGCTTCCACAATGCGCATCGTTGACCGTGTCGTTCATCTCTAGTGATCCACGTCCGCTTGCGGTATTCGTGCACGGTATCGAGTCATGCTGATTGCGTGTGGCTCCTGTCCAACACTGCGGGTGTGATGTCATACGGTGTGTTTCGCCTCCAGGCATTGATACGGTTTTGAAGGACCACGATGGCTTCCGCTTTCGCCAGCGAATTCTTGATCTCGTACAGCTAAGACTTGCCGGATTCTGTGATGACATGTTATGGAAGGCAATTGACGAAACGGCTCAAAACTCGGGCCGCTAGGCCATCTCGTCTCAGGATTAGGCTGGATCAGTGAGCAATGGTCCGATGACCGACAGGTCGATGGGGACGCCAACAGGAGGAATGGGTGATGAACGAACGAGACTATGAACAGACTGTAAGTGCTTTGCGTGAAGATGAGACTGGAACCGGCGCGGTGCCGTCGATCAAGCTCAATGATGGCAACATGATTCCCCAGATCGGACTGGGGGTGCTACGCATCAGTGACGAGGATGTGGAGGGGGTCGTCACTGATGCGCTCGCCGCAGGTTACCGTCATATCGATGCGGCCGCGGGATACAACAACGAGTCGGGGGTCGGCAGGGCCTTGGCTACGAACGGCTTCAATGAAGGCCGTGCTCGTCGTAATCTATGGGTCACGACCAAACTTCGAGACTCTGAGCAGGGGTATGATGACGCACTGCGAGCCTTCGACCGGCAGTTGGGTCTTTTGGGGCTCGATTATGTCGATATGTACATGATTCACTGGCCGACACCGTTCAACTGGCGTTCGTCTGAAACGTGGCGCGCTTTTGAACGGCTGCGCGGCGAAGGCCGTGTCAGAACATTGGGAGTATGCAATTTTCTTCCCGAGCACTTGGAACGATTGCATGACGAGACCGGTCAGTGGCCGGCGGTCAATCAGATCGAGCTGCATCCCACATGGCAGCAGCGCGATGTGGTCGGTTTCTGTAAGGCTCACGATATCGCCGTAGAGGCGTATTCCCCGATGGCGCGTGGTGCTGATTTGAACGCTGGGGACGGCACCGTCGCCCGAATAGCGCAGAGTCACGGCGTCAGCGCCGCGCAGATCGTTCTGCGTTGGCATATCGAAAACGGCACCATCATCATTCCCAAGTCCGTGCACTCCTTTCGCCAGCGCGAAAACCTCGATTTGTTTGGATTTGCCTTGACGCAGGCCGAACATGCCGCGATCGACGCACTTGATGGACCGGCACGTGCGGGCCATGATCCGCTCACCTTTACGTATGCGTAAAAGGTTGATATACGTAACCTGCCTTGAGGGTCTGACGGATCGGCGCGTCGAGACGCGTCAAGGTTCTTGGTTTGCGCCGTAGGATATGTCCGGAAACCAGGTCCGTATTGTTTCGGATATCCATTTTTCCTTGAATTGCATTTTTGTCTACGTGTCGGGCTTTCGCCGGCGATAGGCATGCTATATAATCAAGGTTCTCGAAAAGCGGATAAGAAAGATCGGTATGGGAACGAAACGGAATGATGGTTGGATGTCTGATGGCAACGGAGGGAATCACGGTCGACGCGGTTCTCGACGGCATCAGGGCTATGACTACGACTGGCCGGGGATTTCCGGCTTCTTGCTAGGTTCTCGTTCGCGCTTCCGTAAGCGATCGTGGGTGAGCCGCGGCGGTCTGGCGGAGCGGTTCTCCATACTGGTCATTGTGGCGATATTGATTGGAGTGACTGCGGGGTTGCTGCTGCCGCGCATGAGTGGTCCTCTCGGACGGATGACGGGCCGGTATGTGGCCACCGGTCCGGTTGCCGATACGTTGGCGCGACTGCAAGTGGACGATCATCCGACTGTCCACGGTTATCATCGCGACTCGTTCGCATACAACACCATCGACCCGGATGGCGACGGGTGCACGATTCGTGACGATATCCTCGACCGTGACCTAACACAGATCCGACTGGTGCCCGGCAGCTCCTGCCGCGTTAAGTCGGGTCAGTTGGACGATCCGTACACTGGGCGAACGATACACTTTGTACGTGGCAAAGACACCAGTGAGGCGGTGCAGATCGATCACGTCGTGGCACTTGAGAACGCTTGGCAATCCGGAGCGCGACATTGGGATGCTGCGGAAAGACAGGAATATGGCAACGACCCGTTGAACCTGTTGGCGGTTGACGGTCCGGCCAATCAGGAGAAGGGCTCGGCATCGGCCGCCTACTGGTTGCCTTCCAACCGCTCCTTCCGTTGCGGCTACGTTGCCCGGCAGGTTGCCGTTAAGGCCAAATATGGCCTGACCGTTACGACCCTGGAAAAACAGTCGATTTCCGAGGTGTTGCATGCGTGTCCGGCCGAGCGGTTGCCTACGAAATAATACGAGTTGTTCTCGATTGCGGACTCGCTCGATTGTGTGCGCCGTTTGGCGGTTGCATGAAAATGAAGCGCGTCGCGGTGTGAAAACGTGACCTTGACAAGACCCTCCCACGACATTGTCTGTTCGGGGAAGGGTCTTAGTTTCGATCTATTTCGTAGCGGAATGAGCATGCAGATGGGGCACTGGGATATGGCGCAACGTGCGTTCTGCGAGATCGCGCGCCGAACCCGCACCCTGCCCGCGCACACCGAACAGAACGATGAGCAGCATGCCCAGTGCAATGCACGAGCTGATGATCAAAGACGCTTTGATGCCATAAATGCTGGCAAGCTTGGCGGCCTGAGAACCGGCACCGAGCGAGTTCTGCTTCACTTTTGCAAACTCCTCCATCAGAATGACCAGAACAGGCGCACCGATGGCTCCGGAGATCTGTCGCATGGTATTGGTCACTGCAGACCCCGCAGAAACCGAGCGTACCGGCAGGCAGTTAAGCGACCAAGTGGTAATTGGCATCAGCACGAAGCCCATGCCGATTTGGCGGATGAACTGGCAGATTGAAACCCACCAGATGGGAATGCTTGGATTGATGAAACTCATCATCACCGTGCCGATGAACAGAATGCTGGCACCCGTCAAGGCCACGGGGCGCGCACCGTAACGGTCGAGCATACGTCCGCCGCCAAACTGTGAGATGCACTGGCCTAAGGCTCCCGGCAACATCACCAATCCCGAGATTGTGGCGGAGTAGCCTCGGTCATTCTGAATGAACAGGGGGATGATCACGGTGATGGAGCTGAAAGCGAAGAAGCTCATTGCCGCAATGATGGTGCCGACCCGGAAGCTTCTGTTCTTCAGAACCGTCAGATCCAGCAGCGGAGGTTGCAATTCGCGGATCTTGCCTATTAGATCGTGGGTCGCCGGGTTGCGCAACAGTCCTTTAATCTTGTCCGCGCTTTCCGGATTTTCTTTGAGCTGCTTGAGCTCTTGCCGCAGTTCCGCCACGGTCTGTTCCGAGCAGGTGTCGGCGGCTTGGTGAATATCGGTTTCAAGACCAACAAACAGCTTGTGTAATTCATTCTGATAGCGCTTCTGCCCACGTATCTGACGCATTACGAACCAGACGATGCCGACGATGCCAATCGTCATCGGCAGCCATACCAGAGGATTGGTGAAGGCGTAGGTTTCGATGTTGGTGAAGCCGAAAAGCAGGCCGCCGAATCCGAATACCGAGAGGAACACGGAGAAGAAGTCCGCCTTCGCGTCCTTGTCGTTCTGATTGAAGTTGTGCATGAAGCAAACGGCGAGTGTCAATGCGATGGCACCCACGATCGTTAATGAGAGGAAAATTGAGCGCCAGCCGTTCGCGTCCGTTTGCCAGCCGCCGAAGGTCGGACCGATTGCGGGGGCCACACTCATGGCCACGCCGACGGTGCCCATGGCCACCCCGCGCTTGGACATGGGGTAGACCGAAAAGACGATGATCTGCAATACGGGCCACATCACGCCTGAACCGATTGCCTCAAGCGTGCGTCCGGCCAGCACGAGGCCAAAGGTAGAGCCCTGCCAAGCCAGCAAGGAACCGAGCGTGAAGATGGTCATGGAGGTGGTGACGATACGGCGTGTTGAGAAGCGTCGGGTCAGATACGCGGTCAGCGGCACCATCACGCCCTGCACGAGCTGGATGACGGAGGTCAGCCATTGCCCAGTGGTCACGTTGATTCCGAATTCCGAGACAATGGTTGGCAGAGCCGCGCTCAGTTGCAGTTGCGTGAAGTTGCCGATGAAAGTGATGAAAGTGAGAATGGCGATGGAAACGAAAGCTTCGTGGCTCAAATGTCCGTCGTGATATGCTTCCTTGCGGGTGAGCACTTTGCTCAACGGCACTTTTGCCTTGTTGACGGGCATTTTGGTGCTGTTGGGTTTGGCGCAAGTTTCGAAGCTTGCGTTGTGTGCTGATTGCTGCGTTGTCGCAGGCTCTGTTGGTCCTATGTCGTTAGAGGTGCTGTGCTGCTGCACGGTTGGTGATCACTCCTTTTCTGTTATGTCGCCTGTATCGGTGTGTTGTGTTGTTTGGACACTGTTTCAAGGATTTTGGGTCGTTTTTAGGCACAGAATCAACCCAATTGATGCTGTTAAGAGTACACCTCGGGCCAGATACCGTTTTTCAAAGTCGTTTGCTCGTCACCATCTTCGAACAATCGTCGGTTGCTTATTCGTGCGGACATCTCCATCGCCTGTTTTCGATGAAGATGCAGGCTTGGCCGATGCTTGAAATCATGTATTATGTGGATTCGTTCGACGAGAGACTTGATTCCATGTCGCCATGTCCGTGCTTGACCTGGCGTCAACGGGAAACGCATCCGATCCAAAAACCATGTTTCCGATTGTTCATCATCCTGGCGTAGACGGCACATACGTCCAACGTCCCGCCATGCCTGACGCATAACGGGACGTTCGACGAAATCTGAAACGATCACCACTCAGTAGTTGTGATGAACCAGCCAGTACTGATAGGCACCTTGAACGCCGCCGTACTTGGCGCAGTAGCTCCAGAACCACTTGAGTTGAGTCTGGTAGTTTGTGGCCCAATCGGCGCCGGCCGAACTCATTTTGCTGCCGGGCAACGCCTGGGGCAGACCGTATGCGCCGGACGGGTTTTGGGCGTTGATTCGCCAGCCGGATTCGTGACTGATGATATACACCGTTGCTGAGAAGTCGTCTTCGGTGCCTCCGTTGGAAAGCAGATAGTCGTGCGCCCACTGCTGCATCTCGCCGACAGGCACCGTGGTACCCAATGAATCGGCGGTAGAAGTGGAGCCGGTCGATCCGGTGCCTACAAGGACGACCTTATCGACTGGAGCTTTCTTGACGAAGGAGGTGAACACGTTGGAGGAGATCTTCTTCTTGCCGGCCTTGGTGATCAGGCTCGTGGTCTCCATCACGCCTTCCTGCCCCTCGGTCTCGACTTTCTCCTGGCCTCGAGGAAGAGCGCTGGTCTCTTTCTTCACGGTGTTGAAGCCGATGGGGGATTCAGAGGTCTCCACGCCGGAATCGGCGCGGTCAATGGTGATCACGGTGGATTCGTTCACCTTCGTCTTGAGGCCAGGGCTTACGATATCGCCGGGCTCAAGAGTGATGTCGCCCTGATCGAGCACGGATTTGACATCCGTGAAATGCGTGCCCACGACTGCTCGGTTCTTGCCGCCGATTTTTACGGTCACATAGACGGCGCCTTTACCGCCACGCAAGTCGGTACGATCCTCGCCACGGGAAACGCTTAGCGCGTTGGAATCGGTGGCGGAGTAGGAGGTTACGGGGGATTGGTTGTGGGTGCCGAAATGATTGGCCGTGGCCACGCCGCAAACGAGCAGTGTCGCTGCGCTTGCGGTAGCCGCGATCTTCAGCCATTGGCGCTTGCTCAATGACAGTAAGGTCTTGGTCTGCTTTCGATGGTTGGCCATGCCTCTCCTTGTGTTCTGTGTCGCCGGTACTCGAACCGGCATTATCGATTTTCAGTTGTCTCGCTGCACTGCGTCAACCAGCTGTGCAGTCTCGCCCGACGCAAACTGCGACTGAGCGTTCGAGTTACATCGCACACCGGCGCTTATTATAGCTTGAGGTAAGGAAAAGCTTGCGATACCGGGCTTTTGGAACCTGCTGCCAGCATTGGGGAACACGGCGATAGACGCGTTGCCTCGAGCTTTGCACCATTGAAAAACCCATGATGAACATGGGAATTGCGTTGCTCGCGTCGTGTTTCGGCGTACGTACGCCTTGCTCTTCATATTCGGTTGCAGCAGAATAGCATATTCTAGTCCTGTGCGGATGCATTCATGTCGATTTCGCGAGCCTTCTCGATGAGTTCATCAAGGTCGGAAGAACGCAGCGCTCCGGCCTGCTTGAAGATGATCTGGCCTTTTTTGGCGATCATCAGTGTCGGCACGGCCTGAATCTCCGCGGCGGCGGCAAGTTCTTGGTTTTGGTCGATGTCGACCTTGCCGAACACGATATCGGGATTGGCTTCGCTGGCTTTCTCATACACCGGTCCGAATGCCTTGCAGGGGCCGCACCAAGTGGCCCAGAAGTCCACGAACACGAGCTCGTTGCCGTTGATCGTGGTTTCAAAATTCTTTGCGTCCAAGGTTGTGGTTGCCATGATGACTCCTTGCCATACAAATATACGACGGTTGCGTATTGGTCAATTCTCGCAGTAATCCCATACAAGGCTAAGCCTGTAATGAAACCGCTCGTGCCGGTCGACCAAAGTGATGCTCTCATCTATAATAATGACTATGCCAGTTATGAATGATGAAGTGCCGGACGACGACGATTTCGACGCGGGTCGTCAACGAGGTGAGTTCGACCGAATTACGCCGGAGGACTTCATTCGAGGGGCAGGTGGCGGCAACCCTCCCGGATGGCTGTCCGGCGAGCGGATTGATCAGGTGCGCGGCGAGATGCCGGTGCCATATATAGAGGTCGTTCCGGTGCGTTGCGACCAGCTGGGGCGTGTCACCGAAGTCGGTTCTTTACTGCGCGTGCGAGAAAACGGTTCGGTGGAGCGAACGTTGATCACGGGTCGTATCCTTTTCCATGAGACGATACGCGAGGCCCTGGCACGTAACATCGGCAAGGATCTGGGCGAATTGGCCCTGCCGACGTTGCCGGTGGATCTGACCCCGTTCACCGTGGCGGAGTTTTTCCCGACCCCGGGGATTTCGGAGTTCTATGACCCTCGTCAGCATGCCATAGCTTTGTGCTATGTAGTGCAGATTTCCGGTGACTGCAAGCCCGTGGATTCCACGCTCGATGTAGAGTGGTGCGGGGTGGAAAGCGACAGGTTTGATACGTTCATCGGACAGATGGCTGACGGTCATGATCGGATTGTGCGGCGCGCACTGGCTTGGGTCGGTGCCTAGCATACCGATGTTGATATTGTCGTGCATGGCTGTTGAGTGGGTTGATGCGGTGTCGTAGACACGTTGTGGATGGAGGGTAAGGGTTATGAATGTTCGGTTGCGGAACACGATATATCGTGGTGGCGCAGGCGTGCCGATGGTACTGGTGCATGCCTTCCCCGTCGATCATAGGATGTGGGATGAATGCGCGCGTCAGATTATTGAGTTGGCCGACGAGCATGGGCTCGATCCTTTTCCTGTCTGGGCTCCCGACATGCCGGGAGCCGGCGGCGCCCCCGTGCCGGATGCCGCGATGACCGGTCGGGTGGCTGAGGATGGAGCCTATGTTCAGGCCCTCGATGTTCTTGCCGATGCGTATGTCTCGTTGCTGCATGCGACCGGTCATCGTCAGGCAGTGTGGGTGGGGCTCTCGATGGGCGGCTATGTGGTGATGGACGTGCAGCGCCTTCATTCCGATGCGTTGGCAGGCTTGGCTTTGTGCGATACCACAACATATGCAGACAGTCCCGAATCCCGCGTCCGGCGGCTGGAGGTGGCAAGCAGATGTGAGGATGAGGATACGCTTGAACCGGTTATGCATTTCGCGCGTCCCAACGAGTGCGATTCCTCCATTAAAAAGGATCCGCGTTTCCAAGGCCTTCTATCGGGTTGGATATGCCAGCAGACCCCGAAAGGCGTGGCATGGCGTGAGCGCATGGCGGCCGGTAGACCCGATTTGACCGACCAACTGTGCCGGGTCACCGTGCCTGCCGCCATGGTCAGCGGTGAGAACGACCCGTCGAGTGCTCCAGAACGTATGCACGAACTCGAAGCCGCAATGACTGAAACCCATGTGGACTTCACCGCCATTGCGAACTGCGGTCATTTCAGCGCGGTCGAGCATCCTCGGTGCGTCGCCTCGGCGTTGGTCGACCTTATGGCTCGCGTGCAGGGAAGGTGACGGCTTTCATGATCCCCGCATTCTCT
This sequence comes from Bifidobacterium bohemicum DSM 22767, assembly GCF_000741525.1. Lineage (GTDB taxonomy): Bacteria > Actinomycetota > Actinomycetes > Actinomycetales > Bifidobacteriaceae > Bifidobacterium > Bifidobacterium bohemicum. The sequence goes on along the minus strand of NZ_JGYP01000002.1, from coordinate 525,460 downwards.
CCATTGGCACTTACCCAGACCTTGTCTTTTCTGCCGTTGTCCCAAGGGGATGTTGATTATCAGACCATCCGCCGAGCCGACCCCGATCTGATTGCGGAGGCCTTCACCGAACCGCATACCACGGTGATTCTGGTCTGCGACGGGCTCGTGGCGGTTCCTCGCGGGCAGGCGGCTTTGACTCATGCCGAGCATGCGAGAATGCGACTGGCCACCCTGCCGGGCCGTTATGCTGCCGAGGGATTGGCCGATGCTCCGCAAGCGGTCCCGATTTACTTGGGCCAATGCCCGGAGCCTGATTCGCACTGTGCCATGGCGGTCGACATTTCCAAGGTCGTCGACCTGAGCGCGTCGCCGGCTGATGGACGGGGATTGGCTGGTTCTGCTGAGCATGCCAGCCCAACTGATTCCTTGCGTGCCCGTCCCAAGTCATTCGGCTCTGCACATGCGATGGCCGCTTCCGCATTATTGGGATCGGATGATTCCGTCTTTGCCAAAGCGGCGGTTCGTTTTGATTGGGTTTCGCTGGATGAATTCGCTTCGCATGCTTCGCCGCGTGAGGTGGGAGAAGCCGTTACGGCTGTGGCCCTCGGCCTTTGGCACGCTGCGCAACGTCATTGTTCTGTTTGCGGCTCGGCCGTCCATCCCACGCAGGCGGGCTGGGCGCAGGTGTGCACGAATCCGGACTGCCCGTGTGCGCTGGAACGTCCACTGTTTCCCCGTATAGAACCGGCGGTCATTGTTTCGGTTGTTGATGGGCAGAACCGCATTCTATTGCAGCATAACCGCTGTTGGAACGATCACAAGCTGTTCTCGGTGACGGCGGGATTTGTGGAGGCGGGCGAAAATCTGGAGCACGCCTGCCGTCGTGAAGTGCGCGAAGAGACGGGGCTTGAACTTGGCCAGGTTCGTTACTTGGGATCCCAACCCTGGCCGTTCCCTGCCTCGCTGATGGTCGCTTTCAAGGGGGTCGCCGTGGGTGGCGAGATGGATCCCGATGGCGCGGAAACCATCGAGGAGCGCTTTTTCACCCGTGAGGATTTCCGGCGTGATCTTGAATCGGGCGCCATTGTGGTGCCGGGGCCTTCGAGCATAGCGCGTGTCATGTTGGAGCAGTGGTACGGCGGTGAGCTGCCGATGTATTTCGGTGATTGAGGCCTTGCGCTACACTATGCCTGTAATAGCAATGTGAGAAGGAACCATGTCTGAACGATTCGATGCGCCTGAATTCGGAGGCTTTGCCAACAATGCCGTCGGTTCAACTGGTGTAAACAACCCTGTCAGCCCCGCCTCCCCTTTTGCCGCAGACGTCCCAGCAGAGAGGGTTGACGACGCTGGCGGCATGTTCGCAGAAGCCGGTTTTGTGCCCGAAATGGAAACGACCGACGACGATGAGCTCGGTCCTTTGGGTGGACCCGTCATTGCGCATAATACAAAAAAGAGGATAGCCGTCATTGTAGGTTCCGTGGTGGCGTTGCTGTTGGTTGTATGTGCGTTGGGAATTCTTGGCGCTCATATGTATTATAAAGACAAGGCTGCGCCCGGCGTGACCATCGGCGGCCAAAACGTCGCAGGCAAAACCTCTGATGAGCTTAGGCAGATCGTCGCACGGCAGGCGAAGGGGTCGAAGATCGTTCTTGCTGATGCCGATGGACATTCGGTTTCGGCCGGCCTGAAGGATTTGGGCGTCACGGTGGATGAGAACCAGACGGTCAAGAACCTTATGGGAGTCAAACGCGACAACGCTTTTGTGGAGATCAATCCGTTCAGCCGGCGGTCCGTCGGCTTGGTGGGTAGAACCGATTCCTATGTCTTGAACGGCTATCTGAACAAGCATTTTGCCGCGGAGCATGATGCGGCCATGCCCTCGTCCATTACGTTCGATGGAGGCAAGGGCGTCTTTGTGGCTTCCGAGGGCCATGGAGGACGCATCCCGCGGACGGCGCCGGTTGGGCGTGCCATAGCGGCCGCTCTTTCCGATCCGAGTGACGTACGGCGGGCCCAAGTGTCCTATGAGACTATTGACATGCCGATATCCCTCGATGCCGCGCAACAGGCGGCCGCCGAGGCCAACAAACGTTTTGAGCATGACATCGTGGTGACCGACGGCGATACGGGCAGCGTCACTGTGCCGCATGAGGTCGTCGCCAGTTGGATCAAACCCGAGGCCGACCTACTTAAAGGCCGGATTTCGCTTGACTTCGACAAGCCGGCCATTTCGCATTACCTCAACGCTGAGGTGCCCAGGCAGCTCAACCACGACATAGTCGCCCAGCAGGATCTGGTGGATCATTCGGGCAAGGTCATTCTCACCTCCGTCAAAGGCGTCAACGGCGTGAGGGTCAAAGACTGCGATTCGGTCCTGGACCAGATCTACGACGCCGTGACGGACGCTCAGGGCGTGAGCGTCCAAATTCCCGCCGACATCACCAAGTTCGACGTCAAACAGACCGAGGTCCATACGCGCGTGGTCGTCGATAAGACCAAGCAGACGGCCACGGTCTATCAGGATGATGTCGCGCAGAAGACCTTCCCGGTATGCACTGGCAAAACCGGCGAATATGAGACGCCGAACGGCACATTCTTGATATATCTGCGATATGCGACTCAGGACATGCGGACTGCCACCCGCTCCGGCGTCGTCGTCACCCCCGGTGTCAATTGGGTCAGTTATTTCAACGGGGGCGTCGCTTTCCATGCGGCTTATTGGAACCCGGACGGCATCGCGCACGGCGATGCGCCGGGACAAGGTTCACATGGGTGCATCAATATGTATGATGCGGATGCGCGATGGATTTATGAAAACTGTCCGAAGGGCACTCTGGTCGAGGTTGTCGGATCCCAGCCTTCAGGCCCGGTTAGGTAATCCCGTATGTGGCCGAGCCTGTCCTTGGATCGTCGGTGTCCAGGAAAACGGGAACATGGGCATTGGCTGGGTCCGCATAGGGTCCCGAACCGGACAGGTCGATCCAGATGGGCAAGCGCTTTCCGATTGTGCGTATGATGGGCTGGGTCATGCGTTATCCTTGGTGATATGAGTGAAAACAAGATGGATGATTCCCCACGCCAGCCCGATGAATTTCCCGGTGCCGCAGCCAGTCTGGATGTGCCGGCGCAGTTGCGGTATAGCGCCGATCATATATGGGTCGAGGACGTGGATGGGTTGTTGACCATAGGCATCACGGAATACGCCGCGAATCAGATGGGCGAATTGGTGTACGTCGATTTGCCTGAGCCTTCCGATGAGGTTCGCGCCGGCGACGAGGTCGTTGAGTTGGAAAGCGCCAAGGCCGTACAATCGCTCGTCTGCCCCGTGGACGGCACTGTACTGTACGTCAATGGTGATGTGGCCGACGACCCCGCCATCGTCAATAACGACCCGTATGGTGAGGGCTGGATACTCAAGATCGAGCCTTCGGACGATGAGCCTGAGCTGATGGATGCGGCGCGGTACGCGCAGATGGTCAAGAGCGTCAACTAGGACGGTCATTCCCGTTGTCTGCTCTCTACGGTGAATCCATTCGTTTCAGGTCGCCAATCGGGGGAAGCATGGAGATTGAACCGGATTGGTATGACATTCGAGGTGGAAAGGCGGAAAGCTCATGGGCCGTTCTTTGGCGCCTGCCGATGATGATGTTTTGACCGGACAGACCGGCGGATATGATGCGTCTGTCGAAGCTGGAGACGATGCCGGGGCGGCGCGTCGGATTCGCGATCGTACATCTCTCGATGGTGAACAAGACCCTGAGCGGCAGGAGGATCATCTCGCTGCGGTTGATATGCCGACGGTGCCCATCCGTCTGCACAGAGCGCGCGTGCCCTTCGGCTCCGCCACTGCAGTTGCGCACCCGAAGCGGGCGAACGCGATCCCGTTTGCGCACATCGCGCATCATGTCGCTGACGCTACATTCGATCTTTGGATGCGGTTCGGCATGAAAATGGCGCGTGGTCTGGGCTGGTATCCGAAGGTCGATTCGTACACGGGTTACGGCACCGACGACCATGTGCGTTTTATCTGTCGTACGCTGATGGCTCCTCGGGGCAGCAAGTCGGGAGCGGTGCTGCGAGGCATCCACGGTATGCTGGCGGTGCCTGCTCCGAATGTACGGGTGCGTGTCGCCATAGACGACGTTCCATCCGCAACGGTGCAGATCGGCGATCCGGACGATGGGGGACAGGCAAAAACCCCACTCGATGGTGGCCGTCCATGTGCCGTTTCCGATGCTTCGGGCTACTTGGAGCTGATAGCGGAGCAAGGGCTTGAACCCGGAGCGCATAGGGTTCAATACGCCGTCGAGCACAGAATGCCGGTCAGCGCAGACTTCTATGTCATTGCGCCGGGCACCAAAGTCGGCATCATCTCCGATGTGGACGACACCATCATGGTCACCAACGCCCCGAGTCTGTTGAAGGCCGCCTATAACTTTCTGCTCACGAATCCCCGTAAACGTAATGCGGTACCTGGAATGAGCGCCCTTTATGCGAAGTTGAGCGATATGCTGCCCGACGCTCCGTTCTTTTATCTTTCGACTTCCCCGTGGAACGTCGAAAGCGTGATCCGTCATTTCATCAGTGAACATGGTTTTCCTGCCGGACCTCTGCTTTTGAGGGACTTCGACCCAGGTTCCAAGACTTTCGCACCCACGGCCGTGGCGCACAAGCTCGAATTCGCCGAGCAGCTTATGAAGGATTTTCCCGACATGCGATTCATTCTCATTGGGGATGATGGACAGCGCGATCCCACTACTTATGCCACAATCGCGCACCGTCACCCCGGACGGGTCCTCGCCATCGCAATCCGTTCGCTTGGTCCACGGGAGACATCGCTCTTGAGCTCGAGGGGATTGACCTCCACCCAACCCATGCCGGTGGTTGACGTACCGGTGTTCACCGGAACCACCGGCGCGAACCTGATGCGCACCATGCTACCGTATCTGCACCACGTGCTTGACTGAACAATACGACAATTTCGCATGACACACTTGCATGATATGTGCGTGATTTAGTGAGATCACGGTATAGTCTGGTATTTATGACAGACGATATGCATGACCCTTCCGAGCGTTCACAAGTCCCCGTTGCCAAGCATGTGCCAAGTCCGCGTGCGGCTCATGGTGACACGTTCGTGGATCCCTACGATTGGATGCGCGACAAGCAGTCGCCTGATCTTCAACGGTTCGTGGCTGAACAGAATGCGTATTTTCGGCATCGCACGAAGGGTATCGCCGATTTGAAACGGACCCTGTTTGAAGAGCTTAAGTCTCGCGTCAAGCAAACGGACATGTCGGTGCCAACCCGCATTGACGGTTACTGGTACTTCACGCGTGTGGTCGAAGGCAAACAGTACGCCATTCAGTGCCGTAGGCCCGTTTCAAGCCCTGACGACTGGGATCCGCCGCAGGTAAACGCCGCCGATGCGCCCGGGGCGATGCCGGACGAACAAGTGGTCTTCGATCCGAACAAAGAGTCGGAAGGGCACGACTTCTTCAATATCGGTGGGTTGGATTTCGATAAGACCGGCCGCTGGATGCTTTACGGTGTTGACCTGGCCGGCAACGAGCGTTATGACTATCGCATCCGTGACCTGAAGACCGAGAGTGAGTCGAGCGAGGTGATCGAAGGCGCTGCCGCCGGAGCATGTCTGACGCCTGACGGACGCTGGGTTTTCTATGTGATGCCCGACGATGCCTGGCGCCCCTACCTCGTTCTCCGTCATCGTGTGGGCACTCCCGTGCGCGACGATGTGGAAGTGTTCCGTGAACCCGATGAGCGCTTCGCCGTGGATGTGGGTATGAGTTTCGATGAACGCGACATCGTCATCAGCGTGGCTTCAAAGACCACCAGCGAAGTGCTCATGCTGCCTGCCGACGAACCCGAGGGCGTTTTCACGCCGTTCATCCGGCGTCGCGAAGGCATCGAATACGATGTCAGTTTCGCACGTTTTGAGGCGGATGCTGACCGCGGAAGCGGTTCGGTTGACGACCCGTGTCTCGGTGACGATACGGCGGACGGAAAGCTTGCCGCCGATATTCCACTTGCGTTGGTATTCCACAATGCCCGGAATCCGAATTTTGAAGTCGATGTGATCGACCTGAATGCACATAAGCCACCTTATACCCTCGACGAGGGGGTGGTGGTCGCACAAGGCTCGCCTTATGGTTGTCGGTTGGGGGATGCAGTTGAACCGGGCGCTTCGACCAAACCCATCAATACCGCATACCGCAATGGCGCAAACCCCGCGATATTACGGGATATGAGAGGGCTTGTCATTGAGGGCATCGGCATGTATCGTCATTTCGTGGTTCTCAGCTACCGTGCCGAAAGTCTGCCCCACATCGCGGTAATGACCAAAGCCCAGGCGCTCGCTGATTTTCAGGCGGGGCGACCTTGGAACTTCCGCGAGGTCAAACCGGTCGGCGATGATGTTCGGCAACGCCTGTACTCCATCGGTGCCGGTGGAAATCCTTCGTATGATGCGCCGCGCATGCGGTATTCATTCGGCAGCTATACGACTGCCGGACAGCTGCGTGAACTCGATCCTGTCACCGGTCGGGACGTTCTGCTGAAATCCGCTGAAGTGCTGGGGGACTTCAACCCGGCGAACTACCGTGAACGTCGCCTGTGGGTACGTGTGCGAGACGGCGAACTCGTGCCGGTGAGTCTGGTGTTCAGGTCGGATCGTTGTCCCCGGATGGCCAAAGTGCAAAGTGAATTGGAATCGATCGACATCCTTGATGAGCATGACGTCGATTGCATGGGCAGGCTCAGGAGTGCGTGTGGTGCGAACTCGGACGCGGATGCGGCTGCCGGGGCCATGTTCATTACGGGCTATGGGTCCTATGAGTGCAGCTCCGATCCCGGCTTTTCAGTGGCACGGTTGAGCATGCTTGACAGAGGTGTGCTCTACGTCGTAGCGCATGTGCGCGGTGGCGGGGAAATGGGCCGCGCATGGTACGAGCAGGGCCGTAAGCTGAATAAGCGCAACACATTCAATGATTTTGTGGACGTCACCAAGGCTCTGGAATCAGCTGGCTTGGCCGATCGGGAGCGTACCGTCGCTAACGGTGGCTCGGCGGGCGGCCTTCTGATGGGTGCCGTGGCGAACATGGCGCCGGATTGTTACGCCGGCATTGAGGCCGATGTGCCGTTCGTGGACGCGTTGACTACGATTCTTGACCCGTCCCTGCCGTTGACGGTCACCGAGTGGGATGAATGGGGTGATCCTCTGCATAACAAGGATGTCTACGACTATATGAAGTCATACAGTCCTTATGAAAACGCGCCGTTCGGACCCTGGCAAGGTGATGATGCGGATGAGAAAGCCGGTGAAGGCGATCACGATATGGCCGCCCGTTTCCCGAAGATTTTCATCACGACTTCGCTCAATGACACCCGAGTGCTGTATGTGGAACCCATGAAATGGCTTGCGCGTCTGCAATCGCAAGGGGTCGATGCCGTGGCTCGCGTGCAGAACGAAGCCAGTCACGGTGGTACCTCCGGCCGGTATCAGCAGTGGAGGGACGTGAGCGAGGAGAATGCTTGGTGCCTGGCTGTTATGGGAATCAATTCTTAGGAAGAATACGGCGGATGTCCATTTTCCGGACCAAATAGCGGAAGGTATCATATTCGCGTGTAGTCTGTCCAAACATGAACAGACAAACCTATACCATTGCCGTTGTTCCTGGTGACGGCATCGGCAAGGAGATCACCCCCGTGGCGCAAGAGGTCATGGAAAAGGCCACCGAGGGCATGGCTGGGTTCAAGTATGTGGACTTCGACCTCGGAGCTGAGCGTTATCTGCGTGACGGTGCCGTCCTGCCCGATGAGGAGCTGGAACGCATCAAGCAGACGGATGCGATTCTACTTGGTGCCATCGGTGATCCGCGTATCCATGCTGGTGTGCTTGAGCGCGGCCTGCTGCTCAAATTGCGGTTCGGCCTTGACCAGTATGTGAACCTGCGCCCCTGCAAACTGTACAAGGGCGTCGAGTCGCCGTTGAAGAATCCGGGCGACATCGACTTCGTGGTCGTCCGTGAGGGTACCGAGGGCCTTTACTGTGGCGCAGGCGGCGCGATTCGCAAGGACACGCCCGACGAAGTGGCCACGGAAGTCTCCGTCAACACGGCGTATGGTGTGGAACGTGTTGTACGTTATGCGTACGAGCTGGCCATGAAAAGGCGCAGGCACATCACTCTGGTACACAAGAAGAACGTGCTGATTAACGCTGGCGACATGTGGCAGCGCATTGTGGATCGGGTCGGGCAGGAGTACCCCGAGGTCAGCCATGACTACCAGCACATTGACGCCGCGACCATTTTCATGGTCACCGACCCGGGCCGCTTCGACGTTGTTCTCACTGACAATCTGTTCGGTGACATTCTCACTGATGAGGCCGGCAGTGTGGTTGGGGGAGTGGGGTATTCGGCCTCCGGCTGCATCAACGCTTCGGGCAAGTACCCCTCCATGTTCGAACCCATTCATGGCTCTGCTCCCGATATCGCTGGCAAGGGGATTGCCAATCCCACCGCCGCCGTGCTTTCGGCCGCGATGCTGCTGCGTAATCTAGGACTTGACGAGCCAGCAGTGCTCATCGAGAACGCCGTCGAAGCCGATATCGAGCAAAACGCCTCGAGACGGCGTTCTACGGCCGATGTCGGACGCGATATTTTGGGTCGGCTCTGAATCGTTATTTCGTGCAACCCGGTCTGTATATAAAGCGTGTATGAATCAAATTTTGCTGTGGTGGGGAGGGCGAAGATGGTTGTAAAAAACATTGTAATATAGTCCGAATCGGCGTCGATTCATTCCGGTTTTTAATTATTCGGAGTAATATGTGACTATGGATTATATACAACAGCCCAATCAGCCGTACGGACAGCCTGATTTACAGGGACAGATGGCAAGCGGTGATGACGCTTTGCCGCAACCCCTTCAGGTTCCGCGGTCTCAGTACGGGGCTGCGCAACCTCAATATCAGGTTCCGACGCAGCCGCAATATCAGCAGCCCATGCAACCGCAGTACCAGGTTCCGGTTCAATCTCAGCCGCAGTACCAGGCTCCGCCGTCGTCGCAGTATGGACAGCCGGCATACGATTTTCCGCCTGCGCAACCGTATGCATCACCGCAGCCGATGATATACGTTCATCAAAAGTCAAAGTTGGCGGCGGGTCTGCTCGGAATATTTTTGGGCTGTTTCGGTGCGCACAACTTTTATCTCGGCAATTACGGCAAAGCCATCGCTCAATTATTGCTTACATTGCTGTTGGGATGGGTTTTCGGCATCGGTGCCATTGCCGCTGGGATCTGGGGTCTGGTTGAAGCAATCCTGATTCTCAGTTCTTTTTATGGTTCGCGGTGGCACCGTGATGCGAACGGTGTTGAGCTCAGGGACTGACGTACTTCATCTTTAGGTGGTCCATGCCTTGAAGACGGATTGAGACATGGTTGTTTATACCGTTGAGGTGGTCGGTGAGACGAAATGTGAAACGCGGCGAGTGCAAGATGCCGGGAGGCAAGCTTGTCGCGGTCAATGTACGAGTCGATGATGATGTGCCGGTGGAATGTGCATTGGACGGGGATTTTTTCGTTGTCGGCGGAAATGAGACGCAGCAAACTTCTTTTCTCAAAGCCATTGGCGATGCGTTGATCGATGGCGAGGAATTGGGTTCTGTCTTCAGGACTTATAGTGCAATACGTTTATTGGGGACGGATGCTAAAGCAATACGCACGGCTTATCGGAGAGCCGTACAAGGCGCAAAGTGTGATGCTCCAGACGCAAAAAATCGTTCATTTCGTGCATCGAACACAAAAGTAAAAACGTTTGACGCATACGAAACGGAATCGCCTTTGACGTTATTTGACTGGCGTGAACGTTGGCAGACATTGAAACCGCGGGTGTTCATTGATGAACCTCGTTGCGCCAAGGACCAGATGCTTTTGGAAGAGCGTTTTGCGCGTGAGGTGGCGTGCGGCGTGCGACCTGCCACTGTGCGGTTCTGGCGTTGGTCCCGACCGGCTGTGGTGGTCGGCAGGTTTCAATCGATCGCGGATGAGGTTGATCAGGTTCAAGCGCGGCGGCTGGGATTCGATGTGGTCCGCAGGCCCACGGGAGGTGGGGCGATGCTCGTGGAACCCGAAAGAGTGATCACTTATTCGTTGTATGCTCCATTGGATTTTGTCGCAGGTCTTTCGGTGGCCCAGTCCTACAGGCTGTGCGACGCGTGGCTGCTTGCCGCCTTCAAACAATTGGGTTTAGATGCACACTTCAGTGGACTGAATGACATTGCATCTCAGCGAGGTAAAATAGGCGGTTCGGCGCAGCGTCGTTACCCATCTCGGCAATCGGGCGGCGGTGCGGTGCTTCATCACACCATGCTCGATTGGGATGTTCATGCCGACATTATGACAAAGGTTCTGAAGGTATCCAAAGAGAAGCTGAGCGACAAAGCGGTTCGGTCGTCCGTCAAACGTGTTGACGCCCTGTCGCGTCAAACGGATCGTAATCAAAGTACGATGATCGGTAGTCTTTTCGATTTTGTTAGCTCCAGCATATAGTCTCTTTCACTATCGGAGTTATTTATCCCCTCTCTGACCAATCGCGCAAATGGGAACAACGGATACGAAGAGATTGCGACACGAAACGGAAAGCTGAAGGACGGCAGTGGCCATGAAACCGAACGAGATCACAGAAGTTAAGAACGAACTGTTGCAGACGGCTCTATTCAAACACGTCTCGTCCGCAGAGGCGGAGGAGCTCATACCGTTCATGAAGCATGCACAATTCAATAAGGGCGGCTACATCTTCCGCGAGGGGTCAACCGATCAGCGTATGTACCTGCTCGAGTCCGGCAAGGTCAAGTTGTTGCGACAGTCCAGCGACAACCGCGTCCAGTTGTTGAGCATTCATAGCCGCGGTGAGATTCTGGGTGAAATCCCGGTGTTCGATCCATCGGGCGGACCTCGCACCGCCTCGGCGGTGGCCATGCATGACGGAACGATGGTCGGCTGGCTTGAGCACGACACATTGTTCGCTTGGCTTAACAAGCATCCGCGGGTGGCCGTGGACATGCTTCAGGTGATGGCGGGGCGTATGCGGGTGAACAATGAACAGATTTCTGATCTGGTGTTTATGGATGTGCCCGCGCGATTGGCCAAAACCCTTCTGAATCTCGCATCGCGCTTCGGAGAACCGGTTGAAGCCGGGGTGAAGGTGCCACACGACCTGACGCAGGAGGAGCTTGCGCAGCTCGTCGGATCGTCACGTGAAACGGTGAATAAGGCCTTGATGGATTTCTCGAACCGTGGGTGGATCGCACGGGATGGGCGAGCCATTATCATCTATCAGCCGGGAATGCTTATCAGGCGTTCGCGTCATTGATCTGGTGATGATTGCCGTGGTTTATAGTCCGCGGCTCTCGCTTGTAAATACCTCCTGTGGGGTGCTTAAATCCGGTCGTTGCGGTAGAGGCGGTACTTTAGAATGAAAACCATGCCTAGAACGAGGAAACTTACTGTCAAGCGCGTGCTTGCCCTGCTGTTGGCCTACGTTACGTTGTGTGTGACCGGAGGCGTGGTGGGGGGGCTGCTTTTCGTCCCCAGTGTGGTCGGCCTCAACGGTGCGGCACGTGTGATGGGACCCTCCCTGAGGGTGGAGGGCATTGATTTCGATGTGACCAGCTTGCCGCAGAAGTCCAATATCTACGCCTCCGACGGCACCACACTCATCGCCTCCTATTATGCTCAGAACCGCACCGTAGTGCCCTTGCGCAAGATATCCAAGCCGATGCAGCAGGCTGTGGTCGCACGTGAGGACAAGCGTTTCTTCGAACACAACGGCGTGGATGTGCAAGGCGTGCTGCGAGCTTTCGTCCAGACGTTCGTCAGGCACGGTGATACGCAGGGAGGCTCCTCGCTGACCCAGCAGTATGTCAAGAACGTCCTGTTGAGCCAGGCCCATGAAAAGGACGACCCCATAGCCGAATATCACGCCTCCGAAGACACCATCGCACGTAAGGTGCGCGAAATGCTGATCGCCGTGCAGATGGAGAAGCAGTATTCCAAGGGGGAGATCCTGCAGGGATACCTCAATATCGCTCAGTTCGGCAGGAACAATCTGTATGGTGTGGAGACGGCGGCAAAGCGTTATTTCAATGTTTCCGCCGCCGACCTCAATATCGGGCAGGCCGCCACCATCGCGGCGATCACCAAAAACCCGGTCCGCTACGATCCCTCGGTGCCCGACAATCAGCCCGAGGCGCAGAGGCAGCGCAACATCGTGCTCGACCTCATGCTCGAACAGAACTACATCAGCAAGGCGGACCACGATAAATTCCGTGCCGAGCCGATCGCCGGCACCCTCAACCTTCAGGACAGCGCCACGCAGATTGGCTGCCAGGCCGCCGGTGACGCTGCGTTCTTCTGCGACTATGTCACCAAGAAAATCGTCAATTCGAAGGAATTCGGCAAAACGGAGGCGGATCGCGAAAAGCTTCTGACCGAAGGTGGGCTCAACATCTACACCACGCTTGACGTCCATGCGAATGAAGCCGCGATGAATGCCGCACGTCAGGCCATTCCGGTCAATGATCCGAGCGGTTTTGAGGTTTCGATCGCGGCCATCAAGCCGGGCACGGGCGAAGTGCTTGGCTTTGGTTCCAACCGTATTTACGATGCGACGGATGCGGCCAGGAACGATCCCACCCGCACCTCCATGAACTATCAGGTCGATGCTCGCGACGGCGGCGGCAATGGTTGGAACGTCGGTTCGACCTGGAAACCAATCAACATGGTGGCTTGGATGATGCAGGGCAGGTCCGTCAACCAGCCTTTACGGACCCAACGCAGCTTTCCCGTCGGTTCCTTTGCCTGCAAAGGATACTCGGGGTTGTTGGGAAGCTCATGGCAGGTCGGCAACGCGGACGGCTTCTATCCGGGCAGCGAATCGCCGCTGGAAGGATTGGTGCGTTCCCATAATACGACTCAGGCGGAAATGATTCAGCAGATGGGTCTGTGCCCCGTGGTCGATGCGGCTAACGCGATGGGGTACCATAACTCGTCTATCGCAGGCGAAAAGCTGACCCTCGATAACGCACAGCCCTCCATGGTGATCGGCTCGGTCAACGCCTCGCCGTTGACGATGGCGAATGTCTACGCGACCATCGGGGCCAATGGTGTGGAATGCACACCAATCGCCCTTAAGAGGGTCGTCTCCAAAGAAGGCAAAGAGCTTAAAGTGCCGCCGGCCAACTGTCATCAGGCCATTGAGCCTGGCATAGCGCAGACGGTCGCCTATGCGATGAACCAAGGTGCGCTGCGGGGCGAGGCCAAACCAGCGCAGCTGGCAAATGGGCGCAAGACGTTTGCCAAGACCGGTACGAACGAGGAGTGGGCGGTGTCCACTGCGGGCTTCGTACCAAACCAGGTTGCCGCCTTCGTGGTGGCGGGCAGCGCCAAGGGGTTAGTGAGCCTGAACAACAAAACCATTAATGGTCAGTATCATTCAATCTGGTATGGTTCGTATCTGGCTACGCCGGCCTGGAAGAACTTCATGGACACCTACACCGCGGCCGCCGGCATTCCCATAGACAACAACTACGGCAATCCCGATTCGAAGTACACCGGCGGGCAGGCGCAACAACCCGCAAACGGACCCCAGCAGGAACGCGGTCATACTCAGCAGTAGTGGCTGTGACGCGTCCTGTATGGGCGGCAACAACACCCACGCGGCAGTCCGCCTGCCTCGGCTGTCATGCATGGTTGACGATTGATAGGCGGTGGTTTGGCTGAGGCTGACGGGGTGGTTCCGCTTGACACCGCCATCGCCCCATGTCTTCCGTACCGGATGAATGGACCGTTCGTGAGTTATTGGGGGTGCAGCCACTTGCGTGATTCGTCGCCGTAGCCGTCGGAAGACTGATTGAGCGAGTCGTTGATACGGGAATGATCATAAGTGACAATAGGAGGATTTTGCCTGATGTTCGCTACCGTGTGTGTTTGATGAAGGAAACGCTCAATCCGTTTTGTTTTATGCAAGTATTTGTGCGATAATGTTCGCATGATTTCTTCTCAACGCCAACATTTGATCTTGAGCAGGCTTCGTACCAGAGGTGCGGTGCGTATAACCGCCTTGTCCAAGGAGCTTGGCGTGTCGGCCATGACGGTGCGGCGTGATATCGCCGACTTGGCTGACAAGGGCCTTCTCAAACGCGTCCATGGCGGAGCGGTGACCACCAGCACCCTGTTGAGTGAACCGCTTTTCTCGGTCAAATCCCAAATGGACATCGGCCTTAAGGACGCCATCGCCCAGGAGGCGGTCAAATACGTCGCTCCGGGAGATGTGATCGCCATCGGCGGAGGCACCACCGCATATGTGTTCGCACAGCATCTTTTGGAGTCACAACGTGCCAGCGGCATCACCATCCTTACGAACTCCATTCCCGTGGCCGAACTCGTGCAGGCTTTGGAATCGAAGGATGTGGAGGTGATCGTCACCGGCGGCGTCATCACCCGATCGAACTCGCTGGTCGGTCCCATCGCGGACAAGGTGATTGAATCCTTGCGTGTGAACACCGTTTTTCTGGGGACGCACTCGGTGTCTTTGCCTCGCGGCTTCCTCATGCCGAATTCGCTGGAGGCGGCCACGGACATGGCCATGATGGGCATCGCTGATAAGACGATTATTCTCACCGACCACACCAAGTGGAGCTGTACGTCGTTGTCGTTGTTCGCCCGGTTCGATCAGGTCGACACGCTTATCACCGATGATGGCCTGAACGTGGCCTCGGTGGCTGAAACCCGCAAGCTGGTCAAGGAACTTGTGCTCACGCATCAAACCGGTTTGGCGCAAGATGAGCAATGAGCGCGTGTGGCATGTTCCTTACGAAGGAAGTCAAGCCGTGAACGAGAGTCCTCTGTCCGCCGCGGGTCGGATGACTCGACGATGGTCGGGCAGTGAGGAACGGTTGGGCTGAACGGATACATGTGAAGGATGTAGTAACAATCGTCATCAACGAAAGGGCTGGAGGGTCGATGGAGCAGTCTCAACCGAAATTCACATATTACAAACCTGGGCGGTATGCGAAGGAACACATTCGTATCAGCCCGACCACGCTCGCGGACGGGCGTGACTTCTTCTACATCGATGACGATCCCGAATATGTCTCTGGCGCCAAAACGCGTGAACTGCACGATCCTCGGCCACTGACCGACCGTTTCGCCTCCCATCTCGACTCGGAAGGCAACGAGGTGCCGTATGCCGAACCGATTATGCGCCGTGATCCCCTGACCGGAGACTGGATTCCCATGGCTGCCGCACGTATGAACCGGCCGATTACCGCCGGTCCCGGAGCCTCGGCCACTGGCAACCCGCTTGCGGCCCGCAAGCCCGGAGACCCGTATCAGGACGGTGAGGTGCCGGATATCGATTACGATGTGGTCGTTTTTGAAAATCGTTTCCCCTCGATGGTGCGGGTGCCTGGCGTGCCCGACACCGTTTCCTATGTCGACGGCGACGGACTGTGGGAGCAGCGTCCTGCCGCGGGGCGTTGCGAGGTAATCTGCTTCGACCCGAACGAAAACGGGTTGCCCGCCGATCTGCCGGTTTCCCGCCTGCGCACGGTCGTGGAGACGTGGGCCTTCCGCACCGCAGAAATCTCCCATATGGAGGGCATCGAGCAAATATTCCCGTTTGAAAACCACGGCGCCGAAATCGGTGTGTCGTTGGCGCATCCGCATGGACAGGTCTATTGCTACCCGTTCATGCCGCCGAAGATGGAAACCGAACTTGCGCATACCGAGGCATATCACGACAAGACCGGTGGCAATCTGTTGCGCGACATCGTGCAAGCGGAGCTTGCGGTCGGAACGCGCGTCGTGTTGCGCAATGCGAGCTGGGTGGCCTATGTTCCTGCCGCCGCCCGTTGGCCCCTGGAGGTCCATGTCGCTCCGGTGCGCGACGTGCTCACGCTCGACGAACTCGATGATCGGGAACGTTGGGATCTGGCCCAGATGTACTCCACGTTGCTCCATCGGGGCAATGCATTCTTCGACAAGGGTGACGGCAAGGGCATGGATCTGCCTTACATCGCCGCCTGGCATCAGGCTCCGGTGCGCGATTGGCGTCGCGCGAACTACCGTCTGAATCTGCAATTCTTCTCGTTCCGCCGTGCCGCCAACAAGATTAAGTACCTGGCTGGCTCGGAGTCCGGCATGGCGGCCTGGGTGTCCGACACGACCCCCGAGCGCATCGCAGGCCGCTTCCATGAGCTGGGTCCTGTGGACATCGGGTAGGGTGTTTGGCCCGCTGGCGCATCTGGTCGACCTCGGAACCGGCTCTTTTTTCGGCAGGAATATGTGAGACTGCTGAAAAAGGGCCGCTGAGAGCCGCTAGCTGGCTCTTTTCCGGCAGGAACGTTGGCTGCCGCAGAAAAGGGGCCGCTGGCGATGATCCCTGGAACGGATTTGGAGGCGGATGACGGATTTCTTGGGGGGGGGGATATGGCAGTGGGATCAGGGTGATTCGAGATTTCGATGCCGGATGACGGATTATGACGATGACGAATGCCGGATGTGGGATGACGGTGATGTTGGATGTCAAGCGATGCCGTCTCCGGTGGTCGCGGGTGCGACGGTTGGAACGGCGAGGCGGTCCGTTGCGGTCGCGGTGCGGGTGCGGAAGCGGTGCTTTGGCTTCGGTAGTCTCGCAGGATGCAGCAGGTAAAATGTAATGCAATTTAATGATATGTGTCATGCAACTTCAATCAAGGAGAAGATGATATGGGCAACCAAACGATGCAATCTGCCCCCGTGCAATATCTGGACGCGCTGAGTTCCGAAGACGGGGCCAGCCGGGCGATCGAGTTGTTCCGCGACACCTTCGGTGCTGAACCGGACGGGGTGTGGAGTGCGCCCGGGCGGGTTAATCTCATCGGAGAGCATACCGACTACAACGCCGGCCTGTGCCTGCCCATCGCGTTGCCGCACCGCACTTTTGTGGCGCTGTCTGCGCGTGGGGACGACACCGTGCGGCTCGTGTCGAGCATTGGCGACGGCGGGGTCACGACCGTGGATCTCGGCGGGCTTGCCGCTCGCGGGGTCCATGGTTGGGCCGCGTATCCGGCAGGGGTGGCATGGGCCCTGCGAGAAAACGGGTTCGATGGCGTGCGTGGTTTTGATGCGGCATTCGTTTCCTGCGTGCCGGTTGGTGGCGGGCTCAGTTCGTCGGCGGCGATGACCTGCTCGACCGCTCTGGCGCTTGACGACGTTTATGGGCTAGGTTTTGGCAACAGCGATGAGGGTCGGGTTACGTTGATTGGAGCCGCCATGAAAGCCGAGAACGACATGGCCGGCGCCTCGACCGGCGGTCTTGACCAGAACGCATCGATGCGCTGCACTCCAGGCCATGCGATTCTGCTGGACTGTCGGCCGGAGCTCGATGCCTTCCACAGCGTCACGCAGCAGCCATTCGATCTCGAAGCGCTTGGCCTTGAACTGTTGGTGCTCGACACTCAGGCCGCCCATCAGCTCAACGATGGACAGTATGAGACGAGGCGCGGCATGTGCGAGGACGCCGCCCGGCTTCTGGGCGTGAAGAACATACGCGTGGTGGCCGACGAGATTTCGCATAGTGTCGGTCTGGACCGAGCCGTGACCGCCTCCGGCGGCATCTGCGCCCACGATTTCGAAAACGTCGTCGAATCCGCCGACGCCGCGCTTGCTGAAGTGTTGGGCCGCTTGTCCGATGAGACCATGAAAAGGCGTGTGCGACACGTCGTCACGGAGATCTGGCGCGTTCCTCAGTTCGTTGCGGCGTTCTCGGCGGGTGACGTGAAGATGGCGGGGGAGTTGTTCAACGCATCCCATGATTCCCTTGCCGCTGATTATGAAGTGACCGTGCCGGAGCTCGATGTGGCCGTGGATACGGCTCGGCGCAACGGTGCGTATGGAGCGCGTATGACTGGCGGCGGTTTCGGCGGGTCGATAATAGCGCTTGTCGATAAGGGGCAGGGTCGCCGTGTGGCGCAGTCCATAGCGGATGGATTCGCTGCGCATGGCTTTCGTGCTCCACGCGCCCTGGCGGCGGTGGCGTCGGACTCGGCTCGTCGCGAAGCCTAGAAAAACCTGGGGTCGGTTTGCCTGCGGTACGGTTGCGATGAGAATGTGATGAAAGTCGGAATGACTGTAAAGGGGTTGTGAACGCCGGTGGAGATAGCGTTATGGCCTCTTGGTGCCGGTATTCGCTTCGTCTAATCTGACCAATGCTAGAAAGGTTTGGAATATGCGCTTGTCAGACGACGATTCGACACGGCACTTAGATGTGACCTACGGCTTTGGCTTTCTTGGCTTCGGTGGGTGCGTACGGTGAGGGTCGGGCAGGTCCGTGATAATGAGGTGGTCATCGCCGGTTCGTGGCGTACGGCGACGGGCAAATTCCGAGGGGCGCTCAGCAACATGACCATGGTCGAGATGACGACCGACCTGGCGCGGCGCGGATTAGGTCGCGCGCATATGGGGCCCGCAGTGTTTGATCAGGTGATCCTCGGCAATGTATTGAGCACCGGAACCGGGCAGAATGTGGCCCGGCAGGTGCAGGTCGGCGCGGGTATGCCGATTGCAGGCACCGCTATGACCGTCAATCAGGTCTGTGGGTCGGGTCTCAAAGCCGTGCGCTTGGCTCAGACCGCCGTCGCCATGGGGGATGCGCAGGTGGTGTTGGCCGGTGGCGGCGAAAGCATGTCGAACGCCCCGGCATTTGCCAGCCGCACCGACAAGAACGAATTTGATATTGACCACTGGATCGACACCTTGCATTACGATGCGCTCAACGACGCCTTTGACGGACGCCCGATGGGGGTCACCGCCGAGAATCTGGCCCGCCGTTTCGGCATAACCCGAGACGAACTCGACCGATATGCCGTCGATTCCCAGCGCAAGGCTAGTGCCGCTTGGGAGGCGGGGTGGTTCGACGACGAGGTGCTGCCTGTCGGCGGGCTTGAACGTGATGAGACCATGCGTCCCGGTACCACGTTCGATGGGCTGTCGGTGCTCAAACCCGCATATGAGGACGGTGGCGTCGTCACTGCGGGCAACGCGTCGCCTTTAAGCGATGGGGCCGCCGTCATGGTGGTCACGACGATGCGGCGGGCCCGTGAGCTCGGGTTTGGCGCGCAGGCCGTAATCCGAGGCTACGCCGAGGTCGGCCACCGGCCCGATCAGATGGGGTATGCGACGATCCCGGCCATCGAACGGGTGTTGGAGCGGTGTGGACAGACCGGCGACGAGATTGACCTATACGAGGTCAACGAGGCGTTCGCCGCACAGGCCTGGCTGACGCGCGAGCAATTGGGCATCAACCCGGATCGATACAACGTTTCTGGAGGAGCGCTCGCTTTGGGGCACGCGCTCGGAGCCTCCGGCGCGCGGATTCTGACCACGCTGATCCATTCGTTGCAGCGCACCGGCGGGAGGTTCGGCGTGGCGGCTCTGTGCGTCGGTGGTGGGCAGGGGGTCGCAATGGAGGTAGAGAGCGTACGATGACCAAGTTCTATGAACTGTCGACGGCCGAACGAATCGACCGATTGCGGGTCGAGGGTGCCATTGGCGAGGATGGGTTGCGTGTGTTGACCGGTCAGGCCGAGGCGTTGCCCGCAGTCGTGGCGTCCAATATGGTCGAGAACCACATTGGCGCTTTTCCGGTGCCGCTTGGATTAGCGGAGCATTTCGTGATTGATGGCGAGGCGTTGCGCGTGCCGATGGCCGTTGAGGAGCCGTCCGTCATCGCGGCGGCCGGTAATGCGGCGGCGCGCATCGCACGGTCCGGCGGATTCAGTACTTCGGTCCGGCGCGAAGGTGTCGTCGCGCAGATTGTCGTTACGGATGCGCGTGATGGTGATGGTGTAGACGGTGGCGGCAAGGAAGGTGCCGATCGGTCGCCTCTTGACAGGCTTACGGAATATGTCCGCGCACATGAGGGGGAAATACGTCGGGTGGCACGTCAGGCCCACCCGAGTCTTGAGAGGCACGGTGGCGGGCTGCGTGGTGTCGAAGTGCGTGGCCATGAGGACGGATTCGCCGAACTTGACCTGCTGATCGACACGGGTGAGGCGATGGGCGCGAATGTGGTCAACACCATTGCCGAGGCGGTCTCAGTGCATTGCATATCGCATATTGACGGACTTGACCCACTGATGTCGATATTGTCGAACGAATCCGCCGGCCAACGTGCGCAATCGGTGGCACGTATCGCTTTCGACGATCTGAAGACCCGAGATATGGATGGCGATCGGGTCGCCCGGCGTATCGTGAAGGCGGCTCGATTCGCGTGGGTATCGCCTCTCCGTGCAGCCACGCATAACAAGGGCATCATGAACGGGGTCAATGCGGCGGTGCTGGCGACTGGCAACGACACACGCAATATCAACGCCGCCGCATATGCCGATTTGAGCGACCGCAAGCGCACGTGGACGAAATGGACCATCGATGAAGACCGGAGTCAATTGGTCGGCGTCATTGATATGCCCCTGCCGCTGGGCGCTGTCGGCGGGGCGATGTCGACCCTACCGATGGCCCGCCTGTCTCTTGCATTGCTCGGGCATCCAAGCGCTGCCCGGCTGATGGGCATCGTTGCCAGCGTCGGGTTGGCCTCCAATCTTTCGGCGATGCGGGCGTTGGTGACTCGCGGTATCCAATCGGGCCACATGAACCTCCAGTTCAAAAGCCTGGTCATGTCGGCGGGGGCCCGACCGGAGGAGCTCGATCAGGTGGTTGCCGGCCTGCGTGCGGACCCCGCCCACGCCGATTTGGCGATGGCGAAGCGGCTCTTGCAACGGCTGCGCGCCGAGAGCAAGTGAAACGTTGCCGGACTGCCGATGTGTACACCTGCGTTCTTTGCGTATATACGGCATGGGGTCAATCGATGCGGTCGATTAAAACGGTACTCGCTAATCGTTAAGAATGGTCAATAGACAACAATACAGAAATAACGGAGGCTGAAACCGATGCAGGAAAAGAGCCATGCGGTCGATACCGTGGTTGGTATCGACAGGATCAACTTCACCGTGCCCAACCATTACCTAGACCTGACCGATCTGGCCGAAAGCCGCGGCGTGGACCCGAACAAGTACCTGATCGGCATAGGGCAGAGCAAGATGGCCGTGCCCGCGCTTGACCAGGACATCGTGGCGATGGCCGCCAACGCCGCTGAACCCATGCTCTCGGACGACGACAAGGAGCGTATCGGGCTGCTCGTGGTCGCTACGGAAAGCGGCGTCGACCAGTCCAAGGCCGCCTCGCTGTTCGTCGGCGATCTGCTGGGGCTTCCCGGTCACCATCGCTCCATCGAAATCAAGGAGGCCTGTTACGGCGCGACCGCCGGCCTGCAGCTCGCGTGTGACTACGTGGCCCGTCATCCGCAGCGCACGGCGCTGGTCATCGCTTCCGACATCGCGCGTTATGGGCTGTCCACTCCCGGCGAGGTGACGCAGGGTGCCGGCGCCGTGGCGATGTTGGTGACGCGGGACCCGGCCATTTTGGCCATCGAGCCGGAATCCGTATACGAAAGTCGTAGTACCGGCGACTTTTGGCGGCCGAACTACTCCGCCCAGGCGTTCGCCCGAGGCAAATACTCGGAGGAGGTCTATGTCGGCATGTTCCAGGAGCTGTGGGCCGGAGCGCAGGAGCTCGGTATGGCGCGCCCCGATGAATTGCAGGCGTTGCTCTTCCATATCCCGTTCTCGAAGATGGGCCGCAAAGGGCTGCGTACGCTCGGTGACGGCGTGATCGGCGAAACGGATTACGCCCGCCTGACTGACCGTTTCGAATCCAGCATCATCTACGGCCGGCAGGTCGGCAACGTCTACACCGGATCGGTCTATCTGGCGTTGCTTTCGTTGCTCGATAACGACGAGGGTCTTACGGAGGGTGACCGCATCGGTCTGTTCAGCTATGGGTCCGGCTCAGTGGCCGAGTTGTATTTCGGTATATTGCAACCGGGTTATCGCGGACGTCTCGACGCCGCCGCGCACCGCACGATGCTTCAGGCCCGCGAGCGCCTGAGCGTGCCGGAATATGAGGCCATGTTCTCTGCGCAACTGCCCACGGACGGCTCGGAACTGGTTCTCGACCGCAGTGACCAGAGTGATTCGGCTCCGCATTACCTGGCTGGGATCAAAGGTCACGAGCGGCAGTACCGCTGAATCGGTTCGATCGGGTCGCCGGGCCGGAAATCCCGCTAAATGATACTGTCCGGGCGGTCGGTGCCGCCACCGCGTATGCTTGGGGTTCGGTGGCGGTTACGCCGCTTTTCGAAACAACGTTCCAAGGGGTTGTTCATGAACAAAGCTGTCATCACCGTCGTTGGACGCGACGCGGTCGGCATCATCGCGCGCGTTTGCGCATATTTGGCCGAGCATCGGGTCAATGTGCTTGACATTTCGCAAACCATTCTTGATGGTTTCTTCAATATGATGATGATTGTGGATGTTTCGCAGGCGAATGGAGAGTTTTCGGAGCTTGTGGACGGCCTTGGGTCGCTGGGCGACGAAATCGGTGTGCGTATCCGTTGCCAACGTGAAGAGATTTTCACGAAGATGCATCGCGTATGATCGCGGCTTGTGGCAGGCACGGCATGACGTCGCGTGTTCGGTGCGGTTGACGGTGAAGTGTCTGCAATGCGTGCGAATCGGGAAAACGTTCGGTTATATGACTTGGGCGGCTTGTGTGTTTCGCGTTTGGCGGATTGGCGAGTTGTTGACGAGTTAGGGAATAGGGGTGGAGCGATGCTGAATATCATGGAGGTCGACGAGACCAACAAGATGATCGAGCAGGAAAAGCTCGATGTACGTACGATTACGATGGGCATTTCGCTTTTGGATTGCACGGCAGGTGACGTGGATGAGGTGTGCGAGCGCATCTACCGCAAGATCGCCACCAAGGCGCATGATCTGGTTTCGACGGGCCAGGCCATTGAACGAGACTATGGTATTCCAATCGTCAATAAGCGTATTACTGTTACGCCGATTTCGTTGGTGGGTGCCGGAGCGTGCCAGAGCCCGGAGGACTTCGTCAGGATCGCTCATGCCCTCGACCGGGCGGCCAAAGAGGTGGGGGTGGATCTCATCGGTGGTTATTCGGCCTTGGTGTCCAAGTCGATGACACCGGCCGAACGCATGCTCATCGAATCGTTGCCGCAGGCTTTGTCCGAAACCGACATCGTGTGTTCGTCGGTCAACGTCGGCTCCACCAAGACCGGCATTGACATGGACGCGGTCGAACTTTTGGGTCGCATGGTCAAAGACATCGCCTACTCCACTCGCGACAATGACGGCTTCGGTTGCGTCAAATTCGTCGCCTTCTGCAACGCCACCGACGACAACCCCTTCATGGCCGGCGGCTTCCACGGCGTGACCGAAGGCGACGTGGTGGTCAACGTCGGCGTCTCCGGGCCGGGAGTTGTCTCGCGGGCGCTCGATGCGACGCGCGGCTCCGATTTCGAGACCTTGTGCGAGACCATCAAACGCACCGCCTTCAAGATCACCCGTGTCGGCCAGCTCGTGGCGCAGGAGGCCTCGCGCCGTCTTGGCGTGCCGTTCGGCATCATCGACCTTTCTCTGGCGCCGACCGCCGCGGTCGGGGATTCGGTCGGCGAGGTGCTCGAGAAGATCGGCCTGGCGCAGGTGGGCGGCCCCGGCACCACCGCGGCGCTCGCGATGCTCAACGACCAGGTCAAGAAGGGCGGCATCATGGCCTCCTCGTATGTGGGCGGGCTTTCGGGCGCGTTCATCCCGGTCTCCGAGGACAAGGCGATGATCGACGCGGCCTCCACCGGCAACCTGACCATCGAGAAGCTCGAAGCGATGACATGCGTGTGCTCGGTCGGCCTTGACATGATCGCAATCCCCGGTGATACCACGGCCGCCACGATTTCCGGTATCATCGCCGACGAGGCCGCCATCGGCATGGTCAACCAGAAGACCACCGCAGTACGCGTCATACCCGTCTATGGCAAGGGCGTGGGGGAGGTCGCCAATTTCGGTGGTCTGATGGGCTATGCGCCTATCATTCCGGTCAACCAGACTTCGTGCGAGGAGTTCGTGAGCCGTGGTGGCCGCATCCCCGCGCCGATTCACAGCTTCAAGAACTGAGAGGTCACTGGCCGCCTTTGAACCCCAATTGTCGCCAGGCCTCGTAAATGGCGATGGAGGCACAGTTGGTGAGGTTCAACGACCGCAGGCTTGGTCGCATCGGCAGGCGCACCTGCTCGGCGACGTGCGGGCCGGCCATGATGTCCATCGGGTCGGGGATATCACCCGGCTCCGGGCCGAACAGGAGTATGTCGGTCGGCTTGTATTCGATGTCCGTGTAGAGCTTGGTGGCGTGTGCGGTAAAGGCGATAATGCGCGAGTTCGGCATCGAGGCGACGAGGTCGTCGAAATTGGGGTGCAGCACCACATGCGCCATGTCGTGGTAATCCAGTCCGGCCCGGCGTAGCTTGGTGTCGCGCAGGTTGAACCCGAGCGGTTCCACCAGATGCAGAATCGTGCCGGTCACGGCGCATAGGCGAATCGCCGACCCGGTGTTGCCGGGGATGCGCGGCGAGTAATAGCACAGGTGCGGCGTGACCGTCGTGGCCTCGGCCGCCTGCGCGGCGCTCATCATTGCGTCGGTGACGCTGATGGGGTTGCCATGCGCGTCGGTCACGAGTTCGTCCGGTCCGTAGTTCGACTTGCGGTAGCCGTATTCGTACATGTCGGAAACTTTGTTTTCGGGTGCCTGTGTATTGTCGCTCATGCCTTCAAACCTACCGCCGTAAACCGACACGGCGTCGCATGCGGGATTCCATAACATGGAACGCGCAAAACGCCAGCTTTTTACTCTGTACCGCGTTTACTCTTGCAGTCGGATTAAACAACGTCGATGCTCCGCTGTTCTTACGTATAGTTAAGTGTGGTTGCATGAGCGGAACATAAAATTGCATGCAGAATCCGTTCTGTTCTGCGGATAGGGGGGTTATTCCGTCGCTTGCTCCTGCTGTCTTTTGTGGCTGCGTAGTACGGAGGACGGAAATGGCTGATTGTCGCATTCCGTCCCGTGGGTTCGGCTGGGTGCGTAGTGATTTCGTGGTACCGAGGCAGAATGATGGGGTGACGAATGAGGGCGATGATATGGCTAAGGTCGGCAACGGTATGCATGAGGTAGTGAATGGGTTTACCACCGCCCATCTTGAGACGATGAAAGCCGAGCTGTTCGAGTGGTGGGATACGAACGCGCGCGACCTTCCCTGGCGCTTCGGCCGTGCGACTCCTTGGGGGATCCTGGTTTCCGAGGTGATGAGCCAGCAGACGCAGATGAGCCGGGTGGTGCCGTACTGGACCGATTGGATGGCGATGTGGCCGGACGCGGCGAGCTTGGCGGCGGCAAGTTCCGCGGAGGTCATCACCGCGTGGGGAAGGCTCGGCTACCCGCGGCGTTCTTTGCGTTTGCAGGAGTGCGCGTGTGCCGTCGTGGAGCGTTATGGCGGCGAGCTTCCGAAAACCTATGACGGATTAGTGGCTCTGCCGGGCATCGGCGATTACACCGCCAGCGCCGTGATGAGCTTTGCGTTCGGCGAGCGCATTGCCGTCATCGACACCAACGTGCGGCGCGTCCTGTGGCGCACCTTCAAGGGTGAGGAGTCGTTCGGCGGGGCCGCACGGCCTGAGGAACGAGAACTGGCGAACGCTGTATTGCCGCGCGATCCGGCCGAAAGCGTGACATGGAACGAGGCGCTGATCGAGCTCGGGGCCCTGGTGTGCACCGCCAAGAACCCGAAAATCGACGAGGACCCGTGGGCTTTCGAGAGCCTGTTTTACGCCGCCGGTTGCCCGGGAATCGGGCAGAAGCGTACCCGTCCGCGCCAGCGTTTCAAAGGCACCAACCGTCAGGTTCGCGGCCTAATACTGAATGCATTGCGTAATTTGAGCGACGCAGGCACGACTCTGGCCCGTGCCGAAGTCGAGGCGCTTTGGCCCGACCATGTCCAGCTCGATGCCTGCATCGCCTCTCTTGACGAGGATGGCCTGATCGAAATCGCCGCCGATGGCTCCCTGCGCCTGCCGCGCTAGCCTATTTCAGGCGGCGTGTTTACACTAGAGGTATGACCTCCCAGAAGCCCGCAAAACGCAAACCGACCAAGCGTAAGCCCAGCAAACAGATGCGGCGCGTGTATCTGCGCCGTCGCATCGTCGTCGGTGTTGCCGCGGTGCTTGTGCTTGCGGTGCTGGCGTTCTGCGTCTATAACGTCGGCAGATTCGCGGTCATCAGGATGCAGGGCGGTGGCAGTGATACAAGCCAGACGAGCGCTCGGCGCAATGATGGCAAGTCCAAGTCGCAACAGTCGGGCAAATCGTCGAAGTCCGGTAAGTCCAGTAATGCTGACGGCTCCGGCAATAAAAGACAGAAGGCCGAGACGACGAAGAAAAGCGGCGTGAAGGAGTGCGGCGCCAACGACGTGAGGCTGGAGCTGGCCTCGAAGTCCCAGAACATAGCGGTCGGCGGCACGCTTGACTTCACCGCGACGATCCGTTACGAGGGTTCGTCCTCGTGTTTGATTGACGCGTCGAACTCCTCGCGCGTCCTGACGATCACGAGTGGTGATGACACGATCTGGCGTTCGGACTCGTGCCCGGCCGACCAGCGTCAGCTGCTGATGGCCAAAGGCGACAAGGACGTGCAGACCCTCACGTGGAACGCCGACCGCACCGGCTCCGGCTGCCAGCCCGACGAGAATCTCCTGCGCGTCAACGCGGGCACCTACATGGCTCAGCTGAGCCTCAAGGACCATCCGAAGGTCAAAAGCGAGAAGGTCCCGGTCGTCGTCGAGGGCGGTGGTCAAGAGGAGCAGTAGCGCGCTTCGAGGAAGTGATGTGGGTCGGCAGCTGTTCGCCTATGTTCTCTTTGAATGGCTTGCTGGGAACGTGTACGATCAGTCCTCCATGTCATGCTCGTTTTTTTTTAGGATAGGATTCTAGCTAGTTGGGCAGTGCTGGTTTGTAAATCGGACAGACTGGGGCATGATGAAACGACGTGGCGGATTCGCGCGGGTGGCGGCAAGGCTGGTGCCGACGTTTTTGGCCGTCGTTGCGTTGTCGGTCTCAGGCTGCGCGAACGCTACTGAGGCGGGCAATCTTGCGTCGGTGGCCGAACCCAACACCCTATCTCAGAATGTCAATAATGCGGGGGGGGGGAGGCAACCCTTCGCTGAATTCTGGCGTCGAGTCCGGTAACCAGCAGGATTCTTCGGTGGCGGCCGAGCCTCAGAAAGGTTCGTCGGCTTCGCATGCTGCGGCCGGTTCGGCCCAAACCAGTGGCAACGGTTCACAGCTTTCAGGTTCAGGTTCTCTGCAAAGTGCGAATGGGCTTCCAACGGCACAACCAAATGGAGTTTCTCCGCAAGGTGTCTGCAATCAGACATTGGATGGCGTTGGCCATGTGGTTGATCAGCGGTGGACTGTCGGTAGTGACACGTTAGTGTGGGATATCGATCAGGAAGCGAGCACCGGTGAATGCGTTCTCGATTTAAAAGTGGCACGGTCCCGAGTTATCGAGCTATGGATATTTGCCCGATCCACCTACCCCATACACTTTGACACCGTGGTATATGGACCAGTCGGTAACAAAACTCGTGGTCTCCGGCTCGGTCAAAGATCGACACTGTTGGAGGCTGTTTTATGGTCTTTCGAACCTGACATATGCAGACGTCGGTAATCTTGATGTCTCAATAGACACTGATGTGAACGGCATGGGCGGCATGTTCCACATGGACACAAAGTTGGCCAAGACAGTCGGTTTGGAGCGTTGGGATGTTTCAAACCTTTATACGGCTGATTGGATGTTTGGAGAATGCCATTCGCTGGTGTCGTTGGATTTGTCTAGCTGAAATCTGTCGTCGGTCCAACGTCTGAACAGTATGTTTCATGATTGCTACCTGCTGTCATCGGTGAATACGGCTCGGTGGCATACGCGGAATGTCAAAAACATGGATTACATGTTTTACCAGTGCAATGGGCTATTGTGGGTTGATCTGTCGGGAATCTCTACATCGGGTAATCCGACGACGAATTCTATGTTCACTACACCGAAGTCGTTAAGGTTTTTCGTCTGGCACCACATCAAGTTGTCGACTTTACGGGATTGGGTGCAGATAATCGTACGTGGATTGGGGAAGATGGCATTTGGAACGGGCCAGTGAATGGTACGTCATATCACCATCCATCGGTTCTTACGTGGTATGGTATTGCTGGTTTCGCCGACTTCTGTTTCCTTTGATATCGACGGTGACTCGGGTACCGCGCCGGGGCGCATAGCGGGTTCGTTCCCGTTGTCGCAGCAGACATTGCCATCTGCCAACGGGCTCTCGCGTCCGGGTTATCGTGCGGTGGGCCGGAGTCCAAGCAAGAATGTGAATTCGCCGGAATATGGTTTCTGTCAACAAGTATTTCTGCCGTTGGATGTTGTCGATACAACTCTCTACTTGGTGTGAAAGCCGTTGCCGCAGGCTTCGGTGACGGATGTGGTGCGTGTGGCCGGCGTGGGCGGGCTGACCGAGTCGTTGAAGGTGAGCGGGACGGTGCCGGCAGGTTCGTTGCTGCGGACGATTTGGTAGGCCTAGGGGCAGGCTATACGTTCAGAGCAAAGTTTGACGACCACGGCCGACGGGGTTTCGGCGATGTCGACCACATTCCCGACCAGGATGGTGGATGTGGTGGCGCCGGTACCCACGAATCTTTCGTTCGACAAATCCGTGCGTACGGTTTCCGGCGCGGTCTACAGTTCGTCTGACGCCACGCACCGTGTGGGCGAGACGAGTTTCATGGTGAAGGTCACTTGACCGGGCGGCTCGTCGCCGGCCTCCACGACGTTGATGTGTTCGGGTGGGGTGGCGAGCGTTGACGGCGCGACGTGTTCGGCCGCGAGTGCGGACCCCAATGATGCCGGTAAATTTACGTTGCCCATTCCTCAAGGGGGTGCTTCCTAGGGGAGATGCGCAGATACAGGCCTCGGACGTTCCGGGCGCGGACGTCATTGCCTCGACCGGGGTGGGGGCTGGCCATCCGAATGTCACAGCTGTCGTCGCGTTGGATGTGACGACAGCCGACGGTCTCGGCCCTGCCGAAAACCGGCGGCCAGGCCCCGATTGAATGGCTCCGCCGCGCGCTTCTCGCCGTTGTTGCCGTCGTCTTTGCTTGGGGCGCTGCGTCTGTGCGCCGCAAATCTGCCATTGCTTGTGGTTCTCGTCATTCTTGAAAAATTGCGATGGCTGTTACTTATCCACGGCGTGGGTCTATCGTTGTCTACAGCTTCCTTTTCCGCTGAATTTTTAGTATATCGACCATTCCAAGTCTGTCGTCGGGAGAATACGACGAATTTGTTGCATGATTGACCGACTCGTGGCACAAGTCGGTCAGCCGAATGGCGTGGAGGCATGATTCTTCAGGATGCTGGTGAGCCGTAATTTGCTGTATGCCAGCGTGGAGTTTTTTTTATTCACCTGAAATAGACAACATTATGGGCAGGCTTATATGGGAAGCCACCTGCGTCCGGTCAGGTGTATGGCTTTGTCTGCCATTTAGGGCTTTCTATGTTGATGAGGATGATGTCGTCCATTTCGTCCCCATCAACATAGAATCGCTCAGATGTTGGGGATTACCTTATGAGTCAGTATTGGTCAGTCGCAAGTTCGTCTGGCATGGTTAATCGAATGCACGAATCACGCCGCCTACTCTTCGATATTCTTGTCGAAACGGTAGAAGATCTTCTTGAATCCGTGCTTTTCGTAGAATTCGTGACTTTCCTCATGCTTGAGCACTGAACACATGCTGATCCGTCCGCATCCGGTGTCGTGGGCGACACCTTCCGCCCAAGCGAGTAGCTGGTCGCGAACATCATGGTCTTGGTGCGCTTTGGCGACGGCGAGATCCTTGATTTCTGCAACTCGTGCGCCCATGTAGAGCTGCCAAGTGCACAGGACGCCGACGAATCCTACAATCTCGCCGTTCTCCTCGCAGACGCCGAGCTTGTGGTCGAAGTTCTCGAGTTGGCTGAGATAGGTGCGTGCGAACATCTGGTAGTCCAACTCGCACGGACTGGATTCGCTGACGATGTTGTAAATCGATTTGAGATCTGCATTGGTTGCTGGTCTAATCATGGGTGACACTTCCTTGTTGTTGCCATGCGCCGTCCCTGTGTCCGTAAGGATTTGCCGATGGTCACGACGCCGACCGATGAATAACGTGGCAGGTTGCTCGGCACTCATTATCCTAATGATAGGACTTACCTCCAAGTTTGTTCCACATACTATTTTGCGTCAAATTCGGTCATGCAAATGCTGTGCTTCAGGCTCTTGAATCCGATGCGTGAACTTACGATTCTAATGTATGAGAAATGTTTGCGTTCAAAGTGGAAATAAAGAGATGAAATTCGCTTCCCCCCATGTACATTGTCTTTGCGTGCAGTGAGGGGATGCCCGAATGGGAAGGTAACTTGAAGTGAACATCTGGTTGGCATTACTCGGCTTTGCGACGATGATTATCATCACCGTCGTTCTGTTGAAGAAGAAAATGAGCATCCTGCTAGCATTTTCGGTGATTCCGATTATCTCGGCGTTCATAGCGCTCCTTATAACGCATAGCAGCAATTTCGCGGTCATCGGCAAATGGATCGAGGCTGGTGTCGGCAAGACCTATAGCATCACCCTCATGATGATGTTCTCCTTGCCCTACTTCATGTTGATGGCCGATACCGGTCTGTTCGACGACATCGTCAAGGCGATTCTGCGCCATGTCAAGATTTCGGCGCCGATCATCTGCATGATCACGGTGATCGTCGCCTGCATCTGCGAGCTCGATGGTTCGGTCACGTCGGTGTACCTCATCACCATCCCCCTGCTTTTGCCTCTGTATCAGAGGTTCCATATCGACAAGCGTGTCCTGCCATTCATCGTCTCCGTGGCGATTCTTATCATGAGCAACACCCCTTGGAACCCCCGAATGCTCAGAGCTGCAAGCCTGATCAATGAGAAGGGCGCCTCGACCAAACTCTTCCTTAAGTTTATGCCCGCCCAGATTTTCGTGATCGTTGTCCTCTTGGTGATAGCCGTCTACTTCGGTCTGCGTGCCAAGAACAAAGGTGGTGATCAGAAGGTCAGCATCAGCAACGAGGAGCTGCTCGCACAGTTCAAGGACACAGAGCTAACCCGTCACAACATGTTCGGCTGGAACCTGTTGCTCACCGCCTTCCTGATCTTCATGCTCATCGCTTTCCAAACCGTGCCGCAATATTACGTCTTCGCGTTTGGCCTGGTGGTGGCGCTCGCCATCAACTTCCACGATCAGGATCAGCAGAACAAGCTGCTCAAGAAATATGCCTCCTCGCTCTTCCCTGTTGCACCTGCCGTGCTACTTTCCGGCGTCGTCATTGGAGTCATGCAGGAAAGCGGCATGCTTGATGCGATGGTCAAGGCCCTTATGGCCATTGTTCCCGCGCCTCTTGGACCTTACTTCTACCTCATCGTTGCGCTGTTTGCCACGCCGCTCATGCTTCTGTTCACCAATGACACTTGGTACTATGCCCTAGTGCCGCTTATCGGCGCATTCTCGGTCAAGTATGGCGTGCCGCTCGAGGTCGTGGTGCTCACACTCTTCATGAACTTCGGTGCCATGATTTCCGTAATTGCACAACCACAGCTCTATATCGCCACCGATTTGGATGGTATCTCCATGGACGAATACATCAAGTTCACATTCTGGAAGCTCTGGGGCATCAATATTCTGTTGGTGGTCTTCGGTGTTGTTGCGGGTGTGTTCCTTCCCAAGCCTTTATGGGCTTGATAAGGACGTGTCGTTAAGGCGTGTGTTTGTCTTGGCGATTGTATGAACGGCTGTGCCGGACTGTCGGTGAATCCGTGATATAGGCGGATGTCGGGGGTCTTGCACAGCCGTTTTGTCATCGGAGTCGGACGGTTTTGCCTTGGTATAAGGGGTCGAACCGAGTTGCGAAAATTTGTCTAGCGAAACGTCAGGTCTTTGAAGTGCGAGAAGCTTGCGATGAGGCCCGGAACCGCAGATAATCATGCAGGGTGAAAGCCATGTCGAGGATGGTGTAGTCCTTGAGTGTTCGAGGGTTGTATCCGGTTACGGCGGCGATTCTGTTGAGCCTATTCTGCAGGGTGTTTTTATGAAGGAACAACTCGTCTGCTGCGTGTATAATACTGCCGTTGTGACGGCTGTAAGCCTCGAAAATAGAATGGAACTCGTCTATCTGTTCCTCGGTCAGCCCGTTGAAGACGCGGTCGACGAAATGGTGTGCGGCGTCCTGTGACATGGATGAGACAAGTAGGCCAAAATCAAGTTCGTTGTAGGAAGCGATTGTTTTTTTGTCGGAGAACAGCAACCAATCGGCGCTTCGCTGCGCTTCGTCGTAGCTTTTCCAACAATATGAGGTCTCTCGTAAGTTGCCGGTCGCGAAGACGGCCGAGACGCCGAGCCCCTCCATATCGTGCTGCAGCAGCCGTAATGTGGGAATCGGGTCGTTGACGTCCGCGGGATCGAGCAACATACAGATTTCTCGGGTGTTGACCGAGAACAGACTTTGTGGCATACCCTGAAAGCGATCCATGAGCGTGCTGTAGAAGCGCTCCTGCGGCGAAAACGCCGGATTATCGCCACGGAGTCTTCCGACCGCCGTCCAACGTTGATGCGTCAGGTCGATGCCAAGCATGGATGAGAGATAGTCGACCAGCCCGGGATCATCTCGCCGAGTGGTGAGCATGTTGATGAGATTGGACATCATCATGCGCTGGTCGAATCTGGTAACTTGTTCGACATTTTCTCTGATGAGAATCTCGGTCATCTTCTTGATGATGTTGCCGAAGGGTTCTACCTCGTTGCGCGATCCGGTGATGCCGATGACCGCGACGACCGAATCATTGAGCAAAACGGGCACGTTGATTCCGTTCTTGGCGCCTTTGAATTGATGCTCATTGTCGATAGGTACCGTGCGTTTGAGCCGTACGGCCATACGGGCGCCATCGTGGCCTGTGCCGATGCGGGTCTTGTCGGTGCTTGCGATGATGGTGCCGGAGGTGTCGAACAGGTTTATTTCATGACGTAACACACCCTTTATGTTGGCTACGATTTCTTCAGCGATCTTCGGGTCGATGTCCATTCGTTCCTCCTACCCTGATGCTGTCTATACATACATGGTACGCAGAACATTTTCAACATGGTAGACATTGTCGTTTTCGTCATATGGAATACCGCAGGGAAAAGGGTTTCGGTCGATAATAGAGGAGCAACGTTTCTCGTAATCAATAGTCTGCTCGTCGTCTGCGTAGCGGCATGGCGACCCGATGTCATGGAACGGAGGACACAGTGGTGCCTACAATCGAACGCATGGAGGTGGTGCCCGTCGCAGGCTACGACAGCATGTTGCTGAATCTAGCTGGAGCGCATGAGCCATTCTTCACGCGGAATATCGTAGTAATGACCGATAGCGAAGGCTATACTGGCGTGGCTGAGGTGCCAGGTGGCAAGGTCATAACCCGCAGACTGGAATCGTGTGTGCCGCTGGTCGAAGGTAAGTCGATAGGGCAGTGGAAGGCGGTGGTTCAGGATTGCCGTGGCATGCTGGAGCGTCAAGTGGCAGGAACGCAGGGTTCCGGCGACATTGAGACGGCGCATGCGATGATCTTCAAAAAGGTCACCAATGTGCTTACCGGCGTTGAGACGCCGATGCTTGACCTGCTTGGGAAGCATCTTGAGGTGCCGGTGGCTGCGCTTTTGGGTGAGGGTCAGGTGCGTGACCGTGTGCGGTTCCTGAGCTATCTGTTCTATGTGGGTGACTATCGCAAGACGGATTTGCCGTATCTGCACGATGATGATGATTCCGATGAGTGGGGTCGTATCCGGCGTGAGCCGGCGCTTGATCCGGATGCCATCGTGGCGCAGGCCAGGGCCACGGCCGAGCGTTACGGCTTCCATGATTTCAAGCTTAAGGGCGGTGTCTTCGAGGGCAAGGAGGAGATCAAGGCCATCAGGGCGTTGAAGAAGGCGTTCCCCGATGCCCGCATCACCCTTGATCCCAACCAGGGTTGGTCGTTGAAGGAGGCGGTCGAGCTCTGCGGGGA
The DNA here is from genome assembly GCF_000741525.1 of Bifidobacterium bohemicum DSM 22767. Lineage (GTDB taxonomy): Bacteria > Actinomycetota > Actinomycetes > Actinomycetales > Bifidobacteriaceae > Bifidobacterium > Bifidobacterium bohemicum. The sequence goes on along the minus strand of NZ_JGYP01000002.1, from coordinate 491,307 downwards.
TATGACGGGTACGCTCACTTATGTGGAGGATCCGTGTGGCGCGGAAGGTCGTTTCTCGGCTCGTGAGACGATGGCGGAGTTCCATCGCCAGACCGGCTTGGCGACGGCGACGAATATGTGTGATACGGATTGGCGTGAGATGAAGGCCGCCATCCGTCTGGATTCGGTGACCATTCCGTTGGCCGACCCGCACTTCTGGACCATGGAGGGTTGCGTGCGCGTCGCTCAGCTCTGTCATGATATGGATCTGACGTGGGGTGTGCATTCCAACAACCACTTCGACATCTCGCTGGCGATGGTGGCGCAGTCCGCCGCCGCGGCCCCCGGGCGGCTCAATGCGTGCGACACCCACTACATCTGGCAGGACGGCCAATACCTGACCAAGAACCCGCCGAAGATCGAGAATGGTGAGATCGAGGTGCGCCGTGACGTTCCCGGTCTGGGCATCGAGATCGATCGGGAGGCGATTGACAAGGCTCACAAGCGCTCTATGTCGACAACAATTGCGGAACCCGCGATGATGCGAAAAGCATGCAGTACCTCATCCCCGGCTGGACCTTCGACCCGCACCGTCCGGCCATGGTGCGTTGAGGCGCGTAATTCAACGATTCCATGGTATGGGCGATAGTCACGGCAAGGGGTTTCGGTTCACACTGTGACATGCAAATAGACAAGACATTGGCAGTCAGACGAGCCAATGAGCGATGAAAGGATTATAGGGCATGGGTGGATCTCATGATGAGTTCAAAGGTATTTTCGTGCCGATTTTGACTCCTGTGGACAACCGGGAACGAATCGACGAGGCCAAGCTGCGTAAGCAGGTCGACTATGTCATTGAGCATGGCGTCGACGGCATCCTGGCTTTCGGCAGCAATTCAGAGTTCTACATGTTTGGCGACGACGAGATGCTTGAGGCGACTAGAGTCATCAAGGATGAGGCCGCGGGCCGAGTCCCCGTTATGTTCGGTGTGGGTCATATCCGCACCAGCAAGGCGATCGAGCTGGCAAAGCGAGCCACGGAGTTGGGCGTGGCCGCAGTCTCCGTCCTACAGCCGATGTTTATCGAGCCCACCGCCGAGGCGTTGTACCATCATTATTCGGCGATTGCCAGCGCCATTGCCCCGCAGCCGATGTTCATCTATAATAACCCTGGTCGAGCAGGCTATCCGGTGCCTATCAGCATCATGGTGCGGCTGGCGCACGATTGTGACAATATTGTTGGTGTCAAGGACTCCAGCGGCAATGTAACCAATATTGAGGAACTGGTGCGTCAGACGCGTGATGTGGACTTTGCGGTCTTCGCAGGTAAGGACACCATAGTCTATCCGAGCTTGTGTGTCGGAAGTGCTGGTGCGGTATGCTCCACCGCGAACATCTACCCGGACTTGGTCTGCGGCATTTACGACAGGTTCGTCTCCGGGGACTACCGTGGCTCCCTCGAGGATCAGTTCAAGCTCAATCCCATTCGCAATTCGCAGGACGCGGCGAGCTTCCCCTCGCCTACAAAGGATATGGCGAATCTGATGGGCATGGATGTCGGTCCTTCGATTCTGCCGACTGAGGCCGCCACCGGAGAGGCCCTGGAAGGTATGAAGAAGGCGATGAGGGAGGCAGGTTACCTGAGCTGAGTGTCATCGTGCGGTGGCATCGGGATTAGTGTAGAGATATGACAGATCGGTTCGTCGGAGGAAGGGGGTTCGCCATGGGAAACTGTTCGGTCTTGTTGGCGGCGGATTCGTTCAAAGGGTCGGCCTCGAGCACCGAGGTGGAGAACTTGCTTGAACTTGGGGTGCGTCGGGTCGTTCCTGATTGCAGCGTGTTGAAGTATCCTATCGCCGATGGTGGGGAGGGCACAGTCGACGCCGTCATGGCGGCGCGTGGGGGCACCCTCCGTCATGTGTCCGTGCGAGGTCCGCTGGGATCCGCCGTCGATGCGGGGTATGCCCTGTGCGGAGACGTGGCGATTATCGAGATGGCGCAGGCCAGTGGTATTACATTGATTGAACAGAACCCTCACAATGCCTTGAACGCTTCGACATATGGAGTTGGTCAGATCATTCTGGACGCTTTGGATGCTGGTGCCGCCCATATATGCATCGGTTTGGGGGGCAGCGCCACCAGCGATGGCGGTGCCGGCATGGCCAAGGCATTAGGTGTGCGCTTTCTTGACGGAAATGACCAGGACGTGCCATGTGGGCTGGCGGGATTGGAGCATCTGGCGTCCATCGATATCGCCGGTTTGGATCCTCGTGTTGCCGCGACTGATTTTTCTGCGTTGACTGATGTTTCGAACCCATTGACCGGCCCGGACGGGGCGGTTGAAGTCTATGGCCCGCAAAAGGGGATAGGGGCTAAAGAATTGCATAGGTTCGACGGTTGGATGGCTGATTATGCGGTTCTGCTGTCTCAGGTGTCGGGTCGTGATGTGACGGGGATTCCGGGATCGGGCGCCGCCGGCGGATTGGGGGCAGCCTTGGCGGCATTCCTCAACGCTAGGATCAGTAGCGGCATTGACACCGTTCTCGATATGATCGGCCTTGAGAACGTGATGGACGATGTCGATTTGGTAATTACCGGCGAGGGGCGCATGGATTCGCAGTCCGTCAATGGTAAGGCACCTGTGGGTGTAGCGCTTCGTGCCAAGCGGCATTCGGTTCCGGTGATTGCCGTCGTGGGAAGCCGGGCCGACGACTTGGGAGATGTCTACGAGCAGGGTGTCGACTTGGTATTGTCTTGCGTCAATGAACCCATGAGCCTCGAACAGTGCATACAAAAAGTCTCGACCACCATCCCGGCGGCCGCCGAGACCGCGATGCGGGCCTTCATGCTCGGTAGGCGTGAAAAAGCCGATGGCGCTTAGCTCCGGACGGGTAAGGACTCCCGAGGCTTATGCATGCCTTTGACCATATGGGGCGAAATGAAACGTGAATATATCACTATAGAAAGGAAACAATATGATGAAGGTCGGATTTGTGGGATTGGGGATCATGGGCAAGCCGATGGCGCTGAACGTCATCAAGGCGGGTTATCCTGTCGTTGCTTATGACCGCAACACGGCGCCGATGCAGGCCATTGTGCAGGCCGGCGGTGAAGAGGGCAAAAGCGGTAAGGATGTCGCCCAACGTACTGATGTGGTTATTACGATGCTGCCGAATTCCCCGAACGTGGAAAGTGCGCTGTTCGATGAAGACGGTATCGCCGAGGGATTGAGCGAGGGCAAGGCCGTCATCGACATGAGTTCGATTGCGCCGTTGGCCAGCCGAGATTTTGATAAGCGTCTTTCCGAAATGGGTGTGGATTTCATGGATGCCCCGGTCTCCGGCGGCGAGCCCAAGGCCGTTGACGGCACTATCGCAGTGATGGTGGGCGGCAAGGAAGACGTGTTCAAGAAGTTCGAACCGTTGCTCAAAACGATGGCTTCCACGGTCACCCTCGTGGGAGAGGTCGGTGCAGGCAACATTACCAAGCTTGCCAACCAAATGATTGTCGCGATCAATATCGCCGGCATTTCGGAGGCGTATTCCCTTGCCAAGAAGGCCGGCGTTGACCCTGAACGCGTTTATCAGGCCATTCGCAGCGGTTTGGCGGGCAGCGTGGTGATGGATCAGAAGTCGGAGAAGATCTTCTCCGGCAATTTCGATCCCGGCTTCCGCATCGAGCTGCATATCAAGGATCTGCAGAACGTGATGGACACCTCGCACAGCATCAACGTCTCCGCACCGTTCAGTTCGCTGGCCATGGAGATTATGCAGTCACTTAAGGCTCACGGCCACGAGAAGGAGGATCATAGCGCCATTGCCGAATGGTATGAGATGATCAACGACATGAAGCTGCAGGCGGACTGATCGAAGGCCTTCAGCGAACTATCTTTTGGGTTGGTGGTCTGGCCTTGGCCAGGCCATCTGCTCCCGATCCATAAGTTGTCTCTGTCTAGAAGGAGGAGCAAGCGGTGTCAGCGTCGGCCGTGGCTGAGATTACTGAAAGCCTAGGTCGGATGCGCGTGGTTGATGTATGGTGGCGTCGTCGGGACTGATTATCGTGCCAGGCCGGTGTCATGACGGTCTGGCCCTCTCAAAGTTGAGATGAGACTTTAATTGTTCTTGACGAAACCAAATCGAAGTGATAAATAAATGAGCGAGTATAATTATAAAGGGGTAATGATGCTTGATTGCAAATTCGATATCGACGTTAATGAGGAGCTTTCATTCTCGAAAGCTGTTTATTATAACCTCAATCCCGTGCCTGTCAAGAAACCTTGGCGCGATGCGACGGGTGGTTTCGGCAGCTATGTGCCGTTGCAGGGATGGATTCGCATTTACGACGATGATGGCAACTGTGGCGAGGCCTTCTGCTCAAGGGGCATGATTGACAACATTCTGCCTTTGGTGCTCACCGGCGAGAAGAAGACATACCAAGAGTGGTATCACTATCTGTATTGGAAGCTGCGCAACTTTGGTTTCCAGAGCGGACAGATCTGCGACCTGGGCACGTTCGATCTTGTCATGCTTGACTTGATGGCTCGTCGTCGTCATCAGCCGTTGCACCGCTTCCTTGGCGCCAAGAAAGATTGGGCGGCCTCTTACAAGGGTGGCGGTTCTCTTTTGAGCGACGACGACGATATCGTCTCTGATATGACCCGCTACGTCGAGGAGGGTTATACCACCGTCAAGTTCAAGGTAGGCAGCGACTGGGGTCGCGACATGGATCGTGACATTAGGCGTATGCGCAAGGTCCGCGAAGCTGTCGGTGACGATATCGAAATCGCAGTCGACGCCAATCAGGTCTTCAGCGTCGAAGATGCAATCAAGTTTGCCCATCTTGTCGAGCCTTATCATCCTGCTTGGTTCGAGGAGCCAATCCATTCGCACGACATGAATGGCATCAAGGAGGTCTGTGAAGCCTGCGACGAAATGGGCATGATGGTTGGTTTCGGTGAGTCCATGCGTAATTCGTTCGCCTTCGAGACTTACGCGGAGAAGGGAGTGGGGCATCTGATGCCGTTGGTCGGACGAATGACTAGCATGAGTGATTTGATTCGTATTCGTGACCTTGCCCGCTCCAAGGGACTACGCTTCTCGTCGGGTGGAACCGTATGGTTCAACGCGGCCTTCGGCGCGCTCTATGACGAAAATGAGAGGCTTGAGAACCACGAGCCGATGATGCTGCCGATGGAAGAGTGCCTTTCGGTGCATCCCACTGAAAAAGACGGCAAGCTTTGGCTGCCTGATATCGAAGGCCTTCCGTCCCGTCTGGATGTCGATAAGCTTGCTTCTAACGGCACACTCCAAAGCGTTCGTTATATCACCAAGGAAGATATGCGGGGCTTCACTGTGCGCGCTTCGTACTGACGCGACCGGTTGATACTGAGGCGGCTGGAACCGACGTAGCTTCAGCCGCTCTTTTGCGTGGGGCGGTTCGTCTCTGCAGCTTGGATGCCAACATCCTGATGTTCTGCATACCTAAGCTATCGCCTGTCTTTTAAGGGGATGGGCAAGGAAGCGAGAGTGGATCCTCTGTGTTTCATGGTGCCAGCTTTCGCTCTGTTTGTGTTCCTCGGCGATTGTCTGCACGTGCCCGGTTATGGGACCGCTGTTATAACACAGAAGTTTTAGAATCTGCTTTTCTTATGAGATACGGGCAAGATGTTCGTATGCATTCTATTTATTAACTTTTATTAGGGCGAATTCTGGGTGTTTTCTGCAAACTCTCCGCTGTTCAATCCATGTCCGCGAAGACGACCAGCTTGATGGCAAGGTAGTTTCGGGCGGGCGCAACTGGGCTGCATCTGGTTCGCGCTCTTGAAGTATTGCGATCATCGTTGCAAATAGTGGAATAGTAATTTACTGAATTATGGTTTTTGCTATTCGTGGGTCGGGTTGGCGGGTTATTCCAAGATAATCGTGAACGATGCCGCGGGGAACAGCTCGCAAGGCGTAAACTCTTTCCGCGCCCTGGTGCGGTTCGAACTCCCTCTAACCGCTCCGCCGATGACGGGCGCAGCTGGCGTTCCCAGCTCGCTCGTCGCCTCTGACGGTCTTTGTCGCCCTCGCCGCTGCGCTGGTTACGGTCGTTGTCTCCTGTCTCCGTCGTCGTGCGCCATCGCATTGCGGTGATATCTATTTGGGAAACCGAACTCATAGGTGCAAATGAGCGGATCTCAATGTTTGAGGCTATAACGATTTGTATGTTTGTCGTATTTATATTGCAATTTTTGTTATGGAAGTAGTAACAAAGGATTAATCCGACAGGTGATTGGTGAAGTTGTGTGACGCATGTGCCAAGGCAAGTGCCGTCGCGTGGATGAACCGAGTCATGAGTTGGTCGGCGGTATCAAACCTGTGGGAAGTGGAGTGTTTGAACGGCGCTTTGATATCGGCTCTGGCTACAGTGTCTACTTCGCGCGTAGGGGAAATGTGATTGTGGTGGTACTTGCTGCTGGCGATAACGGCGGTTAGCAAAGAGATATCAGACGCCAGAGATCCTAATTCGCGAATAGATGTTTTGAATATCCGTGAATAAACCAAAGGAACTTATGATGAACGATAAAATCCAACCTAATAAGTGGGGTGATGCGAAATGCCTGACCAGCGAACAGGATGTCACCGAATTCCTTGAAACTTCGATGCGTGAGGGCGGCAGTATGGATGATGACAGTGAGGTCCGCTGACTATTTTCTTTCCACGGTTTTCGATGCCGCTCGAACGGAGAAAAAGATGTCGGATATCGCCGAACGCACGAAAATGAAACGGATCAGCGTGTACAGGTCTTTGAAGCCTGACGCAACCCATCGTTCCGTACAGTTTTGTCGGCCTTGCGTGAGCTCGGCGCGAACTTTGCGATTGTGCTGTTACGCCCTGCAAAGGCCTGATTCCTTCACGCGTCATCGGAGGGTTTATTGTTTCCTGCGACGGGTATGTGTTGATGTCATGCGCGTTTTTAAGATGAGTTATTGATTGATTGGGCATTTAGGTTTTCGAAGGCGGGGCTGGGCATTATGAAACGACGTGGCGGATTCGCGCGGGTGGTGCCGGCGTTTTTGGCCGTCGTTGCGTTGTCGGTCTCAGGCTGCGCGAACGCCGCCGAAGTCGGTGATTTCGCCGATACTGTGAATGCCGCATCGACAGCGGTATCCGGTACGCATTCTCAGAATGACAATAAAGTTCCGGGGGGGGGGTTATTCCCTCGGTAGATTCCGGCGCCATTCAAGCACCTCTAGATAATTTGAAACCGTATGATAAGCGAGAAATACCGGCCACTCAAATTTCAACAAATGGTGACAATGCGTCAGGATTAGGTGCTCAGGCCTTCTGCAACGCAAGGAATGATAGTTGGTTTGGTTCAAGCTATGGTGGTCCTTCTGAGGATATATGAATTGGAGTATTTCGTCGGATTGCGCTTTTACCATTACTAAGGGTTCGGTACCGGCCGATTACGATGCTGCTAATTTACCTTGGCGAACATATAGCACACAAATTATTTTATTGGTGGTAAGTAGCATCCACATCAAACCGGGTTGCACATCACTGTATAACTGGTTTGACAATATGCCTGCTATGAAATCTTTCAACGGTCCGGGCTTAGTGTCGGCAACGGAAAATGGTCAATGTCAAAAATTTGACACAATTGGTAGGTCACAATCCATCTTTGGAGACTTTAATAGGACTAGACACTTGGAATATGTCGGGTGTTTCGCGTGTGGTAAATATGTTCATTTCAGATACAAAGTTATCGGTGATTCCGGAAATAGAGTTCTGGGACATCTCTCATATTTCGACTTTTCGGGGAATGTTCGCGGATATGCCATCTTTGGCAACATTAAATTTGAGCACATGGACGATTCCCGGTGCAGCTGAAATGAGTTATTGCTTCGGCAGTGATTCAAATTCTCTTCGCTTCTTAAAGATGAAAGCAGGTGTTGCTCTGTCGGGCAATGCATTCAAAACCGGGCTTCACCTACAGGGCGCTGGGAAAACTTCGGATGGCATTCTGAAAATGGGTGGTCAGGGATTCCGCTTACGGATGGCCTTCCCGCATCTGCAACAGCAACATGGTGCGGACGCCCTTATACGGTTTCGTTCGACAAGAACGCAATTGACGCATTCGATTCGGCGACAGGTGGTGAACATCTGGGTTGGTCGGATATGGGGTTTGCTGCCGGTGGCGTGACTCGTGCGGGGTATCGGCTGGCGGGTTGGAGCCTCGCGTCGGATGGTTCCTCGAAGGTGTATGCGCCGGGTTCGACGTGGAACTTGGAAGCTGTCGATGTGCCAAAAGCCGATGATGTGACGTGGTATGCGGTGTGGAAGCCGTTGCCGGTGCCGGTGGTGTCGAGTGTGGTACCGGTTGTGGATGGCGATGGTCGGACGACCGGGGTGAAGGTCAGCGGTTCGGTTTCGAGTGGCGGTGGTGACCTGGCTTCGTTAACTGTCGGTGGTGCCGATGGCGATAAAGTGGCGGTTACCCCGGAGCGTTCGAATGTTGTGGTGAGGGCGGTTGTGCCGGTTGGGATCGCGCTTGATTCGGGGTCTTGTACGCCTTGTTCGTGTACGCGATGGTGCCGTTGTCGTCGTTTGTATCTGACGATCCAGCAGGTTCCGGTGTCGAGTACCGGTTCAAGGCGAGGCCGACGACCACGGCCGACGGGGATTTGGCGGTGTCGGCTACGTACCCGACCAGGATGATGGTGGATGTGGTGGCGCCGGTCTTTGCGACGGGCGGAGGGAATGTGGATCGGCTGCGGTTCGACCCCAAGGCGCAGATGGTTCGTGGTTGGGTGTTCAGTTCCGCGGACGAGGCTGGTCGTGCGGGGGAGTCGTCGTTCTCGGTGACGGTGACGCGGCCGGCCGGTTCGTCAACAACGGCGACGACGCTAAAGTGTGAGTCCGGCGCAGCGGTCATCGATGGAGCTCCGGCTCCGTCGGCGTCGTGCCCGGCTGCAGGTGCGTCTGCGGACGAGGCAGGCGTGTTCGCTTTGCCTGTTCCGAGAGGCGTGCTGCTGCAGGGCGATGCGAGCGCGACGGTGTCCGACGTCGCGAATGTGTCCGCGCCGTCCAGGTTTGACATGACGATGCCGACGGTCTCGGCTCTTCCGAAAACCGGCGGCCAGGCTCCGATTGAATGGCTCCGCCGCGCGCTTCTCGCCGTTGTTGCCGTCGTCTTTGCGCTAAGTGCCGCCCTCGCCCGCCGCCAGTTCGCGGCCGCTGCCGTCTAGTGTCATTGAATGTCACTGGGTGCTGCCTCCATGTGCCGCGCAAGTTCGACGCCTTCCGCCTCCAGTGCCCCTAACACGTCATTAGTGCCTTTTACCGTATGTTTTTCGCCATGAAAACCTACGCGAAGAGGCACTAATGACCGGTTAGAGGCACAAAAAAGATAGAGTGCGGGACATGAAGTTGGAACGTGGCATACGCGGTAGGACGTTGATCGCATCGCGAGCGGCAGCGACTCCGCCTCGCTTTCTGACAGCGTATTGCATTACGTTGATTTCTGCTGATAGTGTAGTGATGCCTCTTGTCCAATTCGCTCGGACCGGAAAAGGAGCATGACACTACTGCCACAGACGGCATACCGGTCAACGCCAGCTCCCTGAACTGGTATATGAACGACATCGGTCTTTCGTCGGATTCCTTGGCCCGCAAGGCTAATGTCAGCGCCTCTCGTCTTGATGATGTCTTGCATGGGTGCGCATGGGTTGACCTTTCGGCAACTGAACAACATCGCCGAAAAGCTGTTGACAGCCATAGCCTCTTTGCTGATTCCACCGCCAGTAAGCCGTCCATGCCTGAACCCGTCGATTTTCGACGGAATGGTGGCGAGCCATTGACGTATGAATTCAACAGGAAACTTTCCGACATTCTTATTTTCCTGCAACGGAGGCAGCCGCCGGACATTTTCCCCGCTATCTGGGATTGGCTTGCCGTTCGGCTTGATGGCGAGTCGCCTTGCGTCTGCCCACGGGTGTTGCATGAGCTTGATGCGCGGAATCCCGGCGGTGATAAACCGCTTGTCAAATTCGTCGAAGCGTATTCGTCCTGCGATGGCGACCGGCAGCCTGCATTTGATGAGATAGCTGCCGTGGGCGAGATTAGTAACGATACCCTGATTGGGTGCGAGGCGCCAAGAACGAGGCCGATCCGTGGCTTATCGCCGATGCGAGGATGCGTGGCGTGGCTATCATAACCAACGAGAAATCCGCAAGTCAGGCATCGCCCTCAAATCCCGGGATTTCGTTTGTGGCCTCGAAGATGTATGGCATACTGACTGTGGATTTTTTCGCGTATATGCGACAGGCCGGTGCGAGTTTCCGAAAACCTCAAAAGGGGTTTGAACGTTTGCCTCATCTGATGGGATTTTAAATCTTGTTGGTACAGGCTGATCGAAAGTATGCGCCCGGGATCGTCCAGATGCGATTTGTCCGGCATTGGTGTATACTGTTGTATTTGCATAAGGTGTGTCATATTGCGGGCATGCTTACAGTGAGGGAGCGCCCGCGTACTCAAAGTATATAGCGGCTTTGAGGGTGTTTGCTTACGGTTTGGAAAGTACAGAACAAGCAAGCGATAAGGAACGTCCATTGGCTACTAAGCTCAAGACGAACACCACACAAGTCATCGCACGCGCCGACCAGCACGATATCGAAGTGCACAAGGCATCGGACCGTGTGAATTTCGGTTCCATCAAGGAACCCATCGACGTACCCTACCTCCTTGGGGTGCAGACCGACAGCTTCGATTGGCTGATCGGCAACGAGCGCTGGAAGAGGAAGGCCGAGGCGGACATCAAGGCCGGCACCAACGAGGTGGCCCACACCTCCGGTCTCGAAGAGGTCTTCGAGGAGATTTCGCCAATCGAGAACTTCGCGCAGACCATGAGCCTGACCTTCTCGGACCCGTACTTCGAGGAGCCGCGTCACACCGTCGAGGAGTGCAAGGAGAAGGACTACACCTACTCCGCGCCGCTCTACGTCAACGCGGAATTCGAAAACGGCGACACCGGCGAGATCAAGAGCCAGACGGTGTTCATGGGAGACTTCCCGTTGCAGACCCCGCACGGCACCTTCATCATCGGCGGCACCGAGCGCGTCATCGTCTCGCAGCTTGTCCGCTCCCCGGGCGTCTACTTCGACCGCACCCCGGACCGCACCTCCGACAAGGAGGTCTTCGGCGCGAAGATCATCCCCAGCCGTGGTGCATGGTTGGAGTTCGAAATCGACAAGCGCGACCAGCTCGGCGTGCGTGTGGATCGCAAGCGCAAGCAGTCCGCGATCGTCTTCCTTATGGCCATCGGCATGACGAAGCCCGAGATCGCCAAGGCGTTCAAGGATTATCCGTTGGTGCTTGAAGCCCTTGATAAGGAGCCGATCGAGACGCAGGACGAGGCTTTGACCGACCTCTACCGCAAGATTCGCCCGGCCGACGCCGCGTCGCCCGAAGCGGGCCGCAACCTTTTGGAATCCTTCTATTTCAATACACATCGTTATGACTTGGCTCGCGTGGGCCGCTACAAGATCAACCGCAAGCTCGGCCTGGAGATTGACCCCTCCGACCGCGCCCTGAGCCGCGAGGACATCATCGCGACCATCAAGTACCTGACCGCTTTGCACGCCGGAAACAAGACCTTCCCGGGTAAGCGTGGCGGCAAGGACGTGGATTTGCGTGTGGACGTGGACGATATCGACCACTTCGGCAACCGTCGCATCCGTCAGGTGGGCGAGCTGATTCAGAACCAGCTGCGCACCGGCCTGAGTCGTATGGAGCGCGTGGTCCGTGAGCGTATGACCACTCAGGACGCCGAATCCATCACTCCGCAGTCACTGATTAACATCCGCCCTGTGAACGCGACGATCAAGGAGTTCTTCGGAACCTCACAGCTGAGCCAGTTCATGGATCAGAACAACCCGCTTTCCGGCGTGACCAACAAGCGTCGTCTGTCGGCTCTGGGCCCCGGCGGTCTGTCCCGGGATCGTGCCTCCATGGAGGTCCGAGACGTTCACCCGTCCCACTTTGGTCGCATGTGCCCGATCGAGTCCCCTGAAGGCCCGAACATCGGTCTGATCGGCTCTTTGGCGACTTTCGGGCGCGTCAACCCGTTCGGTTTCATCGAGACTCCGTACCGCAAGGTCGTCGACGGCCATGTCACCGACGAAATCGAGTACATGACCGCAGATCGTGATTCCGAGCACGTCATCGCCCAAGCCAATCAGGAGCTGGACGAGAACGGCGACTTCGTCTCTAAGACCGCTTTGGCGCGGTCCGGTGAGGATGAGGCTGTCGATGTGCCGGTCAGCCAAGTGGATTACATGGACGTTTCACCGCGTCAGATGGTGTCGGTGGGTGCTTCGCTGATTCCGTTCCTGGAGCACGACGAGGGTCACCGAGCACTCATGGGCACCAACATGCAGCGTCAGGCCGTGCCGCTCGTCCAGTCCGAGCGCCCGCTGGTGGGCACCGGTTCGGAATGGCGCACCGCCTACGATTCCGGAGACACGATCCTGGCCCAAAAGGATGGCGTGGTTAGCTACGTTTCCGCTGATATCATTCGTGTCACGAATGACGACGGCACCCAGTCCAGTTACAAACTGGCGAAGTTCCAGCGTTCCAACCAGACAACGAACTACAACCAGCGCCCGTTGGTCAAGGATGGCGAGCGCGTCGAGCGCGGCAGCGTCCTGGCGGACGGCCCGGCCACCGAAAAGGGCGATCTGGCCTTGGGCAAGAACGTGCTGGTCGCGTTCATGCCGTGGAACGGCTACAACTACGAGGACGCCGTCATCATTTCGCAGCGTCTGGTGCGCGACGACACGTTGTCCTCCATCCACATCGAGGAATACGAAATCGACGCCCGTGACACCAAGCTTGGTGCCGAAGAGATCACCCGTGACCTGCCGAACGTCGGCGAGGACGCAGTGGCGAACCTTGACGAGCGCGGCATCATCCGCATCGGCGCCGAGGTCGAGGCCGGCGACATTCTGGTCGGCAAGGTCACCCCGAAGGGCGAGACCGAGCTGACCCCTGAGGAGCGTCTGCTCCGCGCCATCTTCGGCGAGAAGAGCCGTGAGGTGCGTGACACCTCGCTGCGCGTGCCTCACGGTGAGTCCGGCACGGTCATCTCCATCAAGGAGATCACCCGCGATGAGGCCGAGGAGGACGGCGATGAGCTGCCTAACGGTGTCAATTCGATGATTCGTGTGTACATCGCCCAGCACCGCAAGATCACGGTGGGCGACAAGCTCTCCGGCCGTCACGGCAATAAGGGCTGCATTTCGCGCATTCTGCCCGAGGAGGATATGCCGTTCCTCGCAGATGGCACGCCGGTCGACATCATGCTCAACCCGTTGGGTGTGCCTAGCCGTATGAACCTCGGTCAGGTGCTTGAGTTGCATCTGGGTTGGATCGCCCACGCCGGCTGGGACATCAAACTCGACCCGAACATGGAGGCCGAGTGGAAGAAGCGTGTGCCGCAGGGCGCCGAAAGCGGCGAGCCCGGCACTCCGGTGGCCACCCCCGTGTTCGACGGCGTGCGTCCCGATGTGATTCAGGGCCTGCTGCGCAGCACCCTTCCCGACCGCGACGGCAACAAGCTTGTCGGCGAGGACGGCAAGGCCACGCTCTACGACGGCCGCACCGGCGAACCGTTCCCCAAGCCGATTTCCGTGGGGTACATGTACATGCTCAAGCTGCATCACCTTGTGGACGACAAGATTCACGCCCGTTCCACCGGTCCCTACTCCATGATCACCCAGCAGCCTCTCGGCGGCAAGGCCCAGTTCGGCGGCCAGCGTTTCGGTGAGATGGAGGTGTGGGCTCTGGAAGCCTACGGTGCCGCGTACACGTTGCACGAGATGATGACCACCAAGTCCGACGATGTGGACGGCCGCGTGCGCGCCTACGGCGCAATCGTGAAGGGCGACAGCCTGCCGCCGGCCGGCATTCCCGAGTCCTTCAAGGTGCTGGTCAAGGAGATGCAGTCGCTTTCGCTGAACGTCGAAGTCCTCAACGCCGACGGTGTGGCGATCGACCTCAACGACGCCGAAGACGACCCGACCTCGTCCTCGCATGACCTTGGCTTCAACATCGGCGCGCGTCCCGACGCCGCCGCCAAGGACGATCAGGCAGCTCCCCAGCCGGAATACCGCTGACCCAAATCCTTCCGTGGCTCCGGTGATTACACCGGACACGGGAGGGCAAACCATCGTGATTTGAACCAATTGGAAGACAGGACAAAAGAGTGCTGGACGTCAACGCATTTGATAAATTGAGGATCGGCCTCGCGACCACCGAGGACATCCACAACTGGAGCTACGGCGAAGTCAAGAAGCCGGAAACCATTAATTACCGAACCTTGAAGCCGGAAAAGGACGGCTTGTTCGGCGAGCAGATCTTCGGACCGACCCGTGACTGGGAGTGCGCCTGCGGCAAATACAAGCGCGTGCGCTTTAAGGGAATCGTCTGCGAGCGCTGTGGGGTCGAGGTGACCCGTTCGCGCGTTCGTCGTGAGCGTATGGGGCACATCGAGCTTGCGGCTCCCGTGACTCATATCTGGTTCTTCAAAGGCGTGCCGAGCCGTTTGGGCTACCTGCTCGACATCGCCCCGAAGGATCTTGAGAAGGTCATCTATTTCGCGGCCTACATGGTCACAAGCGTCGATGAGGAGCAGCGTCATCAGGATCTGCCCGATCTGCAGGACGAGTTCGATACCGAGATCGCGCAACTGCTGAAGCGTCGTGACAATGAGGTGGAGGAGCGCGCCAAGAAACTCGAAAACGACTTGGCCGAGCTCGAGGCCAGTGACGATGCGAAGGGCGGGGCCAAGTCCAAGCTCAGGAACTCCGCCGAGCGTGAGATGGCGGCCATCCGCCAGCGCTACGACGACCAGGTGCAGCGCCTGAACGCCGTGTTCGACCGTTTCAAAGGCCTGCAGCCTGGCGACATGGAAGGCGATGTGGACCTTTGGCAGGAAATGGTCGATCGTTACGGCGACTATTTCGAGGGTTGCATGGGCGCCGAGGCCATCAAGAAGCGCCTGCAGGACTTCGACCTTGAGGGGGCGGCCAAGCAGCTCCGTTCCGAAATCGACACCGGTACCGGTCAGCGCAAGGCCCGTGCGTTGAAGCGCCTGAAGGTCGTCAACGCGTTCCTGTCCACCGGAAACAAGCCTGAGTCCATGGTGTTGGACGCGATTCCGGTCATCCCGCCGGATCTGCGTCCTATGGTGCAGCTCGACGGTGGCCGTTTCGCCACATCCGACCTCAACGACTTGTACCGTCGCGTCATCAACCGCAACAACCGTTTGAAGCGGTTGATTGAGCTGGGTGCGCCCGAGATCATGCTCAACAACGAGAAGCGCATGCTTCAGGAGGCCGTGGATTCGCTGCTCGACAACGGCCGTCGCGGACGCCCCGTCACGGGCGCTTCGAACCGCCCCCTGAAGTCCCTGTCGGATATGCTCAAGGGCAAGCAGGGTCGTTTCCGTCAGAACCTTCTCGGCAAACGCGTGGACTACTCCGGCCGTTCCGTGATCGTGGTCGGTCCTTCGCTGCGCATGCACCAGTGTGGCCTGCCTAAGCCCATGGCCCTGGAGCTGTTCAAGCCCTTCGTCATCAAGAAGCTCGTGGAGCAGAACTACGCGCAGAATATGAAGAGCGCCAAGCGTCTTGTGGATCGTGCCGATTCCTCGGTGTGGGACGTGCTCGAAGACGTCATCAGCGAGCACCCTGTTCTGCTCAACCGTGCGCCTACCTTGCACCGTCTGGGCATCCAGGCCTTCGAACCGATCCTGGTCGAAGGCAAGGCGATTCACCTGCCGCCGCTCGCATGCGCCGCATTCAACGCGGACTTCGACGGCGACCAGATGGCAGTCCATCTTCCGCTGAGCGTTGAGGCGCAGGCCGAGGCGCGTTCTTTGATGATGGCCTCCGACAATATCCTTAAGCCGGCAGATGGCCACACGGTCACGATGCCGTCCCAGGATATGATTCTGGGTCTGTACTATCTTTCCACCGTCGTGGAAGGCGCCAAGGGACAGGGTCGTGTGCTCGGATCCATAGATGAGTTGCAGATGGCCGTGGATCGTCATGACGTGGACGTCCAGGCCAAGGTGCTCGTGCGCCTGCCCAAGGAGTTCGTGTTGCCGACCGGTTGGGAACCCAGTGAGCTCAAAGTCATCGATCCGGAGCCGGGCAGCCCGGACGTCGTGAAGGAAGAACGGTTCGCCGACGGTTCCGTCCTGTTCGCGACCTCCATGGGTCTGTTGCAGTTCAACGAGACCCTGCCCACCGATTATCCGTTCATCAACGAGCAGGTCGCCAAGGGCAGGCTTTCGACCATCGTCGATGATATCGCGACGCGTTATTCGACGGCGCAAGTCGCGGCCACCCTCGACGCGTTGAAGGATTTGGGCTTCACCCGCGCTCCGTGGTCCGGCGTGACCATGTCGTTCTCTGATATCGTGGAGCCTTCGGACCGCGAGGACATCATCAAGGATTACGAGGCGCAGTCCGACAAGATCAACGACAACTACGAGTTGGGTACGTTGACCGAGGAGGAGCGTCGTCAGGAGCTGATCAACCTGTGGACCGAGTGCACCGACAAGGTGGCCGACTCCATGCGCGACAACTTCAAGGACGACAACAACGTCAACATCATGGTGCAGTCCGGGGCGCGAGGCAACTGGATGCAGATCCGCCAGATCTCAGGCATGCGAGGACTGGTGGCGAACCCGAAGGGCGAGATCATCTCCCGCCCGGTCAAGTCGAACTACCGCGAGGGCCTGTCCGTGTTGGAGTACTTCATCTCCCAGCACGGCGCCCGTAAGGGTCTGGCCGATACCGCACTTCGTACCGCCGAATCCGGCTACCTCACCCGTCGTCTGGTGGACGTCGCGCAGGAGGTCATCGTTCGCGACGAGGATTGCGGCACCACCAAGGGTCTGATGATGAAGGTCGGTGAACGCGATGAGAACGGCAACCTGGTGCTGGTCAAGGCCGCTGACGGCGGCCCTTACTCGCGTCTGCTTGCCGAGGATGTCCTCGATCCGGCTGACGGCAAGACCGTGCTGTACAAGCGCGACGACGCCTTGTCGATGGATGTGCTGCGTGACCTTGTGGCGCATGGCGTCGAGGAGGTCAAGGCGCGTTCCGTGCTGACCTGCGAGTCCAAGCGCGGCGTGTGCGCGAAGTGCTACGGCTGGTCCTTGGCCACGAACCGCTTGGTGGATGTGGGTGAGGCCGTTGGTATTGTCGCGGCCCAGTCCATCGGCGAGCCTGGTACGCAGTTGACGCTTCGTTCCTTCCACTCAGGCGGCGTGGCTTCGGCTTCCGATATCACCCAGGGTCTGCCTCGTGTCACCGAGCTTTTCGAAGCACGTACGCCTAAGGGCGAAGCTCCGATCGCGGAATACCCCGGCACCGTCAAGGTGGAGGACACCGACCACGGCCGCGAGGTCACGCTTACTCCGGACGACACCTCCATCGAGGCGATTACTTATCCGGTGACGCGTCGCGCCCCGCTTATGGTGCATGATGGCGACCATGTCGAAACCGGTACGCAGCTGATCGAAGGTTCCATCGACCCGAAGAAGATTCTGCGCATTCTTGGACCTCGTGCCGCTCAGGTCAACATCGTGGAGGGTGTGCACGACGTGTACCGCTCCCAGGGTGTGGACATCCACGACAAGCACATCGAGGTCATCGTCCACCAGATGCTTCGCCGTATCACGGTGATCGACTCCGGCACCACGGCGCTTCTGCCGGGCGAGTTGGTCGATCAGGCGAAGTTCCGTGAGGCGAACCTTGCGGCCGTCAAGGCCGGCGGCAAGCCGGCCGCGGGTCGTCCCGAGCTGCTGGGCATCACCAAGGCGTCGCTGGCCACCGATTCGTGGCTGTCGGCAGCGTCCTTCCAGGAGACCACGCGTGTCCTGACCGAGGCCGCTCTCGAGCAGAAGTCCGACGAGCTCAAGGGCTTGAAGGAGAACGTCATCATCGGTAAGCTCATCCCGGCCGGCACCGGCCTGGCGCGGTATCGCAACGCGACCGTCGAGCCCGACAAGGCCATCCGCGACACGATCTACCCGAACTTCGGTTTGGGTGGTGACGACATGAATGGCGCCTTCGGTGAGGGTGGCATGGACGATGTGGACTTCTCGAACATCGACTTCGGCGACCTGAAGCTTGGTGAGGACTTCAACCCTGATGACTTCCTCAATGATCAGGGTGGTCAGGAGGACCTGGGTGGTCTGGGCGACTTCGGTGACGACTCGGCGTCTGGCAATGATTCCGGTATCAACGCCGCCTTCGGCTCGGGTGCCGGCTCTGACGACAACTTCGGTGCCGGTGACGCGGATCTAGGCTCCTCACAGGACTGAGACCGGCTGCGTAAGTCGAACCGCCTGAATCGGTGGTTCGTCTGAACACTAACGTTTTGCCCCGGTGCATCCCCGTGATGCCCGGGGCAAACGCGTATCTGCGCCTGACCTTGTAACCGTAATCACCATTACGGTTCATTGAAAGCGGTGTCAAGCTCGAATGCGGTTGTTGGGCGGATCCGTTATGTCGAAAGCGGATAGGCGATCCAAGTGATCGGGGCTAGGAAGAGACGGAGTTTATTACAAGGGAGCAATCACCCTCAGCTCACAGCTGGCGGTGGGGTAGGAGGGGGGGGCTGGATTTGTTGTGGGGGACTTGCGTCTGCGTGGCAATGTTTCCGGAATGGGATAATGTGGCACTATGACTGCTTTACCATTCCCGCCGCCACCGGAGTTCGGCTGGTATGACGACGATAACGCTGTTGTTTCGTGCCACGCTGTCTCGGTCGAGGCATCGACCGGACAGGTTCAGACAACGGGGACGAATGTCATCCCGACGTTGGACGGTCTGGCCGTACAGACTGCCGGTCATCAGGAGGAGTCTTATTCGGGGCCGGAAGTGAACTCGGATGGCGATATCGAGGATTGGGATGGCACCGTTCTTTCGTCCACGTTCCTGCAGGATGCTCCCCGGAAACGATACCGCTTGCACAATGATGTAACCGGGCAGGACATCCTTTTGGACAAGAGTGCATTACTTGGCCGCAGGGTGTCGGCCACGGTGCCTGAAGGTGTCATGTCGATTAAATTGGATGATCCCACACGCACCGTTTCGCGCAATCATGCCGCGGTCAGCTTCGACAAGGACGGGTCGTTGTGGATTGAGGATTACGGTTCCCTGAACGGAACCTTTGTTATCGTCGATGACAAGGAGCAACAAGTCAAGGGCAGTGCCGTGCGGCTGACCGTTCCCGGCACGATACGGATCGGCGATCAGTTCTTCCGGTTGACTCAGGCATGATTTTGGCGATTCGATATCGGTTGGACGAATTGCCGTGACGGTGTTGGCTGATGTTGATCCAACGGCTGGTTTGCGGTCTGCCGTCGGGTGCGGCCTTATGCCCGTCCAGACTCTGCGACGGCTTGCCGTCAAAGCCGGTCGGCGCGAACGCAACAGGTGAACGGTCCTACCGTGCCGTTCGAAATAAAGAAGCGCACAACGCTGTGAGGCGACCGGAGGCGCGATTGATGACTTGTCGCAACCAGAGGGCTACCTGTCGCAATTGCGGCCGGGTCTGGTGTGCGGAGTATGTCCGGGTTTGTGTGGCCTGTGTCGGGCCTGAGGCTGCGTGTCGGGGCGTGCGTGGGTTTGAACCTTTGAAAAGGCGTTGGGAAGGCATCCACTGGCACATGTTTCACGTCATCGAGCGGAATCACATCAATTCGACCGGGACGCGGCATCGTCGTGCTGGCGATATCCCGGTATTTTTGAAGGGCCGGCATCAAGCGGTCGCCCGATGCCGGCCCTGCCCATAAAACTGAGGCGGTTGAACTCACTGCCCACGCGAGGCCAAGGCCGCGTTGATGGCCGGGTCGCCAAGCTTTGCAAGCCAGTCCAACAGCTCGGGGTAGGTGTTCGGGTTGCGGGCGAGGCATGGACGCAGTTCCGGCGCATACTGCGCAATCCTTGCTATGGTCAGCTGATCCGTGTTGGGGTCAAGCGCTTGTTCGGCGGTAAAACCATAGGGGTTGGTGGCTACCGATTGCTGAGGCTGGGCATTCGTCGGAGTCGCCGGTTGCGGGTCAGCCATCTGGTTCAGATCGTTGCTGGGCTCATTATAAACGGCTTGCGCCTGTTGTTCTGCGCTGGCGGACGCGTTGAATCCCATGGCGCTGAGAGTCTGCTTGGCTCGGTCGTCCCCGAATTCGGCCAGCCAGCGTTTCAAGCCGGGGTATGCACGCGGATTGGCGGCTACATTGGCGCCGAAATCAGGGTTTTCGTAGGCGATCTTTGCCAGAAGTACGGGGTCGGCGTTTTGGTCCTGCACGGTAGCGACGGCGGTATCATAATCGACCATTTGAACTGTTCACTTCACTTTCTTGATGGTGGGATGACGGACAATGCAAAATCAACGTTACTGTCATCATAATATGCTCATCGTAATTGGCTGTGCTCAGGTTTTGCCATGAAATGTTATTTCGATGGTCCAGCCGGAGGGGCATTCATGTGCGGCGTCCATCGAGCGTCGTGTCGCTGATGGCTTCGAGCTCTTCTCCTTTCGCTAGTTTTGAAGCCTCCCAGCAGCCTGTGGCGTCCGGCCCGGCATCAAGAACGATGACGGTGACATTATCGTGACCGCCTGCATCGAGCGCCGCGGCCATCAACGCATCGGCCGCCTGTTGCGGATCGGGGTTGGCCTGGGCAATGGCACCGATCCGTGCGTCTTCGACTTCCGAATACAGTCCGTCCGAGCAGATGATGAACCTGCCTGAGGCGTTGACGGCGAAGAAATCGGGGGCGATGCCGTCGGGCGAGCCGATGCATTGGGTGATGATGTTGCGTGGAATGGCCGCATTGGCGATTTGCGGCGGCACGACACCGGAATCAATGGCTTTTTGGCGTTCCGAGTGATCCTTGGTGATTTGACTTAATGATTCCGCCGTCGGCACCCCATCAAGACGAATCTTCATGTGATAGGTGCGGGAATCGCCGACATTGATGACGTACCACCGGTCGGAGGGCATATGACGGAACGTGACTTCGTGGTTCGAGTCATCGATTCTGAAAGGCGAGGACGGCATTATGACACCTGTTACGGTGGTGCCGGACACGCCCTTCAATTCCGTGCCCAGTTTCAGGACGGCCTGTTGTGCGTCATTCAGCGTCAACGAGGTGTCGTATGCCGTGCGAAACGGCTTGACGGATAGCGCGGCAAACCTGTCCACGGTCAGCCTGCTTGCACGTTCGCCGGCCACTCCGCCGCCCATGCCGTCGCATACCACGTAGACACCGTTCTCGGCGAAAAACGAGTCCTGGTTGTTTTTGCGGCGTTTGCCGATGTCAGTGCCGAAACCGACGTTGATTGGTGAGCGAATCATGCTTTATGACTCCTTTTCCTGCCGTTGGTGATGCGGCGTTGGACTGCACTTCCGTCGTTTGCGCCGCGATGACTTCTGCCGGTGCGTTCGGCGCTGCTCCACAACCCGGTAAACCGCCGCGTGAGTCGCTTCACGTGAGGCTTGTGGAACACGCCCTTAAGGGAAAGCCGTGCGCGTACCCGTTTGAGGAAGGGTTGGTTCTTATGGATGCGGCCGCTCACCGCCGTGGCGCGTTTCCAGTAGTCCACCGGCGCCTCGGTCGCTGCCGGTTCGCCCGAGAATGCGATCCAATCGGCCTCGCGGCACAACACGTCGAGTTCGGCGTGGTCGCCTGGAGCAACGTTGAGTCCTTCGGTGATCTGCCGTACCTGGTCGCGCCGTGTGCCGTGGGTGTGAACGCCGCTCTGGCGGGCGAACATGGAGATCATGCGCCAGCCGGCTGTGATGCGTTCCCTGGGTGAGCCACGTCGTTTGAGGATGGCGAGTTGGATGGCTTTGATGGTCAAAATAACCGCGCAGATCAGCAGAACCGCCCATAGTGGGCTGCCATACACTGCGACGAGTCCGGCCACATGCAGAACGCGTTCGAACAGCACATTGTCGCTGCCGTCGTTCACATCGGCGCCTCCCAAGGCGGACTGCCCGCGAGCCTGGGTCTGGTCGTGCAGGGGGTCGGTCAAGGGCACGGGCGGCTGACGGACGAGATCTTTTGGCTTGGGAGGCGTCAGGTCCTGATTTTTGTTGGGGACCTTCGTTTCCTTGGGGGTGGGGTAGAAGGCGACCCAACCATAGCCTTTAAGGTTGATTTCGGTCCAGGCTTCGATGTCGTTGCCGGTGAAATCGGTTTTGGCGTCCGCCTTGCTGTCGCCCGAGGTGCGTGACTTTGATATTTCGCCATCCTTGTCCTTGGGCAAGAAGCCAAGAACCACGCGGCTGGGCAAACCAAGCTCGCGAGCCATCAACGCCATGGCGGAGGCGTACTGTTCGCTGTCTCCGACCATCGCCGTGCCGCCGAGCATATCGTCGATGCGATAGTTGCCGTGGCCGGGCAATGAGGGATAATCGTCTGCCAAGCCGTGGGAGAACCAACCTTTGGTCTTCAGGGTCCTTGCCAGGATTTGCGCCGTCCTGCCGGCGGTTGCCTGCCTGCCGGTCAGCGCCGTGGCCAACTTGCCTGCGCTGTCCGGCACGTCCTTGGCTGAGGGTTGATTCACATGTTCGGCTTCGGCCGAGTCGATTTGAGCCGGACTGGGGGTCGGGGCGATGATTCCCGTGACCTGATAGCTGCGTCCGTCTTGTGTGCCTTCGGGCACGATGGCCGAACGCGTGCCGGTGTTGTAGTAGTAGTCGCTGTGGGGATAGGTGATGGACGTGGCGGTTCCGGCCAGCGGAAGCCATTGCGTTGCCAGGCCCTTATGCGGGGTGAAGGTGGCATGGTAGCGCTCGCCGCGTTCCGTGGTGGCGATTTGACTGCCGACCTTTCGGTAGTCTGAGGAGTCCATGTTGTCGGAGGAATCGGAGAGATTCCACACGTTGCCGTCGAAGCGATCCATCACGGCCAAACGCACCGGAGTGCCGGCGGGAAGCCCTTTGACGGTGAGCAACGTATCCTTTTTGTGGTATTTCACGTAGGCGCGCATCTCGCTCAGCGGGCTCGTGTACTGATGCGGGTCGAAGGGTGGGGTGTAGCGGTCGCGCAGGGTGAGACGATGCTGGGGAATGACGAACGTGCCGCCCACTGCAAGTGCTGTGGCGATAACCACGATGATGATGGCGCTGATGACCCGCTTGGGGTTGAGCGTGTCCCAACGGTATGACAGCCATATGATGAGCAAAAGAATGATGATTGCGCCGCATGCCACTCGAGCCGTGCCGTCGTCTGTGCCGAGCAGTGCGCTGACGGCGAGGTTGGTCATGGACGGCGCGATGACGAGCAGGGTCAATCCCCTTGTCGGGCTCACTGCGAAGATCCCTGCCAGAAGTGCCGTCCAAAGGTTGAGTGTCCAGAGAGCCATGAGCGCACCCTGACCGCCTCCAAGCGGGGGAGCCACGGAAATGACGTATTTAAAGGAGCCGAAGGTCTGGATGAAGCCCTGTGCCAGTGTGGTTGGAGAAGGGACGATGTGCGCGATTGTGGTGTCATTGAGCGCAACGATCGGTCCGAGAATGAACTGTGCTGCGACGACAAAGACGATCTGCCACCAGAGTTTCAGGTGGGGTTGAATGCCTGCCAGTGCGATCAGCGCGCCGATTGCCGCGGCGGGAATGGCCGTCACGGCCCACAGGACCGGGTTGCCGTATACGCTGATGAGATTGGCCGAGGCAAGACAGATGACCAACGCAACCACGGCAACGGCGGTCAGTGACTGCGTCCACGGGCGACGACGCGGGACGAATGCCGTACGCCTATCCGTATGCGATGTTGTCAGCGCGATTGGCGAGCTGGCGGCGCTTGCCCACGATCCGTCCGTTGTGCCGATGCCGTTGGGCAGATGGGTGCCGGTGAAGTCTGGTAATGGTGCGGATTCGCTCATTTCAGGGCCTCCATGACCAGCGGTAGGTCGTCCAACGTCGGCACGGTGGCCATTGTGAATCCGTCGTATTGTCGGATCAGGCTCTCCTGTCCGATGGAGGCCTTCAGCATGATGCAGACGGAGGCCTTGGGCAGGGCTGACGCTACTCGTCGGATGCGCGCGAGGTTCGTGGCCGAGCCGATGACGAAGAAGTAGAACGATGCGTTCGGGCTGTTTTTCAACGTGGTTATGGCCAGGTTGGCGTTCTCGTCGAGGTCGGGCTCAATCGAGCTTGTCCAGTCGAGAAATTCAGTGGCCGTGTGTGGACTGCACTCCTGGGTTGATGCCTGCGCCTTGAGGGGCCTGTCCTGCAACAGGCATTGCGCTCCGATGGACGCGGCCAAGCTTACGGCCAGCTCGAACTCGTTTTCGTTGCGGTAGTCAATCGGGTCGACCCCCAACGTAATCGAGGTGTCGGTGCGTTTGGTGGCCTCGTATTGCCGAACCATCATCGTGCCGGTTTTGGCCGAAGAGAGCCAATGGATATTGCGTATGTCGTCGCCGGGACGGTATTCTCTCAGACCGTAGAAGTCCAGATCGTCATCCACCACTTGACCCGAAGGGCCCCCCTCAAGATCGCGGAATCGGCCTGAGTCCAGTGTGTTCAGCCGCACCGTTCTGGGGTGGATATAGACCTTGATGGCATCGGAAAGGGACCGTTCGTGGCGGATCAGGCCGAACGGATCACCCTTGCAGATTCTCAAAGGTCCGACGGGCAGCACGGCACGGGCGGTGGCGCGGAATTCCACATTCCGTTGCTGACTCTTGCCAGGTGTCAGGGCCGTGATACGGAAGCGTTCGTGAACCTCGCCCATGGGAAGGTCGCCGTCGGCGCTCACCGTCGGGGTTCTGCTCGGATTGTCGATGGACACCGACACGCTCACCATGTCGCCCACGGTGATGCGCTCGTCCGACAGCTTGAGCGATGCGTTGAATCTTGTGTTGCCGAGCGTCATTATGACGCCGGCCAGGCACATCGTCAGCGCGATGGTGCCGCACACCAGCAGCTCATGCCAGCCCAAAACCGGGAATACGGCCAGACATACGATCCCCAAGGAGCCCACGGCCCAACCCAGAGGGGAGATGTAGGCGGTGAGCCGTTCGGGCGCCGTGTGAAAGGCCTTGACGAGTGTGCGGCGATTCTTCGGTCCGTGCTTGCCGTTGACGAGTTTTTCGAGCGGTCGCCTGCCGTCGCCGCTCGGGCGTCGACGCCCTGCGCCTCGGCGCCGATGCTCGCGCATGGGCGTGGATCCGGCCCTTGTGTCTGAAGGAGGTTGATGCATCTGAGTCGAGCCTTTCACGCGCCGATGCTCGGTATGGGCACGGTTTCAAGAATCTGACCGATGACTTCTTCGGTGGTCTCGCCTTTGAATGCGGTTTCTGCGCTCAGGGTGACGCGGTGTGCAAGCACTGCGACTGCAAGGTCCCGCACGTCGTCCGGAATCACATAGCCACGCCCATCCGCTGCGGCCCAGATGCGGGCGCAACGAGTCAATGCAAGAGCTCCACGCATCGAGGAGCCCACCTTGAGCTTCTCGGAGCTACGGGTGGCCTCCACCAACAGCTCGATGTATTCCAGGATCCGTTCGTCCACGTGCACGTCGCCGGCCGTCTTGCGCAGCTGCAGAATATTGTCGCCGGTCATCACCGCAGAAACGGTTTCCGCACGATCGGTCACGTCGATCTGCTTGAGGATGTCGATGGACACGTCACGACTGGGTGCGCCCAGCGAGGTCTTGAGCAGGAACCGATCCATCTGGGCTTCGGGCAGTTTGTAAGTACCGAGCTGCTCGAGCGGATTCTGCGTGGCGATGACGATGAACGGTTGGGGCATTGCGTACGTGTTGCCATCCACGGTCACCTTCTGCTCCTCCATCACCTCAAGCAGGGCCGACTGCGTCTTCGGCGAGGCCCGGTTAATTTCGTCGGCAAGCACGATGGAGGCGAACACCGGTCCGCGCCGGAACCTGAACTCGCCGGACTTCTGGTCGTAGAAGGTCACGCCCACCACGTCGCTGGGCAGGAGGTCCGGCGTGAACTGAATACGTTTGAAGGGGGTGTCGATGGAGTTGGCCAGACCGCGGGCGAGCTGCGTTTTGCCGGTGCCGGGGTTGTCCTCCAACAGTACGTGTCCTCCGACCATCAGCGCAGTGGCGCACAGTTTGATGGGCATGGGCTTGCCGACCACGACTTTGGAGATGTTGTCGGTCAGGATGTGGAACGCACGTTGAAAGTCAACCACGCTCTGGGTTGGGGCCGTCATCATGGATGAGGTCGGGGCGTTGTATGGGGTCTGGCTGGACCGATTGGCCGTATTCGCCGAGAATTGAGGACCGGCTTGCCGGACGCTGCTGGTGTTGTATGTCATATCCGGCAGGGGCGCTGTCGTGGTTGGGGTCGGTGACGTCGCGGTCTTGGATTGCGCGATGGTCGAGCGCCTTAGCACCGTGGCATCAACGTCTTCTGATTGGGTGGTGTTGAATTGATGCGGATCCGTCGTTGCGAAACCGGAAGCTTGAACCCCGTCGTGGTCTTCGGGACGTTCTGGTGGCGTCGGGATCGCGAAGCCGCCTGCCTTCGATGAATCGCTTCCGTTCTCCGGCCCGGTCGTAAACGTTGTGTCTGACAGTCTGGTCGCATCGGACAGCCGTGTCTCGTCGTCGATCGGGTCGGTGTTCTGCTGGCTCATAGGTTCTCCTTTGCTGTTTCCCATAATGGAGGTTGGTGGTTGTGATGATATGTGGATCGTTCGGTACGCGGGGCTTTGGTTCGTATGTCCGTTGCGGTGGTCGATGCGTGCAATGCATCGTGGAATGAGCGCACGGGTATGTCGAACGGTAGGGAAAACGGCGAAAGACCCAGTGCGCTGGGTCCTCGCGCGCCTTGGACGTTGTTCTTTTGTCCTGTTGCGTTGATCGCAGGGTCGTCGCCTTTTACTGTAACTTGCCACATGTAAGGTCCGGTATCGGGCAGATCCTGGACGTCATATGCGCCGGTGGGTTGCCAATCGTAGGTCCTTTCTTGCGACCCGGACCACAGATGAAGCTGAATCTTGCCGATGCCCCAATTCTCGACGCCGCCGCCGGATAAGGCAACATGGTTGTGATCCTGCCATTGAACCGTTATGGAAGAGCTGATTTCCGCAGGCTTCTTAAACACGTTCGAATCGGAAACGGTCACTCCGTTACTTAAGTTGGTCTTGTGCTTTTGCTTCACGGTCCTGGCGCCGCAGGACTGCCACGGACCGATTTGATAATCCCAATGGCTCGTTCCCTTGCCGTAGGCACGTCCATCGACTTCGAATCCGTCGTGCCGTCCCTGTCCGTTCCATTTCAACGTGCAGATGCCGTTCGCGTCCGGTCCGGTCAGATTCACGTTTGTGGGTTCCGGAACGCTGTAGCGTACCGCCAACGAGGCATGGTCGGAGCTCGGGACGGACCCCGACTTGTTCGGCGTGAAGGTGACGTTGACCTCCACGGTGCCACCATACTTTGCTTCGGGGATGTCGAACTGCCTCGGACCCCCGTCCGGACACGAAAGGTTTCCGGTGACGTCGCCACTCAATGTGATGCTTGCGCATCCGGCATTGCGCATATTCGAAGGTTTGGTGACGGTTGCGGTCATGTGGTCGTCGTCATCCTGTTTCAGCGACAGCCCGGGCCTGTCCGGATTGCCCCACGGCACGTCGCTGGCCGAACTGCTTGGGGAACCGACGCCGGCACCGTTTTCGGCTTCGACGCTTGCGCTGAATGATGAACCATCGTTGATTTCGTCGTCGCTAAGGGTGTAGGTCCTGCTGCCTGCCGTGCTCCCTGTCGATACGTAATTGCCGCCATTGGTGGATATGCGGAAGTCCCTGACAGGCGTGCCGTCGTATTGGGGCATGCCCCAGCTGACCGTCACGGTATGGTATCCGGCTTTGACCTTGACGTCGTTGGGGGCGGGAGGCACCTTGTCGGGCATACCGTTCACGGAGTTCGATGCCTTTGACCAGCCCACCTCGTTCTTCGCCTTTACGGTGAAGGTGTAGGTCTTGCCGTTCGTCAGTCCGCCGATGTCGCAGGTGGTCACGGCCCCGCACGACTTGTTGCCGGACCCGTAGTCCACTTGATAATCGGTGATAGGACTGCCGTTTGCGGTACCTGGCGTCCACGACAGGGTGATCATGCCGTCCTGCGGTTTGATGCTGGAATACGGCGCGAGCAACGGCGCGGCCGGCCTGTCGATGACCGAAAGGGTGATGGTGCCCGAAACCTGGCGCTCGCGGGTCTTGGTGGCATCCTGGATGTTCACGACTACTGTATTGGAGGAGGCTCCAATACCCTCGCCGGCTCGAATGGTGATTGAGCCGGACCTGCCGCACTCCACCTTGAGTTTGACGGAGTCGTCGGCCTTGCAGTCCGTCACCGTCAAAGTCTTGCCGGGGAACGGGTTGAAGGCGCCGTCGAGTATGTCAACCGTTTCGCTGGAACCGGCCTTGATCTGCTTGTGCACCGGCTGGACTTGCGCCAGCGGTCTGGTGGATTGCGTCACCTGCGCCGTCAATCCCGCCGAAACGGCGCCGTTGGAATACTTGATCGAGATGGGGATGCTGGTGACCGAACCGACCGCGGCATCCGTGGCCGCCTCTACGGTCAGCTTGCCGCCAGCGGTCAGGTGGGTGGTGACCGGGCCGGACACCTCGCCGCCCGAGTAGGTATAGTCCATCTCATCGGCGTCGAGGTCGCCGGGCGCGTGGGTTAGGGCTTTCAGATCGATCGTCTTGGCGCCCTCGCCGGCGGCCACGTTGATCGTGGGGGCGGAGAAAGTGGGCGGCGGCACATTGCGGCCGATGACGGTGATGGGCAATGTCAATACGGCCGAATTGATGATTTTCGCCTGTTTGGAGCCGTTCTTGTCGACCCTGTCGTTGCGTTTGGCGTCGGTGGCCGTGAAGGTGATGGAGGCCGGTCCGGCATAGTCGCGCGGGGCGGTGAACTTCAGCGTCTGATCGTTGACGAAGCAGTCGGAGTCGGCGCTTTTTGTCGCGGAAACCGAGTCCTTCTCGACGTAAGCCGTCTTGCCGGCGCCTACGCGCACATAATCGGCGATATTGATGGTGACGCTGCGTTTGGCGTTCACTTTGATGGGGGGCGCCTTCGGGCGCAGCGTCGGTGCGAACACCCCATAGGCGGGCACTTGGACGAAGGCCGTGGAGGTGATGTGATAGGTCGTGTTCGTCACCGTGTATGGCACGCTGCGAGCCTCGTCGGTCAGCTCCACGCTCACGGTTGTGGAGTCCTTGCCGCCCTTGACGTGCGCGTGGTTCTGTGCCGAGGGGTCGATGCCGAGCCTGAGCTCCTGAGTGGTGCCCGACGGGTTGGCGATCCATTGCGACAAATCGACGTCCACCGACTTTTTGTCGATCGTCGCTGCCGAGGGAACACGGTAGTCGTAGGCCGTGGGCGGTTCGATTGGCGCATTCGTGTCGGTCACGACGGTCAAGGTCGCCGTATCGGTCAGCCCCGCCTTATCCTGGACGGTATAGATGACGTATGCGGTACCGGGTTGCGAAGGAGTTTTGAAATGGACCATGTTGTCTTGGACGTGGGCGCCGTTGATGCCTTGCGTCTCCAACTCGGAAGAGATCTTCAGGTCGGTGTTGTCGCTGGATATGTCATTCTGGGCAACAGGCACCGTGGCCTCGGTGTTCGGGCGCAGCGTCACCTGGTCGTCACGAGCGTAGACGCCCGAGTCCGAAGTGCCTTTGAATACGCCCACGCGAATCTGGGCCTGTGCGCGCTGTCCGGTCCAATCCTCGACCGCATAGGAGAAGGTATCGGTGCCGGCCGAATCGTTGTATGCCTCATAGACGATGTAGTTGGCGCCCACCTCTTCAATGCGCCCGAGCCTGGGAGCCTTGTTTCCAAGGCCAAGGAGGGTGTCGTCGTCGCCGTCCGGGTCGATGCCGGTGAGGGTAATCGGAATGCGGACCTTCTGGCCGGCGGCCACCTGCGCCTGGACGTCCTGCGGGGTAGGGGGCGCCTTGGTCGCGCCGTCCTTGGCGTGCACGGTGACGGTGATGGTGCCGGATGCCGCGTTGCCCACGTTGTCCCGCACGGTATAGGTGATGGGGTATACCCCTGGGGTGTCGGAGGCCTGGTAGCGCACATCGTCGCCGGAAACGAAGGCCAGGCCTTTGAAGGTCTTCTTGTTGTATTGCAAGTCGTTCTGCAGCTTGACGGTCGTGCCGTCTGCGTGGGATACGTGGTCGAGCGCGTCGACGGAGACGATACCGCCGGTGCGTACGTTTGCCTCCACGTTGCCGGCTTTCGGCGCGGCGTTCGTGCTCGTCAAAGCCGGCGGTTGCAATACTATCGTGCCGCGAGTGCTGCCGGAGGCGTTTGCCACGGTGTAGCTCACGGTGACGGGCCTGGTGGGAATCTGCCTTGCGGTCATGTATACGCGCTTGTGCGCCACCAGTCCGGTCTTGATGCCCAACCTTGGGTCTGCGTTGACCGAAGTGATCGACAGGACGCCTCCCATCGGGTCTGTGTCGTTCTCAAGAGGTTCGACGATGGCCGTGCGATCGGCGCCGATCAATGCCACATCGTTCGCGGCCACGGGTCTGGCTGACTGGTCGGTCACCGGCTGCACTTCGATACGTGCCAGTCCCTGCGCTTCGATACTGCCTTGGCTGATGACATATGGAACGTAATAGGTGCCCGGATCCGACGCTTTGAAGGTGAAGGACAGGTCCGTGGCGTTGGTCGAGGTCGAGGTGCCCGCAGGCGCGGAGACCGAGGAAAGAGTGGCGGGCTGGGCGCTGGTTCCATGCACGAATTGTTTGAGTTTGACCGTTGTGGATGTGTCGGGTGCGGTGGTGCGCGTCACCGGATCGATTAGGGCGGGTAGCGTGTTGGTCGGGCGCACGGAGAAATAAATAACCCCTGTGCCGGTCGCCTGTCCGTCGGAAACGGTCAGTTCGATGCCGACTCGTCCGCCCGCAAGGGAACCGGTATTGAATACGAGTTGGCCGTCGGCGCGCGTGGAAACCGCCACTTGACTGTCGTTTTGAGGGGCTGCGGAAACCAGCGTCATCGGATCGCCCTCCGGGTCGGCAAACGAGCCTAAGGCGTTGACGGTGAAGTTCGCCCCCTGTTCCACGGAATATTCCGGAGGGGTGTCGACCTGAGCCGGGGCTTGATTGGTGCCGCTGCCTGCCAGATTCAATGTGACTGTCGCCTGGCTGGTCTGGCCTCGGCCGTCGTTGATTTCGTATGTGAAACTGGTCTTGCCCGGCTTCGCTCCGGTCGTGTCGAGTTGCAGGTAACGGCCCGCGTAAATGGGGGCGACGGTGATGCCGCCGCCGGACACCGGGCCGATTTTGGAGATGTGCAACACCGAGCAGTCGGTCTGCTCGTCGTTGCGCAGGACATCGAGGATCTGCTCGCTGCCCACACGTGAGCCGAACGAATCATCCTCGGCCTTGATGGCACCGGACTTCGCCGAGCAGTTGGGTTTGAACTGGGTCTGGTTGTTGGCCGAATCGCTTTCATGCTGCTTCGACACGATTTTCTTGGTCCGGATCTGCCGCCACTGAATTTTGATGACCTTGGTGGACTGATCCGGATTCCACACATTGCCGTTGGTCACGTCGTTGAGCACCACAAGCCGGTGGTTGGTGCGGAAGGTCAGTTGCGAGGTCGGCAGTACGGATTGCAATGATTGGAACTGCGCTGGTTCATCAGATTCGGCTTCCTGGGCGCCGGACGCCGAGCACACCCGAATATAGTTATGTGCGGCTTGAGACCATGCCGCATGCAGGCATCCTTTTGAAGAAACCGGCTGCGCCGGGTCCGCCGTACCGTGGGTGGCGAACTCGGACGTCTTGCCGCCATGCTTGAAATCGACGGTGAACAAGGCGTTTTTGGCGCTCGCCGCAACCCATCCTTGTTGGGCATCATCCGTGGGGGGTGCCTGCAGTACAAGTGTGCCCCGTGCATCGACCTTCGCGCCGCCCCCGTTCCACATGATCTCGCCTTTGGAGGCAACCACCGGCCGATTGCCGATGACGGTGAAGCTTTCGGCGTTCACGTGTCTGCCGTCGGTCACGGATCCGAGCTCGTGCGCGGCGGACTGCGCGTCGTCGATCTTGAGCACCATGCCGTCGTCGGGCCTATATCCGTAAACCGCGCCGTCGTGTGTTACGGCGATTTTGCCGCCGGCGCCGAGCCTCATTTGCGGGTTCGCAGTCGTTGGCGCGATTGAATCGAGGTTATTGGAGGCGCCCACCCACACATTTCCGGTTTTCTCGTTGATGAAAGCCGTGGTATCGCCGCCGACGAGGGTTGACGTCGAGCCTTTGATCTCGCTTTTGCCGTGTACGCCCAGCGTTGAAGCCAGGATGGATTGGGCTTTCGTGCCCCCGGTGAGCACGGTGTCATCGCTGTGCTGGGCGACATCGAACGTCGCGTCGCTGGATGATACGCCGCCGTCGGCCTGACTGAGTTTGACGTTGAAGCGTGCGGCTTTGCGGTCTTTGAGTGAGGTGACCCATACGGTGCCGTTGTCAAGCTGAACATGTGCGCGGGTCAGGGTGCTGACGATAATGGCTCCGGCGACTATTCCCAAGAGCAGAAGAAGCGTTAGCACCGGTGTGAGCCAAGTGCGCGTGGATTGCGAATTGAGGCGCATGAACGCCGAACGAATGGAGCGACTCCGATGGTTTGCCTGACTGGGGGCGGACTCGCCGTCGCGCTTCTTGATCATGATCGTTGTGTGCTTTCTGCTTTTCAAAATCAGTCTTTGTTCACGGCGCAGGCGGTCGCAGGAGTATTCGACATTCGGCCGTCTTTGCGGATGATGCTTACTTGGATGCAGGTCTGCGTGCTACCCGGGTCGACTGGCACGTCGACGCTGGTTTCGTTGGCGACAGAGGTCTGTCCGGGTGCCGGGGAGCCGTCTGTCAGTGTGGACCAAGCGTAGGTGTCTCCGGGTTTTGGATTGGGGTTACGCCAGGTGAATGTGGCGATCGAACCTTGCTCATGTCCGCTCAGTTCGGTCGGGGAGGGTACGGTCTGACTGGTTTGAGCGGTGTCCTCTTTATCCTCGCTGCGTCGTTCCTCCGGGGATGGGGTGTCGGAGTATCCAACATGCGTGCCGTGCTTTGTCCTGCCGGCATCCATGTTCGGCCCGACAATGAAGGCAAAAGCGGCGACTACAACGGCGATTGCTGCCACGGCAGCCAGGGCGATGAGCAGCGGCTTTTCGGAACGATTGATGCGGGTCCGTTCGCTTGAAGCCGGCAGGGCCACGTTCGCGGATCGATTTCCGCTTCTGGCGGGTAGTGGTTCGGCGTCCTCCGCGACAAGAGGCGTCATGGTTCCGAAACACTCCTGCTGCACCGCCTGCAACGCCCTGGCGAATTTCAAGGCGGAAGCGTATCGTTCGGAAGGTTCTTTCGACATGGCCTTACGGAGCACACTATCGAGTTGCTTCGGGGCTATGGAAGGATCGAGTTTCGGCAGCCGATCCTCAACAATATGATGCGCCAGCTGACTGGAAGTGTGCGGCTGGAACCAGTATTCGAATGGCGACTTTCCTACCAGCAGCGCATACAGCGAGGTGGCCAGTGAGTAGATGTCGGCGGCCTCGTCGCCTCCGCCCTCCCCGGTGAGCACTTCCGGCGGCGCCCATGGAACGGAAAAGCCGGTTTGCGTCTTGGCGTCATAGACGCTGGTCGCGATGCCGAAATCGGAAAGGGCGGGCAGTCCTTGTGACGTCACCAGAATGTTGGCGGGTTTGATATCACGGTGAATGATGCCGTGGCGGTGTGCCGTCTCGAGTGCTCCGGCCAATTTGATTCCAAGGTCGATGGTCTGGCGGGCATCCATGGTCCGGGCCAGCATGATTTCCTTGTAGGAGCCGTGGGGAGCGTATTCCAAAATCAGGTATGGCAGGTCGTCGACGGTAAATCCGAAACCGTAGATCGACAGAATGTAAGGGTGGGTCGAAAGCGAGGCCATTATGTCCGCTTCGTTGGCGAATGCCGTGTTCGGATCGTGTCCGGTCTGCTGCTTGCCGACTTTGACGGCCACATCGCGATTCGGTGTATGCTGGTGATACAGGTAAACGTCCGCAGTGGAACCGGAGCCTAACAAGCGCAGATAGTCGCAGCCGGGGATAACTGGTGGCATTTTGGCCTCTTTCTGGCCGGCATCACTATGGTTGGCCTCTTCTTTCCTTCACCGACAATTAATAACATGATACGTCAGATTCGCGATCTGTCGCACTATGCATCTGAACCGATGTTGCTTGGTTGTCCAGGACCGTGATGAGGCAATTTGGAACCTATAATGCGGATCGGCCCGTCAGATGATGGAACAGCTGCGGATCGACGGGTTTGTCGAGGTGGAGGGTCGAAATGACCACGTTGAGCTCCTTGCCGTTGTCGTCCAGATTATGATCGGGGTGCACGTTGCTGATCGCGTCGGCTTTGCCGACGTAATAATAGGTGGTTTCGCGTTGCTCTTGTTTTCGTCGGATAAAAATGGGCACAAAATGTGCGTCTGGCCAGTTCTCTGATTCTGCGTTATCGAGTAGCCAAAGATATTCGTTCGATTTCAGGGTTCTTTGATTTTTGCTGAACCATTCTATTTCGCCGGTGCTCAGGAAACGGTCTCCGTATTGGCTGTTTTCATATTTTATGAGAATGGGAAGCGAGTTGGTGTCTGTGTCCAATCTGTAACCGCCAACGTTTTGCGGCACCTGTTCGTTTTCCCAGCCACAAAGAAGCATGATGTCGAAGATGCTATATTTCTCACCGTAGATGAACCCACGGTTTTGTCCGTTATCGGAATTATCTGTTTGCTGGTATCGCCGTCGACAGTTGACTAGTCCGGTTTGTACGGTATCCGCAAAGAAAGTCGCGAATGTCGGGTTTGAACGCAGCGCCTTTGAAAGCCAGTCGGTCAGGGTCCATGAATCATCTTTGGTTTTCTGGATCAATGGCGCACCGCCGAATCGTTCTTGGTTCTTAGCGGTGAAGTATGTCAGATCTAGTACATGAAACGCTTGCGAACATTGCTTGTTGCTGATATACGATTGCGGGAATGATGACGCCAAGGTCGCCTTTAGTTCCTCAATGTTCATGGTTACCGGTGTCTGCGGGCCTTCATACGGCAAAATCTCATGTTCGATCGTGCTTACTTCCGGTTTCGGAGTCGGTATTGCACAAAGGTATGCTAAAATAACCAGTTCATGTGGTCTTAACCCGCGCAATAGTGTTGCGGTAACCATTTTCAAAGCACCGTTTTCCCGTGAATCAGTGGGGTGAAGTGTTATGGGGTTCGTTTTGTCGGCGCTGCCGGCCGGTGAAAGACTCCGTTCTCGTGAACGGACAAATTCCAAGTAACTGTCCTTCTTGTTTGCCAGGGTGTATGTAAGGGATGCATCAATTTTGACGAAATCCATGAGCATCGGGATGCGCTTGAGTTCATTGCGCAACTGTCGGTATTGCTTCGCAAGTAATTGCATCGCTGATAGATCGGCTGAGTCTATTGAGTCAAGTACGTGCTGCTCTGCAATCTGATCGAAACTCACCGATGAAAGTCCGATTGATTGTTGCTGAAGATTCTTACGAACCACGTCCCTGTCTCCACTATTGCCATAGAGTGCTATGGGGATGAGGTAATTGTTCGCGTAATTGCCAATGAAATCGATAACCGTCACCGAGTCTTTGTTCGGGGCTTTGCGCAAGCCGCGTCCGAGCTGCTGGGTGAAGATAATGCTTGATTTGGTCTGGCGGAGCATGACTATTTGGTTGAGGCAGGGAATGTCGACGCCTTCATTAAATAAATCAACCGTGAAAATGTAGTCAAGCCTGCCTTGTTCAAGCAGTTTAATTGATTGATCGCGGTCACTGGCGTTGTCGCTTGTTACCGCGACGGTGCGATAAGGTCGTTCGGCCTGTTGGTTATATCGGGCGTTGAACAAAACGGAGAGCTTGCTGGCCTCTTCCTGCCGACTGCAGAACACCAACCCGCATACCGGTACCGAGAGATCTTCGTGACTTTGCAACATATCAATGATATATTGGACTCTTTGAGGATCGATCAGCCGTTGAATCCAGGCATTCAAAGCTTCGTGTTTGTCCTCTTTCGTCACATCGAACCGCTCATTGACCTGTCCTACCGCATACTGATTCGGTATGTCCTTTATATACTCGTGTACACCGTAATAGTGGAATGGGCATAGCATGTCCTCTTGGAGTGCCTGCTGAAGACGAATATTGTATGCAATGTTATTACCGAAAAGATTGAATATATCAGCGTTGTCCGTTCGCTCAGGTGTCGCTGTCATTCCGAGCAGGAAATTGGGCTTGAAATGGTCGAGCACTTGCCGGTATGAGTCGGCCGCCGAATGATGGGCTTCGTCGATGAGGATGTAGTCAAAGCTGTCAGGAGTAAATTGGTCCAGGCTCGTAGCGAGGGTCTGCACCGTGGCGAAAACATATTTGCGGTCGCCCTGCTTGCTGTTGCCGGTCAGCAGGCCGAGATCCTCCTTTCCGCAACCAAGAACCTTCTGGTATGATTCCATTGATTTTGTCAGAATTTGCTGTTGTTGTGCGACGTACAGCATGCGTTTGGGGTGGCATTGCCTCACGTCAAAAGCGGAAAGATACGTTTTACCTGTTCCTGTGGCAGAAATGATGATGGCCTGATGCTCACCGGCTTTTCAAAGGCTTACCAGGTTCATCAGCGCTTCTGTCTGCATTGAGTTCGGCCTGATCGGTTGATCGTTACTTTGAATCGGTGTCGTGGGGCGTTTGGGCGCGTAACGTTCGTACTGTTCTTCATACCGCTTCAACCAATCGCCGTCAAGGCGAACGGACTCCTGGATTTGATGGTCGATCTCACCATTGACTTGCTGTGCCAAACCACTGTTGGTTCTCGATGAGACCTTGAGATTCCACTCCTTGTTCTCTCTGAGTGCGGTCGAAGTGAGGTTCGAGCTGCCGATGTATGTCGAATCCAGCTCCGTGCCTTCGCCGTCTTGATGCCGAAAGACATATCCTTTGGGGTGGTACCGGTAGTTGGCGATGGATGAGGAACTATGGTTTGGTTCATCCGCCTGCCAGATATATACCTTGATATTCGCGTTCTCTTGGATCTGCAGCAGCGTACGAAACGCGTCGGGGGTGTTGAAAAAGTTGTAGGTCGAAGTGATGATACGGCCGGATCGGCGTAAATTGCGCCGATCGAAGTTAAGAAAGTACTGCTTGAGGCATTTCAGTTCTTCGTTGCCTATAAAAGCCACGGACATGTCGAAACTTTTGCATTGTTTCAGCTCGGACTTAAGGGCTTCCTCCATAGTCAGGCCGTCACGATTTGCTATGAGCATCGGAATAAGCAAGTTATCAGCATTCGGATTGCCTGAAACGAACCCTGAGGTGATGGCTTCGAGTAGTAAATCTCGTTTGGGGCTTGACTCGGTTTCAGTCATTGTCGTTTCCCTCCGGCCGGTTCGTGCTGATCAGATGTCGTGCTGTCTCCATGTCTGCCGGTGCCCAACGCAAAGCGGAAAGCCTGCTGCGTTGGATCCATTTCAACTGCGTGTGCTCGGTCAGTTGCGGGGTGCCACCGATCAAAGTGCATAGGAACGTGGTGAGATTGATGGTGCCGAAATCATAGTGTTGTAGGGTTGAGCACACTCTAGGTCCTACCGCGATTTCACAGTGTATTTCCTCCCGTATTTCTCGCCTCAACGCCTCCTGCGGCGTCTCACCGGTTTCAATTTTTCCGCCTGGAAATTCCCAGTATCCGGATAATGTTCTTGAAGGACCACGTTGTGCGCAAAGAACGGCGTCGTCGCGCACAATCGCGGCTCCTACCACTTGGAGGGGTGTTGCTTCCATGCTTCCACATTTCAGTTAAAGAGATTGACGGTCCCAGGATACCTCGAACGTGGATGGAACACGGTTGAGAGAGTGTGGCACGGCAATATTTGGACGACAACGGCCGGAATCATATGGTGTCGTATTGACAAAACCATGCGATCCGGCCGTTGTGCATCATCACTAGGCGATGCGTCTATTCGAACGGATACTTCAGTCCCCAAGCGGCCCGGAGCCGGTCCATCAGACGCATGATCTTCAGAGTGTCGGCGTGCGGCATCTCCGGGCATTCGATGCGGCCGTCCAACACGGCGTTCGCGGCGCTCGCAACCTCGTACTCGTAGCCGGTCAGCTGCGCCGGAATGTCGATGCGGCCCTTGAGTTGGTGCTCGGTGTCATAGATGTCAAGGCTTTCGGGATTGTTGACGTTTTGGCACATCAGGTATCCTTCGGTGCCCCATACCACACCCGTGCGGTCGCTTGTGGCCAGCATTGAGCTGGAAGCCATCGCCATTACGCCATCGTCATAAAACATGGTGGTGGAGCTTTGGGCGTCAACCCCGGTTTCGTAAGGTAGCATTGAGGTTTCGATGCGGTCAATGGTGCGGTCGCTGGTGTCGGTCAGAGCCATATCAAGGAAATTGAGCGGGTAGACGCCCACGTCGAGCAGCGCACCGCCGGCCAGATTCGGGTCAAGCATCCGAGGTTTGCCGATTACCGCATAGCCTAGGTTGGCCGAGGCCGCCTTCACCTCGCCTATCTGCCCGGAGGCGATCACGTCGTCGATGAGTTTGCGTGAAGGCATGTAGCGAGGCCAGATGGCCTCGGTGCAGGTCAGCCCGGTTTCGTTCGCCACCCGCAGAAGGTCCTCTGCTTGCGCGGTATTGGCGGTGAACGACTTTTCCACGAGAACGTTCTTTCCTGCTTTGAGGCACCCGATGCCCTGTTCGGCGTGCAGACTGTGCGGGGTTGCGATGTAGACGAGATCCACATTCGGGTCATTCATCAATTCGTCATAAGAACCGTAAGAGACGGGAAAACCGTACTGCTTGGCGAATTCAGCGGCGCGCTGGCCGTCCCGTGCGGCGACCGCATAAGGGGCGATCAGGTTCTTATACCGATCGTCGTTGGACATCGCCAGCAGCGTCTTCGCCATGGAATGCGCGATGCGTCCCGCGCCGAGAATCGCCACGTTTACCTTAAGCCCCTCACGTTCGGCTTTGGCCCGATTTCCGTTCAGCCTGCTCATGCATACCTCCATGTATCGCGTGTGTTCCTGCTGTAAACCAGTTTAGCCGAAGGTGTCTAAGTGTCGACGGCTTGCGGACGGCCGCGCGTCGAGTGTGAATATGTCGAGTGGGGATCACGATAATAGGGCGTGCCTGATATGCAATCCGTGTTGACCGACGGTCCGTCGAAGTCGTCCAAGTCATCGAAACCCCGCAAACGTTCAAAAACCGACAAGCCCGAGAAGTACGCGCGCGGCACCCGTAGCTACACCATGTCCCGTATTCGTGGCAAGGACACCGCGATTGAAGTGATGGTCCGCAGCTATCTGTTCTCGCGCGGGCTGCGTTTCCGCAAGAACGACAAGCGATACCCGGGTCATCCGGACGTGGTGCTGCCCAAATGGCACACGATGGTATTCGTCAACGGCTGTTTCTGGCATATGCACGAAGGGTGCAAAAAGTGTTCGATTCCTAAGTCGAATGTTGATTTTTGGACACGGAAACTCACACGCAATCACGATCGTGATGTACGGCAGCGCGCGCAACTTGAAGCGGAGGGCTGGAAGGTCATCGTGGTGTGGGAGTGCGAACTCGAAAAAACAGTGCGCGAGGCAACGCTTGAAAGCCTGTATCGTGAAATCGTCGAACAATAGGCGATTCTCGGTCGAGACCGCTTCGGTGTGTACTGGCGGGGCCGCCGTGTACAATGTGGTTTGTTGCCCGGGTAGCTCAGGGGATAGAGCACCGCTCTCCTAAAGCGGGTGTCGTCAGTTCGAATCTGATTCCGGGCACGCTTCCTTTACCCATCCGGGTCGCATGGCAGCATGCGGCTCGTTCGCGCCATATGCGGCCTGGTGTGGCGAATTGGTTGGTTTTAAGCCGCTTCGGCGGTCGGGCCGCAATAGTTTGTATACGCTGATTCTCCGTAGCGTAGATCAAGGTGAGCGGAGGTGATGATGGTCGATCGGGCGGGTATGAAAAGGTCGGATGAGGCCAATCACGACGTTGCTTTGAGCGCCGATCAGAAAGCTGCGGTCGCAGGTCTTGCCGCGCCCAACGTTTATGCTGAGCAGTCCATGTGGACGACGTTGCGAGGGTTGCATGGCCGGCAACGTTGGATGTTTTTCGTCGAGCATTTTTTGCTTGGTTTGGTGGCCGTCGTCGTTACGATTGGCGTGGTGGCGGCCGTGGTGGTCACGTACGTCACCAAGCCGCCGGATCCGGTGTTCGCGATCCAAGGTTTCGGCATGACTCGGGATGCTGAGGGGTTAAAAGCTCTGGGTCGTGATTTCGCTCGGCATGAGCATATATGGGATGACAGATTGGTTGAAGTCAACGCTTCCGCGGATATTTCCGGAGGATATGGCGATAGTTCCCCGCAGATTCTCGCGCGCGTTTCAGCCGGGCAGATCAATATGATGGTGGCCGATCGCAAGACGTTCGTCCAGCTCGTCAGGCGAGGACTGGTGAGTGCTCCTGGCGAGGTGCTTGACCATGACGAGCTTGTAACGTTGGCGAAGCAGGGGGCATTGCTTGATAAAAATGGTCGCCAGGCTGACGATCCGGCCGGAGCCAGGGGACTTCGCCTTGCGAATTCAATAGTATGGGGCGAAAGGAGACTGCCTCGCGAGGCGGTGCTCATGTTTGCCAATGTGCAATCCGGCACGAAGTATCCGCGTGATTTCGTCAATTATCTATATTTCAAGGGCACTCGGATGCCCTGATTGCCAGTAGGGCAGTTGGGGTAGGCACCGCGGTGGATGTCGCCGTCTATGGCGGCATCGTTCTGTTGCGGTGCGTAGTGCACCTGTTGTCGGTTTCGTTGTAGCAGACACGGCTGCAATCAACTCAATCAACTCAATCACATAGCCGACCCGGGAGGATTCATGGGCAAAGGCACTGCCAAGTCTCGTAAGAAGAACCGAGGCAAGAAACGTGAAAAGAGCAGAAGCCAATCGGGTTTCCTGCGCGTGATTCTCGGTCTTTTGGCCTGGTTGTGCGTGGTGTTGGCGCTGATTGGCACGCTTTCGAGGGTGCTGCCCGAGGAATTGCAATCATTGCCTTATGTGCCCATTGTCGCCGCGTTCACCGTCTGGTTCGTGTTGGTGGCCGTTGTCGGTCTCCTGTTGTCCTTGGCGTCGAGGAGATGGTTCGCCGCGCTGGTCGCCTTATTGAGCATCGCATTGCAGTGTTGGTGGCAGGCGCCATATGTGACCCCGTCGCAGAGTCTTCCGCAGTCCGCGCTTGAAGCCGAAGCTCGGCCTCATTCCGACAAATCGGATTCGTATGCCCGTGTGATGACGGCGAATGTGTATAAGGGTCGTGCCGATCCGCAGTCAATTGTTGACCTTGTCCGCGACGAACGGGTGGAGGTTCTGGCATTGCAGGAGACGACGCCCGGTTTCATTCGCGCTTTAGAAGCGGCCGGCATCGACCAGTATCTGCCGTATTCTCAAGTTGCCTCGTCCGACGGCAAGTATGGCAACGGCCTGTTCGCCGCCTCGCCCATCGATTCGCCTTCTGATGATGATGTTGACTCGTCGGCATCGTTCATGCCAGGTGGTTCCATCGCCTTTGATGGGGGGCGTACTTCCCTGCGTTTCGTGTCCGTTCACACGACTT
Organism: Bifidobacterium bohemicum DSM 22767; assembly: GCF_000741525.1. Lineage (GTDB taxonomy): Bacteria > Actinomycetota > Actinomycetes > Actinomycetales > Bifidobacteriaceae > Bifidobacterium > Bifidobacterium bohemicum. The sequence goes on along the minus strand of NZ_JGYP01000002.1, from coordinate 449,608 downwards.
CGCCCAAGCCGGGACGGTGGGGTCGTTGGCGTCGGTCGCTTGACGAAGTGGCGATGATGCGCTCGAAAACCGATAGACGCATGGTGTTGATGGGCGATTTCAATGCGACCACCGATCACACGGCGTTCCGCAATATCTTGGGAACCCGTTTTCAGGATGCCGCCATGGCCTCCGGGCATGGTTTCGTTTGGACGTGGCCGGACAACATAGCGTATGTGCCCCGCGTGGTGGGCATTGATCATGTGTTGGTCGATCAAGGGCTCATGGTAGGGCAGGTGCGTTCGGTTCCGCTTGAAGGTTCGGATCATGCCGCGCTTTTGGCCACGATTGCGGTGTCTGAGACTTGATGGCGCACGCCTGGACTGGTTGTGTCCGATAATGTCGTCGTGGTTCAAGTTGCTGTGTCGTCAAGAACCCTGACATTTCGCCATAAACGCCGTATGCTAATTTCTGCTGCGGTTTGTGATGGCAAACGACTAAAATGGATGATGTAAGTAGATTCTATTTGATGTTCACGATAGGAGTGTACACATGGATGTAAAGGCGTTGGCTGATAAGCTTAGGAAGGTCACTACGATTTCCGAAGTGATTGAGGTTGCCAAGGAGAATGGTGTTGACTTGAATCTTGAGCAGGCTGATATGATGCTCAGTGACTTGTTCCAGGCTGAGAGCGAAGCTGCCGAACTCAATGGCGAAACGGTTGAGCAAGTCGTTGAGAAGTATTTTAACAAGTAAATACCCTCAATGAACTCAATGCGGGATTCTGACCGTAGTCGGCCGGAACCCCGCATTGTTTCAGTGCGGCGATTTTTGCGTTATTCGTCGTCACTCGAGATTCGACTGCGTTCCTGCCGTGGCGGCCGTCGATTCCTGTTGGGCCTGGGCGTTTTCCAACTTGGCGCGTACGTCGGCGAGCAGGCTTTGTGCGCGCTTGGCCAGAGCTTCTCCGATTTCCCACTGACGCATCGACTGGTCGAGGCTCAAACCGCCGGCTTCCAGTGCCTGAACGGCCTTGATAAGGCGGTCGCGAGCCTGCTCGTATGGCAGTTGTGCGATTTCGTCGCGCTCCTTATCGGTCAAGCTGGAAGCTGCGATGTCGTTTTCGTTGCCGGTTTCGTTATTGGTCTTGTCGCTCATGCTGCGGTCCTTTCCTGGAAACTTCAAATTATATTGTGTGTTCTCGTTTGCTGGTTATTGTTCGATTTCCGTGACGTTCGAAACGACTTCTCCGTGCTTGAGCGTCACCGTCAGCCGATCCCCGACGCTAAGCGCGGATGCGTCGTCAATGACATGACCGTCGGCGCCTTGCACCACGGCGTAGCCCCGATCCAGCGTTGACTGCGGGCTCAGGGCCGTGAGCGTGGCATGCAGTTTCTCAACCGTGAGTCCAGCGTCGTCGACAATGCGTGTAAGTCCCAGTCGCATACGTTGTTCGGCATCGGCGACAAAGCGTTCGTGGGGTTCGAGCATCGTTTCGGGGTGGGTCAGGCTTGGTCGATTCGCATACCCCTCGATGAGCTGCTCCTCGCTCTGCAGTTTCGTGCTTACGCGCATCTGAATCTGCCCCCAGGCGTTTTCGATGAGTTGCCATTGCTCACGGATATCGGGCACGACCTTCTTCGCCGCGTCAGTGGGGGTGGAGGCGCGCAGATCGGCCGCCAAGTCGATCAGCGTCCAATCGTCCTCGTGACCTACGGCCGAAATGATCGGGGTTGCGCAGGCGGCCGTGGCACGCACCACGCCTTCGTCGGAGAATCCGATGAGATCCTCGAAACTGCCGCCGCCACGCGCCACGATAATCACGTCCACGTCGGGGTCGGCGTCGAGCTTGTTGATTGCGGCGATTACGTCGGAAGGGCATTGCGAGCCTTGGACGTGGGCATGCACCACCTTGAAGTCGACGGCCGGCCAACGCAGATTCACGTTCGTGATGACGTCGCCCTCCGCCCGTGCCTGCGGTGCGCAGATCAGCCCGATGCAGGCGGGAAACTCCGGTAGCGGCACCTTATTCTCCTGGTCGAAAAGCCCCTCGCCCTTGAGCTTCTTGCGCAGTTCGTCAATCTGTGCCTTGAGATCCCCGGCGCCGATGCGGCGTATGTCGTCGGCCACGAAGCTCAGGCGTGTGGCCTTTATCCACACATCCGGCCGTCCGTGGATCACCACGCGGTCGCCCTGATGGAAGTTCCTGGCGAGACTGACGAAATTGCGAAAGCCCATCACCGAAATGGAGATGTCCTCAAAGCTGTCGCGCAGGGTGATATAGCCCGAAGTCGCGCGGCGCATGTTGATTTCGACGATCTGCCCTTCAACCCACGAAGCCGGCCAGCGCGAGACGGCATCATGGTACTTCTGACTGACCACGCTCACCGGCCACGGGTTTTCCGCGGTGGTGTCGCGTGCCAACTGCGGCAGCTGGTCAAGCGGTCTTGGTCCGTCCTGCGTCTGCGTGCTCAAAGTCTGTTGTCCGAAATCCATACCCACAACAATACCTGCCAGTCTGATTATTATAGGATGTACGATGAAATTGCGAGGGCGACGGGGCTTCCAAAGACGGCATTGCTCTCAGTGGGCTGCTTTGGTCCGCTCGATCTGGTCAGTGGCAGGAGGTTGTATGGCTGTTGATGATGGACTTGACCCTGCGAATCCCATCATGTAGGATAAGGCGTGAAGCTTTTATACAAAGTTGTGTAGGTTCGAATTCCTCGAGGCGAGCTTCATGAGATGAGGAGGTCGATCAATGATGATGAGTCTCAAGAGAAAAGGCATCGCTGTGGTGGCTGCTGCGGCATCGTTGTTCTGCTTCGCGACCCCTGCCATGGCCAATAATAGCAGTGACAGTGGATGAAGCGTACGGTTAGCCGGCTGGAACACGCAGGATACGCCGAATCGGACGAAGTGGAATGCGTCATCCGCCTATATCAGGACTGATTCCGTCAGGGTTGGGGACGGTGTTATTCGGGCCTGGGCCTTGGGGTACCACAATGATGATGTTCATTCATCCACAGCCTATTTAAGGGCCAACCAATCGGGTCTGATTTCGCAGTATGCCTATGAATGGGGTAAGCCGACGATTCATCTGCGCATACAGTCCAACAGCGGCAAGGGTGGCACTTCTAGTGGCGTGTGGAGTCCGGATAGCATCTGATCCGCTGTGACGTAGGAGATGTGGCGTGGCATTTGCTTAGTTGCGCCACATATTCGTGTTGGAACTAGGAGGGTGAGCAGGTGAATCGTAGGTTGTTAAAGTGTCAGCTCCTGTCGGCGTTGTCCAGCTGGAGAGTGCCGGCGGTGTTGGCCATAGGTGTCTTTCTGACTTGGACGGAGTATTGGACGGCCTATCATGCTGGTTTTTATGTCACTGATAGTGCACCGACGTTTCTTAAGTATATGATGCTGTTTTCGCAGGATGGCAATGGGAGCATACTGTATATGTACCTGTTGCCAATCGTGGCGGCGCTGCTTGGGGGCAGCGTGTTCGCGCGGGAGAAGTTCAGCGGCAGGCTCCGTGAGCTTGAGCCCCGGCCTTCTCGCTCGTCGCTTCTGAACACCTCGCTGTGTTCGGGCTTCATTTTAGGCGGGCTTGCCGGTGTTTCGCCGTTGCTGATCAACTTGGTGTTTGCCGTAGCCAAAGCGCCACATATGTCCTTTATCTCTGGCCGTTCCACTGTGATCAGTAATCCAAACGGCAAGAAGGCGATGAGCTATGTTTTGATTGAAGAGCACAACTGGGCCTATCCGCTTTACAAATTCAGTCAGCCGTTGCTCGTGGTGCTGGTCTTTCTGTCGGTGTTTGTCGTGGCGGGTCTGTTGGCCGATATTGCCGTAGGAGCCTCGTTCTTCAGCAGGTACAAGCATGTCGAGTTGTTGGTTCCCTTTGTGCTGTTCCTCATAGCGTGGTATGCGCCTGAGATTTCTGGCGGACTGCTGCCGTATGACTTAGATCTGTCGTATATGGAGTTTCTGTATGTCGCGTTAATGACTGTCAATGGCGCGTTCATACCAAGTTTGATGAAGGCCGTGGTGCTTCCGGGGACCATTGTGGTGGTATTGGCCGTCCTCAAAAAGCGTCGTGATGATGCGTGACGTGTGTTCGGGGATGAAGCGTCATTCGAAGAGCGTGAGGTGGATGATGGCGGCCATGCTGGTTGTTTCGATTTTGTATACCATCTCCTCATGTCTGCAACGTTGGCCCTCCGCTATGGTGTCGTACAACCAGATGCTTACGGAGACCTCGACGCGAGCCCTGTTGCCGATGTGCTTGATCCTCCTGTTCGTCGGCAGCTGCCAACCTACCGCCTTGTTGCTTGCCCGTCGGTCGACGCGTTCCATTTTCGCCACCAACCTCGCATGGCTCGTATTGGTGGTTGCTGGATGCACGTTGATCGGCACCGCGGTTTTCGGGGTCACCATGCCGTTGGTGTATGGGCCTAAAGTGCTTCAGGGTATGCCGCATATGTTGCTCGTTCTGGCTGTTCGTGTGTTCATGATGTGTCTGTCGGTTTCCCTGGTCGCCGTATTGGTGGTCACGCTGGGGGTGCGTTGGCCGGTGGCCGTTGCCGTGTTGCTGGCCGTATTCACCTTGGGCAACTGGGTGCTGACGGCTTTTGCCGGCACGGTTTCGAGATATCTGTACTTCTTCTGGTATCCCATTGGCGATGACTGGCCCGTGGTCGTTGTCAACCAGGTCGTGCCGTTCGTAGGGTTTCTTATCGTCGTGGTCGCGGCCGACCTGTTCGCATTCTCGCGGTTCGATCATCTTGAGGGGTGAGGCTCATGTTGCATGATATTCGGTACCTGCTCCAGTCGCTGCGAGACAAAGCCGGGCTGCATGTCCTCGTGGCGCTGGTCTACGCCCTGGTGTTCACGCAACTGGTGCATAGCGATTTCATCGCTTACGGTGCCTTCGACCCGCATGTTTTCTTCGGCATGTTTCGCGTCAGTGACGACCCGAATATCGCCAACCTGCCGTTCAATGTCTCTTCGGTGATGTTCATGGCTTTCGGACTGGCGTTGCCGTTGGGGCGTTTCTCGCGCTACCTCATGGCGGCCGAGCCGATGGTCTATGTGCGCAAGAGGCGTGGTGTCGCGCACTTCCTTCTGTATCTGGCCTCGGCTGTGGCCTATTGCGTGATGTTTACGGTCGTCCAGCTCGTGGCGACGTTTGCCCTGCGTGGTGACACCTCATTACGCTCGCAGCTGCCGGGTGCGGTTTGCGCGGCGGGGGTGTTGCTGTTGTTGATGCTGATTGTTGGTGCGGGCCACCTGCTGGGCAGCGCCGTGATGGGGTATCTGGCGGCGGCCTTGGTCTACGCGGCGGTGCTGTCGTTTGGAAAATTTGACGGCTGGTTGATTGCCTCGGGCGCCTGTTCTGTGCCGCATTGGGCACCAGTGTTGCTGCTGTGTGTGGTCGGACTGGCCGTGCTGGATACGTTCCTGTTGTGCGGGAACGAAATGTACTGATGCTGCGGTCCTGCGGCGTTCGTCGACAATAGTCAACAGAAGTTAGTGTCCGTCAACAAAAGTCAAGGAGAGAATCATGTATGTACAAGTAAGCAACTACTCCAAGGTCATCAGAGGCAAGGAGATTCTGCGTTCGGTCAACGTGGGTTTCGAACGCGGCGCCATCTATGGCATAGTCGGTCCCAACGGTTCGGGCAAGACCATGCTGCTGCGTGCCATATGCGGGTTCATCCGCCCCACCTCCGGTTCGGTGAGCATAGGCGGCAGGCCCGTGGTATTCAATGAGAAGCTGCCGGAAAAGATCGGCGTCATCATTGAAAACCCTGGCTTCGTCGGTTCCGAAACAGGGATGCAGAACCTGAAATATCTCGCGGACATCAATAGGGCCTTCGATTCGGCCGAGGTGACCCGTCTGCTCAAGAGCTTCGACCTGTATGATGCGCGCGACCAAAAGGTCAAGTCGTATTCGCTTGGTATGAGGCAGAAGCTGGCGATTGTGCAGGCGTTGATGGAGCATCAGAATCTGATTTTGCTCGACGAGCCGACGAACGGGCTGGACGCACGGTCGGTCGGCGTCTTCCTTGATCAGATGCGCAGACAACGGGACGCGGGCAGGACCATTGTCATCGCCTCCCATCATGACGGCGAGCTCACCCAGATCGCCGACCGTCTCTACGCCATGGCCGACGGTCGTCTTTCGTCGTGATTGGGCGGCCGGTCTGTCGATTTGCCGGCTTTTTGTCGCGTCTGCTTCCGATGGTCTTATGTAATCGTCACGAAACTTGAGGGTTAATTAGGCAGTTTTGCGGCGACACTCCAAAAGCGAGTCTGCTGAAAACTACACAAATGTGATTTTCCTTGCGATTTCGCCATTATCACTATATCTGGCAATGAAGTACATAAAAAACACTAGATATGGTGGTAGCCAAGCGCTATAGTGGTAAACGACACAAAGGTTACATCCGTGTGGTTTGCGGCATATTAACCTGTCCGGTACACATCGAAGGAATCGAAGGAAGGGACATCGATGGAGACTCAGGTCTTGGACGCGACAATACAACCCGCTACTGCTACGAAGCCCGTGCTGGTGGAGAAGCGCGATGGCCGTGTGGTCGAGTTCGACGCGGTCAACATCGTTGCGGCCGTCAAGTCCGCGTTCAAAGACCTTGAAAAGCCGGTGGGGCCGGAAGAGGAGCAGTTGATTCGCGACTTGGCCTCTGCGGTCGAGGGGGAGATCAAGGATCGATACAACGGTCCGGCCAAAATCGAGGATATCCAGAATCTTGTTGAGCACGGTCTTATTGAGGATCACCTCTATGATGTCGCCCGCAGCTACACCAACTACCGCCTCAATAAAGACATCGACCGCGCCAAGGCCACGGACATCAACGAAGCCGTCAACCGCTTGGTCAACAAGGACGAGACCCTGATTCGGGAGAACGCCAATAAGGACTCCAACGTCTACGCCACGCAGCGCGACTTGCTTGCGGGAGCTGTTTCCAAGGCTTCTGCGTTCTCGATTCTGCCGGATGCGGTTTCGAATGCGCACATGAAGGGCGACATCCATTTCCATGATGCCGACTACTCGCCGTTCACCGCCATGACCAACTGCTCGCTGCCAAACTTCGGCGACATGCTCGCCAACGGCTTCGAGCTCGGCAACGCCATGATGGACAGTCCGCGCTCCATAGGCACCGCGGCAACCCAGATCACGCAGATCATCAAGGACATTGCCGGCGATCAGTATGGTGGTCAGACCGTCAATCGTGCCGACGAGATGCTCGATGTATATGCGCAGAAGGACTACGAAAAGCACTTACGCATGGCGCATGCTCTGATTCCCGACTCGATGTCGGTCGAGGTTGCACAGGACATGGTCGACGGTATGAAGGCCCAAGAGCCGGAGAACCTGCATTTTGAGGGTCGTGAGCCTTTGCCGCAGGATGAGCCGTTCCATACCGACGTGCCCCGCTTGGAGCAGATTCGCGAGGTATATGCCAAGATCATGACCCGCAAAGCCATCTATGACGCCATGCAGACGATGGAATACCAGATCAACTCCAACCGGGTTTCCAACGGTCAGACCCCGTTCGTCACCGTCGGTTTCGGGCTTGGCACCTCGTGGTTCGCCCGCGAGATTCAGCGCGCGATCTTCCTCAACCGCATTCGGGGCCTGGGACGTGATCGCCACACGGCCATCTTCCCCAAGCTCGTGTTCACCATCAAGCACGGCATCAACGCCGATCCCGGCGACCCGAACTATGACATGAAGGAGCTTGCTCTGGAGTGCTCCACGAAGCGCATGTACCCGGACGTGGTCTTCTATGAGAACATCGTCAAGATCACTGGTTCCTTCAAAGCCCCGATGGGCTGCCGTTCGTTCCTGCAAGGCTGGGTCAACCCCGAGACCGGCGAGGATGAAGAGGACGGGCGCATGAACCTCGGTGTCGTCACCGTCAACATTCCGCGCATCGCACTCGAGTCCCGCGGCGACAAAGACCGCTTTTGGAAGATTTTCGATGAGCGCATGGAGGTCGCGCATCAGGCGCTGCAATTCCGCATCATGCGTTGCAAGCAGGCCAAGCCCATCAATGCTCCGACGCTTTTCCGTTATGGTGCTTTCGGTCGTCTTGGCGCCAACGACAGCGTTGATACGCTGTTCAGGAATTCGCGCGCCACTGTCTCGTTGGGCTATATCGGTCTTGCCGAGGCGACCAGCGTCTTCTATGGCAAGGATTGGATCACCGACCACTCCTGGGATCCGGAGGGCAAGGAATTCGCCCTGTCAATCGTCAAGAAGATGAATGCGCTGTGCAAACAGTGGGAAAAGGAAGAGGGTTACCACTATTCGGTGTACTCCACGCCGGCCGAGTCCCTCACCGACCGTTTCAACCGCATGGATCGCGAGAAGTTCGGGCGTGTGCCGGGAGTGACCGACCACGACTTCTACACCAACTCATTCCACTACCCGGTCTGGCTTTCGCCCACTCCGATGGAGAAGCTCGATTATGAGAAGGATTTCCCGTACTACGCGGCCGGTGGTTTCATCAACTACTGTGAGTTCCCTGCACTGCAGGCCAATCCCAAGGCGCTCGAGGCCGTGTGGGATTACGCCTACAACATCGGCATCGGTTATCTCGGGACCAACACCCCGATTGACCATTGCTACGTCTGCGGCTTCGAGGGCGACTTCGAGCCTACCGAAGAGGGCTTCCGGTGCCCGGAGTGCGGCAATTCCGATCCCGACAAGTGCAACGTCACCAAGCGTACCTGCGGCTACCTCGGCAACCCGGTGCAACGCCCGATGGTGCACGGCCGTCACGAGGAGATCTCTCACCGTGTCAAGCATATGAGCGGCGAGACCGGCCATGTCGTCCTCAAGGACGGCACCGAGCGCGAGTGGTACGAAGAGGCCAAGTAGCTTGGTAGTTCTATAGGCAAAGAGTAAAGGCGGTTCATCGTTCGGTGTGCCGCTTTTACTTTGCTTGAAAGGAGTAGCGATGGGAAAGCTTGCGGGTGGCAGGCTGCATGATTTCGCGTCGGATGAGCAGAACCGTGGACCTTGGATTCCGACGGTCTACGCCAACAATCCCAAGGCCGGTCAGTGGACCAGCGATAGGCTCAGCCACGACATGATCGCCGACTACAAGCCGCTGGTGATGACCGACGGTGAGGGAATCCGCTGCTCTGTGTACGTCTCCGGCTGTCCATTCCATTGCGTCGAGTGCTTCAATGAATCCATCTGGGATTTTCAGGCCGGTCATCCTTATACGCAGGATTTTGAGGACAAGGTCATCAAGGACCTATCGCGGGGAGTTGTCCAAGGCATTACGTTTCTGGGCGGCGAACCTCTGCTCAATACCGGCGTGCTGCTTCGGCTTGCCAAGCGCATCCGCAAGGAATTCGGCCATTCCAAAGACGTCTGGTGCTGGACGGGCTATACGTGGGAGGAGCTGATGCGTCCGGGGGAGAGCGCAGACAAACTTGAGCTGTTGAGCTACGTGGACATACTTGTGGACGGCCGCTATATGAAGGACCGCCACGATTCACTCCTGCAATTCCGGGGTTCCTCGAATCAACGTATCATCGACGTCCCCGCTTCGTTGCGGGAACATGAGGCCACTGGCACTTGCGATCCGGTGATCTGGTCCAAGCTCCACGACCAAACCCGTTTCATCCCCGAAATCTATGGCAAGGACCGCTCCGCCGGCGAAGGTTCCGCCAGCTGACCTGCCGGTTCACTTCGTTGCACCCGTACCCGTTATGGGTCGCAAGCTTGTCGGCGATCCCCGCCCCGCTCTACCCCCCCCCCCGCTTGCTTCGCATCCTATATCTGCTGCTTCAGCGGCTCTTTTTCGGCAAAGATAACTGAAAATGTCGAAAAAGGGTCGCTGACAAGTTGTATTTGGCCCCTTTTCGGCAGGCAATTAAGTTGGTGCCGAAAAGAGGTCATTTGGCTGTCCTAATTGGTGCTTTTTCGGCATTGGTAATGGTGTCTGCCGAAAAGGGGTCGCTGGCTTCATCGGTTTTCGGTCTGGATGGTTTTGTCGGGAAGACACGGGATCGGTGGGGGGGGTGAGCTCGTGATGTCCCTCGGATTCGTCGGCTCGTCCAGTTGCTCTCACGTTTGATTGCCGACGATCGAGTCGTCTAGCCGTCTGGGTTGTCGGTGCGTGGGCCTCTGGGATTTGTTAAGCTAATGGCCTGTAATGGGGCAACGGGCGCAAAATCTGTAGGTCGTCATCAGCCTTATCAAATCACTTCTGGCCTGACTGTGGCGAGGGGTGCGAAATCTGCCTAGGTGTGCATATCCTGCGTAATTGCCGGGGTTCAGTTTCGCAAGGATGCAGCCGGAGGAATTCCGGCCGTGGCAAGTTTGTCGACCAGCGGTTGACGATTGATGACCTCCTGAAAATCAGTGCGTATGATTTCGCTGATTCCAGCTCGGCGCAGCGCATTCTCCCGTGCTCGCTCGTCGGTGACCACGGCACGCGTGCCGCGCCAGCCCGTCATTTTTGGATTCCTGTATTTTTCCATCCCGTCGTATTCGAGAACCACCAGTCGCCGGTCGGGCAGTCTCCACAGGAAATCGACGCGATATAGCTTGTCTCCGTCGCGTGGGTCGCGAAACTCCTGCTGCAATTCCGGTAGGACGAATCCGGCTTCGATAATGACCGCCCGGCACATCGACTCGCCCCCGTTCTCACTCAGGGGATTAGCATAGTGCAATACGTTTATCACTGTGTCGGCCTTGCTTTTTTGCAAGGTCGCGCATTGCTCTTTTACTCCTTCAGCAGTAGTGAGACCCATGCTCAGAACGAAATCAAACATTCCGAGGACGTCGATGAAAGAATGTCGCAATGCGCAGTCGATGAGGGTTCTTTCTACGGTTGTGGTCAACAAGCCTGCGCATGTAGTCACCGGGATATCGGTCATGTGAATGAGCGTGAGTCCGTCGGCGTGCCGTTGATTCGTGGAGTGTCGGGTCGCTATGCAGACAGTGGTGTCGTCATCTAAACTCTGTCTATATGGGAGCCCGTGAATATTCGCCGCGCTCAATCCGGCGAACGACCAGCCCGGATGAAGCTTGCCGAGTGCTCGGATCAAATGCATTGTTCTGGTGCGTGGGTCTAGAGTGGCGGAGTAGTTTTTGCGTGCGTAAATGCCTTTGTATGGGCTCATGAGTTCGCCCGCATCTCGCCTGCGCCGCATGGCGTGGCGTTGCGCGTTTGTCTTTCCGAAGAAATAGCGGCGCTCACGTTCGGCTTCGTCGGCTAGCCGGTCGATGGAGGGGTTTCGTCTCATGGCATCGACTGTATTCGATGCGGACTTCCTATGGCAAGTCAAACAAGACAATGTGGATGAACGTTTTGGGCTATGCACACTTCGGGCGTGTCGGGTCGTTTTATCCACTGGAATATGGTGCAGTCATGTGGATGACGCAAGGTTCATCCACAGAGCTATGGGATGGCGATGGGGATGGTGCCAATCTTATCCTCAGGCAAGTGGCGTGGTCATGTGAAAGAAGTGAAATTTATCCGCCGAATCGCTGTTTGGTTCACGACATTGCTTATGTGATTCGCGCCATCAGTGTTGTGCTCCATGTTGTTGTCTGCTGTACTGGCTCTTTTCGGCATGATTGGTGACGAATGCCGAAAAAGAACCATTTAGACATGCTATTTGGCCCCATTTCGGCAGGGAAGCGGATCTGCGCCGAATAGAGGCCATTTGGGTGGGCTATTCGGCTCTTTTTCGGCATAATCGGCAGAAGGTGCCGAAAACCGGCCAATTGCACGAGCTAACGGGTCGTTTTTCGGTAGGGGGAGCGGGTTTATGCAGAAAAGGGGCCGGTTACGGGCCAGTTACGAGGGTCAACTGGTTGCTTTTCCGCAGGGGGCTGGGCATGCGGTCTGAGATGACTGGGCAGAACCGCAAAAAATGCCTAGTGTATGGTCGGGCATTTGTCAAGAGACGTGGGTCACGATTGTTGGTACTGTGAGCATAATCATATGGCAGAACGGGGAGTCTGACTGGCGTTCAGACTATCGTTGAAGAATGTGTGTTTAAGCTCATACTAGCTTACGGTGATATGGTCTTGATTTTGATGATGAAGAGGTAGGCATGGTTGATACTGGATTCGTTCCGACGGCGGGTAGTAAGGCTCGACCGTTGCGAATCGGGCTCGATATCGGCTCGACGACGGTCAAGGCGGTCGTGCTTGATGGCAGTGACGACCTTGGGGATACGATGTTTTCCGATTACCGGCGTCACAACGCCAACGTGCGTGCAACGGTGGCCGGGCTGATTCGCGACATTGCGGATCGACTCAAAACGAGCGGTGATGAGGATCGTCCGGTGCGCCTGGCAATCACGGGTTCCGGCGGACTGGATCTCGCGGATGACCTGCAGACCCCGTTCGTCCAGGAGGTCATCGCCGAGACCGAGGCTATCGATAAGGTCTATCCCGAAGCGGACGTCATCATCGAACTGGGCGGCGAGGATGCAAAGATCACATACCTCAAACCCACCCCGGAGCAGCGCATGAACGGTTCGTGCGCGGGCGGCACCGGTGCGTTCATCGATCAGATGGCCACCCTTCTTGACACGGACGCATCCGGTCTCAACGACATGGCCAAGAACTACAAGCTGCTCTATCCCATCGCCTCCCGGTGCGGCGTCTTCGCCAAATCCGACATTCAGCCGCTGATCAACGATGGTGCGGACAAACCAGATCTGGCCGCTTCCATTTTTACGGCCGTCGCCACTCAGACCATAGGCGGCCTGGCCTCAGGTCGCCCGATCCACGGCAATGTCATCTTCCTCGGCGGCCCGCTCTTCTTCCTGTCCGAACTGCGGGAGGCCTTCGCCCGTCAGCTTGAAGGCAAGGTTGACCGATTCATACTGCCCAAGGACGCGCATCTGTATGTGGCATACGGTGCGGCCTTGATCGCGGGGGAGGACAATCAGCTTGACGATGGTACTCATGCGGCATTCGCCGACCGTACTTGCGAGGATATCCTGAACGACCTTGAGGCTCTCAAGGGGAAGAAGGTCAACACCTCCACCATGCCGCCGCTGTTCGAGACGGAGGAGGACCGCAAGGCGTTCAACGAAAGGCATCACAAGGAGCACATCCATGTGGGCACGCTCGACGGGGCGAAGGGTCCGCATTTTTTGGGCATCGATGCAGGTTCGACCACCATCAAGGCGACTTTGATTAATGACGACCGAGAAATCGTGTGGTCGTCATACTCGACCAATGACGGCAGCCCGCTTGACGCGGCCATAGAGATCGTGCGCAAGATCGAGACCGATCTGCCGCAGGGGGCGTGGATCGCCCGCAGTTGCGCCACCGGCTATGGCGAAGGTCTTATCACCGCCGGTCTGCACCTTGACGAGGGCGTGGTCGAGACGATGGCACACTACCGTGGGGCCGAGATGGTCAGTCCGGGCGTCACCTCCGTGATCGACATCGGCGGACAGGATATGAAGTACCTGGCCATCAACGACGGGGTGATCGACTCGATTTCCGTCAACGAGGCATGCTCGTCCGGTTGCGGCTCGTTCCTGCAGACATTCGCGCAGTCCATGGGCCTGACGATTGAGGAGTTCACCAAGGCGGCGCTGGCTTCCGATCATCCGGTCGATCTTGGTTCACGGTGCACCGTCTTTATGAACTCGTCGGTCAAGCAGGCGCAGAAGGAAGGCGCCAGCATCGAGAACATCGCGGCGGGCCTGTGCTATTCGGTGGTGCGTAATGCTCTGTATAAGGTCATCAAATTGCGTGACACAGGCCAGCTTGGCGACACCATCGAGGTGCAGGGCGGCACCTTCCTCAATGACGCCGTGTTGCGTGCCTTCGAGCTGCTGACCAAGCGCGAGGTGACCCGGCCGAACATCGCCGGTCTGATGGGCGCGTATGGTGCGGCTTTGACCGCACGAATGCATTATGTTGACGAATATGACAACGACCCGGCCGCGGACCACACCGTTTCCAGTCTGGTCGGCCTCGACGGCCTCGACAACCTATCGATGACCTCCAAACGCGATGTATGCAAGCTGTGCCAGAATCGTTGCAAGCTTACGATCACCACTTTCCAGGATGGCTCGCGTTACGTCACGGGCAACCGTTGCGAGCGCGGCGGCGACGCCAACAAACAGCGCAGCGACCGCCCGAACCTCTACGATTACAAGTACAAGCGCGCCTTCGCCTACCGTCGTCTGACCGACAAGAAGGCCACGCGCGGCGCCATCGGTATTCCCCGTGTGCTCAACATGTACGAGAACTACCCCTTCTGGTTCACCCTGCTGACAAGCCTGGGCTTCAAGGTGATGATCTCCGGGCGCAGCTCGCACGAGCTGTTTCAGTCGGGCATCGAATCCATCGCATCGGAGAACATCTGCTATCCCGCCAAGCTGGTGCACGGGCATATCAAGTGGTTGCTCAACAAGGGCGTTAGGACCATCTTCTACCCCTGTGTCTCCTATGAAGAGGACGACCTTGTCGATGGCGGTACCGACAACCACTACAACTGCCCGATCGTGGCCAATTACCCGGTCGTCATCCAGGCGAATATGCCCGAGCTGCGCGAAGAGGGTGTGCACTATATGCGCCCATACTTCAATCTCGCCAACCACGAGCTGATGGTCGATCGCATCGTGGAGGAGTTCGCGTGGGCGAACGTGACCCGCGAAGAGGCTCAGACGGCCGTCAAAGCCGCCTATGCTGAAGATAAGATCTTCAAGCATGACGTGCAGCAGGAGGGGCTCCGGGCGCTTGCATACATGAAAGAGCATGACTGCCGTGGCATTGTGCTGGCTGGTCGGCCGTATCATGTCGACCCCGAAATCAACCATGGCATTCCCGAGACGATCTGCTCGTTGGGGATGGTGGTGCTCTCCGAAGATTCAATCTGCGAGTTGCAACCCGGTGAGGATCTTCATTTAAGCGAATATCTGAGTGATGGCGAGGACGATCCTCGCGCCAAGAACGAGGGCGGTTTCCGCAAGGTGGACGACCGGAAGGTCGTCAAGATGCCGTTGCGCGTGGCCAACCAGTGGGCCTACCATTCCAGGCTTTACGCTGCGGCGCATTTCGTTGCGTCGTATCCGGGGCTGGAATTGGTGCAGCTCAACTCCTTCGGCTGCGGCATCGACGCGATCACCACCGATCAGGTTTCTGAGATTTTGGCAGATAAATCCGACGTTTATACGCTTCTGAAGATTGACGAAGTGAGCAACCTTGGCGCGGCGAAGATTCGTCTGCGTTCGCTCAAAGCGGCCATCGAGGAGCGCGAAGCGAACAAGGCCAAGCTTGCCGCCGATACGGTGACCGGTAATCAAAAGGGCGAGAGTGCACAGTCCGACGGCGATCAGGCGTTAGTGAACTCTTCTGAGGGCCTTAGCGACAAGGATCCTCAGGCACAGAAGGCCGAAGCCGAACGTGAAGCCCGGCTCAAGGATGCCCGAACCAGGCTCGAACAGGCCAAAACGCAACTGGCCGCCGCGCAGGCTGCGGTCGATCAGGCCCAGCAGGAGGCCGATTTGAGGTCGGCTGAGGTTGCGGCTACCACGGATGCCGTCAATGATGGTGGTGATGTCCAGTCCGCTGGTGCTTTCGATAGCGCCAATACCGGCAATAACGCTGACGGCATGGGCTCGGAGCAGGGTGCAGACAAGCAGGTCCCTGTCGACAGGCAGGGCGCGTTCCGTAAGGCGGGATCTCCGGCGCCCACGCCCGGTCGTCAAGTGCTTCTTGATTCGGTGATGAAGGCGAATCCGAAGCTGACGCAGGCCATGAAGAACGTCTCACGTCGAGCCAACGGCGCAACGGCCGGGTCGCAGGATTCCGGGGCGGCCGTCGCCGACGCCGGGAGGTCCGGCAAACAGCGCTCGAAGGGCACCCTTTCGGCTTACGCCCATAAGGTGCGCTTCCAGAAGAACATGCGCAGGGACTACACAATCGTCGCCCCGCAGATGAGCCCGGTCCACATGAGCCTGGTCGAATCGGTGATTCGTTCGGGAGGCTATAAGTTCGACGATTTGAAGGTCGCCAGCAAACAGGATGTGGAGACCGGCCTCAAATATGTGAACAATGACGCCTGCTACCCGGCGATCATGGTCGTGGGTCAGCTGGTCGATTCGATCATCGAGGGCAAATACGATCCCGATAAGGTGTGCCTGGCCATCACGCAGACCGGCGGCATGTGCCGGGCTACGAATTACTATGGCCTCATCCGCAAGGCGTTGGTGGATGCGGGCTATCCGCAGGTGCCGGTCATCGCGCTTTCCACGCAAGGCATCGAGGACAACCCCGGCTTCCAGGTCACCATTCCTCTGTTGTGGCGTGCCGTCAAGGCCCTGGTGATTGGCGACTTGCTGATGAAGTGCCATTATCGCGTTCGTCCTTACGAGAAGGAGAAGGGCAGCGCCAATGCGCTGTACCGGATGTGGGATCAGATCGTGCGCGAGACCATCGAGCATCATGGTTACTCGAAGACGGCCAAGGACAGGATCGGCAAGGGGTATCTGCCGTATCAGAAGCTGCTTAACGAGATTGTCAGGAGTTTTGACGCGCTCCCGTTGAAGCATATTCCACGCAAGCCTCGCGTGGGGGTGGTCGGTGAGATTCTCGTCAAATACCATCCAGATGCCAACAACCATCTGGTCGATGTGATTGAGGAACAGGGGTGTGAGGCCGTGGTGCCCGGCATCATGGAGTTCATGACCACCAATCCGTACATCACTGACTGGAAGGAAAGGAACCTCGGCATGGGCGGCAACCAGAAAGCGTATGCCCTTATGCGCTGGGGTCTTGATCGCATCCAGAACCCGGTGCGCCGTGCCATCGATCTTGCGCATGGCAAGTTCAGTCAGGACACTCCGATGCCTGAGCTCGTGGAAATGGCCTCAACGGTCACTTCCATCGGCGTGCAGGCCGGTGAGGGATGGCTTCTGACCGGCGAGATCCTCGAACTGATCAAATCGGGCTGTCCGAACGTGGTGTGCGCCCAGCCGTTCGCATGTCTGCCCAATCATGTCACGGGACGTGGCATGTTCGGCAAGATTCGCAGACTCCATCCCGAGGCCAACATCGTCTCCATCGACTATGACCCCGGTGCCTCCGAAGCCAACCAGCTCAACCGCATCAAACTGATGATCGCTGCGGCCAAGAAGAACCACCAGAAGCTTACCGCCGCCGACTGATCGGTCTCATAAGCGGATCAGACGCTTAAGCGGCAGGGTGCCCCGACCACTGTTGACCGTGATCGAGGCACCCTGCCGTGTTTCGCCTGCCTCTCTGCCGCTTCCCTGGGTGCCGAATTCGTCCTTAAACCAAATCAAGGGTCATGATGTGCCGTCGATGATGCGATTGCGGAATTCTGCTGCGGCCAGTTGAGCCGATGACACGAAAACGTATGGGCGCGACCGATGGACGGGGTTGTCGAATCGGTCGCTGCGAACCACAGTACGAAAATCATGTCGTTCCAAGGTTCATGGCCGTCGTTGACGGGCAAACGATCGAGGTGACCGCCTGCTCGCCTTCGTGCAGCGTGATTTCATATAATATGGTCCGTCTTTCACCACTGGGCGCGCCAGTACTGAGGGGCGCAGGGTATTTCCTCGCGTGGTACGCGCAGTTTGGCGGCTGCGTTCGCCGGCCAGTGGGGGTTACGCATGGCGGCACGCCCGATGCTCACTGCATCGACCTGCCCGGTGCGAAGCATCGTCTCGGCCTGCTCCGGGCTTGAAATGCCGCCCACCACGCTGACCACGGCATCGGTGTTCGCCAACGCGTTTTTGACGGCCGCCCCCAGCGTCACATGAAAACCGGGGCCTGCGGGTTGCAACGAGGTCGCAACCAGGCCTCCCGATGACACGTCGACCCAGGTGACGCCGTGGTTCTCTACCAGGTCGCGCACCAGTCGTATTGAGGATTCGAGGTCCCAACCGCCTTCGACCCAGTCCGTGGCGCTGATGCGGACCCCGAGCGGCTTTGATGCCGGCCATGCCGCGCGCACCGCGTCCACCACTTCGTAGGTCAGGCGGGTTCTGCCGGTGAAGTCGCCACCGTATTCGTCGGTTCGGGTATTGGTGATCGGGGAGAGTGATTGGTGCAGAAGGTATCCGTGCGCGGCATGAATCTGTATCGCGTCATAGCCGGCGATGTCGGCCCGCTGCGCCGCCGTCGCGAAGTCGGTGGCGATGTCGTGCAGGCCTTCTTCGTCAAGGGCGGTGGTGGTTCGATATTTCGGCGCGACGGACTGGTCTGTCATGCCCACCGTCTGCCATCCGCCCTCATCGATCGGCACGGAACCTCCGGGCGTTCCCGCAAGCCAAGGCTGTCCCGAAGCGCGACCTCCCGCATGGTTGAGCTGCACCGCAGCGGCCGTGCCCTGCCTGTGCATGAACGAGACGAGGTGCGCATGCCCCGCCTCCTGATCGTCGTCGTACAGGCCTAAATCGCGCGGCGAGATGCGCCCGACCGGGTTCACCGTGGTCGATTCCACGGTGATCAGTCCCCAACCGCCTGCGGCCAACGAGCCGTAATGCTGCAAATGCCAGTCATTGGCCACTCCGTCCTGCCGTTCGACGGCATACTGACACATCGGAGACAGGATCGTTCGGTTCCGTAGCGTCAGCCCTTGGCCGGTAGGGGCGGGTATGGTCAACGACGAAAACAATGTGGTATCCATTCGTCAAACTCCTTTGAATGTGATTGTGGTTTCTGCCACCATTCTACGTCCCGCATTCCGGTTGTCACGTGGCCTCTGTGCGCGTATGTTTAGGTGTGGTCGTTACGTCGTTCCTCCTTGTTGCTGATGTTCCGAGTTGAACCGGCGCTGGGTCCTTGGTGCTGTCGGCTGTTCCGTGTTTAGTTTAAAAACTGTATCCGTTCTGTTTGTTTTGGGCTCGGCGCCTTTGCCTTTGACTGAGAGTTCATCGATATGACGAAGCGTCGCCGGGCCTTGAACAATGGTGATCCGACGACGCTTGTACAATGAGTTAAATCGTGCTATCTCACGGGTTCCTCAACGATACCGGACTTTGCGATCTCTCCCAACCAGTGCAGTGAGGGCTTCGCATGGCGTTCGAATGTATCGGGATTGATGCTCACCAGCCCGAAGGTAGGTGTATACGATCCCCATTCGTAGTTATCGAGCAACGACCAGTGAATGTAGCCGCGTACGTCGATACCGTCGTCCATTGCGGCCTTGAGCCCTTGCAACGCGCCGAACGTATAGTCGATGCGGCGGCTGTCGTCGCTTGTGGCCAAACCGTTTTCAGTTACGATGACGGGGATGTGCCCCGCGCGATCCCATGCGTTTCGCACCCCGATGCCGATGGCCGGGGGGAAGTACTCCCAGCCGCACAAGGTACGTTCGGCTCCGTCTGGAATCGGCTGCGGGCCGTCTTTACCGATGAATGTGCGCAGATAGCCTTGCACGCCGATCCAGTCGTCACCCTTGGCGGCATCGAGGTAGAAGTTTTCGCGTGGCCACGCGTATTCTTCCGTTTCCTGTTCGCAACCGGGCATGGCATGGAATGCTTGGGTGGCCACTGTCCAGCCAATCAGCATGCTCGGGTAGATTTCATGAAGGATCCGGCAGACTCCTTTGTGAGCTTCGACCAGTGTCTGACCGATTTCGAGATCCGGTACGGGCAGCGCCCCAGCGGTCATGTTGGTGCCTTCCTTGCCTCCCCGTGTCATTGCCACCATGTTGGGCTCATTGATGGTGCAGACGTAGGTGACATCATACAATATCGGTGCGATCTGGCGGACGTAACGGTTGAAGAGCGATACGGCATCCGCACTTTTCCAACCACCTTGTTCGGCGAACCAATATGGCAATGTCATATGGTTCAACGTCACCATGGGCTCTACGCCGTAGTGGCGGCATGTTTCGATCATATCCCTGTAGTGCAGGATTTGAGCGGTGGAGAAATGCTCTGGTTCGGGCTCGATGCGGGCCCACTCGATCGAGAACCGGTAGTATTGAAGTCCCGATTCTGCCAATAGGCGTATGTCTTGCTCGTATCGATTGTAACTGTCGCAGGCATCTGCCGAACGTTCCTTGAGACCGCTGTTCGACGATTGCTCCCGCCGCCACCAATCGGATGAGACGTTATTGCCCTCGATCTGATGGGCAGCGGTGGCCGCGCCCCAGAAGAAGTCCTTCGGGAAGCGCAGGGTTGTGGCTGAAGACATGGTGTCCTTTCAAAAATATAAGTGATGAATGCTGGAATGGCTGTTACTTGATGCCAGTCATTGTCACTCCTTGGATGAAGTACCGTTGCAGGAAGATGAACAGCAGCATGATTGGGGTGATGATGAGCACCGATCCAGCGAGCAGCACGCTATAATTCGTTGCGTTCTGGCCGGTCGAATACAGAGACAAAGCCACGGGCAGGGTGTATTTGCTGGTGCTCTGTGCCGCGACCAACGGCCACAGGAAGTTGTTCCAAGAACTGAGGAACGTCAGGATGCTCAAGGTGGCCAACGCAGGACCGCATTGGGGCAAAATGATTTGCGCGAAAATGCACAGCTCTCCGGCCCCGTCCATTCGTGCTGCCTCCATGAGCGCGTCTGGGATGTCGCCGATGAACTGTCTCATGAGAAACACTCCGATGGGTTGCACTAGGTAGGGTAGGATCAGTGAGGCGTATGTATTGACCAGATGCAGGTCGGAGACGATGACGAACAACGGCACGAACGTGGCCACCGATGGGATCATGAGGGTGATCATGACGCATGCGAACAGTACTTTTTTACCTGCAAAATCCATTTTTGCCAGCGCGTATCCGACCATTGAACAGAAGACGACATTGCCTAGAACGGTGATTACCGAGACAATGAGGCTGTTCATGAAATAGTTGCCGAAGTGCAATTCGGTGAACCATTTGTTGAAGTTGGCGAACGTGGCGTGTTGTGGGAAGAGTTTGGGCGGAATCGCAACGATTTCTTGCTGAGTCTTCAACGAACCCAGAATCATCCAGAAGAACGGAAATATCCAGATGGCGGCGATGACGGCCAACACGATGTAGATCGGCCCATGGGCGCGAACGAAGCGGGTCCACAATGGCGCTTTGTTTTCCGGTGTGGCAACACTGGTTGTTTTCATGGTTACCCTCCTAGTCGTCCGAACGCATCACACGGAATTGCAATACGCTTACCAGCGCGATGATGATGAACAGCACCCAGCTGGCCGCTGAGGACATACCATATTGCCCGAACCCAAACTTCTTGTAGATGTAGTAGGAAGCGGACAGCGTCGCGTTCAAAGGCCCACCCTGGGTCATCACGAACGATTCATCGAAGAACTGCAGATAGCTCACCGACACCAGGATCAACGACAACAGCAGCGTCGGTTTCAGCAGCGGTAGGGTGATATGGATGAAGCGCTGCCATGCGTTGCACCCGTCAATGGATGCCGCCTCCTCGACTTGACCGGACATCCCTTGCAATCCGGCTATGAAGATGATCATGCTCGTGCCGACATTTCGCCATACCGTCATGATAATCAGAGCGAGAAGTGCCACATGCGTGTCGTTGAGCCACGCCGGACCGTGGATGCCGATCGTCTTAAGCACGTTGTTGAGTAGGCCGTCATCTTGGAGAATGTACCGCCATACCACGGAGACGGCGACCACGCTGGCGACCACAGGCGCATAAAATAGCGCACGGAAGAAGGAGTTGAGATGTCTCATCCCCTTGTTGAGGGCCACGGCCAGCGCCAGTGCGATGATGATCGTCACGGGCACACCGATGATGACGAATGTTCCCGTCACCAGCAGGGAATGCCGGAACAGGGGGTCTTTGAACAGGGCGATATACTGCTGCAATCCTACGAAGTTGACGTTGAACGGCGTGCGCAGATCGTGTGCGGTTATGTCCGTGAACGACATGTACAGCGCCGAGAGCAGGGGCAGCAGCATGAACATCGAGAAGATGATGATGAACGGTAGGGAGAATCCCCAGGCAATCAAGGTTTGGCGATGACGCAGGGCCTTGCCGGAACCCTGCGTCTCTGCCTTACGACTGGTCATGGTTGATAGACGTCGCAATCACTTTCCAAGTCCGATGGAATCGGCCTGGGACTGCAGATCCTTCATGCCGTCATCGACCGAAACGGTGCCGCGGTAGATTTTCTCGACCACGCCGTCTGCGACGGAGGACACCTGCTGCCAGGTGTTGATGGAAGGAGCCGGCTTCGCATGCTTGAGTTGTTCGCCGAATGCGGCCAACTTGTCGTCATTCTTCAGCTCGGGGTCATTCCAAGCTTCGGTCTGCGTGGGCAGATCGGTGGAGAGCTTGTACCAGAGCACTTGGTTCTTCGGTTGGCTCGCCCAACGGATGAACTTCCAAGCCGTCTCCTGCTTCTTGGAGTCTTTGAACACAACCCAGTCGCATCCACCTAGGTATGAGGTGGAGTGGTCGGACTTTTCGTCCATCTTGGGGATCGGGGCCGTGGCGAACTTCTCGCTCATTCCTTCGCCGCCGGCTTCATTGATCTGACCGACGCTGGTGGGGCCTCCGAACAGCATTGCGGTCTTGCCGGATACGAACTCGTTGGTGTCGGAACCGGGGTTTGCGTCCACATTCGGGCTTGACAGACCTTCCTTGAAGAAGCTCGCGGAAAACTTCATGCCTTTTTTCATGCCTTCGGAGTCGAGGGTCCACTTCGAACCGTTGGTGTAGTCGCCGTCGGAGGAGAAATAGAACGGGCTGGCTCCCATGAAGGCGTCCGTGCCTTTTGGCAACTGACGGAGCGGATTGTCTACGCCGCTCTTCTTGAGGTCCGATGCCATTTGTTTTAGTTCGTCCCACGTCTTGGGGGCGTGGTCCCAACCAGCCTTCTCCGCAAGGTCGGTACGGTAATAAAGCACGCGTGTATCTGCATACCAAGGAAGGCCAAGCGTCTTATCTTTGATCTGAACCTCGTTGAGCATATCCTTCGGGAAGCCATCGGTCGAAAGATTTTTTGGCGTTTGGGCAAACGCTTCGGAGAAATCGGCCATCCAGGTGTTCGCCATCTGAGCCATATCCGGTTCGTTGCCGGCCGCGATGGCCGTCTGGAACTTGTCGTGGGCCGAAGACCAAGGGATACTGGTGACTTTGATGTGGGCGTCAGGGTTCTCTTTGTTGAAGGCGTCGACGAACTTTGGCAGTTTTTCGCCTTCGTTACCGATGGCCCAGACGCTCAGGTCACCTTTGGCGGGTTTGTCGTCCAATGTGGTGACGGCATTTCTGTTCGCCTCGCTGCCACCGTCTGTTTTGCGGCCGCAGGCGCTCAAACCTGCAAGGGTCGCAATGCTCAGTCCGGCAGCAATGAAGCGCTTCAAATTAATGATGTTCATACTTCTATCCTCTACTTCGAGTTTAGGAAGTGGTTACTTCCTAAACAATATTGAAGCGCTTCAAAAATAGTTTGTCAAATCGCAATTTTCGACCAGTGTTTTGCGTTGGTCGTAAAGTGTGTAGGTATATGGGCGGAAAAATGAGAGGATTGTTTTGTGGTAGGAAAGTCAACGCTTTATGATGTGGCGCTCAAAGCAGGCGTCTCTACTGGTACGGTTTCCCATGCCTTTCACCACCCTGAGTTGATCAAGGAAGACACGAAGATGAAGGTCCTGGATGCTGCCCGAGAGTTGCATTATTTTCCCAGCGGTAATGCACGTGGTTTGGCCAGTGGCAAGACAAACGCTATTGGCCTGTTTTCATTCGATATGCTCATTTCCTCACCGTTGTGGTATGTACCTAAGAGCAATAGTGATGGTGTTGTCGAAGAGCCTGAGATCTCGACTTTCCCGCTGTATGTCGATGAGATTGAACATGGCTTCGAGCTGGAGTGCAAAGAGCGTGATCAGGCGTTGGTTTTGCAAGCCTTACCCAATGGCAAGTATGAATCGTTCGTGGATTCTGTCGGTAGGGTTGACGGGGTAGCGCTCGTTGAGGGTTTTAAACCAGACATTGCGACAATCAAGGCTTTATGCGATCAGCGGCCAGTGGTGTTGCTGAGTGAACCTAAATCTTCGTATAATGCGCTATCCATTCAAGTCGATAATGTTGCCGGGACGTATGCGTTGCTCGATCATTTGGTTCTGACGCATCATGTGCGTGATGTTGCGTTTTTGGGTACGCTTGATTCCCCGGATTCGTATGAGCGGTACAACGCGTTGATGGAACGTGCCAAGCGGTACGATATCTCCGTGACGCACCCGTCTTTGGGGAAGTGGGGGGCTAGTATCGACCAAGCGATGGCTGAGGCAAGAACGTTTGTTGAAAGAGAGGATTTTCCTCAAGCTGTCGTATGCGTCAACGATCAGCTTGCGCTGAGTTTCATGGCCGTGATGCGGATGCTCGGCAGGCGCATTCCCGAAGATGTGATTGTCACCGGCTATGACGGGATTCTTGCCGGCAGGTTTTCATCGCCAAAACTGACTACGGTGCTTCAGCCGAGTCAGGCAATGGGGCGTCTGGCGGCCAGGTCGCTGATTGAGCGAAGAGGAAAGCCGTGGGGTGAACCGAAGTTTAAGCTGCTTCCCACTAAATTGGTCATCGGTGAGAGCTGCGGGTGCCGTCGGCCGTCAAGACCATCGATGGACAGGCTCGTTGCGGCGGATGTGTCGTGGTTTGATTCGATTAAAATGCGCAGGGGGCATAATTGGTAGCCGTATTCGCTTTGAGCGAATACGATGGTACCTATGAACAATGCAGTGCGGGTCAGTTACGCTCACGTTGGTGCAAAGGTGAATGCCAAACATGTGGCGAGTCTGGTGGATTATTTTGAGCGCGGCGCCAAGCCGGAGCGCGATGATGGGTACGGGGTCGAGATCGAGCACTTGCCCGTTCGCAACGGCACGGATGTGGCGGTTGGTTACGCGGAGCCCCAGGGTGTCGAGGAGCTGCTCGAACGTCTTCGCCCTTTCTACCGCGCCGATCAGGAGTTCGTCGAGGACGGACATCTGCTGGGTCTTAAGCGTCCGGGCATCGCGATTTCGCTGGAACCGGGAGCGCAGTTCGAGGTTTCCATAGGCGTGCTGCATCGACCGGAGCAGTTGCGTGAGATATACTCTCAGTTCCGCGCCGAGGCTGACCCGATTCTCGATGACCTGGGTTTCCGACTGATTAACTACGGCTATCAGCCCGTCACTGGTTTTGCGGATATCCGTATCCACCCCAAGCGCCGCTATGCTGCAATGAACGACTATCTTGGACATGTGGGGCAGTATGGCTTGAACATGATGCGTTGCTCGGCCTCCACCCAGGTAAGCATTGACTACTCGGATGAAGCGGACGCCATCGCCAAGATGCGTGTCGGTTCGGCTCTCAACCCCATCATCGCGCTGCTGTTTCGCAATATGCCGTAT
Organism: Bifidobacterium bohemicum DSM 22767; assembly: GCF_000741525.1. Classification (GTDB taxonomy): domain Bacteria; phylum Actinomycetota; class Actinomycetes; order Actinomycetales; family Bifidobacteriaceae; genus Bifidobacterium; species Bifidobacterium bohemicum. Next base: position 424,276 of record NZ_JGYP01000002.1, on the reverse strand, counting down.
TTCGAGGGTAACCCGAGCCCGTGCCCGCTGATGCGGCAACGCATATGGGACAAGGCTGACCCGCAGCGCACCGGGCTTACGCCAGGCCTCTACGACCGGCGATTCGGCTGGGAGGACTACGCGGCGGACGTTCTGGCAACCCCGATGATGTTCGTCGATCTCACGCACACCCCCGAGGCCGCCGGTATGTCTGAGGATGAGCAAGAGTATGTTGCGTTCCGTCAGAACGCGGCGGACGTTTACCCCGATCGCCCTCTCAACGATTACGAGGTCGGGCATCTGCTATCCACGCATTTCAACGATGTACGGCTGAAGAACTTCGTGGAGATGCGACATTGGGATTCCCTTCCCATCGAGCGGGCCGAACTTCTGACGGCTACCGTGGGAAATCTGTATTATGATGACGCGCATTTCGCCCGGCTCAAGGATTTCTTCGATGGCGTCTCAGAGGTGGAGGTGGAGGCCGCCAAAGCCGACCTTCAGGCTCGTGGTCTCGATGCGCGGCCGTATGGTGTGTCGGTGTCGCAGTGGCAGGCTGCATTGGGGCTTATGGATACATTATCCGCCATCCCCGGCGACCCGGTGCATCCTGCGGTTTTTCAATCGTAGGTTTTTCAAGGGTTTTGGGTGAGTGCAGGTTTCAGCTTGCCTTATTTCAGCCCTTCGTCCAAATCCTGATAAAAAGCGACATTCCCAGGCCAAATTGTAGCCGGTCTGTAATAGCGTTGAAGTGTTGAATTCTGGATCCAATCGGCCACGTCTTATACGCTGGATTCCGATCGCGATCCCAAGATGGTGAGCCTTGAATTGATATGATTAAAGGCTTTTGAAGGATATAAAGAGGAACACATGAGCACGAGCGGTGCAGTTACCATTGAGGAGGAACGTCCGAAACACCTGATACGGACTCTTCTGAAAAGTCTGCGTGAGTATAAAAAAGACACGATACTGGCCCCCACGTTCGTCATAGTGGAGAGCGTCCTGGAAATCCTGATACCGACGGTCATGGCGTCCATGATCGATCAGGGAGTGGCCGGCGGTTCCATGCCGGCGATATGGAAGTTCGGACTCATTCTGCTGGGATGCGCCGTTGTGTCGTTGTTCGCGGGGTTCATGTCCGGAAGGTACGCGGCCATCGCATCGGCCGGGTTCGCGAAGAACCTGCGCCACGATTTGTTCGAGAAGGTGCAATCGTTCAGTTTCACTAACATCGACCATTTCTCGACGGGCTCGATCATCACCCGAATCACCACCGACGTGACCAACATCCAGTACGCGTTCCAGATGTGCATCCGCGTGGCCGTGCGCGCCCCGTTGATGGTCGTCGTCGCGTGGCTGTTCTCGTTCCGCATCAGCCCTTCGATCTCGATGATCTTCCTGATCATCATCCCGATTCTCGGCGTCACTCTGACGGGGTTGGCGCTTTCGGTGAACCCTGTGTTCGAGAAGGTCTTCCACACATACGACCATCTGAACAACATCGTGGACGAGAACCTGCAAGGCATTCGTGTGGTCAAGTCCTATGACCGCGAAGAACACGAGAGCCGTAAATTCGGCCGTGTCTCAGAGCGAATATACGAGTATTTCTGCAAGGCCGAGCATGTCCTTGCCTTCAATTGGCCGATTCTGAACACCTGCATCTATGGCGCCATGCTCATCATTTCATGGATGGGCACCAAGCAGATCGTTGGTTCGCACAACAATGCGGCCGTTGGCCTTACCACCGGCGACTTGACCGCCTTGGTCACGTACGCGATGCAGATTCTCATGTCCTTGAACATGGTTTCGATGATCATCGTGATGGTCGTCATCTCGCGGGCCGATGCCGAGCGCATCTGCCAGGTTCTGAACGAAGTGAGCACCGTGCGTGACAACGCCGATCCCATCATGGATGTGCCAGACGGCTCCATTACGTTCAACGATGTCAGCTTCCGCTACGATGTGGGCTCCGAACGACCGGTGCTTGATGATATCAACCTCACGATCGCCTCCGGTTCGACGATCGGCATCGTCGGCGGCACGGGCTCCGCGAAATCAAGTCTCGTCCAGCTCATCCCGCGACTATACGACGTCAGCTCCGGAAGCCTTGAAGTCGGCGGCCGCGATGTGCGCGAATATGATCTTGAGACGTTGCGTGACGCGGTAGCCATGGTGCTGCAGAAGAACGTCCTATTCGCCGGCACGATCGCCGACAACATCCGATGGGGCAATCCGAACGCCACCGATGAGGACGTGCGTCGCGTGTGCAAGCTCGCTCAGGCGGATGGATTCATCCGGGAATTTCCTAAAGGTTACGACACCTATATCGAAGAGGGCGGTTCCAATGTCTCCGGTGGTCAGCGCCAGCGTCTGTGCATCGCGCGCGCCCTGTTGAAGAAGCCCAAGATCCTGATTCTCGACGACTCCACCAGCGCCGTCGACACCAAGACGGATCGGCTGATTCGTGGGGCTTTCAAGACCGAGATTCCCGATACCACCAAGATCATCATCGCCCAGCGGGTGGCCAGCGTTCAGGAGTCGGACGAGATCATCGTCATGGACGGTGGGCGTATCCTCGACCGCGGCACGCACGATCAGCTGTTGCAAACCTGCGATGAATACCGTTCGATCTATCAGTCCCAGACGAAGAGCCAGGGCGAGGGGAGTGACGACGATGAGTGAACCGATCAATGTGAAACAATCCGACGGCATTCAATCGCAGACACCTGGCGATGCCGTCATGAGCAACCATACAAAAGAAGGTCAAGTGGACTCGCAGTCCGTAGAAAAAAGCCAAGCTTACAAGAGTGATCGTCAAGGCGGTAAGGCAGTTTCAACAAGCGCTCGTGCGCCCGAAGGCACCACCAAGCGTCTGATGGGTTATATCCTCCGATATCGCTGGCAGTGCGTAGTCATTATCGTCGGCATTCTGATTTGCGCCGCGACGCAGTCCTTGCCTTCATTCGTGTTGCAGCCCCTGATCGACAATTGCATCATGCCCTTCGTCCACGCCGAAAAACCCGACTGGGGTCCTCTGATCCATATGACCATCGTGGTCGGCTTGATGTATGCTCTGGGCATGGTGGCCTCGTTCGTCTGGAACTACATGGTCGTGGGCGTGGAACAGGGGGTGCTTAAAACCATTCGAGACGAGATGTTCGATCATCAGCAGACCCTGCCGATTCGCTACTTCGACACCCATGAGCACGGCGATATGATGAGCAGGTACACCAACGACACAGACACGCTGCGGCAGATGATTTCCCAGGCCTTGCCGCAGCTGTTGATCTCCGGTGCCTCCGTGGTGGCGGTCGTGTTCGCGATGCTGTGGCTTTCCGTGCCGTTCACCGTCTTCACTCTGCTGTTCGTGGCGTTGATGCTGCTGGTCGTCAAGGTGATTGTGAGCCGTTCGGGCCGGTACTTCATCCGTCAGCAGGAGACCATCGGTGCGGTGAACGCTTTCGTCGAGGAGGCCGTGAACGGGCAGAAGGTCATCAAGGTCTTCAACCATGAGGACGCCACTCAGTCTGATTTCGACAAGCGTAACGAGGCTTTGTGCCGGGCGTCCGCAAAGGCCAACATCTACGCCAATATCACTATGCCGGTGATGGGCAATATGGGCAATGTGCTCTACGTGCTCCTCGCCATTGTCGGTGGCGTGGCCGGCATCAACGGCTGGTTTAATTTCGGGCTGTCCGGCGCCGGCGCGCTTTCTATCGGTGCCATCGTGTCATTCCTTACGCTTTCCAAGGCGCTTATCAATCCGATCAGCCAGATCTCCTCGCAGATCAATATGATCATGATGGCCTTGGCCGGAGCTTCACGTATTTTCAAGCTGATCGACGAACCGTCCGAGTCGGACGAAGGGTCGGTGTGCTTGGTCAGCGTCGAGCTGGCCTCGGACGGCCGCACCATGACCGAGACCGATCGTCCGACCGGTCACTGGGCTTGGAAACGAGCCGCGGACGACGACGGGACCCGTTCTCTCGAGGCAGCCAAACATCTGAAGGGGTCGGCCCGTGAAGTGGCTTTGAAGGCTCATGAGAGGGCGGTCACCTCTGAGGATGGGCGGTTGACACTTCTGCAGGGCGATGTCCGTTTCACGAATGTCTCGTTCGGTTATAACCCCGACAAGACGGTGCTGCACGATATCACATGGTTCGCCAAGCCGGGTCAGAAGGTCGCGCTCGTCGGCGCCACCGGTGCCGGCAAGACCACGATCACCAACCTGATCAACCGGTTCTATGACGTTCAGGAAGGGCAGATACTCTACGACGGCATTGATGTGAAGAACATCAGGAAGGCCGATCTGCGTCGCTCACTCGGCATCGTGCTGCAGGATGTGAACCTCTTCGAGGGCAGTGTGCTCGACAACATTCGATATGGCAAACTCGAAGCCACCGATGAGGAATGCATCGCCGCCGCCAAACGCACCAACGCCGATGGCTTCATTCGTATGCTTCCGAAGGGTTACGACACGGTGCTCAAGGGTGATGGTTCGGGCCTGTCCCAAGGTCAGCGCCAACTGATCTCCATCGCCCGCGCCGCAGTGGCGGATCCGCCTGCCATGATTCTCGACGAGGCCACCAGCTCCATCGACACCCGTACCGAGGAAGTCGTCCAAGAGGGCATGGATGCCTTGATGCGAGGCCGCACCGTATTCGTGATCGCGCATCGTTTGTCGACCGTGCGTAACTCCGACGTCATTATGGTCCTGGACCACGGCAACATCATAGAGCGTGGCACGCATGATGAACTCATCGCGCAGCATGGTGAATATTATCAGCTTTACACCGGTAAGCTCGAACTGGAATAACAGACCTGTGCGTTTTGGCTCCGGTGTTGACGGAGGGGATCGACGTTTCGACGTCGGTCCCCTCCGTTTCGTTGGAACCGCGTCCTTCTGCTGTAAGTGCTGTGAAAACAGTAATCGGGGAATGTGATGTCGTTCATGAAAGCCGTCAGAATAATGAATTTTGTGAATTATTCCAGACGTTTTTTGCATTATTGCTTGTTTTTGAATCGTTTCGTTATAGCATATTCTCAGCATTGCATATTCGTGCGATTCCAAGGTCATTGCTCAATCGCAAACGAGCTTTCTCTAGGGAAAATCGTGACCTGTCGTATCTCATGTCATGCTTGGCCCCAACCGCAAAAGCCTCATTCCTGGAGGAGGAAGAGTATGAGCAAGAACATAAATTCGATATCCAGCCACGCCGAGGGTGATTCGGATAATATGACGGGCAATGAGCGACCTGTGCTTAAACGACGTCCACGCGTTTACGGCGAATTGATGGAAACCACTTGCTTCCGTCTGCCGAAGTCCTGGATTGATCAGATAGAGATGAGAGTCTTAAAGGGAGCGGCAAGTCCCGTTCCGACTTCATACGTACGGCGATCGAACACGCCTTGTCCGAGTGAAGGCCGAATTCAAAGACCACAAGAACGCAAACGAGGTTCCTTCAACGGTCGTTACCGGCTTGGTTGAAGGAACCTCATTTGCGTTCTTGTACGAACAATGGCCTGGATTCATGCGGTCATCCCGGCAACACCGGGTTTTCCGTTTGCGCCGATTGATGGCATCGACCCTGATTGGCCGATTGCGTCGGAGTTGAGACCGAGGGATTGCATGATGGCTTCCTCATATGTGAAGCCTTCATCGCTCATCGTGTTGATGTTGAGTTTCGAATTGTTGATGACTATTGTCGGCGTGGTGATTTTGCCTGCGAATTGACCTGTCTTATCCGCCAGGTCCTTTCTCCGTTGCGTATATCGGGTCGACGCTTCAAGCCAAGGGCCGTAGCCTCCTGTCATCGCTTTACCGGCCATAACGGGGTCGATGCCGGCCTTCGTCATCTGCTGTTTGATGGCGTCATCAGAGACGGGATTGTACTGCGACCCTTCCCTGGGCTGGAACTCACTTGAATACAGATTGGACATAAAATCTATCAGATGATCCGGGTTTGAATCCTCGCTGGATATATAGGCAATCGCGTTGCCTGCGCGTGTGGAATACCCGTCTGAAGACATGTGATCCAAGAATGTCACCGGATGGATGCTCAGATTGATCTGCCCGGCATCAAGCAACGAACGGAATACGGTATCCATCTGTTGGTGCAGCACGGCGCATCCGGGGCACATCGGGTCGGTGTAGATTTCGATGGTAGGGGCTCCAGGAGCCCTCCTGCCGTAGCCTGAATTGGAAAGGAGGATGCCGCCTTTGTCGTCAGCGAAACGTGGCTTGACTCTTACCTGTTGTAACTCGGCATACGCCTGTCCGACGGAGATGTTGCGCATTGCATTGCGACGTTCTATGGACTTCATGCTTGCAATGCCTATGACCGCAACCAAAGCAATATTCACGATTATTGCCACGAAGGCAACGAACCTCCGTTGCCGTTTCTCGCGCCTATGCTGCATCCGAGAAGCTTGGAGGACGGCATCTCCTGCATCCACGTGCCGGATGCTGCGCTCTGTATGGCCAGCTCTTCGAGTCAAGGCCACACCTCCTTATCACCTGGACGAATTTGTCACTTGCGACTGTTGACCGGAGGCCCACTGGACGCCTGTACTTGACGACGGCAGCAAGTATCGAGTGCGGACAGTCCTCTTCGTCTAACTTATTAGACTACCCCCCCCCCTATTGCATGATTAATTTCTAGCGCGTAGTGAACGTCGTTTTGCGCGCTGTGTTTCTTTGTTGACGCAACATGGCTTTGACGTCTTTCACGCGGTGCTTAATTGACCATGCCGGATTGTAATAAGAGGTACAATGTGGAGGTTGCGCTAAACGTAGATAAGGATACGTAAGGGGTGTGACCGCGATGAGTTATATCGAGGTTAACGGAGAAACAAAACGCTACCAAACCGGACAAACCATCATCTATGCGAATCGGGACGTGTCTTTTTCCGCGCGACAAGGTGAGCTGATTGTAATCCTCGGGGCGTCCGGAGCCGGCAAGTCCACGTTGCTGAACATCTTGGGCGGCATGGATACCTGTGATGAGGGTCAGGTCATTATCGACGGCAACGACATCGCGCAATTCGACGCGAAGCAGTTGACGACGTACAGGCGTTTTGATGTGGGCTTTGTTTTCCAGTTCTATAACCTGGTTTCGAACCTTACGGCCCGCGAAAACGTAGAGCTGTCCGCGCAGATTGTCGGAAACGCTGCCGACGCCACGCAAACGTTGGCGGATGTCGGCCTTGCCGATCGTGTTGACAACTTCCCGGCCCAGCTTTCCGGCGGTGAGCAGCAGCGCGTTGCCATAGCCCGTGCAGTGGCCAAGAACCCGAAGATCCTGTTGTGCGATGAACCTACTGGAGCATTGGATTACAACACGGGCAAGCAGGTGCTGCAGATTTTGCAGGATCAGTCGCGCAAGCGTGGGGCGACGGTTATCATCGTGACCCACAACGCCGCCATCGCTCCTATCGCAGACCGCGTCATTCGTATGCGCGACGCGCAGGTCCAGTCCGTGGAGCTCAACCCCACGCCGACGGATATCAAAGATATTGAGTGGTGATGCCGATGACGCGTTTTGCTTCCAAGGGGTCCAAGCGAATGCTGTGGCACGATATACGCCTGTCGTTCCGGAAATCGCTGGGGCGTTTCCTGTCCATCGTGCTTTTGGTGGGTCTGGGCTCATTTGCTTTGGTGGGGCTTAATATTTCCGGACCCGATATGCGTGACACCGGCAACGCTTATTTTGCGCAGCATCATCTGGCCGATTTGAACGTCATAGGCAGTTACGGGCTGGACAAGGCCGATCGTGAGGTTATCGCCAACGCCGCCGGTGCCTCGCATGTCGAGTTTGGATATCTGAAAGATGTCGTGCTCAGGGGCACGGACGAGAGCATTCGTATCTATTCCGCTCCGAAAACGGTTTCCACCTACAATGTGGTGGAGGGCCGCTTGCCCAGAAGAGCCGACGAAGTGGCCATCGACAATTCCCACGACAAGCGGTATCCGATTGGTTCGACGGTCCATATCACCGAAAAGGCCGACGCATTGGGTCGCAAGGTGTTGCGGCGTGGCGCATACAAGGTCGTAGGGGTCACCACCTCCACCGAAGTGCTGGGCACGGTGAACATGGGTGCCTCAACCTCCGGGTCGGGGTCGTTGGACGGCTATATGGTCGTCACTCCTGGTGCGTTCAAATCCGATGACTCCATGATTGCGCGCATCACCTATACCGATCTCGACGGCATGCATGACCATTATTCCAATGCGTACAACAAGCGTCTTGAACGGCACCGCCGACAGTTGAATCGCGATCTCGCCCGCCGTCCCTCGGTGCGTTTCGAAGGTGTCAGGAAACAGGCGAATTCGCAGATCGATGAAGGTAAGGCGCAAGTCAAACAGGCTCAGGATCAGTTCGATTCTGCGCGTTCACAGCTCGAAGATGCCAATAAACAGCTTGCCGATGGGGCTGCGAAAATAGAGAACGCAAAGAGTCAGCTTGTCTCGCAGACCTCGGCCGCCCAATCGCAAATCGCTGCGGGTCGAGCAAAAGTTCAGTCAGGTCAGGCGCAGTATGATGCCGGCAAGCGTCAGTATGATTCGAAAGCGTCTCAGGTTGCCGCTGCTCGTGCGAAGGTCGACGAGGGCTACAACCGGATCAACCAGGCGCAGGCGCAGGCTGACGCCAGCGTGGCGAAGCTGGAAAGCGCGAAAAAGCGGTATGATGATGGAATTGCGGCGTTAACGCGGGTTCAGACCACAATCCAGGCCTTGCAAGCCAAGGTTACGGCCGGGACGATCACGTCGGCCGAGCAGGCTGAGCTGACCGCCTTGTTGGCTGAACATCCCGCCATCGGCACTGAAATCCAAAACACTCAGACCGCACAGTCCGCTTTCATCGCTGGCACCTATAACCCCGGTATGGCTCAGGTTTCCGCCGCGCGCGCCCAGATCGCCCAGAAAAAGGCCGAGGTGGATGCGGCCAACGCCCAGGTCGCCTCGGGCCAGACCCAACTGGCTGAAGCCAGGTCGCAGCTCGACGCGTCCGCTGCGCAACTGGCCCAAGGGCGGGCTGCCGTCGCGTCGGGGCAGCAACAGCTCGCCTCCAAGCAACAGCAGGCTCAGGCCCAGATCGATGCGTCGCAGGCCGAACTGGATCAAAAGACCAACGAGTACAACAGTAAGAAGGCTGAATTCGACAAGGCCGAGCCGGGCGCGAAGTCCGAGATCGCCAAGGCTCAGAAGAAGCTTGACGATGCGACCGCCATGTTGAACGCGATGGAGGAGCCCGTCTACTCGATTGACTCCAAACGTGAGGTGCCCGGATCCGACGGCTACAAGGTCTATGACTCGGTTTCGGTGATCGTCGATTCACTGTCGCGCATTTTCCCCTACTTCATGTATTTCGTGGCGGCTTTGGTCACCTTTACGACCATGACGCGATTTGTGGAGGAGGAGCGCATCAACGCCGGTACGCTCAAAGCTTTGGGGTACTCGAACAGCGACGTGATGGCCAAATTCGTTGTCTACGGCCTCACGGCTTCGCTTACGGGCGCTGCGCTTGGAATCCTTACCGGGCATGTGCTCCTGCCGATCATCGTCTACAACGCCTACAAGGTCGGTTTCAACGTCCCGCGCATTCAGCTTGGATTCCACTGGCCCGTCACCGTGCTGGCGGTGCTGTTGGCTCTGCTCAGCGCCGTGTTGCCCGCCGTCATCAGCGCCTCGCGTGAGTTGCGCGACAAGCCGGCCGTGCTGATGCTGCCCAAGCCGCCGAGCGCGGGGTCGAAGATTCTGCTTGAACGCATCCCGTTGATTTGGAATCATCTCAACTTCACGCATAAAGTCACGGCGCGCAACATCTTCCGTTATAAGCAACGCATGTTCATGACCATTTTCGGGGTGGCTGGTTCGGTGGCTCTGCTTACTGCCGGCTTTGGCGTGCAAGGTTCCATTTCCGGCATCAGCGCCCACCAATTCGGTGACGTGATGCACTACCATCTCATCGCCGCTGAGAACAACCACGTCACCGACAGCCAGCGCAAAGCCATTCAGACCAGGCTTAAGCAAGAGGACATCGAGCGTTCGGCGCCCATTCGATACGAGGATGTCACCAAGGTGGCCGGCCGTAACGACGACAAGCAGGACATCACCCTGATTGTCCCGGAGCATACGAACGACTTCAACAAATACGTCGAGCTCAACACTCGCGTGGGGCACAAGCCCCTCGAACTGAGCCGTCAGGGGGCAGTGGTGTCCGAACGGTTCGCCAACCTCGTCGGGGCCAAAAAGGGTAGCGTAATCGAGGTTAAGGATTCGCAGGGCGCCACCCGCAAAATCAAAGTGACCGGCGTCTGCGAGATGTACCTAGGTCACTTCATCTTCATGAGCCCATCGGCCTATAGTTCAGCGTTCAACCGGGATTACGAGCCCAACGCGCATATGGTCAACCTCAAGAACGGCAGCGTGGACAACACCAAGCGTCAGTCGGCTTCGTTCATGAAACTCGGCGGCATCAAGGGCGTGGTGCAGAACACGACGCTGATCACGCAGATCGACGTCGTGGTCAAGGCCCTCAACCAGATCATGTGGGTCTTGATTGCCGTGGCCGTCATGCTCGGCTTGGTGATTCTTTACAACCTGACCAACCTCAACGTGGCCGAGCGTATCCGGGAGCTGTCCACCATCAAGGTGCTTGGCTTCTACAACGGCGAAGTCACCATGTATATCTACCGCGAGACCATCCTGCTCTCGGCGCTCGGCATCCTGGCCGGTTACGGTTTCGGGGCCTTGTTGCAACACTACATCATCACCGCCGTGCCGCCGGACAACGTGATGTTCGACCCCGCCATCGCCTGGCCCGCGTTCGTGGTGCCGTTGGTGGTGGTGACGCTCATTACCGCGGTGCTTGGCTATTTCGTCTACCAACGTCTGAAGAACGTCGATATGCTAGCCGCCCTGAAGTCCGTGGACTGAGGTTCGGCTTTGTCCTCGCTTGATCCTGAGGCGGGGAAAGCATCGGGCCAAGTTGGCAAGGTCGGTAGGAATGAACGATGAATCGTGGGATTTGTGCGATTCGTTCTTCATTCCTGCCGGCCTTTGAGCAAATCGAGATGTTTCATGTTCTCAATCGCTTGTTCGGCAATGCCGAGCGGGTGTCGTGATGTCGCAACGTTTAGGGAAAATTGAAACACAATAGGTGCGTCGGCACCTGTATCCATAACCGCGCAGACACGGTGAGGCCTAGGCCGGGCCGTGGGCTGACTACTCCGCGGCTGTCGAGGGGAATGTCATGGCTCAATGTCTGACAGATCGTAAACAATCACCACAAAAACCACGAGGTTCCGCAGTTGCCGATGGAAGCAACAAGCCGTCCGATAACGGGTCGTCAAACGATAATGCAGAGATGTCATCCAACGTTTTCGGCCTCGACCCGTCGCTCGAAACCGGTGGGGATGTCGCCAAAGCGCTTGACGTCGATACCGAGGTCGGTCTTGCTTCTGCGCAGGCAGAGCGTCGGTTTGATCGGTTCGGTGCGAACGAGCTGAAGACCGCGCCACCGGTGCCCAAGTGGAAGAAGTTCCTGCAACAGTTCCAAGACCCGCTGGTCTACCTGTTGTTGGCCGCTACGGTTATTTCGGTCATCGCGTGGGCCGTGCAGCGTTCAATGCCGTCCGCAGGGGGAGAAGGCGCCGAAGCGCTGCCGTTTGACGCCATCGTCATCGTGCTCATTCTTATCGTCAACGCGATCATCGGCTATGTTCAGGACGCCCGCGCCCAGCAGGCCGTCGAGGCTCTGGCCCGTATGACAGCACCGCAGTCCACGGTTCTGCGTGACGGCCAGGTGCAACGCATCGAGACCACGCGACTGGTGCCCGGCGATGTGCTGGTGCTCGCAGAAGGTGACGCCGTGGGGGCGGATGCGCGATTGATTGAGTCGGCTTCGCTACGCTGCGCGGAGGCAAGTCTGACCGGCGAGTCGGTGCCGGTGGCCAAGCAGTCCGGTCCGCTTGAAAGCGCCAAGGCTTTAGGCGACCGCACCAACATGGTCTTCAACGGCACCGCCATTACGCAAGGCGCCGGACGTGCCGTCGTCACCGCCACGGGCATGGATACGCAGGTCGGTCACATCGCCGGAATGCTTTCGCAGTCCGAGGAGGGCAAGACGCCGCTCGAGCGCGAGATGGATCACGTTTCGAAGATTCTCGGCCTTGCCGTATGTGCCATCGCGGTGGTGGTCATTGCGGCGCTCGCCTTCATGGAAGGCTTCCACGGCGCTCAGGACGTGATTGACTCGTTGCTGCTGGCGGTTTCGCTGGCCGTCGCGGCCGTGCCCGAGGGGTTGGCCGCCATTATGACCGTGGTGTTGGCGCTCGGCGTGCAGCGCATGGCGAAGCATCACGCCATCGTCAAGAAGCTTTCGTCGGTGGAAACACTCGGTTCGGCCTCGGTGATCTGCTCGGACAAGACCGGTACGTTGACCCGCAACGAAATGACCGTGGAACGTGTGGTCACCGCGAGCGGCGAAGTGCGGGTCACCGGCACAGGGTATGCGCCGTTCGGCGCCATCGTGCCGTTCGACGCTGGTGACGGCGATGTCGACACCCTCCAGGCCACTGACGACAATGCCGATACCGATACCGGTGCTATCGGCACCAACATCGCCTCATATGAAACCCTGGAGACCATGCCTGCCGACGACGCCCGCCGTCACGAAATCGAAGCGGTGCTGGCCGCCGGCATGCTCGCCAACGACGGCGAATTGAACTACACTGGTCAGGACCAACCTGCTGCCTCTCCCAATCAACATAATTGGGAGGTTGTGGGCGACCCCACCGAGGTGTCGCTTCTCGTCGCCGCCCGCAAGGTCGGCGCGGACCGTGAATCCGGCAATTTCCGCCGGGAACTGGAGATGCCGTTCACCTCCGAGCGCAAGATGATGTCGGTGGTCGCGGCCGATTGCCGCGATGGCAATCTCACCATCTTCGCCAAAGGCGCTCCGGACGTGTTGCTGAGCCACTGCACGCGCATTCTTGAAGGTTCGACCGTCCGCGAGCTTTCCGACCGGGACCGTAGCCGCATTCTCGCGGACGTTGAACGCCTTTCCGCCGATGCGTTCCGTACGCTCGGCCAGGCGTATCGTCCGGTCGGCGCTGATAATCTCAATGCTCTGCCGGGCTTCGATGATGGCCCCGGCGACGGCGAGCTTGAAGAGCAGCAGGAATCGATCGAGTCCGATTTGATCTGGGCCGGCATGGTGGGCATCATCGACCCGCCACGCACCGAAGTGGCGGGCAGCATCGCGCAAGCGCACCGCGCGGGCATCCGCACCGTCATGATAACCGGTGACCATCCGCTCACCGCTTCTCGTATCGCCACCGATCTGGGTGTGGCGGACGCCCTTGCGGGCCTTGGCTCGGATTGCGACGCGACGGGGGATGCGCATACGGCGGCTTCGGCGGCGTTGACCGGTCCGCAGCTTGACGAACTGATCGCCAAGGACGATGACGGCGCATCCTTCGACAAGGCCGTGGCCTCCACCAGCGTCTTCGCACGCGTCGCTCCGGAGCATAAGCTTAAAATCGTCGAATCCTTGCAGCGTCAAGGCAACATCGTGGCCATGACCGGTGACGGGGTCAACGACGCGCCCGCCGTCAAAACCGCCGACATCGGCGTGGCGATGGGCGTTACCGGCACCGAGGTCACCAAGGAATCCGCCAAGATGATCCTTGCGGACGACAATTTCTCGACCATCGTCGAGGCCGTCAAGGAAGGTCGCGGTATTTTCGACAATATCCGCAAGTTCCTGCGCTATCTGCTCAGCTCCAATATGGGCGAGGTCTTCACTGTCTTCGGCGGAGTGGTGCTTTCCGGTTTCCTCGGCATCACGCAGCCCGGTTCGGTCGGGGTCACCGTGCCCCTGCTGGCGACGCAGTTGCTGTGGATCAACCTGCTCACCGACGCGGCGCCCGCCCTCGCGATGGGCGTGGACCCCAGCGAAGAGGACGTGATGGGACGCAAGCCACGCAAACCCAGCGATCGCGTCATTGACGGCGAGATGTGGGGCGACATCATCATTATCGGTTTGGCCATGGCGGCGGTGACGTTGATCGGCATGGATCTGCACCTGCCGGGAGGCCTGTTTACCGATCGCTCGCTCGGTGCCAACCACGCCGACCAGATGACGCAGGCCCGCACGATGGGCTTCACGATTCTCGTCTTCGCGCAGATGATCAACGCTTTGTGCTCCCGTTCCCACAAACAGACCGTTTTCAAGGGGCTGTTCTCCAACAAGTGGCTTTGGGGTGCGATTGGCTTGTCGGTTGTGCTGCAACTGGTGGTCGTCTACGTGCCGTTCCTCAATATGCCCTTTGGCACCGCTCCGTTGACTGCGCAAGAATGGATGGAGTGCTTCGGCTTGTCGCTGGTGGTCTTGGTCGTCTCCGAGGCTTACAAGGCGATTCTGCGGTTGGTGGAACGCTAAGAGGCCTGTTCTTCTCGTCTGAATGACGATACCGGCAGGTGTTCGGCCCGGCATATTCAACGTGTGTCTGCATATGAGTTCCATGTGCAGGCGCACAATGCTCATCGGGTCGGTATCGGTACCGTCGCTATTTGGTCGTCTACGTGCCGTTCGTGGTTGGCTGGCGAATCAGCCTACACGATTCGTCTGTCGGCCGCCCACCGTGTCAGCTCGCCCCGGTTCGACAGCTGCAATTTACGAAGCACGGCGCTGACGTGCGTCTCCACGGTTTTCACGGAGATGAACAGCTCGCCGGCCACCTCTCGGTAGGTGTAGCCGCGGGCGATCAGTCGCATGACTTCCTGCTCCCGTGTGGACAGTTTGTCCAGTTCGTCGTCGTGCTCGGCCGGACCGGTGCCTTGGAAGGTCGAAAGCACGAATCCGGCCAGTTTCGGAGAGAACACCGCATAGCCTTCGCTGACTTGGATGATGGAAGAGATCAGATCCTCGCCGCTGATGGTCTTGGTCACGTACCCTCGCGCTCCGGCACGAATCACCGCGCCCACGTCTTTAGGGGAGTCCGAGACCGAAAGGGCCAGAAAGGCGGTGTTGGGGCATAGGGGTTGCGCTTTGGTGAGGATTTCCGCCCCGCCGCCGCCTTCGCCGCCCGGCACATGCACGTCAAGCAGCACCACGTCCGGCTGGGTGTCGGCGATCATCGCCACCGATCCCTCCACATCCGGTGCCTGGCCCACGATGGTGAAATGCGGGGAAAGCGTGGCGATCACTCCGGCGCGGAACATCTCGTGGTCATCCACCACGCCCACGCGGATCCTGGAAAAATTCGGTTTGGCTGATGCGGCTTCATGGTCATTGGTGAATCTTGTTGCGGAACGATTGGTGCCGTTGATTGCGCCGGGCCGGCTGTCAACCGAATGGGCACCTGAAGTGGCATTGACCGGGGCATTGACCGGGGCATTGCTTGCTTGACCCGCGACAATTGAGTCGACGCGATTCGAGGTCTGGCGGTCGGCGTCTATGCGTTCAAGGTGTGCGGTGCCTGCCTCCCGTGGGTTCATGCCGTTCATGGCTCCGTCTTCTTCACTCATTGCCTTCATTTCAATCCTTGCCTGTATTCATCGTATCGCTTGTGGTCGTCGTTTCCTGTTTCGGGCTAGGCGGGTCGCTTTTCTTGCGCCTCTCCACCGCAATCGGCATGTGCATACGAACCTCGGTGCCCCATTCCGGGCGCGAAACGATTTCGACGCTGCCGCCGCGTCGTTCAATGCGTCCGATGATCGATTGTCGTATGCCAAACCGGTCGGCTGGAATCGTGCTCTGGTCGAAGCCTGCGCCGTGATCGCGTACGAATACCTCGACTTGCGTGTCGCTTGATTCGCAATACACTGATATGGGTTCGCCTCCGTGTTGCACGGCGTTGAGCATGGCCTGCTCACTGGCGTTCAGCAGGGCGTCGGTCTGGGAGCTGGGCCGTGCGTCCCCGACCGTGACCACGTTGATCGGTCTGCCAAACTGGTCTTCGATGCGTGCCGCGATATCTTTGATGCCCGCGCTCACCGACCGCCCGGAAGGGGTACGTTCCTGGTACAGCCATTCACGCAGCTCGCGTTCCTGGCTGCGAGCCAGGGTGAAGACGGTGCCGGCATCCTTGCAGTTCAGCTGTATCAAAGCAAGCGTTTGCAATACTCCATCATGTAGGTGCGCTGCCATGTCGGCGCGTTCCTCTTCGCGTTCCTTCAAGGCCCGCTGTACGCCCAGATCGTTGATCAGTCTGACAATCCACGGCACCACCACGGCCGTAACACCCAAAAGCAGTGCAAAGGCTGCTGCAAGGTCGATTTGAGCGTGATGCCATGAACGCGCATCAATCAGAACAAATATCGTGAACCCGAGCATGACAAGGCCTGCGCCGAGTAGCATCGAGCGTAGTTGCCCACTTTCCGCATCAAAGCTCAACCATGAGACCGCAATGCCCGCCAGCGCAAGCAAAATGGGGATGATGAGCGTGGCGCTCAGCGGGCTTGCCAATATGGCTATTGATACGATCATGGCCGAAAGTCCGACCAACCCGAACAACGCCGGCTTTGAAGCACGAGTGATGGTTGTCCGCAGAGCTTCGAATGGTCCGCCTTGATCGAGCCTGTGGCCCTGGTCGTCCAAGTCCGCCCCGTCGCCGCTCGCAGTGCCATCAAGAGTATTCGCCGTGTATGGCATGCCGGGTGCGTTCGGGGTGAAGACCGAGTTCCCACGAGAAAGCGGTTCCTGCTGTGAGCGGTTGACATATTGTGCCTGATATGCCGCAACCGGATCGCCGGAGGGGACGGCGACCCATAGCAGTATGTATGCCACGAGGCCGGCGCCCCACAGGAACGTCGCCGCCACGAAAGCCAGTCGGGTCATGGTTACCGAAACGCCAAGATGTATGGACACACCGCGGCATACCCCACAGAAAACGCGCTTTCGTTTTGGGCGCAGCAGCGGCAGGCGGTGCGGCGTTTGTGGCTCTTGCACCGGTTCCGGCCATTGTCGCTGCGGCTGGCGGTAGTGTCCTTGCAATCTCATACTTCTATTGTGACGCATCAGGGCTCCTACGGAGGTGTTTTGATAGAAGTTCAGGGTTGAATCAGGGGATTCCCTGAGGGTTTCGCGCTTCATGGCGTGCTGTAATGAAGATATGGAAAACAACAGTGACTATGGCGACGGTCTCGATCCGTCACGGCAGCAGGGTGCAACCGGGCGAAGACCGCAAGGCGGTCGGCCTTATCAAGCTGCCCAGCCTGAACAATCTGAGCGG
Organism: Bifidobacterium bohemicum DSM 22767; assembly: GCF_000741525.1. Classification (GTDB taxonomy): domain Bacteria; phylum Actinomycetota; class Actinomycetes; order Actinomycetales; family Bifidobacteriaceae; genus Bifidobacterium; species Bifidobacterium bohemicum. Next base: position 407,056 of record NZ_JGYP01000002.1, on the reverse strand, counting down.
TCTGGTCAGGGCGCGTGGAATGGTCGGTCCGGATCTTCAGGCCCGTTCGGGCAAGATGGGCAAGGTCCGCAAAGAGACTCTGGTTCACAAGGCGATCGTGGCCAGCAAGGATTTCAGAACGGATGGTCCGGGTATGGGTATGGTGACCAGCATCCAAGCAATGGCGTCAACGAGAATATCAACCGTTTTTTCGGATGGATTCGTAGAAGTGGACTGATACGAGGCAACAACCGTTGGATTGGCGGCGTGTGCGACGGAATCGCAATGCGTTATGACGTCAGCGTCGTATTCGTGCGAGTGATTCTGACGGCCTCGGTGCTCATCTGTGGAGCCGGTCTTGTCTTCTATGCGGCGGCATGGGCGTTATTGCCGGACTGCCGCGATGGACGAATCATGGGCGAGGATCTGGTGCATGGACAGTGGCAGTGGACTGTGCTCGCGCCGATTATCCTCCTGATGGTCGGTGTTTCCAACAGTAGGGGAATTGGTGCGTTCTTCGGGCTTCTGGCCATCGGACTGTTGCTGGTGATCGTCAATATTCTGGTCAATCGTGTCGACTCAGGGCGCGGCGGCCGTTATTACCAGCCCCAGGCCGGCGGTTATGGTCCCTATGGTCCGTCTGGTTCCTATGCGCCTCAAGGAGATCACGACCCTCGTCCTTGGTCGGGTTCGGCTTCACAGCCAAGCCGGTTCCAGTCCTACGACCACGAAGGCTTTGCCGGTTCCGGCTCCCAATATGGCGCCCGGCCGATGAATGATGATGCAGGTTCATTCTCTGGTTATTCACCCGCCGGTCCTGCTGGCTCACACGTCAATGGTTCCGGTCCGAACCCGTATGCCCAGCAGGCCGCATATGGTACGCCATACTATTATCAGGCGCCTCCCATGTACAGGTCGGCTGCGCCCAGGCAGGTCGTTGCGCAACCTCCAGTCGCAAGTAGGCTACGCCGTAAGCCGGCGGGCTTTGCTGTTGTGTTGCTCTTTCTTGGTGCGATTTTGGTTTCGGGGGCTGTAGCCGCGTTATTCGCCATCGACTACGGCGGGTTGGAATCAACGCTGAAAGTGGCCACGATTTGGATTGCGGTTGTGCTCGCCGCGCTTGGTCTGGGTGTCTTGGCATTGGGGATCGCCGGACGGCGTGCCGGCGGTTTGCACCCGATGATCTGGATCGCCGCCCTCCTTGCCGTGGTTTTGGTGGGTACCGATGCCGGTTATTCATGGATAGTGAGCGATATGCACCGCCTCAACGATTCATGGCATCAGGTCTCGCTGTCTGGTTTTCAGGCCGTGGACGGCAGCAATAAAGCCGAATTGTCGCGTCTGCGTCGTGGCGTTGCGGTCAGCGGTAACGACTTCGACCATGACGTGCTCAATGTCGATTTGAGTGATTACGGCAAAGGCGAGGGCACTCACGATGTTACGCTAGGCGACGGCACAAGAGCAAAATCAGCTTGCCCCACCGGTCGTATTGATTTGACCGCACAGCGCTCGCAGGTTTTCGTCACTCTGCCCGCCGGGTGCTCGTACGGCCTGATGACCGGAACGGACGATCCAATTGACTTTCAGCGCCAGTTGTATCAAACGGGACGAATTCCTTCGGATCTGAATCTGCATCTGGGCTTGAACGGCGGGTCGATAAGGATTGACCCTGACGATTCAACGACTTCCGTACATTCTGGGCGGTCTAATGCATCCGGTCGCTCCCGTAGCAACGACCGTAACAGCGGCACCGACCAAGACTCCGATAATGATAATGGTGACCAGGATGGCGACACCGAACCCTACTGTGACGACGATTCCGTCGGCATCTCCATCGGCGAGGCGTGCTTGCCCAACAGTCCTTTCGGCGTCAAATCGGTCGGCGGTCGGTATACCGCAATCAGGTATGGCAGTGCAATCGGCCTGTGGAATGGCAGGGGAGTGAGAATCGGGGAGGTTGACAATGATCACGGCGGAATCGCGTCCAGCTCCTCAGGGCGGAACGACGGCAATTACTCGTGGTATTACGACAAGTCCAAGATGCCGAAGGGCGGGCCGGAACTTACCGTCGTCGTGCCGTTCGTGGTCGAAGGCAAGGTGACCGTTCAATACCCCTATGAAAGCCATGTAAAGAGCTATATCCAATATGTCAAGGAGCGTGACTGATGAGTGATCGGAGCGATATTGAAGACGTCATGCCTCCCCAATCCGATTCGGTGTCTGTGGATGCGGCGTTGCCCGTTGCGGATGCAAACGATGCGGCAATGATGGATAGAACGGCGGCGGCAGAGCGGGCGGCAGCGACTGCTGACACGAATGTGGGCGAAACCGACGAGGGCGCTCAGGCTGCTTCCGGTGATTCGGTTGGTTCCGCTCCTCGCGTTGAGTCTCAAGTGCACGTAGTGCCCCAGATGCGGCCATCGTCACCGAATGGAATGCGGCCAGGCGGTCCGAGTGTCGGAACGCTTGTTCTGAGTCTGTTTCTGCTGTTCTTTGCAGTCGTTGTGCTGATTGTGGGTATGGGTACGCCGATTTCTCCAGGTAATTTCGCTTTCGGACTTGACATACGGGCTTTTGTCGCATTGGTGGTTGCGTCGTTTGGCGTGTTGCTGATTTTGGTGGCTGTGGTCTGGGCGATTGTCTCCGCTGTGCGTCGTCGCCGGACGGCCGGTCGATGAACGTGGTGGTTCGGTCAGACCGAGCGCCGTTCCACCCTGCGTGAGCCGCCGGTTTCGTTAATCGATATTGGCGTTGAATGGCGTGAAGGTCGGTCTGGGATCGTTGGGATACCAATGGCTCGTATCGGCCTCCACGTATGCGTCAGGTCAAGTCGTCTCAGACTTATCAAGCTGCTTAACGTTGCAATGACTCGGCTTCGTCAAGTGAACTGAACCCACCCAGCAATACCGTATTGCGTATTGTTGTTTCGGTAAGATTTTCTCCTCGCGCGGCAAGACTTTCGATGAATCGACGGTATAGGTCGAAGGTGGCATCCGAATAGGTGCCGAGCTCTCCTCGCAGGTATGTTTCAAATGAGGTGGCCGTCCGGGTGTCCTCGGCCGTGGTCAGCACACGCATCTCGGCTCCGAGCTTGGGGTAGCGCTTACGGAAGTCGTCGGCCCAGGCGACCTGCCGGGCGATGACCTGTTCCTGTGCTTCGATACGGGTGTCGGAAAGCCGCGGAATGTACGGCTCGATGTTGCGTTTGAACTCGTCGGGGAAGGTGGAAGCCATCATCCGCCCGTACTTTTCGGTTATGAGGTTGCGGCCGATACGATCAGCGTCGTCAAGGTCGCGAGCATAGCTTTCGGCCAGCGGGCGGGGCCAAGCGGCGAATTGACTCAATCTCATCTGGTGAAAGGTGGGCCAGTTGCCTTGGCAGGCGGCGCGTCCACCTTCGTTGTTGGTGTCTTGGAACTGATCCCATTCGTGGCGCACCAAGCGTTCGTCAAGCTCGTCGGACGGTACGGTGGTCGGGCACGCGTCGCGACCGTTCGTCTCGTTGTCGTTGGGGGAGGCGTCAGTGCTGGTGTTACAGGAATTGTCGGAGTTGCTCATGTTCATGATGGTTGTGTGCTTCCTGCCGTTGGTGGCTGTAGGTGTGAAACTGGTTCGTTGCTTGTAGTGGGCGTGGCGGTGTCGGTGTTTAAACGTTCGCCGTCCTTAGAGGCTGCGCAGCACCGGGTCGTCGCTGGCAATATGGGCCTCGATGTACGGCCGTTGCCATTCGAGGAACGTTTCGTCGCTTGTGGTAAGCCCTTCACGTTGCAGTTCCGCGACAATGCTGGCGCAAATACCTTCCACAAGCTGTTGAATTTGAGTTTGTGCCGGCGCCGCCCCTTTGCCCCCTTCTCCAAATCCGGCTCCACCGAAGCATGCAGCCGAAGAGAGGCGTAGAATACTTTCCAGCTTGGGGCACACATCCGTCAGAACCGTACTCATTCGGCCGCTGAGGCGTCGGAGTGCGGCGAATCGCCACTTGTAGTATGGCATGTATCCTGCGCGGATGGGCTCGTTGATCAGAAACACCAGCGAGCAGACGTTTTCCGTGAATTCGTTTATGGTGCACCATGCGGCGGCTCCGTCATTTCGACCCAGACTGCGCGGCAGGTTGTATTGTCCGGCTTGAGCAATCATGCCAAGTCGTCGTGAAATCAGTGACAAGCGCACGTCATCGGGCATCATCTTGAAACCCTGCCGAGTCTTGGAAAAGGCGCCGAGTGGGTCCGCGAACACCTCGCCATTGGTCGCTGCGGCCAAGGTTCCCTCATCGAACAACAGCCATTCGTGAGGCTTGTCCGCCGCCGGTGCCTTGCGATAACCGGTCAGGGATTGGAAGAAGTCTCCGATGCTGAAAACGCCTACACGCCGCCCGGCCCCTTGCGTCCGGACCGTCGACGCACGCGGGCCGAAGCCCATGAATTGCTCGGGCAGCGCCTCATAGCCATGCTGAAGTTCGGCACCGATGGCCGCGTAGTCCTCTTCGGTGAGCCACAGACAAAAGCCCGGACCAAAGTCATGGTCATGCGAAAAAGCGTCATCGAAACCGTAGCATTCCGAGCCGTGGCCGACCAGACCCGCGGCGATACGTCCCTGATATTCGGGGTATCGTTGCGCTATGAGGGGTTTGCCGTACCGTTCCCAATAGGCGCGAGCGAGTTTAAGCCCCGAAATATCGTGCGGCGTCGTGCCGGTGTCTGCGTATGCGCCGGTCGCTGTTGGGGCGGTGTCCGGGGGTGCATAGGATGTGGAATTCACGGCTGAGGTATCTGTCTTTTTGCCGTTGCTTCCGGCGTTCAACGCGTCGCTCGTTGGCATTGGTTCACCGGGGCCGAAGCCAGCCTGGTCGGCTGCTTCTTCCGCTGCTTTGAGATTCGACACGGTGGTTCGGTAATAGTCGTTATCAGCGCCGTAGCATTCGGTGATTACGTCGAGGCAGTGACGGTAATTCGTCACGGCGATTGCGAATCGGCCGGTTGCAAAGCAAGCTTGTGCATATCCGGCCAGCGCCGAGGCGTAGTGTGCACTGTGCTCCAAATGACCATTACGGTAGATTTCGAGAGCTTGCCGGGCGTGCGTCATGGTTTGGTCAAGCAGGGCGTCACGCTCGGGGTTTGGGATTTGCTCTGCCGTTCCGGCTTTGCCGGCGCGTTCGATCAGCACCAGAGCCAGATTCGTATGGGTGGAGGCCACATCGATATCGCTTGCCGGGTCAACGCTTGCCGTCGTCAGAATGGACAAGGCCTGCTCGAGTTCCGTCTGCGCTTTGGCCAGATCGCCGGTTTCGCTGTAGAGCATGGAGATGTTGTTGTGCAGTGCCGCCATGCGTCGGTCGTTAGGGCTGAGGGTTTTTGCCGCCGATGCCAAGGCCTGCGTATACAACGCCTCGGCTTGGTCGTAACGTTTGGCCGCGCGCATGCCTGTGGCGGCGTTGATCAGTGTGGTGGTCCAAGCCTCGGTGCCCTCAATCCGCATCTTGAGTCCAAGTTCGAGTGCCCGTTGAATCACCCACTGGTTGTCGTCATGCCTGCCCTGCGAGCGGTAGAATCCCATCGTTTCGTTGAGTACGGTGAGTAGGCCTGCTTCATCGCCGGCTTCCTCCGCGTCTTCCATGGCTTGCAACAGGTAGGGTTCCGCCTTCGTGCCGGCCTGATGCGCCTCGAAAATCGCGTCGAGTCCGCTAAGGAACGCGTCGGTGTCGAAGGTGGCTGGCTGGTTGGTGTGCGATCCGGCCATATCCGATGCGGCGACGGATTGCTCTTTTGGCGCCTGGGTGCCGGCCTGGTCATCGGGTGCCGCTATATGCGAATGTTCGTTCTCGAACCCTTTAAGTAGTTCCCGCCCTTTGTCATCCATAGCCACCCCTTTATGCCGGATACTTCAAGTAACTACATTCAGTCTATTGCGTACCGGCGATTGGCGTTCGCGAACAGACATAAGATGTATCGCATAATCTTGCCTGTTCGAAGGGTCACGCCTGTGAACCCGGGCCCATTCTTCGGTGTAATGGGGCCATCGGGGTGTACGAAGGTAAATGACGGAAATCAAGAGTTAAACGAACAAGGTGCTTTAAACTTCAATCACTTCCATCCGCTCCAATGCGTCGGTCTGTGTCTCGAATTTCGCCGAATACCAGACCAGCAGTGCCACGGCGATAACGGCGAATGGCAACCCGCCGAGTGCGGGGAAGTGGTAGTTCATATTGGAGGCGTTGAGCGCCGCCCCTCCCACAGCCGAGCCCACGGCGTTGCCGAAGTTGAAGGCGATCTGGACGGCGGCGCCGCCTATCAGTTCGCCTCCGCCCTTACCCGCTTCGGCCAGAAGCAGCTGCTGGGGAGTGGACACGAAAAACAGCGCGAAAGCGATGATGAACGTCAGAACGGCGGTGTTCAGCCGGGAACCGGGCAGCAGGAACACAAGCATCAGACCGGCGGCGGCGACGAGCTGTCCCAAGGCCGCGGTTCCGGCGCTGCGCCAGCGGTCGGTGATGTGCCCGCCGATCAGTCCGCCGATCACCATGGCCGAACCCGCCAGCATCATCAACAGTGGCACGGTGCCCGACCGGTATCCACCCACCTGCTGCAACCAAGGTGACACATAGCTCCACCAGCAAAAGATGCCGACGTTGCCCGTGAAGGTCGCCCCGAGTATCATCCAAGGACCGGGCTTGGTCAGGAACCGGAATTGACCCGCGATGCCGGCGTCCTTTACGGGCTGGATGTAAGGAACCCAAGCCGCAACCAGGACGATGGTCAGGGCCGCTACGCCTGCGAGGATCAGAAAGGCGAGGCGCCATGAAAGATGTTCCGCCAGCAGGGTTCCCGCAGGCACCCCGAGCATGTTGGCTACGGTCTGTCCGGTGATGGTGAGGGAAACGGCCTTGGCTTGTTTGCCGGGTTCCGCAAGAGTTTTGGCGATCAGCGCTGCGGTACCGAAGAACGCGCCATGCGGCAGGCCGGCGATGAAACGTCCGATGATCAGCAATGGCGCGTTGATGGCAAGGGCGCTGAACACATCTCCCACAAGCGCTATGGCCATGAACAGGAGGACCAGTTTTTTAGGGCCGGTCTTCCGCCCGAAAACGAGCATCGTGGCGCCTATGCACACGCCGATGGCATAGGCCGAGATGAAGTTGCCGGCGGTGGGGATGCTCACGTTCATGGTGTGCGCGGCTTGTGGCAGAATGCCCATCATCACGAATTCGGCGGCCCCATACGCAAACGCCCCGCATGCCAGCGCCAGCAGACTTTTCTTCATGATTGCCAACGATAGCAACAGCCCTATAAGCCCGTTTTTCTTCCATGTCGTCGGAAGCTAATGAGATCCGCTGTCGTTGTTGGCTTCGCGAATCCGTTTTCCGGACCCGCATGGGAGACTCAGTATTGGCCGGCCCACAGTTCCTTTTTAACAACACGGTAGTAACATAGAACCGTTTTTGGCTGTTCTGAAAATGATGAAACCCCTTGAAAACCAAGGGGTTTCAGTTGGTCGGGCTGGCGAGATTTGAACTCGCGGCCTCTTCGTCCCGAACGAAGCGCGCTACCAAGCTGCGCTACAGCCCGATGAACAACATCGTTAACTATACCTCACACGGGTGGACGAGCAAGTTCTGTGTGTCGTGGTTTGAGCGAGCTTGAATGGTCGTTGCGTGTGAAAAATGGGTTGAAGTGGTATGTCTCACACTTGCCGTCGTCGGTGTATCGGCTGGTCGGTAAACTAAAAACCTATGAGCGAAACGAATGAAACCGGCGACATCCAAAACGAAGAAGGGGCTGCCGCTCCCCGAATGACCACTGTCGAGCGTGCCGAACTGCGGCTGAAGCAGGACGAGGCAATCGCGGCTCGTATCCAGGCGGGCAAGTCCTTTGACGAGGCGATAGACCCCTCGAACAAGGAGTTCGGCCCCGAAGCGAATCCCGAGCAGGTTCAGATGCGTGTGGCCAAGCGTGCACAGATGCTCAAAGACGGCATTTCGCCGTACCCGGTTGTTGTCGAGGTCACCGACACGATTCCTGCGGTGCGTGCCAAGTACGAAGGCAAGCTCGAACCGGGGCAGGAGACCGAGGACGTGGTGGCCGTCGCCGGACGTGTACTGTTCTTGCGTAATGGCGGAGGGTTGTGCTTCGTTCAGCTTGCATCGGGAGACGGCGCGACGATTCAAGGCATGATTTCCAAAAAGGAGATTGGCGCGGATTCGCTTAAATCGTTCAAGCAGTTGGTTGATTTGGGCGATCATCTTTGGCTCAAAGGCCGCGTCATCGCTTCCAAGACCGGTGAACTGTCGGTGTTCGCCAGCGAGTGGAAGATCGCTTCCAAATCGTTGCAGCCCTTGCCTGCCCTGCATAAGGAGCTGACCGAGGATATTCGCACGCGCAAGCCATACGTAGGTATGATCGCAGACGAAAACATTCGTGGCATGGTGCGTAAGCGGTCGAGGGTCGTCACCTCATTGCGTAACACGTTCGCAAAAGACGACTTCCTGGAAGTTGAGACGCCGATGTTGCAAACCGTGCACGGTGGCGCTGCCGCTCGTCCGTTCACCACCCATATGAATGCCTTTGACATTGACCTGTACCTGCGTATCGCTCCGGAACTTTTCCTCAAGCGCTGCCTGGTCGGCGGCATCGAGCGCGTCTTCGAGATCAATCGCGACTTCCGCAACGAGGGCGTCGACGGCACGCATGCTCCGGAATTCACCATGCTTGAGGCCTATCAGGCATATGGCAACTACGACACCATCGCCGCGATGACGAAGAAACTCATCCAGAACGCGGCGCTTGACGCTTTTGGTACGCTCAACGTCACCCTGCTGGACGGAACGAAGTACGATTTCGGCGGTGAGTGGAAAGAAATCTCAATGTATGAGTCGCTGTCCCAGTCGCTCGGTCAGGAGATTACGCCGCAGACGTCCGTTGAGGAGCTGGGGGCCATCGCAGACAGGCTTGGTGTGGAACGTGACGAAGTCGAGAACCACGGAAAGCTGATCGAGCATCTTTGGGAGCATTTCTATGAAGCTGACCTGGGTGCCGAAACACCGACCTTCGTGCGTGACTTCCCGGTGGAGACAAGCCCGCTGGTCAAGGCCCACCGTTCCAAGCCCGGTGTCGTCGAGAAGTGGGATCTGTATGTGCGTGGCTTCGAACTGGCCACCGGATACTCCGAACTCAACGATCCGGTGGTCCAGCGTGAGCGGTTTGTCGCGCAGGCCAAGGACGCCCTTGCCGGAGACGTCGAAGCGATGGACATCGACGAGGACTTCCTAGAGGCCCTTGGCGTGGGTATGCCTCCTGCCGGCGGCATGGGTATGGGCATCGACCGACTGTTGATCGCATTGACTGGTGCGACGATTCGCGAGACCATCACGTTCCCGCTGGTCAAGCCTTTGAATTGATGTGATGGTGCGTCTCCTAAGGCCGGTTCTGCCGCTGCGAGACGACACTTGCCCCACAAGAAGTCCAAGACATGATTTGATAAGATGGACGAGCGGATGTATAGGAGTGGAAGATGAGTAATATGTCGCTGTGGATATCAGGGTTACGACCGAAAACCTTGCCGGCTTCGATCGCGCCAGTGATAGTCGGCGTGTCGGCCGCTCTGCCAATCGTCACAGCGATCAAGGCTCCGACTGACGCGTCTTGCGCACCTGTGCAACGGCAACCCGTCGGTTGCGTGGCACCGTCTGCCGTCGCTCCGCAGGAGACCGACTGGCCTATCTTCGCGTTACTGAGCGTACTATGCGTGTTGGTGGCGCTTTTTTTGCAGATCGCGGTGAACTTCGCCAATGATTATTCCGACGGTATTCGTGGTACTGATGAGGGGCGCGGGGCAGTCGAAAAGCAGACGAGCAAACCCCAACGGATTACGGCCTCTGGACTTGTGGAGCCAGGTAAGGTGTTGTTTGCCGCTGCGATCAGCGCTGGAATTGCGTGTGTTGCGGGGTTGGGTATCGCTGCCATTACGGGCCACTGGTGGCTCATCGGCCTTGGTGCATTGTGCCTGATCGCCGGCTGGTTCTACACCGGCGGCAAGCACCCATATGGCTATGCCGGTTTCGGCGAGTTGGCGGTTTTCGTCTTCTTCGGGCTTGTGGCGGTGCTTGGCACGCAATTCGTCACCACGCTTGGAGCCATAGACCTTTGGGGTGTTATTGGTGCAATGCTCTGCGGGTTTTACTCCTGCGCAGTACTGATGGTCAATAATCTGCGTGATGTGGATGAGGACAAGGTCAACGGCAAGATCACCCTTGGTGTCCGCTTAGGTAAGAACTCGGCCAGAATTGTGCTGCTGGTCACTTACCTTGTGTGCGTGGTGGCGACGGTTGTCGTGGCTTTTGGGCCTCTTTGGCGCGTGCTGCATAGCGTTACTGGTATCGATATCATCGGTATCGGACTTGCTGTGATCGCGCTGTTACTGGCGGCTGTGGTTATCCGCTTGGCGGTTGTCTTTACCGCGGCGGTGCAGGCCGGTAACTTTGTCAAAGCCCTGCCGATGTGCAGCATGACGTTGCTGCTGTTCGCCGTGATTTTCGTGTTTGGCGAGATCGCGATTATCTTGTGAACGGATATTCCATGAGGTTTCGGAATGGTTAAGTAGAGTCTCAAGCGTACCAGTGGATCGTGCTATTTGCCTGTTTTTGTCTGACGATCGTAATATTTGTGCGATTGTTCTGCTTCGTTAAAAGGATGACGGTCGCTGTTGAACGTGGCTGTGTCAAGTATAAATTGTGTGCGTTCACATTTTACGGCCGTGCCGTCGTATTCATGGCCTAGACTGGTACTATGTCATATAGATTAGTATTGCTCCGGCACGGCCAGAGCGCATGGAATAAAACCAATCAATTCACCGGCTGGGTCGATGTTCCGCTGACCGAGCAGGGTGTTCAAGAGGCCAAGCATGGTGGTGAGCTCCTCAAAGAGAAGAACGTCCTTCCTGACATCGTCTTCACATCCCTGTTACGTCGCGCCATCAACACCGCGAACTACGCGCTGGATGAGGCTGATCGCCTGTGGATTCCGGTCAAGCGCAGCTGGCGTTTGAACGAGCGTCATTATGGCGCCCTTCAAGGCAAGGACAAGTCAGAGATCCGCGAAGAGTACGGCGACGAGAAGTTCATGCTGTGGCGTCGTTCCTATGCCACCCCGCCGCCAGAGATTGATCCCGACGACAAGTACTCACAGAACCATGATCCGCGATATGCGGGTGACCCGGTGCCCGAAGCCGAGGCTTTGGCCAACGTCGTGGCTCGCGTGGAGCCTTACTGGCAGTCCGACATCGTTCCCGAGCTCAAGAGCGGTAAGACCGTGATGATTGCCGCGCACGGCAACTCGCTTCGTGCTATCGTCAAGATGCTTGACAACCTTACCGAGGAAGAGATCGCCAAGGTCAACATCCCCACCGGCATTCCGCTGGTTTACGATCTTGATGAAGACATGAAGCCGATCAAGCCACGTGGTGAGTACCTCGACCCGGAGGCCGCCGCAGCTGGTGCCGCTGCCGTCGCAGCACAAGGTCAGTCCAAGAAGTGATAGACTGGTCGGCTCGCTAGGCTCAAGGCGTAGAAGTAACGGGACGAAACGTCTGAATGGCGTCTCGTCCCGTTACTGTATTTCATGTCGATTGCACTTTGCGATTACATTGCACCGGTGCCTATAAAGCTCGGATAGGAGGTATGCGGAGACACCTCCAGCTGCGCGCGCCTGATGTGCGCGGTGATGTACGGTCCTGGTCGGTATCGGCGCCGGAGTCCGATTCGGGTGTTCTGTATCCGATTATGGAAGGTAACAACATCGCTCACAATAGATGAAGAGCTTGGCCAGACGTCGAACTGTTTTGATCGCAGGTGGATTCAGTAATATCTCAGATCGTTGCCCTCGTCCTTTAATGACGGAATGGTTGCTGAAGGATGCGGGCAACGAAGGAGCTGTCGGCAGAAGATAGGGGGCAACGATGTTTCAGTCGTCGAGGCCTTGCGGTTCCTTGCTCGGGTCGAAGCCGGAGACGATGTATACCACTTGCCTTGCCACCGAGACGGCGTGGTCTCCCAGGCGTTCCATAAACCTCGCCAACAATACGACATCAATGAGCTGCTGCTTGGTGCCGTTCCATGAATCACTGAGCACCACGTCGAAGGTTCGATCATGCATTTCGTCAAGCTGGTTGTCGTCGCGGATGACCTCTTCCGCGGTGCCGGTGTCACGGTCCGCCAGCATGCCGGGCAAGCGGTCGGCGGTTATATCCAGAAATTCCCGCATACGTTGGAAAACGGCTCTTGTGGCCTCGTCATCAGGCAATGGGGAACTCGGCGATGTACGCAACACGGTCAAGGCGATATGCTGAGCGAGATCTCCCATGCGCTCAAGGGTGGTTGACAGCCTCTGGGTGGCCACGATCACGCGCAAATCAGTCGCCACGGGGCTTTGCTGGGCAAGGAATCGCACGCATTGGTCGATTACGCGTTTGGCGATTTCATCGATGGCTTTGTCGCCGTTGGCCACTGCTCGGGCCGTGTCCATGTCACCGTCGATCAACGCTTTTCCCGCTCCGTGCATTGCCTGACTGACCGCTTGGGTCAGATGCTCCACGTCGTCCGCCACGTCCTTGAGTTCCTGGTTGTAAATCACCCGCATGTCGGCTCCCTTGCTGTTAATAATGATTGATGGACGGCCAATGGCCGCCCGCTAATTTTCAGTCGGCTCCAAGCCGCCGATAGTCCGCGCGGTCGAAATGCTCCCAAATAAGCATAAGCACGCCGATGAAGATACCGAATCCGCAGAGTATAAGTCCTTTACCTACATGAAAACCCAAGGTGGTAAGAATTAGCAAAACCACCAGTGCGACGATCCACCAGCTGGTGATGATAAGAAATGTCTTACGCAAATCGACGCGCACAGGTTTGGGCGGCGTTTTGCATACGTCAGGGTTGATGATCGGTGCAAACTTCATATCCACAACTCTAGCCGCAAGGGTTAACCTCGCACGGATTGAAACCCGATGCCCGACGACGAGCGGAAAGGCATGCCGGTGGTTGGTGTCGTCTCGAGGTTCAACGGAACGGGAAGTCCAGGGCCGTCTGGAATCGGGGTTGAACGATGACGGACAAGCACTTCCTGCGACGGTTTGTCCGGAGAACAATACAATGCCCGTGCGGTATGTAGACGTGCTCAATGCCTGTTGAAAGGGGCACGTCTTGGACGACGACGTCTTTTAGCGAGCCGCGAACGATTCAGTGGCGACGACGTTGATTTTGACTCGACGATGCGGGGAATACCTGGGCAGGTTGAATTCTCAGCTTATTGCCAGACACGCCGGAAAGCCGTGTTGTTTTGTGGCATCCGGCGATTGCTCGGGAATTCGAGATGTCGGAAATCCTTGAATTGGGGTATCCTGACAGACGGAAAAGTGGTGATGGAAGTGTCGTGGTGCGGACTGCTCGAGTGCCTGCAGCGTTAACGCCTGTTGTGGTGTGGCTGTCCGTCGCAGCGATTGCGAAACTTTAGGAGTCAACTGTTATGAGTCGTCCAGCGCACAAAGCGCCTTTTGGGGCGAAGCGCAGGTCCAACCGAGCCACCGCACCCCGCGCGGTGCATTCCGTGCGAGCCGTGGGCAAAATTCAGGCGGAGGCTGCGGACGGGGCCGTAGTCGGTCTCAGCTCCGCGGTGATTGACAAAATCAATGAAGTCGCCCCGCCGACGAGGCGTGCCTTGCGTTTAGAGCGGGAGGGGCAGACCCGTCGTCGCTATGCGGTCGCTTCGGTCTCGTTGGCTGCGCTGGTGGCCACCACGACGCTTTCGATGACGAATTCGAATGGCAGGACCTCGTTGGCGTCCGAGCGGACGGTGACTACCTCCACCACCCTCACTCCATCTGCCGGCACTGCGGCTTCACGATCGGAAAGCCGCGCCCGTTTGAACGATGGCCCAAGCGACGGTGGCGTTGTGCGGGACGAGGGGCGATGGAGCCTGGGGGGCGCCAATTCCGCACTTGATGTCAATAAAATGTCCAAGTCCTTGGCGAACAATCCGCATGTGGCCGAGTTCATGGATATGGATGCGCAGTCCTTGCCGCAGGGGTTTGATCCCAACCATCCCACTGGTGATGTCGGCAACGCCTACGAATTCAGCCAGTGCACTTGGTGGGCCTATACGCGGCGCGTCCAATTGGGGCTTCCGGTCGGCTCCCATATGGGTAACGGAGCGGATTGGGGGGCTACCGCCCGTAAGCTTGGTTACTGGGTTGACAATGTCCCGCGACATACCGGCGATATTTTGGTTTTCGCTCCCGGGCAAAACGGTGCGCATCCCGAATACGGACATGTTGCGATCATCGAGAAGATCAACCCGGACGGATCCATAGTGACATCCGAATGCGGCGATGTCTGCCATGGAAAGACATATTCCAAGACCTATACGGCCGCACAGGCGGCCGAGCATGAAATCATCCATTACTGAAGACGGCAGGCGAGATGACGGGGCTGCTTCATTAAGGGATGAAAGCTGTACCGGATAAGTGTATCCCAGGTCGTGAAAGTTTTGTATCAGCCAATTGGTAGCATGGAGGAATGATGAAAGCCAAGAAGTCCTGTGCAACTTTGATTGCTACGGCCCTGTTGGGTACCGCCTCCTTTGCTGTGCTTCCCGTTTCGTTCGCCGATACGGCGAATCAGCCGATGACCTCATCGCGTTCCTTCCGCAAGATGAACACCGTGCGAAAAGACTTCATGCGCGAATCTATCTCCAGCAATGTTGATTCCAACTCGAACTGGGGTGGCATCGAGAGCCTGAATGTTCCCCAGACCCAGTCTCAGGCGGAAAAAGACGCGGAGAAAGCTGCGGCAAAAGCTGCTCAGGATGCCGCCGATGCCGCAGCTTCGCGCAATTCCTCTCGAGAGCAACTAAAAAAGGTCGAGAATTACACGATTACGCCGCCTGATGCCAAGACTGCGGATGCGCTGGTCAAGTTCTCTCTGCAATTCCAAGGCTATCCGTATGTCTATGGTGGCAATACGCCTGCAGGTTGGGATTGCTCAGGGTTTGTGCAGTACGTTTTCAGCCAATTTGGGATTTCTTTGCCACGTACTTCCGGAGAGCAGGCGAAAGTCGGCAAGGCTGTGCAGGATTTGAGCTACGCCGTACCGGGAGACATCATCGCCAATGGCAGCCACGCCGCGATATACATTGGCAACGGCATGGTCATGAATGCCATGACGCCGGAGTCAGGCACCGGAACCACGTCCCTGAAGAGCGTGTTCCCCGGTGCGTACTCAATTCGTCGTGTGATGTAGTTCGTCGGTGGATTTTCGTGCTTATGTCCGTCTGGTGCGTTTGACCGTCGGGCGTGTTTTCCGTCGTTGAGTGAAGATTGCCCAATCCGTCCCCGTTGCTGAGGTATCCTTGGAGATATCAGTATCGCACGATGCGTGCAGAAGGAGGCAATCATGAGCAACGACAAAGTGATTCTGGTCGGTGTGGACGGTTCTCAAGCCAGTTATAAGGCAACGTGGTGGGCGGCGAACTATGCCAAGCACGCGGGTTTGATGTTGCAAATCGTTTGTGCGTACTCACTGCCGAGCTATGCCGCGGTTTCGTTTGATTCCACGTATACATCCATGGGCGACGACAACGCAGCTCACATTGATGCGCAGGAGATTCTCGCCAAGGCCAAAGCCATCGCCAATGAGCAGGGCGTCGAGGCGCAAACGCTGATCGTCACTGGTGATCCATCGTCCGTGTTCGTTGAACTTTCGCGCAATTACAATCTCATTGTCATCGGAAACCGTGGCAAGGGTGGGCTTGCGGAGCGTTTGCTCGGAACGACAAGCTCTTCGCTGCCCGCATACGCCTACTGTCCGATTATCGTGGTGCCTTACACCGACGATAACGGTAAAGCCATGCACCTGAATAACACCATCAAGAAAGTCGCTGTCGGCACTGACTCGAGTCCTTGGGGTCTCAAGGCTCTCCAAATGGCCGCGGATCTGGCTTCGGACAATGGCGCCGAGCTTGATGTGATCGACGCCGTTCCTGGTTTGCAGGGCGTGGGGCAGGAGGACGGCGTCTACGAATCCTATATGGAGGATTTGGAAGAGGTGCTCGCTCCCACCCGTCAGGCGCATCCGGATCTGAAAATCGCCAAAACGATTGTGCCTGAATCGTCGGTCAGTGCGCTGACCAAAGCCAGCCTCGACCATGATCTGGTTGTCGTCGGGTCGCGTGGCAGGGGAGGATTCACCGGTCTTCTGGTGGGGTCGACTAGCCAGGGGCTTTTGCAACACGCCGCCGGCCCGGTTTTCGTGGTGCCTCGCAAGTTCGTTGAGGCTGAGAAGTCAAGTTCTGCGGGCAACGTTGATTCCGTCAGTGGTGTTAAAAGGGTTTCCGTTGAGGCCTTGGACAGCGAAGAGGTTAAAGCACTTGAATCTTCGATTGATTCCCAGGCGTAGGTTTCTGCCTTCGGATTGTTGATTGCAATTCGGTTTTGGTGTCCGTCTTCTCGAAACGGGGAGGGCGGACATCGTCGTTTTATGAACGGTTAGTCTGATGCAAACGCCGATGGGGGGGGGTCGTTATGCGATTTGCGCACAGGGAGGGGTGAGTAGGCGGTACTCCAACAAGCCCCTGTTGAAAAGATCCAAGTAGGGGCTTATCGGAATACCGTATATCTTCTCATTGATGCACGGCGAGCAGAAGACGTACGAATCAGTGAAAAGCCAGTCGGATTATTTGGTGATGACCTTGACTTTCATGGTCACCGGAGTGGCCACTTCGTAGGTATGCTTGACCGTGCAGGACTTTTCGATATGACGTTCGACGCGATCTTTGAGCTTCTCCGCGTCGTCGCCGTGGATTCCGGCGCTCTGTGCGTCCACGACCACCTGTTCGCGGAAGGCGGTATAGCCGTCGGTGGCCTCGTCGTAGTCGCCGTCCACCGTGATGCGAGCCCCCTTGCCTTCTCCAAGCGCGTTTTCGATGGGGAACTGACTGGAAAGTGCGGCGCAACCGGCCAGTGCCACTTTCATCAGGTCGCCGGGGTTGAACAGACCCTTGCCGTGGCCGAACTTGATGTGTGCGCCATCGTCGCTGTATGCATCCCATGAACCGTCTTCATTGCGTTCGACCCATAGTTTCTTGGCCATGCCATGTCTCCTGTCTGCGTATCGTTTTCCGCACCATTCCGGGTGCAGTATTCCTAGACTATCCCCAAACCTGATGAAATGTCTACCTCCTACAGCGTAAACCGCCTCCATGTGGCCGGTAATCTGCCGGCATGGACGCAGTGACGGTTTTTGCGGGTTGGGAGACAGCAATCGACCAAGGCTTAATCGTCGTGAAGACCTCCGGATAATCGATAGAGGGTTCTACCGCGTTTTGCGAGCGAAGGTAGGGCTTTCATGCGACGAGGAACGACTAATTCGCAGATGGTGCCGAGGTTTGCCGCCCACCCTGCTTGTTAGAATCGATGCTCATGCTTACCAATGATCACCTTGCCGATATCCGACGGCGTATTCCTCAGCGTCCGCGAACCGACGTTCCCACCCCCTATGAGGACCTGGTGCGCAGAATTCTCTCCGAGGGCACGCTCAAAACAGACCGTACTGGCACCGGCACCATTTCGCTGTTCGGACAGCAGATGCGTTTTGACTTGGCTCAGGGTTTTCCTCTTCTGACCACTAAAACCGTCTATTTCAAAGGAATCGCCTATGAGTTGCTCTGGTTCCTTAAAGGGTCAAGCAATGTGCGTTGGCTACAGGAAAACAACGTGCACATCTGGGATGAGTGGGCTGACGAAAACGGCGATCTAGGGCCGGTGTACGGGGTGCAGTGGCGCAGTTGGCCGGCACCGACCGCCGATGATCCGCATCGTACCATCGACCAGATTGCCAATGTACTGAATCTGATCAAGACCCATCCGGACTCGCGGCGCATGATCGTGACGGCTTGGAATCCTGCCGAAGTCGATCAGATGGCGCTGCCTCCGTGCCATGCGCTTTTCCAGTTCTATGTGGCCGATGGCCGTCTGTCGTGCCAGCTTTACCAACGTTCCTGTGATATGTTCCTCGGCGTGCCCTTCAACATTGCCTCATACTCGCTGTTGACCTTGATGATGGCGCAACAGGCGGGGCTTGAACCGGGGGAGTTTGTGTGGACCGGAGGAGATTGTCATGTCTATGACAATCATATTGAGCAGGTGCTGACCCAGCTTGGCCGCGAACCGTACCCATACCCGACAATGCGGATAGAGAAGGCCGATTCCATCTTTCGACTATCGGTATGAGGATTTCCATGTCGTGGATTATCGGCATCATCCAGCGATTAAGGCGCCTGTGGCGGTGTGAGATGCGGGCTCGCGTTGTTAGTCGTGGTCGGCGGGCGCAATGTGTGGCTTGCGCCACATGCAGATCGCGCGGCGGGTTGCCTGTGCGCAAACCGTCTTAAGTGAATTATAGAATGAGGTCTTATCACCTACAAGGAGTAAATGAAATGGAGCATGACAGTAATAGCCGTAGTGGCTATCACGAACTCAAGCCCGGTGCGGCCGGGCGTGTGGATGAGAGCGAGGATTGGGGCGATGACGAAGTCAAAACGTTCTCGGTGAATTGCATTTGGGCTTGTGCCTCCGACGAGGAAGGCCGGCCTGGCGCGATAGGCTTCGAAGGCGGGATGCCTTGGCACCTGGCTGAGGATATGCGCCGCTTCAAGGAACTGACCGTTTCCCATCCGGTCATTATGGGCCGCAAGACCTGGCAGTCGTTGAACCCGGAATTTCGCCCGCTCTCCAACCGCGACAATATCGTCGTCTCGCGTGACCCGAATTTCCGTGCCACAGGAGCCACGGTGGTCGACAGCATCGAGGACGCGTTGGGCTTGGCGCGTCAGGAAGCCATACCCGACGATGGCATTGACCGCAGCGAGATCTGGATTATCGGCGGGGCGCAGATTTTCCAAGTCGCTTTGCCGTTCGCGAATAGGGCGTACGTCACGTATCTCCGGACTCGCGTGCAGACCGATACGTATGCGCCTGATATGCAATCCCTCGAACGGCAAGGCGCGTGGAGCGTCGAGGACGCGGGACAGTGGCTCAAGCCCGCCGCAGATCAAAGCGGCATCGAGGCGTATCGTTTCGTCACGTACCGTAAGAACTCCTGAGTCGGCCTGTAGGCCTGGCTCTGAATGTGAGGTTTAACCATGTCACAACACCCGTATACCGTCATGACCGTGTGCACTGGCAATATCTGCCGGTCTCCGATGGCGGAAATCATCCTGCGAGCCAACTTTGAAGAGCGTGGCTTGGGCGATCAGGTTCGTGTCATATCCAGTGGCGTGAGCGACGAGGAATACGGGCATCCGATTGATCCGCGGGCTGTGCGCGTGTTGCGTGGGAGGGGCTATGAGATTCCGTCCCATCATTTTGCGCACCGTATCACCGCTGACGAGATCGACGAAAGCGATCTTTTCCTGCCGATGACCGCCTCGCATATGCATAGTTTGTTGCGTCTGCTGCCAGCCGGGAAACGCGCTGAAGCGCATCTGTATCGCAGTTTCGACCCAAACCTGCCTCAACCTGCGCCTGGGCATGAAAGCGATATTGACCTGGTCGATCCGTGGTACGGCGGTCCGCGCGACTTCGAGGTTGCCATTGACCAAATCGACGGTGTGGCTCCCTACATCGTGGATTGGGTCGCTGAACGCCTATAGGACATCAGTTCTTGCCGGCCTGCCGGTTCAGGCGCCACCTGACGGTTCCTGTCCAGCTCCAAGGGGCGTGCGTCCATCCCGCTTCTTGCCGGGTTATTGTTTTCGGTCGGTGTCACTCATGGTTACGTGGTTCTATCGCCGTGGTTTCGGGTTGCGGTCCGGTTAAGGCTTCCGGTGATTGTCCGTCTGGCGTTGCGCTCTTCTGGCTGTATGGAGCGACGGTTACGTGTGTCAACCGTGGTGAAGCACCATATATCGACAATTCCGGTATTTTTAGTAAAACGTAGCGAAAAGCGCAATTCGACAAAAAGGTATAAAAAGATGTAATATTAAAGAGTCTAATGTACGAGCGTAGAAAGGACCCTAACATGGACATCAAGAACGAAGCTACGAAGCTTGCTCACAAGATCGAAGACGGTGCACAGAAGGCTGCGGATTCCGCAACCGAAGCTGCTCACAACTTGGCGGACAAGGCGGCGGATGCGGCCAGCTCAATGAAGGACAACGCGCAGGATGCCGCTGACAAGGTCGGCGACAAGGGCAAGGAAGCTGCTGATAAGGCCAGTGAAAAGGGTAAGGAAGCTGCTGACAAAGCCAAGGAGACAGTGGATCAGGCGAAGAACTAGTTCCATTGTTTACATGGTCATCTAGAGCGGTCGTAGAGTCCGAATAAGGCTCGATAAACGACGGATCCGGTCGGGGTGCACTCACTTCAAAGTTGGGTGCCGCGGCCGGATCGTTGTTTTTATATATGGGTGGTGGGTCCCACGATGCAACGCTCGAATCGGCTGTAAAATTGAGCGTGTGCCACTCTGACGGCCTGCTTTTCCTCGGTCCGTCAATATCTGTTTTTTGCATCTGGTTGGGTTCGTTGGTTGCGCTTTGTCGCACGGCTGATGGTTCATCGATGAGGCTGGCAACATCCGGTTAATAATCCGACGGTCTGTGGTATCCTAATAGTACCTACCGTTCGGTAACTGTGGGCGGATTTCGCAAGGAAGCCGCCTGTAGATGACCTGGCGGGAGCACACCAATAGTGTGCGTTGTGCCAACGCCTGCGGCATCGAAGTCGATATCAGTGCGAGGCGACCAAAAACGAAAGGATGTACGATGAGCGAGCAGAATTCGGAGCGGAAGGCGACGTTGCCGCAAGCGAAGGACCTGAGCGTTGAGGAGCAGTCCGCTCTGACCAGTGGCACCAATCCTTGGAGCATTGGCCGGGTCGAGGGGAAGGGGCTTCCCAATTACACCATTACCGACGGGCCCCACGGATTGCGCAAAGCCCGCGATCTTGACGGGATGGATGTCGATGCTGCCGTTCCCGCCACCTGTTTCCCGCCAGCAGCCGGCATGTCCAGCAGCTGGAATCCGGAACTGATTAAGAAGACCGGTGAGGCGATGGGTGAGGAGTGTGTCCAGGAACAGGTCGCCGTCATCCTTGGACCCGGTGTGAACATCAAGCGCAATCCGCTCGGCGGGCGTTGCTTCGAATTCTGGAGCGAAGACCCGTACCTTGCGGGCCATGAGGCCATCGGCGAGGTTGAAGGTATCCAGTCGAAAGGCATCGGCACGTCGCTGAAGCATTTCGCCGCGAACAACCAGGAGACTGACCGTCTGCGCGTCAACGCACGTATTTCCGAGCGCGCGATGCGTGAAATCTATCTGCCCGCCTTCGAACACATCATCAAGAACGCCCAACCTTGGACCGTGATGTGCTCCTACAACCGCATCAACGGCGAATATGCCTCCCAAAACAGCTGGCTGCTTACGGACGTGCTGCGCAAGGAGTGGGGATTCAAGGGCATCGTCATGTCCGACTGGGGCGCCGTGCATGATCGCGCGGCCGCTCTGAATGCGGGCCTGAACCTCGAAATGCCGCCGACCCATACGGACGACAAAATCGTGCAGGCCGTGCGTGATGGACAGGTCAAGCCCGAACAGCTTGAGGCCATGTCCCAAGGCATGATTGATCTGGTCGCGAAAACTCAGCCCGCCATGGAGAAGGGCGCTGCCGGCTATCGTTACGATGTCGACGAGCACGACGAAATCGCGCGTGAGGCAGCCCGCGAGGCAATGGTGCTGCTCAAAAACGAGGACGGGCTACTGCCCGTCAAACCCGGCACCAAGCTCGCCGTCATCGGCGAGTTTGCCCGTACGCCGCGTTACCAGGGCGCAGGATCCTCGCTGATCAACCCCAACAAGCTCACCAGCTTCCTTGACGCGCTGAAGGACCGTGGCGTGGAAGCCGAGTTCGCACCCGGCTTCACGCTCGACGGTGACGAGCAGAGCCAGGAGCTCACCGATGAGGCCGTGAACGCCGCTGAATCCGCAGACACAGTGCTGCTGTTCATCGGACTTCCCGCCGAAGCCGAATCCGAAGGCTTCGACCGCACCACGCTCGATATCCCTGCCAAGCAGATCGAGGTGCTCAAAGCCGTGTCCGCGGTCAACAAGAACGTGGTGGTCATTCTTTCCAACGGCTCGGTCGTTTCCATGCCTTGGGCAGACCAAGCCAAGTCCATTCTCGAATGCTGGCTGCTCGGGCAGGCCGGTGGCGCCGCGACGGCCGACGTGGTCTTCGGAGACGTGAACCCGTCCGGCAAACTCGCCCAGACCATCGTCAACAATCTCGACGATGATCCGTCCATGCTCAACTGGCCGGGTGAGGAAGGCCATGTGGATTACGGCGAGGGCGTATTCGTCGGCTACCGTTATTACGACTCGTTCCACAAGGCGGTCACTTATCCGTTCGGCTATGGCCTGAGTTACACCACATTCGATATTTCAGAAGTCAATGCACAGAAGTCCGGCCCGCAGTCGGTTCACGTCACCGCCATGGTGACCAACACCGGCTCGATGGCCGGCGCCGAGGTGGTGCAGGTATATGTGGCTCCGCCGGCATGCAGGGTGGATCGACCGGTGCACGAGCTTAAGGCCTTCAAGAAGGTCTTCCTGGAGCCCGGCCAGTCCCAGGAGGTCAGCTTCGACCTCGATTCCAGGGCGTTCGCATACTGGTCCGAGCGGTTCGAGGATTGGAAGGTCGAGGGTGGCTCATACGGCATCGAGGTCGGTGATTCATCGCGTAGCATCGCACAGACCGTACCGGTTCAGCTCGATGACGACGGCAAGCGCATGAAACTGACCAAGTGGTCCACATATGGCGAGTGGAGGGAAGACCCCGACGGCAACAAGATCCTTGACAAAGTCATCTCCGAGCTTGAGGCGAAGTACGGGCACGCCATCATTCCTGACAGCCAGCTGATCATCATGTTCCTCAAGTCGGCGCCGCTGGGTGGTATGTCGATGGTGCTAGGGGCGAACGAGGCTCAGGATATTTGTGAGCGCGCGCTCGCCGAATACGCCAAGATTGGGCGCTAGCATCGTCTGATGCGACTCGAGGAGTTGAGTCGCATCAGTTTTTATGGCCCGTCATGCGTCGTTCATTGCATGATGGGCCATCGCCTTTTGGATGGTGGGCGAACAAGACCGGCTGCAATGGGGCGAGGTTGGTAGAAGCGGACCATCGAACAGGTTCCCTGGCGAAATGAACGGTTGTGGATCGCCGTTTTTGGTGATAGGATACTTGGGTTACCGACCGTTCGGCAACTATGGGAGTTGTTGGTAAATCAAGGAGGAATGCGATGGAAGCATATACTTTACCTCAGTCAGCGAATTTGGCTCCGGACACAGGTAAGCCATTGGAAAACAAAGTGCGTTTCGGCATCGGCTTCGCTCTTGTGTCAGTGTTGTGGTGCGTGCCGTTCGCGATGGGGTCCGGCGTGTTGTTGCCCCAGTTGTTCACCACCATTCCCGGAATCTCGGCTGAAAACGCCATTGGATCGATGAACTCCATCAGTGTGATTTTCGCACTTATCGCCAACATCGTCTTCGGCACCTTCTCCGACATCTCCAAATTCAGGATCGGCAAACGCACCCCTTGGATCGTATTGGGCGGCATCATCGGCGGTGCCGGCTACTTCCTGACCGCGCAGTCAAAGACTCTATTCTGGATCGTCACCGGATGGTGCATCGTCCAGATCGGCATCAACTGCATCATCGCTCCTGCCGTCGCCGTCCTTTCCGACCGTATCCCGGAAGCGACCCGTGGCACCTTCTCCGCCATTTACGGCGCAGGGCAGATCGTCGGCATGCAGCTAGGCAACTTCATCGGGAGCTTCTTCCTCGCCAAGCTCAACGCCGGCTTGGTCATCGGCACATTGCTCTTCCTGTTCTCCGGTCTGATCACCGTGATCATCTGGCCCCGCGAGAAGTCCGCTGAGGATAATACCCGGGTGGCCTCCGTCGGTGATATTCTGCGTTCGTTCATCCCACCGACCAAGAACAGCCGCGACTTCTATCTGGCCCTGATCGGAAGACTGACGTTCACCATCGGCATGTTCATGATATCGGGTTATCAGTTGTTGATCCTTAAGCGTTACATTCATTTGACCCGTGACCAGGCAAGCTCGGCCATCCAGATCATATCGCTGATCACCATGGTCGCCACCATCGTCGCATCGGTGGTGTCCGGCCCGCTTTCGGATTTCCTGCAACGTCGTAAGGTCATGGTCGCCCTCGGCTGCATCCTGACGGCACTCGGTCTGCTTATGCCGTGGATCATGCCCACCACCACGGGTATGTACCTTTATGCCGTGCTTGGCGGCCTCGGGAACGGCTGCTACATGTCCGTGGATCAGGCACTTAACGTCGATGTGCTGCCGAGCGCGGAGCAGGCCGGCAAGGACCTGGGCATCCTGAACCTGTCCAACACCATCGGTCAGGCGCTCGCCCCATGGTGCACCACCGTGATCTTCGGTGCCTTCGGTGGTTACAAGTTGGTCTTCCCTGCGGCGGCGGCCTTCCTGCTCGTGGGAACCATCGCGATCATGATGATTCGCAAGGTGAAGTAATCGCCAGGCCGTTCTAAAATGCGGATTTCGCCGGCTCAGGTCCTGCGGATCCGCATTTTTCGCCTTTTATGGTTGCAGTTGCCTTCGTCTACCTCAACGGGGACAATGAAGCCGAATGATGCGATTTTAAATCTTAAAGAAGTGTGTGGTATGCAATCTTTGCGTCTTGCCGGGAAACCAGTGAATAACGAAAACAGGAGGGCGGCCATTCTCGATGCGGCCGTTGTCTTGTTTGGCGAACGCGGTTATTATGGCACCTCTTTACAGACGATCGCCGCCGCCGTGGGCATGACCAAAGCAGGCGTATTGCACCATGTGGGCAGCAAGGAAGGGCTCCTTGAAATCGTGCTTGATGAGGTCTACGACAACCATAACGACGAGATGCGTGAGCGCTACCTCGCGAAGGAACGGCCGTTGATGGCGCAGATGTGGCGTGACGTGGTGGCGATGAACGCGGAACGGCCCGAACAGGTGCATATGTTCTCCACGCTCGATGCCGAGTCCATCGACCCCGATCATCCGGCGCACCAGTACTTTCTCGAGCGTGACCGGGACACGATCGACCTCATGCTTGACGTGCCATGGGACGTGCCCGAGGGCGTGAACGTAGAGCAGTTGCTTAACGCGGGGTTCAGCATGATGGACGGCATACAGTTGCGGTGGCTGAGGAATCCTGAAAGCGACCTCAACGAGCTGTGGGCCCAGTGCGAGGACCAGCTGATGCCGCTGCCCATGTGGGACGGGTATCGGTAGGTCGGGCTTTCTGCGCTAAAACGACCCTACTTCTTCCATGAATTGGTAAAGGTTGACGCATTTTACTTCCATCAGTTCGGCAACGCTGGGTATTTTTGTCTTCTTCCATGGCTTTGGGTCTGTGGGGGCCATTGGCGTTTCAAAAGTGATGATAGACGAATTGTAGATTATGGCCACGGCTATGAGCCAGGGGTCTGCTGTGGCCTGGTCGTACCAATTGCTGTTGAGCTTCTCTTTGAAGTTTCGCCGGTCAGACAGGCAGGCCAATACGCGTCTGTATTTGTCCATTATGGTGACAATTTGTAATGGTTCAATCACGTAAGACTTGACGCTCTCAAGCCAATGCTTCAAATCGTCATCTAAATGTTTCCCCTCCCTGATTGGCTTCATCCCAAACAGGTCTCAGCAATCCAACCGTATGATTTTCGACCAACTCATATAGCGTATTCCAGAAGGATTCGGATAATTTGAATGACGGTCGATAATAGTCATTGTATGGCGCAATCAGACAGTTGGCATCAATAAGGTATCTCGGCTCCGGTGTTGAACCTGATGTCGGCATCGCGGACTGTAGCTGTGCAGCGGTGTTGTTTTCAGTGTCGCTTGTTAGGTCAAAGAGAGACCCTTGGGCTGAAATCGAGTCATTCATGATTGCGTCTTTTCCAATAGTCTCGGAAAACTTTCGCGTGTTGTTTTCGTTAGGCGGTATGCCTCGGTATATGTGGTTCTGCCCTCTGCGATGCTTGTGGCTATACGGTCCAGCAATCTTGAATCGATGCGAGAGAGTTTAGTCTTGTAATAATCTCCTCCAGAAGATTTATCGTGTGGCGTTTCTCTCCAAGCGGATACTGAATCGTTCCGTGTCTGTTCAAAGACCGCCCGACTGATGAATTTGCTGTTGTATGCACGGAGTGCCACGGAAACATATGACACTGGGAATTCTTTGGACAGGATTTCGATACGTCTATTGTTGTCCAGATTATCGTGTCGGTTCCAAGCCGCCTCAAATTTGGATTGTGGCATAAGGAATTCTGAGGCAACTTGATTGCATAGTTGTTCAGTGGGGGAAACAAGGTCTGAATTTCCGCTATCGTTGTACAACTCTTCGCTGCCTAACCAGATATGCGCGAATTCGTGTAAGAGAGAGAAAACACGGCCTGCCTCAGATGGATCGCTACGATTGATGAAGATCAATGGAGCTCGTGAGTCAGTCAACGCAAAAGCGCGGAATTCCTCAGGATCAAGTGGACGATGAGTGTTCTGACCTACAATTCCATTCATCATCACGATGGTTCCGGTGGACTCGATGCGTTCCCGTAACAATTTGAATGCCTTTGTGGGTTGATTCAAATCTTCTTCCGCGTACCATTCTTCGGAGAGGTTGAGTTGTTTGCGAATGTTCGCGACAAAACGGAGTTCCGAAGTATGCAGTGTCGCGCTTCCGACAAAGGACAGTGGTTCGTCGCCGGCCTGTTTGGCATCTTCGTGCGCCCAATCCTGCAGAGCGAGCATTTCATTGACGGTATCAATTAAATCGCGGGAAGGCTTTGCTTGGTTGTTCGTGCTGCCGACAGTACGTTTTCCGAAGACGGCCGGTGTATCGTCAATTGGATGGGGTAGGAAAAAATACCCGAATGGGACGCGAAGTTTTTCCCCTAGTTCTTGCACCTTGGTGACGGTGGGCTGACTGGTTCCATTTAACCAGTTTTCCACATCTTTTTGTTGCTTGTCATTGAGTCGCGCTGTATCACCGATTGAAAGAATCCATTGCAAAATATCAACAGGAATGGCGACAGTTATCGGTGAAGTCATCATTCCTCCCTGTTCAACCACTTGTACTCAGATATCTGTTAAGTGCGTAGTTTTGCTGTCTATATTTTGATGCCAATATACCAAACGGGCCAGAGCGGGGAATTGGTCTTTTTGCTTTTTGGCGAGTCGTCTTGGGTGGTTACTCAATGAGCGTTCGTAAGTGATTTAGTAGGTACTGTGCACTGGTATAACGATACTCAGCATCGTCTGTTTTCTTCGGTGTCAGCCTGTTCACACCGATAAATCTCACCACGTTCAGGGATTAATTTCGTCTCGATCAACAGACATTTGGCTAAGACCAAGGTGTATGCAAACGTATGCGACATCTCGCTGGTTGACAGCTGCATCATCTTGGGCAAGATGTGACAATAAGCTTTGGGCAACGTGCTTGTATAAGTCACAGAAGCCAAGACGTTCGTGCTGAAGGCCGATGAACTGTAGACTCAGTTCCCATAGAGATATGCGACATGAGTTTATGGTATTAGTTTTCTGCTCTTGATTTCAGGGGTTTGATCTTAGCGTTTTACCAATTGGTTCCCTAACGATCTTTTTAGATACCCGTCAATTAGAGATTGGGCATCCTCCGGTTCATGTGGACTTGGAAAATTACAGTTAACAAGGAGTGAAGTAAGTTGCTGTAAGAGTGGTTGTAAACAGAAATTGACTCCTGCTGGTCGCTTCCACAAATCTAATGAGCTTGAGCAGCCAATAAATCTGATTAGCATTAGTAAAGAGGGTAGTTGCCTATCGAGGTCGTTATATGCTGCGCATAATCCTATTGATAAAGTTTTTGTGATATCCTCTTCTTTTGATTTTTGCTTTTGATTTTAAATATGTAATTCATCGACGTATTGAATGCTCTTCTTGTGTCTAGGAGATAACGTCCGGTTTGTTGCGCGCTTTCGGTTTTCAGCCTTGATCGCCTGCGTGCGGGTTTTCGACCGTTGGTTCGATTGTGGGTTCGAGTAGGGACATGTCCAGGTAGCGGCGTTAGGGCCAGTTTTGGGTGACGTGGCGGATTCTCCGGGTGACGAGCATGAGGGCGCTCCTGCCGTCGGGGAACTGGCCGACGACCCTTGTCCTGCGGCGTATCTCGCGGTTGAGGCGTTCGACCATGTTGTTGGTGCGGACCGGCCGCCAGTGCTCCATGGGGAATTCCGGCAGCTGGTAGGCCGTCGCCTCGCCGATGCCCTCGCGCAGGCAGGACGCCGCCTCCTTCGGCTTTTCCGAGTCGAGCTCGGCGGCGACTGATCCCGCCTTCTCGAGCGTCCTGGCCCTGTCCTCCATCGCGAACACGGCCTTGAGCTTGGCGGCGACGGGCTTGCGCCTCCGGCGGGGCGTCTTGGCGAGCACGTTGCGTTCGAAGTGGACCATGCACCGCTGGCGGCGCGCCCCGGGCAGCAGCTCGCCGACGGCGTGCAAGAGGCCGGGGTTCCGGTCGCCTATGGCCAGGCGCACGCCTTTCAGACCCCGTTCCAGAAGTCCGCGGATGAACGACTCCCAGCTGGCGGTGTCCTCCTTCATGCCCTCATCGACGCCGATGACCTCACGCCGCCCGTCGTCGCCCACGCCGATGGCGACCAGCACCGACACGTTCTCGATGCTGCCGCCCCAGCTGCGTTTCAGCCAGATGCCGTCCATGAACACATACGGGAACGTCCGCTCCAGCGGCCTGTTCCGCCATTCGTCGATGTCCTTGTAGACCCTCTTCAGATCGTCGGAGAGGGTCTGGGGCGGCATCCGGTCGCCCCACAGCCGCTCGCCGACCGCGTCGACCTGACGCGTGCTGACCCCGCTGAAGTACATCTCCATGAGCGCCTCCTCGACGCTCGACTCGCGCGTCCGGTGGCGCTGGATCACCGCCGACTCGAACAAGGCGCCCTTGAGCCTGGGCACTCTGACGGTCATGCCGCCGGCCTTCACCGTCAGCCTGCGCTCGTAATGGCCGGCGAGATAGGCTTTCCTGCCGTCGGAACGCTCGTACCTGCCGGCCCCGGCGACCCGTTCGGCGTCGGCGTCGAGCATCGCGTCCAGAATCTCCTCCACCTTCCTTGACACCATCCTGTCGAGCTCCGTCTCGAACATGGCCTGGTCGACCTGTATTATCTTCTTATCGGGCATGGCACCCACCTACTTTCCAATAGGATCGTTCTTTCTTGGCGATTGAAAATCCTACACAGGAAAAAGGCGCTATGCCCCCTTCAAAGTCCAAAACCTATTTGCGCAAACTACCGGACACTACCAAAAAGTATATGTGAAATATGTAACAAATCTATAATAATGGTGTTATTATTTAACTGAGCGTATTGCTCATGATTACAAAGATGTGACGGAGGGAGGTGAGTTAAATGAATAACAAACCGATTAAACCAGTGGATAATGAAATTGATTTGAGTGAATTGGTACGGCTCGAGGAAGATGCTTCTCCGGCTACTGGTGGTGGCTGCGGCGGTCTTTGCTGATAGCTCCGTGTGTGCCGTTACCGTCCATAGTGGGGGTGGTGGCGGCACATTATTTTAATAAAAGTGGGTAATATGAAGGTTAGTATAAAAGAGCTTGATAAATCTTTCGGTCAACGAGTCCTGTTCACTGATTTGGACTATACTTTCGCCGAGGGTGAAGTAAATGTAATTCTTGGGGAAAGTGGTTCAGGGAAGACTACCCTCTTAAATATTCTCTCTTTATATGAACCTCCAGATTCTGGATCAGTTTTTTATGATGGTCAAATTGTAAGTGGATTAAGTTCAGCTAAAACACGGCATATTATTCGGAATAATGTCGGTTACGTATATCAGGATATTCGTCTTTTCGATGATTTGTCAGTTAATGACAATTTACGTTTAGCTCTTCATTTCAGTAGTCTTCCGAGAAGGAAATGGCAGGTGTCGATTGACGCATTGCTAGAACGCTTTGGCCTCTTGCAGTGTCGGAATAGTATTGCTGCAGAATTAAGTGGGGGAGAAAAGCAGCGTATAGCTATTGCTAGAGCAGTTGTGTCAGGGAAAAATCTTTTACTAGCTGATGAGCCTACCGGTGCCTTAGACGAAGAAAATGCTTATAAAGTTATCAATTTGATGAAGGATATAAGTCATAATGATGGTTGTACGGTAATTATGGTGACGCACAGTATGATGGTTGCAAATGAGTTTTCTAAGATATGCTGGTTGCGGCAAGGTGTTTTGTGTGCCAACAAGGATGTTTCTCATGAAAGCTAATTTACGTTTTATTTTCACGATAGTTCTTATCTTTTGTGTAAGCATACTATCTCTAACTACTATTGTTAATACTCAAAAATCCAGATACGAGGGGAATGATTCTTATTATGTGACAAATAATCCTCAGGGGGTAGAGCAAGATACTGATATCCTGTTGAATGCTTTTAATAAAAAGACAGCTACGGTTTCCGCTATTGATAATGACGGTCGGCTTTTTATTTCTAATTTTCACGCGATTCAGTTGTGTAATGGAAGATATCCTCAAAAGATTGGTGAGTTTGTTGCGCCTGAGAGCTCTAGAAAGATTAGCAAAGTATCTCTAGGCGGCAATCGACAGGTTGGAACATATAAAGAAACATTTGTAACGAATGGCTTAGGTCGTATTTATAGGATACAACCCGGCATGAAGCTCCGTGTAAAGGAGATTGAACTCCAATCATCTATCAACTTTGGCCAGAAGAAATTGCTAAAAGATAAAGGATTCGTAAAGATCAATAGAGAAAATATTGAACGTCAGATTAATGCTGAATCCTATAAAACGATAGGATTGATCCTGAAGCTGTCTTCGATTGTGCTTTTATTTATGGCCGTAATTTCTTGGTTGAGTTTTTTGACTAAACAAATAAACGATTCTGTTAAGATACTTCAAATATTTACTTCTTTTGGGGCAAAATGGTATGAAATTGTTTTGGGTTATTTATATTTGCATAGAAAACCTTTATTGAGAGTTTTTTTTTTGAGTCGTTCATTGTTTATAATATTGCAGCATCTGTAGCTGGTTATTTTTTGCACGTACATTGGTTGTTGTCGGTTAATTTAGTTCTAGCTGTTTGCGTTTTGCTGATAATCTGTACGATAGGTATTGCGGTTGTTGCAAAAGTGGGAATGTCTCGTTTAAAAATTAATTTGAGCGTCGCTTGGATTCCTTATGTTTTGGCAATCGGCTTATTTGTTTTTACTGTATGTTTTACTCGTAAGTCGATTGTTATTGTATTTATAGCTCTAATTTCATTATTATTATTGATATTGTTAAAGAACCAATCTGTAATAACTAAATCTTTATTTGCACACATGGGTGTAGTCAGTGCATCCCTTCTCGTGGTGCTAAGTATGATCATTATGGTTAACGCAGCAATATTATCGATTTGGGAAGATACGAGTAATCGTGAAGAGCTAACGGTAGAGACTACTATGCCTTACAAGACACAAATTATTTCGACAACGTTACCATCGGAAGTTAATAATAGAAGTCTGTATCATAAGCATTGGTATATCAATCCTATAGATGGGGTAATGCTCAATGGAAAGAGAACTTATCCTCTGATATATTCAACCGATTTAAATAGATACGGTAAATACTGCATCTCTGGAGATGCGATTAGCAATGATTCTGTGATTATTGGTCATGTGCTTGCTCGAAAGGCTGATGCCAAAGTTGGCAGCGAGATTACCATCAATGGTAAGAGATTGCATGTAACGCATATTGCTGAGACTGAGCAATATGCAGGAATGATGATTTATATTTCTGACAGTACTTTTAAGAAAGTTTTTGGTATGACCGGAAATGTATTTTATGGTACGGATTTAAGTGGTAATGAAGTAAAAAAACATTTTAAGACTAATAAGATTCAAACTAGAGCCGATTATCGTAAATATTATCGCAATTCGATGTCGCAAATCATTTTAACACTTTATTCAATTGATTTTTTGATTCTTCTTGTAGGAGTTTTTATCGCATATAAGATTTTTGCAATTTTTATTAATTTTATCATATGGAAGCTGAATATGTTGCGAGGTTTCGGAATGTCTTTTAAGGAATATGCGAAAGCTGTGAGTTTGCAATATCTAGCTATTATAGGTTCAGCATTTTATGTTGTTGTTGTAGTCTTTGATCGTTTTTCCGGTTTGTTGACAGATCTAATCTTTAATACGACGGACTCTTATTTTCCTATTACTTATAATTTGTTTTTTTTCGTAATAACAATGATTGAGTTTCTATTTGTTATTGGAATTGTGATTTTGCTTTCGTACAAGAATATATGCAAGGAATCGATTTATCAACAATATTTGCATACATCTTCAGAAAGGTAGTTGAGATTATGGATTGCTATATCCTAGCGATGCAGGAGCTTTTAGCTAAGGGTAAATTATCAGAAGATGAATTTGCGTTCTTAACTAATTATTCGATTACGAATGCCTGGATTGATACAGAGGCTTCATCAACATTTGAAGTACCGGTTATATTCCCTGAGTGGTTTCCTAACGATGATGATATTCGAGAGTTGTGCCCAGCGTTGTGTAAAGAGACATTTAGAGATTTTTCAACTTATCTTTCATTCATTAAGCGAAAGATTGAAGAGGGGGGGGCATTGTTACCCCATTCGACCGGTATTATCTTGATTACATTACGCCTAGGCGCCATATGGGTGCGCATTATGTCTTTGTTGAGGCAATTACTGATTCTAGGATCAGATATCTCGACTTCTTTGATAAGAAGATGCATGAATTATCACTTAAAATTTTTGAGAAAGCAACTGAGAAACCTGAACATCCCTATGAGTATATGGGATACACGGTTTTCTACTCTCAGACAGAGAATTCTTCTTTAGATCTAAATGAAAAGTTTATAAAAAAATACTCTCGAAAAGAGTTGATTATCTATATTCATCTTTGGACAAGATCCGTGGATTCGCCGTAACTCCTGTTAAGGATCCGCGGCTTTGTAGGTTTTATTTAAAGATTGCAATTGGCGGAATAATTAATTCGGATTTCTATAAGAAAAACGGAAGATTTGAAAATTATCTGTTTTTCCGGGAATTAGGACTGATGATTCCGTGCGCTACAGCTAAAATGATTTATGGCTGTTATGTTTTATTAGCTTATTTGTTTATTGGCGTATACAAGACTACTAAAACAACTGAAAAACAGTGGAAATCATTTTGCCGTTTATATGCGTTGATACTTCGCTATGAACTGAGGTTTTATTCAAAACTTGTAAAAAAACATCGTTAATTAAAAATAAAATTATTTTAGCGGGTATCGGGAGGTAATTATGGAACATCTAGATGGCAAACTGTATTACGATACTAGAAATCATAGAGTCTATAAAGATAATTTGCCTTATGAACTAAGAAATAAAAAAGATGAGTTTCATCAAAAATGGAAAGATCGCTCTGAAATAACAAAAAAGAAACATGCTCATAGAGTGGTATTAGTGTTAACGAACATGTGTAATTTAGGTTGCTCCTATTGTTATGCTGCACAAGGTGGGTATGGGAAAGATTGTATTAACAGGATTAAGCAAGCTCGTTTAGAGCAGATTTTAAATTATCTTGAGAATCAATTTCCTGAAGGTATTGAGCAACTTCAATTTTTCGGTGGAGAGCCTCTTCTAGAGCCTAAAGCTATTGAGTTTGTTTGTACTTATATGGAATCTTCTCGAATCTTACAGAATGCTAATAAGACAATAGTAACCAATGGAACAATAGCAAATAATGCTATTATTTCTATGCTAAAAAAGCACAATATTCTAGTGACTGTCAGTGTAGATGGCACTAGAAAATATCATGATTTATTCCGGACTTTTAAGATTAATGGGAAAGGTTCATATGACCTAGTTACCAAAAATATACAAAAATTTAGGAAGAATGGAATAGAGGTTTTTGTCCAATTTACAATTAGTAATCAAATGGTTTCTGATTACGGGAAGGGTGAATTGGATCCTAAAAAGATTGCCGAAAGTCTTAAAGATTTAGGAATTAGATATGTTCATCTTGCTCCGGTAATGGCGGAGAAGAAAAGCAAGTTCGCTTTTAACAGAGAACAAAAAATTCTTTTGTTGGAGTTTCAGCGTGATTTAATGCTTGCTTTGCGGCGTAATAAGATTCAAGATAATAAGACAGTTGAAGCTAGTCATTTTTTGTCTCAAAAGCTCTGCAATAATGCCTATTGTGGAGCGGGTTTGGATGAAATCACTGTAGATATAAATGGGGATATATATCCCTGTTTCATGTTTATTAATAAACAAAGTTTCCTTCTTGGAAATATTGATAATGGAATAACCAATAAGCAGCTTCTTGTTGAATTGGAAAATAATACAAAAAATCAGAAGCCGGGATGCCGAGCTTGTCCAGTTAAGGATATTTGTAATATGTGTATTGGAGCGAACTATATTGAGAATGGGGATTTTCGTAAATCCGCGAAAACACAATGTGCCTTTGTTCGTAATGGATATTTTAGAGGCGTATCGCAATTGGTTGGTGACGTTAAACGATGAGTAAGGCAATTAAATTTGGAAAATTTAGCAATAAATATAACTATATTCGTTGTGAGGATGGAGAGTACTTTTTAGTTCCAAAAAGCAAGATTTCTGATCCTTCGGTCTTATATAATAAGAATATTCCAAGTATCAAGATTAAATCAGATGGGGATATAAAGTTTTTCGAATTTGCAATTACGCCTGTAAAATTATTAATATATATAGGTATTTGCGCTATTCTGTCAATGTGGTTAGTGAATATTAGCGTATATCTTGTTGTGTTGCTTTGGAGCATGAACTTACATGAATTTACTCATATGGCAGTTGCGGCTTTTACTGGATCAGATAGATTAATATTTGGCTGTAAAATTAAATATGTTATTTTTTTTTATGTTTTATATATCTAATAAAACGATATATGAACGAACAAAGATTCAGCGTATTTGCTATTATGCGGCAGGAATAACCACAAATTTAATTATTTTTTTGTTGGCTTGGGGTCTTTCTTTTATTGTAAGCAGTAAATTTGATCCTTACTTGCTGCGAGTTGTTTTTCAGACAAATCTGATTCTTTTTGTGTTTAATTTATATCCCTTTTTATTTACTGACGGCTTTAATATATTACAAGAGTTGTTGGAAATCTATAATCTTCGTCGGATAGTTCTTGGAAATTTCTTCAAGCCACAAGTAATCTTTAAGCAGAGTAAAGTTATTTTTGGCTATTACATTGTTGTTATTGTTTCTTGGATTTTTATAGTGGTGAAAGTTTGTGCTATAATCTTAAAATTTATATAAGACTTGTGTCTATTGTGAATGATTTTTATGATTGGGCAAAAAGATTGATTTTTAATCTCAATTCTCTGATTATATAGGATAACGTCCGGAGTTTTGCGCACTTTCGGTTTTCAGCCTTGGCTGCCGGTGTGCGGGTTCTCGTTCGTCTCCTCGATTGTGGGCTGTAGCAGGGACATGTCAAGGTAGCGTCTGTCGCCCCAGTCCCGGGTGACGTCCCTGACCCTGGCCGTGATGAGCATCAAGGCGCTGGTGCCGTCGGGGAACGCGCCGATCTTGCGGGTGCGCCGCCGTATCTCCCTGTTGAGCCGTTCGATCATGTTGTTGGTGCGGATCAGCCGCCAGCGCTCCGGCGGGTATTCGTCCAGCATGTAGGCGGTCGCCTCGTCTATCTCGCGCGCGGTCTCGCGCAGGCCCATGCCATTACGATACGCCACGGCCACGGCGTTCCTCACCGCCATGGGCGTCCGAGGCCTGCCCCGCCGTGGACGGGGTAGTGTCCGGTAGTTTGCGCAAATAGGTTTTGGACTTTGAAGGGGGCATAGCGCCTTTTTCCTGTGTAGGATTTTCAATCGCCAAGAAAGAACGATCCTATTGGAAAGTAGGTGGGTGCCATGCCCGATAAGAAGATAATACAGGTCGACCAGGCCATGTTCGAGACGGAGCTCGACAGGATGGTGTCAAGGAAGGTGGAGGAGATTCTGGACGCGATGCTCGACGCCGACGCCGAACGGGTCGCCGGGGCCGGCAGGTACGAGCGTTCCGACGGCAGGAAAGCCTATCTCGCCGGCCATTACGAGCGCAGGCTGACGGTGAAGGCCGGCGGCATGACCGTCAGAGTGCCCAGGCTCAAGGGCGCCTTGTTCGAGTCGGCGGTGATCCAGCGCCACCGGACGCGCGAGTCGAGCGTCGAGGAGGCGCTCATGGAGATGTACTTCAGCGGGGTCAGCACGCGTCAGGTCGACGCGGTCGGCGAGCGGCTGTGGGGCGACCGGATGCCGCCCCAGACCCTCTCCGACGATCTGAAGAGGGTCTACAAGGACATCGACGAATGGCGGAACAGGCCGCTGGAGCGGACGTTCCCGTATGTGTTCATGGACGGCATCTGGCTGAAACGCAGCTGGGGCGGCAGCATCGAGAACGTGTCGGTGCTGGTCGCCATCGGCGTGGGCGACGACGGGCGGCGTGAGGTCATCGGCGTCGATGAGGGCATGAAGGAGGACACCGCCAGCTGGGAGTCGTTCATCCGCGGACTTCTGGAACGGGGTCTGAAAGGCGTGCGCCTGGCCATAGGCGACCGGAACCCCGGCCTCTTGCACGCCGTCGGCGAGCTGCTGCCCGGGGCGCGCCGCCAGCGGTGCATGGTCCACTTCGAACGCAACGTGCTCGCCAAGACGCCCCGCCGGAGGCGCAAGCCCGTCGCCGCCAAGCTCAAGGCCGTGTTCGCGATGGAGGACAGGGCCAGGACGCTCGAGAAGGCGGGATCAGTCGCCGCCGAGCTCGACTCGGAAAAGCCGAAGGAGGCGGCGTCCTGCCTGCGCGAGGGCATCGGCGAGGCGACGGCCTACCAGCTGCCGGAATTCCCCATGGAGCACTGGCGGCCGGTCCGCACCAACAACATGGTCGAACGCCTCAACCGCGAGATACGCCGCAGGACAAGGGTCGTCGGCCAGTTCCCCGACGGCAGGAGCGCCCTCATGCTCGTCACCCGGAGAATCCGCCACGTCACCCAAAACTGGCCCTAACGCCGCTACCTG
This sequence comes from Bifidobacterium bohemicum DSM 22767, assembly GCF_000741525.1. Classification (GTDB taxonomy): domain Bacteria; phylum Actinomycetota; class Actinomycetes; order Actinomycetales; family Bifidobacteriaceae; genus Bifidobacterium; species Bifidobacterium bohemicum. The sequence goes on along the minus strand of NZ_JGYP01000002.1, from coordinate 369,892 downwards.
GACATGTCCCTACTCGAACCCACAATCGAACCAACGGTCGAAAACCCGCACGCAGGCGATCAAGGCTGAAAACCGAAAGTGCGCAACAAACCGGACGTTATCTACTTTTTAAAATAACTAATTAAATATTCTTTTTAAAGCTATTAAGTTACTTCATACCAGATTTTTGTAATCTATTGATATAACGGGGATGCGGACGGAAAGTTGGAGACTGGATGAAAGGGTCTGGTCTTGTATAGCGAGTCCGAGCGGCGGCGCGCGGTGGACGCGTATTTCGAGTGGGACGTCGGTCTGAGGGCGACGGTGGAACGGTTGGGTGGCCGTCCGGGCACGAACGCGCTGGCCGGCTGGGTGCGTGCCGACCCGCGGTTCCGTCCACGGCGGGGCAGGCCTCGGACGCCCATGGCGGTGAGGAACGCCGTGGCCGTGGCGTATCGTAATGGCATGGGCCTGCGCGAGACCGCGCGCGAGTATGGCGTGAGCAAGGCGTCGGTGGAGCGGCGGGCCGACGAGTACGGTTCGCCGGCCGTGGCCGGCCCGACGACGGAGGGCGCTGCCATGACGACCGACAGCGAAGATGACGGCCTGCCGACGACCCGGCCGCGTTGAGGCGCATGGTCCGCGACCAGCGGTTGGAGCTGGATCTGATGCGGGAGGTGGTGGATCCGGTAAAAAAAGACCCGGCCGCCGACCCGGGGCGGCTGACCAACCGGGAGAAGACGATGATGGCCGACCGGCTGCGCCCGACGCATTCGCCGACCTGTTTGGCCTCTAGGCTCAAGCTCGCGTTGAGCTCCTACCACTGCCACCACAAGCGGCTCGAACATGACGAATACAATCGGCTGCGGCCGCTGGTCCGTGCCGCGTTCGATGATTCCAACGAACGGTACGGCTCCAGGCGCATACACGCCATGCTGAAACGGGACGGGGTGAGAGTCTCGGAGAAGGTCGTGCGTCGGGTCATGAAGCAGGATGGCCTGAAGGCCCGGTCGTCACGAAAGGGTCTCCATTACAGCTCGTATCCGGGCGAGTGCTCGCCCGCGCCCCGGAACCTCCTGAACCGCGACTTCCATGCGCAGGCGCCGAACCAGAAGCGGCTCACCGACATCACCCGGATCAACGCGAGCGACGGCAAGGTGTATCTGAGTCCCGTGCCTGACTGCCATGACGGCCGGATCGTGGCCTTCGGCATCGGCCTGCACCCCACGGCGGAGCCGGCGAACTCGTCCCTGGAGAAGGCGATAGCCACGCTGCCCCGGTGCGGCTGGCGGCCGGTCGTGCACTCCGACCGGGGCTGCCACTACCGGTGGCCCGGCTGGATAAGGCTCATGGAACAGGCCGGGCTGCGCCGGTCGATGAGCAAAAAAGGATGCAGTCCGGACAACAGCGCGATGGAGGGGCTCTTCGGCAGGATGAGGACCGAGGCCACCTACCCCGAGCACCGGGAGAAGCTCACCTGCCAGGAGGTCATCGACAAGACCGGCGAATACATCAGCTGGTACAACACGACCCGAGTCAAGGCCGGCCTGGGCTACCAAGGCCCGGACGAGCACCGCCGGTCTCTCGGCCTCATGGCATAATCAAGCATCGAAACAACGAAAACATCTCCAACTTTCCGTCCGCACCCCTACAATGAACCGTATGAGCAATTTTCTGGCAATCACGGCAAATCCGGATCCTGACTCAATGACCCAGGCGGTCGGCAAGGCGTTCCTTGAGGGCGCGGTCAGCGGGGGAGCGGGCACCGAGTTCGTCGACCTGCACGCCATCGGCTTCGACCCGACCTACACGATGGCGGACCGCAGGCAGTACCTCGCGCAAGGGCCAATGCCGGAGGATGTGGAGCAACTGCAAGGCAAGATTCTCGACGCGGACGTCATTGCGCTGGTATGCCCAATCTACTGGTGCCAGATGCCCGCGATGATGAAGGGCTTTACGGAGCGCGTGCTCTGCCGTCATTTCGGTTACAACCTCGACCACAGCAAGTCGGCGATAGCCGACAAGACGTTCCGGTTCATCGCGCTGACCGGCAGTTCGGAGCAGTGGTACCGCGACAACGGCATCCACGACGCCTTATACAAGCAGATCATCTACTACATGTTCCATCATTATTGCGGCGTAGACGATGCCGAGCTGGTCTATGTGGACAACCTTCAGATGGGCGATGATTCGCCCGAGGCGCGCCAAGCTGCGGCCCGGCACTTGGAGCGTATCAAGGCTTTGGGCTCGTCGCTGGTGTGAAAAGGGTATTGACGACATATTTCGAGATGCTGTTGACTCAGTGCCGTCGGTCGTCGTTTTAAGATGTGCAAGCGGTCGTCGGTACGGCTCAGAATCGCGATTCTGGATGCAATGTTGACGTCGATAAGGTCCTCATGGTCCTATGAAGATCAGGTTTTCGGTCGTTGCAATGGATTACCGGATCCAGCCCTTGCGTCGTCTCAAACCGAGGGAGCAAATCTTTTGACCGTTACGTGAGGGTTGAGTCCGAGCGTGCACGACAAATTCGGGAGGGCACGGCACGCAGGGGTATCTCCGATCTCGAAGGTCGTCAAACGTTACAATCGTTTCGGCTTCCATCGTTGCCCATCCAACCTATGACAGCTCACGAAACGCCCGAGTGGCACGGTGAATAACGACTGAAATATCAACTAGACGTAGAACGTTTTGCTATATTGTCACCTGCTACCGTTTTTATCATGTACAATCGATACACGGACGTGACGTTATTGTTCTCCGTTCAATACCGGCTCGTTCCTTCAATGATGAATATCAGTGACGATGTGCAAGGGAAAGAACTATTATGGGTTACTCGTTGATGACCAAGCTGGCGGCCGAATTCGTCGGAACCGCAATTCTGATGATTTTCGGCAACGGTGCTGTGGCTAATGTCGAGCTGAACGCAACCAAAGGTCACCACTCCGGTTGGCTGACCATCGCCATGGGCTACGGATTCGGCGTCATGTTCCCGGTGTTGATGTTCGGCGGCATTTCAGGCGCCCAGATCAATCCGGCCATGACCATCGCCCAAGCGGTCAACGGCATGTTCCCGTGGGGTCAGGTTTTGCCGTTCGTCAGTGCTCAGCTGTTGGGCGCCGCCGTCGGCCAGCTGATCGTTTACGCCGCTTACTACCCTCACTACAATCAGACGGACAGTCCTGCTGCTATTCTTGCCTCCTTCTGCACCACGGATGCGAGTGAGTCCAAGAGCAACTACTTCATCAACGAGTTCGTCGGCACCTTGGTTCTGGTACTCGGTGCCCTGTGCTGCCTGGAAGGCGCATGGGGCTCCAAGAACAAGGCTTCGGCCGCCATCGTCGTAGGGTTCATCGTCTGGGGTCTGGTCACCTCTCTGGGCGGGCCCACGGGCCCCGGCCTTAATCCCGCGCGTGACTTGGTGCCGCGTATACTACATCAGCTTCTGCCGATTGAGCACAAGGGGACATCTCGTTGGGACGAGGCCTGGATTCCGGTCGTCGCCCCGATTCTGGGCGCCATCGTCGGTGCTTTCCTCTTCAAGAGCCTATTCGCCTGATTGCGCAGGATTAATGCAGTAGGCTAAGTCTTCTGAAGTGAAACGGAAACATTAACGGTTCGGTCTCTGACTTGTTTTCAGCAGTCAGAGACCGGACCGTGTCATGTCGACGTGATGACGTTTTCCCTCGGTAACGCCCAGGTGCTAACGTTCCGGGTTATCTTCATTGTCGAGCAGAGGAAGGTGTTCGGCGTACCCTTCCTGCTCCATGTCGGCTCGAGGTATGAACCGCAAAGAGGCCGAATTGATGCAGTAACGCAACCCTCCGCCGGCTGCCGGTCCGTCGTCGAAGACATGCCCCAGATGGATGCCCGACTCGGCTGACCGCACTTCGACGCGTGTCTGACTGGACAGGCTCAGGTCTTTGTGTGCGGTGAGCGAATCGGACTGAATCGGCTTGGAAAACGCCGGCCAGCCACAGCCCGAGTCGAACTTGTCCGTTGAAGCGAATAAAGGCTGCCCGCTTACGACATCCACGTAGATACCATCGGCAAAAGTCTGGTCATACGCATTGATAAAAGGTCTCTCTGTGGCGGAAAGCTGGCTCACCTGGTACTGTTCCGGGCTCAGTTGCCAGATTCGTTCTATCATTGTTTGCCGTTGGGGCGCCTTGGCGATCTTAGTGATCGGGATGTGGCAGTATCCACTTGGGTTCTTCATCAGATAATCCTGGTGAACCTTCTCGGCGGGGTAGAAGTTCCGTAGTCCTTCCACAAGGACCTCAACCCGTTTCCCGCTGAGCTTGGTCAGTTCGTCTTTGGCCTTGAGGTAGCAGGAATGCTGGTCGTCGTTGGTAAAGAACATGCCTGTGCGATATTGACGGCCTTCGTCGTGGCCTTGGCGGTCGATGGAGAATGGGTCGATGACGTCCAGAAAAAGTAACGTCAGGGTTCGCAGGGGCAGTACTTGCGGGTCAAACTCAACTCTGACGGTTTCCGCGGCGTCCGTCGTGCCGGAGCAGACCTGCTCGTAGCTGGGATTGGGAAGTTTGGACTGCGCATATCCAACCTGCGTGTCTATTACACCGTCTAGGGCTTGGAAGTAGCGCTCGATGCCCCAAAAACAACCACCGGCCATATATGCGGTCGATAGAGACGACGATGGAATTGGTGTGACTGAGTTTATTGGTTGTGCCATTTCCCACCTGCTTCTGTTCATGCCGATTGCTGTTGACATTACATCAGATTCGTTGCCTTTTCAGCCATCCTTGCTGAAAGGTGAAAGACATCATTCAGTGACACTCCTATACTCGGTGTTGTGTCGCCAAAACGGCGTTAGGAGCGGTTGCAGACGCTAAGACGAATGTTTTGAGGGGCTTCATGCTGGTAGCGGCTCAAATATCAGAGATCATCGTTGCTCCTAAAGCGGGTCGTGCCTCGTTATTCGTCAGTTGTGAAGCGTAACCACCGAGCATGGTCAGGGGAGCTGTCCAAGCGTGGAGTAGCGCTCAGGGCGAAGCTGTTGGGTAAACGCTGGATCGGTGACTGAAAACCAAAAACAACGAAAAACAACGAAAAACAAAAGCCTCGAAACCGTTGCGATGGCAAGACTTCGAGGCTTGAGTGGTGGCTCCGAGCGGCGTCGATCCGCTGACCTAACGATTTTCAGTCGTTCGCTCTACCAACTGAGCTACAGAGCCATGAACAATCAAAAACCCGGATAAACCGGGCATTAATTATTCAAGCGACTCCGGCCGGACTTGAACCGGTGACCTCCGCCGTGACAGGGCGGCGCTCTAACCAACTGAGCTACGGAGCCGTGGCTTGCTTTCATCAAGCAACCGAATGTTTACAATACCCGAGAACTGGGATACTTGCAACATTCCAGCGTGTCGCCCTGAAAAACCTGATTTTCCGGGGCTCTCTGGCCGATGGCCGAACGTTAACGTGAAGGGAAACTCGCTCGAATCGTGCGTCGCCGGTGATTATCCTTGCGAACGTCTTTCGTTAGTGCACGGCATTGGGTCGGACTTGATGAAACACGGTACGTCCGGTGTCCGTGTCGTTCACGCGGGTTGAACTGGACGCCTCGTGCGAGATGTCCTCTTCGTCCTCACCATTGTAATCGTCGCTGTTGTCGTCTCTCTGGTCGTTGTCCTCGTTGTGTTGGTTATCATCGTCTTGATTTTTCTCGTTGTCCTCGTCGTCCCTGTCGTTGAAATCAGGTCGCGAGTCTTCACGGCAGTCCCCGTAGGTGTCGCAATCATCGTTGGAGTAGGTGTAACCGTATGAGTGCTGGTTGCCGAAAACGCCAACGGAAGACAAAAGGATGACGATTATTACAATATTCAACAATAACCTGAGTGCACTGATGATGATTCCCGCGATGGACATCCCTTTGCTGCGTTCGTGAGTGCGTTTCATCTGCACCAAGGCGACGATCGAAAGTACCAAACCCGTGATAGGGAAAAAGAACGCAAGTATGAAGCCGATGATGCACAGCACGTTCCATCGCTCTTTGTTTCCATGCCCGGAGTAGGGTGGAAGGCCGTTTGGGTAGCCTGAGGGCGTGTTGTCGTAGGAGCTGCCATAGGTCGGCGTGTTCGGGTTGCCGTAATTGGCCATAGCGGGGCGCGCGGCATTGAACGCATTGGATTCAGCAGTCTGGTATCCGGTGCTCCCCGGGGTCGTGTAGTGAACGGAGCCTGCGGGATTGCCCGGATGGGGGTAGGCCGCAGGCGGCTGAACGGCAGTGCGCATGGCGTGTCGGGAAGCGCGCTGATAGGCGTCGCCAAAGGTGCCGGGCGCCGTGGGCATGGTGTCATACGGCTGTGGCGTGTTGTATGGCGCTGGAGGAGCGGTGTACTGGTTCGGAGTTTGCTGCGGTCGAGCGGTGTCGGCCTGTGCCGTGCCGTGATTCGGTGTGCCCGTCGGAGCGTTTGGAATCGGTGTTTGCGGCGGTAGCTGATTTGTCACATATGGTGCAGATTGTTGCGGCACTGCGAAAATCGGTGTCGGCTCCGATGCCGTGTGTGAAGCAATGTATGGTGAATGACTCCAATCATCCTTTCTTTGCCCGTGCCGGTGCTTGTCGCTTTTGGCGTGGTTCTGTGGACTGAAGGAATCCGGGGAGGTGGGGTATGCCTGGTTGTCCACCTGTTCGCCCGCACCCGAGGTTTTCGGGGGCTCTGAAGGAGGGTTGACGACAGTGTTTGCAGTACTGTTTTTGTTGTCGTCGGCAGGGGTGTCAATAGTATGGTTTTCGCTTGGCGGTTGGTCCGGCTTATGATCCGCGTCTGTCGTGGAGTCGTCAGGCCCGGAGATGTTGTCCATATCGTTTTCGTTCATGGTTTCGAGTCTACCTGCTATGGGTGATTCGTGTCGTACTTTCATCGTCGGTTTGCGCGACGTGGCTTAGGAATTCGCGCGTGATACCTAAAGCGGCATTCCCGCCGTTGGCTGGCTGGTCGACCAGGGGCTTCTCCCGGAGCGCAAGTGGGTGTAGCGGCTCATGTGCAAGCCGTTTCGTTCGGCCGTCGGTTACACTGGTACGGTGGAAGAAAATACATCATCGCACAGCCGTCAGGTGCTTTCGTTTGTAAGACGTTCGGGTCATTTCGACGAGCGTCTCAAACGCGCTTGGAGTCGGTATGCACCTGAATATCTGCTGGATGTCAACGTGAATCCGAATTCGCTTGACCTGCGGTCCGGCCTTAGTCTTGATCCTACGTTCATTGCCGATGTATGGAAGCGCTCGGCACCGCTTATTGTGGAGGTCGGCACCGGTCAGGGTGAGAACGTCGTGGCTGCCGCACAGGCCCATCCCGACGTTAATTTTCTGGCGGTCGAAGTCTATGGACCTGGAGTGGCGCACACGATGCTTATGGCGGGCAAGCTGGGGCTGGCGAACCTGCGCATCGCGCAAGCCAACGCCCCGGAGTTGTTCGAGACGTGCGCTCCTGACATCGCCGAAGAGGTGTGGACCTTTTTCCCTGACCCTTGGCCTAAGATGAGGCATCATAAAAGGCGCATCGTGCAACCGGCGTTCGCGAAGGAGGTGCACGCGATTTTGCGCCCCGGAGGGGCGTGGCGGATCGCCACCGACATCGAGGATTACGCATTGCATATACATGAGGTGATGGATTCCCGCGACGATTTTTGCAATGCCGGTGATCTTGTGGTATCGCTGCCTGTCGAGCATGTGGGCAAGGGTACGGCGGATCGAGCGGATGCGTTGCATCATGCGGATTTTGCGGAGTCGCAGCGGTTCGATGGCAGGGTCGTGACGAATTTCGAACGCAAGGGAATGGAAGCTGGCCGCGTCATTCATGATTTTGAATACCGTGCACTGTGATGGTGGCTTGAACCGGCTCGTCATGGCGAAACGCTAGCAGCGGCTTACGAACTGCTCCGATGCAAATGTTGTACATGATTTGCGGCGCATTGTCTTGTTTCAGCTGGGAGTAGGGCGATTGCGCCGGTAGTTTCCTTTCAGGGCGCGGCCTCGCATGCGGTGGGCATAGGCTTGATTTTGGGCTCTAAGTCGGTTCAACACGCCATAACTTGCATCCGTTCGCTATATATCTTATGCTTAAAAGGTTGTTGGCCCCCTTCGTCTAACGGTTAGGACACCAGACTTTCAATCTGACAACGAGAGTTCGACTCTCTCAGGGGGTACTTCCAAGGCCGGTTCGGCCACTAAAAGACAGGAGCCTGTGTTGGTTCCTTTTGATAGACTTTGCGTCACATAAAAGTCCATATTCGGGCGTACGAATAATAGGCGCTGACAGGTCAGATCACTCGAAAGCAGTCTGAATGACCCGTCATGTACTTAAAGACTCGACTGGATTCCGTTTCGACTAGCATGCGGTCGATAGCCCAAATGGCGGAGAAACGTAACCGTCTACGTCGGCAAAGCGCCGTTGTTGGCCTCCCCGAATGCGATCAGGCCCCAGTCCGACCGTGTGTTTGTCGCACTGGAACCTGATCGCAAAAACGCGTTTGAACTCGTAAACTCCTTAACGATCTGACGGCAAGTGGGCGGTTCAACCTGTAGGGAACACACGGGGGAACGGTTCGTTTCCTGCTTTTCACCAGCGCACGGATATACGTTCGTGATCGTGCGGTTTGTCCGTGGTGATTTCGTCGACCATCGCAACGGCATAGTCGGCATAGCTGATTGCGCTCCTGCCGTTCTCATCAGTGGTGTATTCCTCGCCAGCCAGAACGTATGTTCCCGTTCGTTGACCATCCGGTTGGAAATCGCCTGCCGGGCTTTCGTACGTCCAATGAACATCGTCGCGCTTGCGTAATGCGTCAAGGGCTGCGCCCATCGCCAACGGCACTCCTTTGATGCTCTCCGGGAACGAGTCGGAAAGCTGGTGGGTATGGGTTTTGTCGGTATAAAGGCTGCCCGCCCCGCCGACCACCAGCAGTCGTGTCTGGCTGCCTGAGAGCGCATCGGCCAGAAGCATTAACGATGTGCCGTGCTCGCTCAGTTTTGCGGGGTCGAAGACGCCGAATGCATCGACGACCGCCTCGAAACCGGTCAGATCACCGGCACCCAGATCATAGAGATCCTTGATGATGACATGCTGGGCATTGGTTTTGTTGCCACCGCGAACCACGGCGGTTACGTCCATGCCACGTCGGGTCGCCTCTTCGACAATTGCCGTTCCGGCTTTGCCGTTTGCGGCGACCACTGCGATGTGTTTGCTCATAATGTTGTTCTTTCCGATAGTTGGTGAACGCCTATCAGTTATTGGTTATCGATTTTCTTGACGTGCGAAGGCTTTGCGCCGGGTTGCGGCCATCGAGGATTTTTGCACCTTTGGGCATGTTTCGCGATCGCCATACGGATGTCGGGTTAGGTGGGGATGTCTACTTGACGACTTTGAAACCGCTGGTCCACTGCGTGCCGCCGCTCGTGGCGACCGCCATCTGCAACGCTCCGAAGCCTTCCAAGTAGGAGGCCCGCTTCAGTGGTCCCGCATCCACGAATCTAAGGTCTGCCTTCTCCACGATGGTTTGCAGTGCCCGTTTCGCCTCATCGCTGTCGGAGGCGGCCATCACCGTGGTGGGTGCGCCGTCATTGGTGCGGCTCGCCAGCGTTGCGGCGAAATCGGTGTTGAAGGCTTTGACGATTTTGGAATCGGGCAGGCTGTTCGCCAACTGTTCGGCTGCGGAGTGAGCACCCTGCGGCAACGCCGAATCCATGGTGCTGAAATCGACGGGATTGCTCGGATCGACCACGATTTTGCCTGCAAGCTGACTGGCATATTGCTCCGCAACACTGGCTTGGGCTGGGTAGGGCAGCGCCAGAACGACGATTTCGCCGGTGATGGGCTCACCCCACTCTGATGCCGTGACGCTTGAGATCGCCGCCGCTTTCGCTTTGTCTCGGTCAATGACTTGTACGTCCGCTCCGGCCGCAACGCCGATGCCTGCCACGGCCGTGCCGATGCTTCCTGATCCCAAAACGGTAATGCTTGTCATGATGCGCTCTCTTTCGTGCAACGAATTTTTGCGGCGCGTAATATCAGAGTCTTTGGATTCCTGCAATCTGATATGCGTTAACTGTAACTATACCGGAGAACGGCAATGAAAGTCTGTAGTTACAATATTGTCTCTTAGTAACCTAAATGGACCCTTAGCCTGATTGCAACGGAAGCGAACCTAGAATTGTATAAAATATGCTACAGGATGAATGGTGATATGCGGATATGGAGTCGGGAAAATGCAAGTGACAAAAAGCAACCAGGATACGAACCCAAGGTTGAGTATGGTTTGATGTTCGCGATAAACCTAAGGAAACAATGCGCGTGGAAGGTGCTGGAATGAATAATGCCGCGAATGCGACGACAAGAGGAGACGGAGGTGCGGCCAAACCGTTCAAGGCACTTCCCGCCTGCCCAATCGAGACGACGATGACGCTGATCGGCAATAAGTGGACCGTCCTGATCGTGCGTGACTTGTTGCAAGGAACGAAGCGATTCAGCCAATTGCGTCGCTCGGTCGGCAACGTCTCGCAGAAAGTGCTCACGGCAAATCTGCGTGGAATGGAGGCTCACGGCCTGGTTAACCGCAAGGTCTACGCCGAGGTGCCTCCGCGCGTCGAGTATTCTTTGACGGAAACAGGCCGCAGTCTTGAAACGGTCATCAAAGCCATGGCAGATTGGGGAAGGGGTTATCAGCAAGCCATGGGTCGTTGAACGAAACGAATCCGAGGTGGCCGGTTTCTTGCGGTTTGAACAATTCGCGGCTTAAGGGGGGGGTATCAGAGTAAAGTTGCACACGTAGGCGTAAGGCGTTTTGGACCGTGAGCGGCAGGGGAATGAAATGTTGCAAATCAAAGACATCAGCAAACAGTACAAGACGGGTGACTTCGTCCAACGTGCGCTTGACGATGTCAGCCTGACATTGCGCGACAATGAGTTCGTCGCCATTCTGGGTCCGTCCGGTTCGGGCAAGACCACGTTGCTGAACATCATCGGCGGACTGGACCGGTACGATCAAGGCGATCTTGTCATCAACGGCATTTCAACCAAGCAATATAAGGATCGGGACTGGGACTCATATCGTAATCACACGGTGGGTTTCGTGTTCCAAAGCTATAACCTGATTCCGCATCAGAGCGTTCTGTCCAACGTCGAACTCGCTTTGACCATTTCCGGTGTCTCCCGGGTCGATCGGCGTAGACGCGCCACGGAGGCGCTGAACAAGGTCGGTCTGGGCGAACATATTAATAAGAAGCCGAATCAGCTTTCCGGCGGACAGATGCAACGTGTGGCCATCGCCAGAGCCTTGGTCAATGATCCGCGTATCGTCCTGGCCGACGAACCCACCGGTGCACTCGATTCGGAAACCTCGGTGCAGATCATGGATTTGTTGAGAGAGGTGGCCAAGGACCGTCTGGTCGTTATGGTCACTCACAATCCCGAGCTTGCCTACGAGTACGCCAACCGTATCGTCGAGCTGAAGGACGGCGTGATTCGTAGTGACTCCCGGCCCGTTGAGCGCGAGGAGACGGGCGACGAGACGGCAGCCATGCATCGTAGGATGGGCAAGGCGTCAATGTCGTTTGCCACGTCCGTCGCCTTGAGCTTCAACAATCTCAGGAGCAAGAAGGCCAGGACGATCCTCACCTCGTTCGCCGGTTCAATCGGCATCATCGGGATCGCTCTGATCCTTTCGGTCTCCACGGGCGTGAACCGTTATATCACCGATATTCAGAAGGAGACGTTGACCTCGTATCCCATCGAGATCAACGAGCAGACCTTCGACATGAACAAGATCCTGGATACCGCCCAGGCAACAGCCGATTCGAAGGAGCATGCGAAACCACGTAACGGCATTTATCCTGACGATTCGAGCATCAAAGGCGCGGCCTCGCTGACCAATGGCATCGCCAGCAACAATCTCAGCCCCTTCAAACAATATCTCGACAAACCCGGCAACGAGGTGCGCGCACACGTGGGTGATGTGGGCATCCAATATTCCTATGCTCCCAAATTCTCCGTATTCACTCACGATGCCAAAGGCACACTTGTGGATGTTGACGGTGTGAAAGTAGGGGGAAGCTCCGTGACCACGGAGTCCGGAGCCAGCACTTTGGCCGGTCTGGATTCCTCGTCGAACGACATTGGTCACTTCCAATCGCTTCAGATTTCCAAGCTCACAGGCAAGGCCGACAACAACAAGGCGCCGGCCGCGTTCGCTGAAATCATGCCCGGTCGGCATCCCGACAAGCAGCCGATCAGTTCTGTGATTACCGATAACTATCAGGTCGTCAAGGGGCACTGGCCCAAGTCCAGCGACCAAGTCGTGCTGGTGCTTGACAAAAGCAATCAGATTCCGCTGGCTCAGATCTACGAACTGGGGCTGCTTCCCAGCGCCGATTACAACGATATGATGAACCGGCTGCAAAGCGGCGAAAAGGTCAAAACGAACACCGATCGCATCGATTACGCCAAGGCGATGGATCAGCCGCTGACCCTGCTGCCCGCCGCGGACCAGTACGTCAAAGACGGGGACGGCCGCTACAGGTACGTCGGCGACGACGCGACCGAAGTCGGCAAACTGATGGATTCGCCCAATGCCATGAAACTACACGTGGTGGGGGTCATCCGAGCCAACGAGGACGCCAAGACCACGCCATTGACGCCCGGCATCGGTTATACGCGCATGCTTACCGACGAGTTGATTGCGCACGCCGACTCAAGCCAGATCGTCGCCAGTCAGAAGGCCGACCGCACTCGCAACATTCTTAACGGCATGACCTTCGCTCCTTCCGATGATTCCACCAAGGCCGCGAACGCCAAGGCGTACGTCGCCTCGCTGTCGGTTTCCCAACAGGCGAGCATGGCCAAGAACATTATGACCCAAACCCCCGGGGGCATGGGGGCGGCCGGCCCCTCGCAACCGGCCGATGTCACCGCGCAACGCAACTCAGCGGCTGGTGCCGCGGGCAACCCGGCGGCTGCTGCGAATCCGCAGAACGCCGCTTCCGGCATGGGCGAGCAGCAGACCGCGGATGCCTTCAACCGTTATCTCGCCACAGCTCCGGAAAATGTGTTGGTGTCGATTTATAACCAATACGTCTCCACTGGCACATACGACGGCAATTTGGCGGATTTCGGCGTCATCGGCCGTGATGCGCCGAGCTCCATCAAGATCTACGCCGACAGTTTCGAGGCCAAGAACGCCATCGAGGACGCGATCAGGAAATACAATGACGGAGCCAAAAAGAAGGACCGCATCGTTTATACCGATTACGCGGGGCTGATGATGAACTCCGTGACCACGATCATCAACGTCATCACTTACGTGTTGAGTGCATTCGTCGGTGTCTCGTTGGTCGTCTCCTCGATCATGATCGGCATCATCACCTATATCTCGGTGCTCGAACGCACCAAGGAAATCGGCATTCTGCGTGCAATGGGCGCGTCGAAGCGCAACGTTTCCACCGTGTTCAACGCCGAGACGGGCATCATTGGCCTTTGCGCGGGTCTCATCGGCATAGCCGTCACGCTTTTGCTCATCGTTCCGGGCAATGCGGTGATGCATCATTTCATGGGCACTAACCGCGTCAACGCCATGTTGCCGGTTTCCGGGGCGATCATCCTCATCGTGCTTTCGGTGGTGCTCACCCTGATAGGCGGGCTTATTCCGTCGCGCAAGGCCGCCAGACAGGATCCGGCCACGGCGTTGCGCACCGAGTGAGACGACGCGGAAATCGTTATCGACGTCGGCGGCGTGTTGTGTCGCAGGCGTTTGATTAACCGCCGTCGTACGATTCTGCTCTGGGAGGATCAGGCAAAGGCGGCTTAGGTCGGGTCGAGGTTCAACCGAGGTTGGTCCGGGTCGCCGGTTTCGCGGTTCATCCGGTGTCTTGCAGTTTCCTCGAGCAGCTGTTATGTCATGCAACGGCGGGCATGGGACGTTACTTGTCGATTGCGGCTTCTGAGCAGTGATGTTGATTTCAGCGGCATTGTGTTCCTTGGAATTGAGAACTGCCTATAACTTATAACGATGATGCCGCGTCGCGTCCTACCGGTGCGGCGAGATATGCTGATTGCCAAATGTGGGACATCGGTAATTGCCTACGATCGGTGTGGTTTGGGGTCATCGGAGTCATTGAGGGGTTCAGGAGGCGATCATGGTTGGTGAAAGTCATGACAAGACAGGATGTCAAGGCAACGCGTACTTGGGCAAGGACGAGCGACAATCGGCGGTCGACGATGCGGCAAACCTCCTAGGCCACAACGTACCCGGCTTCGCCACGCGAGCCTTGCACGCCGGCTACGATCCATACGAACATGGTGCCGCGGTGAGTGTGCCTGTCTATCAGAGCGCCGCATTCACACTGCATGATGCCGATCGTGGAGACGGGCTTTCCTCCGGTGACATTGACGGTTTTTCCTACTCCCGTTGTGGCAACCCCACTGTGGACGCCCTCGAACGTCGAATCGCCAGCCTGGAAGGAGGGGTCGAAGCGGTGGCGCTCGCGTCGGGGATGGCGGCGGTTTCCTATGCTCTGCTGTGCGCGGCGGAGGGGGGGCGGTCGCCTCATCGCCGCCAAGGATCTGTACGGTGCCTCCGTGGATGCGTTGAGCGACTTCTTCCCGCAGTTCGGTATCCACACTGATTTTGTAAACGATATCAACGATCTGGCGGAGGTCGAGTCGAGGATCGGACCGGATACTCGAGCGGTTTTCGCGGAGACTGTCGCAAACCCCTCCACCAAGATCCTCGATATCGAGCCTTTGGCGGCCATGTTGCACCGCCATGGCGTGGCACTTATCGTTGACAACACCGTGCCCACCCCGTACCTGTTGCGTCCCATCGAATTCGGTGCGGATGTCGTGGTGCACTCCACGACCAAGGGTATCGGAGGGCATGGCAACGCACTGGGCGGGGCGGTTGTCGACTCCGGACGGTTCGACTGGGCCAATGGCCGTTTCCCGCAGTTCACCCGTAAGGAGTTAGGGGTCAGCGACGAGCGGGGCGGCGTATGGTGTACGTACGCCGAACGCTATGGCGCATCCATGTTCGCGGGGCGAGTTCGCAACGCGTACCTGCATAATCTGGGCGCGGTGATGTCGCCTGCCAATGCGTATCTGCAATTGATTGGCCTGGAGACGTTGCCGCAGCGTATGACTCAGGAGGTTGACAGTGCGTTGCGCATCGCCCGGCATCTTGAGCATGTGCCTCACGTGACCCGTGTAAACTATTCCGGTCTGGATTCCAGTCAGGACAAGCTTCTTGCCGACCGTTACACGCCCAATGGCGTTGGCCAGGTGCTGTCTTTCGGACTTGAAGGCGATGAATCTCGGGTGGCGCGTGTGGTCGAGGCGGTAAGAGTGTTCTGCTATGCGGCCAATATTGGAGATACTCACTCGTTAATCGTCAATCCTGCTCGCATTACGCATCGCGAGGTGCCGTGCGCTTTTCGTCAGGCTGCGGGAGTCGACGATCGACTGTTGCGCCTGTCAATCGGTTTGGAATCCGCTGAAGACCTCATCGCGGACCTCGACCAAGCCATTGTCGTGGCTTATTGCGATTGATCGATTCGCGCTACCCTTGTTCCAAGGCTTCAATTTGTCCGTGACATCGCCGACCGACCTGTCTGGCCGGTAAATTCCGTCCGTTTTCACGACATTCGCGAAAACGGGTCACGAGTGACTAGGTCAAGGTTCGATCCGAGGCAAGCTGGACACTGATGCAATGCGATTCATGCGGGGTTTTGTGCACACGGCCTTCGAGCCGGCCGTGAGTGCGGTATCCGGCGACGTGAACGTTGTCTACTGACCGTTGCGTTCCGAGACCGCAGCCATCGCCAGTGAGTTGATGAAGTTGATTGGCTGGTCGAAATTCGGCTGGAAGAGCATGTCCGTGCCGGCCAGCTGGTCGATCGTAAAACCTGCTTGAATCGCTATCGACACCGCGTTGGCTGCCATTGAGATGTCGTGCCGTGAGGCGAATTGTGCCCCGAGGATCCGCCCGCTGCCTTTTTCCCACACGAGGGTGGCTCGCACGGGCGTGGTTGAAAGCATGAAGTCTGGCCGGTAGTCCTCTTCGATGGTGGTTGCGGTCACGTCCTTGTGTCGACGAAGCGCCAAGTCGAGTGTCATGCCAGTTGAGGCCATGGAAAGGTCGTAGAGTTGAACGGCACTGGTGGCCTGTGTGCCCATATACGCAACCGTCGGATGCTCGATGTTGGCTCCGATGAGACCGGCTTGATGTATCGCATTTGTGGCGAATGGCTGGTATTCGTTCGTTCCGGTAGGATTGAAGCGTGTCGTCGCGCAGTCTCCGGCGGCGAAGACGTTTTCGAGTATTTCTCCTTCGGGGTTGGAGGCCCGCATGTATTCATCCACGATGATTGCGCCGTAGCCGAGGGTATTGAGCTGTGAAGAGACTAGTCGGGTGTTGGGTACCAGTCCCACGCCCATGATTGCGAAATCTGCGGTGTATTCGCCAAGCTCGGTCACTACGGTCACCCCGGAGTCCTCCACGCCGTCGCTACCTGTGGCAGACCGGAAGGCGATAACTTTCTGACCCATCGCCAGTGTCACATCGTGTTCCTCGAACGCCTTGTTGGCGGCGTCGGTGACCACGCTGTCGTAGTTGTGGTCGAGCACATGCGGCAGGGCGTCCACCAGAGTCGTTTTGATGCCTCGTGTGCTGAACTGTTCGGCCAATTCACTGCCGATATAGCCACCGCCCACCACGATTACCGATTTGATGCGCTTGGAGCGATCTACGATACGTTTGCCGTCTTCATAGTCCTTGCAGAGCATCACATGACCGCTTGCCATGAGCTCGTCGAGGCCCTGGATTGACGGTTTGGCGGGCACGGAGCCGGTGGTGATCACCAGTTTGTCGAAGCCATGACGTCGTTCCGTGCCATTGGTCAGATCCTTTGCCGTTAAGGTCATTCGCTTGATGTCAACGTTGGTGACCTCGTGGCGCATGTGCATGTGCGCGCCGGCTTCGGTAAGCTCCTCCGGGGAGGAGTAGAACATGCGTTTCGGGTCACTGACATGCTCACCGACCCAAAGGGCGATCCCGCATGAAAGGAAGGAGATGGTGTCGTTGCGTTCGAAAACCTCGACCTGCCAGTCCGGATGCTGCTCCAAAATCGACTTGATGGCGAACGTTCCGGCGTGTGTGCAACCGATGACGGCGACTGTGGTCATGAGAACTCCTGTATTTGATGGTCGATATTGGTCTGCTGTCAGGGGGCCAATCCTTCATGCGGTTCTTAGTCTGTCATTCAAGATTAGCTGGTAGACGAGACGGTACAATGGGCGAGCAATCTATTTTCAAAGCTTTTATCTACTGTCTTTCCAAGGTTAATTGAGGGTGGTGGAAAACGTTTTCTGACCTTTTGTCTGATGGTTGAGCATGGTTATATCGGGTGGCATTCCGGATGGCTGGTCCGGGGATGCGGTGCGTCGAACCACTCAACGACCCGGTGGTGGTATTTGATGGTACATGCCGCTTTTTCCGTCCGGTATTCCGACTCCAAGAATGCATTATGTTACACTGTTGGCGTTGCCGTTTTCATGCTTGTGGCAGCAAGCCGGTTTATGGAATCGCGGACGCGAGGCTGTCGAATGTTGATACGATAGGTGGAGGGATGGCGTCATGGTCCGAATGGGTAAGAAGGCGATCGTGGCGTCGCATCGGTCGTCCAAGCGCATGATTTTTTGGACGTTCGTCGGTTTGTTCGCAGGCGGAGCGTGTGGTTCGGCGGTACGTCTCGGATATTTTGCCTTGCAGGGGCGTGTCGTGGACTGGCCCTGGATAACCATGATGGTCAATCTCGTGGGCTGCTTCCTGCTCGGATGTCTGACGGTCGTAATGGCTTCGTTCGGAGCCGATTCGGGTGCCTGGAGGCGGGTCCGGTTGGTTGTCGGCACCGGTGCGATCGGCGGTTTTACCACCTACAGCACCTTTGTGCTCGAAGGAACCACTCGTGTCATGAGCGGAGCCGTGGCGCAGGGCTTGGCGTACTTGGTGGCGTGTGTGGGGTTGGGGCTTGTCTGTGCTTGGGCTGGCCTTGTAGTCGGAGGCGTGCTGGCACGCGCATTGCATGCTTTTCTGAATCGGCGCCCTAAAACCATTCGTCATCGTGCCTTGGCCCACGATGTTCGATTGGCGGACGCCGGTGTTGCGTCCGACGCATTTGATGTTGGGGCGGCCCGCGACGAAGTCGGAGAAGATGTCGCTTCTTATACGGCGGATTGGCGTGTCCCTCTAGAGGCCGGCATGATCGGTTTGATTGTATTGGCGATCCCGGCATTCGGTTTCGGCGTTGGCCGCTGGCGTGACCCCTGTGCGTTGGTTCGATTGATTGCGGCGTCATTACTGGGTGGCCTAGGGGTTTTGATACGCTATGCCGTGGATGGCTGGGTGTCTCGCGATTGTTCCGGTTCCATTCCCGTGGGGACGTTTGTGGTCAATGTGACGGCGTGTCTCGCCATTGGTTTGGTGTTTGGATGGGCGGCCCGACATGCCGGTTTCGATGTGATTCGCTATTTGCTTGCATCCGGGTTGCTCGGAGGCTATTCGACATTCAGTACTGCCGGCGTCGAAGGTGCACGAATGGCTCGTTCTGGCAGATGCTGGGGCGTTTTGGTTCATTCGGGCGGCATGTTGGCGGTCAGTGTTGTGGCGACGATTACCGGGTTGACGCTTGGTTAGAACTTTGCCCTTGAGTGAATGGGGAATGTCGCTTTATTTGGGTGGATATGGCGGTTGTCACCCGTTTGGAACGGCGACTGGTTGACGTCCACGGTGACTTATCCGGCCATTTTTGGTGTCCCGTCATGTTCGGGAAGATGTTGCGGATTGATGTATGGCATACGGGTTCTGATACTACTCCATCTTAGGTTTCCGGTTGAGTCTTGGATGGCCAGAACGTAAAGGAATGGCCAATTGGTTGGGCTAATCATATCGGTTGTCCTGCTTGGTTATTGTGGTCTTCGGTCGGTCTGTCGTGTCGCAGCAGCGGTACGAAGAGGTGACCAAGTCGATGGCGACGGCCGAGGGAACCAAGTAACGACCATCCGGCAAGAGCATTGATCGGCTCATCCATGCAATGGGAGACGGGCCAGAGAAATCCTCAGCTAGCGGCTATCTGGCTAGAAACCCCGGAATGGCCTTGGCTGCGCTCAAACCCTCCTGGTACATGGCGTTCAGCCCGTCGAGGTTCTTGCTCAACGTGTTCAACCCGTGCAGGTCCTCCGGTGCGAGGATGAGCAGCCTGCCTTCAGCCGCCAGACGTGCAGCCACCTGCATCTCTTCGTTGTAGGTGCGGTACCGGTTCTTGAGACGTTCGGCCGCCGCCGGGTAGCGGTGCCTAAGGATACGTGCCGGCGCCGCGTCTTTCTTGGGCTGACGAATGAAATCACGACGGTGGGTCAGAATGAGGATTATACGGTCGTATCCTTCACTCACGGCCATTTCGACCGGAATCGGATCGGCGATGCCGCCGTCGTAATATGGCACGTCGTCAATCAGGTATGGCTCGCAAGCCACTGGCACTGCGCTTGAGGCTTTCAGCACGTCGTAGTTGTCTTGGGAAATATCGGATTTGTTGAAATAGACGGCATGACCGTTCCTTGCGTCGCAGGTCACCACAGTAAAGTCGGTGGGGTTTGCGGCGAAAGCGGGGTAGTCGAGCGGGAATTCCCCATCGGAGTTCGAAAGAGTGCTGTACACATAATCCAGATCGACGTAACTGTGGATTTTGGCAAAGTTCTCTGCGCTCGCGTACTCCTTGCGCGTCGAAAAATCAGTGTAGAACGTATAGGTGCGGCCGCGCTGACCGGACATATAGTTAATCATGTTTGCCGTTCCAGCGGAAACTCCGAAGCATTTGTCGACCGTGACGCCTTCATCCAACATCCGGTCCATGATACCTGCGCCGAAAATCGAACGATAGCCTCCGCCGACGTCGATCATTGCTGTTCTTGTCATTGTTTCCCCTCATATGGAATCCCACGCGTGCCATGGCGGGTTGGACTATGGCACACTTAAGTTAACCGCAAACTTGTTTCCAGCTTACGCCGCGCTCGCGGACAATGCCGCCTGGTTCAGCGTATTGCGGGAGTCCTGTTCGCGGCCGGGTGAAACCCTGTTTGACAAGGGTATGGGTATCACCCGACCGACCTGACGAGCTGTCTCCGTGGACCTTGGCGGACATTGGTGGACGTTAGGGGCGGGCGGGGTCGGCGGCGTTCAGCTGTCGCCTTCAAAACGCTTGTGCATGAGGGTCGCCATTGCCGTGCTGGTGTCCGAATTCTCGAGCTTTGCACCGCCTTGTGCTTCCGCGTCAGCCAATGTGTCGTTAATTTCGAGCAGATGATGCAATTGGCGAACGGTGCCGGCGTTTCCGTCCACAATGGCCACGTGGCCGGGAAGCAGCTCACGGAAGTAGTCGCGGTAGAAAACGAAGTGTGTGCAACCGAGCACCACAGCGTCGATTGAGGCGAGGTCATATTCATCGAAATAACGATGCAGTGTAGCCATTACCAAGTCATGGTTTTCTAGCTGGTCGTTTTCCACTATTTCTACAAGATCCGGGCAAGGTTGCCGGTAGACGGTGTGCTTGGAACTGAAGCGTTGCATGAGGGCGGAGAATTTCCGTTCATTGAGCGTCAGCTCCGTGGCCGCAACGATCACACGCTGAGGTTTGCCGTGACCCCGATCGCAGGCCACTTTCAATGCCGGCTCCATCTCGACAATGGGGAAGTCGTAGGTTTGATGCAGATAGGTATCGGCCGCCGATGATGCCGTATTGCAGGCTGCGACGAGTGCTTTGATTCCTTGTGAGGCGAGGTGTTCGGCCACGTTTTGTGTAAGTGTACGAACTTCTTCGGTGGGCTTGGTTCCGTAGGGTGCATTGGCCGAATCCCCAAAGTAGATGATGCTTTCATTGGGCATCTGCCGTCTTATTTCGCGCACTACTGATATGCCGCCCAGTCCGGAGTCGAAGACGCCGATCGGAGCGTTGGAAGTCATGCTTGCCTCTCCCTGCATGGTTGCCGTCACGCGACGGAATGGATGATAATCTGAGCTACAGCATACTCGACCGACGCACTTTCGCTGCTCTCTCATCGCGAATTCACACAATATAGTCTTGATATGTCTATGTTTCGTTCATTTGTGGTTTCGTCTGTGGTCGGATTGGACGCCGATGTGCGTGGGGCAAAGTGTCATAGCACGGGTCGCCACGACGAATGCGCTCAAAAAGCTGCCATGTCTCGCATTTGTCTGATGGGTTCTTGGCGGTTTGCGAAAGCTTGCAATGTATTCAAATTCCAGAGTTGTGCCCGATGGGTTCAATGCGCCTTAAATGGCGATACGACGACGATAGGGCAGACTGCGACGAGGTGAGCTCTACGGCGGTGCAAACCAATGGCCTTCGCGTTGAGCTTTATGGCCATTCGCGTCATTCGGCCTCGCGGTATGGGTAAACTGGTGCCATGACCCTTCCTGAAACAGTCTATAAGGCGCACGCCACCGGTAATGATTTTGTCGTTTACGTCGACCGTGAGGGGGATTGTGAACCCACGGCTGACGAAGTACGGCATCTATGCAACCGGCACTTCGGCATCGGTGGTGATGGGCTGATTCGCCTTGCGCCTGTGGGGTGTGTAAGTGACCTGACTGCCGAGCAGATTGCGGCTTGCGCCGACGGGGGAGCCCAGTGGTTCATGGACTATCGCAATGCGGATGGCAGTTACGCGGAGATGTGCGGGAATGGCACACGTGCGATTACGCTGCTTGCGGCACGGGAAAGTGTGATCGATCTATCGCACGGCGCGGCATTCCGGTTGGGAACACGTGCCGGTGTCAAGCAATTGCGGGCACTGGGTGACCTTGAACCGTACGGGAAAGACGTGTTCCATGTGGAAGTCGGCCAATGGCACATGGGTGAGCCTGACGCTTATCGGGTTTCGATTTCCGGGTTACAAGGGCGGTTGCGGGGCACATTCGTCGACATGGGTAACCCGCATGTGGTGGCTGTGTTGAATGAGCGAGACGAAAACAGTGCACTGCCGGAACTTGAGAATCTCGATTTGGCGGTTAAGCCTGTGGTGACTCCGATGATCGAATCTGATCAGAACGTTGAAATCGTAAGAATCGATGACACGGCGGTATCCAATGGAACGGGCAAGGCCACGATGCGTGTCTACGAACGGGGTTGCGGCGAGACGCTATCCTGCGGCACCGGATTATGCGCCACGGCCGTGACGTTGCGGGCTAAGACCGGTGTGAGTCATTGGGACATTAGCGTAAGAGGTGGGTTGTTGCGCGTCGATGTCACCGATACCGGAGTCGTTCTGACCGGTTCGGCCACGATCGTCGCCGAAATCTCGCTGCTGTAATAGGTTTATGCCATTGGTGTATCGGTAAAAATGATTAGGTATCGTTTGGTCGCCATTGTAAACAGCAGGATGTGAGACGGTGATCTGCCCGCTTCGACCCGCGGCAAAGCAAACGGCGGGAATGGTGTTCCCTTGAAGCAATCCCGCCGTTTGACTCATTGGTGTTGGTCATTGACCGCCATCAACCGATGCCCTGATTGAGGTCCCTTGATTGAGATCAAGAGAAAATCGCTGCGCCCTCCTTGACGAAGATCAAGGCTATGATCGCAAGAATCCACACAATGTCGAGCATGAGGTCGTAGCGCATGCGATAGTAAGTATTGAGCCATCCCGCTTCGCGTGGCATGTGTTGCATGGTCACCGTGGCATGTGAGCAGGCCATGAACATAATCGTCGAAGCAAACATCATTGTCATGCACCAAGGGCACAGCGCTTTGATGACGAACATGGACTGAGTGAAAAGCCAGTATGAGTACAGAATCGCTATTGCGCAACCGGCCCATGTGCAGAACGCAAACCAGCGGGGAAGCATGATGCGGCACATGCCGACCACGGCCACCGTGACGAATACGCTGAAAACCGCTATGCCGAAGAATGCATTTGGAAAACTCAGACCCCCGAACTTGACGATTTCGGCCTGCGGGGAGTCCGCGACTCTTGAGCACGACAAAACCGAGCTGATGTCGCATCCGAGGGCTTTGTTGGGGTTACGGGCCAATTTCAGGGTGTCGGCCGCGAGCATTAATGAGGCGAAGAGTCCTACGGCCGCGGCAATGCACATTACAACGTATGAAATCGGGCCGTGCCAGAATCCCGATGGACGTCTTTCGGCATCCAACGCGGCATAGATTTCCGAGGACCCGTGATCACGTTGACTGTGCTGTGAGCTGCGGACAGCATTCAGCGTGTGTTTAGTGGACATTTCGTCTTTGCCTCCCAACAGACTGACGTTTTTTGTTCCAATGACCTACCATAGTCGTATGAACAATAATGCGCGAGTATGCACTGTGTTGCAACATGGATGGGATCTCCATTGCCATACTGTTTACTCCGATGGTACCAACACCCCTGTCGAATTGGTGGAGCAAGCTGTTGCCAAGGGTCTCGAGGGCGTGGCCATCACCGACCATGACACCACAGCAGGCTGGCGAAATGCGTCCGCGGCTTCGCGTCGTTTTGGGTTTCCTGTCTTACGTGGCACTGAAGTGACTGCAGAATGCGGTCCGGTTTCGGTACATATGCTGGCTTACCAATACGATCCAAACAATGAGGGCATTTCCGGGCTTTTCCGCTGCACGCGCGAGGCCAGGCTCAAACGTGCCAAACATATGGTCGGACTTCTGTCGGAAGATTTTCCAATCAGCTGGCAGAGCGTGCTTGAACAGGTCAAGGAGGGGTCACAGACAACGATAGGACGCCCACATATGGCTGATGCGCTGGTGGCCGCCGGAGTGTATCGGACTCGTTCCGAAGCTTTCCGGGGGGCGGTGTCGGCTTCCGGTAAATATTACATTCCTACGCCATCTCCCAGCGCCGCGGAAGTGGTACGTGTTGTGCGCAACGCAGGAGGGGTCAGTATTGTGGCGCATCCGGCAGATCGTAGCCGTAACGCCGTTTTGCTCGATGACGAGCATATTCGACAACTTGCACGACTTGGCTTGGATGGATTGGAAATACGTCATCGCGGCAACCTGCAGGCCGATCGTGTGCGTCTGGAGGCGCTCGCTGAAGAACTCGGACTGTTGGTCACGGGCGGTTCGGACTGGCATGGAGCCGGCAAACCGAACCGCCTGGGAGAGAATGTCACGGATGGCGACGTCGTTGCTGAAATCGTGCGACGTGGCGCGATTGATATGTTGCCTTGAGTTCGTTATGCGGTTTACAGAGCGCCGAATCCCACTGCATGCTTGGTTTCGGACCCAATTACCGCGTATCCCAGTGCATTTGCCGGGACGATGATACGGCGGCCCTTGCTGTCGGTCAGTGTTACCGGCTGGCCCGCGGTTATCGCGTTGGTTACTGCCTGGCTGACTTCGTCCACGCTTTGGTCGGTGCTGAACTGAACGGGCCGTTCAATGTCGCGGATACCGAATTCGACGTCCATGAATTTCCTCATTTCTTTGATTTAGGTCAGTCGTGTTGACCGTATTGTTGCCGCTATTGATTGTAGCGTGATTCGGGATAGTTTTTCGCCATTGGCCGCAAGACTCGTTTATGTCGCCGGGTTGATGAGGTCGGCCGCGCGTGCAGTCTATGTTCGTTGCGACCGACTGCGGGTTAACGTCCTAGGCTGTTTCCGGCGTGTCGTTCGAGATTGCTCCTGGTGCGTCACCGGTGTCGTCGATCGTTGCCGTTCTGTCTTCGGGGTTTGGATGATCGGGGGCATCGATCCGACTTGAATCATGGG
This sequence comes from Bifidobacterium bohemicum DSM 22767, assembly GCF_000741525.1. Classification (GTDB taxonomy): domain Bacteria; phylum Actinomycetota; class Actinomycetes; order Actinomycetales; family Bifidobacteriaceae; genus Bifidobacterium; species Bifidobacterium bohemicum. The sequence goes on along the minus strand of NZ_JGYP01000002.1, from coordinate 345,109 downwards.
TACCGTCGGAGCCATCTGATTCATTGGAGTCGTTGGGGTCGCTGACCCTATTGGAATTCGATTGGTCCTCGGAACCGTTGGAAGCTGTCTTGATTTCCTTTGACTGATCGGCCCCATACTCCTCGTATTCCTCCAGACCTTCCTGCGCATCCCTCAATGCGCGTTCCTGCTCCTCCAGAATCGGGATGAACAACGTCGCGGTTGAGGGGCGCCGCTCCCCGCCCTGCGACGACGAACCATCGTAGGGGTTGGAAGTCGCGTATCCGTGGCCGCTCATACCGTCGTCGTCCGCTCGACTTTCCCCTGAGTCGGAATTCACCACGTCTACCGGAAGTCCGGGGGCGTGCGAGTCGGGAATGCTGTCTTGATTGCCGGTGTCTGCGGCCGTTCCGTCCGCTCTGTCGCCTTCGGACCTGGAAAGCACCATCGTTTCCAGTGAAGACCCTTTGGGCATGTCTGGATAGATGTGTCCTCCGATGACGCTGTCGCCAGTGGAGTCGTCGGCCTGCATGGCGTCAACGTTTGCTGCCTGTTTGCTTGGTTTGATCTGACGACTGATGGTATCGTCTGCGGTGTCGTTTCGGCGGGCCGGGCTGCGTTTAGTGATTTCGGCCGAGCCCGTTTTATCCTCGGAGTCAACGGAATTATTCTTTGTGGAGGGCAACGCGGCTTGCTCGACCTGCTTGACCGGATCTTTGTTGGCGTTCGCCGCCTCTGTGGCTGCTATGGCGGCGCTTTGTTCGGCGGTTTCGCGGTTGGCCACAACCGTCAGCTGGTGTGCCAAGCGTTCGACTTGAGCCTTGAAATTCATGATTTTGGGGGTGTCCGCATGGCATAAGGCTTCAATGAAGTCACCCACCTGTTCCATCTGTAGCCACAAGTTCGCTCTGAGCAGAATTAGAGGATCAAGACGTGCTCCCATCATCCTTCCGTAGGCGCTCATGAGCGCGTCCCTGTGCGCCTCATTGAGCTTGGCGAAAATCCAGGCCAGGTCGCGTGCGGGGTCGTTGATCTGCATGTTCTGCCAGTTGGTGATGGCGGTGATTGTGGAGCCCGTGAACAGGAGATCCCCGTCGGAAAGGCCTCCGTGCACGAAGCAGGTAGAAAATGACCACAGGCCGTCGGTTTCGATGATTTTCGACCAGCTTGAAGTGATGGCCGTGGGAACGTGCCCGGCGCGGCGCAGACGCTGAATCCATGAGGTCAGCTGTGATCGTATCTGTCCGGTTGAATACGAACGGCCTTTGCCGCCCAGCTCAGGGTTCTGCCGATGGATGGCCGCCAAAGCCGTGCCCACGCTTGCGCAATCGTCGAGGGTCAACAGTTTGAGAGGCCTTACCTCGCCTTCCACCGCGGTGGTCACCAGTACGCAGTAATTCCCGGTGGGGCTGTGCTTTCCGGTGTCGCTGAAACCGGCGACGTGGTCTATCTGGAAGCCCAAAGCCGAAAGCTCTCGCGATCGTTCGAGCGCGCGCGCCGCCTTGGCCCGGTTGCTCAGCCGTGTGCGGCCCTCTCGGGTTGAAGTAGCGAAAATGTCATAGTGGCGACCTGCGTTGTCTTGCACGATGGCATGGTCAATTCCGGCTTGATCGTCGCAATAGTTACTCTGCTTGCTTTCATACACACCGGATACGGCTAGTCCGGGCATGGCGGCTGATGCCAGCGCCGCTAACATAAGTTTGCTTCCTGAAGTCACAATTCTAGATTAATACAGCGTATATCCCGCCATGCCGCATGTGTTCAAGACCACTCCCGCTGGCACAATGAGTCACTATGATCGCCGATGCACGCACACTGCTTGAAGGGTTGGACGAGGCTCAACTTGAGGCCGCGACGACCCTTGAGGGGCCGGTGCGTATCATTGCGGGGGCTGGGGCGGGTAAGACGCGTACCGTCACCCGCAGGATTGCCTACGCCTGTGCCAGCCGTCAATGGCGGCCTTCTGAGGTGCTTGCCGTGACGTTTTCGGTGAAGGCGGCGAACGAGATGAAGAACCGTCTTGGCGCACTCGGTGTCGAGGGAGTCAAAGCCGCCACGTTCCATTCGGCCGCACTGCACCAGCTGTGTTCCGTCTGGCCGCAGGTCAGCGATGCTCCGTTGCCGCATGTGTGTGACGATCCGCAAATGCTGGCAGCCCAGGCGCTTAAGCGTTCCGTTGGTGCCGATGGCATCGGGTTCGACACTTTTGCGGTACGCGATGTATTGGCCGAAGTCAGTTGGGCCAAGGTTGGCCTGATCGCGCCTGACGATTATGCGCGCGTATGCTCGGCGCTGCATCATCAACCACCGGCCGGCCTTGATCCTGAGGATTTCGCCGCGTTCTACCTGGCTTACGAGGAGGAAAAGTCCGGCCGAGGTCAGATGGATTTTAACGACATTCTGTTGTTGACGTGCCACGTACTTGAGCATTTTGATGAACAGGCAGCTGCCATTCGTCGTTCCGTCGGGCACCTGACCGTCGATGAGTATCAGGACGTTTCGCCGCTGCAGCACCGCCTGATGACCCTGTGGCTGAACGATAGCCGTGAGGTATGCGTGGTGGGCGACCCTGCCCAGACCATCTATTCCTTCGCAGGTGCCAGCAGCTACAGTCTTCTTGGCTTCGATCGGGAATTTGGTCCCTTAAGCGCCGATGTTGATCTCAATATCGATTATCGTTCCACCCCGCAGGTGGTCAGCTATGCGAATCGTGTGCTTTCGGCCGCACCCGACCGCGAGAATTACTTGAGGTTACAATCGCCACGAGCCAAAGGCATGCGTGTGATGCGCAACGTTTACGACGATGACGCCCAGGAGGCCATCGGGGTTGCCCAACGCATAGCGAAATTCATTGACCAAGGATCTAAGCCGCAGGACTGTGCCGTTCTTACGCGTTTGAATGCCCAACAACAGGTCATTGCTCGCGAGCTGAAACGAATGGGACTGCGCTCTCGGGTACGCCGGGACGCCGGTTGGAGCTCATCTGTGCTTGAACCTGAAGATGAGGGTCTGCGAGATGCGCTTGAAGCCGTGGCTATCCGGGGGGCGGAACAGGGTGAAGTCACCATTTCCACGATTCATGCCTCAAAAGGTCTGGAGTTCAAACACGTGTTCATCGTCGGCTGCTCCGAAGGCCTTCTGCCATATGGTTCACCCTCTCCGAGCGAGGCGTTGGAGGAGGAGCGCCGACTGTTCTACGTGGGTGTCACTCGTGCCGAGGATACACTGCACCTTTCATACGCGAAAACCAAGGATGGAGTTTCTTCGTTTACCAGGGCTCCCAGCCGATTCCTGTACCGGTGACGGCAGAAGAACGGAACCAATTCACCCACGGTTCGAGCGGACGCTGGGAATGCGTCATGAATCCACTGATGGATCGTGCAAGACATGCTTGCTGACTATTGACGGTCGGTGAAGCCCTCTGTTCCGTCGCCGGTATTCTCGCCTCCGTCATTGTCCGCGTCGTCGGCGCGATTTGCCTCATTGGTGTTGTGGGGCAAACCGTCGGAGGCATGGGAGGTGTCGGACGGGTCGGTGGAAACGTTATGGGCGTTACCTTCGCTATCGAAGCGGTCAGTGCCGTCGACATCGTTCGGCTTGCCGTCTTTGCGGTTCAGGAAATCGCGCTTGCTGGAACGCTTTTCATCGTCGTCTTCGTCAAGCAGCTTGCTCAGTTCGGCGTCCCAGTCGATTGCATCGGTGCTGTCTTGCGCGGAAGCGGATGTCGTTTCGGAAACGGCAGCGGCCGTGTCGTCTCCGCTCGTCGGCGCCGCAGGGACGGTCATGTCTCCAGAATCGGCCTCTTCGGCGGGTAGGGTAGGCAGAAGGTCTGGATGTGACCACTTGGCATCGCGTGCCTTATCGCCTTCGGTGGTTCCGATTCGTTCCCACTCGGCCGCTGCTTCGCGCATCCGCTTGGGCTGAAGATGTATGCCTAACAGATTTTCGAAGGTCTGTTCGGCCGGTCCGCCCACGGCACGGTCGCGACGCATCATCTCGCGTAGCTGATCGATGTGGGGGAGGTGCGCCATGCCTGCCCGCCATGTGACGCAGTCCACCCAGCCTTCTACAAGAGCAAGCAGCGTTTCAAGACTGGCGACGGCTTCCTGTTGTTCGGGTGTGTCGGGAATGCCGACTTTCGAAAGGTCCACAGCTCCTGAAATCGACTCCGGATCCATTGAGGCTGCATCGCGCAACTGTTCCTCAACCGCATCCAAATCGATATCGACGCCGCGTGAATACTTGCCGATAAGCGCTTCAAAGCGGGGCATGAGCCACGGCACCTGCGCGAACAACCGTGCGTGGGCGGCTTCGCCGAGCGCCAGGAAGCTCAACACCTCGGACTCGTCGATTTGCAGGCTCTTGGCGTATTCCGTCGCGTTCTGTGCAATCAGCGCCCCGGCCGGATTGCTCTGCAAAGCGATTCCCTGATCGAAGCTTCCGCGCACCTTGTGGGACAGTTCACCCGCGGCATGCCCCAGTTGCATCGAATACGCCATATTGCCCATCAGCCGAATGATGGCTGCTGGACTGTTCATGCTTTCGGGAATGTCGATCGGTATCGGGCCAGCGAAGATCTTCGCCATGCCGCCTTCTCCGAAGCTGTCTCCGAACCTGTCGGTAATCACGCTGGAAAGTGCGTCGCTGACGGATTGCTCCACAGGGCTTGCGAACTTCGCCCACGAATCGAGTGTCGCATTGACCCAGTCTGCTCTGGTGAAGACCTGTGGTTCGCCCGGTGCCGGGTCGAGGGAGCAGGTGGTGTCCAACCATAGGTTCGCCTCGCTCATTGCCTGTCGGACGGCCTGTCCCTGCGCCGCGCTCACTGTTTGTTCACTGGACTCATCGTTCGCCTGCGCCAAGGCGATGGAGGAGGCGAGCCTTACATTGATGGGCCCTTCCTCGGTGGTCCGCTCCATGTCGTTCACCGTATTCAGGCCGCTGGCGGTAAACGCCTGCATCAGTGCGTGGACTTCTGAGGGTTTGGGCAGCTGTTCCGGATCCTGACTCATGATTTGATCTTTGACTCCGTCAGGCAGCGAGTTCAGCTGCTGGAATGCCATGTTGCCTTGTATCGGGCCGAAGCATTCGACCAGCCATTGATGAATCGCATTCTCGTCCATGTTCCGGTTTCGTCCTTTGCTCGTGCTGCGAAAAATTATGAACGGCCTTGACGCCCGCTGTCTCCATGATATTGGTCTGTATGGTCTTCTGTGGCGTTTTCGCTCTGGGTGTTCGGTGAGTCCGGCGCGGCAAGCATACTTGGGGATTATGAAACCTGTGCAGCAAGATTTCGAATCCGGTCAATTCAGGGCTGGCCAACCAGCGGCTGAAGGATCGGTGGGGGGCGGTGACATGGTGGCGGGGCAGGTCAGTGAAGACGGTGGCTTTGGGATTGCCGCTGAAGATGGCTCTTCTTTTGTGAAAACGACGGCAGTGCGTCGGTTGTGGTCAAGTCGATCCATGTGTTACTGGCGCGGTCATGGCCTTCGGTATTTCGTGGGTTTGATTTGCATGGCACTGTGTGCGGCGGTGCTGGTGCTGCCCACCCCCTATGTCATCGAATCGCCCGGTCCCACACAGGATGTTTTGGCCAAGGCGAGCGGCAAATCCGTCATCTCCATAACAGGCACCAAAACATATGCGACAAAGGGCAAATTGCTGCTGACAACCGTCAATGCCAGAGGCGTGCCCGGCTATCCCGCCATCGGAGCCGAGACCGTCTTTGCGGTTTTCGATCCACAACAGGATCTGTTGCCCACTGAGGCGGTGTTCCCTCCTGGGCAGACCAGTGAAGAGTACGGTCGTGGAACCATTAAGCAGATGAAGGGCTCCCAGGATTCCGCCTCCGCCGCGGCGATTGCCTATGCCAATCGTCTGGGGTTGAGGACGCACAATGTGAGAATCGCGATGCATGTGGACGATATCGGCGGCCCCTCGGCCGGCATGATGTATGCGCTCGGAACGCTTAACAAGCTCACTGTGCAGGATGAGACCGGCGGCAGGACGATCGCGGGGACCGGCACGATCGATAAGCAAGGCAAGGTCGGCAGAATCGGCGGTATCAAACTTAAGATGATTGCCGCCAAGCGGGATGGCGCGAGTTGGTTTCTGGCACCGGCTTCGAACTGCGACGAGGTTGCAGGTCATGTGCCGCAAGGGCTACGTGACGTACAGGTTTCCACTCTGGAGGAGGCGTACAAAGCCCTTGTGCTCATCGGCAAGGGGCAGGGGGCGAATCTTCCGCATTGCGTGGTGTCTGAAGCTCGTGCTCAGTAATTGAAACCTGATGAAGGCGGTTGTCTCGCTTTCGACCCGTCCGAGTGGATTCGATGGTTGCGCTTTTCCTTTGCGCCGAGACCGATCCTTGAACACGTACGCCGAAGATCATTGTCCCGGCACCGGAACATATCCCGGCAAGCATAGAAGGGCGGCGTTTCCTGGCGCTTCTTTCTTACTCGACGGCAGTGGGAAGCAAAGTGCGGCGCGTCGCTTTGTCTGTTTGTCTGTCCGTTTGGTCGTTGGTCGAAAACGTTGTTGTATCTCATTGAGACAGTTCGCGCCCGTTTGCTATATTGGAACCGTGAATGAAACGGCATCGAAAAACGCTGAAGAGTTCGGGTTTCACGAAGGAGACGTCATCCAGGAGTGGTTGTGGGATGACGATGTGAGTGATTCCATTCGCGATAGGATCATGACTCTGACCGGTGAGGATTTGGTCGATGAGGATTATGGCGCTGCGGTTAATGGCGTCATCATCTGGTGGCGTGACGGCGACGATGAAGATGCGCTTGCGGATACCATCGTGGACGCCTACGCCGTGCTTGGTGGTGATGGACCATTGTGGGTGTTGACGCCCAAACCTGGTCGTCCTGGAGCAGCTAGCTCCATCACTGTGCAATCTGCGGCCACAACGGCTGGAATGAATGCTGCCACCCCGTTGACGGTTTCCGACGATTGGAATGGCATTCACTTGACGCCCTATGGCAAGGGCCGCTAACGGTTTTGTCAGACGGTTGTTGGGGAGCTGGCATCTGATTTGAGATAGTCTCGGAATCGCCTTGGTGCATAGGGCTCAGTACCTGAGAGCTTTTCTGCACCATTATGTTGAAATACTTGGTGAAACCGTCTTGATATGCCATATCGGCACCATGCCACATGGCAAGGTGTTTGTCGTACATGTTTTGATGCCTGTATGCCACGGATCCATTCGGTCCACTGTCGTATCGGTGCCGGGGGCGCTTTCATACGACGAAAAAGCGTCTGCACATGGCGGGCTACCGCGGGTTGTGGCGAGGATGCCGGTTTTGATTGTGCGTCAGCCTTTCCCCGGTACATCTAATCTGATAGGCATGAAACCGGCGTGTGCAACCGCCATGGACAGTCGCTTGCGGTCGTTGCACACACCGGTCCGGCGCTTTGGCCACGGTTTGGTTTTTACATGCCGGGATAGAGCGGGAAATCTTCGGTGAGCTTGGTCACCCGTGCCTTCAGCGCGTGAATGTCGGCATTTTTTCCATTGGCCAATGCGGTGCCGATAATGTCGGCCACTTCCTCATACTGTGGTGCCGCGAAACCACGCGTGGCCAAAGCCGAAGTCCCGATTCGCAGGCCGGAGGCAATGGAGGCGGGGCGAGGGTCGAAGGGGACCGTGTTGCGGTTGACGGTGATGCCGCATTCCCTGAGTAGGTTTTCGCCCGTCAAGCCGTCCATCTCACTGTTGCGCAGATCTACCATCACCAGATGAACGTCGGTTCCGCCCGTCAAAACGGTGATTCCTTGAGCGGCCACATCCGGCGCGTTAAGACGTTCCGCAAGGATTTTCGCGCCTTCAAGTGTACGGGTCATGCGTTCTTTGAACGCAGGGGTGCCGGCGACCTTGAAGGCCACGGCTTTTGCGGCGATTACGTGCATCAGCGGACCGCCCTGTTGCCCGGGGAAGACGGCGGAATTGAGCTTCTTGGCATACTCCTGCTTGGCGAGAATGAAGCCCGAGCGGGGGCCGCCGAGAGTCTTGTGCGCGGTGGAAGAAACCACATCCGCGTATGGCACCGGGCTTGGGTGCAAACCTGCTGCAACCATGCCTGCAAAGTGCGCCATATCCACCCACAGCTTGGCTCCGACTTCATCGGCAATCTCTTTGAGCGCTTTGAAATCTTCGATACGGGGGTAGGCGCTCCAGCCGCCGATGATGAGCTGCGGATGTACTTCCAAAGCACGCCGACGCACGATTTCCGGGTCGATCAGGAAGGTGTCGGGGTTGACCCCGTAGGCCTCGGCGTTGTAGAACTTACCGGAGAAATTCATTTTGGTGCCGTGCGTCAAGTGTCCACCATGGTCGAGGGCCAGTCCGAGCACGGTGTCGCCCGGCTTGATAAGTGCCTGGTAGACGGCGGCATTTCCCTGTGCGCCGGAGTGTGGCTGCACGTTGGCGAATTCGGCTCCGAACAGTTCCTTGGCACGATTACGAGCCAGCGTTTCGATGCCATCGACGAATTCGCACCCACCGTAGTAACGACGCCCCGGGTACCCTTCTGCATACTTGTTGGTCAGAATCGACCCTTGTGCGTCGAGCACGGCCCGCGGCACGAAGTTCTCGGAGGCGATCATCTCAAGCCCGTTCTGCTGACGGGACAGTTCCTGGTCGATCAACGACGAGATCTCGGGGTCCGCCTGTGCGATGGGAGCGTTAAAAACGTCCGACGAACTTTGCGGCACCGCTGGGTAGTGTGGTAAGGCATTCGAAAGTTCAGTCATGATGGACCCCTTTTCTGATAGTTGACTTCTTGGGTATAAGCAATTATGTACATGCCTCCATAAAACCGGTCTCCATACACCGCATTGTGGAATGCAATGGATGGCTGGCGTGTGTGCAATCTGGGGCTGACGGGGATCGGAACTGGGCATTGGAAATCTGTGCTTGAATGGTGCCATAAACGTGTGCCGGTATCTAGAAAACCCTTGGAATCGTTGGGATTCCAAGGGTTCGTATCTGTGGGCGATGAGGGATTCGAACCCCCGACATCCACCGTGTAAAGGTGGCGCTCTAACCAGCTGAGCTAATCGCCCGATACAAGCCACTAGTTTACCTCAACCGCCGGCCACCGGAGTGTTGCCCCAGTCCTGAATGGATTCGGGTTGCCCCGTGCAGCGTTTGGCGGTCGATGGTTGGAGTCCGGTGTTTCGTGCGGGTTCAAATATGCCGCTGCTGTCAATGGTTTGGGGTTCGTTTCTGCGGTGGTTGCCAATCTGTTTTTCTTGTTCGCTGTTGTGTGCATCGTTTAGTGTCGATGTGTCGCTGATTGTCGTGGCGCGATATCGGGGATTTTGGGCTGTAGTGATGTTGCCTGTAACGGCTCCTATTGTATGGTTGTCTCAGACCTCGACCTGAATCCGCATATGAGCCGTGATATCCAGTGGTAACGGGTCACAGAAAAACTTCGCAGCATGCGGACAAAGACATCGACAAGGGCGTCTGGTTTGTCGATATTCTGCTGCCGAGTCGGACCAATGAAGAGATAGGCATCCAAGCCGGCAAAAGGATAATGCCGCAAGTTCAGCGATGAATGTGCCGTGACCTGCGTGCATGGTGTAAATCGTCGGATGGGCTCGGTGCTGCTGTTCATAAGGGTGCAAAAGTAATCGTTTCAGGCCGCAAGTGTCATATGGTTCTCTATGACTTTAACGATTTAATAATTAACGTTTTAAGTACGTCGTGAGCATGGTTTTATTTAGCGTCGTAGCATACCTGTATTATAAAACAGCATAGAGCGTTCACTTGAGGAGGCAGATTGGATGTCAGAGAATTCGTTACAGGGGCAACAAAACGCTTCTAGGTTTGACTGTGTCCGCAAGCATAAATGGGGCTATGACCCCGATCAAGTGGATGATTTTCTCGAAAAGGCACATGAGCAGTATGACCTGAACAACGGAGACTTGACTCAGGAGCTCGTGCAGAGCACGGCCTTTACTTTCACTAGGGGAGGCTATGTCATCGCCGAGGTGGATGCCGCCCTAGCACGTCTTGAACACGCCATTGTCGACCGCGATACTGCTCGTCAGATCGCCAGTGATGGTCGCGTGGCGTGGAGGGCTGAAACGGATAGGCTCTATCAGTTGATTGCCGGCCGCGGTGAGCGTCCGGCCGGAAACCGTTTTAATAAGGGCAAACACAGGCAGTCTTCATATGACGTTAAACAGGTCGATCGTATTGTCGATCAGGTTCTTGTCGTTGCGGCGGACGAGTTGGGCGTGAAGAAGATGAGGCCGAGTGAATCCAAATCCCTGCGAGATTTCGATTCCAACACCATAGCCAACGTCATTTTCACCCAGCGAAAGGGTGTTCACGGATACGATGAGCGTGAGGTTGATTACTATTTGGCTGTATGCTCGCAGTTGCTCAGCCGCGTCGAGGCATATATGCGCGCCTTGCAGACTATGGCTCAGTGCCAACTGGCATGGAACAGACATCCGCATCTGCCCAGGCCGCTGCTCCCGTCGCCTCAGCCGGAGCGGACGCCGGACAGCCAGCATTCGGTTCCACGGTAAAGCCGTTGTTCCCTGTCGACCTTTCCGCGGATCCTCAACCGCCAGTGGCGGGTGCAGAGCAGCCCGTTGTGGTACCAGCCGTACCTTCAGCGTCTTCTTACGAAACGGTTCGGCAGACCGAACAAACGGTTCTCAGCACAACGGATACCCAAGCCGTTGCACAGCCACAGAGTGACACCTCCAGGCCTGAGGACCTGGGTAGCCCCTCCTTGGCTTCATTGGCCAACACGACTTCTGCGACTGTTGATGTCTCGTCGAGCGCTTCGCAGGCGACTTCGTTTGAGTCTCCGGAGTATTCGATGCCCGGCACCAGCCCAGTGCACCCGACCAATGACTCCGACAACGGTCAGAATGGGGTTTCTTCAGACGAGCATGACATGGGAATACCGCCGCTTTCGTTCCCTCTGGCCGGCAACTAGGACTTAGTAGACATCGGGTTATTAATGCCGGTATACAGTGACGAAGGTGTGGTTCTCAAAACCGTCAAGCTCGGTGAAGCGGATCGTATCATTACCATTCTGACGCGTCATCACGGCAAAATCCGTGCCGTGGCTAAGGGTGTGCGACGTACCAAGTCACGGTTCGGCGCTCGGTTAGAACCTTTCATGCGTTGCGATTTGCTGATCGCCCAGGGCCGGTCTTTGGATGTCGTTTCCCAAGCGGTTTCAATATCGCAGTATGCTTCGCGGATTTGTGTGGATTATGCTGCATATACAGCTGCTAGTGCCATGGTGGAGACCGCCGACAAACTCATCACTGCGGAGTATGAGTCCACAGAATCCCAATATGTATTATTGATCGGCGCACTGAACGCCTTGGCGAATGCACTGCATCCTGCCGATGCGATAGGGGACTCCTATCTTATGCGTGCGCTGAGTCTGGCCGGCTGGACGCCGCGCTTGGATTCATGTGTGGTCTGTGGTAGACGCGACAATCTGGATTTCTGCTCAATTAGTGCTGGCGGTGTGATGTGTTCAATCGATCACACGCCGGCTGCCGTAAGGATCGATCTGACGGAGCGAGAGCAGCTTGAGGCTCTGGTCGAAGGCGATTGGACGACGCTGGATGCCACGGTTTTACAAGGTGATGTGCGTTCACTTGTCGAGAAATGGGGTGAATACTACCTTGAGCGCCCCATTCATGCACTGCGTCTGCTAGATTCATGAATATGGCTTTCGAACATGTGGATTACACGTCGCTGAGCGTTCCTGCGGCTCCGTTTTCTGACCCGTCCATCATTCCGTCATTTCCGAAGGGGAAAGTGCCCCGCCATGTCGGGGTCATCATGGATGGCAACGGGCGTTGGGCCCAACAACGCGGTCTGATTCGTACTGAAGGGCATCAGGCGGCTGAGCCGGTCGTTTTCGACGTCATCGCGGGTGCCATTGAAGCCGGTGTGCGTTATTTGAGTCTCTATACTTTTTCCACGGAGAACTGGAAGCGCAGCCCGCAGGAAGTGCGTTTCCTTATGGGGTTTTCCCGCGATATTATCCATCGTCGTGTGGCGCAAATGGATCAATGGGGCGTACGCGTACGTTGGGCCGGTCGACGACCACGCCTGTGGAAGTCGGTGATGGATGAGCTTGAAACGGCGATGGAGCGCACGAAGCACAACACCACCATCGACGTGGTTTTTTGCATCAACTACGGTGGTCGCACCGAACTCGCTGACGCGATGGCCGGTATCGCGCGCGAGGTTCGTGACGGGCAGATCAGCGGTGACCGTGTGACTAAAAAAATGGTGGCGCAGCACCTGTACAACCCCGATATCCCTGATTGTGATTTGCTCATCCGCACTTCCGGTGAACGACGAACCTCGAACTTTCTGCCGTGGCAGGCTGCTTACGCCGAGCTTGATTTCGCCCCCGAGCTTTTCCCTGACTACGGTCGTGTGCCGTTATGGCGTTCCATTGATCATTATACTGGCCGTGACCGTCGATTTGGGGCGATCAAGTAATGGGTGTGAGAGCCATAGCATGAAATGAATCGTTCCGGAAATCTTGGGTGGGTTTGTCGTGTGCGAGTCGTTGCCAGCGCTGACCCCCCCCCCTGCCGACTTGTGCGTGCCAGGATATTGTATCGAGGCATCAGAAAAAAGTGTGTCTTAAACGTGTCGGTTAGGCCCAATGGGATCGGGATTTCGCAAACCCGCTGATGAAATGGCGGAATCCGATTCCGCATGACTAAGATGCATGAAAATTACTTTGAAATCACTGACTCGTTTTCAATGAGTCGACAATGAACCTTGGCTGGGCTTGCTGCGTCAATGGCCGGCAGGTTGCTTAGCTCGTCCGGGAAGGGGTGGGGACCGAGCGAACGTTTTTCGATCAGTGAGATCAGCTTGCATGCGGCCCAATACCCCATCTCATATTCGGGTATGGCGATGGTGGTGAGCTTTGGCGTGAACGTATCGACGATGAAATCGAGATTGCCCACACCGATCACGGACAGGTCTTTGCCGATCGTCAGACCGCGTCGTGCCGCGCATTCATAGACGTACCACGTGCGGGAGTCGTCGTAGCAGAAGAAGGCGTCGGGGTGTTGCTCATCAAAGAGTCTTGAGACCATTTCAAGCGCCGGATCGTTGTTGCCCACATTGACCACAAGACGGTCATCGAAAGTGCGGCCTGCCTCTTTGAACGCCCGACGATAGCCTTCCAAACGCGTGGCCTGGGTGATGGTCGGCTTGGCGTTGCCGATGTATGCGATTTTCTTGGCACCCGAGTCGATCAGGCGTTTTGTGGCGTCGTAGCCGATGGCAAACTCGTTTGGCTCCACAATCGGGAATCGGTTGTCAACCGTGTTGGTGGAGATGAGGACCAGCGGTGAATGCACGAGTTCTTCGGGCACCTCGGTGACCTGACTTGATGGTTTGGAATACAGGAAACCATCAACGCCGTAGCGCTGCAGCGTGGAAGTCTGCTCGACCTGACGGGCCGAACCGTCCGTGTCCACCAGAAGGATGATGTACCCGTACCGGCTTGTGGCATCCTGGGCGCCCTGTAATGCTTTTGACGTATAGGGGATGCCTTGAATCTGCTCGGAGACGAAACCGAGGATTCCCGTCCTGCTGGTTCGTAACGACCGTGCCATCGGATTCGGCTTATAGCCCAGTTCTTCGGCCATCTGACGGACTTTGGCCGCTATTTGTGGTTTGACTCGTCCCGCATCGTGATTGTTGAGTACCAGAGACACGGTGGAAATGGAGACCCCGGCTTTCTCTGCCACGTCTTTCATTGTCATCATAAAAACCAATTTATACCCATTGACAGACTAAGCAAATCAAACAGTTAGATTTAACGGTAAGCCCGTACTTTGCCGTATTTTATAACGTATTTCGTTTGACTTCGCGTCTATGTCAAAACGATGTCGGTTCTTTGATTGAATTTGATAGAATGCCGCTACGTTGCTGTGAACAATGGGTAACCGATCGGCATCGGTGCGGTCGCATTCTCTGGGCACGTTGCGACTTCAATTGCCCGATACGGAAAATCTCCGGGATTTCAATGTCCCTCATTCATCAATCCTGTGGTTTTCTGAAAAGCGGCTATGGAATCTATGATGACTTTCGAAATAACGCTGAATGAATGGGTCGGAAGGTGCATAGCGCAGGCTCGCGTGTTCGAATCTGAACCCAAAGGTTTACTGTCACGCTGTGTCGGTAGAGTGTGCACACAGTATAATTGTCATGAATCGGCAGATTTCAGCCGATTGAAGCGGAAGGTGTGTCGTGGCTCAATCCAAACTTGATGAAGTCGTGTCGCTGGCTAAGCGTCGTGGTTTTGTGTTCCCCGCAGGTGAGATTTACGGCGGCACGCGTTCCGCATGGGATTACGGTCCGCTGGGCGTGGCGCTCAAGGACAACATCAAGCGCGAATGGTGGCGCTCCATGGTGGTCACGCGCGGCGATGTCGTGGGCGTGGATACCTCCGTCATCCTGCCGTCTGCCGTGTGGGAGGCCTCGGGTCATGTCTCCGTATTCAACGACCCGCTGATTGAATGCCTCAACTGCCACAAGCGCCAGCGTGCGGACAAACTCGAGGAGTCGTATGCCGAGAAGCATGGCGACAAGATGCCTGAAAACGGTCTGAAAGACATTGTTTGTCCCGATTGCGGCACACGTGGACAGTGGACCGAGCCTCGCGACTTCAACATGATGTTGCGTACCCATCTGGGGCCGGTGGAGGACGAGACGTCTTTGCACTACCTGCGTCCTGAGACCGCACAGGGCATCTTCGTGGATTTCAAGAACGTGATGACCTCCTCCCGTTCGAAGCCGCCGTTCGGCATCGCAAATATCGGCAAGTCGTTCCGTAATGAGATCACGCCCGGCAATTTCATTTTCCGTACGCGCGAATTCGAGCAGATGGAGATGGAGTTCTTCGTAGAGCCCGGCACCGACGAAGAATGGCATCAGTATTGGATCGACACCCGCACCCGCTGGTATACCGACCTTGGCATCAACCCGGAAAATCTACGCCACTATGAGCATCCGAAGGAAAAGCTGGCGCACTACTCCAAGCGTACCGTCGACATCGAATACAAATTCGGTTTCAAAGGTTCGGACTGGGGCGAGCTTGAAGGTGTGGCCAACCGTACCGACTTCGATCTGAAAGCCCATCAGGAGCATTCCGGCGAGGATCTGACCTACTTCGACCAAGCCAGTGGCAAGAAGTACATTCCCTACGTTATTGAGCCGGCTGCGGGTCTGACCCGTTCGCTGATGGCCTTCCTCGTGGATGCCTATGCGGTTGACGAGGCTCCGAACACCAAAGGCGGGGTGGACCGCCGCACCGTGCTGCGCCTCGACCCAAGACTCGCTCCGGTAAAGGCCGCCGTATTCCCTCTGAGCAAGAAGCCGGAACTGCAAGGCGTGGCGCATGACCTTGCCGCCGAGCTGCGTCAGCATGAGCTGATGATTGACTACGACGAGGCCGGTGCCATCGGGCGTCGGTACCGTCGTCAGGATGAAATCGGCACCCCGCTGTGCATCACCGTCGATTTCGACACCGTCGACGATCACGCCGTCACCATTCGCGAGCGCGACACCATGCAGCAGGAGCGTGTTGCTCTCGACAACGTGACCCGATACGTTATGGATCGTGTGGGTGAGAAGCGCGTGCGTTATCCCGAAGGTCCTGTTTCAATCGTGGGCAATATCGCCGCTGATGGTGCGGTTGACTTCGCCAAGGAGTCCGGCATTGACGAATCCGCACCGGTGAAGGTGGCAGAGGCCGGCGGTCTGTATTGAGTCATGTTGGTTGATAAGCGGTAAATAGGGGATACGTGAGTAGTACGAAAGATATGGATGCCTGGTTCGCCAAAGTCGATTATTCGCAGGCGCGCCAGGAGTTTAGCGATGGCTGGAAGCAGACGCTGAAGGCGCTTCCGGGGCTTGACCGCTCGGATGCTCAAAAGCCGGATGCGGCGGAATGTCTGGCGGAAGATGTCGAAAAGACGTCGAAGGCCGCTGGCGCACTTGAACCGTTAACTGCTGATGACGGCAAGCGGTCTGCGATTGCTCCCGTGGATCTTGGTTCCATCCATGTTCAGACCCCGGTCGTGCTTTCGCCCATGGCGGGAGTGACCAACTGGCCGTTCCGAACCATTTGCGAAGCATATGGGGCTGAGGGTTTGTACGTGGCGGAAATGGTCACCTCGCGCGCGCTGGTGGCCCGGAATCCCAAGGCGTTTCGTCTGTGTCGTTTCGCTCCAAGCGAACGCCCGCGTTCATTGCAACTGTATGGAGTGAACCCTGAGATTACTGCGCAGGCCGCTCGCATGGTGGTCGAAGGCGATTTGGCTGACCATGTCGACCTCAACTTTGGTTGTCCTGTTCCCAAAGTCACCCGGCGTGGTGGGGGCTCGGCTCTGCCGTGGAAATCCGATCTATTCCGCGAACTCATTCATCGTGTGGTCGAGGTATGCCAACCGGCTGGCATACCGGTGACGGCCAAGATCCGCGTGGGCATCGACCATGAGCATGAGACTTTTTTGGAGGCTGGACGCATCGCTGAAGACGAGGGTTGCGCTGCCGTGACCTTACATGCGCGGACTACTGCTGAATACTATGGCGGGCACTCGGACTGGTCGAAAATCAGGCAATTGGTCGAGGCGCTCGACATCCCGGTTTTCGGCAACGGTGACATCTGGGGTGCCGACGATGCGTTGGAAATGGTCCGTCAGACCGGTTGCGCCGGGGTGGCCGTCGGCCGTGGCTGTCAGGGGCGGCCGTGGATTTTCTCCGATATCAAGCATGCTTTCGCAGGTGATTCGTGCCGTTTCGACCCCACTTTAGGTCAGGTCGGCCATATCATTCTGGCTCACGGGCGCTTGCTGACCGATTTTTACGACGGCGACGAACGCATGGCCGTGCACGATTTGCGTAAACACATCGCCTGGTATCTGAAGGGTTTCCCGGTCGGAGGCTCGACTCGAAAGGCGTTCATGGAGTCCGAGTCGCTTTCGGATGTCGAGTCCGTGCTCTCGCGGCTCGATCCATCCGTGACGTATCCCGCACGTGTCGAGAACAAGCCCCGGGGTCGGGTGCGTTATGCGAAAAAGGTTCATTTGCCATACGGATGGCTCGATTCACGCACTACAACGCACTCGGAACGAGAACAACTTTTCGGAGACGATCCGATGGATGCCAGCTATTGATCAATCTTTGGCCTGCTTTTTTTGCAGGCCATTTTCGAATCAATGGCCGTCTGCTGTCCCGCAACATTCAACACGCCGTCAATTATGCCGAAATTCGGCTATTCTTACGTATATACTGGCCATATCGACATGAACAATCCTCCTACCGTAATCAGATACTGAGCGGACGTCAGTGATAAACCGTGGTACATACCGCGAAATATCCTTAACCTAGGCGTGTTCTGCGATAGAGTAGTAAGCATAACCGTAAGTGACAGGAGACCATGGTGAGCGAGATTGCCCAGACTGACAATTTCAACGATAAGACGAGCATCAAGGTGGTCGGTGTCGGCGGAGCAGGCGGCAATGCCGTCAACCGCATGATTGCCGAGGGATTGCAGAATGTCGAGTTCGTTGCGATTAACACCGACGCGAAGGATCTGCTCCGCAGCGATGCCGATGTGAAGATTTCCCTCAGCGATCAGAACAGTCGAGGTCTTGGCGCCGGAGCGGACCCGGAGAAAGGCGCCAAAGCGGCGCAGGATCATCAGTCCGACATCGAAGAGGCTTTGAAGGGCGCGGATATGGTCTTCGTCACGTGCGGCGAAGGCGGTGGTACCGGCACGGGCGCAAGCCCCATCGTGGCTCGCGCGGCCAAGCAGCAAGGTGCGCTCACCATCGCTGTGGTCACCCGCCCGTTCGACTTTGAGGGGCCCCAGCGTGCCGCTTCCGCCAAGCTCGGTATTGACAACCTCCGCAAGGAGGTGGATGCTTTGATCGTCATTCCAAACGACCGTCTCCTCGAGCTGTCCGACAAGACCATCAGCATCATGGAGGCATTCAAGACCGCTGATACGGCGTTGCTGGCTGGCGTACAGGGCATCACTGACCTGATTACCATGAACTCCTACATCCACGTCGACTTTTCCGACGTCACCGCGATTTTGCGCGGCGCGGGCACGGCTCTGTTCGGCATCGGTTCGGCTCGCGGCGAAGATCGAGCCACTCAGGCGGCCGAAATCGCCATCAGCTCGCCGCTGTTGGAGGAGAGCATCGAGGGCGCGCACGGCGTACTCATCAACGTGGCCGGTCCGAGCGATCTAGGTATTCAGGAGTCCAGCGCGGCCGTGCAGCTCGTTCGAAAGGCCATTCATCCGGAGGCCCAGATTATCTGGGGGCTCGCTCTGGACGACTCCTACGGCGACGAAGTACGTGTCACGGTTATTGCGGCCGGCTTCGATTCCGAGCCCGACAAGACGCCGTTGCAACTGAACGACGATGTGCCGGCCGGTTCGGATCAGAGCGATGAACCGGCCGCCGCTCCGTTGGTCACGTCCGCTCCGGACAACGTGCCCTCTGAGCCGTCGTCCGCGTCAGCCGACACTTCCTACACCGGTGCCGCAGACCAGGACGTACCGCCAATCGCCCCTCTGGATGACCCCGGAGACCTTGACATACCCGACTTTCTGCGCTGAGATCAGCAGGAACGACTTGCATCGAAAGGATAGATGATGGCTGGATACATGAAAAAGGCGATGTCATATCTTGGTATGGCTGATGTCGTCGATGATGATGACGAATTGATTGACGACTCATCCACTGATGATTTGACCGGCTTTGATTCTGACGATGCCGTCATGCCTATTGCGTCTGGCGAGGGCGAGGGGCCTGCGAGCGGCACAGGGTCGAATTCCCACCCCTTCCCAAGCAGGGGAGTTGATCGCATCGTGACCTTCCACCCCAAGGAGTACAAGGATGCCGACAAGGTCGGACGGGCTTTGCGTGACGGTGTGCCTGTCGTGCTGAATCTCACGGGTGTGCCTGGTCCCGTGGCGCGTCGTATCCTTGATTTCGCGGCTGGTGTGGACTTCGGTGTCTCTGGATCAATCGAGCGAGTCACTCCCACCGTCTTTCTCCTCAGCCCTGCACAGGTCAACATCAACGCCTCTGAGTCTGCGGATGGTGCTGCAGATTTGTACTGAGAAAGGTCGCTATGTCACTTGCGTTCATTTTCTTTATCAAATTAATCCTGTCTTGGGCTATTAGGATTTATTCGACGATACTGCTACTCCGGATCATCATGGACTGGGTGTTCGCTTTGGCACGTAACTGGCGCCCTGGCAACGTGATTATGTCCATCTATAATGTGCTCTATTCCCTAACACAGCCGCCGCTGCGATGGCTAGGTCGATATATCCCGCCGCTGAGGTTGGGCAGTGTCGGATTGGATTTTACACCGATTGTGTTATGGTTCATCTTAGACGTCATAGCGGCGCTGCTGGTTTACTGAGGCGGTTCATTGTTGCACGGAGAACTCGCGATTGTCGCGGATTGCGACGTTACCATCATGGGAACTTGGGGTAAACGATATGTCGAAGACGAGGAGCACGCGGAATCGGTCGTTCAGCACTGTTCTGTTTCAAGAGCGCCACAATGTCGATGGGTTCTATAGGTTCCTGGATACAGTCTGTGCAGGTATTGATGAACCGGACCGGCAAGTGGCGTCTCCGCGAAAGCAGTCGACCGCAACTGGCGTGTCTGTAGTACACCAATCAGCAAGCGTTGTTGCTCCGGCGTTCCAAGGGGGCGTAGCGTCAGCGTCCGGTGATGTTGCGATGTTGCCGGTCGACGTGAAAAAGAGCGAACCGCACATGCTTGCGATTGCCGATATATCGCAGACCTATGCGTCTTCGGACTATCAGGTCGGGCATTCCGGCATCAATGATGATTCCTCGGCACAGGTGCCTTGGAATTACTGACCTAACGATTCTTTGGAATCGACTAATCGGTGCAGAGTACACTGTGTAGTGTATTCTCACAACAGAGAACATTGTAAGAGGCAGTCAAGGCCCCAAAGTGAGGTGGTAAGGATATGGCACTGTTAACGCCGAAGGACATCAGAGAGCATGCCTTCCAGACCGTACGGTTCAAGGAGGGGTACGATATGGACGAGGTTGATGACTTCCTCGACCAAGTGACCGAGACCGTAGAGGCGCTGGGCAAGCAGGCCATGCAGTCCGGCCAGTCCACGCAGGCGCTCGGCCCGGATGTCAGCAATCTCAATGCCAAGATTTCTGAGCTCAGCGGTCAGGTTCAGACTTTGACCAATGAGAACAAAACCCTTAAAGATGCCGCAGCCAAGGGAAACGGCGTTTCTGAAACACAGGGTGCGCAGTCTTCTCAGGTTGTGGCCGCAAAGTTGGCTGAGGCGGAGGAGAGCAACCGTGGTCTTTCCGAGCAGAATAAGCAGCTCAAGGATCAGGTCGATCGCCTCAACGCCCAGATCGATCAGCTGACTGCGCAGGCGGCGAAGGCCCAGAACAGGCCTGACCTGACCGAGCAGCTGACTGCGGTGCAGCATGAACGCGATGAGTTCCGCGCAAACAACCAGAAAATTTCCCGCGAGCTGTCTCAGGCGCAGCAGAAGCTGTCCCAGGCCGAGCAGCAGTCTCGCCAGTTGCAGGACGTGTCCCGTCAGCTTGAGGAGTCTCGTCAGCGCGAAAACCAGCTCCGTGCCCAGATGTCCAAGGTTGAGCCCAGCACCGAGACCGGCAGTTTGCAGAAGATCGCCGGCGCCGCTAGCGGGGCTTCCAGCGAACCTGAGCGTGCCACTGCCATGCTCACTCTTGCCATGCAACTGCATGACCAGTATGTCGACAAAGGCAAGGCTCAGGCCAAGGAAATCACCGATGCCAGCCAAGCCAAGTCCCAGGAGCTTGTCACCAAGGCCAACGAATACTCGGATCGCATTCGCACCGAGTCCGACGATTACGGCAGGCGGACTCGCAGCGAGGCTGACCAATATTCCAAGCAGACCCGTTCGGATGCCGACTCCTACGCCAAGAACAAGAAGAGCGAAGCTGATTCCTACGAGGCCGATGTTCAGCATCGTGCGGCGGACTACGACCATAAGACTCGTTCCGAGGCTGAGGCCTATGCCAAGCATGTGCGCGAGGAACTTGAGACCAAGGCGAAGATTGAGCAGTCAAACATCGAGAGCCTCAAGAAGTTCGAGAATGAGTACCGTAGCCGCCTGACCGACTTCCTTAACCAGTTGGTTGCCCAGGTCTCCGATGCGAATACCTTCAACAAGTTGGAAGACAACAAGGACTGAGTCCACGAATATGAAGAGTGTTCAACCTAAGCGACTGCGCCTTCGCGCGGCCGTTTTCGTTATTGTGGCCGCGGTGGCGCTTGTGGTTGATCGGGCAACCAAACTGTGGGCGCTTTCCGCTCTGGGCGGGCAGCGTACTATCCGCATCGTGCCGGGGTTACTCTCGCTGACACTGGTGCATAACCCCGGAGCCTCGCTCGGAATGGGCTCGTCAATGACGTGGCTCATCTCCTGTGTGGCTTTGGCGGCGTGTGTGCTGTTGGCATATCTGGGGTTCAAGTCGACTCATTTGAACTGGACGGTGGCCTTGAGCCTCGCTTTCGCAGGGGCTTTGGGCAACCTGATCGACCGGGTGATATATGCCGATGGTTTTTTGAACGGCAAGGTCATCGATTTTCTCAACTACGGATGGTCAGTGGGGAATGTGGCCGACATCATTCTTTTCGTGTCCGCAGTCTACATTGTCGTGCTCATCTGCCGCAACGTACCGTTCGGTTCCGAAGGCTTACGACCCGAGGAAGGGAGCGATGGTAATCGTTCGTCGACCAGCCATGATGGCCATGCGCGGTGAGATGAGACGGCCTACGACATCAGCTTGTCTATCGGGCCTTGGCAAGCTGGCATCGGCGATATTCGGAATTGGGGGAGAGGACCATTGAATCGCATCACTCCGGCGCCGGATGCTCTGATTGGCAGACGTTTTGACGTGGCTGTGGCAAAGATGCTGGGAGTTTCGCGTTCCAAGGCCGCTGAACTGATCGAAGACGGTCAGGCAGGTGTGCTTGGACGTTCGATGGACAAAGCAGCGGTCTTGTCGGAAGGAGACATCGTTGATTTCGAGCTCCGTGAGGAGCAGGCGAGCGAGGAGCCGGTCGCGCAGGAAATGGGCATCGCCTATGAAGACGACGACATCGTAGTGGTCGATAAGCCCGTTGGCGTGGCGGCACATGCTTCCGTCGGCTGGACGGGGCCAACGGTGCTCGGCAGTCTGATTAGGCGGGGTGTGCATATCACTTCATTGGGCGCGCCGGGACGTCAGGGCATTGTCAGCAGGCTGGATGTGGGTACCAGTGGCCTTATGCTGGTATGCAAATCCGATCTCGCCTACACGCAGATGCGTCGTCAGTTCTCCGAACATGAGGTCCTCAAGACCTATCATGCATTGGTACAAGGTGATTTAAAAGAGGATCGGGCAACCATCGAGGCGCCTATCGGGCGCGCCAAAGTCTCGGATTTTCGGTTTACCGTCACGGCCGCCGGCAAGCCCGCTGTGACCCACTGGGATGTTCTTGAACGATTCGGGCGGGCCACTCTCGTTTCCGTCAATCTTGAAACCGGGCGAACCCACCAGATACGTGTGCATTTCTCGTCGATCGGACATCCGTTGGCCGGTGACCCCATGTACGGCGGTAACCCCAAGTTGGCTGAGCGTTTGGGCCTTAACCGTCAGTGGTTGCACGCCATGCAGCTTGAGTTTCGCCACCCTCGCACTCATGTTTGGACGACCGTGCGTTCCACTTACCCCGCCGACCTCGCGCAAGCTTTGGAGCTCATGCGTGAGCAATCCATGCCATATGCAAGAAATGAGATCCGTCAATGAAGCGTTTCGCGGTAGGTTATGAATTTGTGTGCCGTATCATTCTGATGGTTTTCGTCGTACACATGGCATTCATCGTCCATACCTTGCTAGGCTTGGTCGTCGGTGGTCTTTTCCCGTCAATTGCGGCCTGCTACGGCACCTATCGCAGATGGCTGCAGGATGTGGATGACCGGTCGTGGAGCGTCAAACACACATGGCTTACGTTCCATGCGTCATGGCGCTCCGAACTCAAATCGGCAAATATCCTTGGTTGGCCCCAATTTCTGGTGATGATGTTGCTGGCCTGGGAATACTGGATCACGATGCATAATGACATGGGGGTTGTCGGCATCGGCATTTCAGGGGTCCTGCTGGTGCTGAACCTCATTTACGGCCTGTTCGTCTCGTTGAGCTGGGCGATACATGTTAATTTCGACGGCGGCTTGTGGTGGACGGTCAAAACGTCGCTGTCCATGGTGATCGCCCGGCCGCTGTGCTCGCTGATGGTTCTTTTGCTGTTCATCATCACTGTGTGGGCTTATTACACCTGGCCGGGGCTTGCGGTCGTCTTCGGCATGGCTGTGCCTGCCTTCGCCACTATGATGGCCGTGTATTCGTGGGGTCGTGTGCCCGGGATGGATGTACACGAACTGGAACCGAGCGAAAAGGATCAGCATAGGCGAAACGATGACCTGAAGCGGTAGCGGCGAAGTCGTTCAGCGACATGCCGCGTCGGTCTCGTTCAAACGGTGAGCGAGATGCCGCGAACACAAGCGGGACAAGGTGTGGCGTGAGGTCGGCTTGGGTCGGTATCGTGGAGGTCATGACTCAATCCGGAAACTTCGTGCAACTGCATAATCATACGCACTATTCACTGCTTGACGGTGCCTCCAAGATTCCCGATCTGGTCAAACGCACCAAGGAACTGGGCATGCCGGCCGTCGCCATCACAGACCACGGCAACATGCACGGGGCCTATGAAATGTGGAGTACAGCCGTTAGCGCCGGTGTCAAACCGGTTATCGGCATTGAAGCCTACGTCACTCCTGAAACCGCTCGAACCGACAAGTCAAGAGTGCATTGGGGCACCGAGGCCCAGCGCAGTGACGACGTCTCCGGCGGCGGTTTCATCACCCATATGACGATGTGGGCCGAAAACGACGAAGGTCTGAGAAATCTGATCAAGGCATCTTCCGTTGCCAACCTTGAGGGGCGAGTGGGCAAGTGGCCCCGTATGGATTATGACGTTCTTGAGACGTGTCACAAAGGTGTGATCGCCACCTCCGGTTGCCCATCCGGGATTATCCAGACCCGCCTTCGCTTAGGGCAGTACAAGGAGGCGCTACGAGCCGCTCACCGCCTGCAGGATATTTTCGGCAAAGACAATTTCTATATCGAGCTGATGGATCACAACCTCGAGATTGAGAAACGCGTGGTCAAAGACCTGCTCAAAATTGCCAAGGAGATCGGCGCGCCCATCATCGCGACGAACGATTCGCATTATGTCCATGAAGAGGACCGCGGTTCCCAGGACGCCATGCTGTGCATCAACTCCGGTTCTCACTTGGACGACCCGGATCGCTTCAAATTCGACGGCTCCGGCTATTACATCAAGTCGGCCGACCAGATGCGGCGGCTGTTCGCCGAGCTACCCGAAGCGTGCGACGCCACACTTGAGGTGGCGGAACGCTGCAACGTAATCTTCGACGATCACGAGGACGGCGCGTTCATGCCCAAGTTCGATTGCCCTCAGGGTTGGGACGAGACGTCACTCTTCCTGCATGACGTACAGCAGGGTCTCGAACGGCGATATAACGGTAACGTGCCGGATAACGTGCGGCGTCAGGCCGATTATGAATGTGGCGTTATCTCCCAGATGCAGTTCTGCGGATACTTCCTGGTGGTGGCCGACTACATTCAATGGGCCAAAAACAATGGTGTGATGGTCGGTCCCGGCCGAGGTTCGGCGGCAGGGTCGATGGTGGCGTACGCGATGGGTATTACAGAGCTCGACCCGTTGAAGCATGGTCTGATTTTCGAACGTTTCCTCAACCCAGAGCGCGTCTCCCTGCCTGATATCGACGTGGACTTCGACCCTGAGGGCCGCCAGCGCGTGCTTGACTACGTGGCGGACAAATACGGCCACGACAAAGTGGCGCAGTGCGTCACCTACGGCACCATCAAGACCAAACAGGCCTTGAAGGACTCCGCACGTATCATGGGGTATGAGTATTCCGTGGGTGAGAATATCACCAAAGCGCTGCCGCCGAGTAAGAACGGCAAGGACGCAAGCCTCAAGGACATGTTCGACCCGAATTCCAAACGGTACGCCGAAGCCCGCGAGTTTCGGGAACTGTACGATTCCAACCCGGACGCCAAGCGCATCACCGATGAGGCCAAGGGCATCGAGGGGTTGATCCGCCAGACCGGCGTGCACGCCTGCGCCACGATCATGTCCTCGACGCCGATCACCGACACCTCGCCGCTTCTGGAACGTACCGACGGCACGGTGACGACGACCTTCGAATACCATACCTGCGAGACGCTCGGTTTGGTCAAGAACGACTTCCTGGGCCTTTCCAACCTTACGGTGATTCGCGATACGCTCAAGAACATCGAACTCAACGGCAAGGACCCCATCGACTACACGAAGATTCCACTTGACGACAAGCCCACATTCGACCTGCTTTCGCGCGGGGACACCCTTGGCGTCTTCCAGCTCGATGGTGACGGCATGCGGGCTCTGCTCAAGAGTCTCAAGCCCGATAACTTCAACGATATTTCCGCTCTGATCGCATTGTATCGACCGGGCCCTATGGATATGGACTCGCACAACAACTACGCCAAGCGCAAGAACGGCCTGCAGGAAATCACCCCGATTCATCCGGAGGTGGCCGAACCCCTCAAAGAGGTGCTTGACGAGACCTACGGTCTGATTGTCTATCAGGAGCAGGTGCAGTCGGCCGCGCGAATTCTGGCCGGTTATTCCCTCGGCAAGGCAGACGTGCTGCGTCGAGCGATGGGCAAGAAGAAGCCTGAGGTGCTGGCTAAGGAACAAGTGCCGTTCTTCGAAGGTATGAAGGAACATGGGTATTCCACCGAGGCGGCACAGGCCGTATGGGACATCCTGGTGCCGTTCTCCGGATACGCATTCAACAAGGCGCACTCGGCGGCGTACGGCCTGATCTCCTACTGGACCGCATATCTCAAGACCCACTACCCGGTCGAGTTCATGGCCGCTCTGTTGCAGAACGAGCGCACCAACAAGGACAAGACGGCGCTTTATCTCGGCGAGGCTCGACGTATGGGCATTCAGGTGTTGCAGCCCGACGTCAATGAGTCGCGGTATGAGTATGCTCCCGCCGGCGACATCATCCGTTTCGGTCTTGGCGCCATACGAAACGTGGGCGACAAGCCGGTTGCCGACATCGTCAAGGAACGTGAAAGCGGCCGTGGCAAGTTCGTCAATTTCATGGACTTCATCCGTCGTGTGCCGATAACTGCGCTGAACAAGCGTATGGTTGAGTCATTGATCAAGGCCGGGGCGTTCGATTCCATCGATTCGAACCGTCGTGCGCTGTTCCAAATCCACGAGTCGGCCATTGACTCCGTCATCAGTCTTAAACGTAAGCAGGCAGAAGGGCAGTTCGACCTGTTCTCCGATATGGATGGCGACGCGGGCTCATCCGAGACCGACGTCATGGGCGATGCCCAGATCAGCGTGCCCGACATCGAAGAGTGGGACAAGAAGACCAAGCTCAACTTCGAGCGCGAGATGCTGGGCCTATACGTCTCGGACCACCCGCTTTCCGGTATGAGTGCTGTGCTTTCGGGTCTGCGCGACATGTCGATTGCGCACCTGCTTACCAGCGCCTCCACGATGGACGATCGCCAGCAGGTGACGTTGGCCGGATTGATAACGTCGGTCGATAGACGAGTGTCGAAGAAGGGTAATCCGTGGGCGATTGTGACGATCGAGGACATGGAGAGCTCAATTCAGTGCATGTTTTTCGGCAAGGCGTATACCAACGCGGCTGATTTGATGGCCCTTGACGAGGTGGTGCAAATTCGCGGGCAGGTGGAGTTACGCGACGAGACCGTCAGCTTGCGGGCCAATGAAATGGTCGTCCCGAACTTGGAAAACGGCGACGAACGGCCGCTGACCATTGCACTGCCACAGATTGCGCTCGACCGCAACCGTGTGATGGATCTGGGCCGGATTCTGACCAATCATCCGGGGGTATGCGAGGTTCGTCTGGCAATCATCAACCCCGAGGCAAAGACACAGGTGCTTACCTTCGGCGATCGTTTCCGTGTCAAACGAGATCCTTCGCTGTTCGCTGAGCTGAAGATCCTTTTCGGACCGAGTTGCCTGCCCGCCGCGTAGGCCTTATATGCGGTGCGCCCTGTCTAACGGCATTGCGCGTGCCGTATTGGTCGGCGGTCCGGCGGCTGTGCCATCGTAATGTGTGGCGGTCAAGGCCGACTCTGTTTGCAAAGTGCTGCCCTATACCGTCATATGTGAGTGATAACAATGGAAAACGCCTTATGATATGGTTCAATGCAGCTTTCGATGTGGTCGGCAGACCACACGTTTGATATGCTGTGTGCATGAATGACAACACAATGCGAATAGTTGACCGGCGTGGGAAACGCCTCAGTCGCGCACAGATGCTGAAGCCATGCCTCGAGCCGAATGGGTACGGGCGAGGCCTGCGACGCCGTACGCCTGATCCTCGATGACGTCAGGGCACGTGATGCCGCGGCATTGAGGGACTTCGAAGAGAAATTCTACCGCATTCGCCCCATGATCTATGTGCGCCGGTAGCGGCTATGCGGCAGGCGTTCGATAGGCTCGACACTGAGGTGCGGGCGGCTATTGGGGGAGTCGTCCCGGCGTATCGGCAAGGTGTGCGAGTCGCAGGTGCCGAAGGCGTTCTCGGAGGGCGTTTCCCAAGCGTTTTATAGTCGTCTATAGAATGACATCGAGCGCGAACGTCAACGGTGGACTAAGGTGTCTAGTTAAGCGAATCGTTCATGCCGGTTGCCGGCGTCGCCCGTGGCGGGTCTAGGTGTTGGCAGGCGGGACGATAATGGATGTTAACGCGTTTAGTCGAGAGGAACGGTGGTTGACGATGAGTGATGACGACAAGAACGGACGGGTTCCTGATCTGCCTGATGATGCCCATTTCAGTGACGAGGAGCTTGAATCGGCTTTGGCTCAGTTTGAGCGGGAGTTCAATGACGATTCCGATGCAGTTGCCAAGGCTACCTCGAAGGCGGAGGCGGATTCCGATGCATTCGCGGCGGACGGTGACGATATCGCCTCTTCTGGTAACGCCGCCGCCGATGATGGCGATTCGGTGGCGAAGGGGGCAGAACGCGCCCTCAGCTTTGATGATGAACTTGAAGGTTTGATCGGCAATCGCGCCAAGGCCGCCATCATTTCCACGGGCCTGGCCGCGGCGGATCTTTTGGCTGCATTCTGCCAGATGGCTGACATTTCGGCGCATTGCTTGGCCGACGAGCGTGGCGCGGTTGCGATATTGCATAATCTGGATGGAGACGCTCCGGAAAATGCCGCGCGTGACCTCACCCAGATGATTACCGGCATGCCTGTGGTGCTGTGCGTCAACCGTGCCGCCAAGCTGACGGCTACGCTCTACATGGCAGGCGAACCTGGACGGGAATTTGCTCCGCCTCTTGTGCTTAGCTCGACTCCGGCCGCAGTAGAGGATTTGATGTTGGGCGTGTCGACCATCGATGATCTCAGGGATCAGGGTGAACACCTGATTGACACGGCCGATTTTGACCATGATAAAGCGATGCAGGTGATTTCAGATCATACGAAATTTGGCCGTGGGGGATCGACTATTGAATAGGCGGTGATTAACTCGGTCGGGGCTTTTTCGGTGGGTGTTGGCAGCCCCGACGAGCTTGGCCATGCGAGGCTTGTGGTGCCCAGCACGGATCAACTGCGCTATGAGGACATCGAAAGTGCTTGGGAGCGTCGCTGACTGTTCCGTATCTTGAGTGCCCGTTGGCTGAACGTGCGATTTTCGGGGTAGATCCGATGGTTCGCACAGTGGCTGACGGGCCTTTGGTCCCTGTACGTTGTTGGTTTGGTCCGGCAATGGCTCATGCCGTCATCTTTTTTGGTTAATGTCAGACGTTTAACCGGAATGTAATAGCGTTATGAGAAAATATGAGAATGGATAAGCAACAGGAATTCGCGCTGCGCACCGTTGAAGAGCGCGATGTAAGGTTCATTCGTCTCTGGTTCACCGACGTACTCGGTACGTTGAAATCCGTGGCCATAGCGCCCGCCGAGTTGGAGGACGCCTTCGACGAGGGGCTTGGCTTCGACGGTTCCGCGATTGAGGGCATGACTCGCGTTTCGGAAGATGACATGATCGTCAAGCCCGATCCATCGACCTTCCAGTTGTTGCCGTGGCGAGGTGAGTCACAAGGCACCGCAAGGATGTTCTGCGACATCCTCACTCCTGACGGGGACCCGTCGTTGGGTGACCCGCGCCGCGTGCTCAAGCGCGAGCTGGAAAAAGCCAAGGAGAAGGGATTCACCTTCTACGTGCATCCGGAAATCGAGTTCTATCTGTTCAAGCAGCAGGATGATTTCAGTACGCCGCCCGTGCCGATTGATCATGGCACCTACTTCGACCATGTGCCCCGCAGTCCTGCGATGGACTTCCGTCGAGCGGCCGTGAACATGCTTGAACAGATGGGCATTTCGGTGGAATACTCCCACCATGAGGCCGGTCCAGGGCAGAACGAAATCGACCTGCGCTATGCCGACGCGATGGCCACGGCGGACAACATCATGACATTCCGTACCGTGGTCAAGGAGATTTCGCTTGAACGCGGCATCCATGCCAGTTTCATGCCCAAACCACTGACTGACGAGCCCGGCAATGGCATGCACACTCATTTAAGCTTGTTCGAGGGGGACTCCAACGCCTTCTATGAGGCAGGCCAGGAGTTCAACATGTCGCTTACGGCGCGGCAGTTCGCGGCTGGCATCCTCTATCACGCTTCGGAAATCTGCGCCATCACGGACCAATACGTCAACTCGTACAAGCGGCTGTGGGGTGGCAACGAGGCTCCAAGCTATGTGTGCTGGGGCCACAACAACCGCTCGGCCTTGTTACGCATCCCGCAATATAAGCCAGGTAAAGGCAACTCGGCTCGTATGGAGTTCCGTGCGCTCGATCCGGTGACCAATCCATATCTGGCCTTCGCTGTGCTGCTTGCGGCGGGGCTGGACGGCATCGAGCAGAAGATGACCCTTGGCGAGCCGACCAGCGACGCGGTGTGGGAGCTTACTGACACCGAGCGTCAGGCGATGGGCATCCAGCCGTTGCCGGAGTCGCTTGACGAGGCCCTTAAGGTGATGGAGAAGTCCGATTTCGTGGCGGATGTACTCGGTGAGCACGTGTTCGAGTACTTCCTGCGCAACAAGCATCAGGAGTGGGAGGAATACCGTCATCACGTCACCCAGTTCGAATTGGAGAGGTTCCTGCCTAATCTGTGATATGTCTTCGTCGTGCGCTCGCGGCGCGTTCGCTGAGCCGATGAATACAGCGTGCGACGAAAACCGATATGCGGAAAGCTCGCTGTTGTGAAAAGTGACCGAGTGCGACGACGGAGTCTGTATGCAACGTGGTTGTCGGGCAGGAGTGGTTTGTGGTAGGTTCGCGTAGCTTTCGAACTGCTGCCGAAGCGTGACGATGCGCGGTGCGACGCCGGCCAAGTAGGAGCAAGCAGGACGTCATGCGACAATCGTGACGGAGCACCGAGGCCTTCGCGTAAATTACGATGCGGAATCCAACGACTGCAATTGCGCGTTCCTACCTCCGTGGGTCCCCGAACCAGCCGTTGTAAATCAGTGCAAAGTTGCGGTTGCCGTAACTCGAGCATGCGTCTCCTTCGCCGCCCCCTGCCTTGAGTGCGGCGGTGTTCGGCTGGTAAGGCGTGTAGATGTAGAGCATTGCGGTTGCTTGGTTGACGATGTAGACCTGACTGCCTCCGCAACCTTTGTTCGGATGGTATTGCACATAGTTGAGTGTGCCGGCGTGGTAGCCGTATTGGCCTTCATGGGCTTGATAGTATTTGAAACGCCTTGCCGAACCATAGACCTGACGGAAGAATCCGGCGTATTGCGGGTCGCAGTCGGCGTCGTCGGGGCAGCTTAAGCCCATTGCGGACTTGTACTGGAAATCGCTGGGATTGGTCGCGCTGACCAGATGCTGCTCCTTTTGCAAAATGGTGAGGAGTACTTTTTCGCTGATGCCACACGCTCTGGCGGACTTGGTAATGATGTCGCCGGCGCGTTCGGCTTTGGCTCCTTTGTATTCGCCGGGGCAAAGGTTGCTGACGGGCATGGTGGTGGTGTCAAAGGTCTTGTTTTTCAGGCAGTTCGCTGCGGTGCAGCTTGGGTTCTGCTTGTCAAGGAACGCCTGTACTTCGGCTGCATTCATGGCATCGGCGTTAAAGAATTGGGCGTCGGAGATAATCTGCCCCGGATTGAAATCATACTGCCGGGTGAGTTGTTCCTGACGGCGTTGCGCTTCGGTGACCTCGACATGCCATTGAATCAGTCGGGTCAGCCCCATCACCAGTGCCATGGCGCAGATTACCGCGACGATGCCGATGCAGATCATCGTCGCATGGGCGGCCGCTCCGCCGTTCCGCCACCGCCGTGATATGACGGCGATTGGCCCCTTGCGGCCTTGGCTGTTGCGGCGTTTGCGGACTTGCTGCTTTCTGGAGGTATGCACGTAGGCCATACTAATGTCAATCCTCGATGAGCGGATACGCCATCGTCGGTACAACCGATCGCTGAATTCAATCACACGCCATTGGGCGGCCGACGGATAATCGTTGTTGTCACGGGTCCAGGGTTCCGCTCATACGGACTTGAACGGTTGGTGCATCCGCAACGATTATTGAAGCGACTTACGAATGCGTTTGAGACTGGTGGGGAACTTGGTTCCAAGTTCCTGCGCCCACAGGGAGACGTAGAACTCCTCAAGCATCAAACGAGCTTCGATGAGCTTTTTTTCAAGAGTCTCACGGCGGGGTCCGGCCGGTTCCGTCCTGAGTTGGTCGCGCGCGGAGTCCACCAATCCTTTGGCCTCATCGGCCTGCCAGGCCCAGCGTGCGTCGCGGTTCTTGTCCACCTTGGCTTTGGCAAGACGCATCAGATCAGCATTGAGATACCGATCGATGTTCGGCAGGAATTGAGGTGATGCCTCACCGATGAAACCGGGGTGGACGAGCGTAGCGACGTGTGCACGCACGGACTGGAGCACAGCCAGCATCGGCAGGTCGGCCTTGCCTCCTACGACCGTCTCGACTTCGGCGTAGCGCTTGAGAATGGCGATGACGTCACGGGCCACGGCGTAGACCGTGTCCTCGAAGGTGTTCTTTGCCGCGTTGACTGCTTCCACCAAGGCTGCGTCGTCCGGGAGCTGTTCGACGTTCGGCAACAGGCGTTTGATGGCGGCGTATTGCAGGTCGTCCGTGAGTGCTTTGGTTGAGTCGTAGGGAGCTGATGCGAGCATCAGTGACTCAGTGCCGAGCCATCTTGAGGAGATGCGTTCTGACGGCATGCGCAGTTTTCCTAAAGCCGCGTTCCACAGCATTTCGGCTCGGGAGGTGGTGGTGGCGCCGGCCTGATTCAGCAGATTCGCGCGTTTGACGACCTTGCCCTGACGGCCGGCCTTGTCGGCCGCGACCTTCACGACTTTGCGTGCGCCTGCCTCGGCTTCCTTCGCGAATCTGCGTTGGAGATCTTTGAGCGATTTGCCGGTTCCGAGCACACGGGGTTTGGGACGCGTGCGATTGTTGCGTCCACGGGCGTTCCTGCCTCCTTGCTGCGCGACCGGCTCTTCGATGCTGAAAGTGACTGTCAGGTACGATGGCAGTTTCGCCAGTTGTTCCGGGCCGAAGACCTGAGGGTGGATGGTCGCCCCCAGTGAGCAAATGGCGGCGGCCGTGAAAGCATGTGTAAAATCGGGCCATACCGCTGTGCCTGTCGCCTCATCCGCTGGTGGCATGCACGGTGACTGTTCGCTTCCCGATCCGGGTAAATCAGGATAGTGCTCGTCAAGTGCGGCGCGGATCTTGGCCGCAGCGTCCGGTGCGGGCACGAATTGCACGCGAAGCGCCTTGGGCAATGACTTGATATAGCTAAGAATTAACTCGTCCAAAAGTCCCGGCACGTTCCATGTGAATTCCTCGGGCGTCAGGCGTGTAAGTGTCCTGATGGGTATATGCACGGTAACGCCGTCGGCGGGGTTTTGAGGGTCGTAGACATAGCTGAGTCTAAGATCGATGGGAGTTCCGTCGGTGCCAAGGGTGTGCCAGTGGTCGGGGTAGTCGTCAAGGCTTACTGATTCGTGCTGCGAGAGCCGTTCTACCTGTGTGGGGTCGAACTCGAGTACGTGTGGGTTGCTGCCATGCGTTTCCTTGATCCATTTGGCAAGATCCGCGACATTCGTGACATCCTGAGGGATTACCTCATTATAGAAGTCGAACAGATCCTCGTCGCTGGCCGTCTGGGCGACCTGTCGCGTCCTGCTGACATCGTCCGCGGCCTCGAGCAGGACCGAGCGGTTCTTTTCGATGAATCCATCGTGAGGGAAACGCTGTTGAATATCGCCTTCCACCAGACCTTGACGAAGCAGAAAGTCTCTGGCTTGCGAGGGATTGATGCGGCCCCACTGCACTTGCCTGCCTTGCACGATCGGCAGGCCGTAAAGCAACGTGGTGCTCGAGGCCACGGCGCTGCCGCGAGATCCGGACCAATGCGGCTCGGCGTAGGTTACTCGTGTGAGGTTGCCTGCCAAGGGTTCCGCCCAAGCCGGATCGATGGCCGCTGAGTACCGGGCCCATAGTCGCGAGGTTTCCGTCAAATCCGTCGACATGACCCAAGAGGGGGTCGATTTGGCCACGCTTGAGGCGGGAAAAAGCGCGAACCTCGTTCCTCGAGCGCCTTGGTACTCGTTCTTGGAACGTTTGGCTGCCTGCTTCATCGCGCGGACCTTTGCCGCTCCCTTAAGACCCGCGAAATCGGAGACTTTTGGTTCGCGTACGACCTGCATGCCCATCATCGAAAGCAGTCCGGCGAGCATGGCGGTGTGAATGCCTTGGGAATCCCATGAGCAGACAAGGCTATGAGCTGCCTGCTGATTGATGGGCAGTGCGCGGACCCTGGCGTCCGGGCGCGAGATGGGAACAGGAGAGCCGACTTTGAAGTGCATCTGGCGGCACATCTGACCCAGCTGATTGACCAGGTCCTTCCACTGCCGCAGGCGAAGAAAACTGAAATATTCCGTCTTGCATATACGGCGCAACTGGGCATTGCTCGGGCCTCGATCGCCGTCATCGAAATCACCGAAAACAGCATCCCAGATATTCAGCGCCGTCAGAAAGTCGCTGGTTTCATCGGCATAACGGTTGTGAATGCGGTCGGCGTCATCGCGCGCCTCCTCGGGGCGTTCGCGTGGGTCCTGCAAACTCAGGAACGCGACTATCACGATGACGGCTGCCAGGGTGTTCGGGGTGCCTTTGCTGGCGGCTTCGATGATCATCCGGCCCAGACGCACGTCGATGGGGATGCGGGCGAGCTGTCGGCCCAGGTGAGTCAGACGAACCTCTCCGCTCTTTCGGCTGATGGCCTTGAGTTCCGTCAGTTCGTTGAAGCCATCGGAGACCGCTCGGGTGTCGGGCGGGTCGATAAAACCGAAATGCGTCACGTCGTCGGCCGTCCTGGCCACCCCCACGGAAAGCATATGCAGCACTACGGCGCCCAACGAGGTTCGCAGAATCTCCGGCTCGGTGAATCGCGGCCGGGATTCATAGTCATCGTGCGAATACAGGCGGATGGCGATACCGTCCGTAATGCGGCCGCAACGGCCGGAGCGCTGGTCGGCACTGGCCTGGCTGATCGCCTCGATGGGCAGACGCTGCACCTTGGCAGACTTGGAGTACCTGGAGATTCGCGCCTCTCCGGGGTCCACGACATAGCGGATGCCGGGCACCGTCAGTGACGTTTCGGCCACGTTCGTGGCGATGACGATACGCTGGTGTGGGTGGTTTTCGAACACACGGTGCTGTTCCTTGGCCGACAGGCGGGCGTACAGTGGCACGATTTCGACGGCGTCGGGACGGCGCATGTCGGAAGCGCGCTGGCCAAAGTGATGGCGTATCGCGTCCTCGTACTCATGAATGTCACGCTCGCCGGCGGCAAAGACAAGGATATCGCGGGGTCCGCGGTCGTGTGAGGAGTGGATGGCCAGTTCCGCACAGGCGCGGGCCACGGCCCGAGCCATGTCCTGTGAGTCCGCCAGCGACCCGTTGCCGCCGTGGGAACTGCCGTTGAGTCCGGGAATCCCGCCGTTTTCGTCCGGCAGTGATCCATCCGCAAAACCGGGCACATGCCGCATAAGCGCCGGCATGCCGCCAATCGGCTCATACAGCACCTGCACGGGGTAGGTGCGCCCGGAGACCTCGATTACCGGGACCTTGGTGTGCAGTGCATGTTCAAAATGCTCCTGGAACTTCATCGAATCGATGGTGGCCGAGGTGATGATCAGCTTCAGATCACGCCGTCTGGGTAGCAGTGCGGTGAGATACCCCAGCAAAAAGTCAATATTGAGGCTACGTTCGTGCGCCTCGTCAATGACGATGGTGTCATATTTGCTCAGGTTCGGGTCGCGCTGAATCTGCGCCAGCAAAATACCGTCGGTCACAATGCGTAGACGCGTGGTGGGTGAACTCTCGTCCGTGAATCGCACCTGATAGCCGATTTCGTCGCCAAGCGTAACCCCCATCTCCTCGCAGATTCGTTCGGCCACGGTGCGCGCCGCCAGCCGTCGTGGCTGGGTGTGCACGATCTGATGGCCGTGGGTGCCCCGGCCCATTTCGAGCAGCATCTTCGGAATTTGCGTGGTCTTGCCGCTTCCGGTCTGCCCGGAGATGATGACGACTTGAGAGGACTCGACGGCCCTTGTGATGGCGTCATGCGCTGCGCTGATCGGCAGTTCGCTGGGATAGTTGAATTTCATAGGCATTTCTATGCTACACGTACGTCCGAACGGTGGAACCTCAGTCTGTTTTCGTTGCGTAGAACATTTTGACCTGTTTATACCGTCCAGCTTGTTTTTACGATTGTTGAGATTGCATCGCCATTTCTTGTGGTACTTAAAGCCGTATGCGTCGGGCGATCTGCCTACGGACAGAGAATCAGTCCGTGCGGATTGTGTCAGCGGCTCACTTCGATAACACGATATCCCTTCGAACTGGCGTATTTTCTGACCTCGTATTCGTCGCCAAGCTCTTGCGCCAGCCAAGCAATCAGCGAATCGCCCCCAAGATTTTTCTGCACCACCAAGTAGGCACGCCCGCCGATGTTCAGGCGCGGCAGCCACGTCATCAATAAGCTGTGCAGTTCACTCTTACCGACGCGAATCGGAGGATTGGACCAGATCAGGTCGAAACGCAGGTCCTGCGGCACCTGATCGGTTTTAACCGCGTGGATGCGGCCGGCGATGTTGAGTCTGGCGGCGTTTGCCTGCGTCAGTTCCAACGCACGCTCGTTGACATCTACGGCCCAGATATCAGCCTGCGGTGATTCGAGACCCAGAGCCAGCGCAATCGGCCCCCATCCGCATCCCAGGTCGAGCATCACACCGCCTGCTGGGGGTTGAGGTGCCTGACGCAGTAATACCGAAGTGCCCAAATCCAAGCGATGCCCGGAAAACACTCCGTTTGATGCCTCCACCTCGACTTCGTGTCCGCGCAGATTGACCCGCAGCGTGCGCCGCACGTCCTGCGACGAGGGCTTCGCCGAGAAATACTGTTCGACCTGCTTTACCTGCGTGTTCGCGGTTTTTTTATCGCTCATATGATCCCGTTCAATCCTTCCGCCGCACTCGAGATTTTGCGTCGATGTCAGGGTATCAATACTAGTTCCAGATCGGAACAGACATTGCAAATAGGGCTTGGGAAAACCGAAGCCAGGGATTTCCGTATCGATCGCGGTCGGTTGGTCCAGTGACAATTACGAAATCAATGCCGAAAGGTGATGTCGGAACGCATGGAATAGTGGGGACGGGGGACAGCTAGTGTTTGGGCTTGCCGTTCGATGAAGTGGCGTGATTAAAAACAAAACGATTTTTGCGAGATGAAAGCGAGTGCTCGTACCGTGCCAATGCGGCACCGGTGCCGCTTTAGGGTATTCCCCCGATTTTATGTGAGGCTTGGCGCGTTCGGCTGGTCAGTCGATATGGAAGTGCTTGGTTTTGTGTCTGCCGACCGCTACAATTCATGGTGGTAGGGCGCGTGGAAAGGTTGACGTATTGACAAACGATGATCGGCTTGAGGCCGGCAACGATGAGGTGCTGGGGCGCCGGTCCGACATCTTGCAGGATCAGGGTGCACGGTCGCCCGCGGATATGGACGGGTTTTCGGCGGGGGCCGAGCAGTGGAGCGAGCGTGAATCGCGCAACCAGCTGCGGCGCGTCGTCGGTCTTGGTGAAATGCAGGACGAAGGCGATGTCGAATACCGCAAAGTCCGTCTTGAGCGCGTCGTGCTCGTCGGGGTGTGGTCTCGCAACGAAACCACGCTCGAAAAGGCCGAGGAATCGTTGCGTGAGCTTGCGGCGCTCGCCAACACCGCCGGGGCCCAGGTGTGCGATGGCGTCCTGCAGCATCGGCTGAAGCCTGACGCGGCGACGTACGTGGGGCGCGGTAAGACCAAGGAGATCGAGGGCATCGTGGCTCGACATGAGGCGGACACGATTATCGTGGACGGCGATCTTGCCCCCAGCCAGCGTCGCGCGCTTGAGGACGCCACCAAAGTGAAAGTGGTCGATCGCACCGCCGTCATCCTGGATATCTTCGCCCAGCACGCCACTAGCCGAGAAGGTAAGGCACAGGTGGAGCTGGCGCAGCTTGAATACATGCTTCCACGTCTTCGCGGCTGGGGCGGGTCCTTGTCGCGCCAGGCCGGTGGTCAGGCCGCGGGCGTCAATGGAGGCATCGGTTCGCGAGGTCCGGGCGAGACACAGATTGAGATGGACCGACGCGTCATTCGTACGCGTATTGCACGCTTGAAGAAGCAGATCCGAGCGATGGCCCCCGCCCGTGACGTCAAGCGTGGGTCGCGGCGGCGTCTCGGGCTGCCGACGGTTGCGGTGGTCGGTTACACGAACGCCGGCAAGTCGTCACTGGTCAATCGGCTGACCGGTTCAGGCGAGCTGGTGGAGAACGCTCTGTTTGCCACTCTCGACACGGCGGTTCGCCGGGCCAAGGCGCATGACGGGCGCTTCTACGCATACGTCGATACTGTCGGTTTCGTGCGCAGCCTGCCCACCCAGCTTGTCGAAGCGTTCAAATCCACGCTTGAAGAAGTCGCGGGCGCGGACGTGATTGTGCATGTCGTTGACGCTTCCACGGCCGACCCGTTCGCCCAGATCGAGGCCGTCAACCGCGTATTGGCGGACATTGACGGCGTGGAGGGCATACCGCGTGTGCTGGTGTTCAACAAGGTCGATCAGGTGGATGCATCCACGGTGGGACGTCTTGCCAACATGCGTCCTGAGGCGCTTTTTGTATCGGCGGCCTCTGGTGAGGGGCTCGATCGGTTGCGCGACGCGGTCGAGTCCTTGCTGCCCGCGCCTGAAATACACGTGAGTGCGTTGCTGCCATATAGCGCCGGTGGGTTGCTTTCCGAAGTCCGAGAGTATGGCAAGGTGCAGAAAGTGGAGTACCGGACCGAAGGCGTCGCGCTCGAGGCCGATGTGGATTCGCGGCTTGCAGCCCGCGTCCTGGATTCCGCCGTCGGGTGACGCGAAGTGCGGTTTTATTGCCGGTTTGAGAGTGTTTCGTTTGATTGAGTTTCATGCCTTGGTGGGGGATGTGGCGGCGTTTGTGCACGATACGAACCTTCCTTGTGCGTTTACGTGGACACTTGGAATTATTGCGACAGGTTTTGCCGGGCCGGCACCAACACCTTGATAAGGTCCGTAAGGGTTTCAATAACCATACCCATGCTGTGCGCAATCGCTCAGATATACAAAACGAAGCAAATATTTGGCATCAATCCGCTTGGGGGGAAGGAAACGGCCAACGTCACACGAAACGAATGTGGCATGATTGACATTCTGTTTGGGCGCGGACGGTGTGGCAGTGCAATCGTTGATGGGCATTGGCTGGTATAATTAAGCAAAGGTGTGACTGCGCAGTTCGTAGTGTGCGGCTGTCTTGTGGTCATCAATCCACGAAAATGGCGGTTTTGCTGCGTGACGTTTGGTCATGAGTTGTCGTATTTACGTCGCACGGCATCGGATAAGATCGCCGTCGACGAATACGGTATGTTCATGTTCGGACACTGCATTGGATGAAAGGGAAATGAAAGACATGGTCGATATACAGAATAAGCCCACGAAACTCGCAGTGATTGGCGCCGGTGCGGTCGGCTCCACATTGGCTTTTGTCGCGGCTCAGCATGGGGCGGCGCGCGAGATCGTGCTTGAGGACATCAACAGGGAACGTGTCGAGGCCGAGGTGCTCGACATGCAGCACGGGTCGAGCTTCTATCCCGCCGTTTCCATCGACGGCTCGGATGACATGGAGATTTGCCGTGACGCGGATGTTGTGGTCATCACCGCAGGGGCGCGTCAGAAACCGGGGCAGACTCGGCTTGATCTGGCGGGTGCCACCATCAACATCATGAAGTCCATCATTCCCGCGGCCACCAAGGTCGCGCCGAACGCCATTTACATGCTCATCACCAACCCCGTGGATGTGGTCACTCAGGTTTCGCTCAAGCTGTCCGGCATGCCGGCCAATCAGATGTTCGGCTCCGGAACGAATCTCGACTCCGCGCGGCTGCGTTATTTGATCGCCCAGCATACCGGCGTGAATGTTAAGAACGTGCATGCCTACATCGCCGGCGAACACGGCGATTCCGAGGTGCCGCTGTGGGCCGAGGCCACCATCGGAGGCGTGAGCATGTGCGACTGGCAGGCGTTGCCAGGGCGTCCTGCGCTGGATGATGCTGCGCGCGAGAAGATCCACGAGGAAGTCAAGAACGCCGCGTATCGCATCATCAACGGCAAGGGGGCGACGAACTATGCCATTGCCATGTCGGGCATCGATATCGTCGAGGCGATTTTGAACGACACCAACCGCATTCTGCCGGTGTCGTCGTGGCTCAACGATTTCCACGGCATCAGCGATGTGTGCATGTCGGTGCCGACCTTGTTGAACCGGTCGGGCGTCAACTCGCAGATCAACACGCCTCTCACCGATCACGAGCTTGAATTGTTGCAACGCTCTGCGGTGACGATCAAGGACATGGTCTCCAAGTTCGGATTCTGATTTCGGTGGTTTGGCCGTTCGACGGTTTGACGGATTGTCCACTTGACGGTTTTGTCGGATTGCGGGTTTGAAGGTGGAGCGCAACCTAGGGTTGCGTTCTGCCGTTTTATGTGAAAACGATTGTCGTATTCACTGTCAAAACACCATGAACGGCACGATGATGTGCGTTGTGTGTGACCTTCAGCCTACAGAGTCAAAACGTTGTGCTTATTGGGTTTATGTGGGGTATAGTAGCCCTTCTGATTACTGGAAGGCCATCGTGGACAATGGAGAGACGCATGTCAGACGTGAACTCGGCGAATCCGGACAGTCGGGATGCCGGCGCTGTAGTAAGTGACGATATCA
This sequence comes from Bifidobacterium bohemicum DSM 22767, assembly GCF_000741525.1. Classification (GTDB taxonomy): domain Bacteria; phylum Actinomycetota; class Actinomycetes; order Actinomycetales; family Bifidobacteriaceae; genus Bifidobacterium; species Bifidobacterium bohemicum. The sequence goes on along the minus strand of NZ_JGYP01000002.1, from coordinate 304,499 downwards.
GCATTGCCTCCTCCTTGCGTGATCAGACGGAGGCCTCCCTTGAACATCAGAAGCGGCTGATGATCTCGCTGTGCATGACGCTGACGATCTTCGTGGCGGAAGTGGTCGGCGCCTTGATGACCGGTTCGCTGGCGCTGCTCGTGGATTGCGGACACATGCTCACTGACGTCGCCGTGTTGGCGACCTCCACGGTCACGGCGATTCTCATGCGTCGTAGGCCCAGTAAGAAACGAACATGGGGTTGGCTTCGGTTGGAGCCGATTACGGCAGGCCTGGGCGCGCTGGTGCTGTTGGGTGTCGGTGTCTATGCCCTCGTTGAGGCCGCGATGCGCCTGACCGGTGCCGTGCCCGAGGATGTCACCGATTTCGGGCTGCTGCTCGGTTTCGGCGTTCTTGGATTGGCTTGCAATATCGCCTCGGCATTCGTGCTTTCCGGTCGGCACAACGACAACATGAATATGAAAGCCGCTTTTCTCGAAGTAGTGAACGATGCGTTGGGCTCAGTGGCTGTGGTGTCGTCCGCGATCATCATGTTGGCCACCGGTTGGCGTGGCTTTGATGCGGTTGCCGGCGGTGTCATCGCCCTTATGATTATTCCGCGCGCATGTGTGCTGATTCGTAACGCTGTGCGGGTGCTGCTCGAGCAAACCCCGGAGGGACTTGATCTCGACCGGGTACGCGAGCATATGCTGGGTGTCGAGCACGTTGTCGGAGTACATGACATTCATGCCTCCACGGTTTCCACGGGCATGCCCATCCTGACCGCGCATGTCGTTGTCGAACGGAATCTGTCCATGGCTCAGGCGGCTCAGATCTTGACGCAGCTGCACGAATGCCTCGTCAGACACTTCGATGTTTCGGTGCCTCACACCACGTTCCAACTTGAGCCGCAAGGCTTTGAGATTGAGCAGGGCGAACCGGCGCACCAATAACAGGTGTCCAGTGCCGGGTATGAGAGTCCGGGGGTCCGCGTGTTGTCGGATGCATTCGGTGAACCGGAAATGCGTCATATTGCGGTGGCTTCATGTTTCTTGATATTTCACTCGTATCGTTTTCCCTGAAGGGTGATCACTGGCTGCGTTTCGTTCGGATGCAAACATCTGGGCGAATATGGACGGTGGTCCGCGGTTTACAGGCTCAATCGTGCTTGAATGCCGCAAATAGGAGAATGGAAACGGTATGGATTCAACGGATGATATCAAATCTGCCGACAGTGTGAGATCTTCGATGGGCGTAGCTATGGGCGGGCCGTCTGCCGGTAGTTCGCAACGAACGGATGGAATCGCGGTTGTTCCCGGTAGTTATGACACTGATTACGGTGGCGCTTCTGCATCTGGCCTGATACTGAGTACCGAGGGACTGACCAAAGCCTATGGACGTCAGATCGCGGTCTCAAAGGTCTCTTTGCATGTGCCTCAGGGCAGCGTCTACGGTCTGCTCGGTCCTAATGGCGCGGGCAAATCGACCATTCTCAAGTGTTTGACGGGTATGTCTCGTCCGACCGGCGGGCATATTCAGGTTTTCGGCCACACCTGGCAACGCCGAGATCTTTATGACATCGGTTCCTTGATCGAAGAGCCGCCGGTGTATCCCAACCTCACTGCTCCGGAGAATCTCAGAGTGCGCACCACTTTGCTCGGACTTCCGGAAACCCGTATCGAAGAGGTGCTAAGCACGGTCGGTTTGACAAATGTCGGCAACAAGCGGGCCGGGCAGTTCTCAATGGGCATGAAACAGCGTCTCGGCATAGCGCTGGCATTGCTTAATCGTCCGAAACTGCTCATCTTGGATGAACCGACCAACGGCCTCGATCCGCTGGGGATCGAAGAGCTGCGCGGCATGATCAAGGGATTTCCTGCACAGGGCATGACTGTCATCGTCTCGAGTCACATCCTCTCGGAAGTTGCACAGATGGCTGATTATGTGGGCATTATTGCGGCTGGTCGGTTGGCATACGAAAACCGGCTTGACCGCAAAACCGATTTGGAACAGTTGTTCATGGACGTGCTCAGGAAAGAGGGGGTGCGATGAGCCGGGTTGAAAGTTGGTTCGGGCCACGGGGTACGACGGCGATTGAATCGGGACGCATTCACATTTCATTCGGTCACGTCTTGAAGGCCGAGTTTCTCAAGGGGAAACGAGCCGCGCCCGTCAAGATGCTCATCGGTTTTTGCTTGGCTGTGGTGCTGGGAGTGTTGGTCGGCTGGGCGGCTGGTTTCAACGTAACCACCCTCCTGAACTACTGGTATGCCTTGTTGCTTCCTGCGTTCGTGGTGCTGACGTGCGTTTCCGTGGTCAACCTGGATGCCAAACATCACTGGCGCGCGACTTCGTGCCTTCCGGTGGACGGCGGCAGCGTATGGATTGCCAAGATAACATATTGCGTCGCACTGTCTGCGACTGAGATTGCGTTGGTGCTTTTGATCGTGACGATCGGCGGCGGATCGATCGGTTCGGGTGAAGCGGCGGCGGCCGGACTTTCGCTGCTGGTGACGAGCGCTTGGATGATTCCGGCCGCATTGGCGCTGGCTGATGGGTTCGGGACGCTGGTTGGCGTTCTGGTGACGTTCCTGCTTGATGAAGTGCTCTCGATTGTCATGTGGAGTAATGCTACATTGTGGATGTATTGTCCGCCCGGTGCCATGCTCGATGTGGTCGTGCCGATGTTGAAAGTGATGCCTAGCGGTGTGCCGGTGCCAATGGAGCCGGATTCGCCTTTGAAAACCGCGCTAGCCACGTTCGGCTCGCAGCATGTGACTGCCCTCGCGGTCTCGTTGCTCGTATTTCTCCTGCTTTCGGCACTTACGGCCGTGTGGTTCTCCGGCAAGGAGCAGCGGTGATGATGCGTGTGATCGATGATGACGATAAGGCGAGGACTACCGATGATGCTTTACGTACCAGGATGCCGGTAGGAGATAAAAGCCCGTTGTCCCCCCATGCTGCGTTATGGCGTTCGATGCTTTCTGAATGGCTGCGTATATTCCGTACCGGTTTGATCAGTCTTCACATGGTATGTGGCTTGCTTGCGGGGCTGGTGTGCGGTGCTTACTTCGCTGTCTCGGTCTTCGACCCTCGCTTGGCTGCGGATGCCTTCTTCCAATTGCTGGGAGAGGCGATGCCCCTGATGGCGGCCATTGTGTGCGGCGTCAGCGCCGACAAAGAACGGGAGGCTGGCGGTTATGTCAACCTATTTGGCGTTCCCTCCAGACGTTCGGCCTTCGCCGGTAAGATTGTGGTCTTGTGGCTGCTGGGCTTTGGCGCGCTCGCATTGGCGGGGGTTGTTTTTGCCGATGTCCTGACGGCAAGGGGAGTCAATGGTCTTTCGTTCAGCGCATATATCCTGGCTGTGTTCGGCATCACGTTCGGTTCGTTGCCGCTGTATATGATCTTTGTGCCTATGGCGGTCGGGCTTGGTCGCAATGTCGTTGTTGGTTTGGGGGCGGTAGGCACGCTGCTCGCTTCGCTTGCGATGGGTGGAGTCTTGAATGGGCTGAATACCGGGACGCTGAGTGGGCTGGCCGCTTCGGATGGTGTTTGGGCCTGGGTTCCATTTACCTGGCAGGTGCGGATGGGTGCGCTTGGCATTGAGCAATCCATCATTCGTTGGTCACCTGATGCCACGGTGATGCTCTCTGATTTGAAGCAAAGTGTGTGGAGCACCGTTGCGCCGTGCGGTGTGTTGACCTTTTTGCTGGGATGCTTGCTGTTTTCGACGGTGAATCTTTTTGAAAACAGACGTACGGTTTCGTCGTAGGGTCGAGTTGAGATGGTTTTGATTGCGGTCGTCAGCGCGTTTTGTGCGCGTTCGTTCCATCCTTTGCGCATGGTGGTGAACCGGCTTTTCGGCGGTCGTCTGAGTTTTGTTTTGCGGCATGGTTATATGCGGAAGAAGGTGGATCTTGAACAATCGTAGCGGGTCGAGTGCGGGAGAATCGCATATGGGAGCGCACGGTAGGATTCTTGTCGTCGATGATGACACGAGAATCACGACGATGCTTACGGCGATCCTGGCCAAGGACGGGCATGAGATCACGGTCGTCAATGACCCTCGTAAGGTCCTGCATCTCGATTTGGGGCGTTTCGACCTCATCCTGTGCGATGTGATGATGCCGAAACTTGATGGCTTCGAGCTTGTTCGCCGCATTCGGAAAGACGTTGCCTGTCCGATTCTGTTTCTGACGGCCAAAACGGACGAAGACAGTGCGGTTTTGGGCTATGGGCTGGGAGCGGATGATTATGTTCGAAAGCCTTTCGGGGCCGCCGAACTGCGGGCCAAGGTCAACGCTCATTTGCGTTCGAGGGTCCGTCAAGCACATCACCCGGTGCTGCGTTTTGGTCGTGTGACGACCGATTTGTTGGCCGGTGTCTTTTACGTTGATGAACTTGAGGTTCCGCTTACTGGCGCGGAATACCGTATTTGTGAGTTTCTTGCCGAACAGCCGGGGCGCGATTTCTCGCGTGAGCAGATATGGGATGGATGTCTGTTGTCGGGTGACGATTCGCTCGACATGCGGGCCGAGCCCGAACGGGCGACAGTGGTCACCACGCATATGAGCAATATCAGACGTAAATTTGCGGTGTTTGGGGTGGAACCGATTAAAACGGTATGGTCCGTTGGGTATCGATGGGTGGCGTGAAGGTGAGATGACACCTGTCTGGAAACAGGATGGTAAAAGCGAATATACCGGCGTTCGGTGCGTGAAAGGTGGCGACGATATATGGATGACAGGAACAGAAGTGTAGCGAACGCGGCAACGAACAATGCTCTGGGCAATGCCGCTGACCGTGTGGGCGACGATTCGGTGTCGGGAGGGCGATGGTTGCGTTGCCGTCGGACTGTTCATCATTTCGAGCAGCCGATCGCTTTGTTTAATATCCGCTATTTTCTCTATGTTCTGCTAGGTGCGCTCCTTTTGGTGCTGGCAAATGTCGTCGGGGTGCCGATCGTGTTTGAAGGTAGTCTTGCCTATCCCGCTAATTACGCCGAGCGGAACGTTTCGAGGGTCGTCAAATCAATTGCCGCGATGACGACGGTGGATGATGACGCCATTCCCTCCGCGTACCGCTACGTGCTCTATTCGGACACCGGCACTCGGATTGGTGGGGACATCACTCCGGGGATGGAGGCCGGGTCTGTCGAGGCAGTCAAGAGGTATTTCGTGCGGTATGGCACTGACATGGCCCATCAGTCCGTCAAAAGATCGAATGAAAAACAGGGGAATGCGGCTGGTGCACCTGCTGATCAACGGATTGCCGAAGCCATGCCGATGCTCACCTCCAGACAGGAAAACGGTGATACGTATGTGGTGTTTGCTACGGCTGGGAATCAGTATTGCGTACTTGTGTATTCCATAATGCCTCAATGGATCGCCAAATCTCGACGTGATCGACTGCCTAACCCGCAGAACCTGGTCCTGCTGACGGATGCGATCCTTTTCGTTGCGCTGCTTGTTGTGATTGGGTTGCGGTCCGGCAGAGTGCTGAGTCGAAAGTTGCAGGTTTTTTCTGATATAGCAAATGCCATCGGGAATAATGACTTGGATTTTGTGATTCCTTCGACCAATATCATCGAGATCAACTGCACCTTGCGGGCGTTTGAACGGATGCAAGCGGCGCTGAAGGCATCCCTCGAACGACAGTGGTCGGTGGAGGAGGATCAGCGCCGTCAGTTGGCCGTATTAGGGCATGATGTAAAGACTCCGATCACGATAGTGCGCGGAAACGTGGATCTGTTGGGGGAGACCGATCTGACCGATGAACAGCGGGGATATCTCGACGCCGTTTCCAACGCTGCTGTGCAGATGACCGACTACGTGGATTCGATGGCTAGGGTGACCTCCGCATGCTCGGATAATGACGTTGCTGATGATGCTATCACGGTTCCCCTGTTTCTGGAGGAGATCGGGAAGCAGGCAGTGGGGTATTTAAGGACGCGAGGTCTGACCCTTGAAGTCGATCGAGATGATGTCGGAGCGGAAACGACTGGCTGTTGGCAGGTGCCGCAAGCTGATACTCTTATTCGTGCTGTTATGAATGCGGTGTCGAATGCGGCTGATTATTCTCCGGTTCACGCCTCCGTGGAATTGAGGCATCGGATTGATTGGGTGTGGTGGCGTAACGGTGGTGGGGTTGCGGATATTGTTGACACCGACGAAGATGCGCGGGCTGCCTTGGCCCGAAGGTCGCATGCCGATGGGTCGCATGAAAGAGTTCCGGAACTGGTCGTTTCGGTGTGTGATGGTGGGTCAGGTTTTTCGTCCAAGGAGTTACTCCACGCCACGCAATGGCTGTATCGTGGTGACGAAAGCCGTTCCGTTCCGATGGACGCTTCGGATGCATGGAAGCATCAGGGAATTGGATTGGCTATGGCAAGCGATGCCGTCAAGCATGTGGGTGGTAGCTTGCGTATTGAGAACCGTGGGGACGGATCCGGGGCAATGGTCACTTTCTCGATACCCCTTGTGATAGGGCCTGATGGTGACTAGTAAGTGTTCCTGACGGTCAGTCGGTTCTACGGTCCGAATGGACCTGCGAAGAGTGTGCGAGTCTTGCCGGGAAGGCTACGTGTGGTCTGCGACGGTCTACACCTTACGCAGCACGGTGACAACTTTACCCATGATGACGGCATGGGTGCCGTCGATAGGGGAGTATGCGGGGTTGTGAGGCATCAGCCAGAGGTGACCGTGATCTTTGCGGTAGGTCTTCACCGTCGCTTCGTCGTCCAGCAGAGCCGCCACGATATCACCGTTTTCGGCATCTGACTGTTCCCGTACCACTACGAAGTCCCCGTCGCAGATGGCGGCATCGACCATGGAATCCCCGTGTACTTCCAGCATGAAGAGGTTGCCGCCGGTGCCGGTGAGGCGTTCCGGTAAACGCATTACGTCTTCGACTTGTTGGTCGGCGGTGATGGGGGCGCCGGCCGCGATGCGCCCGACCAGTGGCACGTTGCGCGACTCGATGATTGATTCCTCCTGCGCGACTACCGGCGGTTGGGGCATCACATCGACGGCACCTGTGGTGGCTTGTGACCCGTCATCTACCAGTTCGAGGGCGCGCCCTTTGTTGGCGTTCATGCGGATATATCCCTTGTTTTCCAGGGATTCGAGCTGGTGCTTTACTGAAGAGGGGCTTTTGAGTCCCGCCGCATCGCCGATTTCACGGAATGATGGCGCGAAGCCGTACTGCTTGACGTGCGCTCGGATGGCCTCAAGCACCTTGTGCTGGCGATCCGTCAAGTGTCTGTCCTGTGACGGTTTAGGTCTGTCTGTGGTCTTGGGGGGTGCTGTCACTGGTCTTTCCTTTCGCGTCTCCTTCGAGTATAGTCTATATTCACAAAAAAATCAAACAGATGTTCGATTTCGGATTTGCAAAAGTCGAACATCTGTGCGACTATAGTACATACGTTCGATAGAACACATGTTCGATATTTAAGTGTATGAAAGGAGTTACGATGTCGGATACGACAAGCACGGGGTCAATGAAGTCCGAGAGTGCGGTGAATGGCGATGGCGGTGCGGAAAGCGTGCCAAGACGTGTCTATGCATCCCGTCGTATGCTGGCGGTTTTATTCGCGTTGGCCGTCCTGTGCTGTGGGTGGCAGGTGGTGTCACCGGATAGGGCCAATGCCGCTCAAGAAGCGGCTCCGGTCGTCACTTACACGGTGCGCCCCGGCGATACCCTATGGGCATATGCCAAAGAGGTTACGCCAAGCGACAAGAGCGTTGCGGATACTGTCGACCATCTGATGAGTCTGAACAACCTCAGGTCGGCTGAACTGAAACCTGGTCAACGTATCGTGGTTCCGCAGTGCAACTGATGTGAGCGCCATGGCGAATCGGCTCGTAGATGTGTCGTTTCTGTATGGATTAGCCATCGAAATATCCGTCTGCAGTGACTACACGGCGCAGAATTAGATTTTTTGACGTCAAACCGTTACTGTAGTAGACATGCATTGTCCTTTTTGTCAGAACCCCGATACCAAAGTCGTCGATACGCGTATCAGCGAAGACGGCCATGCCATAAGACGCCGTCGAGAATGCCCTAAATGCGGCAAACGGTTTACCACTGTGGAAACCACCATGCTATTGGTCACTAAACGATCCGGCAGTATTGAACCTTTCGATCGGGAAAAGGTTATCAATGGTGTTCGTAAGGCCTGCCAAGGCAGACCCATTGACGAGGATGCTCTCAAGCTGCTTGGACAACGTGTCGAGGAAGACCTGCGTAGTCAGGGGCTGGCACAGGTCAAGTCCGAAGATATCGGCAAGGCGATTCTTACGCCGTTACGTGAACTTGATGAAGTCGCTTATCTCCGTTTCGCCAGCGTTTATCAGAATTTCGACGGTTTGGCCGACTTTGAAAACGCCATTGAAGAGCTCAAAAGTGATCATGCTTAGCCGGGCGGTAGAGCCGAACGACAGCTGTTGTTTCTAACGGTTCGTATGCGTCCTTGTGAGGGAATGGACGAATGGTCTTCGCGCATTGGCCGGGTTGCCGAGGATGCCGACGGTTGGTGCCGAGCGGCTTGCGGCGTACCTAAGTATGGCCATGCTGCCCTTTTGTGCGCATCGTTATCAGTTGATTGTGGTCACTGAGAACGGCACCTAGGCGCTCGTATCGGGTGGAGTGAGGTAAGCTCCGCTTGTAGGAGTTCATTCCCGATACCTCTATGTCTGGTTCGTAAATGCGCTGTCATGGGTTTGCGAACCTTGCAGCCGCAAAAGGGTCATTATAGCTCGATAAGCGTTGTGTCGGTAGGGGTGCGGACGATAGTCAGCTGCTGGGTCGGGCGAGTCATGGCCACATACAGGTCGGAGGCGGCCGAACGTCGCGAAGGTGCCTCCTGGCCGATCATGCCTGGTTGAACAAGGATGACGGCGTCGTATTCGAGTCCTTTGACCATTTGCGTGTCGCATACGGTTACCGGGGCGTCGTCGCCCTGTTCCAAATCCATGTTCGAACCCGTTTTCTCGCCGTCCGCATCATGCAGTCCCATTAACATTGCCGCGCGGTTTTGGCCGAATTCGTTGACGAATGCATCATAAACCTTGCGTCGTGTCATATCAGCCAACGCCAGCGGTGTGATAATCGCCAGCCGTCCTGTTCCATCCTGGTCGATGAACCGCTCGACCAGGACGGTGGCCTGCTTGCCAATGGAATCCGTCAAGGAGCGGAGCTCTTCGTTGTTTTGCTCGACGGTGACTCGTTGCACCGAACCAGGCATATCGCGCACGGCCTTGGTGGTTGAGATATACAGTCCTTCATTCTCCGCAAATTTCGAGGAAAGGTCAGACACTTGCTCAGGGTTGCGATAGTTGATCGTCAGTTCATGCAAATCCCAGCCGGCTTCGCCGAAGAGGGCATCCATCCGCTTGTCCCAGCGCCGTGTGCCTCCAAGGGCCGAGGTCTGTGCCACGTCTCCGACGATGGTGAACGATCGTGACGGACAGCGCCTCATGAGCATTCGCCAATCCATCGCGGTCAGCTCCTGCGCCTCATCCACTACGATATGGCCGTACGTCCATTCACGATCATTGGCGGCTTGTTGGGCGACCATTTCGGAGTCGAGACCATTGATGTTGTCGAGCAGCATCGAAGAGGTGACGATGCCGGATCCGATGCCAGCCTGGGCGAGGGTGTCTTTGGCGAATTGCTCTTCGGCGGCTCGTTGAGCTTTTTCGGCCGCCTGACGCGCCGTGACTTTGGGGTCGGGGCCGAGCAGTTCCATTGCTTCGTCGAGCAGGGGTATATCGCTGACCGTGAGCGGGGACCCCTTCGGACGCGTCAGGAGCTGGATTTCGTCGTCGGTCAGCCATGGTGCGAAACGTTGCAGCTGCGCTGGTTTGGAGAACATCTGATCGATCAGCCACGGCCCGGTCATGGGAAGCCATGCCAGATTGAGTGTTTTGCGGATATCGTCGCTGAGCTTGAGCTGATTGGCGACATCACTGATTTCCGCCTGTTCCGGAGTGTAGTCGAGCTGCTCAATATAACGATTGCGCATTGCGCTCAGCACGCTTTTGATGAACGTCTCACGGGCTTTGTTGTGTGGTGACCGCGTATGCTTGGCGTCTTCCAAAGCCTGCAATACGTCTGTTTTAAGCATGGGCACGCGAATGCCGTTGATCTTGATCGTCGGCAGGTTCTTCGGCACGCGTTCACGCGCGGCTACGGCGTTGGCTATGGCGTTGGCCATGCGTCGCTGACCTTTGAGCCTTGCGGCCAGTGGGTCGTCGATGGAGGTTGCACGGTGCCCCGGAACCAGATCGCCGATGGTTCGCGACACCACGCCCGTCTCTCCCAGGGAGGGGAGTACCTGATCGATATAGTGCAGGAATGCCGGGCTGGGGCCTACCACCAGCACACCCGAACGCTCCAGTTGGCGTCGGTGGGTGTAGAGCAGATAAGCCGCGCGATGAAGCGCCACGGCCGTCTTGCCGGTGCCCGGACCGCCCTGCACGATGGTAGCGCGGTCGAGTGGCGCACGAATGATGCGATCCTGCTCGGCTTGAATCGTTTCGACGATATCGCTCATCTTCCCGGTGCGCTTGGAATTGAGCGAAGCGATCAGGGCACCTTCGCCGGCAAGGGTGCCGGCTTGCTCGGCCGCTCCCACATGCGTTGAGTCCACGTCGAGTACTTCATCTTCGATGCCCACCACTTCGCGGAATTTCAGTGTGATATGCCTGCGCATGGCTATGTTGCCGTGATGGGATGGAGTCGCCTCGTAGAAGGGTCTGGCGGCTTCGGCTCGCCAATCGGTGAGAATTGACTCGTGGTCATCGTCCAACAGCCCGATTCGCCCGATATAACGTTTTTGTCCTGCATTATCGTCGAGTCTGCCGAAGACGAGCCGATCCTCGACCGCCCTCAAGCCGGTCAGGCGGTCTTCATACATGGTAGCGAAGGAGTCGCGTTCGGTGCGCATCGTGGGCGAGCCGTGGGAGCCGGCCGCGCGCACCGCGTCGAGGCGTTGGCGCGTGGTCTCGCGCAACGCATCAAGGCGCGTATATGCATGAGTGACAGCCTGCTGTTCTTCGTGGATCTGTGAGGAGTATCGCGACATACCATCCCTTTGTAGCTGTGTAAATCAAGGCACTCCAGTGTACCGCGCAGCCCCTACGTTCGTGTGGTTTTATACCGTCGGGCGGAATAAGGGCATGAACCGTTTATTTGCAGGGATGAATGATTTGTTCGATATGACATGTTCGTTTTGTATAACAATGGAACCGATGTCGATTGCACAAGACCGTGGGTGATGGATGATTCGTCAACGCGCTGGAGGCGGCGTTGCCGAGGATCTGCGGAAGTCTGATGCTCTCCTCACGGGTCTTGCCGTATTCCACGAAACGCCATATTGCAGAGATTTGTGTTGAGAATACGCTATTATTCAAGTTGAGTGGGGAAGAATGGAGGAATGTGGGGTAAAGTGGTGCATCAGTTGTGATAAGTCTGACATTGGGGGGGGGGTAAGCTCATGGTCCAATACGACGAAAACGCTGCCATGCCGCCCTTCGGTAATTCCCAAAATGCCGATTCGCCAACCTTCGACCCTCGAAATGCCAATGCGTCGGCCGCTCCAACCGTCAATCAGTTCGGTGTCCCCCCTCAGGCGACGCCCCCATATGCGTCCTTCAATCCGGGTGCAAACCCTTCCGTGCAGGCTTCCATGCCTTTGCTGTTGGGCACGTACACCCCGAAGATGGATGTAAAAGGGCGGATGGCCTTGCCGGCGAAGTTCCGTAGCGAATTAGGGCCTGGAATGGTGATGGCCCGAGGCCAGGAGCGTTGTGTCTACCTTTTGCCGCAGAACGAGTTTCGTCGTATTGCCGCACGGATTCAACGTACTTCGATGGGCAATAAGGCCGCCCGTGACTACCTTCGTGTCTTTCTTTCCGGAGCCGTAGATCAGGAGCCGGATAAGCAGGGACGTGTGTTGGTACCGCAGAATTTGCGCGATTATGCGAATCTGGGCTCGTCTGTCACCGTGATTGGTGTGGGCACTCGCGCGGAGATTTGGAACAGCGAGGCTTGGCAAGCCTACCTGACCGAAAAGGAAGAAGGCTATGCGGACATAGCCGACGATGTATTGCCGGCGATGGAGTGGTGAAAATGGCTGATTCCTTCGATTTCACAACGATTCACAAGCCGGTGCTTCTCGATGAGTGCGTGGCATTGGTGGCTCCGGCCTTGGACGCTCCGAATTCGGTAGTGGTTGACTGCACGCTTGGTCTGGCCGGTCACGCCACCGCTTTTCTTAAAGCTGCGCCTAACGCGCATCTGATCGGCATAGACCGAGATTCAGAGGCACTTGCCATGGCTTCGGAACGTATTCAACAAGCCGGTTTGTCGTCACGTTTCACCCCGGCGCATGCCGCTTTCGATGGATTCGACGAAGTGCTTGAACGTAACGGTATCGAACAAATCGACGTCGCGTTTATGGATCTGGGGCTGTCAAGCCTGCAAATAGACGAGGTTGATCGGGGGTTCTCGTACTCGCATGACGCCCCGCTCGATATGCGTATGGATGTGTCTCAGGAACTGGACGCGGCGATGGTGCTGTCGCAATACGGGGAGGACGATCTGGTGCGCATCTTCCGCGAATACGGTCAGGAGCGTTTCGCCCGTCCGATCGCCCGTGCCATCGTCCGTCGTCGTGTTGTCGAGCCCATCACCACTTCCGGTCAGCTTGACCGACTGGTCGATCAGGTTGTTCCAAAGTCCCATCGAGGCAAGGGGAATCCGGCCAAACGCATCTTTCAGGCGTTGCGCATTGAGGTCAATGGCGAGTTGGACAAATTGGCTGCCACGCTGCCGCAGATAGTCAATCGTCTCAAGCCTGGTGGCCGTTTAGTGGTGGAGTCGTACCATTCGCTTGAAGATAGGACCGTCAAGACGTTCATGGCTCAGGGGCTGAAGGTAGATGCCCCCGCTGATTTGCCGGTCGTGCCAAAGGACGCTGAACCGTTCCTGAAAGACCTGACCCACGGTGCGGTTAAGGCCGATGAAGCCGAAATCACCCATAACCCTCGTTCGGCTTCGGTGCGCCTGCGCGCCGTTGAGTTGGTCAGGCCGGTGCCCGAGCGTTGGAGAACTCGCTTTAAAGCGTCCTCCGATAGTGCGGTGGCTCGCAAAGAACGGCTCGGACGTCTTAATCGGATGGAACATGCGAATTACGTGGGTGGCAATCCCGGCACAATGCGAAGAGACGACATGCGTGCCACAAGTGCGCGGCGTCAGCGGGAAAGTAGGCAATGATGACACAGTGGGGTAGAACGGTTCGCTCCAGCGCGGCGCCAGCGGGCCGTGAAGACGAGTCGTACGCTCCGTCGGCGCGACCACAACTGACGGTTGTCTCGGGTCGTGGGCCGAGAAAAGATGTGGCCGGACTGATGGCCCGCGTGGGCAAGTGGATAGCCGGCGGCACGATGTCCATGGTGTATTTTGCCGTGTCCGTCGTTTTCCTGTTTGCGGCCTTGCTCGGCTCCTTGGCATTGCGTACCCAGATGGTTCAGGACTCGTATGAAAGCGCACGGGTTCAGTCTCATATCAGCACACTCAGCCAGGACATCGAGGATGATCAGGCCACCCTCGACCAGCTTCAGGCGGGTCTTCCGTCCAAGGCTCAGGAGATGGGCATGGTTCCTCAAAAGGGTTCCGTTTCCATTGATTTGAACGGTTACAAACCCACGGAAAAGGACCGGTGACATGCGTTCCCTTGTGAACTTAGCCAAAACCCGTCGTTTTGCTTTCCGTTGCGCGGCGATCGGCGTGGTGATGGCTGTTCTGTTTGGCGTGTGCTTCGGGCAACTGGCCAATATTCAGCTGCTGAACGGCAAGGTCACGGCCGAGGCGGCGACGGCGGCTCGTACCCTCAAGGTGCCGGTCGGGGCTCGCAGGGGTAAGATCCTCGACGCGAACGGCGCCGTGCTCGCCCAAAGCGTGGAGCGTTACACCATCGTCGCTGACCCTCAGATGGCGCAGGGGTTTGTGCCCACGGATTGTGTCAAGCAGACTGTGGGCCGTTGTCACGAGGTTGGCGGCAAGCCGCTTGAAGTCAAAGGTGCTGCGGCCGTGGCGAGGATTATCGCGCCTGTGCTGGGGATGAACGCGATGGAGGTGGGTGCCAAGCTTTCCGTGCCTGGGCGGTACGCGGTTATCAAAAAGGATGTGGAGCCTTCGGTTAAGCGTAAACTCGACAAGCTCAATTTGGGCGGCATCATTTACGGTGAGCTCAGCGAGCAGCGTGTCTACTCTGGCGGGAACATGATTGGCGCACTGCTCGGGGGCGTCAACGACAAGGGGCATGGTGTCAGCGGCATCGAGGCCAAGATGGACAAGGAGCTTTCGGGTGCCGACGGATACAAGGTTTATCAGCAGGGTAACGGGGGAGTCGAGATACCCGGCACCCTTACGGCGTCAAAGGATGCAAAAAACGGATCGGATGTTCGTCTGACCATTGATTCCGACGTGGATTGGTATGTCAAGAAAACGCTCATCGATGGATGTCAGAGATTCAAGGCGGACTGGGCGATAGCCGTGGTTCAAGATGCGCGTACCCACCAGATTATAGCGCTTGAGGATAACGACGACATCGCCGCCGGTTCGGACGCGGCGAAACTCAACGTCTCACGCGCGGTCAGGCAGACCTTCGAGCCCGGTTCGGTAGGTAAGGTCATTTCCGTGGCGGGCATGGTCCAGTCCGGTGTTCATCAGATGACGGACAGGTTCCAAGTCCCCGATCATTTTGTCAAGAAGGGTCAGTCTTTCCATGACGCCGTGTGGCATCCGGTGTCCAACTGGACTCTGGCTGGGGTGTTGCAGAATTCCTCGAACGTCGGCACCGTTATGGCCGCTGAGAACTATAGTGATCAGCAACGCTACGACTTCCTGACCAAGTTCGGCATCGGTGAGCCCACGGGGCTTGATCTGCCGGGAGAATCGAGCGGCACGCTTACCACTCCGAAGGCGTGGGACGGCCGTACGCGTGACACGATCCTGTTCGGGCAGGGGTATGCGGTCAACCTTATGCAACTGAACAACGCTGTAGGAGTTGTGGCCGACGGCGGGGTCTACAAGAAACCCGGCATTATCGAGTCCATCACCGATCCAGAAGGCCATGCCACGCTTATGAGTCCTCAGGATGGAACCAGGGTGATCGATCAGGCGGTCAATGCGCAGCTCTCCGATGCCATGGAATCGGCCCAAGGCCATTATCAAGCCGTCACCGGCATTCCGGGATATCGGACTGCCGGCAAGAGCGGAACCGCCGAGGTCAACGACGGTGATGGCCGGCTCGACTCAATCGTGAGCGATTGGTCCGGATTCCTTCCGGCGGACAATCCACGTTTCGTCATCACTGTGGTGATGAGCAACCCGGAAGGCAGCCTTGGTGGTATCACTGCGGGGCCGTTGTTCAACCAGATTGGTGAATTCCTTATGCAGAAGTACGAGGTGCCCACATCGGGTCCGCGCACGAATGCTATTCCTGTAGATTGGTAACCTGATCGGGAGGTCGGAACATGAGCGCTGTGGGAGAGTCATTTTCGCGGCGGGTGACCTTGGATTATATCGCAACGCACTACGGGTTCGAGCTCGACCCGGAGTTTGCCAAGGACGTTACGGTCACTTCGATAGCGGATCGGCCGGAGTCCGTGGAACCGGGTGCGCTTTTCGTGGCGCAACAGGATGAGGATTGCACGGCGGTGTCGCGGGCCGCCGGTCGAGGCGCTTATGCGGCTCTAGTTTCGTCGGGTCAGGCCGATGCCGCGCGTGCCGCTGGCATTCCTCACTTGGTGTGGTCGCCATCGCCTCGTGCGCTTGGCGCTTTGGCCGCGGATATCACTGATAATCCCGGTGGAGCCCTTGCCGTGTTCGTGGTCTGCGGCAATGATGACGACCGGACCGAGGCTAGTGCGGTGCGTCTGGCCGACTTTCTCCATATGCTCGGCAATCCTGTCGGCCTGCTTTCGAAAGCGGGGTCGATGTCGCTTGAACGCGATCTGGAGCTCGAATATCCTTTGGGCATACTTGACGTGCAACATGCATTGTCGGTGTGTTCCGAGGACGGGGCCGCTGCGATGGTCGTTTCCGCTGAATCGCTCACGTTACGGTCGGATGCCTTACAGTCGGTGGATGCGGATGTGTTGGGCACGGCCGATCGAATCACGGCACTTGCCGGACAGAGGCTGCGCCGTGGCGTAATTGCCCGATACGGGCTTTCGCTTCCTTCGGACAAGCCGATTGTGACTTGCTCCGAGGAATCTTTGTGGTTGGCCGGTCAGGCACACGTCGCCGGTGATTTGGACGGAAGACGGAGATTGGCGTTGGCCATTGCGATGGCTATGGCCGTTGGTGTGCGCAAAAGCAATATCCGTAACGCATTGCGTGTGTCGGGGGACATGGCTTGAATATCTAAACGTGCCACAGACAGTCAGTAACAAGGAATACAAGGGAATGATGAGTAGCGATATCAACAAAGACGCCGGTCGGGGCATGATGCCGATGACCGTTTGCGAGGTCGTGCAGGCGGTGCATGGCAGGCTGGTGACCTGTGATGCGCAAACCTTCGATGCGCCCTATGCGCAATCGCCTCTGCTCACATCCGTCGAAAGCGATTCGCGGCTGATCGTTCCAGGCGGCGTTTTTGTGGCCATCCCTGGTCAGCGGGTCGATGGTCATGATTTTGTGCGTGTCGCCGCCTCCAAGGGTGCTCTGGCGGCGCTGGTGGAGCATGAGGTCGAAGACGCCGGCGATATCGTGCAGATCGTGGTGCCTGACTCAGTTAAGGCCTTGGGGCTTTTGGCTCGGCACAACATCGACAGGCGTCGGGCTGCGGATGACGATTTTTCGATCATCGGCATCACCGGGTCCGTAGGCAAGACCACCACCAAAGACCTGCTCAAGTCGTTGCTGTCGAAGCTCGGTCCTACGGTTGCGCCGATCGGCTCATTCAACAACGACATCGGCCTGCCGTTGACGGCTTTGAAGGTCAACGCCTCTACACGGTTCTTCGTGGCGGAAATGGGTGCGAACCATGTCGGTGAGATTGCAGGGTTGACCCGCATCGCCCCGCCGGACGTGGCCGTGGTGCTCAAAGTCGGGGTGGCGCACCTCGGAGAGTTCGGTTCGGTTGATCGTATTGCACAGGCTAAAAGCGAGATCGTTCAAGGGCTTATGCCAAACGGCGTTGCCGTGTTGAATGCGGATGACGAGCGTGTGGCAGCGATGCGGAACCTCGCTCCCGGCAAGGTGTTGTGGTTCGGATTAAATGGTTATGCCGCGGACGTAAAAACCTTGACGATGAGTGCCGAGCAGATCAGCGTCAACAGCTTCGATCAACCCTACTTCACTCTTGTGGATTCCGAAGGTGCTCGCGCCCGGACTCATTTGGAGCTCAGTGGTGATCATAATGTCATCAACGCCTTGGCCGCGGCGACGGTCGCGCGATTCTTCGGCATGGGGCTCGAGACGATAGCACGGGGCTTGGGTCAGGTCACTCAAATCAGTGCTCACCGCATGGCGATTTCCAGACGTGTTCGTCCTGACGGATCGCAGTTTGTGCTTATTGACGATTCTTTTAATGCCAATCCTGATTCCATGCGCGCCGGATTGATGGGTCTGGCCTCGTGGCGTGGTGGAACGGAAGACACGGAAGGCGGTGTCGTCGATCGCATCGCGGTGCTTGGCTGCATGTTGGAATTGGGCGATGAGGAATTGACCCTGCACCGACAGATCGGCAGGAATGCGGTCGAATTGGGGCTTGACGGCATCATCGTGGTTGGCAGTGCATTGGATTCGCATGTGCAATCTCTCGCACAGGCGTTGTACGACGAGGCCGCCCGTGTTGCGGATCGCCGGGACCATGGCGTAGGCGAGACCGAAGCCCGGCGGGCCGTGATTCATCGAAAAACCGAGAACGCAACGGGGAGGCGGCCAACCGTTGTTCGGCTTGTGCAAGATATCGATCAGGCCGCCGCCCTCGTCAATGCATGGCAGCCAGGCCGTTCAGGCATGGCGGTGCTGCTCAAGGGTTCCCATGCCTCAGGCGTTTCCCGGCTGGCCGATCGTTGGCCCGAAGCCTTGAAGGCCACCTTTGCGAGCGATTCGACTCGTGGTTTATCCGAATCGGTTGATAAAGGGCTTGGGGCATAATGGCAGGAAGCATGGAGTTCAAACCTTTCCCGGCGAACGTGCCGGCGTACAGAAAGTGAAGATCGAACAGTGATTTCCCTGATTATCGGCATCGTGGTCTCGCTTCTGGTCGTGATTCTCGGCACCCCGATGCTCATACGTCTGGTGCACCGATTGCATTACGGGCAGTACATTCGCCAGGATGGCCCCCAGTCGCATCTGGTTAAGCGTGGCACGGCCACGATGGGCGGTTTGGTCATCAATCTCGCGGTGCTCGCAGGTTGGGGTGCTTCCGCGATTTATCGTTACATTACCCGTCACACGCCGGTTTCATGGTCTGCCGTGTTGGTGCTTTTCGCCATGCTTTCGATGGGTTGCCTAGGCTTCATCGACGATTTCGCCAAGGTTCGGAAAAAGCAAAACACCGGATTGTCTGTAGGCGGCAAGTTCTTCGGCCAGTTCGTTTTTTCCACGATCTATGCCGTGCTCGCGTTGGTGGTACCGACCAAGTCGGGCTTCCCGAGTGCGCAGGCCGGCATAAGCTTCATCGAGAGGCCATTCATCAGCTTTGAATTCGCCGGGCGCGTCGTGGCAATCGTGCTGTTCATCTTATGGGTCAACTTCCTGATGACCGCATGGACGAATGCGGTCAACCTCACTGATGGGCTCGATGGACTGGCTTGCGGGTCTTCGATGATTTCGTTGGGCGGATACACCATCATAGCCTTCTGGCAGAGCTATCACGTCAAGGGGGCAGCGCACCCCGGTTTCGGTTACGCCGTCTCCGACCCACTGGATTTGACCATCATTGCGGCATGTGCGGCTGTGGCATGTTTCGGGTTCCTCTGGTACAACTCCAACCCGGCCACCATTTTCATGGGCGATACCGGTTCGTTGGCGCTCGGCGGCCTGTTCGCAGCCCTGTCGATCGCCACCCACACGGAGTTTCTCGCCGTCATCATCGGCGGACTCTATGTCATCGAGGCGTGCAGTGATGTGATTCAGGTCGGTTGCTTCAAACTGACCCACAAACGGGTATTCAAAATGGCGCCGATTCATCATCATTTCGAACTGTTGGGTTGGGGCGAGGCGAAGGTCGTGGTCCGGTTTTGGATGATCGAGTTCATCTTCGTGCTTATCGGCATCATGCTTTTCTATGCAAATTGGGCTTCCCTGTCGGGGCTGCTGATTTAATGACTCTATGAGGAACGTGGTTTTATGAATTGTCATACTAACGCAACGGGCAACGGGATAGGAGCCGCTGTCTTGGTCGCGGGACTTGGCGTTTCGGGAGAAGGTGCGGTCGGCTCCCTTGTCGCCCGTGGCGCTCGCGTAATAACCGTCGATGAGAAGAAGCCCGCCGATCTTGATTCGTTCAACAATCTTCCGTGGGATGAAATCGGCATGGTGGTGGTGTCGCCCGTTTTCAATCCACGCACTCCGTTTATCGTCGAGGCCCAAGGTAGGGGGATCCCTGTCATCAGTGAGGTCGAACTCGCGTGGCGACTGCGTGTCGCCAACAACCACACCGGCAAGCCCGCACCTTGGATAGGCATAACGGGCACGAATGGCAAGACCTCGACCACCGAAATGACAGCGGCTATGCTTGGGGCGGCAGGATTGAAGACCTCGGCCGTCGGCAACATCGGCAAATCCGTAAGTGTGTCGGCCGGAGACCCCTCCAACGATGCGCTCGTTGTGGAATTAAGCAGTTTCCAAATGCATTTTACGGACTCGTTGGCACTCACATGCGCCGCCATCACCAACATCGCGCCTGACCACCTTGACTGGCACGGCGGCATGGAGAACTATGCGGCCGACAAGGCCAAGGTCTTCCGCGATGTTTCCAATACGCTTGTCTATAATGCCGAGGATGCACGCGTTCGGGATTTGGCTCAGCAGGCAGAAGTAGGCGAGCATTGCCGCAAGGTCGGCTTTACGCTTCAGGTTCCGCAAGCCGGTCAGATCGGTGTGGCGGACGGTTGGATCGTGGATGACGCCGGTCTTTCTGGCTCACCTGTCGGTACGCCGACACGATTGGCGAAAGTCACTGATTTTCCGCGCTTGACTGAGCCTGATGGCACCATATACTCCCATCTTCTGGCCGATGCCCTTACGGCGTTCGCGCTGACCCTGGGTGCCGGTGTCGATCCGTCGAAATGCGTCGAGGGTCTGCGCGCATTCCGCCCGGATGGTCATCGCATCGCCACGGTGGCCACGGCTACGTTGCCTGATGGCGGCACGGTACGGTTTGTGGATGATTCCAAGGCGACCAACGCCCATGCCGCGCGGGCATCCCTGTCCAGTTTCAGACCAAAGTCCGTGGTATGGATTGCCGGCGGATTGGCCAAGGGCGCTCGTTTCGAGAAGTTGGTGGCCGAACAGGCCGGTGTCATCAAGGCGGCCGTTATCATCGGAGTCGATCAGGAGCCGATGCGTCAGGCGTTTGCGACCTGCGCTCCGGATATTCCCGTTGAATTCATCGGCCCGGTGCCAAACGAGAGCCTGATGGATCGCGCGGTCGAGACGGCTGGCCGCTATCTGACCGATGGCGATGTGGTATTGATGGCTCCTGCGTGCGCCTCAATGGATCAGTTCGCTTCGTACGCCGATCGTGGGCAACGTTTCGCGAACGCGGCTGGTCGTTGGGTGCGTGACCATGGCTGAGCGACAGCCTCGTAGAACATCCGGTAAGGGTAGGAGCGTAAGCAAGCGACAGAGCGACGGTCATGGAGCCAAAAAGCGTGCTGTGCGAAATGCGCGTCGCGTGCAGTCTCCCCGTCGCTCCGGCGCACAGGCTGTGGTCAGCGAGCGCCGGTCGCGTCATGACTCGTCAAGTAGCATCACAGGCGGCAAGGTTGATGTTGCGCGCAACGGCAAGACACGTGCCCAGATTAGTGCCAAAGGCGTGTCGGGCATCGATTCGGTGCGTGGCAGCGGCATTCATGCTCTGGTCAACCCTTTGGTGTGCTACTACGCTTTTCGAATTTGCGTTTTGGCGTTGACCTGTTTCGGGGTCATCATGGTGTTCTCCTCGTCGACGGTCACCATGGTCTCCAACGGCTTGTCTCCGTGGATGAATGCTTTGAGGCAGTTTTCGTATTGTGTTGTCGGGTTGCTGCTTGGTTTTGGCGCAACACAGCTGGACGTCAAATATTATCGCAAGCTTGCGTTGGTCTTCATGATTGGCTCGATACTGTTGCAGCTGGTCACCATGACGCCTCTGGGCGTTTCGGTGGGGGGCAATACAGGATGGATCGGCATTGGCGGTGTCACTATTCAACCGGCTGAAATTCTGAAGCTTGCTCTATGCATCTGGATGCCATTGGAGCTGTCTCGTGCACGTGAGTTGAGCGAGCGCGCCGGTAGTTCCGCTTCGTCTGCTGGTGCTGAAAAATCCGCAGGTACGGTCGTTTTCGATCGTGACGTGCTCAAAATCTATGCCCTTCTGGTTGTAGTTTTTGTCGCGAGTCTTGCCGCGGTCATGTTTGGGCATGATCTGGGAACGGCCATGATTCTGTTGCTTATCGGAGCGGTGGCCTTTATCACCAGCGGTTTCCCGATTAGGATTCTGGGCATGGTGGCCGTGGCCATGGTTGCGGCGGTCGCTTTTTTCGTCGTCAAAAGCCCAAACCGCATGAACCGTATTGTGGCGGCATATAAGCCTTGTGACCCCGAAAGCTCGCAGAGTCTGTGCTATCAGTCCATCCATTCGAAATATGCTATGGCTTCCGGTGGCCTTTTCGGAGTTGGTATCGGCAATTCACGTGAAAAATGGAACTATCTGCCGGCTGCGCATAATGACTTCATCTTCGCCATTATCGGTGAGGAAATGGGCTTCATTGGTGCGGTGGTGGTCATCCTGCTGTTCATCGTCATCGGCTGGTGCATGATCGTCGTCGCTGTCAAATCTACCGACCGCTATGCTTCGATGGTGCTCATGTGTATCACCATCTGGATTGTGGGGCAGGCCGTCATTAACATTATGGTCGTCGTCGGTCTGTTGCCTGTGATGGGGGTGCCATTGCCGTTCGTCTCCGCGGGTGGGTCGAGTTTGGTCATGTGTCTTGCGGCGGCGGGGGCCGCCAGCGCCATGATGCGCCTGCAACCGCAGGTGGCCATTAGCGTCCCGCGACTGGCGTGACTGCCTGCCTTTGAGAACGAAACGCTCGGGGGCGTGCCGGTAGGCCCGGCCATGTCCAAACACGCGCCCCGGTACTTCCGCGTTCTGAAGAAGCCTACCGGCTATGATGGTTATGATCGGTTTCATTTTCGTTGCTGTGGAGGAAACACTGCATGAAGCATATCGTATTGGCTGGCGGCGGTACCGCAGGGCATGTCAATCCGCTATTGAGCGTCGCCGACGCTATTACAAGTTTGGATGATGGGGCCCAGGTCACGGCCATCGGCACCGAGGTGGGGTTGGAACACCAGCTGGTGCCTCAGGCTGGATTCCAGCTGGATACCATAGAAAAAGTGCCTTTTCCGCGTAGAATCAATGCCGGTCTTTTCCGTTTTCCAGGAGCCTGGCGGCGAGAGGAGCGTCGTGTCCGCGATATCCTCCGGAATCGTCATGCGGATGTGGTCGTTGGTTTTGGAGGCTATGCGTCGGCTCCGGTTTATACGGTGGCGCATCGCATGGGCATACCCATTGTAATACATGAACAGAACGCTCGTGCCGGCATGGCCAATAAACTCGGGGCGCGCTGGGCTTCATATGTGGGAACGGCCTTCGAAGGCACAGGTCTTTGCGTACCTAAGAGTGGATCCGTTGAGCGAGTAGGGCTTCCTTTGCGCAAGACCATCGCGGATTTGTGCGGTCGAAGAGCCGAGGATCCGACCGGCACCAAGGTTGCCTCGGCTCGACGTCTTGGCGTTGATCCCTCGCGTCCATTGGTGGTTGTCACTGGTGGTTCACTAGGCGCATTGAGCCTCAATAAGGCGGTTTCCGAGGCGTGCGTCGATCTGCTGGGCGTGGCGCAGGTCATCCATCTGACCGGGCGTGGCAAGGCAGGGCAGGTCTGCCAACGAGTCAAACAGCTGGCGGGGGATGACTCACTGAACGATCTTGATCCCAACCATGCCGGTCAGGGCGATTACCATGTCGCAGAGTATCTCGAGCGCATCGACCTGGCTTTTGCCGCGGCGGATTTGGTCATCTGCCGGGCCGGCGCCGGTTCGGTGTGCGAACTGGCGGCAATCGGCCTGCCGGCGGTCTATGTGCCCCTGCCCATCGGCAACGGAGAGCAGCGTTTCAACGCCGAGCCCGTGGTCAACGCCGGTGGTGGCCTGATGGTGGCGGATTCGGACTTTACTCCCGACTGGGTGCGCGCTCGCGTGCCCGGCTTGCTGACCGACTCTTCGGCCTTGCAGGGCATGGGGGCCAGGGCGTATTCGTATGGCATTCGTGACGCCGCCGACACCATGGCCCGTGCGGTTTTGGCGCTCGCCTAAGGAACGTCATAATATCTTAGATGGCTTATATCAGCCTCGTTCGGCTTCGGATCGGTCGCGGTCACTGCCATCGGTGCCTTGCGGGATCGGGTCTAATGCAAAATGCGCCACATACAAAACCTACGATTTGAGTGTTCTCTGCAAGTTTTGGACGTGTGTCGCATGGCTGCCAAGTGTGTTGTGCCGTCGCCGGGCATCGGTGAAGGCCAGAGGTGTCGCCATAATGGACAATAGTGGCTCGGCCTAAAGCCCGGCTGAACGGATCCAAGGAGCTGGTAGTGTCGCAAAGCAAGCAAACAAGCGCTGACTTCACCAATAATGCGCCGGTCGTGCTCGATCCGACCGTCGCCGCGTTCGGTTCGAAGGATACCTTGAACACCCTTGGGCGCACGCACTTCATCGGCATTGGCGGCGCGGGCATGAGCGTACTTGCCGAAATGCTGCATGAACAAGGCGTGGAGGTCACCGGTTCCGACCGTGAGCCAAGCGTGCACACCGAACGTTTGCAGTCTTTAGGGATCAGCGTTTTCTTCGGGCAGCGTTCCGAGAATGTGCGAGGGGCGACCACGGTCGTGTATTCTAGCGCCATCAAACCGGATAATCCCGAAATCGTCGAGGCGGCTCGGCTCGGAACGCATATCGTGCATCGAAGCGACATCCTTGCCTTGCTCATGGCCGGTAAGCGTGCCGTCACCGTCGCCGGGGCTCATGGCAAGACCACGACAAGCTCGCTGTTGGCGCATATTCTGGTCAACGCCGGCACCGGTACGTTGGCCGACCCGAGTTACGCGATCGGTGGTTCGATTCAGACATCGCAGGGTGCCCCCCTGGAAGGCGGTCATGCCGGTGACGGTGACGTGCTGGTGGCTGAAGCTGACGAGTCGGACGGTAGTTTTGGCAAGTACAGCCCGCAGATCGCCTTGATGGTGAACGCCGAGGCGGATCATCTTGACCATTATGGTGATGTTGACAATTATCGGAATGCGTTTGTCGCGTATGCCGGGCATTCGCGTGGTCAGGTGGTCATGTCTCTTGACGACGAGGGGTCACGTGCCATTTTCGCCGCGTTGCCAAACGAGGTTGCCGACAGGACGATTTGCTACACGATGGCCGAGGATGATAATGCCGTCGGAACTAACGCTTCCAGAGATTCGGCGAGTCGGACAGCGGTTCAGGTCGTGTCTGAGACCGGTTCGAACGGAATCGGTAACGACGATGCCTCTCGAGCCGCACGCGCGGCCATGTCAAAGGGTGCGCATGTGGTGCGAATCCTCGCCGAGCGTGAACATGCAGGGGACGGGATTGAACGTTTTGCAATCCGGCTTCCGAAGGGTTTCAACGGCATGGAGTCACAGACCGATATTCCAGTGGCGTTGCAAGTGCCCGGTGCCCACAACGCGCGCAATGCCACCGCTGCCATCATCGCGGCCGTTCTGCTGGGCATGGATGCCGGCCGCGCCGCCCAAGCCGCCTCCGGTTTTCTTGGCGCCTCTCGGCGATTTGAAATCAAGGGCATCGCAAACGGTGTGACCGTCGTGGATGATTACGCGCATCATCCCACCGAAATCACGGCGCTACTCAAAGCCGCGCGGCGGCGATATCCGCAGGCGACCATCCATGTGTTGTTCCAGCCCCATCTTTTCAGTCGCACGAAGTTCTTCACCCAGCAGTTCGCTCAGGCACTCGGTCTGGCCGACGATGTGGTCGTCACGTCGATTTACCCGGCTCGCGAACGGCAGGAGGACTTCGCTGAAGTCAGGCCGGATAATATCGTCGTGGCCGCGAACGGTTTGAATCATGATCCTCGAAATCGCTGGATCCGTGTGATTGAGAACATGCGCGAGGCCGCACTGACGCTGGCTCGTCAGGCGAAGTCCGGTGACGTGATCATCACCGTCGGAGCTGGTGACGTAACAGCCATGGGCGGCGTAATGCTGGATGCGTTGAATGCACGCACTCGTGAGGCGCATCGGTGACCGGCAGGCGCGTGGTCAGTTCCGGCGGAGGCAAGAAGACCGGTGGCACATCGAACAAACATGGTGCACGGCGGCGATCTGGCAGGTCTTCCGAATCGCTTGAACGTATGAGTTCCTCTAAATCCGGCAGACGTGTCGAATCCGACAAGCGTGCCGGATCCGACAGGTCAAAGGCCGTGCGGTTGGCGGCATCTTCCTCTGCTGCCTCCCTGACTGGGGCGCCTTCACGCTCCCGCAGCGCTCCCGGCGCCTTTGTCGATCCGAGCGCGCTTCAGAACGAGGATCTGGTGGCTAAGACGCTTCAGGAGACCACCGGCACACTCGGTGTGGCTGCACGGCCGAAGGTCATTGACTTCAATGAGCGCGTCAAGGAACGACGCAAAGCCAGTGTGCGTCATCTTGCCGTCAAACTGTGCGCAATGGCGGCTGCTGTGGCCGTCGTGGCCGGCCTTGTGTGGTTTCTTTTCTTTTCGCCCGTGTTCCTTTTGGAACGTAGCCAGATTTCGATATCGGGCGGCAATGCTTGGGTCAGCAAGTCCGAGATCATGTCGATCGCCGAAAAACAGAAGGGAAAGTCGCTTTTCCTCGTCTCCTCAACGGATGTTGAAAAGCAGCTGAAGGAGATTCCGGGCGTATTCGAAGCCAAAGCCGACAAACGGTACCCCCAGGGTCTCTCCGTCGCCGTCAAGGCGCAGGAACCGGCCGCCATGCTCAAGACCCCGGAGGGCCGGATGACTGCCGTGGATGGCAAAGGCCGCGTGCTCAACTCCGTTGGGAACGTCGACGTCAAAGGCATCCCCGTCATTGAAGTCAGTCAGGTCAGTGCCGGGCTCAACAAACGTGCTGTGCAGCAGGCTTTGAAGATACTCAGTCAATTGCCAAAGTCCATGCGTCGAGGCATCACCAAAGTCAGTGCGCAGACGCAGGACTCCGTGACCACTGAGCTCAACGGCGGGGAGCGTGTGATCGTGTGGGGCGATTCATCCCAGTTGGATTTGAAAAAGGCAGTGGTTGACAAGATTATTAACGATCCGACGAAAATCGGTGACAAACATCAGGTGGATGTCTCGGCACCGCTACGACCGATCATTAAGTGATTCCGGATTCTGGTCTGATGGGGGGGGCTGTGATGGGTATCGGTGTTCGGGCATGTTTTCGGATTACCTGATTGCGAAGCGTGACTGCATGGCGGCTTTGTGTCGTTCAAAGTGCTCTTTGGCTCGCTGATAGTGCTGGCGAGCCAGCCCGCGCGGTGCCATTATGCATCATGTGAGAGTGATGGGTCGATGCGGGTTGGGTTCGCTGTTGAAGTACGCTCTTTGAATGATTCGTCATGTAGTTCCGCACTTGGTGGTAATATGAAGAACTCCGGTGTGAACCGGAGTTTGATAATTCAAAATGGGGATGATCGGTTTCGACGGTGACCTGTTCGTCGCAGGGAAGCGTGCCGAGAATGTGGAGTCCACTCGAGATGACCTCCACAAAAGAACAAGTGCTAAATCTAACCGCACTGAGTTCGCCCTCGCTGCCTGAGCCTAGCGCCAGATAAACCAGCGAGTGTGACTCCGTCCGCTCCTTTTTGTCTTCGGGAGGATGTCGGGCGTCATTAGAGGACTTGCTCAAGTCATTGCGTCACAGGGTGGCTTGGGGACTTTAACTGCGAATATGCTCGCCATCCAGCGTCCGCGCCACGGATGGGGGCAGAAAAACCGCCTTACGGCCAGCGGACTACGCACGTAGAAGACTGAGGGTTCGGTCATCGGACCGGGGTTCAATTCCCCGCATCTCCACTCATTAAACGCCACCAAGGTTCGCTTTGGTGGCGTTTTTCGTTGGAATTGTGGTGTTATAAAGCGGTTTCTAGAGGGCGAACTAAAATGTTTTTTATATGGTTTTAATGGGTTTTCGGTGGTGTTTCATGGGTCGTTTCATGGGTCGTTTCGATAAGAAGGAAGGATAGGCTGATGGTCGGTAAAAGGTCGGCAAGAGTGTTTGGAAATCTCAAATATAGACCCAATGCGGAGCACCCAACAAGAATTGTGGTCAGCTATGAGACCCCCGGTTTTGCTTTTGAGCAATGGCCGAGAGTCACTGCAAGACAAAGTAGGTCTTTTCCGCTTTCCCAGGAGGCTGAAGCGCGCGCATGGCTGGCACATGAACAGAAACGGATTGAGGCCGGAAGCTGGGAGCCTCCCACAATCGAAAGGCACCGAGAGAAAACCCGGCGGCTCACCATGGGTGAATATTATAAGACCTGGCTGGAGCATAGGACGTTCAAGGGCAGGCCGTTGAAAGCCGGCACGCAGTATCGCCTGCGCAAGGACATCGAGAACCATATCATCCCGTATTTCGGCAACATGCGACTCATCGATATCACTCAAGCGGATATCGACTGCTGGCTTGCCACCATGCCCGACGAGCAGGAGGCGATGAAGTCCAATGCCCTCAGGGCTTTGAAATCAATTCTGAAGACGGCCAGCAAACCCGGCGAACACGGCGAGCCTCCACTGATACCCCAGTACCCATGCACCCGTAGCCTGCCACGGCCGAAACGCAAGTCCGAGACGATTCCTGCCACCCCAGAGCAGGTCAAAAACATCCATGACGCCATGCCGGAACGCTATGCTATGGCAATCTATCTGGCGGTGTTCGGCGATGGGCTGAGGATCGGGGAGGTCTGCGCCTTGCGGGCGGGGGGACATCGATCTCGACCGGCGTATCATGCACGTGCGGCGAGGCAGGGTCACCATGGACCACGCCAAGGTCGTGGACATCCCTAAGACCGAAAACAGCGTAAGAGACGAGACTATACCATCGCAGTTGGTGCCACAGCTGGCGGCCTTTTTCGACGAGTACGGTCTCGCGCGCCCCGATAATTGGCTGTTCCCAGCAGTCAAAGACAAATCCCGTCCGATACATCCCAATTCACTCCGAGGATGGTATGAAACCGCACGGGCGAGCGCCGGGCGTCCGGATCTGCGTTTCCACGACTTGCGGCACACCGGCCTGACATGGTTGGCGGAGGAAGGCGCAACGGTACGCGAGCTTATGGACGCGGCCGGTCATGCCGACGTTCAGACCGCCATGCGTTACCAGCACTCCGTGGATACGCGCAGGCAAACGTTGGCCGAGAAGATGGGTGCCCGTTTGCTGTCCGACGATACTCCGGAAATCGTCTTGGCGCGTATCAAGGCCTTAGACGAAAAAATCGCCACGCTGGAAAAGCAGCGTGGCGAAGAGAAGAAGAAACTTGCGGCTTTACTTGGCTAGGCGCTGACGAAGACGATGTCCGGCCAAGCTTCATGAAGGGAACGGCCGTCCAGCAAAGGAATGGGCGTTTCGGTGAACTCGTCCATGTCCTTGGTTCCCAGGAAGAGGACCAGATAGTTGCCGTCCTCGCCGTAACGGGTCGAATCGACCAATGCCCAGTAGCCGCCCCTTATCGTCTGGATCATGAACGTCTGGTCTTTGTAGGAAAGCCACAGGTCGGCGCAGGGGAGACAATCGCAGATGAACTCGTCCCATGACATCGGAGTACCCCAGCCGTCTTTGGCTGGCTTGCTCATGATTCCCGATGCTTCTGCCATATCCTGTTTACCTTCTCGATTTCCTCACGCTCGAACGGTGTGACGTCTCGGCCTTCGGACTCTTCATGTTCGTAACCTACATGGGTGTGCGGTTTTAGTCTTTTCCCGTTCACTTTGTGATTATGGTCCAAGTGTATCTCTTTGCTGCGCATTCCGTTCTCGTCGAAATGGATGGTCGCCTTCAGCTCCTTGCTGGTCTTGTTGACAAGCACGTAGACGCGGCCCTTGCCCTGCGTCTCCATCGGTATCTTGTTGTAGTCGGTGACGTCGAACGTGAACTCGTGAAGCGATAAACGTCAATAAAGATTAGCAGAATCCCGGCTGGGCTTGGCGAGAGTATCTGGATTGGCTGGTAGATAGCGGGATCTAGCTGTACCCGGCATATCGTTTTTGGTTGTGAAACAGCATCCATGCGTCTGGCTCGTAAGCCGTGACTGTGCTCTCGGGAGAGTGATTTCGAGTTTGTTGTTCGTGATCGTTGTCATTGTTCATCCGACAACCGGCGATTGCTGAAAGGAACGCTGTAATCTCACCGTCGGACTCAAAAGGGTAGGGGGCGGTGCACCACAACGGATCGGCCTCGATGATGTGAGGCCGTCCGGCAGCGAATGCAACGATGATGCTGGCACGGTTCAGACCGCTGGTCATCGCCGCAATCTGCGCCATCTTGATCGCCGGTTCACGATATTGCTCGTGGAACCGAGCCCCGTCGAATACGGTCAGGATGTCGTGTGATTCCAGAGGGTTGAATTCCGGGTTGTTGTTGCGCCCAATGGACAATTGGGCCGTGGTGACATTGTTGGATCCGTCGTGCTTCTTGTTGCTGTTGGTGAGGTTAGATTCGTCGGCATTGGCTCGCGTATCGGCTTGCTCTGTTTGGTTTTTGGTCTCTGGAGGTGCTGTTGGTCCGGCGGAGGCGTGTGTGCTCTTGTCGGTCTGGTGCGCAGTGTGAGCATGGCAAGCCTCGGCTGATTGGTGTACGCAGTACCCGCTCGCGGCCACGGCCATTCCATGGTTGATGATGACGCACCATTCTTCGGTGATGGTCGGTATATGACCGCTCAAGGTGATTGAAGCGTTCGCGGGTGCGCTCGTCAGAGCCATTTGCAGCTGGTGGAAATTCCTGCGTGCGGCGCGGAATTCGGACACGCGGCCCTGACTCAGTTGTGACCATGGGCGTGGTCCAAGTATCGAAGGAATTTCCGTCCAACTGCGAATGTCGCTTGCCGTGGTGGTGATGACGGCACGCCCCGTCAAGGCCGGACCGAGTCCGCTGAGCCAGTTTGCCGACGGTGATTCAAGGTCCAATGGCGACAGATGGTGCCTTTGTCGCCATGCGTTCAGGGCAATCAGCGATTCCGGGGCGATCCAGATGGCTTCGGAATCCTTCAGGTCGGTCACTGGAGCCAACCCGTCGTCATGCTTGATCGTCCACTGTCGTGCGACATGGTTATCCGTTGAGGCTGTGCAGGTTCTCGGGTAGTCGCTGAACGTCTTTTCAACCCAGGAAGGGGCTCCGATCGTGTGTAGCGTGGTGGTCATGCGGTCCCTCGAATTTCACTTTGCCGGTTGACTGTGCCTGCCATCGACCATGATAACAAGTTTTGTGGGATAAATAACCTTTTCATGGCTGTCGTCGGTGTACGGGTTCGTGCTACATTGTCCAGAGGGAAGGGGTTCGTCTCGAAGTGGTTGTGTGGCCTTACGGAGGTCGCGCGGAGCGGATGGATCATGAGCTGCGTTTAAGGGGTTGAGTATGGAACAGACAGATATCGTCACTCTGGCCGCAAAGGCGGATACCAAGCCTCGCCAGTATCATATTACGATTGTGAGTGCAGGCATATCCGAACCTTCAAACACCTTGCGTTTGGCGACGGAAGTCGCTGAAAAAGTGGTCGAATGTCTGCATGGATACGGCAAGGAAGTAGCCGTTGAAACCGTGAATCTGAAGGAATATGCCCGCCAAATCGCGGATGCGTCGCTCACGTTCAATCCCGATGGCGGTCTTTCGTCCATGATCGACCGGGTGGTCAACAGTGACGCGCTGATCGTCGCTTCGCCCATCTACAAGGCTTCGTATTCCGGCTTGTTCAAAGAATTCTGGGATATTGTCGAGCAGGATACGATCACGAACATGCCTGTGGTATTGTGCGCGACCGGCGGCTCGGATCGTCACGCAATGGTTCCCGATGTGGTCATGCGTGGACTGTTTGCGTTTTTCCGGGCGGTGCCGACTCCGACGAGCATCATGGCCACCAAGGATGCGTTCGACACCCAGGAACTGATAGACCGAGAGTTGCGTGCGGCCAGCGAGCTGGGCGCTTTGGTGCTTTCGGGCGTTCGGCGTAGACCTTCGGCTGGTATTTCGGGCAGTGAGGGTGACCGCTGGTAGGCAGATCTCGTTATGGATGGTTTGTTTGCCGGGCGTTAAAAGCATTGAACGGCATCGTGCGTTTGCGCTGGGGGGCGGTGATGGCCGTTATCCAAGGTTCGAACGATGGGTCTTGGGATTGGCGGGGGGGGGCGTTGGGTCGCTTGGTTGCCCTTCGTGTTAGCTGGATTAACCTCGTCGGCGCTTTTGCGGTCTATTGGCGATATGTAGGTGCAGTGCAAAGGTGATGTCGCGTATCCTATATAATTAATTGATTTGACAAAGTGAGTCGGAATCGTCTATCATGTCACCTAGCGACGAGTAGGGACTCGTCCGGACAATGAAGGAATTGGTTAGCGAAGGAGCACCCATGGGACTGTGGGACGTTGACAAAATCGAGTACGTTGGGCACGACAAGGGCCCGGGCGAGGGTTTGGCCTTCCATTACTACGACGCCGACCGTGTCGTGGCCGGCAAGAAGATGAAGGACTGGCTGCGTTTCGGCGTGGCTTGGTGGCACACCTTCGATCAGCAGCTGGTCGACCCGTTCGGTGATGGTACCGCCCATCGCCCATATTATAAGTACACCGATCCGATGGATCAGTCGCTGGCGAAGGTCGATTACGCCTTTGAGTTGTTCCAGAAGCTCGGCGTCGAGTACTTCTGCTTCCATGACCGCGACATCGCTCCGGAGGGTGACACCCTCCGTGAGACCAACGCCAACCTGGATAAGGTGGTCGACAAGATCGAGGAGAACATGAAGTCCACCGGCGTCAAGCTGTTGTGGAACACCTCCTCACTGTTCACCAACCCCCGCTTCGTCGACGGCGCCTCCACTTCGCCGTTCGCCGACATATTCGCCTATTCCGCGGCTCAGCTCAAGCACAGCCTTGAGATCGGCAAGCGCCTGGGGGCCGAGAACTACGTGTTCTGGGGTGGCCGCGAGGGCTACGAGAACCTGTGGAACACCGACATGGCGCGCGAAAAGGACCATATGGCCGACTTCTTCCATATGTGCGTGGATTACGCCAAGGAAATCGGTATGGACGCGCAGTTCCTCATCGAGCCGAAGGCCAAGGAGCCTTGCATGCTGCAGTATGACTTCGACGCCTCCACCGCCATCTCGTTCCTGCAGAAGAACGACCTGATGGGCACCTTCCGTCTGAACCTGGAAGGCAACCACGCCAACCTGGCCACCCATACCTACCAGCACGAGATCCGTGTCGCACGTGACGCCGGTGTGCTTGGATCGCTTGACGCCAACCAGGGCGACAAGCTGATCGGCTGGGACATGGACGAGTTCCCGACCGACCTGTACGAGACCACTGCTGTCATGTGGGAGGTCTTGGACGAAGGCCAGATCGGCCCTCATGGCGGCCTGAACTTCGACGCGAAGCCACGCCGTAGCTCCTTCGATGCTGAGGATCTGTTCCGTTCGCATGTCGCGGGCATGGACTCCTTCGCCGCCGGTCTGCTGGTCGCCGCGAAGATGCATGAGGACCACTACATCGAGGATCTGGTGTCCAATCGTTACGGCTCCTTCGACTCCGGTATCGGCAAGACCGTCGAGGACGGCACTGCCACGCTCGCAAGCCTTGAGGAATACGCGATCGACAAGCCGCAGAGCGAGCTGATCGCCGCCACCAAGTCCGATCATCTTGAGTCCGTGAAGGCCACGATCAATAACTACATGATCGAGGCTTTGAGCGAGTAAAAGACGGGCTTCATGCCCTATTGTGGTGTTTGCTTCGTGCGCCTCGCTTTGTGCGGGGTGCGCGGAGCTCTTGAAATGGTATGCCGGTCTGAGCGACGTTGTTTTCCGGCGGGTCAAGATCTTATTGCTCAGCGCCCTTGACTTGACGAAGATGCGGGTAAAAGCGTTCTTTTTAGTAAAATCATTTTATTATATAGTGACGAGCCCTCTGACCTCGCAAGACCTTAAGGATGTTGTGCAGTTTTCTGTAATTACCAGTAGTTCCTTCAAAGAAGAGAGGAATCCAATATGAGAAAACCGATGAAAGCCGTTGCAATCGCTGCGGCTGCGACCATGATCCTGCCTGTCGGGGCATGCGGTGGAGCCAGAACCGGTATTGGGGCAGGCTCTGACGGCAAAGGCCAAGTGAGTGTCGGAATCTCCATGCCTGAGCAGCAACTTGAACGTTGGCAGATTGATGGCGCCAACCTGAAAAAGCAACTCGAGAGCTATGGGTATAAGGTTACATTGCAGTATGCCGACGGTAAGACAGACTTGCAATCGTCGCAGATCCAGAACATGGCGAACCAAGGTGCAAACTACATGGTGATAGCTTCCATCGATGGTACCGCCACGGGTGCGGCCGCCGAGCAGGCGCAGTCCAACGGTGCGAAAATCATCGCTTATGACCGGCTGATCATGAACACCAATGCGGTGGATTACTACACCACGTTCTCTCTGACGGAGGTCGGTAGGCAACAGGGCGAATATATTGAACGAAAGCTTGGCCTCAAAGACGGCAAGAAGGGTCCGTTCAACGTGGAGCTCATGTCCGGTTCACCTGCCGATAACAACGCGAAGTATTACTATGAGGGCGCGTGGAGTGTGCTTGAACCTTACTTTAAGTCCGGAGTGCTGCAATCCAAATCCGGCAAAGTGCCCAAGTCTTTAAATGACTGGCAATCCATCGGCATTGACGACTGGGATCGTCAAAAAGGCCAGGCTGAGATGGAGAACCGTATCAACTCCTTCTACAACAATGGTACGCATCTTGACGCGGTGCTTGCTCCGAACGATGCCATCGCCCTAGGGACGGTAAACGCCGTTGAAGGTGCCGGTTGGAATTATTTCCCGGTCATTACTGGTCAGGACGCCGAGAAAGCCAATGTCCGCGCGATTATCGAAGGCAAGCAGTCCATGACTGTTTACAAAGACACACGTCAGTTGGCAAAGGCCACAGCCCAGCTGATCAAGCAATTGGTAGATGGCAGGAAGCCCGACCTTAAGGACACATTTGACAACGGTAAGAAGAAGGTTCCTTCGGCGTTGCTTATGCCAGTCTCAGTTGATAAGGACAACGCCAAAAAGGAACTGGTTGACTCGGGTTACATCACCGCCAAGGATGCCGGTTTGTAATGGTTGTCGCTGAAGGGTGCGGTGCATGGTCGTGCTTTCATGCCCATGCGCCGCACTTCATGAATATCAGAAATCTATGAAGGAGTAATTTTGCCTAATCAACAGGACGTGATTCTTGAGATGAGGCACATCACCAAGCGTTTTGGACCGGTTACGGCGCTTGAGGATGTCAACATCAGTGTGAACAGGGGAGAGATCTTTTCCTTGTGTGGTGAAAACGGCGCCGGAAAATCAACGATGATGAATGTGCTTTCAGGGGTTTATCCTTATGGTTCCTATGAAGGTGACATTGTTTATGATGGTCGGACCTGCCAATTTAAAACGATTCGCGATTCGGAAAAACTTGGTATTGTCATTATCCACCAAGAGTTGGCGTTGGTGCCTTATATGACCATCGCACAAAACATATTCTTGGGTAATCCCATCAAAAAAGGAATCTTCGTTGACGATCGCGAGC
Organism: Bifidobacterium bohemicum DSM 22767; assembly: GCF_000741525.1. Classification (GTDB taxonomy): domain Bacteria; phylum Actinomycetota; class Actinomycetes; order Actinomycetales; family Bifidobacteriaceae; genus Bifidobacterium; species Bifidobacterium bohemicum. The sequence goes on along the minus strand of NZ_JGYP01000002.1, from coordinate 269,410 downwards.
AGCGCAGAGTGGCCAAATCGGTAATGGATGCGGTTGGGCTCGATGAAAATCCGGACACGCTTATTTCCAATATCGGAGTAGGTAAACAACAGTTGGTCGAGATCGCCAAGGCATTGACCAAAAATGTAAAACTGTTGATTCTGGATGAACCTACAGCCGCTTTGAACGATGAGGATTCCGAGAAGCTGTTGCAGCTGATCGATCGTCTGCGTCGCGAGCAGGGTATCACCTCCATCATCATTTCGCACAAACTGAATGAGATTGCCGAATCGGCGGACAAGGTTCAGGTGATTCGGGACGGGCACACCATATCTCATTTTGATATTAATGCCCAGCACCCGCTTGACCAGGATGCGTTGATTCGTGACATGGTTGGCCGGTCGCTGACCAATCGATATCCGATGCACGCCTCCACAATCGGGAAGGAAATCTTCAGGGTGGAACATTGGAAAGTGCATCATCCTCTCGATGAAGACCGGCTGATTGCCAATGATGTGAGCTTCAACGTGCGCGCTGGAGAGATTGTCGGCCTTGCCGGGCTGGTGGGGGCCGGAAGAACCGAAACGGCCATGAGCATATTCGGTCGTCAGTACGGTACTGGTGCTACCGGAAAACTATTCGTGGAAGGAGAGGAGGTAAAGTTCCCCAATGTGGGTGCCGCTATCGATCATGGCTTCGCGTATGCGACCGAAGACAGAAAGGTGTATGGGCTGAATTTGTTGGCCAGCATCAAAGAAAATACTTCGATGGCGAACTTTAAGGCCTTGAGTCATTACGGAGTGATTGATCGGAACCGAGAAGTGCGGATCGCTGAGAAATACCGTAGTGAGTTTCGTATTAAGGCTCCTTCGATTGATGTGCCTGCGGGCAATCTTTCAGGCGGTAACCAGCAAAAGGTCGTGCTGGCAAAATGGGTGTCGGCCAGTCCCAAAGTGCTGATACTTGACGAACCCACCAGAGGTATCGATGTGGGTGCAAAATACGAGATATACGAGATCATCGATCAACTGGCGGACAGTGGCAGTGCGGTGGTGATCATCTCCTCGGAGCTGCCTGAACTGCTGGGCATTTGCGATCGTATTTACACCATGAGCCAGGGTGTCATCACGGCCTGTCGTGATGTCGAAGGCACCAATCAAGAAGAGCTTATGCGTTACATGACCGGCTCTCAGCGCATGGGTTTTAGCGAGACGTTCGCCTGAGCCACGCGTCATGAGTGTGTCTGATAAGGCTTAAGAAAGGAAAAGCAATTATGGCTTCAGCACAAGCGCAGGAAGCGCTTAAAAACAGTAACGATCAGGTTCCGAAGACGGCTTCGGTCAAAAATCTGCTCCTTGGCAACGTTCGTTCATACGGCATTTATTTGGCTCTTGTCCTGGTGATTATCATCTTCCAGATTCTGACTGGGGGCAGGCTGCTATACCCGAACAATGTAGTCGCGCTCTTCCAACAAAACGCTTACGTTTTGATTGCCGCCATCGGTATGCTGATGATCATCATCGGTACCCATATCGACCTGTCGGTGGGTTCAGTGGTCGCTTTCATTGGTGGGGTGGGAGCTTTCGCCATGAAAAACTGGGGCATGAATTGGATGGTTGCCATTCTGTTCATGATCGTCATCGGACTGCTGATCGGTTGCTGGCACGGATTCTGGATCGCGTATGTGGGTGTGCCCGCATTCGTTACCACACTTGGTGGCATGCTGATTTTCCGAGGTCTGGCTACGGTAGTGGCCGGTGAGTCCATTCCATTGCAGTCTGAGCCGTTCCGCGCCATAGCGAAGGATTATCTGCCCAATATACTCGGATTCTGGGGACCGTTCGACGGATTGACCATCGTGGTCGGTGTTTTGGCTATGGCTTTGGTCATCTGGATGCAGATCCGCAAGCGCAGCCGGGCCATCAAAAACGGAACCTTGGTGGAGCCTACCGCTTGGATTGCATTGAAGTGCATATTGGCGGTTCTTGGCATCGGATTCGTGACTTATCTGTTTGCGACTTCCGGTAATGCAAATGTTGGCGGTATTCCAATCGTGCTCGTTATCATCGGTGTGCTTGTTGCGGTATACTGGTTTGTGCTCAATCGAATGGTGTTTGGACGTGACATTTATGCGGTGGGCGGCAACCGCAAGGCGGCCGTCCTTTCAGGAATCGATACCAAGATGGTTGATTTCAAGATTTTCTTGAATATGGGATTCCTTACGGCTGTGGCCGCCATCATCACCCTTTCTCGCCTCGCCTCCGCCACTGCTTCAACAGGTATGGAATTCGAAATGGACGCCATCGCTGCCTGCTTCATCGGAGGCGCCGCGGTTGCCGGCGGTGTGGGCACCATCCCGGGTGCGATGGTTGGTGCCTTGATCATGGGTGTGTTGAACCAAGGTCTTTCGATTATGGGCGCGGATGCGGCCATCGTCAAGACCATCAAGGGTCTGGTTGTCATTGCGGCGGTTGCCTACGATCTGGTCAGCAAAAAGAAGAAGGGTTGAGTTGATTGAGGCTTGCAGCGCTGCTCCGTTGAGGACTTTCCACATGCACCTTCCCGGCACGTTGATGTGATTCGCGGAATTGTGCCTGCAAGTTAGAGCAATGGGCGGGAGTAGATATTTTGGTTGTTGTCTGCTCCCGCTTGGCGTATTTGAGTTTTGGATTGCTGAAGCGGGGTGCATTGCGAGGCGATTTGTTGATTTGTAACCAAGGAGGAGCTGTGAATAACGTTGTCCGGGAAAGGTTTTATGCCGTCGGGGCGGTGGGTGGTGCCCTCTGGTTGGTGGATTTGATTTATCAATCGCAAAAAGACGGTTCGCTGTTTGTGGGTTCAACCATATTTTTGGCCGTATGCATCTTTTCCGCAACTATCTATTTCGCTGTAGGAGCATGGCGATTATGGCGTGTTGGTCGTCATGGAAACGTCAAGGAAGTCGACATGTTTGAAAAAAGTCGTCCAAGTAAAGAAGACAGAGCCGGTGAAACCCGGCAAAAGAGCGATTCGCGGAAATGAAGCAACAGCGGTGCGGTCGAAAGGAGAGAGGGTCTATGTCGGATAGTGACGAAGTGAATCAGTTGAGACGCAGATACTTGGACGTGGAGCGATTGTTCGCGCAGGAGTGGCTGCAATATCGTAAGTCCGAGATTCTTCCACGGCTCACCTGGCAGGCTCAATCGACTTGTGACAGAATCAATCGAATATATTTTGACAATCCCCAGGAGGCCATGCGTCTGTTTCGTGAATTGGTGCCAGCCGCTGGCGAGGGAGTGGATTTTCGCCCGCCGATCCGTTTGGATTACGGGCTGGGGTTGGAAATAGGCGACGGTACGTTCATCAACATGGATTTTTTGATTGTCGGGGGAGGTTCGATTTCAATCGGCTCCAACTGTCTGATCGGACCGAGGTGCAGTATTTATACGCCTAATCATGCCGTGCCTGCCAAACCGAGGTTGGAGGGTTGGCAGCGCAATGCTGATGTCGCCGTTGGCGATAATGTGTGGCTTGGTGGCAATGTGGTGGTGTGCCCTGGAGTGACCATCGGCGATGGCTCCGTTATAGGTGCCGGATCTGTCGTTGTCGGTGACATTCCCCGGAACAGTGTGGCTGTAGGCAACCCATGCCATGCTATTGGAGTGGTTCCCGAGGATTGGACTCCGGAGCAGTATGCGGCCGCTATAGGAGATGCCGCCGCGTAGACATGACTTATAGTCCGATCGTCCTGGTTGGTCATGCCGGTACCTAAGTGCTTACAACGCCGAACGCCATCGGTTGAAGGGAAGGCTCCTTCAATTAACTGTTTTATTCGCCCCTGATGTTTCTGTCTGTGACTGAGAATCGATGGCAGTTCTTTGTGGGTTGCCCCCGATTCTCAGTTACAGACAGTGTTCTTATTTATTGTTACCAAAAAGTTTGCAATTTTTAGAACACCTTGATGATGTGCTTTCCAGTACTTAAATTCATGAACGGTCCCGGGGCGGGCTGTGTGTCACGAGGGCTTCCGGTGATGTCCTGATTGATGCAGAGTGGCGTCCCGTCAGGGTTTTCGTAAGCTTCCTTTGTGATTCGCGGTGTTCCCAATCGTACTGAGTCGATCAGGCATGTCGGCACTTCCGGTGTTTCGGGTACGTCATACGAGCACCAAAGACCGCCATCGTCGTGTTCTTCGAAGGACAGTCCAAGACTGTGAGAACTGCTAAAGCTGTGCGCCTCGCGATTATAATGCTTTGTGCCATTAAAATATGCGTTGCCTTCTACGTAGGCCGGTTGTGTGACTTGTTCATAGACATCCACATCACCTCCACCTAGTTTCATGACCTCATCAATATATTCGCTCATGTCCTCGGTAGCCCCGTCGTAAATCTCGGTGCCACGGGTTTGGGTGTCCGGAATCGTTCGGGCGGCGGTAAAGACGTTCTGCAAAAGCCTGTCGTCGTTGCCATATACTGGCGCTGTGCCTAGAAGTGTGGTTGAATGCGGCAAATGGTAGGGGGTGAACCTGTCGGGCACGGTTATCTTGCGTGTGGAGCCGGCGAACAAATTATGCACGAAGGCGCTGCCTTGTGCCACGTTGTCGAAGTTGTAGGGCGATGCAAAGATGTTGTTGTCAAACAGGCAAGGTCCGTGCGTCACCTCGATCATGAAATCGCGATCATTGCTGCGATATATGTTGCGACTCACTCGCGTGCCTTGAGCCTGCCAATCGAGCCATGTACCCAAAGCACAGTCATGGATGTCGTTATTGACGATACGTACGTCTATTGCCGCATGCAACTTGATGCCAGCGATTTCGTAGCCGAAGTACTCGTATTTGGTGCCTATATTATATATTTTGTTGTGTTCGATAGTAGAGAACACGCCGCCCATGTTGCCGACTATCCCGTTTTGTCCACAGTCGTGTATGGTGTTGTTTCTTACGATATGGGAGCCGATCGTGTCTTTATCCCAACCAATATGACGGGCACGGAACACGCCTTCAAGCTGGTATTGGTAACCCGGTTTGTCTTTGATGAAATATGATTCATTTTGACCGGTGGAGTATTCCTTCCCGAGGCTTACAGCGCTACATCTCGCGTCATGGATGTCATTGTCTTCGATGATCCAGCCTTTGCTCCAATGCGGACCGATTAGTCCGGGTTGGTCGGCTGTCGGCGGGGCCCACGGGCAGGCCGCCTGTCGTAGTTCGAAACCGCGTACGGTGATGTAGCCGATACCGGTCTGGTCCGGGTAGAAACAGGTTTTGCGAACGTTGTATTCGATGCACTCATGGTTGGGGTCAATGTCATGGAAATTAGCCCAAATTGTGGTCTTTGTTTCATCGACTTGGGCATGCCACTGATAAATGGTCTTTTCTGGGGCTTTGATGGGTGTGGGAATCGTGACCCATTCAGGTCCGAGTCCGGTTGTGCGTGGTTTGGCTGTGAGCATTTCGTCATATGAGCTTGCTTGATACATTGACGATCCGTTGATGTATATCTCGCCTAAGGTTGGTTTCCATGTTTTTGGAGCGATTAGCCAATCTCCTTCCAGGGGCTCAGCATACGGGTTGAATTCTCCGAAACGTGTGTTGGGTATTTCAACATGCCATATGCCTTGTCCATCGGATTGCCAGTTCGTGGCGATTTCAGAACCGGCAATCGTCACATGTTCGTTGGGAGCGGCCGTGTAGGTGATGCGTTCGATGTTGGTGCCCGCGTGTTTTGGATTTACGTTTTCCCGGTATATGCCTTCGTGTACGACCACGGTGTCGCCGGCGGTCGCGATGTCGGCCGCCTGCTGGATGCGGTTGAGGGGGCGGGCTTCAGATCCATCCCCGCCTTGCGGGGCCTGGGCTGCAACATGCAGCGTCGTATGGGTCGTGTTTGTCGATGACATGTGGGTGTCCTTTCGATGTTTTACTTCGTTGTAGCCGCTCAGCAGCGCATTCGGCTTTGACGATTTTTTGACAGTTAATTATTGTACAGCATTCACTGAGTAATTTGCACTTAGTAATCATTAAGTATATAATCAGTCCCGTACTCATAGAGAGTGCATGTTGGTAATAGATCATGATGTCTGGTTCTAACTCGAGGAGGAGTACTATGAAAAGTTTCAGGAGAATCGCCGTGCTGGCTCTTTCGGCGGCGATGTTGACGGGAACGGCCGCGTGTGGCGCATCGACTTCGTCCGTTGCGGCATCCGGTGATGAAGCGACGATGTGGGGCATCAGTGACAGCAATTTCGCCCCTACCAAACAGGCTGTAGAGCGCTGGAACAGCAGGCATGCGGATCAGAGGATCGATACGGAGTACTTCGCGAATGACTCCTATAAAAAGAAGATCCGTACTTCAGTAGGCGCAGGCAATGCCCCTACGTTGATTTATGGATGGGGCGGCGCGACGCTCCGTGAATACGTGAAATCAAATCAGATTACGGATCTGACCTCGGATCTTGAATCGACGGTCAAGTCGAAAGTCTTTGATTCTGTGGCGCAAGCCGGATATGTCGATGGAAAACTGTATGCCGTGCCAACTCAGGGCGTTCAACCAGTGGTGCTCTATGTGAACAAAAAAGTGTTGACGGATGCTGGAGTTAATGAGGTGCCGAAGACATGGGACGATCTGCTTGACGCTGTCATGAAGATAAAAGCTTCAGGAAAAACACCGATCGCGTTGGCAGGTGGCAGTCAGTGGCCTTATCTGATGTGGGCCGCGTACTTGGTCGATCGCATCGGAGGGCCTGAGGTTTTCAACAACGTAGTCGAAGGCAAGAAGGGCGCATGGAGCGATCCGTCTGTGAAAAAGGCTATGGGCATGATCCAAGATTTGGTCAAGGCAGGTGCTTTCGGCAATGTGTACACGTCAATGACGGCTGATGACCGTAAGGACATTTCGATGGTGGTCAATGGCGGCGCTGGTATGGAGCTGATGGGTTCATGGGCATTTCCTGACTTCAAATCGCTTTCTAAGGATTTCAGCACCAGTCAGTTCGCTTTCGCCCCATTCCCTGTGGTCGAGGGCGGTAAGGGAGATTCGAAAGATCTGACCGGTAATCTCACCAACTACTGGTCTGTCTCCGCGAAAGCCAGGTCCAAGCAGCAGAAAAGCGCTGTCGCCTTCCTGAAAAACACGACTTATGACGACACTATGGTCAGTGACCTGTTGAAAATAGGTGCGGTGCCGCCAGTCAAGAATATTGACTCTAAAGTCAAGGCCGCCGATGGCAAGATGGGATTCTATTCGTGGGTGTACCAGTCAATGGCCAACACCCCGGCATTCCGTCTTTCGTGGGACCAATCCTTGCCAACCGACCAAGCCGAGGCTGTGCTCAACAATCTGGAACAGGTCTTCCTTATGTCCCAGACCCCGGATCAGTTCGTTGAAAAGATGAACGCGACCATCAGGTGATGATCGTCTCCCTATGGCCGTTCCTGTGGCGGATGCCTTGTGACGTTTATTGCCCGAACGGCCGGTTGGGGGCGGTGGCGAGGAAAAGACATGAAACATACTAATCAAATGGACGGCAATAGTCCAAGGAAGTCGATTTGCAGACTTCGCAAAGGGGTTCCAGCTAGGCGTTTGGCCGGAAACCGCACTCAGGTGGCGAAGGGGCCATCGATGTGGTACGCGGTTCCGGCCCTTGTTTTGTTCGGAGTTTTTGCGGTTGTACCTCTGATCGGGGTGGTGGTGCTTTCGCTCATGAATTGGGATGGTCTTGGCGCCATTACGTGGAATGGGCTGGGCAACTGGAAGCGAATGCTGTCAGATCCGCTGGTCTTCAACGGATTGAAGCTGACGCTGGTATTGACCGTGGTCAGTTGGCTGCTACAGACGGTCATGTCCGTTTTGTTGGGGGTCTTTATGGCCGGTTCGCAGCGGTATCGTGCGGTGTTGGCGGTTTTCTTCTTTTTGCCTTTGCTGTTTTCCTCTACGGCAGTGGCCATTTCGTTCAAGAACTTGCTTGACCCCCAATATGGAATCGGCAAGGCATTTGGGCTCCCGTGGCTTCAACAAAATTTTTTGGGTAACCCTAAAACGGCTTTGTGGGTATTGATCCTTGTGGTCTCGTGGTGCTTCATCCCGCTGCATTCTTTGCTCTATCAGGGAGCGGTGCGTCAGATTCCAACGAGTCTGTACGAAGCCGCAAAGATTGATGGCGCAGGAGAAATGCGCCAGTTCTTTTCCATCACCTTGCCGCAGTTGAAATATACTTTCGCCACGGATTCCACACTCATGATTGTCGGTTCGCTTACTTATTTCGACTTGGTGTATGTAATGACCGGGGGAGGGCCTGCAAACTCGACGAGAATACTGCCTTTGGACATGTATATTCGAGGATTCAGCAGCTATGACATGGGTGGGGCCAGTGTGGTCGGAGTAGTCATCCTGGTGCTTGGCATCGTTGTCTCTCAGCTGCTGAACAAACTCTCGGGAACGGACAAAATGGAAAGTCAAATGGAGGGTGTGTGACATGATTACCATTGGTCATAAGCGCTATAACGTCATCGGTGGTCTGCTCGGATGGCTTTGGTTGCTGGTCGTTGTTGTTCCTATCTATTACATCGTGGTGACTTCATTGCGTGATCAGATGGAGATTTTCAATGATAATCCGCTATCTATACCTAGGCATGTAACATTCTCAGCTTACCAGCGCGTGTTCCAGAATGACTTTCTGCTTTATGTTCGAAATTCCATCATCGTGACTGTTGCCACTGTAGTGCTTATCCTCGCGGTTACGATTCCTGCGGCCTATTTGATTGTGCGCCGGGTGGATGCGTGGTCGCGTCGAGCCTACAAACTGATTGTTGCAGGTCTCGCCATTCCAATGCAGGCCACCATCGTGCCCATCTATTACATCATTGTGAAGATCGGTTTATATGACACTTTATGGGCGCTGATCTTGCCGTCGGCGGCTTTCGTCATTCCGATTACGGTGATGATTCTCGTAAATTTCCTGCGAGATATCCCGTCTTCATTGTTCGAGGCGATGGAGGTTGACGGTGCCTCCGAGTTCTCGATCATGTGGCGTTTGGCTATTCCAATGGTCAAGCCCGCGCTTATAACAGTGTCGATTTACGACGCGTTGAACGTATGGAATGGGTTCCTCTTCCCGCTTATCCTGACACAGAGTGCAAACAATCGTGTGATTCCTTTGTCGTTGTGGCAGTTCCAAGGTCAATTTACCGTTGATGTGCCAGGCATATTGGCGGCTGTGGTGATTTCCGTGCTCCCGATTCTGGTGGCATATGTCGTCGGTAGAAGACAGATGGTGGCGGGTTTGACTGCCGGGTTCACCAAGTAGTCCATCGGTTGTCCAACGGGAACATGTGTCATATCGTCATATGTTCCCGTTGTAGTGTGCGTCGGACTATCATGGAGTGAATAACGATGAAAGGTGAACGTATGCCTCGGCATAACTCCTCACAAAAAATGACCAAAGATGAACGCAGGCTGAGCATATTGCGTACGGCCAGTTCTCTGATCTCGAATTATGGTTTCTGGGGACTTACCATACGTGATGTGGCCGAGGCCGAGCACATCACCGAGGCGGGGGTGCTCTACCATTTCGGCTCGAAGGAAAAACTGCTCAGTGAAGTGGTCAAATACAATGATTTGCTTGTCAGCAGTGACATAGCGAAACAGTTGAATATTGATGAACCTCTGAATGAAATTGCCGTCATCGGTACAAAGTATCCGGTTGGTATCAGAGACCTGACTATCGCGACGGCTAAGGTGAACGCCAAGCGTACGGAGTTTGTGCGGCTATATACGTTGCTTCAGGCGGAGTCTCTCAACGAACATCACCCGGCACATGAGTTCTTCCTCAACCGAGAACGACGTGTTCTACATGAGTACACCATGGCCTGTGAGCGTGATGGCGCCGAGGATCCGGCCGAGACGGCTCGTCAGGTTTTGGCCGCGATGGATGGGTTGCAATTTCGTTGGCTGCACGATATCGATGGCATGGATTTCGTAGAGGAATGGCGCAAGATTCTCGAGCTCATCCTGCCCAGTAGATAGTCGCGACTGGCGGATTGAATGTTGTGTGCCGGGCTGGTCGTTTCATTGACCGGACTCACAACATCCAACTTGCCGCTTTTCAAAGGTGTAGAGCTGCGTCGATGTTGTCGGACTCGTGAATATGTGTGGGAATGACAGCGCAACTGCATACACCTCCCCCCCCCCATATCCTTCATCCGCGCGCCCTTTCGTATGCCTTGTAGACATCAGGCGTCGGTTCGGCGGTTTCGGTGCCGTCGATTGACAAATCCCAAGCCGGCGGTTCGACTCCGCCGTCAAGCACCCAAGCGGCCTGGCGGGCGGCGCCAATGGCCACATATTCGTCGGTGGCTGGTCTGCTGACCGGCATGCCCAGGATTGCGGGCGCAAGGATGCGCACGGCTTCGGACTTGGATCCGCCGCCAATGAGCAGAATGCGGTTGACGCTTGCGCCCAGCCGTTTGATCAATTCCAGACAGTCTCGTTGGGAGCACAGCAGTCCCTCGACGAATGCGCGAGCGAAGTTCTGCCGCGTGGTGTTCGCCAGCGTCATACCCGTCAGGGTGGCCTTGGCGTCCGGCCGGTTCGGCGTGCGCTCGCCGTCGAAATATGGAACGAGCGTCAGACCGCCGGCGCCGGGCTCGCTTTGCAGAGCGAGCCTGCCCAGTTCTTCGTAATCCACTCCGAGCGCGCTGCGTCCTGCATCCAGAATGCGTGAGCCGTTGATGGTGCAGGCCAAAGGCAAAAAATGACCGGTGCAGTCGGCAAAGCCCGAGACCGCGCCGGTCAGGTCGTAGACCGGCTTTTCGGCCACGGCCGCGGCTACGCCTGACGTTCCGAGAGAAATGCTTACGTCGCCGACGTTCATGCCAAGTCCCAACGAGGCCATCGCGTTGTCGCCGCCCCCCGGTCCAATCAGGCAGCCCCCTGCCACATTCGCTCCGGCGATTTCCGGCGAGGCTTTGACGTGGGCCGCCTCGCGAGGACCGAGCACTTTCGGCAGAATGACGTCGTGCCGTCCAATGGCCATGTCAATGAGGTCGGGGCGGTACTGGTCGGCGGCGGCGTCATAGTAGCTGGTGCCGGAAGCGTCGGAACGATCGGTGAACAGGGCTTCAAGATGGGCGTCCTGACCTTCTTCGACCGGTCCGAATCCGGCGATGCGCCAGCTGAGCCAATCGTGAGGCAGGCACACCGCGGCGATGCGCTCCGCGTTCTCCGGTTCGTTTTCGGCCACCCAGGCAAGTTTGGTCAGAGTGTACGAGGCAACGGGGGAGGAGCCGACGGCCTTCACCCAGCGCTGGCGTCCGCGCTGGACAACGTCCTCTGGTTCCTCCGCAGTCACCGGTTCAATTCGGCCGAGCCGTTCAATGAGGGATTCGGCCTGTGGAGCCGAACGTGTGTCGTTCCAGAGCAACGCGTCGCGGATCACCCGTCCACGCGAATCCAGAAGCACCATGCCATGTTGCTGGCCGCCGACGGAGAGGGCTTTCACGTCGCCAAGTCCGCCTGCCGCTTCGGCGGCCGAATGAAAGGCCAGCCACCAGCATTCCGGGTCGACGCTTGTGCCGTCCGGATGTTTTGCTTGGCCTAAACGGACCAGTTCTCCGGTTGCGGCATCGGTGACGCGAACCTTCGTGGATTGCGTGGAAGTGTCGATTCCGGCCACGAGGACACGTTCATTGGGTTGCGGGTTCTGGGAGTGCTGTGCGTTCATGGTGAAGCCCTCAATGCCTTTCATGTACTACGTTGTGATGAATCACGGTATCTCTATCGTCTTTGTACCCATTATATTAGTTAAACGAATAAACTATTTCAAGTTTCTCGAACTCGTATACCGCCTGATAGAGTTGGGGGTAACGAAAGGCAAGGCGATACATGGCATTAACCAGCATCAATCAGGACGATTTGCGCAATCACAATCTTTCTGTAGTGCTCAACACGTTGTTGCGGTCGCCGCAACCCATGAGTCGCGCGGATCTGGCCAAACGTACCGGGCTTACGAAGGCGACGATGTCACTGCTGGTTCCCATGCTCGTCAAAGCGCGTGCCGTCAAAGAAGGGGCACCTGCCTCCTATGCCACGCACGGGCGGCCAAGTACGCCCTTAAGCATCTCTGGGGAACGGTTCTGTGGTCTGGGTTTACAGGTCAATACCGATGGATTCGGGGTCATCGTGCTCGGTGTCGACGGGTCTGTGGTCTGTGAGCGCTGGGTCGCTGAGGCGATGGGAGGCAGTGATCCGGACGAGGTTTTCGGTCGGCTTGACGGTCTGGCGTTGGAAGCTGAACGAGTGGTCGGAGAGCGTGGTCTCGAGATTGCCGGGACCGGACTTGCCTTGCCCGGACTCGTCACTGACGACGAGCAGTTGCTTTCCGCTAGAAATCTGGGTTGGCGACGAATTGACATTAAGCGCTTTCCTCTGGTCTCGCGGCTGAACGTGAAAGCGGGCAACGAGGCGAACATGGCAGGTCTTGCACAGATTCCCGGCTATGCCACACAGCGGCGTGATGATGGCATCGTGGCGCCATCGGATTCGTTCCTCTACGTTTCCACCGATATCGGTATCGGCGGAGCGTTGGTGCGGCGCGGCCGCGTAGAATCGGGTGACCACGGCTTTGCGGGAGAGTTGGGGCATGTTTCGGTCTCGCTTGATGGTCCTTTGTGTGCATGCGGCCGACACGGCTGCCTTGAGGCTTACGCCGGTCGACAGGCGCTTGTCGAATCCGCGGGGGTGGCCAGCAATGAAGGGGCCACGCGTATCGAGGCTGTCGATGAGCTGCTTGCCCGCTGGAATGCCGGGGACAAGCGTACCGTTGAGGCTGTGGATCGTGCGATCCGGGCGCTGGGCTCGGCAATTTCCTCGGCCATCAACATCCTCGATATCGACACGGTGATTTTAGGCGGAATCTTGGAGAGGTTCGGCCAAGAGCTGGCTTCACGGCTTCAGGACGAGCTTGAGTCGCAGATTCTGAGCTATCCGAAGGTTCGTCCCAGGGTTCTGCTGTCTGATGTCAACGGTCGTCCGGCTCTGCTGGGTGCGGCCCAAGTCGGTTTGCGCCAGTTCATCGATGTTCCACTGCCGTTTATTGAGGAATAAAAACACCGTAATGCGCAAACTGCGAACCCGATGAGGTCAATATGGGGGGGGGCGATATTTCATTGTGCGGGAGCTTTGTTGGTCAACTCTGCAGTTGGATGCATGCCAAGGTCTCGGAGTTCCGTCATTCTCGTTGATGGCTATCGTGTATCGGACGTAGTAAGTTACCCATCTAACCCAAAAACAAGGGGTATCAAGTTCAAACGGATGGTGGGATGGACTTGTTGCGTGATGCGGGATATAAATTGTGCCGATAGCGCGGATACGGCGTGCCCAACGGACTGCGTGGTAGGGTGGCCATATGCGTCGGCGTCTCCGCCCGAACCGTGCAGGTCAAGGGACGCTTGATGTATGAGTCAATACTGTGTACGGTTTGAGAGATAGGTTCACGCATGGCAAGCTCTGCCCCGGATTCAGATAATCAACATGATTCCTACAGGCGCGCATCCGCCACCATGACGCCTGCGATCCGTGTGGTGCGCAGCCTGCGTTGGCGTGCGGCAGATATCGCCGTCGGAGCCGCTCTGGGCGTCGCATGCGGCGTCATCTTTTGGGGTTTCAACTTTGCCTACGTATGGGTTTCTCCTATCCTCAAGGCCGTGCTGCCCGGTGTCGCCAGCCTGCTCCACGCATTCTGGTACTTCTCCGGTCCTCTGGCAATGCTGATTATCCGTAAGCCTGGGGCGGCGGTATACGTCAACGTGATCGGCAGTCTGACGGAAACCCTGTTCGGCAACCAGTATGATCTCAGCTTCGTCGTCATATCCGCTCTGATGCAAAGTATTTTCACCGAACTGCCCTTCGCGCTGTCGCGTTACCGTAAATATAATCTTGGTCTTTCCATTGTTTCCGGGCTGCTCACATCGTTGGAATACGGCGTGTATCTGATGCTGTTTCAATTCCAGGGCGTGGCTTTCCTCAGCCCGCGCGGCATCACGCACATGGCGTGCGAGTTGATCGGCGGCGTTCTGATCGCCGGAGTGATGAGTTGGTTTCTTTACCGGGCCATCGCCAAGACCGGCGCCCTCGACCATTTCGCATCCGGACGTGCCGTGCGTAGGGTGTGAGGGGAGTGCCGGCTCGTTCAGTAAAGCCGTCCGTTTGACATGAATAAGGCGTGCGGGTCGCCTGCGGTTTTGTCGGATCGGTATTGATCGAAGATTTTCAAGCGTTCGATGGTGCTGGCGGCCAGTGGGTGGGGCAGTGCGTCCGGGCTGAACCAACCAACCGAAAGACTTTCGTCGTCGCCCACGAACGGCTCGGCGTTGCCGCCCGGCTTCAGCTGACACAAAAACGAATGGTCCATGTACTGCGTTCTGTCGCCGTTGGCGTAGGTGATGATTTCGGAAGAGGAGACCACCGCCACCAGATCGGTGACTTCGGCGTCTATGCCGGTCTCCTCCTTGATTTCGCGTACAACGGTATCTGCCGGCTGTTCGCCCGGTTCGTTGATGCCGTAAACCAAGGCCCACTGCTCGGTGTCCGCGCGCTGCCCCAAAAGGATTCGACCCTGGCCGTCCAGCACAAGTCCCGTAACTCCGTTGAGCCATAACAGGTCATGTCCGATCTTTTTGCGCAGTTCGACGATGAATGTAGGTGTAGTCATTACGTCCTCCTGTGCGCAGTCCCTGTCTATGTTCGTGTCATCGACAACTTCGCAGTTTCAACGCGGAATCGGTTTTCGTTCAACTATTACATGCGAGTGCGGAAGGTCGAAATAGCGATATTCAAGCGTTGCTCTGACCGCACGGGCCTCGAGTCCCTTGAACGTTGCGCTTAGGTCCTCCCGCATTATCGGAGCCCGCAATTCGGTGGAGTCAGTTCCTGGCGGTCGCGCGCTGCGCCATCCACTCCTCGACTTCGTCAATCTGCTTGGGAATGCCCGAAGAGATCCATTCAGGGCCGTTTTCGGTCATCAGCACGTCGTCCTCGATTCGGATGCCGATGCCGCGTAGTTCGGCCGGAATCAAGAGGTCGTTCTTGGCGAAGTACAGCCCCGGTTCGATGGTGAAGACCATGCCCGGGGTGATTTTCGCGCCCTGATACGATTCGTAGCGGGCTTGAGCGCAGTCGTGCACGTCCAGGCCGAGATGGTGCGCCACGCCGCAGGCGATCCAACGCCGGTGCTGCTGGCCTTCGGGGGAGAGCGACTCCTCCACGTCGACCGGCAGAATGCCCCACTCGTGCAGCCGCTCGGCGATTACGCGCATGCAGGCATGGTGGATGTCGGAATAGGTGGCACCCACCTGCGCCACGTCGAAGCCGGCCTGCTGCGAGTCGAGCACGGCCTGATAGAGTTTCTTCTGCAACGGCGTGAACTTGCCGTCCACCGGGAAGGTGCGGGTGATATCGGCGGTATAGAGGCTGTCGACCTCGATGCCCGCGTCGATCAACAGCAGCTCGCCGTGACCCACGACACCGGTGTTGCGCATCCAGTGCAGGATGGGCGCGTGCTCGCCTGAGGCGACGATGGTGTCATAGCCGACGGTGTTGCCTTCCTCGCGCGAGACGCTGGTGAAGGCGCCTTCGAGCATGCGCTCGCTGCGCGGCTGGCCGATGGTTTCAGGCAGACGGGTAAGGATTCTGTCGAATCCACGCTTGGTGGCATTGACGGCCTTGCGTATCTCACCAATTTCATAGGAGTCTTTAAGCATGCGGGCGGTAGAGGCAAACTCCTCCAGTTCGTCGTCGGCCTTTTCGTTGGTGTTCGGATCGGGGAATCCATTGGCTTCACGTACCGCTTCGACCTCGTTCGTGATTGCCTGGTCGGCCTCGCGCACGACCCGCAACTTCACGGCCCCCTCCTCGGTGCCTACATCTTTGCCAAGGGCGTCG
This sequence comes from Bifidobacterium bohemicum DSM 22767, assembly GCF_000741525.1. Lineage (GTDB taxonomy): Bacteria > Actinomycetota > Actinomycetes > Actinomycetales > Bifidobacteriaceae > Bifidobacterium > Bifidobacterium bohemicum. Next base: position 253,514 of record NZ_JGYP01000002.1, on the reverse strand, counting down.
GACAGCTGTGCGATGTCGTGCGTTTCAATGCCGGTCATCGCTTTGAGTTCCTTGAGGCCCGCTCGCGGCCCCACCCAGTATTCGCCATAATGGGCGTCGGCGTAGTAGGCCTCGGTGCTGTTGTCGGCACGGGGGGTGACGAACAGCACCGGGGTGTGGGTCATGCCCGCCTTGGCTTCGTTGCTTTCGGGATCGATGGGGTTGAGCACGAGCACCGCTCCGGCCTCATAGTCCTGACCGAGTCCGGTGTAATAGGAGAATTCGGTATTGGGGCGGAAGGCATAGTCGTCGTCGTTGTTGCGCGTCTTGGGTTGCCCGGCGGGAATGACGATGCGCTCGCCGGGGAACCGCGCCCCCAGCGCCTTGAGTCTGTCAGGGGTGAATTTGCTGGATTCCAGAGGCTCGATGTCCGGTTCCTGATTGTCCCAACCGGACTTCATGAATTCCGCGAATTTCCTGGATGTGGTCGGACGCAACGTGCGGTTGTTGATCCTGTCGCTCATCGGCTGCTCCGCGCCCGGTGCCGCGGACATCTCCTCGGCTTCGTATTGCTTGTCTTTTTCGGTCACTTTTCGAGCCATGTCCTCTCCTGAATCAACGTTATAAAGCTGGTTGCGACACTTATTCTAGTGATATGGCCTGCATAAATCGCTGACGTGTTCATTCGCTGTCGGACGCGGACGCTGATAATGTATTGATGTGGTGTGCAAATCGTGTATAATCGGCATCGCTTGCCCCGGGGTTGGAACAGTGGCATTGCCGGTTTTGTAGCCGGCGCTGTGATCGGGGCGGGGTGGACTCGATGCTAGCTGAATCGCCAGCGAAAGATTGATGATGGGGGAGTGTTGATGTGGCTGGTGACGGAGTCTGACGGAAAAGGGCTTTTAAATGTTTTTCTAGGCCAACTTGCTACTGGCATTGTGTGGTCTGTGCTGCTGATGGTGTTTCATCGTCGATAATCGATATTGTATTTCGCTGCTGGTTTGCTCTTGGGAATCGGAGCTGCCGGTGTATTCGTCGTAGTGATGACTCCCGCAGACACAAAACCGACCGTCTTGGTAATAATTCTTGCGGTTGCGCTACTCGTGCTTATGCTCATGATTGGTTTGGCCCTATGTTTCATTGATTTGTAGCTGGTTTGAGTTGGCTTGAAAACTCGTATAACGGTTTGTCTGCCCTTGAGGCTTGCTGCATGGTCTCAACGGCGCTTTTGGCATTGAAGCGTGCTTGCGGCTTGAATGTGTGCCATTCGAGGCATTGCGTGCCTGTTCTTCGCGGGGCTTAGTTGGTTCGGCAGTCCGATTAGAATGGTTTTATCTGATTATCCAAGCGTGCTTACATACAAACGAGGTTTTATGTCATACGAGCATCCGAACACCGGTGGAATCGGCATTCGTCAAGTCGAACGCGAAATCATGAGTCGTCCCACTTCACATGATGATCTGGGCCACGACCTCGAGGTCATGAACCTGATGCTCGACGTGCTTGGTCACCCGGAGGACTCGTTCCGCATCATCCACATCACCGGCACCAACGGCAAGGGCTCCACCGCCCGCATGGCCGAGGCGATCTGCCGTGCATACGGCATGCGCACCGGGCTATATACTTCGCCTCATCTCGAGAGGATCAACGAGCGCCTCGCGGTGGACGGCCAGCAGCTTTCCGACGATGATTTCGTCGATACGTGGCTGCAGATCAAGGATTTCGTGGCGCTGGTGGACGCGAAGATGAAGTCCGACGGCAAGGCCCCGATGAGCTACTTCGAGATTCTGACCGCGATGGCTGTCTGGAAGTTTGCGGACGCCCCCGTGGATGTGGCCATCATCGAGGTGGGCATGGGTGGCAAGTGGGATGCCACCAACGCCCTGAACGGCGACGCATCCATCATCGGCCCGGTCGACATGGACCACATGCAGTGGCTGGGTGACACCCCGGCCAAGATCGCCACCGAGAAGGCCGGCATCATCAAGCATGAGGCGACTGCCATTATCGGGTCGCAACCGCACGAGGCCGAGGTCATGCCGATTCTCGAGCAGGCCGCGGTGGCGGAACATTCCACGCTCATTCGTGACGGAGAAGAGATGGAAATCGTCTCGCGTGCGCCGGCCGTGGGTGGTCAGGTGGTCACGTTCCGCACGCCGGGCGGCCTTTACGAAGACATACCCGTGGCCAAGTTCGGCGAGCATCAGGCCCACAACGCTTTGGCGGCGCTCGCGGCTTGTGAGGTGGTGATTCCCGTGGCGGGTCAGCTCACGCAGGAGGTCGTCTCGGAGGCGCTCGGCGGGGTGAAAATACCGGGGCGCATCGAGCAGGTGCGCACTTCGCCCACGATCATCATCGACGGGGGTCACAATGTGAATGCGGCCGAATCCCTGCGTGCGGCAATCGAGGAGAATTACAGTTTCGAGCAGCTCGTGGGCGTGGTGGCAATGATGAAGGACAAGCAGGTCGAGGAATATCTGGGTACGCTTGAGCCGATCATGAGCCACATCATCATTACCGAAAATTCGTGGCGCGACCGTGTGATGCCGGCCGAGGATCTGGAAAAGGTGGCTGTAGGCGTGTTCGGGCGCGACCGTGTGACGCGGGTGGATGAACTGCCCGATGCCATTCAGGCGGCGGTGGACATGGTGGACGAGGCCGACGAGCTGGGAGTCGGCTATGGCCACGGTGTGCTGATCTGCGGCAGCTTCGTCACCGCCGGAGACGCGCGAACCCTGCTTAAGGAGCATGAGAATCCAGAACTTGGTCTGCCGAAGGATCAGCGCAAGGAGGGTGCCGGTAAGCCTCTTGAGGACACTGATGCCGCTGCCGCTTTTGCGAAGTCGAAGCAGGAGGATGAGGATGTCGTCTCCGAGGTGTTCGGTGACACGTTCGGCGATTTCGGTGTCAAACGGGTTCCGTTCGAGGGTGAAGATCGAGAAGGCTGAAACCTGTGCTCTGAGCCGGTCGAATAAAACATCGGTGATTCATGCCGGACGTGGATTAGGTGGCAGAAACAGGTCGTCGGTGGCGGGAATAGGATGAATTGCCCCTTCGAAATGTACGTTTTCTGCCATCAATGACCTGTTTCTGCCATTTTCGGGCAGGGGGTTCCCGTATTTTTGTGGGCATCAGGACGTTCACATATCTTGCTACCGCCATTTGTCTGTATCTTTGGGGGGGGGGCTCATGGTCGGGACTTGTGGGGTGGGTTCAGTCGTGTCGGCGATGCGGCTGTGAACTTTGGCAAGTACGCTGAGACGATTACGGGGAGGGTGAAACCGGTTGTTGGGGGGGGGGCAACGGTGATGGCGTGCGGTGTGGTGTTGCCGCAGGGTGAGCCGGACTTGTAGTGCGGATTGAGTGGCAGTGTCACCGTTGATGGGCGGTGGGGCTAACGGAAGGTATCATGGTGATGTGCCAATCATCCGTGGCGGTCAGTGATGGTTGCGGTGTAAACGATGAGTAGTGGAGAGCAAGGTACCCATGTATCTGAAGGAATTGACGCTCAAGGGCTTCAAATCGTTCGCTTCGGCGACGACCTTGCGATTCGAGCCGGGCATCACCGCGGTGGTGGGGCCGAACGGAAGCGGCAAGTCCAATATCGTCGACGCGCTGACCTGGGTCATGGGGGAGCAGGGTGTCAAGAACTTGCGCGGTACTTCCATATGGAGGACGTGATTTTTGCGGGAACCTCCTCTCGTCCGCCGTTGGGTCGTGCTCAGGTAAGCCTGACAATCGACAACACCGATGGCACGCTCGACATTGACTATACCGAAGTGACCATCAGTCGCACCATTTACCGCAATGGTGGCTCCGAATATGCGATCAATGGCTCTCAATGCCGACTTCTGGACATTCAGGAGCTCCTTTCCGATACCGGGCTCGGCCAGCAGATGCACGTAATCGTGGGGCAGGGTCGACTTGACGAGATTCTTAAGGCGGACCCCGCCGGCCACCGCGCTTTCATCGAAGAGGCTGCGGGAATACTGAAACACCGCAAGCGCAAGGAACGAGCGCTCAAAAAACTGAAAAACACCGAAGACAACCTCGCCCGTACCGACGATCTGCTACGGGAGATACACCGGCAGCTCGGCCCATTGGGAAGACAGGCGAAAATCTCCCGGCGGGCGGCCGGCATCCAGGTCTCATTGCGCGACGCGCAAGCCAGAATCTACGCCGATGACGCGAAATGTGCCATGACTGCTCGGGTCGATATGCGTGAACGGTTTGGCCAGGTGCGTGGTGAGCTTGAAACGGCCCAACAATCGCTGGCAAGGTTAAAAGTGCGTATCGAGCAGGTTGAGGCGCTTTCGAGTTCAGCCAATCCTGCCATTGCAAAGGTCAATGATACGTGGCGCGATCTGACGCGTCTCGCAGAGCAGTTCAGATCGGTGGCCTCGCTGGCCGATGAACGCGCTCGCTCGGCGGCTGGGCGCAAGGTCACTAATTTCGGCGAAGACCCGGATCTGCTGGAATACCGGGCCGCCGAGATTGACAAGCAATCCGAAAGTCAGCAAGGCGTGGTCGCCGACGCGCGCTTGGCGTTCGACAAGGCAACTGAGGCTCGTGCAGGCGATGAAAAGCAGCTTGCGGCTTCGCGTCAAACGCTTGCGGAACTTCGGAAAGCCACTGAGCGCCACACGTCACAGGTGGCGAGTCTGCGTGAGTTGAAAGCCAGGCAGGAGGCGGCAATCGAGCTGGCCGAACGGCGTTCAAAGGATTTCGCTTCTCAGCGTGCTTCGCTTGTCGAACAGCGCAACGTGGCCGAAAGGCAGCGTCAGCAGTTGGAACTCGATGTTCGGTGTAGTACAGAGAGTTCCGGTGCACAAAATGATGGGCTGGATGCGGCGAAGGCCGATCTCGCGCAGCGTCGGGAGCAACTGCAGGACTTGCAGGCGCGGTTGCGTGATATCAACGGCACGATTACGGCGCTCGAGGCGAAGGCCGAAGCGCTTGGTGACACCCTGGAAAGCCGCAATGCCTCCGGCGCTTTGGAAGGCGACAAGCGTGTGGAGACGTTGGGGCGACTGACCGATTTCATTCATGTGGCCAGTGGATTCGAAGAGGCGGTAGCGCATGCACTCGACCAGTTTGCCAGTGCCGTGGTCGTAGCAGGTAGTGACCGTATGCTTGAGGCGTTGCGTCTGGCCGAAAGCGAGAAGTTGGGCAAGGCGGTTGTACTGCATCCTGATGATGCCTCGGCGCGGACGCGCGCTCAAGTGGTCGAGGGCGTTGGGTTTGTTGACGCAGCCAGTCGCGGCAAGAGCACTGATGAATCTGCGGATCCTGACAGTATGAACGATGCTGAGGAAAGTCTTGAATTTGATTCCGACGGCATACCGGTTCTTGCGGCGGGGCAGACCTTTGATGCCAGTCATCTCGTGACCGCCAATCGTAAGGCCGGGGATATGCTGCTCGCTGAGCGTGTGGCCGATTCAGTGCGTCGGCTGTTGCGCGGGGTCGCCGTCGTGGCAGACCTTGATACTGCTGCCAAGGTCGTCGATTCCGGTCGGTTCACCACTGCGGTGACGATTTCCGGTCAGCTGGTCAATGCCGTTGGTGCGGTGGGCGGTTCCTCTCGCTCGCAAAGCGATTTGTCGTTGGCTGCCCGACGTGACGCCGCCACAAGTCAGGCAGGGCAGCTTCGAGCACAAGCGGGTCCGCTCGAGCAACAGATCGAAGGGGCGAAGGTTCTGCGCGATCGAGCTGCCGCTGAGGTCGATCGTTGCACGCAGGCGCGTATCCAAGCCGAAATGGATGCTAAGCAGACCCGTGCCAACTTTGAAGCCGCCGCCGACCGTGTGGCCTCTTTCGATAGGCAGATAGCCGGTCTCGACCTGAAAATCCAGGGGCTTGACGATGAGCGTCGGACGCATGAAGTCAAGCTTGCCGATTTGGACAACAGCTTGAGCCAGGCCGAAGGTGAGGGCGCCGGCAGCGTTGATCTGGATGAGCTTGAACAGCGGGTGCGTCAGTTGGAGAAGGCACTTGACGCGACGCGTGAACGTGAACTTTCAGCCAAGGTCGAATGGAACAATGCCAAGACCAAAGCGGATTCATTGGTTCGTCAGGCGGGACTCCTGCACGATAACGCCCGTGCGGCAGTTGAGCGACGCGCCCAGTTGAAGGCATTGAACGAACAACGCGAACGTGAATGCGCTCACGATCGGGCTATTGCCGCGGATGCGCGGGGCATGGTGGCGCTGGTTGAAACGGAGCTGAAGGCGGTGAAGGCTAAGCGGGATCAGATGACCGCTGCCGCTTCAAGCCAGGATGCCGAGCTAAAGGATCTGCGTGCCAAACGTGATGAAGTGGAACCGCAGGTCGACCGTTTGCGGGATCAGGAGCACGGGCTTGACGTTGAGCGGGAGCGCCTCGCGGCGCAGTATGGGCAGATCGAGCAGAAAGTATCGGATGTGCTCGGCATGAGCATTGCGGAGTTGGTCGAAGGTTACGGACCGGACAAGCCGGTGCCGGTGCTCGACGACAGCGGCCAGCCTGTGCCGATTGATGACGCCGACGAGGCAAGTGGCAGCGACGGTATTCGCGATGCCGACCATGTTAATGATGTGGACGGTGATGGCGTGAGCAACGATGTCAGCATTGAGACCGGTGGCCGCAGCGACACGGCCGACGGCCGTAACGGTCAAGCCCACTCCGAACGGTTCCGCACCGTTCCCTACGTGCGCGATGAACAGGTCAAACGTCTGGCCAAGGCTCAACGTGACCTGAACGCCTTGGGGAAGATCAACCCCCTGGCCACCGAGGAGTTTGACGCGCTAGAAGCCAGAAACCAGTATCTGAACGACCAGCGCAACGACGTAGCGCAAAGCCGTGAAGACCTGCTCAAGCTCATCAAGGATTTGGACCACACGATGGTTGAGGTGTTCAAAGACGCTTTCGATGACACGGCTAAGGCGTTCGAAAAGGTGTTCGCCACGCTTTTTCCCGGGGGCACGGGTCGTTTACGTTTGGAAAATCCAGACGATCTCCTATCTACCGGTGTCATCGTCGAAGCAAGTCCGGCCGGCAAACGGGTCAAGCAGCTGAGCCTGCTTTCGGGAGGGGAGCGCAGTCTTACGGCTTTGGCGCTTTTGTTTGCCATATTCACCGCTCGTCCAAGTCCGTTCTACGTCATGGACGAGGTTGAGGCCGCGCTTGATGACATCAATCTGACCCGACTGATCAATGCTCTGAACGACTTGCGTCAGCATGCTCAGCTTATCGTCATTACGCACCAGCAGCGAACCATGGCCATCGCCGATGCCCTCTATGGGGTGACCATGCGTTCCGACGGTGTCACGGCCGTCATCAGCCAGAAGCTTGAACGTGGACAACGTTAGGCTTCAGTAGGCGGCGTTGCCCTTCGTCGGTTCGGCACCGGTGGCCGGTTTGGAGATGAATGCCAGATAATCATGGAGAATCAGGGCCAGGCTGAGAACTGCATAGTCGCTCAATTCACGTGGATTGTAACCTGTGTCCTCCCCAATCCGGTTCAGGTGATTCTGCAACGTGTTCTTGTGAATAAACAGTTCTTCGGCCGCGTGGATGACGCTGCCGTTGTGGGAGGTATACGCTGCGAAGTCGCGGCTCGAAAAGCCGGAGCCGGCGCTGAACTCCATGCCTGTCCGTGATGCCAAAGTCCGTGGACAGCAGTGGATTTCAAGCCCTCAATCGTGTTCAGTGTGCTCGGACCTTGTCACGCGTCGGCATCCGCTCCGTCCGGTTCGTTATCGGTCTTACGATCGCCTACCTCGGCAGATTCTGAATGATATTCAATGCCGAGGCTCGGACGCCACGGGCGGATTGCTGCCGAGAATGTGGTTCGTCTGCTTCATGTCTGAAAGAGCCGCGAGTGGACCAGCCGTCCGGCACTGAAAACGCCTGCAGCACCATGTACGGTGCGGCAGGCGTTTTCAGTGTACTCGTTGGCGGCCCTTTTTAATAGTGAACGTACTGGTAGTCGTATGGATTGTAAATCGGTCCCTGATGCCACCAGCCAGGGAACCCTGTGCCGCCTTCGGAGATGAGGATGCTATTGTCATACACTGCTTCGACTACCGCCACATGTCCGTATTGCGGATCGGCGTACCAGTTCTCGATGCGTTGGCCGGGGGCGACCACCAGAACCGCGCCCACATGCGGAGTGTTGTTGACCAGATACCCCAGACGCCGACCAGTAGCGGCCCATTGGCCGCCATTTCCCATATAGGAGCCTGCAGGCAGTCCAAGCTGGTGTCGCCTACGATAGGCCCATTCGGTGCACTGACCATACGCGTACGCGTTGCCGGAGTCTCCGGTGGGGTGTCCATAGCAATAACCGTTAACGCCCCAGCACCCGCCTGGAACCTCGTAGTTCATGCCGCTGGCGTTACCACCGCCGCCACCGCCGCCACCGCCGCTGTTTCCTGAACTGGGCGGCGCGGGATTGTTGTTGATGTTGCCTGCGTTGCCTTGCTGGCCGCTGCCGTTGCCGGGGTTATAGCTGGGGGCGGACGGCATCTGGTTGGCCGCGTCGACCTGCGATTTCAAACTTACCAAATCAAGCGCCTGCCGAGCCGATTCGGAGGTGAGCGAACTTTTCTGAGCCTCAAGACTCGCTCGCGCTGTAGCGCCCTGATCACGCAACGTCTGCAGACTCGCCTGTCGTGCCCGGGCGTCTTCGCTGGCCTTCTGCGCGCTGGCGGCCTGTTCGTCAGCCTGGGTCTTCAATGTTTCGATCTGGGACTCGATGGCGGCCAACCGCTGCTTGCGGTTCTTCGAAGTGCCGAGAGTGTTGGCGGCATCGGAAGCTGCGTTCGCTTCGCTGCGTGCCACAGCGGCCTGCGACTGCATCTTGTCCACGAAGTCCTTGGTGGTCGTCGAACCGGTGACCACGTCCATCACGTTTGCCGCATCGGACCCGTGGAAACTTGATCTGGCCTGTTCGGCCACACCTTCCTTGGCGTCGTCATAGTCGATTCCGGTCTGTTTGATTTTCTCTTCAAGGTCGGCCTTGTCTTTTTTGGCGGCCTCAAGCCGATCGGATGTCGCCTTGGCCAGGCTCTGGGCCTGATCGGCGTTCTGCTGGGCTGAATCCACAGCTGCGCGCGCCGCGGGAATCTGATTGTCGGTCAGGTCGTTGAGAGCGATGATCTTGGCCGCCAGGGCGCTGTCCACACCGGCCAGTTGGCTCTTGAGATTCGCCTGATCGTTGAGTTTGCGCTGATAATCGTCTTGTACCGATGCGTTGGCCATCGGTAGGTCTACGGTCATGGTGAGCGCTGTGACCCCCAAAAACATGGCTGGTGTCAGGAATACGGTGAGCAATATGTTCATCGGTCTGCTTATACGCATACGTTTTGCCTTTCTTAGCCGTGGTTGCCAGTATAGGAGGCATTGCCGACGCTATTGCGATTCGTTCGCAACGGCGTCGGCGATGTCGGAAAGGCGACCTTGTGAATCTATGGGGCAACGTTCGGATATCTGCATCAAATGGTCACAGAAACATCGATGAAAAGGCTGAGAGTCTACTATTCTTGATAAGAGTCAATTCGACAGTCGTACCGCGATCTGTCGTTCGTGGACAATCAGCTTTGGAGGAGACCGCATGTGTGGCATCGTCGCGTTTTGCGATAGGGACGTACTCGACAAGGACTATACGATCCAGTCGATGATGAAGATGATTCAGCATCGTGGGCCAAGCGTCGAAGGCAGTGGATATTACACAAACGATGTAGCCGCGTTGGGATTCCGGCGTCTGAGCATCATAGACTTGGCCGGCGGCAAGCAGCCCATTTTCAATGAGGATGAATCGGTGCTCATCACCTTCAACGGTGAGATCTACAATTACCAGTCCCTGAGGGAGGAACTACTGGCGGCGGGCCACACCTTCCGCACCAAGGCCGATACCGAGGTCCTGCTACACGGCTATGAGCAGTGGGGCATGGATGGCTTGCTCAACCGCGTGCGCGGCATGTTCGCGTTCCTGATTTGGGACGACAACAAAAAGACGATGTATGGTGCGCGTGATTTCTTCGGCATCAAGCCGCTGTATTATTACCATGAGGACGGCACCTTCATCGTGGGTTCGGAGATCAAATCGTTCCTCGTCCATCCGCACTTTAAGAAGGAACTCAACGAGAAGGCGCTCAAACCGTTCCTCATGAACCAATACAACGACCTGAACGAGACCTTCTTCAAAAACGTCTACCGGTTCCCGGCCGGGCACTGGTTCGAGTTCCATGATGATCAGATGCTCACCCACGAGTATTGGGATGTCGACTACCGTCATGTGGATTATGAGCGTGGAGACGAGCAGACCATCGATGCCATCGACAAGACCGTGATCGATTCTGTCGAGGCTCATCGTGTGGCGGATGTTAAAGTCGGCGCGTTCCTTTCCGAGGGCGTGGATTCGAGCTATGTGACCACTATTCTCAGACCCAATGAGGTTTTCAGCGTCAACTTCGACGAGGGTCCGTTCGACGAGGTCGGCAAGGCCAAGGAGCTTGCGGACCACGAAGGGCTGCACTTCAACCAATACAGCGTCAGCGGAGACGAGGCTTTTCGTGATTTCGCCGAGATGCAGTATCACATGGACGAGCCAGATGCGAACGCATCGATCATTCCTCTCTGGTATCTGTGCAGGCTCGCCCGCAAGAAGGTGACCGTCGTGCTTTCCGGAGAGGGCGCCGACGAGCTGTTCGCCGGGTACGTGAATTATGGCGAGCACACCCGTAACAAGTTCATCTGGAACTTCGCCGCCGATATTCATAAACTGCCTAATGGAATGCGACGCATTGTGGCAAACGCCGTCAAGGCGATGCCGAATTTCCCCGGACGCACCCAGATCTATACGCAGGCTGCGCATCCGCGTGAGTATTATGCCGGTCAAGCGTATATCTACACGATGGAGCGGCCGACCGTATTTTCCTCCGATGAGGCCAATGCCGTGCTGCAGCCCCGGTACCGCAACAATCTTACCGTCAACGGCCTCTACCAGTCCGATTTCGACAAGGTCGAGGGGGTCGAAGAACTCAAGCAGATTCAGTACATCGATTTGAAGCACTTCATGCTTAGTGACATCCTGCAGAAGGCCGATAAGATCTCCATGGCCCATTCGCTTGAGTTGCGCGTGCCGTTCCTTGACCGCAAAGTGGCCGAGCTTGCCCAGACCATACCCTCCGCGAAGCTGCTCAATAGCAACGATTCCAAGGATATTTTCCGTAAAGCCGCCAATCGGCATCTGCCGGAGGAGTGGTCGAAGCGTCCTAAACTCGGCTTCCCCACGCCGATCAAGACCTGGCTTCGTGAAGAGAACCATTGCGCACAGGTTCGGGAACTGTATTCCGAGGACTGGGTTGCGCAATTCTTCGATCAGAAGAAGATACTGAAACTACTGCAAGACAACTTCGAGTGCAAAGTGGACGCACGCCGCCAGATTTGGAACATCTATACGTTCCTGGTCTGGTACAAGCTGTTCTTCATCGATTTCGATCAGACCCGCCTCAAATACGAGCGTCTGCAGCCCGATGTGCAGGCGTTTATGGATGAGGGCGTGCTGGTGTGATTGGAAGACATGTATTGTACACAGTGAACATGTAGTGTCCTGTTTGCGGTGACCACTGTCATTTCCGGATGAGAATGATCCGTCTGGAAACGGCGGCGGTCACGGCTTGCCGAAATCAAGGACGCCCGGATTCGTGTCCTTGATCGGTGCCGTGTCGTGTCTTAATCGTGGGTTCAGTGCTTTGACGGTCTGCCCAGCATGCGATGGAACTTGGATGTCTGGTGGAAATAGTTGACGGCCGACCAGAACCAGTGCCGCAGGGTGTCTTTGCGGTAGAACAAGGGATTTCCGGAAACGCCGGAACGGATGCGGTCGAGCGCCCGGCTGCGGGCGGGTTCGGCGACGTATTCTTTGATGACCGATTTCGGAACCATTTGGAACAGGAACGGCTTGTCTGCGACGGTGGACACGAGTCCCTTGTGAAGGACATAATGGTCGACGAATAATTTGGCGAAGTTCGATCCCGCAAGGTTCATATAATATGTATTGCGTCCGGGACGGGTATTGATCTCAAAGAATCGATATGTGCCATCACGCTCATCGTATTTCACGTCGAAATTGGAAAACCCTTCATAATGCACATACTTGAGGAATCTTGCCGCCTGTTCCAGCAATTGCGGTTGCACGTCGTCAATGATGCACAGCGGATTGCCGATTGCGGACGGAAGGTGGTCCTGAAGCAGTACCTGTCCCATGCATGAGACCTTGACGTTGCCCTCGGCGTCCGAGAAACAGGTGATGGAGCGGAGGTGCGAATCGTCGCCGGGAATGAAGTCCTGCACCAGCAATTCTTTGTCGTATGCAGATGATTTGAGTTGTTCGAAAACCTCCTGCAGCCGTTCCGGCGTTTCTATGGTGTATACCTTTTCTTTTCCGGGGAACTCCGCATAGTGATATCGTGCGGAGTTGGATGGTTTCGCAATGACCGGGTAAGTGAATTCGTCGACGGGGATGACGGCGTCTTGGTTCGAGCAGTCAAAGCTGTGTGTGACGGGGTAGGGGATGTCGAGTTTTTCGCAGATGTCGTAGAAAACGCCTTTTTGCGTGATCCGGTCAAGCAAGTCGAAATCGATGTAAGGTACGATGAAGTAACGGCTGAGACGCTCTTTGTTTTTTGAGAAGTTACGCGCGTACCAATCTCCGGAACCGAGCAGGATCGGTACTTTGCGACCCTCAAACTCTTTGCCGAGCCGTTCAAGATAGTCGAGGAAGACCTCGTCCTGATCGACACCCTGTACGACACGATAATCAGCGAATCGGCTGCTTGAAACGAAACGCTGATTTGCGGAGCCCAGAACAATGCTGTTGATGCCATAGGCTTCGTGGAAGCAACGTACATATGAATATCCAAGGGTGTCCGCGCCAAGTATGACGGGTTGCAGGTAACGTTCCACATCCGCCTCGGTATGGATCAGACTTTGTGCGTCCAAGTGTTCATCCTTCCGCTGTCGTTGGTCGCCTGGCACAAGGCACCGGGTTTTACGCCGATGAAGGCATTTGCGGTACGCCTGTGGTCATTTGACATCCGTGCGGCCGTGATTGCTGGGAGCGGCCGCAACGATACTGTGATTGTCCCCTTCGTGGAGGACATAGCGTCAGCTTTGGAATCTCACGGAGCGGTCCCTTGATGGCCCTGGACGGAGTCATGCGTGAAACCGTAAGGATGACTTGTCACGGTCTTCAGAGATGTGTTGGCCGGAAGCAATCAGGCGTGGCCGCCTCATCTGCTGTTAATGGGATCGAACATCCGTGCTTACGAGAACAGCCGTTGAACGATATGGGTGTCGCCTTCGTAGGGGTCGTGACGTCCGTTGATCTTGAGCCAGGTCTCCTCGCCTTTGCCTATGATAAGCACCACATCGAATCCGTCGTGCCTTCGGGCTTCAGACACGGCCGTCTCGACGGCTTGGGCACGGTCGAGAATCGTGCGTATGTCAAGCTTCGGGTCGGTGACATGGCTGGCCATGTCACGGCAGATCTCGGCCGGGTCGTCATGGTCCGGATCGTCCGTGGTGAGAATCAGGGTGTCAACGCGATGCTGTGCGGCTTCGACGATCTCGCGGCGACGGTCATTGGCTTTCCCGCCTGCGGTGCCCGTCACCAGCGTCAGACGAGGGTGCTGTTTGCCGTAGCGCTCCAAAGCGTAGTCTATGACGGCTGAGACGCTGGCGTAGTTGTGTGCGAAATCGATCAGTGCCACATTGGAGCCGTGTGTGTCTTCGAAACGCTCCATGCGTCCGGCGATGCGAACTTGATCCAAGCGGTGTGCGGCCTTTGGATTGTGCCGGATGTCCACCCCTGCCAAGCTTGCGATGGTCAGGGCGGCGGCGGCGTTTGCATAATTGAAATCACCATCCATGGCAAGGGCATAGGTGTCCGCTGACGCCGGGTCTCCTGTGTTCGCTTCAGGCATGCTGGTCCGGGCGTCTTTCGATGCACATGATTCGGTGGATTGGTTGCCGGGCTCGGATAAGGACCCTTGCCTGTCCTTGCGGGGCATCGCGATGTGGAAGGCGGTGTGGTCGGCATCGGCCGGCCATGCAATGGTGTCTGCGGGGGTGCCTTGATCCTTCAGTGTGTCATGCAGTGCGAATGTCGTCACCGGAATCCCGGCCGCTTTGGCATCCTGTTCGATCAGATCCGCATGCGCGCAGTCCGCGCCGAGTACCAAGGCCCGGCTGTTGGCCGTGAGCTGGCGCTTGCAATGGAAATAGTCCTCGAAGGTCGGGTGCTCGATTGGGCTTATGTGGTCGGGCGAGATGTTCAGGAAGGCGCCTATGTCGAACGTGAGGCCGTAGACCCGATCGACCTTGTAGGCTTGGGACGAGACTTCCATCACCAGGTATCGCATGCCGTTGTCCACGGCCGATCGCATCATGCGGAAGGCATCCATTGACTCCGGCGTGGTGAGTTCGGAGTCGGTGTACGTCCGTCCGTCCAGACAGTTGCTCACTGATGAGAAGAGCGCCGCCCTGCCGCCGCTGGCCGCGTTCAATACCGCTTGGGTGAAATAGGCGGTGGTGGTTTTGCCCTTGGTGCCTGTGATGCCGATGAGGGTCAGCTCCTTTTGTGGGTCGCCGTAGAATTGGGAGGAAAGCAGACTCATAGATTTGCGCACGTCGTTGACGATGATGCCGCAGGCGGCGGTCGCATCGCTGAAATCGCTTTCCGACACATAGGCTTTGAGGCCTCGGGCATCGCAGTCTTTGAGGTATTCGGCGCGGAATCGCCCCTTGCAGAACAGTAATGAGCCCGCAACGATGTTTCTGGCGTCATACGTTATTGAGTTGTATGGGTCGTTCGCGGATGCAAAATGTGAGGGATCGCGTGACCATCGATCTCCTTGTATGATTTCGCGCAACTGATGGTGCGCCTCAAGGGTTTGAACAGCCTGAGACAACGTTAGAGCCATGTCACAACCTTTCCTGCCGGAACCCTACGCTACCGCGAGGTATGGGCTTTGGCGGGCTTGTTCATTCCGCCCCGAACCTGTGTCCGCGGGATGCGGCGTGGCGTCACATGTCATATTGGAGACCCAGCCGTCGAACATCAGCGCCCTCGCCGACCATCCTACAGCCAGGTGTCGTTGATCGACCTTCGTCCGCGTGAAACGAGCCACTGGTTGAAGGAGACAAGCCATCGCTCATGCGCTTGCCTCTGCCAATCCATCAATTCGCCGAGCCGCAAGGCGCCGACCTGTGGGTATAGCCGGCTCATCGGTTGAATCAGATCCACCGCGGCTATGGTGTCGGCCGTTGCGTCATGGAAGTCGCCGTGAGGGTCAACGCCGTAGTATTCCGTGGTGTGGGCGAGGTTCCGTTTGCCGTTTCGATGGGATATTTCGCGGTCGATCACCAGCGGGTCCGCCACAAGAAGCCTTTCCGGCAGGCCTTGGAGGTTCCAACGGCCCAGGTCGCCGGAAAGCATGCGAACGTCGAATGGTGCGTTGTAGGCGAGCAGTGGGATGCCTTTGTCCTGCGCCATAGTGATCGCGGTTGCGATGTTCGCCAGGGCTTGGGTGGGTTCCTCTCCGTTTTGCTCAAGGAACGTGTCGGTGAAACCATTGACTTTACTGGCCGCCGGGTTCATTCGGTGGTGTGGATTGATGAGCCATTCGGCTACCGTGTCACCCTCGAAGCCGGTGTCCGGATTTCGCAATACAAGCGATGCCGACACGATGGCGTCGTCGCGTTTGGTACCCGTGGTTTCCGTGTCGAATCCAAGCAACCACGAATCACCCAACAGAGTGTCGTCGTTTTGTGCTGGGGCGGCGGCTATGGCCGTTGATATGGGGTCGTCGACTCGTGTCATGCCTATATTGTGTATCGGTAAACCGACATTGACACGCCCTGGCGACGGCGAAACGACATGAAACGGCTGAACGATTGTCATGGACTTGGCTGGGCCGGTCATGGGCAGATGTCGTGACTGTGTCGTGTTGTGTCGCGTTTGAGGTACCTCAGCATGTACAATGTGGCGCATATGGAAGCGCAGAAAATTACCGGTGAACAGACCGTCAGTCAGAAACGCGAGCGGTTCGAGTCCCTTGCCATGCCTGCGCTGAATTCGATGTACCGGCAGGCGATGAGGCTGACCAACAACACCGAGGATGCGCAGGATCTGGTGCAGGACGCATATGAGCGAGGGTTCAAAGCGTTCGACAGTTTCCGGCCCGGCAGCAATTTCGAAGCCTGGATGACCACCATCGAACGGAACGCGTATTTCAATCAATACGCCAAAGCCAAGCGTCGCCCCCAACGGGCCAACGATTCTACCGGCGAATACGATGACTGGGACATCTACTCCGCCTCCGACCATTCCTCCGAAGGGCTTAAATCCGCGGAGCAGGAGTATCTCGACGGGTTTGCGCCACAGGAGATCATGGCCGCGCTCGATAGGCTCAGCCCTGAGCGCCGGCAGGTCTTCATCGACACTGCCATCGACGGCAAATCCTACAAACAGGTGGCGGACGAGCAGGGTGTCAAGATCGGCACGGTAATGAGTCGGCTCAACAGGGCTCGCGCACAGCTCAAGAAGGATCTTGCCGAGTATGCCGTCGCGCGTGGCTATGGGCAGGACTCGTCTTTGCGGGATCCGTCCGGTCATGTCTCGGATCAGGCGGAAGGTGCGGATGGAGTCGGTGCCTTGGATGGTGTCAACGAATCTTCACTATCCGCGAACCGGCAGGAGGTCACGCCTGCACACCATACAATGGAAGAGCAATAAGGTTTCGTCATCGGAGCGGAGCGAGCATTGGACGAGGGAAGGGACATGTCATGAACGGGCCAACGGAGAGTCGTGGACACATGGTTGTGGCTCGACATGTCACCGAGGTCGTTTCTGTTGCGCAAGCGGCGAATGTTCCGTTGCAGGTCGAAGCCTCCCAAGAGGATCATTTCGACCCCGAATCCAGTTGCGATGCACGTGAAAGGGCGCTTATCGCTCAGTTGCGTAGCCTGTTAAGGCCGGTCGTCGCGCCCGTTTGCCTGATCGAAAGAATCGAAGCCACCCTTGATCGCTGCTGCGTTGAAAGCGGTCGTGAGATCGGCGAAGGCGACGATGCGGAAGTGTGAGTACGGATGGTCGGGGCCGAACCCAAGCAAGACGTCCCCGGCGGCTCGGTTATGCCATCATGTGGCTTTTGGAGACGCAGCTTCGTTCATGGGTGATTCGGCCTTTGCGGAACTCTGAGGATTGTTCTTCGTCGTTCAATGGCGCAGGGCCGAAGGCCATGACTTTGTGTTCCTGAATTCGGGAATCCGGCTATCGCGTAGGGCTACATCGTGTGGGGATTATGTTGAAGGAATATGAAAAAGCCCCGCATGATGCAGGGCTTTGCTTTTTATAGACTACTGAACTCAGGCATTTGGCCTTTTGCCGTGATTGGCGGCCTTTTTGCGACGTGCCTTACGCTTGCGTCCGCGCATTCCCATGATGGACTCCTTTACGTTCAATGAATGACCTATGGCATTATCCCACGGTGCTACGACTTCTCGCTCCGGTGCTTTACGGATGCCCCCATGTCGCCAGCCGCCCGCATCCGTTGATCAACCGTTCGCCGCCGTACGGTTGCCGGTGTCGCTGCCAATGTTCAGTCCGTTCAAGATCGATCAGCGCGAATGAATAAGGCTGTGGTGCTGGTGTCGCCGGGCTTGATGACGGTGAGGTCGCGGCCGGTATTGAAGGCGTTGGCGTAGGCCGTTTGCGGCTCGATGGCGACTCCTGAGGGATGTTTGTCGGCCGGAAAGCCCGTTCCGGTGCACATTTGGAACGAGGTGATGCTCTGGTCTCCGCCTACGCTGACCGTCAGTCCGTCCGGGCGGGTGAGTGTTGCGAATGTATTGCCTTCAGGGTCGCGTTCGACATCGGTCCATGCGTCATCGAACGGCTGCTCGGTAAGCGCGGTGGGCTTGCGCAGATCGTATTTGGTGCCATCCACGGGTTCAGTGCCGACGGGCAGCAGTCGTTGGTCAACCGTTACATGCGTGCGAGCCGGGATGCAAACCTTGCATTGGGCGTTCTGTGCGTCGATTTCATCGCCATAACCGTCAAAACCGTTGGCGATCCACGGGTGGATGGCCAGAGCCCACGGTGCGTCGATGCTGTCGTTATTGGTGGCGTCCAAGGTCAGAGTCAGGCCTTCGTCGTCGAGCTTGAAGTTGGCTTTTACGCTCAGATCGAAGGGATATCCGTGCATGCTGCCCGTGCGCCAGGTGAGCGTGACGGCATCGTCGGTCAGACGTTCAAGATTCCAGAATGCGCGATAGCCGTATCCGTGGATGGCGTTGTTCCGTTCGTGTTCGTCGACCGGAAGTTCGTACGTGTTGCCTTCAAAGGTGTAGACCCCATCGGCGATGCGGTTTGGGTAGGGCACGAGCAATTGCCCGTTGCTGCACGGCACGGGCCGGTCGGGATCCCAGGTGGCGATGATATCTTCGCCGCGGAACGTGAGTTTGCGCAGTGTGGCACCAAGCTCGGTGACCACTGAGGTGTAATCGCCATGGTGAATCGTGTATTGCTGGCCCGAACGAGGGGGCAGAACGGATGAAGCCATTATCACTCCTGAAAGAAAGTAACGTTGTTGTTATCGCTCACTATTCTACGCGGTTCGTGCCCTTTATTCCGGTCGGTGACGCAATTTACCCGATTACCAAGTGGCGATGTCCGCTACTTTTGCTCCGAGCACGCCTACCAAATCAGTCGGATTGACACCGATACTGAAGCCGCGTTTGCCTCCGGAAATAATGATTTCGCCGAACGACATGGCGCTTTGGTCGATCACGGTCCTGTGCTTGGTGCGCTGGCCCAGCGGTGAGATGCCGCCGACCACATACCCGCTTTCGCGCTCAGCCACCTTGGAATCAGCCATTGCGGCCTTCTTCGCGCCCACTGCGGCCGCAAGATGTTTCATGTCGAGGTGACCGCTGACCGGCACCACGCCGATCACCCGTTCCTCGCCCGTATCCGCCATCAGGGTCTTAAACGAGCGGTGCGGGTCGATGCCGAGCTTCTCGGCGCCCTCGAGCCCGTAGCCTTCGTCCATGTGATCGGAGGAGTGTTCGTACTCGTAGATCTTAAAAGGTATGCCAGCCTCGGTCAGTTCACGCGTGGCTGGAGTGGAGGCGATTCCGGCCGCCTTCTTGTGGTTCTTGCTCATGATGCTCCAGTCTACTCGTTCCGGGCGAGTGCTTTCTGGCTTGTGATCCCAGCTTTCGGGCACTGTCGGTTTTGCTGTCCAGAAATTGTGATGGTGCAGGGTTTTGATGGCGATTGCCGAGTTGCAGCTGCGTTTGCGTTGGAAAGTTGGACTTGTACTGATACGACGCCGTTTCCGCCGTGGAATAGGCGTAGAGTAAAACACGGTCGGCAAATGCTTGGTCTGCAGGACTGCGTTATTCGGGTGGTGGCGCCGGATGAGTCGAGGATGGTTGCGCCGGCAGCTCTGAGGCTGGGAGGTCATGGCGGTCGAACGGGGCGCGACTCCATGAGCGGTCTGATTTTTGTGGTCCGCAACAGTGCCGTGGCGGTGCCCGACCGGGTTCCGTAATGTTTACCACCATCTAAATATGAGAAAATCCCCAACCTTGCGGAAGGGGATTTTCGTTATGAATCACGTCTCCGTCTGGAAACGGGAATCGTTCTGCAGCTTATGCCGCGACCCGGTCACTTGCTGATTTCAGCGAAGTAGAGGAGGGTGCGGATCATGTTGCAGGTGAAGCCATACTCGTTGTCGTAGAATACAACGGTGCGAGCCATGGTCACGCCGTCAACGGTGTTGACGTCGGTCTGGGTCGGATCGAAGACGCCACCGTGGGTGTCGCCGATGATGTCGGAGGATACGATGCTGTCAGCGTTGTATCCGAAGGATTCGTTGTTCTCGAAGGCCTTCTTCGCGGCCGCGTTGATGTCCTCAACGCTGGCATCCTTCTCGAGCACGGTGAACAGCTCGGTGATGGACCCGTCCGGCACCTGCACGCGCTGGGCATGGCCCTGCAACTTGCCTTGAACCGAAGGAACGACCTTGCCGATGGCCTTGGCGGCACCGGTGGAGTGCTCGATGGTGTTGACGGCGGCGGAGCGGTTGCTGCGCGGCTTGGAGCCACGGGGGCCGTCGAGCAGCATCTGAGTGCCGGTGTAGGCGTGGATGGTGGTCATGTAGCCGACCTTGATGCCGAAGTTGTCGTCCATCATCTTGACCAGAGCCGCGAAGGAGTTCGTGGTGCAGGAACCGGAGGAGACGATGTTGTCGGAAGGCTTGAGGATGTCCTGGTTGACACCGAAGACGACCGTCGGGGTGGTATCGTCCTTGGCCGGGGCGGAAATAAGCACCTTCTTGACGCCGGCGTCAAGGTGGGCCTGGCTCTTCTCGGCGGAGGTGTAGAAGCCGGTGCACTCGAGCACGAACTCGACGCCGTCGTTCTTCACCCACGGGATGTTGCGGGCATCGCGCTCGGCGTAGACCTTGTACTCCTTGCCGTCAACCACGATGGCGTCGTCGGTGGAGGAAACCTCGACCGGGGTGCCGTCGTCGTGACGGAAGGTGCCCTGCGTGCTGTCGTACTTGAGGAGGTAGGCGAGCATCGAAGGGGTGGTCAGGTCGTTGATCGCGGCAACTTCGATGTCGGATGCCTCGCCGCCGCGAGCCTGGAGCTCGAAGATGCGACGGAACGCAAGGCGACCGATGCGGCCAAAGCCGTTAATGCCAATCTTTACTGTCATGAAATCTCCCTAATCAGGATCGGCCGTCGTTGCTCGTGCTCCGTTGGAACGGCGCACGAACTGTGACGGCCCTTTTTACCAACAACTCCTACTTTATATGGTCAGCTGTACTAAAGAAGGTCGTTTCCCATGCTTCTGGGGAAAAACCGACGAGCACTTTGTTAGCGCTAACAACTATGGGACGTTTGACAAGCATGCCATTTGTAGCCAGCAAGTCCAGCATTTCTTTGTCATTCATTTTCGGCAACCGATTCTTAAGGCTCAAACTGCGGTAAAGCTGACCTGAGGTGTTGAAAAAGCGCCTCAGCGGCAGCCCGCTGCGCCGCCACCAGCTTTCCAACTCTTCGGCTGTGGGATTGTCGCTCTTGATGTCGCGCTCAGTATAGGACACATGATGCTCATTGAGCCAGGTGCGGGCCTTGGCGCATGTGGAGCAGCGGGTATAGCAGACAAACTGTACGCCCTCTTGTGGTGTGGCTTGCGTCATCATCGGGCCTTTCACTCGGAAACCATTGCGTGATGACAATCTTAATGTCGCCGTGTTCGCTCCTGACGATCATGCCGCTTCGGGAGAGGCTTTCAGTCGGTGTTTGAATGGTTTTGACATGGTTGTGATAAACCACACATACATGGCGGATCGGGGCGGTGGCGTGTCGGGAGTGTCGTCCGTATCCTGTTCGAAGGCCGCCGACCGTTGGTTGTTCATCGCGGCGGCTGGCGATTGTTTATCGTGACGGCTTCTGGCCGTCAACCGCGCGCGGTCCACTCGTAGGCCCATCGCCGCTGCCCTTTTGTCCGTCTATCGTTCGTCTGCGGATGTCATAAGCAGCTTGGAACGGTGGTCGGCCAGTGGTCCCAGGCTGTCCGCCGTCGCGACGACGGTAGTGACTTCAGGCAGTGTCGTGCCGATGGGGAATGTGACCAGCAGTGTGCCGTCGCCGACGCTGATACTGGACGGCTTTCCAGGCAATAATTCGTTGCTCACCCCAGAGATACCGAGGGTCGTCACTCCGCTGTTGGTCAGTTCGCCGTCATGCAATTCATATTTGAGCCCGGCTTCGGTGACGTGATGCGATAGGTTGTCGACGGAAAGCACTGATACCGGATAAAGCGGGGCATCGGTCGCGGGGGCGGCAAAGTCGAGCGAGCCATTGCATACGGCGGTGGCGACGGTGGTTGAGCCGAACAGGAACCCGATGCCGCCACGTCGGGCGAGCAACGCCAGGTATTGGAGATTGGCCGCGGAATGATCGATGCGACCGCCAAGACCCCCGTAAATGTGGAATCTGCGACATCCCCGTGACCATCCGATCTTGAGCGCCGACAGCATATCGGTGTCGTCATGCTCGGTCGGAAGCGTAATTGTTTCTGCACCCGCCGGCGCCTTTGCCTCGGCGGAGTCGAAATCCCCGATCACGATGTCCGGTGCGATTCCGAGCGTATGAACATGGTCGAGCCCGCCATCGGCCGCAATCACCAGTGAATCGCTAGGCAGTTCACGGGGCTCGTTGCCATAATACGTTCCCGCCGCAAAGATGAAACAGTTCATGTTGTAGAGTCTATCGGCCTGTAGTCACTTTTATATCGCTCCACTTGTCAATGTCTGACCGTTGTCGGTCTATTGCATTATGCAAAATGACCGACAGGCTCTTTCGCCAGGTGGTCGTATGTGTCCTTTTCCGAAAATGAACCGAGAAAATGACGATTATGCGGTAGGCTTGCGGTATTGATTTGTTCCAGAAAGGGTTCCATCATGATCGGTCACATTGGTGTTTACACGACGAACTTCGATGCCGAGAAGGCGTTTTACGCGGCTGCTTTGGCTCCGCTCGGCTATGTGCAGGGTGCGGAATTTCCGGGTGCGGTGATGTTCGCGGACGAAAGCGACGGGGACGCGGTCTGGATTGAGTCGGCGCAGGAGGGGACAGCTCCCTCGCCGATCCACTTGGCATTCGCGGCACCCGACAAAGCAGCGGTTGCGGCCTTCCACGAAGCGGGTCTGAAGGCCGGAGGCACCGACAATGGCGAGCCCGGGCCCCGACCGAACTATGGACCCGACTACTATGCCGCCTTCGTGCACGATCCTGACGGCAACAACATCGAGGCCGTGATCAACAAGTAGTCCGCAAGCCAGAGACGGCCGATTCACTGAGTGGGCAAAACCGGTCATTTCAGCGGATGAAAGGACCGTGTGTTATGGAAGACCGTATCATCGTGCGGCACATCGCGTCTCAGGATTTCGAGACGAAAGCCGCGGTGCAGGCTCAGACGTGGCGCGAGACGTATAAAGGGCTGTTGCCGCAGTGGCTGGTGGATAGGATCACCCCGGAATTCGCGCTGTCGGTGACCAAGCGTCATGACCCGGCCACGGTGTTCGTCGCGTTTGTCGATGGTCGGTTGGTGGGGTTCGCAGAGTTTTGCGACCCGGCCCGTCCGCCGAGCGATTACCCGGAGACCGCTGAATTGGCATCGCTCTATGTGCTTAAGCAATGCCAAGGGTTGGGGATCGGCCGCCGGTTGGTTGAATCAGTGTTTGCGGCCGTGTCCAGGCCCCGTCTGGTGTTGTGGGTGTTCGACGGCAATCTGAAAGCGCAGGCTTTCTATCGACACATGGGTTTCGAACCGACCGGCCGATTTCAGCTTGAGGACGGCGGTGAGCTCCGGTCGTCGGAGTTCGCCAACTTCGATGCGTCCGTCTCGGCGTGAACGGTCGGTTGGTCATGGTTGGGTGAGTTGATTGGGCGTGGCATCAGGGTGGTTCGGCGCGTGGATTGCGCTGTCTCCGCTGGTTGCCGCCCTGAGGAAAGACTGCACGGGTTCATTGGGGGGGGGGTGTCGATGAATCATCGTTTTGCGGCACGGTCCGGTGCGTGCGCCGGGGATTTGGCCAAACACTACGTTCTGATGATTCGACGACACGGAACGTTGCCGTGGATTGGGAATAAAACTGGCGGCTACATGTCGACGACTCGGCTTGGCAACATACCCTGCGACACGGCTTCGCGACACGGCCTTGCAAGATGATTCGATTATGTCAAGGGTTGTGTTATAGTTTTCAGTTGGCTTGAGAAATCAAGAAAGTGGGTACGCCCCACCTGGAGGCTTTTTATGGCTTCGGGTTCAGAAAACCGCGCTGGTCATTTGACTTTGCAAGGCTGACGGCCATGAGTGTGACTGTCGTTGCGCACCGATTTCGGCGTGCATGTTTTGAACTCGTTTCATACGCGTTGCGTCCTCTAGTTGGGCGGCTCAAGGGCAACAAGGATTGGAGTTCATCATCAGCGCAGAACCACGCATTAACGACGAGATACATGTCCCGCAGGTACGCCTGATTGGCCCGAACAGCGAGCAGGTGGGTGTCATCGCGACCTCGGTGGCGTTGAACCTCGCGAAGGAAGCGAATCTCGATCTGGTTGAGGTGGCGCCGAACGCCAAGCCCCCTGTGGCCAAGCTGATCGACTACGGCAAGTACAAGTACACCGAAAAGATCAAGCAGCGCGAGGCACGCCGCAATCAGAGCGCCGTGGAAATCAAGGAGATTCGTTTCCGTCTCAAGATCGACGAACATGACTTCGAAGTGAAGAAGGGCCATGTGATCCGCTTTCTTTCGGGCGGCGACAAGGTCAAGGTCACCATCATGCTGCGTGGTCGTGAACAGTCACGACCAGTAGGTGGTGTGGAACTGTTGCAGCGACTCGCCGACGAAGTGACCGAATATGGCACCATTGAGGCCTATCCGAAGCATGAAGGGCGCAATATCTTCATGACGTTGGCTCCCAAGGCCAAGAAGGTGCACACGCAGTCCGAGCAGCGCCGTCGCGGGGCCGAGTCACGTGCAGAGCGTCAGGCTCGTCAAAAGGCGCGTCTCGAGGCCAAGCAGAAAACCGAAGGGCAAGTGCAATCCGTAACGTCGGCTTCCTCCGCTCCGGCCTCCGAGCCCGTGTCTGACGCAAAACCGGAGACCGGCTCAAAGAGCCAGTCCAAACCTGTTGACAAGTCGGCACCGGCTAAACTGAAGTCGCGTCCTCGCACCACAGGTGACAAATAATCAACCAATACTTTGCGCCGGTTTTTGCCGCATGGCAGCCGGTGCAGGATCGCAAAGCCAAGATTTGCAATCCCGAACACAAGGAGGGGCAGCAATGCCGAAGATGAAAACTAATTCCGCCGCCAAGAAGCGCGTCCGCGTCACTGGCACGGGCAAGCTGATGCAGGCTGGCACCGGAATGCGCCACAACCTGGAGCACAAGTCCGCCCACAAGCGTCGTAATCTTTCGCGTGATCAGGTGTTGGCCACCGCACAGTCCAAGAACTTCAGGAGGCTGCTCGGTCGCTGACCGTCCAAATCGCTTATCGAATACAGGCTTCAAAGTCAATAGAAAGCTAGAGGAAATATTATGGCACGTGTCAAGCGCGCAGTGAACGCCCACAAGAAGCGTCGCGTCGTTCTCGAGAGGGCTTCGGGTTACCGTGGCCAGCGGTCCCGTTCCTACCGTCGGGCCAAGGAGCAGCTGCTCCATTCGTTTAATTACAACTTCCGCGACCGCAAGGCGCGCAAGGGCGACTTCCGCAAGTTGTGGATTCAGCGCATCAACGCCGCCGTCCGCGCCGAAGGCATGACCTACAACCGCTTCATCCAAGGCATTCATGCCGCGGGCATTGAGCTCGATCGTCGTGCCCTCGCCGAGCTGGCCGTAAGCGATCCCGACACGTTCAAGACCATCGTGGACGCTGCCAAGGCCGCTCTACCCAAGGATGTCAACGCTCCGGTCGCTGCCTGAGTCCCGTTTACGTCGTTAGGTCCCGCACTACGTCACGTGGTGCGGGACTTTTGCGTGTGTGCGCGTCACAGCCCGGTCTCAGGGCTGAATAATGCTAGACTGTCCAGCCGCCCGGGCGGTCAGGCGCAATGGTTGCAACTGACGTCACTTCTGCCTTGACGCCGATTGGTGGTTCCACAATGGGTCTTGACTTGGGGGATGCATCCGGTGGTTGATATCACAGGAAAATTTGTTGTCGTAGCCACTGGAGTATGGTTCGGCGGAAACTGGCATCCATGTGAAGTTCAGGATCACCGTTAGTGTGCCTCTGCCATACGTTTTACTCCGGTGATCGCTAGTTGCACATTGATGTTTTCCGCTCTGTTCGTTCCCGGTGCCATCGGCGAACCGCGTGGCGCTAGAATGTGCGTTATGGATGACGGATCGGCAAGGCTTTTGGAACAGTTTCTGGCGCATATCGACGTGGAACGAGGGCTTGCGCGCGCCACGGTGAAGGCCTACGAGTCCGACATACGCGCCTATCTCGATTGGTTGTGCGGGCGCGGCATCACCGGTCTGGACTCCGTAAAATCGCAGGACGTGGAGGATTACGTCGCAGCGCTCGACGCGGCGGGCCAGAGTCCCCGGAGCAAGGCGCGGCGGTTGGCAAGCATTCACGAGTTCCACAAGTTCGCGTTGTCGCAAGGCGTGACCCTGGACGATGCCTCGGCGCGTGTCAAGGCGCCCAAGGCCGGGGATCATCTGCCAGACGTGCTTTCCGTCGATGAGGTGGCGCGTCTGCTTGATGCCGCGCCCGTACCTTCACCCGATACGTCCGGCGTGCCCGTCGATCCGGTGACGTTGCGAGACAAGGCGCTGCTTGAGTTCATGTATGCCACTGGTTGCCGTGTCTCCGAAGCATGCGGAGCGGATCTCAATGATGTGGACTACGACGAGCGGGTTGTGGTTCTCACGGGGAAAGGCTCGAAGCAACGGCTTGTGCCACTCGGGCAATACGCCATCGAGGCGTTGCGTGATTATATCGATGCGGGCCGTCCACTGTTGCAGGCAAAAGCGGTCAAGGCCGTCAGTCACCGATCGACGTCATCGGTCAGGTCGAGCAGGCTCGAAGCATCCCAATATGGATCGACTGCCGGCAGGCCGGTTGTGGAGCGCCGGGCGATTTTTCTGAACAAGCGCGGCCGCCGCATTTCTCGCCAGACGGTGTGGGAAGTAGTCAGACAGGCCGGCGAGCGAGCGCATATCGCCAAACCGTTGCACCCGCACACCTTGCGTCATTCCTTCGCCACGCATCTGATCGAAGGTGGGGCCGATGTGCGCACGGTGCAGGAGCTTCTTGGTCACGCCTCCGTTACCACCACCCAGATCTATACGCATGTGAGCCCGCAGAACCTCATCGAAACCTATCTCGGTGCGCATCCGCGAGCCCGGTGACCGCCAACGCCCTGTGAAGGCATGAAAAAGCCCCGGCATCGGTGGATGTCAGGGCTTGTCTGGTAACGATGCAATCGAAGGCGATTCGTCCCTCGTCGTAAACGATGGACGAATCGATGGGTCGGTGAGGTTACTTGTCGATCGAATACAGCTGGGAGCGGTATTCTAGCACCCGCTTGTGTTTCGTCTCTTCGTCAATGTTCTGATCGGCTAATGTGTTGAGCACCGCTTTGCCGATTTCAATCATGTCCGCGTCACGATGCGACGCATCAGTTAACGTCACTGTTCGGATGAACCCGTTGAGCGCTGCGGTCTGGCCGTCTTCCAGAGCTTGGTCGATGCAGGTCAGAAGCAGTGCCTTGACCGCGTGCGAATTTTTCTTCTCTGACTCGCGCTTTTCATGATACGGCATGAAAAGCGCCACAAGCACTGCCGCCGTCTCCGCAATTGCGGTAAACCATTCCGCCAGTGGCCCTATTTCCATAATATGCTCCTTTCGCGGGCGATTCGAGCGTTTCGATTTCCGCCCATGTCTTTACACCAGTATAGGGCATCCGAAGTGTCTGTGCCCGTGGAATTGCGTTGCCGATGTGCATGAACGCCCGAGCCGTGCGAAAAGCGTCGAGCCAACTGTGAGTAATTTCATTTTATGGATTGTCTTATGCTGACGGCGGTGGTGGATGTGAGCGACGATGGCGACGTGCGATCTGCCGGTAAACCGAATGTCCATACGGCGTCGGCTACGGAGGTCGACGTTTGTCGTTCATCCGTGAACCGTATGGGGAAACAACGCGATTCAACGTGACGCAAGTTAGCGTGATGCGAGTTAACGTGACTCGACGCAACACTGCCCGGACGCCACAGCATTCGGTATAGCCCAACACAGGACAACACAACCCGGCTAGGTTCGGTTCGGTTTGGTTTGGTGCGGTCTGGGTCTAGGTCTGGGTCGGTGTAGTTCACGGCAGGACTCCGCTCGGTTGGGGTGTAACTTGGTATGTCATGGTATGGCGCGGCCATAACGCGGCTCGACCGAGCTATATCTGACGGCAATCCGGTTGCGCGGTGACTTTGGATGGGTCGGATAGTATGGGATTATATGGCTCTGTGGTCAACGGTGGGTGCGGGGTGCCGGTGCGATGGTAGGCAGCGTCAATGACGAATCTGTCAAGGGGCAATCGTGTGGGCAGGTCGGTCCGTCAAAAAAGCGGCTCAGGGAGGCCCGCCCATCGCCGGTAAGATCAAGGTTCAACCGGTTGGTGACGGGGTGAGTAGCCCTCTTGGTAAGGTAAAAGGTATGCCTACGGATTTTATTGGACGCGAATATGAGACCTTTCCGGCACCTTCCATGTTGAAAGCGCATGGTCCGGCACGCATTCTTGCCATGTGCAACCAGAAGGGCGGGGTCGGTAAGACGACCAGTTCCATCAACATCGGTGGGGCCTTGAGCCAGTATGGCCGACGTGTGCTCATCGTCGACTTCGACCCGCAGGGTGCGGCATCGGCCGGTCTGGGCGTCAACGCAAACGCGGTGGATGCCACCATTTACAATGCATTGTTCGATTCGTCCATCAACGTGCATGATGTGGTGCAGCACACGGAATTCGAGAACCTCGACATTATTCCCGCCAATATCGATCTGTCGGCGGCTGAGGTGCAGTTGGTCACCGAAGTGGGACGCGAGCAGGTGCTGTCCAGCGTGCTCGCTGGAGTACGCGACGAATACGACGTCATCATCATTGACTGCCAGCCCTCGCTGGGCTTGCTTACGGTGAACGCCCTTGCTGCGGCCGATGGCGTGGTGATTCCGGTTGCAGCGGAATTCTTCGCGTTGCGCGGTGTGGCTCTGCTGATGCAGTCCATCGACAAGGTGCGTTCGCGTATCAATCCGAAACTGCAGGTCTACGGCGTTTTGGTGACCATGTATACGCCTACCCTCCATTGCGAGGAAGTCAGCCAGCGAATTTACGAGGCTTTTGAAGACAAGGTGTTCCACACCGTCATCTCCCGTT
Organism: Bifidobacterium bohemicum DSM 22767; assembly: GCF_000741525.1. GTDB lineage: Bacteria > Actinomycetota > Actinomycetes > Actinomycetales > Bifidobacteriaceae > Bifidobacterium > Bifidobacterium bohemicum. The sequence continues at coordinate 224,532 of NZ_JGYP01000002.1, read as the reverse complement.
CCATTAAACTGCCCGATTCGAACGTCGCCGCGGCTCCGATAACCGTCTATTCGCCAAATCACAAAACCGCCAAAGAATATCGTCAAACCGCGCGTGAGCTCATTTACCGTGGCATTGTGGCCTGATATAGGCATGGCGCAATGGTTGCTGCGACTGCGACTGCGACGGGATCGGATCGCCGGGAACCGGTTTCTGACGCCCACGAATCTGATGTTTATCGCTCGGACGATTACGAATCCGACACTCACCGATCTGACGTTTTGCCCGGCAGTGACATGGCGGTAGGGGCGGACGCCGACGCACCGCCTGCCTCATCGGGGGTCGCCTCCGGTTTCCTGGTCAATCTTTCCGTCTATTCCGGTCCGTTCGATGCTCTGCTTTCCATGATCGCCGAACGTAAGCTGGAACTGACGGAGGTTTCTCTCTCGGCCATTACGGGCGAGTTCATCGACTACGTGCGCTCGCTGGACATGACCCACAATATGGAGGAGGTCAGCGGCTTTCTTGAGGTGGCTTCCGTGTTGATTGAAGCGAAGAGCGCGTCGTTGTTGCCCTCCGGCGAGGACGGGGAACGCGACGAGCAGAGCATGGAGGCGCTTCGTGAACGCGACCTGCTGTTTGCCCGGCTCGTGCAATACCGCGCATTCAAGACGGCGGCCGACGACTTTCGCGCGCGGCTTGCCGGCAATTCCGGGCGTTTTGCGCATCCGGCGTATACGGACGCAACCATCGCCGCCATGCTGCCGGAGCTGGAATGGAGCATCGGTCCGCTTGATTTGGCCAAACTTGCGGCCGAAGTGTTCCTCAATGCCCCGGCCGACAAAGTTTCCGTGGAGCAGTTGCATGTGGCGAAGGTGAACTTGCAGGAGCAGTCTCAAGTGGTGCGCTCACGGTTGCGGGCATTGAAGTCCGGTGGCTCGATGACGTTTTCCCAGTTGGTTGCCGACGCCTCCGGCACACTTGAGGTGGTGGCCCGATTCCTTGCCGTCCTGCTGTTTTTCAAGCAGGGCGTGTTGCAATATAAGCAATCCGGGCCGTTCGAGGAACTTCATCTGCGGTGGATCGAGTCCGCGGATGAGGATCAGGCTTCGATGGTGGTGGGGCAGGAGGATTTCGCATGAGTGCAGGGATGACGCACGATGACGATAGCGACATGCAGACAATCGAGCAAGGTGCGGATCGGATGAACGCCACGGAAACGATTGCCGAAGACGGTTCACGAGCGGTTTCCCGTCCCGAATACGTCGATTTCGACGTGGAGGATTTTCCCGGTGGGCTGCTTTCCTGCCTCGAGGCGATTCTGATGGTGGTTGATCGGCCGATTGACGCCGAGGAGTTGGCGCATGCCTTGGCGCTTGAGGCAGGTCAGGTCGAGCGGGCGTTGCGCGAACTCAAAGCGCAATATGATGGCGATTCCGGCAACAATATCCGTTCCCGTGGCTTCGAGTTGCGTCACTCGGCGCGCGGCTGGCAGTTGGCCAACCGGGCCGTCTATGAGCCGGTCGTCTCCGCGTTCGTGGCTGACGGTCAGGTTTCGCGCCTTTCGCAGGCGGCCCTTGAGGCGTTGGCGATCGTGGCCTACAAGCAGCCGATTACGCGTGCGCAGATCGCCGCCATTCGCGGGGTGAACTCGGATGGGGTGGTGCGGGTTTTGAGTGTGCGCGGCCTGATTGCTGAGCAGGGCACGGATCCTGATTCGCGGGCGGCGCTGTTGGTGACGACCGGCCTTTTCCTCGAAAAGATGGGACTTGATTCCCTGGATCGGTTGCCGGCCTTGGCGCCGTTCCTGCCCCAGGAGTCCGATGTGCTTGACGAGGCCGAGTAGTCCCCCTCACTCACTCGGATTGAACCGTATCGCGTATTCGTGCCTGGGTGTCGGCCGGTCGGCGACTTGGTTTACCGAATAGGTTCGGCGCCGGGAGCGGGGGCTCAGCGTGTCTTTGTCGATGGCGTATTCGTGTCGGCATACGCGGATACTATTGTGAAGGTTTGTGTGGGAGTGAAGAGTTAAACATTTCTCTACTGAGGACACCCAAGGAACATACGCATTAGGAGAGGCTTTTATGGCGGTACGTGGTGATATTCGAAATGTGGCGATCGTGGCTCACGTCGATCACGGCAAGACGACTCTGGTTAACGCGATGCTCCAGCAGTCGCACGTGTTCAGCGAACGTGAGGAGGTTCCCGATCGCGTGATGGACTCGAACGATCTGGAACGCGAGAAGGGCATCACCATTCTCGCCAAGAACACCGCGGTACAGTACACCGGACCGCTCGCGGCCAAGTACGGACAGCCCGACGGCATCACCATCAACGTGATTGACACACCCGGCCACGCCGATTTCGGCGGTGAGGTTGAACGTGGCATCTCGATGGTCGATGGCGTGGTGCTTCTGGTGGACGCTTCCGAAGGCCCGCTGCCGCAGACCCGTTTCGTGCTGCGTAAGGCGCTTGAGGCCAAACTGCCGGTGATTCTGTGCATCAACAAGGTTGACCGCCCCGATGCGCGTATCGCCGAGGTGGTGAGCGAATCGACCGACCTGCTGTTGGGTTTGGCGCAGGACGTGATCGAGGAGGGCGTTGACCTCGACCTTGACTCGTTGCTGGACCTGCCCGTGATTTACTGTGCCGCGAAGGCCGGTTACGCCTCGACGAACCAGCCTGAGGACGGTGGTGAACCGGACAACAAGGACCTCGAGCCGCTGTTCGACTCGATCATCTCCAATATTCCGGCTCCCGAGTACGAAGAGGGCGCCCCGCTGCAGGCTCATGTCACCAACATCGATGCCTCCGATTATCTGGGTCGTCTGGGCCTGGTGCGTATTTACAACGGCACGTTGAAGAAGGGCAAGCAGTATGGCCTGTCCCGTGTGGACGGCTCGCTCGAGCACTTCAAACTCACCGAGATTTTGCGTACGCAGGGCCTCGACCGTTTCCCGGTCGATGAAGCCGGCCCCGGAGACATCGTGGCCGTGGCCGGTGTCGACGACATCATGATCGGCGAGACGATCGTCGACCCGGACGATCCGAAGCCGTTGCCGCTGATCCATGTGGACGATCCGGCCATCTCCATGACGTTCGGCATCAACGACTCGCCCTTGGCCGGCCGCGAAGGCAAGGATCACAAGCTCACCGCCCGTATGATCAAGGATCGCCTCGACCGCGAGCTGATCGGCAACGTTTCCATCAAGGTGGTACAGACCGACCGTCCTGATACGTGGGAGGTGCAGGGGCGTGGCGAGCTGGCGTTGGCGATTCTCGCCGAGCAGATGCGTCGCGAAGGCTACGAACTGACCGTCGGCCGCCCGCAGGTGGTCACCAAGGTTATCGACGGCAAGATCAACGAGCCGATGGAGGCGGACACCATCGACGTGCCCGAGGAATACATGGGTGCGGTCACGCAGCTCATGGCCGACCGCAAGGGTGTCATGGAATCCATGTCGAACCACGGCTCGGGCTGGGTGCGTTTGCAGTTCAGTGTGCCTTCGCGTGGCCTGATCGGCTTCCGCACGGCATTGTTGACGGCGACGCGCGGCACCGGCATTTCAAGCTCCATTTCCGCAGGCTACGCCCCGTGGGCAGGTCAGATCGTCACCCGTCAGAATGGTTCGATGGTCTCCGACCGTGCCGGCACCGCGACTCCGTACGCTATGCAGCGCCTGCAGGCGCGTGGCAGCTTCTTCGTCAAGCCTCAGTCCAATGTGTACGAAGGCCAGGTCGTCGGAGTAAACAACAAGCCCGACGAACTTGATGTGAACGTGACGCTGGCCAAGCACATGACCAACATGCGTTCCTCGACCGCGGACGTGCTTGAGACCCTCACCCCGCCCATCGTCATGAGCCTTGAGGAGGCGCTCGACTTCGCCAACGAGGACGAGTGCGTCGAGGTGACCCCCGAGGCCATTCGCGTGCGCAAGGTGATTCTGTCGCGTGACGAGTGGTACAAATGGCGAGCCAAGCAGCGCCGTCAGGACGCCGCAAGGGCCGCCAAGTAAGGTTTGCGCCGGTAGAGAGTCCGGAAGCATGCGGTTGCATGCCATAAACAGCGCCTCCGATGCGCCCGACCGAATGACTTCGGGAAGGCCGTCGGGGGCGTTTCGCCGTCCGTTTGGAGTACGTCCGGTTCGTAATATATCGCTGGCGCGGGGTGTGCGGGCGATGGCCCGATGGTGATATTCGAATTGGCCGTGGTTGGTTGTTTCGGCTGGTGGCGGATTGGCGCGGATTGGTGGCGTTGACCGCCCGGTGCGGCATACTGGCAGTATGGGTATTGATGGTGGCGATTCGACATGGGTTCGGTCTGACGACTTCGATGCTGTATTGGGGGCTCCGGGTGAGTCGGCGGGCGAAGGGCAGGATACGGGTGCCGCGCACGGTTCCGATGTTCCTGCCTTTGCCGATGTGCCTTGGTCGCATCGGCAGAATGCGGTGGTTCGCGCTTTGATCTGCATGGTTGCGGGTATGGCTTCAGCGCTGTTCGGAACGATGGCGCACCGCATGGGAGCGCAATACAATATTCCCTATGGACTGGTGCTGGCGTTGGCCATCGTCGTGCTTTCCACTTGGTGTGCGCGGTCCCGTAGCGGGGTGGTGGGATTGGCTTTGCATCTGATCTTTTCCTCGGCAACGGCTTGGGCGTTGGCGCTGGGGCTGGGAGGCGACATGCTTACTCCGATAGGCTTCGGTGCCAGCGTGCCGTTTTTCAGTGCGCATGTTGGGTATATGTGGTTGTTAGGAATGATCGTCGCGCAAATGGCCGTGCTGTTCCTGCCGCCATCGTGGTTCGTCATGAAGAGCGGTGATTCGGCTCAGGCAGGCCGAATCAGTGAGGGAGAGATGCGGGAAGAGCCTTCTGAGGCGGGTGGAACGGCCGGTGCGAGTGTAGTGGTGCGTAACGATGACGCAGACAAAGGGCAATGGGGTGGGCCACAATGACCAAAATGCTGTATTACCTCGGTCCGTCGGGTTCGTTCACCCATCAGGCGGCGTTGAAGTTTGCAGTGGATATCGCGAATTCCGGGGTTGCGTCTGTGGCGGGGCATTTGGAACCCGAACCGTGCGAAAGCGTGCCGGACATCATGGAGCATGTCGAGGCGGGCGAGGGCTGGGGGGTCATTGCCTGGGAAAACAACGTCGAAGGGCCGGTGATTCCCAATCTCGATGCGTTGATCGACGCTCACAATGTGGCTGGTTTCGCGCGTGTCAGCGAGACGGTGGCCTTCGACGCCTTTGTGGTTCCCGGTGTCGATGCGCCGCCCACGCGGATTGTCGCCCATCCCCATGGATTGGCTCAATGCCAAGGGTTTGCGCGCCGTATGGGACTGAAGGCGGTACCCGCCTCCTCGAACGCCGCTGCATGCAAAAACCTGCGGCCCGGTCAGGTGGCCTTGGGGCCTTCGATTTGCGGTTCGCTGTATGGTCTGCAAACCCTCGAAGGCGGGGTGCAGGACTATGAGGGTGCCCATACCGATTTTCTTGTGGTGGCTCCGCGCGACGAAGTGTCCGGGAAGATCGCCAGGGCATTGGCGTTGGGCGCGCAAGACGAGGACGGTGGGATTTGCGGTGGTTGCCCCGTCGTTTGCGATGATGCGAGTGAGCCATCCATCGGGGATCGCGCCGATTGCAGGGAGTTCGAGACGATTTTCGCCGTAGTGCCCCTGAGCACCGGACCAGGCGTCATGTCGCGTCTTCTTGACCGGATGCGTGACGAGGGTCTGAACATGACCAGTCTCATGTCCCGTCCGATCAAGGGTCATGACGGCACCTACAGCTTCATCATCACGCTTGACGCCGCGCCGTGGGAGGCGAATTTCCATGCGTTGCTCGACCGTATCGTGGCCCGGGGCGACTGGGTCAAGACGCTGGCGGTTTATGAGCGCGGCGCAAGGCCGAACCCGCCCGTGGATACGTGGATGCTGCCCAAAGACGGAATCTGCACGAAACGCGACATGCACGGAAACGGTGTCGAGGTTGGCGGGCAGGAACAGGCGAACGATCGGGATGAAACGATGGTGAAGCGTGGCCCGAACGCAAACGCAATGCAATTTAGGCATGACGGTATTCATCATGCAGCTACGGCTACGATGAATATGGCGCAACTGATGGAAAGGGAACTGCTGTGGTCGATTCAGTAGGCATAGTGGGGCTTGGGCTGATCGGTGGGTCGCTCGCTCGGCGACTGGTCAACGCCGGGTGCACGGTGATGGCGTGGAATCATCACCCAAGGCCGTACGCCGCCGCCACAGCCGAAGGCATCGAATGCGTCGGGACCTTGGAGGACCTGGCCGCCTGCCGGCCCGACGTGCTGGTGTTGTGCAACCCTCTGAAAGCCATGCCCTCGCTGCTGACGACCCTGGCGCCGGTGCTCGACCGTGGCACGACCACACTTACTGACGTGGGCAGCGTCAAGGCTCAGGTGCGTGCCGAGGTTCGCGCAGCCGGATTGGACGACTGCTACGTTGGTGCGCACCCGATGGCCGGCACCGAGTTCAGCGGGTTTGAGGCCAGCGACCCGGCGATTTTCGACGATGCGTTGTGGGCGTTGACCGTCGACGAACACACCTCATTGAGCCGGTTGCAGCAGGTCGCCGGTATGATCTGCGACACGCTCGGCAACCGCGCCATCGTGATTGACGACCAGACGCACGACCGCGCCGCCGCCATGATTTCGCACATGCCCCACGCGGTTTCCACGGCTTTGGTCAATATGCTCACCACCTCGGACGACCGTAATGTCGCCGCGGCACTGGCTGCCGGTTCGTGGCGCGACATGACCCGCGTGGCCATGACGGACCCGGACCGTACGCGAGCGATGATTGAGGAGAACCCGGCCAATGTGGTCGTTTTGCTACGCGATTTCTCGGCCGCGGTCAGCGGCTTTGCCGATGACCTTGAGAGCGGCAACCAGCAGGCTTTGGAACGGTTCTTTGCCACGGGCCAACCTTATCGCCTGTACAAAGCCCGCCAATCCGATGTCGCGCAAGGTCGGGGCGGGCAAAGGCGAACCCTCGGCATCAGTGAGGCCAACTGGCGAGATGAGCTGATTGAATCGGCCAGACGAGGCGAGTGGATTCTACGGTTCGCCACATCCCGGCAGGCCGAAGTCGCGGTATCCGATTGGAAGTGAGGCTGAACGCCCGCAGTGTCAGGACTGGTTCGCGGAGGCTAAAAGCTGCACCTTGTGCAAGGGCAAGGTGGGCGTAGTCTCATTTGCCGGCTCGACGGGCGCGTTCGGGGATCGGCTTCAACAAGAGAATTCGCTCCGCGGGGATGTCCACTTCCTCGGCGGGGCGTGAACCGTTGGCCGCCGGGTCGCGTGTGATGGACAAGGTCGCCCTGTCCCACGAACGGACATGACCGATCAGGTCGCGGTACTGCTGACGGCCGGTCACTTCATCGATTCCGTCAAGAGTGCGCACCATCAGTCGTGCCCCGGCCGGTATGTGTGTTGGAAGTGGCATGTTTCATCTCCTTCTGCTGGCTTCAACGGTAGACGCGACCGGCGAGAAGTCCGCGCGGCTCGAACGGTGGGGCTAAAGTGAAGACGGCGAAACGATGGTCAAAGGGAGGCGCAATGCTGCAAACGACCGAGGTCGACCGGTTCCTCGCGTATCTCAAGGCGAACCGGGGGCTCTCGGCCAATACGTTGAAAGCGTACCGTTGCGATGTGGAAGGTTGTCTCGCGTTTTTACGGGACCGTGGCATCGAGGATTTGAATGCGGTGACCTTGGCTGACTTACGTGCGTGGATGGCCGCCGAATCGCGTGGCCACGCACGGCTCCAGCATGGCACGCAAAACCGTGGCTGTACGTCGTTTCTTCGCATGGGCGCAGCAGCACGATGTGATTGGAACCGACCCCGCGGCCACGCTGATGACCCCGAAAATACCCAGTGCGCTGCCTGCCGTGCTCAACGAAAAACAGGCCGCACGCCTGATGGAAGTGGTGGACGATGATGCCGGCGTTGAAGGCAAGAAAACCGCTATGGCAACCGTTGACGATGACAGTGTCGGCTTGGACGGTGCCGATGTTCGCGATCAAATCCCAGCCGATCCTCAATCAAAAGCTGCACAAAAGCCGGAAGATCAAGGTGAGCCCTCCCGTGAAGCACGGTCTCTGGCGTTGCGTGATGCCGCGATGGTCGAACTGCTGTACGCCACGGGTATTCGCGTAGCGGAGCTGACGGCGTTGAATGTCGGCGACATCGACTTCGTCAATCGAACGGCGCGCGTCACGGGCAAGGGAGACAAACAGCGTGTCGTGCCGTTCGGAGTGCCGGCCGGCCACGCGATTGAGATGTGGCTCAACGGCAGCGGCGCGGGTGATGGGCCCGTGCTTGGCAGGAAAGCGCTATGTAATCAGCGTTCCGGTGACGCTCTGTTTTTAGGCGCTCGCGGTGGGCGCATCGACCAGCGTGTGGTGCGCGGGGTGGTCCATGACAAAGCCGCCGAGGCCGGTGTGCCTGATATTTCACCGCATGCTCTGCGTCACAGCGCCGCCACGCATCTGCTTGACGGTGGCGCGGATCTGCGGCAGGTGCAGGAGATGCTTGGCCACTCCTCGCTTAAAACCACCCAGCGTTACACCCATGTTTCCATCGAGCAGCTTAAAGCCCGTTACTCGCAGGCTTTCCCTCGCGCTTGACTTATTCCTCGCCGATTCCTGCGGCTTGTTCGATGGCATCTCGTTCGTTTGCCTTGCATTACCGTTGTGGTTAGTATGGTGGTGTTCGATTGTTGTGGTGGCGTTGGCGTCGTTGGATGTGGGGCGACGACAAGTACCTGGACGGCCCGCCGGAGGGCGCGGTGCGCCAGGGTCCATGATTTATGGGATTCCGTCCTGGTGAAGGTCGTTTTCGAGGAGGTGTGGGGATGGAAGTGACTGGGAAGCGGATTGACGATTCGGTCCGTGGTTCTGACGGTGGGTTGGAGCTCAATCATGCCGACGAGGTGTTTTTGGGGCCGGGCGGGCGCAGGTCGTTCGGGTTCACGCTGACCGGGCAGATGTGGAAGGAGTTCTGCCTGGCTGCGAACGCGTACGCCCGGTTCGTGCGGAACCTGTGCATGACCGCGTTCTTATTTTTCGGCGTCATCCTTGTGCTCTTCTTGTCTGATTCAAATACCCGCCGGGAGCATGATACTCCCTGGGCAGTGTGCTTGTGTGTAGGGCTCATGGCTTTCGGGGTGGTTGGGTTGTGTTCGAGAAGGCTTGACTATATGTCGTTGTTCGGCGAGTTGTTTTGGGGGGTGGTGTGCTGGTTCTCGTTGCCGAGCCTGAGTTTGCGGGAGAGTCGTTGGGTTGGCCGGGATTTCTTCGCGGGGCGGTTTGACAGGTGGAATTGGTTCACGCCGAGCATGCTGACGGTGTCGGATCGGGGTGTGGTGTTGGCGTGGCGTCTGCGGGGCCAGCGGCGTGTGAACAGGGTGCGGGTGCGTTGGTCGGATCTGACGTGTGTGCGGGTTACTGAGCATGCGGTGGTGCTGTCGCCGTCGGCGGGTGGCCTGTCGCATCTGGATTTCTGTGCTGTTTCGGGTGGTGTGAGCAATGGGAGCATCGCCGGCTGTGTGCTGGTGGACCGGGGTGTGCTGCCTGATGTGGATGGGTTCGTGGCGTACTGCCGGGGGAGGATCGCGGAGGAGAATCCTGCGCCCAAGGGCGGGTTGCGGCTGTTGTGGTGGCGTTGGCGTCGTTGGAAGTGGGCCGACGACAAGTACCTGGACGGCCCGCCGAGGGGGGGGGCGGTATGCCGTGGTTTGTGCCGTGTGGCGGCTTTGTTGTTTCCGTGGCCGTGTTGGTCTGGGTGTTTGTCTGTTTGCTATGAAAGGCAGGTAATGAAATGGCCGAGGGTTTGGCTGGTGGTCTGGGTCGTGAGTGGACGGCGGGGTCGTTGTCCGGGGTGGCGTTCGATCCGGCGTTGTTGTATGTGTTGATCGGGGGGCCGGATTATTTGCGGTTCCTGGTGCCTGAGCGTCTGGTGCCGTTCTCGTATGTAGGGCCGGATGACGCGCTCGACCGGATTCGGCGGCGTCTGGTGTCCTCGTTCGCGGGCATGGGCGTGGTTGACCGTGAGGGCAGGCCGTGCCCGGCGCTCGAGGGTCTTTTGGCCCCGATCCGTGACTGCGGGTTCGCGGTGGCCGATGGTGTCATACCGGCCGTCGGTGACGAGGGGTCCGACGGCGGCCTTGACGGCGAGGACGATGTGGACGGTCCGGTGGAGACGCGTTCGTTCGCGGGGTATTTCGGTGCGGGGGCGGGCACGTTCTCGTGCTTCGCGCGGGATCAGGCCTTGCGGGACGAGTGGATTGTCAACGGTTAGTTGGGCGTATTTGCTCAGACGGATGGTGAACTCGGCGAGTTCTTCTGGCCTGCTCGTTGCTCATATTGAACTCGTCCTGAAATATCCTGGTCATGTCTGTCTTGCTCATGTCGGAGGCGATGAGCCTGGCCATGATGGTATTCGTGTCGCCGTCGAGGGAGGTGTCGTCTCCGGTTGGCGGTGTGGCGTTCTGGTGGAGGAGGCGGGTGGTTTTGTCGAGGATGTGGACGGCGCACCCGGCCTCCTCCCGGCGCTTATGGATGTCGTGGTCGGACCGGTTTAGCGCTGCCGGCAGCTCGGTCTTGTCGACGATCAGTCCCCTGGGCTGCTCCTGTGTTGTTCCTCGTATTCGTGTTTCACACGGTACAAGTTCTCGCTGCTTGTCGCGGATGTCGAGGGTATTTGCGTGTTCGCGGGCATTTTCGTGGACCTAGTCCATGCGTTTGTCGCAGTCGATTATCCGCTCGTCCGGGCGCATTACGCTCGTTTCGTGCTCTTCGCGTTCATTGCATCGCATCCGCGCCTGATCGGTCCGCTGGGGACGGGTTTTCGTGGGCCTTGTCGGATTTCCCAGCCACTGCCGTGGACGGTGCCGGCTGCATCATGAATCGCCGAGCCCAAAGACGAGCACGCGTCTTTTAGGCTTCGGCGGCGGCAAATTCGACACCGAGAATGCGAAAAACCGACTGTAGTCTCCATGCCGTCCAGAATGCCCTAGAACCGTTATCGTGCATGGGTTTCGACAGCGCCGCCACGAGAGCGCCACGGCCGGCGGTGAAGACCAAGGTGTTCATTCAAATATATTAATAAAATAGCCCCCGGAGAAGAGAAGGTGGGCGCGATGAAGCTCTTTCTTGGTAACGGTCTTTCTGATGGTGATGCGGAGTACAGCTGAGTACGCAGGTGCATCCTGCCGATTCGCGACGTTCAACCCGCCGGCGGTGGGGGCGTTCCGATGCGGAAGCGTGGTGGACGAGTCGGCCGTTCCGTTCCGGTTGCTTTTGGGGGCACGCGCCGTCTGATTCCTATTTTTTCGAGGGTTTTGAACACTTTTGTTTCCATGTTTCCTGTGAAGGCTGGCCGGGTTCGGCCGTGTGTCTTCGGAGGGGATCTTCGCGTTGCCGGGGTGGAGTCTGGGTTGGAAATGTCAGGTAACTGGTCACACGGCGTCGTTTTGTGTAGCTTTGTATGATATCATTATCCTGTTTTGTCTTCAATCGGATAGCGGTGTCGGATTTTGAGATAAGGAAGAAGTTTCCATGGCGGCGTCTGAACGTGTGGTGGGTCAGAAATACAGGATTCTGACGGAGATCGGCAAGGGTGGCATGTCCACGGTCTACCTGGCTCTCGATTCGACGTTGAACAAGCAGTGGGCGGTCAAGGAGATTCGGCATATCTCCGACAAGGACCAGCGTAGGCTTGTCATCGGTGGGCTGATCAGCGAGGCCAACCTCATCAAGACCTTCGACCATCCGGCGATTCCGCGTATCGTCGACCTCATTGAGGAGGATGGCAGTCTTTACATTGTCATGGATTACGTCGAGGGGCGGAGCTTGAGTAAGGTTCTGGAGCAGGACGGTCCGCAGAGTGAGGAAAATGTCGTCGCATGGGGAATCCAGCTGTGCGATGTGCTGGACTACCTGCATCGACGCACCCCGCCCATTGTCTATAGGGACATGAAACCTTCGAATGTAATGGTCACTCCCGAGGGCGCCGCCCGCGTACTTGATTTCGGCATCGCTTGTGAGATGCCTCCCTCTGAAGGACCGTTGCCGGAGGGGTATAACGCCTCCCTCGGAACTCCGGGCTTCGCCGCTCCGGAACAATATGATGAGTTCGGCCGATGTGATGCGAGAACCGATGTCTATGGTCTAGGTGCGACGCTGTATACGTTGCTTGTTGGCAAAAACGTCAAGGGCGAACCCTATGAGGCGCCACCGTTACGCCAGGTGTTGCCGGGTGCGTCGGCTGGTTTGGAGCGGGTGCTTGCTCGGGCCATGCAGAAAGACCCTAATCAGAGGTATCAGGATTGCGCCGAGTTCGCCTACGCCCTTGAGCACTATAGCGACCGTGATGCGCGTTTGCGCAAGACCATGCAGATTAAGTGGCGGGTCTTCTGCTCTTTATGCGTTGCTGCCGTCGTGTTTGCGATCGCCGGCGCAGCGGCGCTTGGAGCCGGCGCGGCCGTGGCGGCGTCCGATTATGGCCAGCAGATGAGTCTGGCTGAACAGGCGAGCGATGATGCGGTGGCTGAAGGTCGGTACGTGGCGGCTGCCAATCTACGCCCTGCCGCCGTGGCACCTTATAAGGGCCTCGTGAAGCGTTATGAGACGGACGGAGTGTTTGGTGTTGACGAGGAGCGTCAACTTCAACAGGCGCTTGGCGAGCATTCGGACGCTCTGAGCAAGGACGGCTCCGCATGGGGCCAGCTCGCCTTTGACATAGGTAAGATGTATTGGTATTACTATATGCCTTCCGGGGCGACCGAAGGGAACGGCGTGACGAACCAGTTGCAATATAACCGTATCGTCGCCGCCTCGCACTGGATGCATGTGGCCAGTAAAACGGATTTCACGGATAAGGATTTGGCCGGCTTGTATGCGACCATAGCCGATTTCAACACCTCCATTGTCCCATTGATTGATGAGGGGTCTGATGCTGGACGGTATTCGCCTTATTTCAGGAATCTGACGAGGCTGATGAAGCTCATGTCCTCAAGCGACAACGACGTTATGAAGCTTTCGACCGCGAATCTGGTGTTGGACGCCGCGCGCACATACCCCAGAAAGTTTCGTGCCGATGGAATCAACAGGGATGCACTTGATGGCTTTGTGAATTCGGCATATCGTCTTGCGGACGGGGTCGTTCCGACGACGGATAAGCTGCGTTCCTCGAGAAATGAGGCCTTGGCTGCGGCGGGGCCCGCGCATCAGACGGTCGCGGAGGCATTCGTTGACGTTACCGGCAATGGAGGCAAATAATGCAAAGCGGATTTAAGATAGCTGCGGTGATTCTGTTTTCCCTGGCGGCGGTTTGCGTGTTGGTGTCGCTGATTCTCTATTTTGCATGGCACATCAGGCAGATTCGTGACGATTTGACCGGCAAGACGGCCCAGAGGCGCATCGCTGAGCTTCGAAAGGAAAGCGGGCGCTGGCAGGCTGCTTCCAAGCGTTCGGCCGCAACCGCCGATCGTGGTCCTGATTGGAGCATCGGCCAGGTGAACGGCTTGCTCGAATCCGATCAACTCGGAGACGGTCCGGACGGCAATCCGCTGTCCGGTCAGGGCGTGGAGCCTCATGATGAGGAAGACCAAGGCACCACTTTGCTCGCTGGCTCCGGCTCGTCGTCCACTCCCGTCGAATCGCATCCTGTCCGGGACGACGAGGATTCGGCCGGGCAGACGAAAGGCATCGATGTCCAGAAAGAGCCTTCGACCACGCTGTTGCAAAAAGCTGCTGGCGGTTCCGACCAGACGGCCGAGGAGTTTTCTCAGACCACGCTGTTGGCCGGCGTTGCGTCGAATCCGGAGGAAGAGGAACAGTTCACGACCCTACTTGGATCAAGGAGCGCCAAATGAACGACAATAGCGAATCGGCATTGGTGAAGGGGCATTCCTGTGGCGTACGCAAGATCATGCTGACGGCGACTGCGCTGGCAGCCACGGCGTTGGCTGCAATGGCGTTGATGGCGCCGGCCGTTGCGTCCGCATCCGACACCGCCGGAAGTCAGCCGAAAGACGAGGCGCGCACGGCAGTCCCCGGCCCGGGCGCCTCTCATGCCGGAGGGTTGGCCGACAAGCCGGTATCGGGGCTTTCGTCTGCGCCTTCCGGCGTGGCAGCCGGCCACGGTGACGTGGGACAAAGGCCCAAGGCGGAGGCGGCTTCACAGACGGAGGAGAACAAGCCGGTTCACCGGGCTTTCACCGAAACGGGCATTCCGGTGGGGCCGTATTCCATCGGCAAGGATGGCGTCAAAAGTCCTTTGGCCAAGTCCATAACCATTATGACGAATAATGGAGTGGGTGACTCGCAGGAGGCCGGTGTGACCGGCGATTGGACCAAGGAAGGTGCCGATGGTCTGAAGATTTGGCAGGGCAATGATCCCCTTAAGGCCATGCTTAAGGTCTGCGTCAATGACGGTTTGAACGGGGGAAGTCCGAAGACTCACTGCGTCAACAGCGTTTCGGATGCGGATTATGGCGTTTCCACGGGCGTCGAGAAGGATGCTGACGGGCAGGTGCGGCTCAAGGGATTAGCGTTCCAGTCGACATCATTGCCTGCCATTGCGACTACCGACAAGGAACCGAAGTATATATATGTAAGGCTGCCGTCCGATTTTTCGGACCCGAACGCCCCCCAGTTTTCTGGAGGTCAGATTGTCGCGCTGCCTGTCGTCCGTGACTATACGAGTCCCGCTGTTCCGACGATGACGGTGCATGAAGGCAAGGATGGCGCCTGCGAGGGCGAAGACTGCAAGGGCGTCCAGGTGGGTGCCGATTTCACGGGTCTCCAGCATTCCGTGCTGCAAACAAGGGAAAAGGTCCTTCACACTGGCGTAAGCGGCGTTGTTGTGACGTTGTCCGTGCGGGATGCAGGAGCATCCGGGGCCGATCCGACCCGCCCATCCGATTCCGGTTCATCGGAGTCAAGCCCTGTGGCTGCAGAGTCGGGCGTCGATCACATCGCCGTGAGGTACAAAGGCTTGGTTCTGACGGATGATGATCTGCAAGCCTCTGCCTGCAACGTGGCAAAGGCGGCCCCGCCTGCTGAAAGCAAGACATTCCAGTTCTGCATCAATTGGAATCTGATGCAGAAGATAGCCCCGTTAAGCGTGCATGCTGGCAGGACCGCCTCCGCCTCAATCAATGATTTTTCGGTTATCGCCTATGATGTGGCGGGGAACGCTTCCGATTTCCTGCGCTTCGATCAAAGCGCACCTTTCAAGGGTGAGAAGGGTGCCGTTGTCGACCGGATACAGCTTTACAGATTTCCCACCGAAGGCGACATGAAGAGCTTCAACTTCTCGACGGTCGTATATCGCAGCTCCGAGCCTGCAGCAAAGTTGCCCGCCTCGACCAAGCCGGACGATCCGACGATTGTGCAGGGCGAAATCGCCTATGCCCAGCCCTCGCTGAAGGCAGATGGTCGAAGTGACATGCTGCAATGGTTTGATGATTTAGCGGTTTTCAAACCTATGCTGAAGCCGGAGGTCAAAGACCTCAAGACCAATACGGACTTAAATCTGAACGCCGATTGCGACCCGAACAAGGATTGCAGCGTCAGGCATTCCTTCGAGCGTGATCTGACGGAACTGCGGGAGGGCTCCTATAGCGTCCGATTCGTTATCTCATATGGCGGCGATGACCGTGTCGGGAGAGTAAACGTCCCGTCTCAGGCAACGGGTCTGAACACCGAGACCTCCTACGTTCTTCTGGATGGCACTGCGCCAACCATTGGGTTGACTGCGAAAGGGGAGGAGACTTCCATTGGGAATTCCTATCGACTGCCGGATCTGCCTATGGTTAGTGTGCGTGCGGCCGGTGCTCAGAATAAGGACGACCAGGGGGTTCGATTTGCGATTCGACTTCAAGACCTGCTGAAGGGGTCGGATCCCGGCAATGTCCGTGCAATGAACGAGCCCGGGGCTTCCGGGCTGTCGCTCGATTCCACCGTCACGAAAGCCCAGTTCTCATATGTCCGCTATAGCGAATATGCGGATGCCGTAGCCGCCGTTTCTGGCAAGAGTCCAAGGGAGTCAGGGGTGCCCGCAACGGTCACTTGGTCGGCGGACGACCTCGATGAATCGGGTAACGTCTTGAAGGACGTTGTGCTGCCTGCCGATGGCGCGTATCTGATCAGGGACATGAAAGTGACGGTTTCGGATAAGGCGGGTAACACTGCAGTCAGGAAATTCGGACGTCAGGACGGGCAGTTCAATCCCGGTTATGACATTCTTGTGATGGAAGGTGCAATCAAAGATAAAAAGGTCGGTATCAAGCTCAAGGATGCGGACGGTACCCCTGCCAGCCAGACATCGTATTATCACCGTGGATCCGTTTCCGCAGTGGTCTCCGTCAATGATAAGTGGTTCGCCGTCGCCAGGCAGTTGCAGAGGAATCAGATCGGAGCCGGCAAGCTCATTTTCGGCAGCGCGCCAAAAGGTTCGATTGATGTCGATGATCGAGCTTTCCCTGTTTTCGAGCGAAAAGCGGGAACGGACACTTGGACCTATGCCGTGAGGTTGCCGAGTAACCCGGTTTCGTCCGGCCCTGACAGCGGGAAAACTGTGGAAGGTGTTTACCGTCTTGGCGTCTCATATAGGTCAATGGGTGGTCAGCGGATTGGGCTGACTGCCAAAGACGGATCCTCCGATTCGACCAACACCATTGAGTTTGTGGTCGACTACACCGCTCCCTCGTTCGACTCGATTCATTACACCCCCACCGACCACAGGAAGTGGGGATGGATCTTTGCCCAGTCCCAGCGAATCGACGTGCGTGCCTCGGACAATGTCTCGGGCGTCTGCGCCGCCAGTGGTGCCAATGCGTGCGCCAAAGCCAACGCGAATCCTACGTTTGACGGGCGGTGGACGGGAGAAAAAGGCTCAGACGAGGCATTTTCCATCACTGGCACTGGTTCCGATGGAACCAATGCCTCTGATCTCTCCATCAGTTTCTCCCGGGATTTCCAACGTCTAACCTTCGCCGGTTCCAGACTGACGATAACCGACAAGGCGGGCAATTCAAACACCCTGGACCTTGGCGATACCGTACCCTCGAAGTGGTCGAACGCTCGACCCAAGCCTGGCGCGCCGCAGGCGGACGAGCTGGGGAAAGGTGCGATCGGGGTTTGCATAGACAAAAGCGCGCCGATGATCAAGGTCGACTTCGACAACAACAACGTGCGCAATGGAAAGTACTACAAATCTAAGCGTACGGCGACGGTGTCCATCACGGAGTCCAGCTTCGACCTGATCAAGGCGAATGACAAGTATTCGAAGGTGGCGGATACCACGGCGGATAAGACGAAAACAGACATAACCGCCGACAAGTTCGAAAACCCCAGTGGCGATGGCAAGGTGTGGGTTGCCCGGGTGCCGTTTGATCGTGACGCGGATTGGAGCTTCGATGTCTCCTTGTCCGACCCCTTCGGGCATCAGTCGGCCCCCCTATTCCAGCCAGTTCGTCATAGACACCACCAAGCCGCGCCTGTCGGTTCATTTCGACAACGATCATGCCGAAAACGGCCGTTACTTCAAAGCGGCTCGAACCGCTACGATCCGGCAGGTCGAGCGTAACTTCAGCGTCTCCGACACGTCGGTGACGGTCTCCGCCAAGGACGCATCCGGGGCCGCGGCTGCCCTTCCCGCCGTGGGGCAGTGGTCGGAACAGGACAAAGACTACGGGCGCACCGCAGTGGTCCCGTTCACGCGGGAACTGCACTACTCGCTGAAGGTCGAAGCCACCGACCTTGCAGGCAATACAGCCGAAGCGGTGGTCGAACCGGAGTTTGTGATCGACTTCACTTCGCCTTCTTTGTCCATAAGCGGAGTGACCGATAGGACTGCATATGCGGGTGCGGTCCGGCCCAAGATCGATTTCGGGGACACCAACTTCGATCCGGTGTTCGCGGATTGGAAGCTTACGAGGACCCGTCAGACTGAGCCGTCGGGGAAGGCCGACAAGCGTAACGCGAAGTTAGGGAAGAACAAGGAGAACGAGGTCTACCTTCGTGGTCAGGAGAAGGTCGACGGCACTTCGAAGTCGGTCGCGTTGCCGGACATCGAGCATACGGTTGGCAACGATGACGTGTACACCCTCACGGCCAGCGTGAAGGACAAGGCCGGCAACGAAGCGAAGAGGTCCGTGAGATTCAGCCTCAACCGTTTCGGTTCGAACTATTTGTTCGACGACTCCACCCAGGGGATCATCGGCAGGTTCATCAAAGTGCCGCAGGACGTGAAGGTCGTGGAGATCAACGTCAGCGGTCTGCAACAGGACAGGTCCCATATCGAACTCGTGCACGACCAGAATGTTGCTGCGCTGGAGCGTGGCCGCGACTACAGGCTGGTCGAGGACGATACCTCGGGTTGGCAGTCGGACACTTATGTTTTCCCGGCGCGTCTTTTTGCGGTCGATGGATACTACCGCTTGCGTATGACGTCCACCGATCAAGCGGGCAACCTTTCGCAGAACACGATGGGTCATAAGGATAAGGAGCGCAAGCGTGACGCCCAGGTCAACTTCGCCGTGGACGAAACGGCGCCGGTCGCGGCGGTGGCCCAGCTCAAAACAGGTTCGATCACCTATTCGCCCAGCCGCGTCTTCGTGGTTGACGCCAACGACGATGTTGCGCTCAAGTCGGCCCAGCTCAAGGTGGACGGGCGCGTTGTGCGAAGCTGGAACGACGTGAGTTCCCTTTCTCCGATGACCTATCGTCTGCAGGCCGACCAGAAGCCGCACGACATCGAGGTTCTTGCGACCGACAAGGCGGGCAACGTGAGCACCGCGACATATTCCGGTGTCGTGGTGGCGACCAGCTGGTGGGCCTATGCGATGGCGAACGGTGTGCTTCTGCCGGGCATCTTCGCGGGCATTGTGATGTTGGCCTTCTGTGGGGTCGGTCTGGTGATGGCCATCCGGCACCGCAGAGCCGTGGCTTATCGAACGAACGTGTTCGGCAGGTAGGGATGTAGCCGCCCGTCTATCGGGTCGCTACGGAAAGGATTTTGCGTCGGCGACGACGTAGGCTTCTTCGGAAAGTCCGAAGAAGGGAAGTGAAAGGAAGCAACCATGGCAGGACAGATTCGGATTACACCGGAACAGATGCGTAGCCGTGCTGGAGAGTACGACCGCGAGGCGTCCAATGTCGGTGAAGTGATCAGTCGCATGGATACCTTGCTGCAGGAGCTGCAGGAGGAGTGGGAGGGCGCCTCCAGCCAGGCATATGCCTCTCGTTTTGGCGAGCTTCGCCCGAGTTTCGTGCAGGCCGAGCAATTGATTAACGACATCGCCACAAGTCTGCGCAACACGGCTCAGTCCTTGGAGGAGACCGACCAGAACATCGCCTCCCAGTTCCGTGGCTGATGTTTGTTGAACACTTTCGACGGCCGGCGTGGATTCGTTCTGTCGCCGGCCATCGGAAGTTGGTGTTTATCGGTTGTGGCCCGTTGGATTGGAAGATTCGTCAGGTCCCTGTTGGCTGAAGCCAGAATAGTTTGATACACAGGATTTATTGATTGTAGTCGGAGGTCGAATCATGTCGGTAGACGCGTACACGGTCACGATGATTGATGCACAACGACTTGAGAATTTTGCGCTTTCGCAGGAGTCTTTGGGAGTCAGCCATCTCGCTTTCAGTGAGAGCGGCCCCGGCTATCCTTGTGCTGATGTTCATATTGACGGTGAGCATATGCGGCTTTGTGCCGGATGCGGATCAAGGTTGTTTGATGAGTCGGGCATCATTGATTCGTATGACATGCATGGTGTTTCGGAAGGGCATGTGCTCACATTGCGTACCGAGTCAACGCATTCGTCTGGACAGTCGGGCAATCCCGGTGTTGCATCGCTGTTGTTTATCCGTCCTTCTACGGCTGGCGCACGAGAGTTCCGCAAAATCGCTTTTTCCTCCGATGCCGACATGACCATAGGGCGTGACGGAAGCAGCGCGCTGGTTTATAGCCTTCCGTTCGTTTCCGAGCATCATGCCGTGTTGAGCTATCGTGACGCGGAATTCTCAATAGTGGACAACGGCAGTGTCAACGGTACGTTCATCAACGGAGTCAGGCTAACGTCCGGCCGTCCGGTTCATCTGAACGCTGGGGACCTGGTGCAGATCATGGATCTGATTTTTACGGTCGGGTTACGTTTCATCTCATTGAACAATCCACAGGGTGTGCGGCTGGCACAGTCGCCGGCTTGGCACATGGTTTCCCATGAGAGCATCCTGGCTGCCTCCCCTCCGGCAGCGCAAGCAGATGATGTGGAAGAGGCCAAGCCTTTCTACCCCGCTCCGCGCCTGATGCATACGGTGCATGTCAAGGCGTTCCATGTCGATGAACCGCCACAAGCCATGAAAAGAGAGGAGCAGCCTGCGCTGATGCAGCTCGGCCCTTCCTTCCTGATGGGCATAGGCTCCGTGTTCATGGCTATTTCCGCAGTGTCGAACCTTTCTCGGGGAGGCAACGTGTTGTCGGCGGCTCCGTCTTTGGCCATGGCGGTGGCCATGGTCGGGGGCACGCTTATCTGGCCCATGATTAGCAAACGGTATACCAAGAAGGTAGAGGAAACCAAGGAGCGTCGCCGTCAGGACAAATATACGGATTATCTGAATTCAATCACGGCGAAGCTGCTTGAGGAACGTGATAGGCAGTCCTCGATTCTCAATGAGAACAGGCCTCCGCTACAGAATGTATTGCAGCGCGCCTATGACCTTTCGCCGCATCTGATGGACAGAAACGCCACACAGGCCGACTTTCTGCAGCTGAGGGTGGGAATGGGGGAGCAGCGTGTGGAGGCTCAGGTACAGGCCCCGCAACGCAGGTTCAGTATGGAGAACGACGCTTTGTTGGAGCAAGCCGAGGCGTTGGCCGACAAACCGACCATGATGCAGGCGCCGGTGGCGGTGGACTTGGCCGGCCCCGGTACGCTGGGCGTGGTGGGGGCCAGGCCTGTCGTATGGGACTTTGTGAGGGGTCTGCTTGCCCAGACGTGTAGCTTTTACGGTTACAACGAAGTGAAGATCGTCGCCATCGTGGATCCTGCCGACCAGGCTCAGTGGGCATTCCTGAAGGATGTGCCGCATGCGCGCAGCGACGACGGAAAGATGCGCTATCTGGCAAGTGACCAAGCCGAACTGTTGGGGCTCGACTCCATGCTCAGTAAGGCACTTGCGGAACGTGACGGGGTCCGAGGAGACGCAGGCAAGGCGTGCATACCATTCTACGTGGTGGTGTGTGCGAATCGTGAGCTGGCGGCTGCCTCATCGTCTGTGTCGAAGCTGGGCAATCTTGAAGAGAACAAGGGCTTCTGCGTACTGTTCCTGGGCGATGATCTCAGGGATTTGCCGCGAGAATGTTCGCAGGTCATAGAGCTTGCTCCGCCGGATTCAAGTCAGGCAGCCAAAGCTGACTACGCGCTTGGTACGCGAGGCGTGCTTGCCGGTCCTTCGCGTATGTTCGATAGGAGCGATGTGGGAGGCAGCGAGCGAATCTTCCAGCCGGACATACTGTTGTCCGCGGCGGGCATCGAACGGTTCGTGCTTGCGCTCGCTCATGCGCGACTTGCGACAGGCCGGTCCGAGGGGGCCATGCCGGAGTCATTGGGATTCATGGAGATGTTCCAAAAAGGGAATGTACTGCAGCTGAATATAGCGGACCGTTGGAAGGAGCATGACTCCTCACGTTCATTGGCGGCCCAGGTGGGCATCGGTGCAAAAGGGGAGCCGGTTTCGCTCGACCTGCACGAGGAAGCGCATGGTCCACACGGTTTGATTGCAGGCACTACCGGTTCCGGCAAATCGGAGTTCATCATCACGTGGGTGCTTTCCATGGCGTTGAACTATTCGCCCGATGAGGTGGCCTTCGTGCTCATCGACTACAAGGGCGGCGGTTTGGCGGGGGCGTTTGACAACGCCCGTCTGCGGCTGCCACATCTGGCAGGCACGATTACGAACCTCGATGGTGCGGCCGTGGCACGTAGCATGGTGTCGATTAAGAGCGAACTCAAACGTCGGCAGGCGTTGTTCAACAAGGCGTGCGAGGCCACGGGCGAGGCGACCATGGATATCGGCAAGTACATCTCGTACTTCCGTCAGGGCGTGCTTTCCGAGCCGTGCCCGCATCTGTTCGTGGTGGCGGACGAGTTCGCTGAGCTCAAGCAACAGGAGCCGACGTTCCTTGACGAGTTGGTCAGTGCTGCGCGTATCGGTCGCTCGCTGGGGGTGCATCTGGTACTGGCCACGCAGAAGCCGACTGGTGTGGTTTCGGATCAGATTGCGAGCAACGCGCGGTTCAGGGTGTGCCTGAAGGTCGCGGATGCTGCCGACAGTCGTGAGATGATACGGCGTACGGATGCCGCGGCGCTGACTCGTCCGGGCGAATTCTACCTGCTGGTGGGGTACGACGAGCTGTTCACCGGTGGGCAGGCCGCCTATGCGGGAGGCACGTATACAGAGCGGGACGTCTACGAGCCCAAACGTGACGTGTCGGTAGAGCTGGTGGGCTTGGACGGGGGTGCGGTTTCCCGGTTGCGGCCGCCCTCGGCGGGTCGCTCCGGTGGTATCTCCGAGCTGAATGCGGTGCTGGAGCAAGTGTGCGAGGTGGCACGAGCGGTGAACAAGTCGGCTCGCCCACTATGGCTGGAGCCTCTGCCCGAACGTGTACTGTTGGATGATCTTCGACAGAAGTTTGATTTTCGTGCTGATCATGCTGGTTTGACTGCGGTGGTGGGTGAATTGGATGATCCCGAGCATCAGCGGCAGGATGTGTTTTCCGTAGATGTGGCTGAGGCTGGGAATGTTGCGCTATATGGTACTCCGACTTCGGGAGTTGAGTCGTTGGCCATGTCGATGGTGTGCTCACTGATGGCTGAGTATACGCCTGATGAGCTGAATGTATACGTATGGGATATGGGGGCTGGCTCGTTGTCGGCGCTCAGTAAGGCGCCGCATGTAGGTGGTGTCGTGTTGGTGGAAGATTCCGAGCGTGTGGATAATTTGTTCCTACTGTTGGAACAGGAGATAGCGCATCGGCGGCGGCTCTTCTCACGAAGTGGCGGCAGCTACGAGTCTTACAATGGGCTGCCGGCTGAAGATCGAGATCCGGTCCCTCGTATCGTTGTCGTTTTGGCGGATATAGCGGCGTTCAACGAGGGGTATGAGAAGTACGTTGACCGTTTGAATACATTGGCTCGTGATGCGCCCAGATATGGCATTCATCTGATTATCACGGCAAGCTTGTGGAGTCAGGTTAACATGCGGTTACGTGCGTCCATGGGACGTACACTGGTTACTTCGTTCAGCAACAACGACGATTATAACAGCGTGCTCAACGGCATGCATGGAGTAACGCCGCCTAAGGGTTTTCTCGCAGGTGTGTTCCAAAACGGCAAGGGTGTGACTGTCTATCAGGGGGCGAGTCTCTGTGCGGATCCTAGCGGTGAGGTTCAGGCGGTGCGGGACTTCTGCGGTTCGCTCGCTGCTGGATGGGGAGGCACGTGTGCCAAGCAAATCCCCGTCCTACCGAGGCATGTGGTGCCGTCGATGTTCAACACTGGCGAGGGATATGATGCTCGTTCGATTCCTGTTGGATATGCCAAGGAAGGCGCCTTCCCTGTCGAGTTCGATGGATCGCGCAACGCCATGATCGTTTCTTCTGATGATGGTGATGCGCTTTATGGTTGGCTTGAAGGAATCCGTGAGGTTCTTCTTGTGCAAAAACGCAATTATGTGGTTTTGGATGCGACTGGTATTTTTTCCGGGGTTGAGGACAGTCGTGTGCTTGGTCAAAATGATGAAATCGCCGAATGGATCGAGGGTATGCTTTCGGGGCGTCTTCATGCGGATGTGATTGTCATTCCATCTGTCGTACAGCTCATGGTTGGACTGACCGGATCGGTCTCTGATGGCTTCAAGGCGTTCCTTGAAAGTGAGCGGTATAAAGGAGCGGCGGTGATGATTTTGGCAAGTGAGTCGTGGCGTTTGCGTGGTGTATTCGACTCGTGGTTTAAGGCGGTGACGGCCAATCCGAACGGCTTGTGGATTGGTGACGGCTTTACCAGTGAGACAGTGTTTCCGCATACAAATGTAGCCGAGCCGTTCAAGAGGCCGATGGGTCCCCACGATGGCGTAATGCATGGCACTGGACGTAATACGCTTATGCGACTTATTGAGCCTGATGGTAAGCAGGAGCAAGGAGAAAACGGTGGAAAAGGAAGGTCGGTGAAATCATGAAAGACTTGTTTTTGGAGCAATGGGGAACAGGGGCTTGTCAGGTACCGCCAGAAAGGTCAGCCAGTGCTCCGCTCGGTGGTCCCGCCAGTCCATTCGCTACTCCTCCCAGCAGTCCGTTCGCTGCTCCCGTTAGTCCTTTATGTGCTTTGCAATCTAGTGGTTCCAAGCCGGTCGCCCAGCCCATCAATGTCCAGATAGAGAGCACGAAAAGCGCAGCCGATGCGTTGGCGGATGTTGGTAAGGATATGGAGTCCGTCGCCCAGGATACCCAAGCCTCCACGGATGGGTTGAATCTCATTGCTGGTTTGGCGTTCGATAAATTGAGGGGTGCGATCGAGGAGGCCGTCAGCAATATCGAATCGATGTCGGAAAAGGTTGGCGGGCAGTCTAAGGATTTGGTGTCGGCAGTGGATGGTCTGGTCGCGGCTGACAAAGAGGCCGCCGCGAAGATGGATGGTAGGTGATTCTATGACGTTCAGTGCTCGTATTTCCTGGTTGGAGGATGTCGATGCTGCGTTGAAGTCGACGTGTGACAGGTTGGAGGCCGATGTGGAGGTCGCCAAGGCCCAGAACAAGAAGTCGTTGGAGGGGAACAACGGCGCTTGGGCCGATGCTGCTGCGCAGAAGTTCATGACGTTGCAGACGGGCATGGATGCCTCTCTGGAGGGGATCAATCGCTTGCAGAAGCAGTGTTCGGGCGCTGTGGAGGAGCTTAAGGGCACCCTTGTGTCGCGCAGGGATGGCCTGTTGGAGGCGGCTGGTACCAGCGCTTCGGAGAGAGATGAAGTCGTCTGTGAATCCGGGGCCGGCTGCAAGGGGGCGGCCGATGACGTGGTGACCTCGCTACGTGCGTTCCATGGCTCCGTGAACCGAGCTGACGGCGCCGTGGGTTCGTTGGTGGCGGGCTCGGAGCGTAATGACATTGCTTCTGCGTTGAATCGCTTGGGGAATGATGTGTTGTCGCAGATACAGTGTGTCGATTCCATCTCCTCACGCTGGGTTGCTTTCGTTGATGCCGTGGATGCGTTCGAGACGAAGTATTCGGCTGAGTTCGCCAAGCCGTTGGTCGATGAGAAGTCGATGGGTGCCGCCAGGGATGAGATCAATCGTATGGTGCTTGAGCGTATCGCGTCGGTCAAGAACAAGGAGGACGCCAAGGATTCTATCGAATGGCTTGCCAGACTTATGGTCCTGGACGCAGGTATAGCCAAGCAGTTGCGTGACGATTACGGCGATGACGTGATCGTCGACCAGTTGATTGCCTATGCCAAGGGCAAGGTTCCATGGAAGGAGGTCGAATGGAAGCGTTTGGTCAAAGACACCCTGAAGGTTGTGCAAAAGCATAAGACATGGCAGGCTCTTGACCATCCCAAGGCTGAGCATGCACCTGTGAAGGGTGGGGGCAGCTTGGGTGGTTTTCTAGGAAAGGCCTCGAATTCCGTTTTGGACCATTTCGGATTCAAGTACGAGGATGGAAGGTTTACCGCGCCCGGGTGGAAGGAGGTCGGTGATGCGTTCAAGGAGGGTGGAAAGCTCGGGGCGATCAAAGGGGCGGGCAAAGCTGTGCTTCAGGGCGCGGATGCGGCCGGCTCGGTCCTTACCGTGGTAGGGACGGTATGTGATGTGTACAACTCCTATGTGTATACGCAGGGGGACAACGCTCAGAAAGTGGCGGCTTCGATAACCGTAGGAGTGTCCGATCTAATTGAAATAGGAATAACGGCCGGTGTTGTAAAGGGCGTGACTTTTATAACTGGAGATAACGTTTTGCTGGGCGCTGTTGCCGGTGCTGGGGCAGGGATGATATTGGGCCGGGTCAAGGATACTGACCGTTATAAGAGTGGTGAGAAGGCGGTCGAGGATGGTCTGGCGGGTATGTTGCGCCAGGCCGGGGTATAGGAGGTGACGTGATGGGTAGGATTGCTGATGGTCCTGATGAGGTCGAGGGGCGTCGGGTGTTGTTCGGGCCGTGTGACGTGGTGTTGGGGTTGGATGAGTTCAAGCAGGTGTGTCACGCAGAGGGCGACGGATTCGCGCGCAAGATCGGGATGTATGGAGTGTGGACGGCCCTTATTTACGTGCCCATGATCGTGTTTTACTGTATTGACTTGTTCAGGGGGAAGGAGTCTTGGTCTGTTTTCCCTGCGATGATGGTATTGCTGTTCATCGAGTGTGGATTCGCATGGCTTGCGGTGTGTCCGCCGTTGCCGTTGAAGTTGTCGCCTCGGCCGTTTTTCATTTCGCAGGGGTCGCGTCTGGCGCGTCGGGAGGAGGTGAACCCGTGCGGGTTGGAGGTGACGGTGACGGTGTCGGTGTGCCGGTTCGGCGCGCAGGAGGTGACGGCGGACGGGGGCATGGTGCGTATCCCGTTCGCGTTGATGCGTCGTCCGGTGTTCACGGACGGTTTCATGGTGTTGCTGTTCCGTGACTGGAAGCGCACGTCGTATTGGTGGAATTCGGTGTTCGAGGCGGACGCCGCGTTCCGTAAGGATTGGAACGGCCTGTGCGTGCCGGTGCCGCTTTCGGTGGTGGGTGACCGGCGGGCGGCGTCGCGGCGTGTGCGGGCGTTGATCCGGCAGGACCGGCGGCGTTGGCGTCGGGTGCGTCGTGTGCAGCGTTGGTGGTCGGACGGGCCGCGGTCGTGGGATGAGGTGCGGCGTCTGGCCGGCCCGTTGGGCGGGTGGATGTCGGAGATGTGGGATGTGCGTGAGGCGTGTGACGCGGCGTGGGAGTCGGGTTCGGTGCGTGAGGGCCGGGAGCGTGTGGTGCCGGTGCGTGCGTTGCATCCGTGGTTGCAGGCGTTCGCGGGTTGGCTGGCCGGGGTGTTGGTGCGGTTCCGTGCCCGGGCCCGTGGGGGTGATCGTGGTCCGAAACGGCCGGGCGTGTGAGCGCGCACGTTGTCGTTGTTTGCGGATTGCCAGGATGAGAGGATTGAACATGGGTGATGTGGGGATTCAAGAGGAGTTGGATGGGTTGCATGACCGACGTGCCGCGCTGTTGCAGAGTGTTGATGGCTATAGGGGCACGCTTGCGTCGTTGTCGTCGTCGATTTCCGCGAAGAGGGAGGAGATCGCGGCCGTGGAGCGTTTTCGTGACGTGACATTGTCGGAGCTTTCGTGTCGTGATGATGACGTGCAGGCTGCGTTGCGGCACTTGGGTGCCGACCTCGTGACTGGCACGCAGGAGCTTGGGGCGAAATTCGGGGTGCTGAGAATCAACAATTCCAATGCGGGGTACATCGGAGATGCGAAGAATGCTTGCAACAGATTGATTTCAAGGCTGAACCGTGAACTGAGTGGACTACAGTCCCAATATGATGACAAACAGCGCTCACTGGTTTTGAAGCAGAGTCAGTTGGATGACGTCGACCGTCAGATTCGTTCACTGAATTCCCAATTGTCATGAGTGCTCCGCACGGGCGGTGTCGACCGGTGGCTTACTTTTAATGGTATCAGGTTTTGTTGAAATGGTTCGTTGGCTATCTAACCAGGCTTAGCAACGGTGATGAAGAAAGCGATCAGCTATGGGTGTGAATTTTGAACAGTGGAGCGCTAAGGCAGAATCCGGTGTAGTCAATGCGGGATTGGGTGCGCAGGCTACAGGGGATGGTCAGGTAAATACAGTTCTGCCTCCTCAACGGTTGGGATTGGTGGACCGTGAGTCGCGGGGCTTGTCTGCCGGCGGACCTTCTGCTGTCGGTACGATTGCCGTGAAAGAGGAGCCGACCAGAAAAGGTGTGTCTTTGCTTAATGATACGGCTTCCGAAATCGACAAGACCGCGACGAATTTCCATAATGCAGGTAATCCACTGGGGCAGTTCCAAGGCGATTCATTCAAAGCTCTCTGGGATATTCTTGATGAGGCAGGCAGATTGCTTTCCGGTTTCTCCGAATCCGTTAGGGGCGAGGGTTCGGGCATCTCTACTGCGGTGAAGGACCTTGTGAAAACGGACGCAGATGCCGCGGCGGCTATTCGGGAAGGGAGGTGAGAGGCCATGGTGTTTGAAGCGAAGAAGAGCGAATTGTCGAATATCGTCACGGTGCTGTCCAAAGCCACCGATTCGTTCTCCGGCCAAGTTGCCGACGTGCAGAGACATGGTCGGCAGGCGCTGTTGAAGAACAAGGGAGATTGGGTCCGTTCCGAGGAAGAGAGGCTTGTGAAGCTACAGACGGGCCTGACCGCTTTACATGACGGTCTTGATTGCTTGCATGATTCATGCGAGTCGGCATCTTGGGACCTGGCGGTACTGTCGCAAAAGCGTGACGACGTGCTGTCGGTGGTCGGGACGACCGCATCGGACTATGACCGTGTCTATTGCGATACCTGTGCGAACTGTGGGCGGTGCCTGTCCGCGGTGCTCGACTCGTTCGGTGCGTTGTCCAAGGCCCGGAAGATTGCCGCGGATGGTGTCGCAGGTTTGGGTAACGGGCCGGAGCAGTCGGTTATGCAGCAGGATTTTGATGCTTTGAGCGAGCAGATCTTGTCAGAAAAAATGACGGTCGACCTGCTCAGTACTTCGTGGGACGAGTACCGGACTGCAGTCCGGCAGTTTGACGATGAGTATTCGGCCAAGTTCGCTGGGCCTCTGCTTGACAAGACCATGATGGATTCGGCATCGGCGAAGACCTTCGATTCTGTTCTCAAAGGGGTCAATTTGCCCAAGGACATGAAGAAGGGAATCGATGACGACAAGAAGATTCTCAAGGATTTGATCATGTCCATGGATCTTGCGGAGATGGCGGATGACAATCCTGGACTGGGGGACAGGTTACTGAAGTCCGCGAAGCAGTTCGCCAAGGGAAGGGGTTGGCAGCTTTCGAAGAACGATGCAGAGACAATATTGGATAATCTGCTCGCCTCGCGGCAGAAGAGTGCCGAAGCTACTTTCTCCAGAAGGTTTGTGGAAAAGCTCAAGTCGGGGTCGGGTACGACTTGGAAGCAGATCGGTGAAATGGTTCACGAAGAGGCATCGACTGGTGCCGTGGTGGGCGAGGTCAAGGGCATGGCCAAGGGGTTGGGTGAAATCGGTACTGCGCTGCAGGTGTTCAGTGTTGGCAGCGATGCGTACGGCGCGTACCACCTGACTGCAGGGAATGCTGGTGACAAGTGGGCTTCCGTGGTCACTGAGGTGAGTGCTGATGTGGTCGACATTGGGGTCAATTATGCCGCATCGGCGGCCATCGGAGCCGCCGTTGGTGGTCCGTTGGGGGCTGTTGTCGGAGTAGTTGGAGGCATGGCTGTGGGCTTCGTGTGGGACCAATTTAAAAAAACGGATTGGTACAAGTCTGGGAAGAACACTGTAAGGAATCAGTTTGACAAGTGGTTCGGGGGTAAACATCATGACTAATAATGATAAGAAGCTATTGCCTGCGACCGGCTCCGATGATGTGTGGTTGGGTCCGTTCGGTTTTACGGTGGATTCGGATGGGTTCCGTGAGTTGTTCCATGCGGAGAATGACCGGTACATGCGTGTGTTGGGGTTGATCGGCACTGTGTGTGCTGGATGGGTTGTGCCTCTGGCTGTTGTCACGTTTTATATACCGTTTTTTACCCATGACCCCTCGGCTCATATCAATAGGTCTGATTTTTGGGGCGTCACTGGTGGTTTTTTGATTGGTCTGTTTTTTATTTTGTTGTTGGTGGCGCCGCCGTTGCCGTTGACGACGCGCAGGGCGCAGGAGGCGGCGTTCATGAAGTATCATGGCGGGGCTGCGGGCGCGTCGGAGGTTGGTGTGCGGGTGTGGTTGTGCCGGTATGGGTTTGAGGAGGTGACGGCGTCGGGTGTGGTGGTGCGTCTGCCGTATGCGTTGATGCGTCGTCCGGTGTTGTCGCGTCGGTTTTTGTTCATGGGGGTGCGGTCGGCGGGCCGTGATTCGGCGTTGTGGAATTCGGTGGGGGTCAATTGGGTGTTCCGTCCTGATTGGGATGGTTCGGGCGGTTTCGTGCCGCGTTCGTGTCTGGATGGTGCTGGTGGCGCGCGTGTGGTGCGGCGGCGTGTGGCGCGTGTGGTGCGGTCGGGGCGGTGGCGGTATCGTCGGGCGTGTGTGTGGGCGTGGCTTGGCCGGTTGCGTGGCGCGTGGGCGGACCGGGGCCTGGCGTTGATGGGTCCGGAGTTGGAGTGGCTTGAGCAGGGCGAGCGGTTGAACCGCGAGCGTGAACAGCGTGGGTCGGAGGGTTCGTCGCGTGCGTGAGCGCCCTTGCCCGTCCGTTTGCTTTGCATTACCGTTGTGGTTAGTATGGCGGTGTTCGATTGTCGATGGCGATGTGAGGGTGGTTTGGTGGGAGCATGGGGATGGATGCGGCCGGTGGGCGTGATGGTGGGGTCGGTCTTGACGTCGAGGTGGCGTTCAATCATGCCGATGAGGTCATAGGCGCCTCCTCGGCTTTCACACGATTCGCTCCCATTGCTCCCGTGGCGTCTGTCGCTCTGGGATTCGCGTGCGGCTATTTGGCCGGAAAGGGTGCGGATTTGTTATCTCAAAAGTTTGGCTGGAAGAATTAGGTAGGGGGTAGTTGTGGCTGATTTTCCTCAGAGTGAGTGTTTGGGGTTATGTGGATACACGGATATAACCTGTGAACCGATAGCGCATGAATCTGAGAATGAACAAGTATACGAATTCACCTTATCGCCTTCTATGTTCTCCGATTTCGCTTTCGAGGCTTATGGCAAGGGGGGTGTTGACGTACTGGCTGGTGTGTTGTGTTTGTGTTTTATTGGTGTTTTTCTGTTTTTTGCCATACCTGATTTCCCGACTCTGACGGTTACGTTGAAATGTGCTGTGGTCGTTTTCGGGATTGCTGGGCTTTTCTTTGTCGCAAGTGTTTGTTTCCCGGGTTTCCGTAAACATTTTGTGACTTCCGGTCGTGTGCAGACGGAGGTGGATTGGTTTGATTATGGTGGGCCGATGTTTCCCTCGTTGTATTCGGCGCAGCGTGGGGGCGTGTTGACGCCGTGTCGTTTTGTGGTGATGGACGATGGGGTGCGTTTGATGCGTATGCCCGCCGGCCGGATGGTGGTCGAGGACGTGCCTTGGGCCGCGTTCGACAAGGTGGTGGTCACGCGTTCGTGCGTGGTGTTGCGTCCCGGTTCGTTGGCGCGTGGCAGTATTCGTTTCAATGGTCCGTATTGGTCGTATGTCAGTGCTGGCGGGATTGGGTGCTGCGTATTGGTCGGTTTGGATGCGTTGACCGATGTGGACGGCTTCGTGGATGATTGCCGTTCGCGTATCGCCAGGGCGTCGGAGGCTGTATCGGTGTCGCATGAGGAGGAGGGATTATGAGCGGTGTGGGTGTCGTTCGGGAAATGGGCGGTCGATGGTCGGCGGAGGCCATCGGTGGTGTGGCTTTCACGGCCCAGCAGTTGTATGTGTTGTTGGGCGGTCCGGACTATGGCAGGTTCGCGGTGCCGCCTTCGGAGGTGCCGATGGGCTATGTGGGTAATGATGCGGTGCTGGACGGCATGCGTCGGGACATGGTGGCCTCTTTGGCTCCGCTGGGGTTGGTCGACGACAGGGGTGAGCCTTGCGGGGCGTTGGCGTATCTGCTCGATCCGATCCGTGACTGCCGGTTCGATGTGATGGATGGAAGAATTCCCGATGGCGGAGACCCGGATGCCGGGGTGGAGCCGGATGCCGCCGATGCTGCTGACATGCGTACGTTCTGCGTGTGTTTTGGCAGTGGTTCCGCCACTATGATGTGTCATGTGTTCGCGGCCGACCAGCCGGGGATAGCGTTGTTGGACCTGGGCGCGCCGGATGGATGGGGGGCCGCGTTCTCGCATCGCACGCGTTTGGACACGTTATGGCGGTATGCCGGTGAGCCGATGATGATTGAATGCGACAGCCAGAAGGAACTGGATTTGGCTGAGGCCACGAGTCCCAATATGATGACAAACAGCGCTCACTGGTTTTGAAGCAGAGTCGGTTGGATGACGTCGACCGTCAGATTCGTTCACTGAATTCCCAATTGTCATGAGTGCTCCGCACGGGCGGTGTCGACCGGTGGCTTACTTTTAATGGTATCAGGTTTTGTTGAAATGGTTCGTTGGCTATCTAACCAGGCTTAGCAACGGTGATGAGGAAAGAGATTAGCTATGGGTGTGAATTTTGAACAGTGGCGTGTGGATCCGGGGGCCAATGGTGTTCCCGATGCCGGTGCGATTGCCGTGGAAGAGGAGCCGACCGTGAAAGGTGTGTCTTTGCTCGATGATACGGCTTCCGAGATCGACAAGACCGCAGCGGATTTCCATAATGCGGGTAATCTCTTGGGGCGGTTCCAGGGCGATTCGTTCAAGGCTCTCGGAGATATTCTTGATGAGGCAGGCAGGCTGCTTTCTGGTTTCTCCGATTCTGTCAGGGGCGAGGGCGCGGGCATCTCTTCCGCGGTGAGGGACCTTGTGGATACAGACTCGGCCGCTGCGGCGGCCATTCGGGATGGGAGGTAAGTGGTCATGGTGTTCGAGGCGAAGAAGAGCGAATTGTCGGATATCGTCGCGGTGCTGTCCAAAGCGACCGATGCGTTCTCCGGCCAAGTTGACAGTGTTCAGGAACACGGTCGGCAGGCGTTGTTGATGAACGGGGGAGATTGGGTCCGTTCCGAGGAAGAGAGGCTTGTGAGGCTGCAGACGGGCCTGACCGCTTTGCATGACGGGCTTGATGGCCTGCACGATTCGTGCGAGTCGGCATCCTCGGACCTGGCGGCACTGTCGCAAAAGCGTGACGACGTGCTGTCGGCGGCGGGTACGACCGCGTCGGACAGTGACCGTGTCTATTGTGATACCGGTGCGGACTGTGGGCGGTGTCTGTCCTCTGTGCTCGACTCGTTCGGTGCGTTGGCCAAGGCCCGGAAGATTGCCGCGGATGGTGTCGCAGGTTTGGGCAACGGGCCGGAGCAGTCGGTTATGCGGCAGAATCTCAATATGCTGAGCACCCAGATCTCGTTTGAGCGGTTGGCGGCCGACTCGTTGAGCGACTCGTGGGATACGTACCGGGCTGCGATTCAACAGTTTGACGATGAGTATTCGGCCAAGTTCGCTGGGCCTCTGCTTGACAAGACCATGATGGATTCGGCATCGGCGAAGACCTTCGATTCTGTTCTCAAAGGGGTCAATTTGCCCAAGGACATGAAGAAGGGAATCGATGACGACAAGAAGATTCTCAAGGATTTGATCATGTCCATGGATCTTGCGGAGATGGCGGATGACAATCCTGGACTGGGGGACAGGTTACTGAAGTCCGCGAAGCAGTTCGCCAAGGGAAGGGGTTGGCAGCTTTCGAAGAACGATGCAGAGACAATATTGGATAATCTGCTCGCCTCGCGGCAGAAGAGTGCCGAAGCTACTTTCTCCAGAAGGTTTGTGGAAAAGCTCAAGTCGGGGTCGGGTACGACTTGGAAGCAGATCGGTGAAATGGTTCACGAAGAGGCATCGACTGGTGCCGTGGTGGGCGAGGTCAAGGGCATGGCCAAGGGGTTGGGTGAAATCGGTACTGCGCTGCAGGTGTTCAGTGTTGGCAGCGATGCGTACGGCGCGTACCACCTGACTGCAGGAAATGCTGGTGACAAGTGGGCTTCCGTGGTCACTGAGGTGAGTGCTGATGTGGTCGACATTGGGGTCAATTATGCCGCATCGGCGGCCATCGGAGCCGCCGTTGGCGGTCCGTTGGGAGCTGTTGTGGGAGTAGTCGGAGGCATGGCTGTAGGCTCTATTGTGAGCTGGGTGCATGGAACCGATTCGTATAAGAATGCGAAAAATGCTGTTAGGAATCAATTTGGCAAGTGGTTTGGAGGTAAGAATCGTGGCTGACAAATACAAGCCGTTGTGGGAGACGGCCGGCTCAGTTGGTGTGTGGTTGGGTCCGTTCGGGTTCACGGTGGATTCGGATGGGTTCCGTGAGTTGTTCCATGCGGAGAACGACCGGTACATGCGTGTGCTGGGGTTTGTGGGGTGCGTCTTTTGTACTCCGTATGCTGTTCTTTGTTTTTTGATGTTGGTGAATCCACGGAGGTTCGCCAATGATGGCAGGTTGAGAGCGGTCGATGTGTTGTGTTCTTTGGCTTTCATTGCCTTGTGGTTGTTTTTTGTTCTGTTGTTGGTGGCGCCGCCGTTGCCGTTGACGACGCGCAGGGCGCAGGAGGCGGCGTTCATGAAGTATCATGGCGGGGCTGCGGGCGCGTCGGAGGTTGGTGTGCGGGTGTGGTTGTGCCGGTATGGGTTTGAGGAGGTGACGGCGTCGGGCGTGGTGGTGCGTCTGCCGTATGCGTTGATGCGTCGTCCGGTGTTGTCGCGTCGGTTTTTGTTCATGGGGGTGCGGTCGGCGGGCCGTGATTCGGCGTTGTGGAATTCGGTGGGGGTCAATTGGGTGTTCCGTCCTGATTGGGATGGTTCGGGTGGTTTCGTGCCGCGTTCGTGTCTGGATGGTGCTGGTGGCGCGCGTGTGGTGCGGCGGCGTGTGGCGCGTGTGGTGCGGTCGGGGCGGTGGCGGTATCGTCGGGCGTGTGTGTGGGCGTGGCTTGGCCGGTTGCGTGGCTCGTGGGCGGATCGGGGTCTTGCGTTGATGGGGCCGGAGCTGGAGTGGCTTGAGCAGGGCGAGCGGTTGAACCGCGAACGCGCGCGGAGCGCCGCGAAGACCACAACCCCCCAAAACGCCAAAGAGGCTGGTGCAGTGGCTCTTGAGGTGGGTGGTGCTCAGTGAGGTTCGTGTTGTCGCGGTGTTGTTCATCGCTGTGACTATATGGAAAGGAGAGCGGTTATGGATGTGCTTGATGAACTGGCCGAGTTCAGACTTAACGCGGAGCTGGGCGGTTTGAGGGTGCTGCGGGCCGGCGCTCAGAATGATGTGTCGTGGGCTGAGGAGCGTGTCTCTTCGTTGAACTCTGAGATCCAGTCCATGCAGGAGTCCATCAATAAGGCGAAGTCGTACCGTGATATCGAATTGGCCGATCTGAAGGCCAAGAGCAAGCAGGTGCATGATGACCTCGTGAAGGCGGGGAAGGAGGTGAACAAAGGCATGGATGAGTCGTCGACGCAGTCCGGAGTGGAGAAGATCTCATCTGACAGTGCCGGTACGATCGACAGTATCTGTGCAGCGTGCAACAGTCTGATTAAGCGTCTGAACGGTCAGTTGGGTGATTTGAGGTCCGAACGCGAGGGAGCGGAAGCTGATGTCGTGAGTGCCAAGGCTCGGAGGGATTCTCTCGATGGGCAAATCAGTTCGACCCAGTCCAAGCTTGACGGGTTGCGGCCCGGTTCATAGTGGTTGGAACGGTATCGTTTCGTGCCTCTCTGGTTCGGTTCTGTAAAAATAATTAGCAAAAGAAGCAAGAATAAGCAATAAACATAAGGAGTGTTGTCATGGCTGTAGTTAATTATGATGGTTGGCTTCCTATTGGTTCGCTGGTTCATCTGAAGGGCGGCGAGCGTCTGACGATGGTGACCGGGCAGATGCAGGAGGAGGCCGGTACCGGCACGTATTGGGATTACTTGGGGTACCCGTATCCGGAGGGTAGGGCAGATGCCTCCAAGGACTACTTCTTCAACAAGGACTTCATCGATGGTGTGTATTTCCTGGGTTATCAGGACGTGGCGGGAGGCCAGTACCTCGACCTGCTCAAGGAGCACGAGGATGAATTTCATGAGGAGCAGGCCAAGCGTGCGGGTCGTGGCGGAGACTTGCATAAGGATACCGATGAAGCGGACGAAGATGATCAGTCCAAGTCGGCTGAGGCATGAGAGGCTGAATCTCGGCATGTATTGTGTGCCTCGGCTACATTCCGATGACCCGCCGGTGAGGTTTCTTGGCCGATGCGCTAGCGCGTTCATCGGCATATGGTTTCGATGTCGTACTGGATTTGCATTGTTAATGCGGAAGGTGGTCTGTGATGGGTGTGTTGGATGGCAAGTTGCTGGTGGAGGTGTTGCTGCCGGCCTCGGGCAGGGTGACTTCGGTGCGTGTGCCCTGCTGCCTTTCGGTGGAGGCGGCGGCGGATATGGTCGCCCGCCTGCTGGCGTCGCGTGAGCCGGGTGTGTTCTCGTACTCGGGTGGCGCGGACCTGATGCGTCGCGACGGGGTGCCCGCGGGTCAGCTGCTGCCCCCGAACGAGCTGGTGGGCGTGTTGGTGGCGCGAGGCGATCTGGTCGATGGGTCGCCGCTGGTGCTTGTCTAGTCACGCTTGGAGGTATGGTGGGCTAGTGGGCGTGATGCGAATAGCGGATTCGTGGGAATCGTCAGGTCTCGGTATTGCGGTTGTGGTGCGGACCGAGTTTGCCATGGACGTTGTTTCGGCTGATTCCAGCCCATCCCGATTATTTGGTTGAATGGCGAGGGTGCGAAATGAAGGAGCGTAGGACCAAGGACCGTCATACGGGTGCCCGAACGTTGCAGGTGCGGACCACGCGTGGCGAAAACTTGGATTATTCGCGTGCGGAGTGGCTCGTGGGCGCCCGGTCGGCGGTGCTGCTGCCTTTCCGGTATGAGGCGACGGAGCATAAAACCCTGTTGTATTACGACATTACCGGTCTGCCGACTCTGCCGGAGTATTTGGGCATGGGGATCTCCGGCATGCAGTACATATCGCTGCTACGCTCGGTGCAGACTCTTGGGGAACTTTGCGCGTTGAGTGGGTTGCCGACCGAGATGTTGCGTTTCGAGCCCGAGAACGTGTATGTGCGCGACGAGGGCATGGTGTTCTGCTGCCTGCCGCTAACCCCACCAAGCCCGCAGCGCATGCAGATACTTCAGCTTCTGGAGTATCTCGCAGGAGGTAATGTGCGTTTTGTTCTCCAGAGCGATGCCGAGTTGGCCGGCAGGACGCTGGATTTCGTACGTCGTCACCCGGTGTTCTCCTCGTTCGAGTTCGGACAGTGGCTTTCAGGGAGCTTCGGGGTTCCTGTGAGCAGCGGCAGGCCGTCCGTTCAGTCTGGCGGGCAGTCCGGAAATGCGCCTGGACAGAGCGTGCAGGAGGTGTTTGACCCGTTTGCGGCTTCGTCCACATCCTCTTCGCCACAGGTTCAAAACGGACCCTCTCCGAAACAGGCGCCGGTTGGTGGCGTTTCTGTTAAGGTGGCTCAAAGCGTTTTCTCACCCGATGCGGAGCCTCACGGCAATCCCGCTTCCGGCGGCGGGAATGCGGATGATTGCGCCCAAACGCTTCCAAGTCTGCGCTATCCGCCTAGGGACTCACCAGTTCAGTCTGTCGAGCCTTTGGGCACACGGGCTCTTTCCGGGGCTCTGGCGCATGGGGCGGAGTCGGTTGCCTTTGTTGAAGGTGCTGCGGTTTCGGCAGGTCCGCTGAATATGGCTTCGTCTGTCGATATGTCGGGAGGGTTCGCGGGCCCGGCGGTTTCTCCGCCTGTCGGCTTCATCGTGGTACGGGAGAAGGACGGTTCTCGTCTGCATTCGGCTTCCAGTAGTGCGGTCATCGGTCGTTCGTCGAGTTGCGCGATCTGTGTGCGCGGCAACACCAATATCAGTCGCAGGCACGCGACAGTGGCTGATTTGGGCGGCGGCGGATTCGGAGTTACCGATTTGGGTTCCGCCAACGGCACCATGGTGCGTGGAATGAAGGTGCCGCAGGGCGAGATCGTGCAAGTGTCATTGGGTGAGAGTTTTCGTCTCGCCGACGAAACCTTCCATATCGAACGTTGACATGGATGACCGTCGTGTCCGCAATGGCGGGCATGCGCTGGTGTAAGGTCTACTTCATGAGTATCACTGTCACCACATCCAACCTCAACGGAATTCGCGCCGCCAAACGCAAAGGCCTGATCGAATGGTCCGATGCGAAAACCCCTGACATCTGGTGCATGCAGGAGGTGCGTGCCCCACAGGAGGAGATCGACCCGATTTTCGATCAGCTCGCGGCCGGCTATGTTTCTTCGGGCAAAGTCGACGGCATCGACGGCGTCGACTGCCTCAACGAGGTCTGCCGGATCAAAGGCCGTGCCGGCGTCGGTTTGCTTTCCGCGCTCACCATCACCGAGAAGCGCTATGGTTTGATGGACCTGACCGATGACGTTGACTCGGGACGCTGGATTGAGGCGGACATCACGGCGCCCGGCGGTGCCGAACTGACGGTGGCGAGCGTCTACGTACATGCCGGAAACACCGACGACCCGAACAAAATGGCGCAAAAGTACCGTTTCCTTGACCGCATGCTGGAACGCATGGCGCAGTTGCGCGACATCGCGGCCGACGGCGGACGCCAGGCCCTGTTGTGCGGGGACATGAACATCGCGCACACGCCGCTCGATATCAAGAACGCCAAAGCCAATGAGAAGAATTCCGGCTTCCTGCCAGAGGAACGCGCATATGTCGACAGATGGCTCGATTCGCAGGACCTTGGCTTCGTCGACGTGATGCGTCGTCTCGCCGGGCCGGTGCAGGGGCCGTACACTTGGTGGAGCCAGCGCGGCCGAGCGTTCGACAACAATGTGGGTTGGCGCATCGACTATCAACTGGCCACGCCGGGCTTGGCGGCCAAGGCGGTCGGCTTCGACATCGACCGCGCCTCCTCGTACGAAACCCGGTGGTCCGACCATGCTCCACTGAGCGTGGTATACGACCTGTAAACAGGGGTCGTCGTCCTGGTTCCCATCGACATTCCGCCATGCCTTCGTGTTAGACTTGGCAGCATATTGTCTGCTGTGAAATGAGGAACCATGGGATTGTTCGGATTCGGCAAGAAACACGCTGAAAAAGTCTCCGAGAAGGACGTTGATGACGACGAAACCGCCAAGGTGGAGGAATCGGGCGATCAGACCGCACAGGGGGCCGGTGACGATTCTGACCAGACCGACCAGGCCGGTCATGCCGATCAGTCCGGTGACGCAACGGACACGGAGCCTGAACCCAGGCCTGTGCCCGAAGAACCGCAGGAGGATTACCCCAATCGTGGGCAGGACTACGGTCCTTGGGACATCAACGAAGAAGACGGCCCCGACTATGACGAATACCTCGATGTCGGTTCCTACTACCTTCCCTTCCTTCAAGGCATTGAGCTGCGCATCAAGGCGAACCGTGCCACCGGCGACGTGCTTGGCTGCACCATTTCGTACAAGTCGTCGAGCCTTGAGATCGAGGCTCTTGCGGCTCCTAAGACCATGAGCCTATGGGACGGCGTGCGTGAGGATCTGCTGGCCGCCAATCCCAAGGCCAGCGAAAAGCCGGGTGTGTTCGGAATGGAAGTCAATCTGCCCATCGAAGTGAAGGGCGGGAAGTCAGTGATGACCCGCATCGTCGGGGTGGACGGACCGCGCTGGATGCTGCGTGGCATTTTCTCCGGTCCCGCAGCCACCCAACCGAGGAGCGCCGAGGCAAAGGCGCTCAACCAGTTCTTCTCCGAGATTGTCGTGGATCGTGGCGAAGAGCCGTTGGCCCCGCGCGATCTGATTCCGATGCACCCGCCTGTTTCGCCTGAGCAGCGGCGTAAGGCTCAGGCCCAAGCGGAAGAGAAAGGCGAAGGCAAGCAGATTCCGAAGCGCATCAACGGCCCGTTCGTCGCCGATCAGGAGACCGAGGTTCAGACCACGATTTCGCGTGGACCGATGTTCTCAGAGTTGCGCTAAGCCTTGAAAAGTCGTCGGATTGCAGCCGGCATGTGTCTGGATGCTGTGGTTGGGCGACGGATGGTTCAAACTAGGCAATAAACGACGGTAGAGGATTATGGACGATAGAAAACGCACCGGCTTAGCCTCGCTCGCTTCGGCGGACAGTGAGGACTTCTCGGTGATTGAGGCGATCGGCGGCATACGCGGTGTGATTGAGTCAATGTTGCCGGGCTTTGTTTTCGTCGTGATGTTCGTGGTCACCGGCGATGTGAAACTGACGGTCATCGTTTCGGCGGTGCTTGCGGTGTTGGCCGTCATTCTCCGTCTTCTTCAGAGGCAGTCCGTTTTAGGCGCGTTGAGTGGGCTTATTGCGGTGGGTATCTGTCTGGTGTGGGCGTGGACCAGCCACGAGGCGCGCAATTACTACATGTACGGGTTTATCACCAACAGCATTTTCATCGTTGTTCTGGTGCTCAGCCTGATTGCACGAATGCCGGGCATCGGCTTTCTGGTTGAGTTCATCCGTTCTCTGCCGACCGAGCGTTTCAAGGCGTGGCTCGACGACTGGCGCGGCGATAAATCGCTCAATCGCGCATATTGCATCACGACCGTGTTGTGGATCGTGCTTTTCGCGTTGCGTCTGTGCGTGCAGGTGCCGTTGTATATGACCAATCGAGTCACATGGCTCGGAACAGCGCGTCTGGTGATGGGAGTGCCGTTCTGGGCGCTGGCCATCTGGGTGTCGTACCTGATCGTCGCCACCCCCATGCGGCGTCATCCGAAGTTCGTCTCACAGGACGGTGACGATTCATCGTCCGACGGATCCTACAAACATGCCACGGTCGACAGAAACCTGCCATGATGGTCGATTCGGGCCTCTGATTTCTGCCGATTTTTTTTTTAACCGATGCTTGGTTGCGTGATTGCGGCTAAAGGGCTCAAGGCGATCAGGTAGCGGGTTTCCAACAGATTCGAGTGAACAAGTAATTCACTTCGGTTGAGCGATTGGTCGATCCGCATGGTTGATCCGGTGCAATCGACCGTGCGGGCGGCCTGTCAGGTAATAAAGTCCTTCGGGTCAAAGGCGGGGACGCGGGGAATCAAAGCGACATTCCGCATTCCGGCGTCCACCAAAGGCGAACGCGCTTATGTCGAACGCCTTGCGGGCAGGGGCTATTGGTAGGATTAATGCCGATGCGTCGCATCATTGTTCGTTGTTAATAGCTGGGAGAGAGTATGCAGAGCACAGTGCGAATTGAACGCTATGCCGACCAAGGGCGTTGCGTCGCCCATATTGACGGGCGCGTGGTGTTTGTGCGTTTCGCCTTGCCCGGCGAGTTGGTGCGCATCGAATTGGACGAGCCCCATGATCGCGACGATCGTTTCTGGACAGGGGAAGTGGTCGAAGTAGTCGAACCTTCCGAAGACCGTGTTGAGCCGGCGTGGCCACTGGCCGGCCCGTTGGCGAACGGTGGAGGGGTCGGCGGGGCCGATTTGATCCACGTCTCCCTTCCCGGCCAGATCAAATGGAAGTCCGCCTCCGTCACCGAACAGATGCGCCGTCTGGGTCATCTGGAAATCGACGATGTGCCGGTAACCCGCATCGAGGCCGATAACGAGGAGCATGGTCTCAACTGGCGCACCCGCATCGAGCTGATTGCGGATGAGGATGGACGCGTCTCCATGCGCCGCCGCGCCTCACACGCGCGTGTGCGTGTCGACACCGTGCCGCTTGCTTCTAAAGCACTGCTTGCCGTGGCGCGAAAAGAAGACCTGTGGAACTCGACCTTTGAACCGGGCTCCAAGATTCGTGTCGCCGTGCCCGAACCTCGCGACATTCGCACATCCCGCGCCACAGGCAAGTCGCTACTGGCCGCCGTCGGCGACAACTATGCGATTACGGTTGACGGGCATCTGAAGGCCGGAACAAAGCGGCTGAACGAAGTCGTGGACGCGGATGGCAACCGATACAAATACGGAGTCGACGCCGACGGCTTCTGGCAGATGCACCGTATGGCGCCCCCCACCTTGGTGCAATACTTACTGCGCTTGGCCAGTCGCGAACTTTCGGGAGTGCGTTCCGCCAAGATCTGGGATTTGTATTCCGGTTCCGGCCTGTTTACCGTGCCGCTTGCAAGGGTGTTCTCGCATGCCTCCGTGCTGAGCGTCGAAGGCGGGCGAGTCGCCGTACGCAACGCTGAACGTAACCTGCATATCGCCAAGGCGAGCGATGTCACCACGCTTGTCGGAGACGTGTCGCGACAGCTCAAACAGGTGCCGCAACAGCTTTCCAAACCCGATCTCGTGGTTCTCGACCCTCCCCGCGCCGGAGCCAAGGCCTCCGTTTGCCGGCAGATTGCCGAAGCCGGTGCCCACGGCGTGATCTACGTGGCCTGCAACCCGGCGAGTCTTGCCCGCGACGCTGCCACGTTCAACCAACTTGGCTATGCACTCAAATCCATACAGGCATTCGACATATACCCGATGACCCATCATGTGGAAACGGTGGCCCTGTTCACCAAGGTGAGGAGCTGAGCTCATGGCATTGTGGCATGGTGATGGGTTTCGTGCAGTGCACGGGATGCGTCGCCCTGCTCTTTTCTCATGGGTTGCGATGCTCGTGATTTTTCTGCTCGCAATGCTGGCCGGTTGCGCGCCGCCGGATGCCGCAGTGGGGGATACCAGCACGGCTGGCACCAACGTGACACACGACAGTGTCGACGACTCAGATATGCTGATCGGAGTGCTGTCCGTGGGAGATGGTGATGCGGATCGTCGATTGATCGGCACATTCGCCGCTGCCGGCATCAAGGCCGTCTATGCGCCCGCGCCCGAATCCGCGATGCCGTCCTCCGTGGCCGGTGACAGTGTCAAAGGTTTCGTCTCGAGGCCGGTCAAGGCGATCGTGATTGCCGCACTAGACTCTTCGGTTCCAAACGGCGGGGTCGCTCACGGTCCAAATGAGCTATCCGAAGGAACGGCACAAGGTGGCGCCGTGGCAGGCAGTGCCGGGCACAAAACGGACGATCCGGCATGGACGGCCGCGTTGCAATCAGCCCGTAACGCAGGTATACCCGTCATCTTGGTCGACCCTGTGCGCGCACCCTCCGACGCCCGGCTCTATGCTGAGATATTGACGACATCCGTCTCTTGGAGTAATCACGGAGAAGGTGGTAGGCTCGGTAGTACGTCGTCTTCCAAACCCATGACCCTCAAGCGTGCCGTGGCGCTCGCGGTCGATGACAATCCGCATCCCAAACGCATCGATGTCACCTTGAATCCCTAAGCGAGGCCATACAATGAACAACCAAGCGAATGCCGGTTCCGCTGCAATCGCAGTTCCCGAGGTGAGTGACTTCGGTCTTACGGACGCCCAGGTGAACGAACAGATTCAGGCCGGTCATGTCAACAAGGTCGATTCGCAAAGCTCCCGTTCCGTCTGGAACATCGTACGGGAGAACGTGTTCACGCTTTTCAATGTCATCATCTTCGTGGCGATGGTGCTGGTGCTCATCACGGGTCAGTGGAAAGATGCGGTTTTCGGTGTGGTCATCGTCATCAATGCCGGTATCGGCATCGTCACTGAGCTGAAAGCCAAGCACACCCTCGATAAGCTTTCGATTCTGGTTTCGTCAAAATCCCTTGTACGACGGTCCGGCCGTGACGTTGAGGTGCAACATGACGATATCGTGCTGGGCGATCTGCTGTGGATTCGTGCAGGTGAGCAGGTGCCCGCCGATGCCACTATTGTTCAGGCATGGGGGCTTGAGCTGGACGAGTCGATGCTCACCGGCGAATCGCGCACCGTCCGTAAAGGCGAGGGAGATAAGGCCTATTCGGGCTCGAACGCGGTCTCGGGGCTCGCTTTGGCGCGCGTGGAGGCCGTGGGTGACAGCGGTTATGCGGCCAAGCTCACCGCAAAGGCCAAAGTCTATAAAAAGACGGTTTCTGACCTGAGCCGCGGTATTAATACGATTTTGAAAGTCATGACGGTGGTCGTCGTGCCGTTGTGCTTCCTTCTGCTGGCATCGCAGATTCGCGCCGTCGGAGGATGGGGCGAGGCCTTCGCCGACGGGGCCTGGCGGCAGGCTCTCGTCTCCTCCGTAGCCGGAGTGGTGGGCATGATTCCCGAAGGGCTTGTGCTGCTTACTTCGCTGAACTTCGCGATTGCCGCGATGAGACTGGCCAGACAACACACGTTGGTGCAACAGCTGGAAAGCGTTGAGACCTTGGCACGCGTGGATGCCATCAACCTTGACAAAACCGGCACGATCACCGACGGCGGCATCGTTTTCGAAGGGCTGGTTCCGGTGGGCGTTGCCTCCGATCATCCCGTCACTTCGGTAGGCGATACGGACGCGGTCGTCGCCCTCGCCGCCGATGCCGCCGCTGCCGCTGGGGTTGGGACTGCCACGGAGGCCAACGGCATGGAGGTTTCTGGCGAGTCCAACCCGTCGTCACCCGCTCGCGTTGGCGATTTTGCCTTGGCGCGCCAGGCGCTCTATGACCTTTCCAACGAGGAGAATCCCAATGGCACTGGCAGTGCTGTATTGCAGGCGTTGGGCAAGGAAGGATTGGTGTCGGGTTCGGTGCAGGCTCGTGTGCCATTCTCTTCGGCCCGTAAATTCAGCGCCATCGTACGAGATGGCGACGTGTGGTACCTTGGTGCGCCCGAGGTGTTGATGGCCGCTTTTTCCAGTCAGTACGATACAGTCAGAACCGCCGTTGAACGGTATGCCGGCGAGGGCCTGCGTGTGCTGCTGGTCGCCAGGGCCACGGGTGCTATTGATGGCGCTTCCGTAACCGCCGCCTCATTCGCCGATAACCCAAGTATCCT
Source organism: Bifidobacterium bohemicum DSM 22767 (assembly GCF_000741525.1). Lineage (GTDB taxonomy): Bacteria > Actinomycetota > Actinomycetes > Actinomycetales > Bifidobacteriaceae > Bifidobacterium > Bifidobacterium bohemicum. The sequence goes on along the minus strand of NZ_JGYP01000002.1, from coordinate 179,888 downwards.
GTCTTCGGCGGTTCCTGTGGCTCTGGCGCTGTGCTCCGAGCGTATTCGCGAAGATGCCGAGGAGACACTTGCATGGTTCCGTGAGCAGGGTGTTCGGTGCCGTGTCATCTCCGGGGACAACCCCACAACCGTGGCCGCCATCGCCCGTAAGGTCAAGCTCACCGGAGACCGAGATCCCGTGTCGATGGATGCACGCGAATTGCCCGACGACACCAAGGAACTCGCTCGGATTCTCGAGGACGTTGATGTGCTCGGCCGCGTGTTGCCCGAACAGAAAAAGGCCATCGTCGATGCGTTGCATGTCAATAACAACGTGGTCGCCATGACCGGTGACGGGGTCAACGACGCTTTGGCGTTGAAGCAGGCCGATCTGGGCATTGCGATGGGTAATGCGGCGCCGGCCACCAAGGCCGTGGCCGACGTGGTGCTTGTCGATTCCAAGTTCTCCCATCTGCCTGACGTGGTGGCGCGCGGCCGGCAGGTAATGGCTAATATGGAACGCGTGGCCTCGCTGTTTCTGGTCAAGACGGTCTATTCGACCCTGATTGCTCTCGGTGTGGTGTGCACTTTCGTTCCGTTCCCGTATTTGCCGCGCCATATCACCTATATCGGTGCGCTGACGATTGGCGCACCCGCCTTCATACTTGCGCTTGCGCCGAACACTCGACGTTACATCCCCGGATTTTTGGGACGTGTCGTGCGGTTCGCCTTGCCCGGAGGCATCTCTATCGCGTTGACGGTGCTGCTGACGACTTGGCTGTTGCCGGGTGTGATGGGTTGGGACCTTCGGAATTCCGCAGATCAACTCAAGTTGCACCAGATATCGGCCATGATTATTTTCGTCACGGGCATCATGGTTTTGGCGCGTGTGGCGCGGCCATTGCACTCATGGCGCGGATGGCTGGTTGCCGCATTTGCCGCGATTGGGGTCGTCGGTATGTTCGTGCCTGTCGTGGCCGATTTCTTTGAGCTGACTTTCCCGCTCGGCTGGACGCTGGTGGCTATGGTGGTATGCGTGGGGTTGGGGGTTGTGCTCTATGCGGGCATTCAAACCATCGGTGATTTCATCGGTAAGGCGTATCGACGTGTCAAGTCGCGCTTTGCCAAGTCCTGATGATCTCATGACAGGTTCTGCTTCCAGCGCTCCATACGACGATACGGATTTCGACTCATGCAGCCTTGCCGTAGACGCGGTCTGTTGAGGACGAGTGTGAAGAACGAAGCGATATCTATGCCACGGTCCGTGTCGATGCCTGGCGAGGCCGAAGGCTACCGTAACGGAGGCATTCTTCAATGCTTCCTCATACATTGATGCGTTAGAAATCGATACTAAGGCCCGTTCAAATCTGCGAACCAGCGGATTCGCATCTTGTCACTTATGGTCGCCGGACACTACCGCCAAAGCCTTCCAGGATGGGCAGGAACTTGCCACTGCTATATACTCTCAGGCGCCGCAGGGTTATGACGCTCAGTCGCCTTTGGCCCAGCTTCAGCCCAAGGCTCAGGGAACGGTGACGGTTGGCTACGTGCTTAAGGATCATTCGCCGGTCACGGTTGAAATCACCGATCTGCTCTCTCTTGATGCTGGTGCGAAGGTTAAGCATGTTTACAACCTGTAAACGTCAGGAATAACGAAAATCGGGAATGGCGTGTTCGCCATTCCCGATTTTCATATCTTGTCGGCGCCGAAGGCTCCTTTGTGATGGGTTTTGCCCGGCTTGAACTCAGTCGTCACTGCTGCCGAACAGCTGAAGCAGGTAAAGGAACATGTTGACGAAATCAAGATACAGATTCAATGAGCAAAGAATCGAAATCTTGTCGAGCACGGTGGTGTCCCCGTTGAATGAGTATGCGGCTTGGGCGTACAAGGCGCGGGTTTGCTGCGCATCGTACATGGTCAGCCCGGCGAAGATGATCAGGCCGATACCGGCGGTGACCATAAGCATGGTATTGGAAGGTGCGATGAACATCATCACGACTTCGCCAATGACCAGAGTCAGGAGTGCGACCATCAGAATCGGGCCGGCCTTGAGCATGTCCAATTTGGTGGTCAGTGCAAACATGGTCAGCACAAAGAAGAAGGCGACGGTCATGATAAGCGCCACGCCGATGGATTGCAGGGTGTAGGCGAAGAAGATCGAGGCCAGCGTGAACCCGGTCAACGCCGCATAGGCGTAGAACAGGATGCGAGCCGTAGAGGTCTTCAACTTTTGGATGCGTGCGCCCAGCACAATGGCGATGGCGAACTGAACAATCGCCAGTCCAATCCAGCCAACCGTCCCGGTGGCTTCAACGAACTTAGGCAAGGCACCACTCGATGCCGAAACGATGGCGACGACGGCGGTCAGCAGCAGGCCGAGCGTCATCTCTCCATAGGCTTTGGCCACTGAGATGTGGCGTGCCCGTTCGAATGTATAAGCCGTGTTCGCGTTCATGGTGGCCGTAGGCGTCGCACCACTGCGATTCATGCCTGGGGTGTACCGGGTTCCTGCGTAGGGCTGGCCTTGTGGCGCAGGATACTGCTGGGTTTGGGGTTGAGTATAATAAGTATTTTGCGGTTGGCCGTATGGCTGGTTTTGAGGCTGTCCGTACGGCTGCACCGGGTTCATGGATTTTTGGTTCTGGATGTTGATGTCCCCGTAGGGCATTTGTGGGGTGCCGTCCCCGTTCGTATTGTTGCCGAATGCCATGTTGTCCTCCTTACAAGGATATATTACCCATTTTAGGGTATAAGTCTGGCAAAATGCTGACAATGGCAATATGGCGAAATTTTGAACTCACAGATCGGCTTGGTCGGCAGGATTCGGACCCTCCGAAACCGGCGCCTCTTCCTGGCGCGGAGCACCATTGATGTCACGGTGGATGTTCTGCATTTGCGTTTCCACATTCTGCAGACTGCGCGCACAGTCGAGCAGGGTCTGCGAGTGTTCCGAAAGCTTGACATCAGGCAGGTCCGACTTGTATCGCAAAGCATGCTCAAGACTGGCCCAGTAATCCATCGCGATGGTGCGGAACTGCACTTCGACAGGGGTGTAATGTTCGCCGTTCGATAGGAACACGGGCACCGCGTAGATGACGTGCAGACTGCGATAACCGTTCTGCTTGGGGTTTTTGATGTAGTCCTTGACGCGGAGCACCTGGATGTCCGGTTGGCTGGAAAGGTAGTTTGCCACCGAATACACGTCGTCGCGATAGTTGCAGATCACGCGGATGCCGGCGACGTCGAACAGGTTGTCGCGTATCGATTTTGTGCATAAGGGCAGGTCGCGGCGCTGCAACTTGCCAAGAATTGAGTTGACCGACTTCAGCCGGCGCTCCATGTGGTGAATAGGGTCGTGCGAGAAATGAACGTGGAATTCGCTGTCGAGGACTTCGAGTTTCGTGCTGATTTCATACATCGCGCCTTCGTATACCTGCATCATGTCGATGAACTCGGTGATTTCCTCGGCGGGGAAGACGTTCTTCGGATCGATGCCTTTGCCGCCCTGTGCGGCCTTTTCGAGCCGTGCCTGAATCTCGGAGGTGTTGATGCGTTCACGTTGGTCAAGTATCACGGTCTCCATCATAGCCAGGGGAGTCCCGAACGTTGAGCAATCGGCTTGAAGTGGAGGCTGCATCGGGGTGTCTGGACTTGTTTGCCGCGACAAGCGATGCGTTGCTGCGCTGCGGTGCTTGTCGTTGCCTGGCCGTGTTTGCATTAGGGCGTTGTATTCGGGCTGCCTTGATGTGTTGACGTTGCTCTGCTTGTGTGGATTCGGTGCGTTTGGCTTTCGGTGCGGAAGGACTTCCTGGACGCCTTCATTTAACGCGGCCACGGGTATCGAGGTGATTGTTGACCTTAAAATAGCGGAAATAGTTGCGTTTGATGGTGACGGGCAAACTGGACTATACAATCGTCCATATGAGTACAGTGGATGATGCGTCGGCGAAGGAAACGGCGGCTGAGGTTGAACGGATGCGAGCGCAGGAGGGCGATTGGGGACGTTGTGACCGCCGTGCGCGCCGGGTCGTGTCGATTATCGGACCGACCGCTTCCGGCAAGACCGGTCTTGGCATTGCGTTGGCCCAGGAGCTTGGCTCGCGAGGAGAGTCCGCCCAGATCGTCAATGCCGATGCCTACCAGATGTATCGTGGCATGGATATAGGCACCGCCAAGGCCAGTCGGGCCGAGCGTGAGGCCGTGCCCCATCACCTGATTGACATCATCGAACCTGAAGAAGCGATGAGTGTGGCGCGTTTTCAGGCTCTTGCGCGGGATCGGATCACCCTGCTTCGGGAGCATGATGTGCGACCCATTCTCGTGGGCGGTTCCGGTTTGTATGCTCGGGCGGCCATTGACGAGATCTCGTTTCCCGGCACGAATCAGGCGGTGCGTCTACGGCTGGAACGGCGGGCGGAGTCCGAGGGGCCCGGAGCATTGTATGATGAATTGAAACGGAAGGACCCGCAGGCGGCGGCCCATATGGATCCACGCAACCCTCGCCGCACCATTCGGGCCCTTGAGGTCATTGAGGTGACCGGACGGCCGTATTCGGCCAGTCTGCCGCGCTACCGCTATGTTATTCCGGCTGTGCAGATTGGCCTTGATCTTTCCCGCGAGCAATTGGATCGGCGTATCGACATTCGCACGGAGCGGATGCGCCAGGCCGGTTTTGTCGATGAGGTCCGGCGTTTACGGCCTCGATTGGGGGTTACGGCGGCGCGGGCGCTGGGTTACGGTCAGATTTGTCGGTACCTGGACGGGGAGCTTACCGAGGACGAGGCTTTTTCCGACATCGCCCAGAAGACCAAACGCCTGGCCCGCAAGCAGATGGGTTGGTTCGGGCGTGATCCCCGTATTCACTGGCTTTCCGCGCTCGACCCCGGACTGACGTCCAAAGCGATCGAAATCGTCGATAATGCCGATCGGGGAATGTATGACGATTCTGATGCGCGGGCCGAAACGGCGCCCTTCGCCGTGCATCATCTGGGCGACCTGTCCTCCTGACGGGGCGCTTGGTCTGCATGGCGACCGGTTGTGCGACCGACGGAAGGTTGCTTTTCCTATGCGTAAGGCGCTTTGCCGGACCGGAGTGTATCGGCTGCCGGCCGCGGGCGGGGCTTGACGTAGAATTGCCGTTGTTATGGCACGTACATCATCAGCGAGTAATAGATCTTCCCAAAACCGTAGCGGTAAAGCCGGCGGTTCATCCGGACGCGCTTCAAAAAAGCGGGATGCCGAAGTGATGTCTCCGGACGCCCCTTTCTGGATCGCACATTCGACCGCTTGCCGTGTTACGGCGTTCTTCGTGCTGCTGGTTCTTGCGATTCTGTTCTGCGCGTCGGAGTGGTTCCGCGTCGAAGGCGCCATCGGCTATGGCCTGCATGTACTGGCCACCGGACTTTTTGGGGTGATGAGCCTGGCGTTGCCTCTGTTCCTTGTAGTGTGGGCGGTTGTTGTTGTTTTTGACGGTTTTTGAGTCCTTCGGACAAGTGAGCGTATTGCGTATCGTTGGCGGTGTCGCGCTTGTATTGGTATGCATCTGCTCGGTCACGGATTCATTTGCCGTGTCGATCCACATGCCGTTCAGCATGGATGCTTTGCGTGGAGCGGGCGGGCTGGTTGGCTATGTGCCCGGCACGCTTCTGGCCAGAGGTCTTTCGCCGGTGTTCGCCGCCCTGCTTGATGTGGTCCTCACCTTCTTCCTTCTGATTCTGATGATGGGTTTCGCTCGGTTCAAAAGGCTCTGCGCGCCGTTGCTCGATGCCGTTTCGAATTGGTTTGACGGGCATATGCGCACTCGTCAAGAGGCTGATGATGTCGCCGCAGCATCGGAGCATGAGCAATTCCCCGATGAAGCGGGCGTAGGGGGGGACACTCTGGATTTCGCCGAGGGCGTACCTATGCACGAGGATGGCGATTCGGGGCAGAGGCGAACGAGCCGCGTTGCCGATATCGATCGACCCAAAAATAAGGGTATCGGGGCATTCTTCTCTCGTTTGTTCGGTCGTTCCGGCAAAAACAGGGCGGATGCGGACATTGACAGATATGCCGGCGATGAACCCTTCGATCACGCCGCCGCCACGGAGAAGACGGACCCGCTGTCCTATGGGTCTGATGACAGGTTGCGGACGGTGGTCGACCCGGTTACCGGGGAGGTGTTTTCCGTCCACGCCGCTGACGCGTTCCCTTCGAACGTCGCGGATGCCGGTGCCACGCAGGTGCTGCCGGTTGTGGCGCCGACTGGCGCTGATGGGGCATATGTTGCGCCATCAGAAAGCCAGACGAATGGTTCGCAGGCCGACCCTTGGGCGGTCGTCAATAGCGACGGGGCGATGTCCGGTGACGGGGCGATGCCTGCCGAGGAAATCGTCAAGGGCGTTGCCGGAGGCGCTGCGAATCTGCCCGCTTCCGTGGCCAACACCGGTACCGGCGACGACACGGGTGAGCCTGTGGAGGACGACGAGCCGGCAGGGCCCTATCAGTTGCCCGACCTTGATATGCTCGTCAAAGGCAAGCCGCATATGGCTCGGACGAAGGCCAATGACAACGTCATTCAGGCGCTGACGGACACGTTCAAGGAATTCGGCGTTGACGCCAAGGTTATCGGTTTCTTGCGCGGACCTTCGGTGACGCAATATGAGGTTGAGCTCGGTCCCGGCGTCAAGGTCGAAAAGGTCACGAACCTGCAACGCAACATCGCCTACGCCGTCGCCTCCACGGATGTGCGAATTCTTTCGCCCATTCCCGGCAAATCCGCCATTGGCATAGAGATTCCGAATATCGACCGTGAAATCGTGCATCTCGGCGACGTGTTGCGAAGCGACAAGGCCATGAACGACCCGAACCCCATGCTTGCGGGGGTAGGCAAAGACGTCGAAGGGCATTTCGTCACCGCGGATTTGACCAAGATGCCGCATCTTCTGGTTGCCGGCGCCACCGGATCGGGCAAGTCGAGCTTCATCAACTCGATGCTCACTTCGATCATCATGCGAGCGACCCCGGAGCAGGTGCGTTTGATTATGGTGGACCCGAAACGTGTGGAATTGTCCGCGTACGCCGGTATTCCTCATTTGCTCACACCGATCATAACCGATCCGAAGAAGGCGGCACAGGCTTTGGAGTGGGTCGTAAAGGAGATGGATGCCCGCTATGACGACCTGCAATACTTCGGTTTCCGGCATATCAAGGATTTCAACAAGGCCGTGCGCGAGGGGAAGGTGCACCCGCCGCTGGGTTCCAAGCGCAAGGTGGCTCCGTATCCTTACATCCTCGTCGTGGTCGACGAGATGGCGGACCTGATGATGTTGGCCAAGAACGATGTGGAAAGCTCCATCCAACGCATCACCCAGTTGGCGCGTGCCGCCGGTGTGCATCTGGTTCTGGCCACCCAACGCCCGTCCGTCGATGTCATCACGGGCCTTATCAAGGCCAACATCCCCTCGCGGCTGGCATTCGCCACGTCTTCGGCCACCGATTCCCGCGTCATCCTCGATACCACCGGTGCCGAATCGCTGATCGGGCAGGGCGACGCCTTGTTCCTGCCGATGGGTTCCGCCAAGCCGATTCGTGTGCAAGGTTCGTGGGTCGGGGAGTCGGAGATTCGTCAGGCCGTTCGTTTCGCGCGTACGCAACGCAAGCCGCATTACCGCGACGATATCGCTCAGATGGCCGAACAGGCCGAGCAGAATCAGGCGCACCCGGACGAGGAAATCGGCGACGACATGGATACGTTGCTCGAGGCGGCCAAACTCGTGGTGACCACACAATTCGGCTCCACTTCGATGTTGCAGCGTAAGCTGCGCATCGGCTTCGCCAAAGCCGGGCGCATGATGGATCTGTTGGAATCGCGTGGCGTGGTCGGTCCCTCCGAGGGGTCGAAGGCCCGTGAAGTGCTTGTACAGCCGCAGGATCTGACGCAGACCCTTGATTTTATTCAAGGTAAGACGAGCTCGATCGTCCCGTCCGATGCGGTCGCCGAACAGGCGGATCCGGCGGACGAGACCTGATTGATCAGAGGCACCAAATGCGGCGTCCAAACCGGCTCTCGGGTCGTGGGCGTTGGTTCGTCGGGTTTTTGTTCGTCCCTGCCCATTGCGTTCGATGGTCGCTAATCATACGTGAAGGTCGGATTTCAAGGCGTTTTGGGGCGTCAGACCGCGTGTGAGCAGTAAAAACCTCTGTCGTAATGTCGATAATTGCGACACATTACAATTATCGTCCAGTGTGATCAAATTGTCCTTCGGTTGTCTGGCCTTCGGTATTCATGATTCACCGCTTTGTTTCGTTCGGTTCGTACCGAATTCGGATTGTTCCCGTCTGTGCCGGCGTTGCGGGTTTCCGCGTGAATCGGCGCGATGCGGCTTGTTGTGCGGGGTTTTGGCAAGAGGCTGATGTGAGGTGCCTGCGGTAGAGTGATGGGCATGCAACAACGAGAAGAGCATGGATCACTGCTGGACGGCTGGAATGCGCCGCCTAATCTTGTCACGTATTCGCGTATTGTTTTGGTTCTCATTTTTCTGTGGGCCGACATAGCGTCCGGTCCTTGGGGCGTCAAGAGCCCGTGGTTGCGTTTCGCGGCTGCGATTCTGTTCATCGTGGCCGCCTCGACCGATAAGCTCGATGGCTGGATGGCCCGCAAATACAATCAAGTGACCGAACTCGGCAAACTCATGGATCCGATTGCGGATAAGCTTCTGATTTGCTCCGCGCTCGTGGTGGCCTCTGTATTCGGTGAGGTGCCTTGGTGGATTACCGCTTTGTTCCTGATTCGTGAAATCGGCATCACTGTAATGCGATTCTTTGTCATCGATACCGGCGGTACGGTCATCGCCGCAGCTACGGCGGGCAAGCTCAAGACGCTCACGGAGTGTGTGGGTCTTGGCATGTTGTTGATGCCGGTGTGGGCCCTGTCGAATGCCGTCAAGGATCCGGGTCTGGTCTCCTTGCCCGGGGGTGGACCCACGCTTGCGCATCTGGGCACGGGGGCGCCGAACTGGTGGTTCGGTTATTATGCTTTGGCGAGTCTTATTATCATGGTGGCTTTGGTGCTGTGCCTGTATTCAGGTTACGTATATGTGCACGGGGTGGTGCAGGCGCGTAGGTCATCCTGAACGGTAGGACATCATGATAAAAGGTCTCAGGGAATCCTGACGGATTCTCGGCAGAAAGGCTGACGATTCATATGGACAACGAAGACGACGGTCGGTTGAGTCACGGGCTTTCCGATTCGGGTGGTTCCGATGGCTGTGACGTCCGGGGGCCAGGACACAGCGGTGAATCTTCGACCGCGAAGTTCCCTGAGCGCGGCCCGGGCCGGCTCGGTTCGCCGTCTGATTTGCTCAATGCCCGCTGTTCTGAGTTTGCCGATCTGACCGACGCGGATATCGCACGACGTTGCGACGTTCTGGCGGGTCGTCTGTTGGATTCCTGCCGTGTCCGCGATTGGAAGATCGCAACGGCGGAATCGCTCACCGGTGGTCTTCTGGCTGACGCGTTCGTTCGCATCCCGGGTGCCTCCACGGTGTTTCTGGGTTCGGCCGTCACGTACGACATCAATGCCAAGGCCTCCGTTCTCGGGGTCGATGCGTCGCTGCTTGAGCGTGAGGGGGCAGTGCATCCCGAAGTGGCACGTCAGATGGCTCGGTTCACCGCACGTTTATATGATCAGCCGAAGTATGGCGGGCGTATTGTCGGGCTTTCCACCACCGGTGTGGCCGGGCCGGGGCCGGATGGCGATAAGCCTGCAGGTCTGGTGTATGCGGGTGTGTCGTTGCCGGATTGGCCCGCCGATCGGGGTTCTGACTGTGACTTCGGCGCACGCGGTGAACAGCGGGATGTGTCTTCGGATGAATTCGGCTGCTCTGAATGCGGGTCGGATCGTTGCAGCGAGGAAACGAAGGTCATGCCGTCCGTCGGTCAACCCGCTGCTCGTCATGGTGCCCGACACTTGGACAAGGGACGTTTTACCACTGCCTTCGAATACCGTCTTCCAGGCTCCAGACAACGGGTTCGCCGTCTTACGGTGTTGGCTGTATTGGAAAATGTGACGCGTATCACAGTGCCGGTAGAGGAATAATTTTCGCTATCGGCTGTTGTATGGGGTGAATACGAAAACGAGCATTGTTGTTGAAGATGCCAAGGATTAAGGGGGGATGGTGGATATGATTACGAATACAAGGCAGATGGAAGAGCAGATGGTCATGAACGCTCAGAACGTTCAGCGGGAATTCGCGAACAATGCGAGGAATAAGGATTTGACCCCGGCGCAGCAGCGTGCGGTTGCTTTCGCCCAACAGCAGGTATTGAAGGCGCGGGCCGCCAAGAAGGCGAAGGACGATCGTCAGGCAGCTCTCAACCGTATGTGGCAGGAGGAGGACGCCGAGCAGAGCAAGACGCGTTCGGTCGCCCACCGTCGTGAAGAAGGCTCTGAAGGCCGTGATGTCTCTTTGCGTGAAGCCATAGGTCATGTTCTGCGCGACCTGCGTACGCGTGATCACAAGACTTTGCGTGAGGTTTCCGAAAAGGCCGGCGTTTCGCTGGGCTATCTGTCGGAAGTGGAACGTGGGCAAAAGGAGGCTTCAAGCGAGCTGTTGGCCTCTATTGCCGAGTCTCTCGGCTTCAACACGGCGCAGATGTTGCGTATGGTGGCCGACTATCTCGACTCTGATGAGGCGTGATTATTGATTCTACCGGACCCATCGCTTTGCTGCGGTGGGTCTTTTCGTATCTTTCGGTTAGTGTGGCGGTATGAGGGAACGTGAATTTTGGCAGTTGCTTGATGAGGTACTGGGTCGCGCCTATGGGCGAGCGCTGGCGCGGGATCAAGTGCTTGTGGGGCTTGGCAACATGACCGTGGTCGAGGCGCTCGAACAGGGTGTCGAGCCGCGAACCGTTTGGAACGTACTGTGTGACCAGCTTGAGATTCCCGATGAGCGACGTTGGGGCAAAGAGCATAACGCTCCTCCGATGCCTGCGCGCTGACCGGTAGAGCTTTACGAAGTCGTTGCCAAACACGCCCTTCGAACATTTGTTCGTATTGTGCAGTATGATGGGTACGCAATCAAGAAAAAAGAAAATCGTTTGAGAGTTTTGCGTTCGAGGTACCGGAAATATCTCTAAAAGCTTGGAAGCCAAGGCGTGTCGAAAACGTCCCGAAGTTATCCACACTGTCCCGTTCGGCTTGCGTGGGCGGTGGTCGTTTCCGTATCGTTGAAATAAGGGAGCTGTTAGGCCGACATAAGGAGAACGAATGGCACAGCAGAAAAGTTCGTCGAAGGGCGATAAGGTCAAGAACCTTAAGACGGGGGCTGAAGGCAACGACGGGGGCATTGACCCGCGTCGGAAAGCCGCGCTTGACACTGCGCTGAAAGCCGTTGAGAAGGACTTTGGCAAAGGCGCGGCGATGCGTCTGGGAGACAAGCCCCCACAGGATGTTGAAGTGATTCCGACAGGCTCGTTGGCTCTCGATTTGGCGCTGGGCATTGGTGGTTTGCCGCGTGGCCGCATCGTGGAGATTTTCGGACCTGAGTCCTCCGGTAAGACGACTTTGGCGTTGCATGCGGTCGCCAACGCCCAAAAAGCCGGTGGGGTGGCAGCTTATATAGATGCCGAGCACGCGCTCGATCCGGTTTATGCAAAGAAACTTGGGGTCGACACCGATCAACTCATCATTTCTCAACCGGATAACGGTGAACAGGCATTGGAAATTGCCGATATGCTGGTGCGCTCGGGCGCATTGGACATCGTGGTGATTGATTCAGTCGCCGCATTGGTGCCGAAGGCGGAAATTGACGGGGACATGGGCGACAGCCATGTCGGTTTGCAGGCAAGACTGATGAGCCAGGCTTTGCGCAAGATGACGGGTGTGCTGGCCCAATCCGGAACCACTGCGATATTCATCAACCAGTTGCGTGAGAAAATCGGTGTGTTCTTCGGCAATCCGGAAACCACTACGGGTGGCAAGGCGCTGAAGTTCTACTCTTCGGTGCGGCTTGACATCCGGCGGATTCAGACCATCAAGAACGGTGAAGAGGCTATTGGCAACCGCACCAAGGTCAAAGTGGTCAAGAACAAGATGGCTCCTCCCTTTAAACTGGCTGAGTTCGACATTCTCTATGGTGAGGGCATTTCCACCGAAGGATCGGTTCTGGACATGGCTCTGCAGTGCGATGTGGTGAAGAAGTCAGGTTCGTGGTTCACCTATGAGGGCGATCAGTTGGGCCAGGGACGTGAGAACGTGCGCCAGTTCCTCAAGGACAATCCTGTCGTCACTGAGGAAATTGAGCATAAGGTCAAGGTTAAGTTCGGCATCCTCCCCGATGACTCGCAACCGGAAGGCGACGAGTCCCAAGACGGTGATAAGGGTGGCTCGTCGAATGCGGCGGCCGCGTCCGAGAGCTCTGACGTCGCCGGAGAAGTGGTAAAAGACTGATTTCCCAGAATGATTGACGTTGAAGAGTTTCTCGCCTCCCATCCTCGGACCGTTGCCGAGGACGCGGAGGTCGAGGATTCCGTCGAAAAGTCCGAAGGTCACGGTTCCGGCAAGCGGCGAAGCCGTTATGAGGTTAGGACGCGCACCCACACTGTACCTATCGAGAGCAGCTATACCGGCGGCTTTGGGTTGGGACACGGGCGTGAGGACCCACAGTCGGATTCACGTAATGGCGGTACCGGTGGTATCGCACGCTTTGGTGGGTCGGGCAGTGATGACTTTTCAGGTGGTGTCACTGGGCGCAGCCGCTCTGGCTCGCCCACGCGAGGCAAGGGCTTGCACGGGCGCTACGGCCGTCGCCGAAATGGCTATAGGCCATATCGGCAGGCAGGCCCGGTCAAACGGGTACCGGACGATCCGGCAGATGTCGAGGCCTGTCGCGAAGCGGCGCTGACGTTGCTCGACGCCTCTGCGAAGTCTTCGGGCGCACTGGTTAAACGGCTTGTCGAAAAGGGCTACGATGAGACGGTGTCGCGGGATGTGGTCGCTCGTCTGGCCGAGGTTCACCTGATTGACGACGAGGATTATGCACGGGAATTAGTGCGTGGCTGTGCCGGGCGCATGATGGGCGAGCGTGGCACGGTGATGGAGCTGAAACGCAAAGGGGTCGAGGCTGCCTTGGCCCAGAGCATGGTACGTCAGGCTCGTGAGCAGGGCGTATTCGAGGACGCCGCATGGGAGTTGGGGCGTACCGTCGCTTCCAAGACGTGCGGCCTTGATCTGCAAGTGCGTCGTCGTCGCTTTTGGGCGGCAGGAGGCCGCAAAGGGCATGACCCTTCAATCTTGCGTGAGATCGCCCAGCAGCTGTTTGCCGATGCCGACGAGCAGTAATTGCCTGCATGTCGTACGTGCGCTCAGCCTCGCAGCAGGACCGGTATGCATTGTGTGTCAGTGTCTGCCTTGTTCGATGGATGGACTGAATGAGGGGGTGCGGATACTTGCCTATCGTGAATCACTATACGGTGCTGGGCGTGCGCCGTCGCTGTCCTCCAGCCGATTTTAATGACAACAGCAGGTTATGTGTGTCCGGGGCCGAGGCGACCTGAAGGATGGCGCACTGCCTGATGTACGGTTAAAGTACGTCTTGCATATCAGAAAACGTCATGTAGGAGCAGTTGGATAATGGCTTTGCATCCGGCATGACGTCTATGCGGGAAAAAATCGGGAAGTTGGGCTTTCGCCCCTCAAAAGTATGGTGAGACCTCTTATACCCCGGGTTCTGTCGTATGGGAACTCCCACACGGATGACCATCCATCTCGACCTGGCGTTGCCGCCAGGCTCCAGCAGCCTACCCGAAGGCCGGGCGAGCAACCCGTGCCGACGTAATCGATACGTAGCGTGCCCTCTGCTTGGCCTTGCTCCCGATGAGGCTTGCCATGCGACCGCTGTCACCAGCTGCCCGGTGGTCTCTTGCACCGCCGTTTCACCCTTACCCGGCCGAAGCCGGGCGGTCTGTTCTCTGTTGCGCTTGCTCTCAGGTCGCCCTGGGCGGACGTTATCCGCCATCGTGCTCTATGGAGCCCGGAAGTTCCTCAGCCGACTGACGATGTCGCTAGTCGGCCGCGGTCATCAAGAGGTCTCAGCCATCCGATTATATCAAATGATATCTTGGGCACGCCGCTTACAAGCGAACAGCGTATTATCGGGTGCTTTCAGGGCTTTGTAAGGTTGACGACTAGACTGGTTCACATACGCCGGCACAGTCACAGCCGGTATGGAAGCGGCCCTTCAGGGTCGCCCGTCAATGAGGAGGTACGACGATGGACATCATCGTAACCGGGCGTCATATGCAAGTAAGCCAAAAGTTCCGCGATGTTGTGGATGGCAAATTGAACCGTGTCACGGCGATCGCGCCCGACGCTCAACGTGTTCAGATCGTAGTGACACGAGAAGGCAATCCAAGACAGGCGGACACCGCCAAGCGCGTGGAGATTACCGTCGCCGCCGGGTCTACCGTGATTCGTGCCGAAGCCTCAAGCGCTGACGAATACAGCGCCCTCGATATCGCTTTGGACAAACTCACCCTGCGTTTGCGGCGTAGCCGTGATCGTCGCAAGGATCACCGTCGCGGTTATCAGTCCCAGAAGCCGGTGGATTTGGGCGTGGTGCCTCTTGATGAGCCCGTGAACACAGAGTCCACTGAGCTTCAGGAACCTGAGGAGGAAATGGAGCATCCGCTTGCTTCTGATCTGGGTCCGGGGGAGTCCGTGGAGGTTCAGGTAGGTGACACTCCGATCGTCATCCGCCGTAAGCTTCATGCCGCCGAACCGATGTCCATCGATGAGGCACTGTATGAAATGGAGCTCATTGGTCACGATTTCTTCCTGTTCGTTAACAAGCAGAGCGGCCGTCCGTCGGTTGTGTACCGTCGTCATGGGTGGAGTTATGGCGTGTTCGAGATCGACACCCCAGAGAACATCGCCAAAGCCCGTGAGACGGCCAAAGCTAAGAAGCAGTGATTGCACGGCGTCGACTGGCGTCCAGTTTGAATCCTGAATAAGGCTCGTCGGTTTCCGACGGGCCTTTGCCGTGCCTTAACGTCTCGCGTAATTTCGCTTACGGGCCAGAAGGCGTGTCCGGTGGCTTTTCTTCTGGTGGTCGGAGTCGGGGTATCTCATGGTGATGCGGGTGTCGTTCCCGCCGATTCAGGTGCCTAGGTCGCTTCGTCGGTGATGACTTGGTCGACGGGCATTGTTCGAATCCGCCGGATCGCCATCCCATTGGAGGGTTTGAACGATGCTGCGCGATGATTCCTGTGATCGAGGTTCAAGTAAACCCCGACATCGTTTCAGCCCCAATATCGTGCAACGCCATGGCGTTTCTCTTGGAAACCGATTGGCGAAATGGATCGTCGAACTCTGGGTTGCTTGAAAATCGTCGCCGTCGCGTACTATGTGTAATAGTCTGTGCCGAGCCTTGACCGGCTTGGTCTTGCTCGTTTACGGGAAACGAACTTCAAGGAGCAAAAGTGGTAGATATCGTCGATAAGGCTCTACGTATAGGTGAAGGCCATCAGATCAAGAAGCTCGAAAACGTTGCGAAGGCCGTCAATGCCCTCGAAGACGACATCGCCTCTTTGAGTGACGAAGAGCTTTCCGGTCAGACGGCAAAGTTCAAGGAACGTCTTGATAACGGTGAGAACCTTGACAAGTTGATGCCCGAGGCGTTCGCCACGGTGCGTGAGACCTCGAAAAGGACGCTCGGTCAGCGGCATTTCGACGTGCAGCTCATGGGTGGAGCCGCGTTGCACTGGGGCAATATCGCGGAGATGAAGACCGGTGAGGGCAAAACCCTCGTGGCGACCCTTCCCGCCTATCTCAACGCGCTTGAGGGCAAGGGCGTGCACGTCGTCACCGTCAATGATTACCTTGCCAGCTACCAGAGTGAGCTGATGGGGCGCATCTTCCGCTTCCTCAAGATGGATGTCGGTTGCATCATCACCGACCAGCAGCCCGCCGTGCGCCGCAAACAGTACAATGCGGACATCACCTATGGGACGAACAACGAGTTCGGTTTCGATTACCTTCGCGACAACATGGCTTGGGACAAGGGTGAACTGGTGCAGCGCGGCCACCATTACGCCATCGTCGATGAGGTCGATTCCATTCTGATTGATGAAGCCCGTACGCCGCTGATCATTTCCGGCCCTGCCGAAGGCGGGGTAACGCGTTGGTACCGTCAGTTCGCCAAGCTGGTGCTGAAGCTCACGCGTGACGAGGATTACGAAGTCGATGAGAAGAAGAAGGTCGTTGGCATCCTCGATCCCGGTATCACCAAGGTCGAGGACTTCCTTGGCATCGACAACCTGTATGAACCGAACAACACCGCTCTGATCGGTTACCTCAACAACGCCATCAAGGCCAAGGAACTGTTCCTGCGCGACAAGGACTACGTCGTGACGCACGGCGAGGTTCTTATCGTAGACGAACACACCGGCCGTGTACTGCCCGGACGCCGCTACAACGAGGGTCTGCACCAGGCCATCGAAGCCAAGGAGGGCGTAGAAGTCAAGGCCGAGAACCAGACCTTCGCAACCATCACGCTGCAGAACTACTTCCGTATGTACGACAAGCTTTCGGGTATGACCGGCACCGCTGAGACCGAGGCCGCCGAGTTCATGAACACCTACAAGCTGGGTGTGCTTCCGATTCCGACCAACAAGCCGATGATCCGCGAAGATAAGGATGACCTGATCTATCGCACCAAAAAGGAGAAGCTCACCGCCATCATCAAGGATGTGGCGCGGCGTTATAAGAAGGGTCAGCCGGTGTTGCTCGGCACGGCTTCGGTCGAGTCCTCTGAAATCATTTCGTCGTTGCTGGATGTAGCGAAGATTCCTCACCAAGTGCTTAACGCGAAGCATCACGAGCAGGAGGCGGCGGTCGTTGCCGTTGCTGGTCGCAAGGGCGCGATCACCGTGGCCACCAACATGGCCGGTCGTGGTACCGATATCATGCTGGGCGGCAACGTCGAGTTCCTCGCCGACCAGAAGCTCAAGGCCGAAGGCTATTCCGCTGATGACACCCCTGAAGAGTACGAGAAGCGTTGGCCTGGCACTCTGGCCGAGATGAAGGAGCAGGCCAAGGACGAGCACGACGAGGTCAGCGAGCTTGGTGGTCTGTACGTTCTGGGTACCGAGCGTCATGAATCGCGGCGCATCGACAACCAGCTGCGCGGTCGTTCCGGCCGTCAGGGAGATCCGGGCGAATCCCGCTTCTACCTCAGCCTTGAGGATGACCTTATGCGACTGTTCAATACGCAGCTTGTGGCGCGTGTCATGTCCAAGGGTCTGCCGGAAGGCGAGCCAATCGAGGCGAAGAGCGTTTCCAAAGGTGTGCGTACGGCGCAGAAGTCCGTCGAGTCGCGCAACTACGAGATGCGTAAGAACGTCCTTAAGTACGATGACGTGATGAACAAGCAGCGTCAGGTCGTCTACTCGGAGCGGCAGGCCGTGCTCAGAGGCGTCGATATCCATCAAGACGTGCTGCGTTTTATTGGTGAGACCATCGCCAGCTACATCAAGGGCGCCAATAATGGCAGTGACAAGCCTGAGGATTGGGATTGGGACGGCCTGTTCAAGGCGCTTAACACCGTGTTCCCGGTCAATGTCGAAGTCGACGAGGCCAAGGAGCAGGTAAAAGGCCTTAAGGGACAAAAAGCCGTAGTTGCATTGCAGACGCTGCTGGAAACCGACGCAAAGGAACAGTACGAAGGCTTTGAACAGCAGCTTGGCGCGGAAGGCTTGCGTACCCTGGAGCGTCGTGTCGTTCTGGCCGTGCTCGACAAGAAGTGGCGTGAGCACCTCTACGAAATGGACTATCTCAAGGATGGCATTGGCCTGCGAGGCATGGGTCAGCGTGATCCGTTGGTCGAGTACCAGCGCGAGGGCTACCAGATGTTCAACTCCATGATCGAGGCCATCAAGGAGGAAAGCATTCAGTTGCTTTTCCATGTCGACATCGAGCAGGTCGCCGCTGATGAGGCCAATGATGAGGATATGCCGGAAACCGATCAGGCGGTCGATCAAGCCGCGCAGGCCGCAGGAGTGCTGGACGAAAATGCTCAGGCGGATGAACGGGCTGTGGTCACGTCGGCTCCCTCCGATCCCGATACGGTCGATGAGGACGCCGACGAGGACGAGGTGGCTGATGCAGATGAAGTGATCGGTCAGGACGAGCAGGATCGTCCAGCTGCCGGCATTGTCGGCCCGGCCCCTCTGAGCCATGCCGAAGGCAAAGTTTCGTCGAAGCACCCGAAGTCAGAGGAGCTCAGGACGCCGTGGTCCGATGGCCGTACGTTCCCCGGAACCGGCAGGAACGCCCCGTGTCCGTGCGGATCCGGACGCAAATATAAGATGTGCCACGGCCAGAACGAGCAGTGACGGATAAATCGGATTGAGTCACGATTCTAAAAGGCTGGGATTCAAGGGTTATTCGCTCTTGAATCCCAGCCTTTTCATGCCTTGATTCGCTGGTAATCCAGCTTTCACGCAACAGTGTGATTCGTCAGACCCGCGACCCGTCATCAAACCAGCCCGGGTGTTGACCGGTGATGTCATGATGCCTGGTAATCAGTCCGACGGATCCGATCACGATTCCAAGTCCTCCGAGAAGTCCTAGTACGCCGGCAAGTTTGGGCAGAAACGCCGCAATGATCACAAGTGCAATGCCCGCCGCCAACATGGCTATGAACACGGCCGTTACCACGTTGATGAGACCAAGATCGGGGTTTGGCGGCGTGAAATCGTCGATGTCATCGATCGTGGTATCGGCATCAAGCCAACTGGAACGTTCGAAATCGCGGGGGCCACGGGTGCCGAAAGCGTGACGTCTGCCGTTCTCGGCAACAAAGGAATCCGGCGAAAGGTCTTCGACGGACATGAGGGCCTTCTTCTCTTGACGACGAACATGCCTTTCGAACTTCTTGGCGTTCCGCGAGTTTTCGATTCCTTCGAGGTCGTCGGCGTGCTCCTTGGCGAACCGGTCCCACGCGTCTGCCTTTGACGGATCCGATAAGCCGCTCTTCTGGGCGTCGTCCGAATCATCGTCCGCGTCCTGGGTATCCTTGAGGCTAGTCATAAAAGCTACTGTAATCGTTCGGCAGGCCAATTGCCGGCTATCGGGTTTGATCGTTTATCCGGTCGCGCGTGGTGCGACACAAAGGAAGGATTCTTATGCTGTATTGGTTTTTCGTGAAGGCGTTAGGTCCGATTGCCCGATGGAGAATGCATCCGACCGGTTATGGGGTGGAGAACATTCCTAAGACCGGTGGCGCAATCATCGCATCCAACCACTTGGCCGTGGTCGATGATGCCCTTATTCCCCTCACCAGTCCACGCATGATTCATTTCATGGGCAAAGCCGAGTATTTCGAGGGCAAAGGCATCAAAGGACGGTTCATCAAATGGTGGTTCACTTCCGTGGGCGTGTTTCCTGTGGATCGCTCAGGAGGTTCGAAATCGCTGGGCGCCATCGCCCATGCGCTTGAGATCTTGCAGGAAGGACATCTTTTCGGCATCCATGTCGAGGGAACGCGCAGTCCGGACGGACGGTTGTATCGCGGACATACGGGGGCTGCGAAACTGGCATTCGAAAGCGGCTGTCCGATTGTACCCACAGCCGTGATCGGCAGTAGGGAAGTACAGATGCCGGGTCAGGTGATTCCCGGCAAAGGACGCACCAAGGTCATTTACGGCAAGCCCATCATGGTCAGGAAACAGGACCCCGATACCCTTACGCGCGAACAACTACGCGACCTGACCGATGAACTGGTTACGCGAATCGCGCAGCTCAGCGGGCAGGAATACGTTGACGAATACGCGCAGACCGTCAAGGCGAGAATGAAGGCGGGCCCCCAATCCGTGTGATTTGCGGCAAAACCTCTTGCCGCCGAACCATCGCAACTTGCTGCGATCAGACCACGGTGATGGTCACCACGGTGGCGGTGCCCTTCTCGTCGTGCACCCGGACCTGCTGGCCTGGGGCGGGGTCTTGGAAACGAACCTGATGGAACCAGTCGCCGGCAGGGGAGGAGATCTGAACCTTCAGCCCGAGGGCTTCAAGTTCCTTCTTCGCTTCGTCGCTTTTCTTGCCGCGGACATCGGGTATGGTCACCGTTTCCGGTCCCTTCGAAACCACGGCATCAACGGAATCGCCCCAATGCAACTGTGTGCCGGGCTTGACCGAAGTCGAAATCACTGTTCCGCGCGGAGCCGTATCGCTGAATTCCTCAGTGAAACTTGCCTTGAGTTTTGCCTGCGCAAAGGCCGTGACCGCTTCATCTTTAGGGCGTCCGACCAGATTCGGCATGCTTACCGGCATCGGCCCCTTTGACAGAATCACCGTCACTTTGCTGTTGTGCGCCATCGTCGTGCCGGGCTTGGGGTCGATTGATAGTATGCTGCCTTCTGGATGTTCCAGGGAATAGGCGTCTTTGGACTTGTCGTGCTCTACGACGGTGAATCCGGCTTGGCTCAAGGCATCCAGCGGTCTTTTGCCGCTAGGAGTGCCGGGGTCGAGGATATCCTGCGGAATGGTGGACCGTCGCACCCCTCTTGAAACCGTCACGGTGAGTTTGGCACTTTGACGCTTGCTTATGTGTGACGAAACGGTTGCGGGGTCGGTGGAAATGACATCGCCCTTCGCGACCGAATCGCTGTACTTGAGCGAGGTCGTATAGGGGATGCCCGTCACCTTAAGCGTGCGCTCGTAATCATTCCACGAGATGTCTTTGATGACACACGGAGTGTCCTCTCCGCACGATAGGTCGTCCGGCTTCGGCAGGCTCCAGTAGCTGCCCGGCCCCCAAAAATACCACCACGAGGCCGAACCTCCCGCGAGCAGGACAAGACCGACCACACAGGCCACGATGAGGCCTCGGTGCCGATGCGGTCGTGAAGCGATTGCATTTGGCGGCATCTGCGGGGCCATTGCCGTGGACTTATATGCGGGAACCGTTGCGGCGGAACTTCCTGCACGGTCGACATTGCCGTATGCGGGCTTGTTTGTATTGACAGTCGGTGAAGCCGTGATCGGGTTGATGACGGTCGTCGGCTCATGCAATGCGCTCGAGCCGTTGTTGGCGTGCACACGGGGCCCGAATGAACGCGTCCGACCAGTGGCGGCCTGTTGTCCACTGGCGTTGGAAAGCGTGAGATTCGCGGTGGATTCCGCGTGTAGCGGGCCGGTCGGCGTCGAAACGTCGTTCGGCGTCGGGATGGCGGTCGGGGCATTCGGGCTCATTGAGAACCGGTCCGCCGGCCGTGAGGCAACGTTCGTGGCCGCCGGGGTGGAAGAGGAGGGTGTTCCTGCGCCGTTACGACCTGGTGAAGAATTCCGGGTTGGTTTGGCTGGGCTGGGTAGGCGATATATCCAATCCTGGGCCCCCAAGCCCGCACATAGGCTCTTAAGTTCGGCAAGTGCCATCGTGGCGTCGTCAGGTCGTCCTGCGACGCTGCGCGAGGTCAGGCGCGCGATAAAGGCCGCGACTTGTGGATTGATGCCGGAACATGCGGTTGTGATTGAGGGAACGTCCTCATGAACATGTTTGAAGATGAGGGTCACCGGGTTGTCGGAGACGAACGGCACCCTGCCAGCCAGCATCTCCCATGCCATGATGCCCACGGAATACAAATCGCCCTGAGGGGTGGCCTCGTTGTTCTCGATCATTTCCGGCGCAAGATAGGCGGCTGTGCCCAACAGCATTCCCGTGGATGACAGGGTCGCTTCCGAAACGGCCTTCGCCAGTCCGAAATCCGTGATCTGCACACGCCCACGGTCGTTCAGAAGAATGTTTTCCGGTTTGATGTCGCGGTGCACGACCTGCGCGCGATGCGCCGAGGCCAGTCCGTCAAGCGTCTGCGAGACGATGCGCACCGTCTCCCGCACATCGAAAGTGCCTTGCGTATCCATCTCATGACGCAGGTTGACTCCGTGCACGTACTCCATCACCAGAAAGTCGAGTCCGTTTGCGGTTCCGGTGTCATAGACCTGGACGATATGCGGGTTGCTGATTGCTGCCGCACTGCGTGCCTCGCGATGGAAGCGTTCGACGAACTCGGCACGATGTGGTCCCTGCGCGAGTTGGGTATGCATCACCTTGATGGCCACGGTACGGTCGAGTCTTTCGTCCAAGGCCTTGTAAACCGTGGCCATGCCACCTTCGGCGATTTTGCCAAGAAGGCGGTATCGTCCCTCGATCAGAGGGGATTGGGGGACGGTGTCGGGTTGACTCATCGCTTCGTCTGGTTCTTTCTGGAATCGGTGCAGATATCTCAGTACTATCGTACATGCGGCGAGGTACCAGTGTAGTGCAGCGGTGGCGTGTCTGCAGGTAAAGTGTCACTGCGTTATGAAGGATGGTATCAGGCGACGGCATGCCTCGAGCAGTGGGTCTGTGCAAACGGAGGAATCCGTCGCGAACTTCGTGACGGCTTTCCGAGCTTGTTCCCATTGGGTTCTGATACGCCTGACACTGATTGCAGTCGCTCCGGTCCGGGTAAAAAGCCGCAGTGCCAACGCCACGTCATCATTCGTTCTGGCCGGCGCTCGGTACATGGCGATCAGTGCCTCCCCGTCGGGCGTTTCCGCCTTGGAAATCGCGTCGGACAGCAGTACGGTGCGTTTGCCTTCCCGTATGTCTCCGCCTTGCGGTTTTCCCGTTTGGCGCGGATCGGCGATGACGTCAATCAGATCGTCGGCCAGTTGAAAAGCGATACCGAGGGGCAAACCTATGGCATACGCCGTGTCGTGCGCCTTTTCGGCATTCATGCCGGCTGCGGCCAGACCCAGCTCGATCGGAGCGATGGTGGTATAGCTTGCCGTTTTCCACTCGTAAACGCTTAACGCGGCTTGCTCGATGGCTTTCGGTTTTCCGGGATCCAGTGTCTGTGCGTCGATATCGAGACTTTGACCGATTTCTACGGCTCGTTGCATATCGAGGAACATTTCGAGACATTCTCGGCTGTGGTGCATACCGTGCTGGCGCAGAGCATTCTGGGCGATTCCGACACTGGCGGTGGCAAGCATGTTGCCCAGCATCAGCCCCAATTCTTTCCCCACGGTGCGATCTTCGAGGGATTGTCCCAACGCGGCATGGGCGCTGGGCCGTCCCCGACGCATTGGCGAGTCATCTATCAAATCGTCGTGAATCAGGGCACTGGTCTGATATATCTCGATGGCGCAGGCCAGGTCGAGCATCCCGGTGCCTTCGCAAGACGAAGGGTCGAAACCCACGTTTGAATTCCGATTATTTCCGATCGGTGGATTGTCGTCGCCGCCTTGCCGGGTCAGTCCGGTTTGGAATGCCGCAAGAGCCAGACGAGCCCGTAGCCGTTTGCCTTTCGCGTTGCTGGAAAGCGCCTGAGCCGCCATTGTTTCAATTACCTGTCGCAAGGAATCTGGGATATTGCTGTTGTCGATATCGCTTATCCATTCGGCGGTAAGCTGATCGATGCGTTGATCGATGGTTGGGTTGTCCACAATGCTCTGCATGGTTGCAAGGTTATCCACATCGCAAGATTTATTACAGATCGGCTCTATTCCAACGATATGAACGTTTATCCACATACCTCGGTTTTTCTTTGAACCCGGCTTTTGAGGTGCCATAGTTGCATGCAAGCGATTTGCACCGGCAATGCCCAATTGATAGCGAACATGGCGAAAAGGAGAGCGATGATGGATGCCGTCGGCGTCACCATACAGAGCAGGAAACGCGGGGAAGCCTCTGCCCGCGAGCAATCGCGACAACGAAGTGCCACGGCGCCGCGAGACCCCAAAGCAGAAGGACAGAGGCATCACAAGGTTCGTTCGTATGATGCGCCGGGTTTGACGAGTTCGCCGGTCTTGAGCATCGAAAGGTTGGAAAAGGCCGCGCGGGTGTTGCAGCGACGGCGGATGCGCGAAGGTTGCGAGGTCGCTGACGGGGGATGGCTCGAACATCCACTTGAACAATGGTGCGCCAATCTTGAGAACGGGGTGAGAACCAGTGACGAAAGGAGATTGAAAGCTGAAACAGGTCCGGTTAAGCGCTTGCGCGCCGACGAAGGGCTGTTGCCGTCAACCGTGGGCGTCCAGGAGAATATGCCTCAACACGGTCTGGACCGGATGTCGTTGTTGTCGGTTTCCAGTCAGCAGGCATTGTCGGTAGCCATGGCTCAATCACTGCCTGTGCGTGACGCTCTGATTCTTTCGCTGGTGGGTGATTTTTATGGCGAACACGGCAGAAGAACGATGTGCGATTTTATCGCCAAACCACACGATGCGGCCAATGTGCGGCTGCTCTACCGTACCCTCGCCGCGGCGTTCAATGACGGCACCACACGTCCTGATTTCGAACGATGCATGCATGGTGTGGCGATGTTGAAGCCCATGACGGAAAACGGACTGGAACGTTTCTGCGTGCAGCCCTGCTGCGTGACCGCATACGCCTTGTGGTGGCTCGATGAACCTTCGGCTCGTGCCTATGTCCTCCGGGCGTTAAAGCATGACGAGCAGTGCGTGCTGGCAAGGGTTCTTTTGTCGGCGATCGTCAAGGGGACCCGACCGGCATGGGCGCAAGCCGCGGTGGGCATCTGATCGGATGACGGACCATAGGCGTGTGGGAATAATCGTCCCCGCAAGATGGTTAACTCCTATAAGAAGACCTATAAGCGTAACTCGAGTTCTAGTGGGTTTTACCGTGTGTAGACATAGAACCGTGCAGGAGGGATGAGTTTGGCCAGGAAGCAGCACAAGACGCCGGTGCGGATTGACGATACCGACAAGACGGAGCCCGTGGAAGAGCCGGAGGCTTTGGACTCATCGTCAGGGTCTTCGCCCCGCCGCAAGGCAGGCTCACGTTCGACCTCCCGCAAATCTCGCGCAAAGACCGCGAGCAAGTCCGTGGACAATGAGAAGAACGGTGACGCCAACGCATCTGATAACGACATTGCACTCGATGACGACGTCGATCTTGATGACGAGGACAAGGATTTTGATGGCCTCGACGATGACGAGGATTTTGATGATCTTGAGGATGATTCTTCGTCCTTGTCCGATGATGACGAGACTGATGAGGAACCGGAAGATGATCTTGACGACGGGGAAGATGATGACGAGATCGACGAGGGAGCGGTAGACCATCGGATCGCGCCTGAACTGCCGAAGGCCAAGGGCGCGTTCGTTGTCAGCAACACCGACGACGACGACAATCTGACTCCTTCCGGCAATCCCAAACGTCGTGTCGTGGCCGCTGGCGCCACCGCGGATCCTGTCAAGGACTACCTCAAGCAGATCGGTCGCGTGAGCCTGTTGAACGCCGAACAGGAGGTCGACCTGTCCGAACGTATCGAGGCCGGTCTGTACGCGCAGCATCTTCTGGACACCGAGTCCGAAGACATGGACTTCAAGCGTAAGCGTGAGCTCAAATGGGCCGCAAACGATGGCAAAAAGGCCAAGGATCATTTGCTGGAGGCCAACCTTCGTCTTGTGGTGTCGCTGGCCAAGCGTTATACGGGTCGCGGCATGCTCTTCCTGGACTTGATCCAGGAGGGCAACCTTGGCCTTATTCGCGCTGTGGAGAAGTTCGATTGGAAGAAGGGATTCAAATTCTCCACGTATGCCACATGGTGGATCCGTCAGGCCATCACGCGCGCGATGGCCGATCAGGCGCGTACCATTCGAGTGCCGGTGCACATGGTTGAGGTCATCAACAAGCTTTCGCGGGTTCAGCGTCAGATGCTTCAGGATTTGGGTCGTGAGCCTACGCCTGATGAGTTGGCACGTGAGCTCGACATGCCGGTCGAGAAAGTCCAGGAAGTGCAGAAGTACGGGCGTGAGCCTATTTCCCTGCATACTCCGCTCGGCGAGGACGGTGATTCCGAGTTCGGTGATCTCATTGAAGACACCGATGCCATCGCGCCTTCCGAAGCCGTGGCCTTTTCACTGTTGCAGGAGCAGTTCCGTCAGGTACTTGAGACGCTTTCGCCTCGTGAGGCCGGTGTGATCAAGATGCGTTATGGCCTTGAGGACGGACAGCCGAAGACCCTCGATGATATCGGGCGCGTCTACGGTGTCACGCGTGAGCGCATTCGACAGATCGAGTCGAAGACCATGTCGAAGCTGCGCCATCCTTCGCGTTCACAGGCCTTGCGTGACTTCCTGGATCAGTGATGCCGTCATTAGCGCGATACTTTGTATGGGTTCGTTGAAGTAGGGGACGAAGCTTAATGGTTGAGGAATACAGCGCCAAAGACCTGTCGGTGCTCGAGGGGCTTGACGCGGTACGCAAGCGCCCCGGAATGTACATCGGTACCACCGACAGCGATGGGTTGATGCACTGTCTGTGGGAGATTATTGACAATTCGGTCGATGAGGCGTTAGCCGGTGCCTGCGACCATATCGTCGTCACCTTGCATACCGACGGTTCGGTGGAGGTGGCCGACAACGGCCGCGGCATTCCCGTCGACGTCGAACAGAAGACGAAACTTACGGGTGTCGAGGTCGTGCTGACCAAGTTGCACGCCGGGGCGAAATTCGGTAATTCCTCCTATGGTGCCTCAGGTGGCCTGCACGGCGTGGGCTCGTCGGTGGTGAACGCATTAAGCTCGAGGCTTGACGTCGAGGTCAATCGTAACGGTAAGACCTATCATATGGCCTTCCATCAGGGGCACGCAGGAACGTACGATGATCCTGACGCGGAACATCGCTCGCCGGATAATCCGTTCAAAAAGACGCGCAAGAACCAGCCCACCGAGCTGGAGGTGATCGGTAAGGTCTCACGTAAGACCACAGGCACGCGTATTCGGTACTGGGCCGATCCGGAGATTTTCAACGAAACAGCGAAATTCAACTATGAGCAGCTGGTCGATCGGGTTCGTCAGACGAGCTTCTTGGTGCCGGGTCTGAAAATCACCATCATCGACGAGAACATCGCCCGGACCGGTGATGCCGCCATTGACGACATGTTCGAAGTTGACGCGCTCCCGACCCCTGGGGTCCAAAACGCTCAGGATGAGGTCACCGGTGGCCGGGACGATGACGAACATACCGCACAAGACGGTACATACGATGAAGGCGATGGCCTTTTCGATTCGGAAGAGGGTTCCGATGATGACGGCGCCTTCGAAGGTCTGGACGTATCGGACGCCGGCAAGGCCCGTTCCAGTGCCGGCGACGATCAGGACGGTCAGGGGGCACCGTCGGATCAAGACGTTGCCGACGGTCAGGCGGATGCCGCCGTCGATTCCGCTCTCACGCCCATTCGGAACCCTCGTGCGCATAGGCGTGTCGAGGAGTTCCTGCATACCGGAGGCGTCAAGGATTTCGTGGACTTCCTTTCGCAGGGCGAACCGGTCTCCGGCATCTGGTCCATCAGCGGTGAGCAGACCTATACCGAGGAGACGCAGGCCGTGGACGACAATGGGGATTTGCATGCACAAAAGACCAAGCGCGACTGCAAAGTCGATATCGCGTTGCGTTGGGTCAACGGCTACGACACGACGATCCGCAGCTTCGTCAACGTCGTGGAGACACCGGGCGGCGGCATGCACGTCGACGGATTCCTGCAGGGGCTGACCAGGCAGGTGCGCAAGGCCGTCGAGGACAATGCGCGTAAGCTCAAGGTCAACCTCAAGGATTCCAAAACCAAGGTTGAGCGCGACGATATCCTGACCGGGCTCGTCGCAGTGGTCACGGTGCGCATCGCGGAACCCCAGTTCCAAGGTCAGACCAAGGATGTGCTCGGCACGGCTCCAGTGCGCCCGATTGTCGCTCGTATGACGGACGAGCAGTTCGGCGAGATGATTTCGGGATCGAAACGTGGTTTCAAAGACCAGTCCGTGCGCGTACTGGAGAAGATCGTGGGCGAGATGCACGCCCGTGTGCAGGCGCGCAAAACCAAAGAGGTCACGCGTCGTAAGAACGCACTGGAATCCGCGTCCATGCCCGCCAAGCTCTCCGACTGCCAGCCTGGCAACGACGACGTCGCGGAACTGTTCATCGTCGAGGGTGATTCGGCTCTTGGCACCGCCAAGGCGGCCCGTAACTCAGGGTTCCAGGCTCTGCTGCCGATTCGTGGCAAGATTCTCAATGTGCAGAAGGCCAGCATGAATCAGATACTGGCCAACAAGGAATGCTCCGCGATCATTCAGGTCATCGGGGCCGGTTCCGGTGCCAGTTTCGACGTGACGCAGACGCGCTATGACAAGGTCATCATGATGACGGATGCCGACGTGGACGGCGCCCACATCCGGATTCTCCTGCTGACACTGTTCTATCGGTTCATGCGACCGCTGATTTCACACGGCCACGTCTACGCGGCAGTGCCGCCATTGCACCGCATAGCGCTCGCCGGAAGCCGCAAAGGCGAGTTCATCTATACGTATTCCGATGATGAATTGGCGGGCAAACTGGCCGATCTGGACGACAAAGGTATCGCCTACAACCCGGATGTGCAGCGGTACAAGGGTTTGGGCGAGATGGATGCCGATCAGCTCGCCGACACCACCATGGATCCGCGTAGCCGCATGCTTCGTCGCATCACGATGAAGGAGGCAGAGGACGCCAGCGCCACCTTCACGCTGCTGATGGGCGACGAGGTGCCTCCGCGTCGTGATTTCATCGTTGAGAACGCCGATGACTTCGACCGCTCCAAGATCGACACCTGATACCATGTCCTTCTTTGGCCGAGGATCTCCTCAGCCAAAGACGACACGCGGGTGACGACGTTTGCGGACTGGTCTGCCCCTATATGACAGAATATGGCCGTGTCCTATTGGAAGCCCTGATTGCGAGCTGTTGCATAGGGTGCATCCTACGAGATTCCGTCGTAACGGTCGATTCCACGTGCGGCGTGTGCCATTGTTGACAAAGGAGTGCTCGAGTTGACTAGTCTGCTGCTTGGTGTGATTTACCTGGCGTTCGTTTCGCTGGGTCTGCCTGATTCGTTGCTTGGCGCCGCTTGGCCTAGTATGCAACCGCAGATGAAGGTGCCACTGTCTTGGGTGGGCGGCATATCAATGATCATTTCGGGCGGTACGATTATCTCGGCCTTGCTGTCCGATCGGTTCTCGCTACGCTTCGGCGCCGGCAGGCTTACGGCCGTGTCGGTGGGCATGACGGCGGTGGCACTGTTCGGTTTCTCGGTGGCGCCCGATTACTGGGTGCTCGCCCTGATTGCGATTCCTTACGGTCTCGGTGCCGGAGGCGTGGATGCCGCCCTGAACAATTACGTCGCCATCCACTACGCCAGTCGTCATATGAGCTGGCTGCACTGCATGTGGGGTGTTGGCGCTTCGGCTGGCCCCTACGTGATGGGATTCGCGCTTTCCGGCGGACAAGGCTGGCAGTGGGGATATCGCTACATTTCCATCATTCAGATCGTGCTGACGGTGATTATCGTCTTTTCGCTGCCGCTTTGGAAGAATCGTGACGAGGCTTCGGCGGTGGCCGGTTCGGACCTGAGTGAAGGCGAGACTCCCGTCGATGGAACCGAAGCCGTCGCAGGAGCCGAAGCGGAACCCAAGCCCGTCAAACCGCTGGGGGTGCGCGGGGTGCTGGCCATCCGTGGCGCCAAAGAGATTCTTGTGATGTTCTTCTGCTATTGCGCCATCGAGACCACCTCGGGGCTTTGGGCCTCAAGCTATATGGTTCGGCATGACGGCATCGGCAAGGTCACCGCGGCGAGCCTGGCAAGCCTGTTTTACCTGGGCATCACCGCGGGTCGTGCGTTGAGCGGATTCATGACCATGAAGTTCGACGATCCCACGATGATCCGCATCGGTCAGGCTGTTCTTGGTTTGGGTATCGTCGTCATGCTTGTCCCGTTGCCCGGGCATGTCGCCACCGTCGTCGGACTCGTGCTGATCGGCCTGGGCTGTGCGCCGATTTACCCGTGCGTCATCCATTCCACCCCCGCCTATTTCGGTGTGGAACGTTCACAGGCGATTGTCGGCGTGCAGATGGCCTGCGCTTACGCCGGTTCCATGCTCATGCCCCCCGTCTTCGGTCTGATTGCCCAACACGCCACGATAACCTTGTATCCGTGGTATCTGCTGGTGTTGCTGGTGCTCATGGTAGCGATGCACGAGATGCTGCGGCGCAGGGTGGGTCGTCGGGACTGATATCCGATGGTTTTTGAGCGTCGGTCGCCAACGTCGTGAGGTATTGCAATAATAGAACATATGTACGAATGTCTGGATCTGTTTTCGCCTCCCACCGCGGCATGGTTCAGACATGCCTTCGGTGCGCCTACGGATGCTCAGCAAGAGGCCTGGCCGCATATCAAGGCCGGAGAGAACGTCTTGGTCGTCGCGCCCACAGGTTCCGGCAAGACCCTGGCTGCGTTTCTTTCAGCCATCGACGGGTTGATTGGCGGGCAATCGGCCAATTCAATTAAATCCACTAAATCCGGTGTCAAAGTACTCTATATTTCTCCGCTCAAGGCGCTTGGGGCCGACGTCGAACGCAATCTACGGGTTCCGCTGGAAGGCATAGCAGCGCAGTGCGTTTCGGAAGGTATGGAACCGCCTGACATCGACGTGGCCATTCGTTCGGGGGATACCACGGCCAAGGAGCGCCGGCGCATCGTCTCGCATCCGCCGGATATTCTGATCACCACGCCCGAATCATTGTATTTGCTCCTGACCTCGAAAGCCCGGCGCATCCTGAAAGGTGTCGAGACCGTCATCGTCGACGAGGTGCATGCGCTCGCCGCCACCAAACGCGGTGCTCACCTTGCGTTGAGCTTGGAACGGCTTGATTTGCTGACAGGACGGAACATGCAGCGCATAGGGCTTTCCGCGACGGTCAATCCGTCGAAGGAAGCCGCGTTCTTCCTGGGCGGGGACCAGCCGGTCGCGATTGTCGACGCAGCCGATCCGGTGCATATGGATCTGAAAATCGTCGAACCTGTCGCGGATATGGGGGCGTTGGGGACCGCCTCCGATGACGAAGGCGGATTTCATGTCGGTGGCGCGGATACAGGACAAGGGAAATCGAACCATAACGCCAAACGCCATGATTCTCGCCATCTAAGCGGTGTCAGTCCAGCCATGCAGGCGTTGGCCGAAGCCCGCAAAAACGTCGTTGATGACTTTTCAAATGCGCCAGAACGCCGGTACGACGGCTCGGGGTCGAATACAGGTGGTTTTGGCAAATCACAGGGCCTTGCGGACACAACGCCGGTTTCGTCTTCGAATTTCGATACCCCGAATATTGACGATACCGTCAATTATTCCGCCTCGTCGGCCAAACACGGCGACTATTCCTCGCCGAACGCTTCGGCCTCGCACTCCGTCTGGCCGGCGGTCGAGCGCAGTATTCTCGATGAGATTCTCAGCCATCACAGCACTTTGGTGTTCGTCAATTCGCGCGGACTGGCCGAGCGATTGACCGCACGCATAAACGACCTCTACGCCGAGACGGAATGCGGCATCGAAGTCGATGACCGTTCCTACGGCGACGGCAGACACTACGATTCCATCGTCGGTTCCTCCACCGCCTTGGTCGGTTCGCACCGGGGAAGCGAGACCATCGCCATGGCTCACCACGGTTCCGTATCCAAGGAGCGGCGCAAGGTCATAGAAGATGATTTGAAGCACGGACGCCTGCGTTGCGTGATTGCCACGAGCAGCCTTGAGCTGGGCATCGATATGGGTTCGGTCGACATGGTCATTCAGGTCGCGCCGCCCCTGTCCGTTTCGTCGGGTCTGCAGCGTGTCGGCAGGGCCGACCATCGTGTCGGCGGAATTTCGCACGCGCTGTTCTATCCGCTGACCCGTCAGGAGCTCATTACTTCCACTGCGACAGTGGAGAGCATGCGGCGCAGCGGAATCGAGCCGCTGTCCGTCCGTCGTAATCCCTTGGATATTCTGGCCCAGCAGACGGTCGCAGCGGCGGCGATGGAAGATCTGAAAACCGATGAATGGTATGCGGCTGTGCGTCGTACCGCACCGTTCGCCACACTTTCTCGCGACATGTTCGACAATGTCATCGGGATGCTTACCGGCGCTTACAATTCCGAGGAATTCTCCGCTTTCCGGCCACCGCTGCAACTCAATGCCGAGCTGGGCATCGTTTCCGCCCGTCCGGGGGCCCAGCGTCTGGCCGTCACCAGCGGCGGCACCATCCCCGACCGCGGCACCTACACTGTCGTGCTGCCTGAAGCCGACGCCGGTTCGGGCCGCAAGAAAGTGGGGGAGCTCGACGAAGAGATGGTCTACGAATCCCGCGTGGGCGACGTCATCACGCTCGGCACCTCGACCTGGCAGATCGATGAGATCACCAACGACCGTGTCGTGGTCACCCCGGCCCCCGGGCGCACCGCGCGACTGCCGTTCTGGCACGGAGAAGGCCCCGGACGCGACGCCGGTTTCGGCGCGTTGCTGGGTGCGTTTGTTCGACAGATCGGCGATGGTTTGATACCGGCATCCACGTCGGATGCTGCACATATATCTCAATCCGATAATGACCGTGCCGAGCCGTATTTCGACCCATCCACTGAACAGCGGCTCAAAGACGACGGTTTGGATGACAACGGCAGGGCCAACCTCGCCTGTCTGCTGTCCGAGCAGAAGGCCGCAACCGGTTCGCTGCCGACCGACAAAACCATTGTCGTCGAACGTTGCCAGGACGAGGAAGGCGACTGGAGGATCATGCTGCATTCACCGTTTGGTCGCCGTGTCCACGAGCCGTGGGCGCTCGCGGTCACCAACCGGCTCAAGCGCAAGTATGGCTTCGACGGGCAGACATATGCCACCGACGACGGCATTGTGGTGCGCTTGCCTGAACAGGACGGCCATGTCGGCGCCTTCGGACTCTTCCGGTTCGATGCCGATGAACTGCTTCGGGATGTGGAGGAGGAGATCGGCGACTCGGTGCTGTTCGCCACCCGGTTCCGCGAATGTGCCGCCCGTTCGCTCTACATGCCAAGGATGAATCCCGGCAAACGCGTGCCGTTGTGGCAACAGCGTCTGCGGGCTTCGGAGCTTTTGGCTGCGGCCAAGACCAGGCACAATTTCCCGCTGGTCCTGGAGACCGCCCGCGAGTGTCTGCAGGATGTCTATGATTTGCCGGCTTTGAAACGGCTGATGACCGGTATCGATGACGGCGCAATCGAGGTTGTTGATGTCGAGACGCAAAGTCCATCTCCGTTCGCGCAGAACCTGCTCTTCGGCTTCGTGGGCTCGGTGATGTATGAATATGACTCGCCGCAGGCCGAACGTCGCGCCTCGCTGTTGGCGATGGACCCGGAGGTCTTGGAAGAACTTCTGGGCAGCGGTCATATCGCCGATGTCCTTGATCCCAAGGCCATCGCCCAGGTTGAAGATGAGTTGAGCCGTCAACGATTCTGGAACGAGCTGGAACCTGATGATGTGGCCGGCCGAATGCTGCGGTTCGCCAAGACGCACGGGCCGTTCACTGCCGACCAGGCCGTGGAGGAACTTGGTTTGGATGCCGCCACAGCGGTTCATGAGCTCGATGATCTCAAGGCCTGCGGCGTGCTCATGTCCGGCGAGTTCGTCAAGAATCTGCCCGGTCCGCAATATTTGCACCGTGAAGTGTTCCGCCGTATCCGTTCACGCTCGCAGACGCTGACGCGCAAATCCCTGAAACCCGTAAGCTTCGAAACGTACCAGTCCTGGTTGTTGGTGATGCAGGGGATCGGCGCGGAATTCGGCAGCAATGCTTATTCGCATGCGCCCGGCGGCAATCGCTATTCAGTCGGTGTTGACGATTCGATGGAAAACGATCGAATGCAAGATGCTCCGGAAAGTTCTCAAGCTGCCGGGCCGGGTTTCGTCGGAGCGGATGGTCTGCTGCGCGTCATCGAGCAGTTGGAAGGCATGCCCTTGCCGGCAGCGATGTGGGAATCCTCGGTGTTCTCCGCAAGGGTTCCGGACTTTACGCCGGCGATGCTCGACGAGTTGCTTTCAGCGGGTGAGGCGATTTGGATGGGTTTCAAAGACGAAGGCGCCGCTTTGGGTCCGCAACAGGCCATGAAACCCGGCAAAATCGCATTTTATCTCGCTGATTCGCCCCTGCTTGCAAACGGCGGTGAATCGAATGCTGCCGGGGAACATGACGATCAGCAACCCGAAGAGGATCCAAAGGCTTTGAACGTGTCCGACGGGCAGGACATTCCATCTCGATCAGAAAGTACGCATCGTCCACCGATTCCGGCAAACAATCATGTCGACGATTATCGGCCGCAATCCGTTTCTCGTTCCGGGGCGGTCGATGAGTCTGCCGGCGGTGGGATCATGTCGTTGTTGGCTTCTGGCGGCTCCTATCGCGCCGAGCAGCTACAGCGGCAATGGCGACTTTACGGCGGAGGCGGTCCGCGCGAAGTAGTGGATCCGCTAACCGGCGAGATCAGTGTGTCTTCATTGGGAGATTCGGGCTTCGAACGAGAGCTTTGGTCGTTGGTATGGCAAGGCAAGGTGACCAATTCGTCCTTCGCTCCGGTTCGTGCCCTGTTGCAAAACGGGAATGGCGCACGATCCGCCGGTCGTTCGAATGCAGGAAGGCCGCTGAGCCGTCACCGCCTGTATGGCCGCGTACGGGTCGAACGACGGCCGCAATTGCCGGGCACATTGGCCGGTTTGTGGTCGGCGGTGCCGCAACCTGAAGGTGTGTGGCCGGAGCGGCGCGCCATTGCTCAGGTGGAAACGTTGCTTGACCGTTACGGCATCATCGCGCCGCCGCTGATGGACATGGATCCGGGAGCCTCAGGTTTTTCCGATATCTATCCGGTGTTGAAACAGATGGAGGCCGCCGGTACGTTGGTTCGCGGCATGTTCGTTCGTGGTCTTTCGGCCGTGCAGTTCGCCGAACGCACGACCATCGACCGATTACGTCAGTGGCGTATGCAGAACTCTGCGCTCGCAGTGGCGCTGGATGCCGCCGACCCGGCCAGTCTTGCTGGCGGGGCCGTTCCATGGCCATCGTCGAACCCCGCCGACGGCTGTGAACCTATAGTTAAAAACGGCAGTGCCGAAGCCAATCAGGAGAACGGTTCGGCTACTATACGGTCTTCCGGTTCCTCCGCCGTTGAACCGATTGACATTTCGCAAGAGGGCAGCGAAGGCATCGGTTCGATCAAGTCGTCGGTTCGGTTAAACGATAGTCTGCCCGTCGCAACCGGGGCCGGGGTCAGGCATAAGCATGTGAAGTCGGTCCAGCCTATGCGCAAGGTCGGTTCCGTGGTTATTCTCATCGAGGGCAGGCCGATACTGTACGCCATTCCGTCCAGTCACCACCTGCTGTTTTTCGAAGCCACCGATTTCGAACTGCAGCGCGCCATCACCCGGTTGGCCGATACCTTGCGTTCTCGATATGAACCAGGAGGACGAACCGGCAAGAAATACGGTAGCGTCACCTTCCGCGATGCCAACGGTGAACCGCTCACGGCGTCGAGTCGCTACGCGCAACTATTGCGTACGGCGGGTTTTACCCCATCCCCGCAGGGTATGAAACTCTATCGGTAACGGAAACAAGCGAGTTTTGCATTGCTTTTCAATCTTGAAACCGTATTTGTGCGGGGCCGAGCGATTATAGCTTGGCATAGGCACTGATGGAATCCGTTCTGCCGACCATTTTTTACGGTCCCTTTGACTGTCATTCTGTTAGTTTCATCGTGCAAACGGGTTGCAGTGGGGGGTGTTAACGAACTGCCAGATGGGATGCGGATTGGTGATTGGGCTGAAGACACCGAGGGATTGACATCGGTCGCTGTTGGCCTCGTCCCATGATGTGATGGCCGAGTCGGATAAGGGTGAAGTCGCATGCTTTGCGCGTAAAAGGTGGGGGAGCTGCGAGCGTTTGCCGGGAAGGCTATGTTTCGATATACGACCGGTGAGATAGCGGTGGCATTGGTATTGCGGTGGTCGAAAAGGCATCCACGTTGTTGACCGAAAGCAGAGAGGAGGCATGCACTGTGGTAATTCCGTCGTGGTCCAGACCGGCGTCACGATATTGTTGGCGGATTGTTGGTGGCGTCACCAACAGAGCCGTCATTGCGATTCATGGTAAAAATACGATGATGGTGCTTAGACGGCGTTCTTCGATCGTTCTGCATCTGCATGTTCTTTCAGAACCGAAATCCTGATACCTCAACGACGACTATGTTGAGGCATCAGAGTTTATGCAACATATTCGATCGGTGCGGAGAGGTCGACGCCGGAGGCATCGCGGCGCATGTCCGGCTTGGGCAGCTCGACGGGCGATCCGCCGGAAGTGCTCGCGTAAAGGGGGTAGGTGCCGATGGCCGCACAGGTCAGGGTGCTCTGGCCCTTAAGGAAACGCTGCGAGCGCACGCCGCCGGTGCCGCGTCCCTTGGTCGGATACATCTCCAGCGGGGTCACCTTGGCTGCTCCGGTTTCGGTGCCGGGCAGTGCCGCGTCATCGCCGGCGACGGTGAGCACGACGGCTCCCGAGGCCGAATACAGGCTGTTTTCACCCTCTTCGTACGTCCATGCGATCTTGCCGGCCGGCACCACGTTGAAGGCTACGACCTGCTGATTTTCGCCGAGCCTGATACCATTCATGCCACCTGCTGTTCGTCCTTGCGGACGCACGACATCGGCTCCGAACGTCAGCAACGAGGAATCCGAGGAGATGAAGACGATTCGGTCGTCGTCGGCTGCCGGAGCTGCGAAAAGCACTCTGTCGCCATCTTTGAGGTCGATGATCGGCCATGAGTCCATGGTGCTTGGTCCTTCGAGATTCCAACGTTTCACCATGCCGTTGCGTGTGCCCATCGCCAGAGGGGACGTCCTGGCGGCGGGATTGCGATCGTCGGTCGTATTGGTTGAGCCCGATGTTGAGGCGGTCGCATTCAATGCCATTGCCGCGACGACGCGTTCGCCCGGGACCGGATCGGTGCTTTCCGTTGCTGCGATCAGTTCGTCAGCCTTGACCCCGCCCGAGACGCTGAGGTGCGTCATCGCGGGCAGTTTCGGCAGATCGGCCGTATGCGCCAGCACCAAGCGTCCTGCCGAAGTAATCAGACCGTAGTTGGCGAGTGTGGTCGTGGCGAAGATCGAAACGATCTGATCGTCCTGCTCGCGAGGCTCGCCGGCCCCACGACCGCGCCACACGTCCAAGGCGCTCATCGAGGTTCGCGCAATAAGGCCTGTTGCGCTGAAAAGCACGACACACGGCTCGTCATCGAGTTTCAGAGCCTGAACCGCGGCCTGCTCCCGACCGGCCTTTTTGGCCTTGGCTGCGGCCTCAAGTCCAGAGGCCGCCGAAGAAACCGTGTTGGCCATGCGTATGGCGGCGCTGGCCGTTGTGTCTGGGTTCAAGGACGTGACATCCGCATTCGTGCCGGTTCCATGCGTTCCTTTGACGCTTACAGGACTCAAGGCACCGTCTTCGCCTATGTCGAGCAGCACCGTGCGTCGCGGATCGCCCCACTTTCCGACGGCTTCGTCCATTTCTTCGACCACCACGGCATCCAGTCGTTCGGTCGAAGCCAGGATCGCGTCCAGTTCTTGGATTTGTTTCTTCAGTTCGTCCTGTTCGGTTTCGAGCTCGATACGGCTCATCTTGGTCAGGCGTCGCAGTCTTAGATCCAGGATGTACTGCGCCTGAATCTCGTCCAGGTCGAATACGGCCATCAGCCGTGTCTTGGCGGTGTCGGCGTTCTCGGAGGTGCGGATGACCTGAATCACCTCGTCGATGTCGACCATGGCCAGCAGCAGGCCTTCGACCAGATGCAGGCGCTCCTGGGCCTTTTTGCGCCTGAACACGCTACGCCGGTGAATCACGGTGCGACGGTGTTCGACCCATACCTCGAGCATTTCTTTCAGACCCATCGTGTGCGGCCGGCCGTGCACCAGTGCCACGTTGTTCATGGTGAAATTGTCTTCGAGCGGGGTGTATTTGAAAAGCTGCGCCAGCACGGCGTTGGGGTCGAAGCCCGTTTTGATCTCGATGACGATACGTGTGCCATTGTGCCGGTCGGTCAGATCGATGGCACCCGAGACGCCCTCGATGTGGTGGTTCTTCACCCCCTCCGAGATGCGTTCGAGCACTCGTTCGGGGCCGACCATATAGGGCAGTTCCGTGACGACGATGGCCTTTTTGCGTGCGGTCACGTTCTCGATATGCGTGGCGGAACGTGTGGTCAGGGTTCCGCGTCCGGTCTCGTAGGCTTCACGGATGCCGTCGCGTCCGATGATGATGCCGCCGCTGGGCCAATCGGGGCCGGGGACGTAATCCATCAGTTCGTCGAGGCTGGCATCGGGGTGCTTCATCAGGTATTTCGCGGCGTTGACGACTTCGCCGAGATTGTGTGTTGCCATGTTGGTGGCCATGCCCACGGCGATGCCCGAGGCCCCGTTCACCAACAGATTCGGAATGGACGCCGGTAATACGTCGGGTTCCTTGAGCTTGTTGTCATAGTTGGGGGAGAAGTCCACGGTGTCTTCGTCGATATTCGCGTTCATCCCCAAGGCCGCGGGGGCAAGCCTGGCTTCCGTGTATCGCGAGGCGGCCGGACCGTCGTCCAGTGAACCGAAATTGCCATGCCCGTCCACCAATGGCAAGCGCATCGCGAACGGTTGCGCCAGGCGAACCATGGCCTCGTAAATTGAGGAGTCCCCGTGCGGATGCAGTTTGCCCATCACTTCGCCCACGGCACGCGCGGACTTCATATACGGCTTGTCGGGGTTGAGATTCATCTGCCCCATCTGATAGATGATGCGTCGTTGTACCGGTTTCATGCCGTCTCGTGCGTCGGGCAACGCGCGGGCGTAAATCACCGAATAGGCGTACTCAAGGAAGGATTTGCTCATCTCTTCGTTCAGTGGCGTCTCTACGATGTTCTCCTTGACCATACGTGGATCGAAGGCCGGTTTGGTCGGTTTGTGACGCTGCACCATGCTGTTGTGAACTCCTTGAAGGAAAACGACGAAAATCAGATTCTATCATACTCCGTCCTGTCGTTTCGGACGTGGACGTTGGGATGACGCCGTTATCCATATAGCGGTCGGAGTGCGTTCCTGGAGGAAACATCGCCGGCATCGGCGGTTGCCGACGCCCGGTGAAAGAATGGAGCCATGACCTTAGATATCCCTTCCGTACAGGATTTGCTTCGTTTTCGTGCAGTCGATTCGTATGGTGCCTCACGTCATATCTCCGCTTTGCTTCCGGCGTTGAGTGCGGCCATAGGACATTGCCTGCCCACTGTGATGCATCCTGATCCGGAGGCGGACCGCTCGGCGTTGGGGCTGCCGCGTGTCGACTCCGTCGTGGTGGCTTTGGTTGATGGTCTTGGGTTTTGGAACCTGGTGCTACGGGTCGGGCATGCGCCTTATTTGCGCAAACTGATGGAACGTCAGGGCAATGATGAGCCCATCGTCACTACGGTGCCCAGCACGACCCCCATTGTTCTGGGCACGTTCGGCACGGGTACCTGTCCCGGAATGACCGGTATGGTGGGATTCACCCAGCTCAATGAGGCCACCGGTGGCATAGGCCAGCTCATTTCGTTCGCCGGAGCTCCCGATCCGGCCCGGCTGCAGTGTCAACAGACGATTTTCGAACGGTTGATCGATGACGGCGTGCGTGTCACGTCGGTGGGCCTGCCGAAGTTCGCTCATTCCTCCTTGACCCGGGCCGCGCTGCGTGGTGGGGAGTACCGGGGTTCCCTTCGTGTCGAACGGCGTGTCGAGGCGGCGTGTCAGGCCGCGAGGACTCCGGGGATAACGTATTACTATATCGAGGATGTCGACAAAGCCGGGCATCGTTTCGGTCCGGCCAGCGATCAGTGGGCGATGGCTCTGGAAAACGCGGATGCTCAGCTGAAGGCCTTGCATCGCTCGCTGCCTTCAGGGACTTTGCTCGTAATCACTGCGGATCACGGCATGGTCGCCCCAAATTCTTCGGAGCGCATTGACATCGCCCGTGATCCGGCGCTCGCCGATGGAGTCGCATTGGTGGGCGGTGAGCCTCGCATCGTGATGCTGTACGCGCAGCGGGGAACGCAGGCCGACCAACTGGCCGCCCGTTGGCGCGATAGGCTTGGGGAGCGTGCGCTCGTGCTCACGCGGTATGAGGCCATCGAGCGTGGGTTCTACGGGCAAGTCGAGAATCGTGTCGAGCCGTTGATCGGTGACGTGGTGGTGTGCGCTGCCGGTTTGGGATTCATTGTGGACTCGCGTATTCAAAGCGAGGAATCCATGTCCTTGCCGGGCATGCATGGTTCGCTGACGCGTTTGGAGAGAGAAATTCCATGTTTGATTGATGTGGCGTGAGCCAATGCCGTTGTTATTGGTTCGACGCATTCCATGGGCGCCGTGCGCTAACGATGGATGCTTCGATTCGCATGCAGGTCGACCCGGGTGTTCGTCATTGATGGCCACATTATGCCGGCGCTGATCCTCGTCATGCTAACCGAACAGTATTTCATCCCAGCTGGGCACCGCCGAGCGTTTGGACTTGTGCTTTGTGGTCTTTTTGCCGGCGGGTCCGTCGTCGTTGCCGCTGCTGGATTGCTTCTGCGTGACCGGCTTCGGCTCGGAAACACTGCCGTCGAGCCCATCTTCATCCCGGGTGCCATCGGATGAAGGCCGGTCGTTGGGGTTCAGATGGCCGGGCAACGGCAGGGACGATAACACGTCTATCGGAATCTCGGATGTGGTTGAGGGTGCGTCCTGGTTCTTTTGCGGGAGGTCGCGCCCATCGAACCGCCCGGTCATGCTTTGATAAGCCGGAATCGGGGGATTGGACCTGCCTTGGGTCCCTGTGTCTGGGCCGGTCGGCGTGTCGGGGTCCGGAGAATCGTTTCGTTCTGTGCCGTCCCTGTCCGTGGTTCGCGAAGAATGGCGAGTGTCGGCTGGAAGTCGATCCGGCGCCGCAGGCGTCGTTGGTTCGAATTCGTCCCGCGTGGCTACGTTGGAGTCCAGCAACTCCGAACCGTTCTTCAGGGTCCGGGTATTCGGGTGCGCTTCGTTCAATAAAATCTGGGCCGCCTTGTTCAGACTTTCCACGGTATTGTCATGCATGTTCCATGACCATTCGGCGCAAACGCGATGTCGGGCGGTGTCGAATGAGGCGGTGATGGTCCATGGGTCGCGTCCTCGGCGTGTCGCGCTCCAGGTTACTGTTTCGAAGCTGATGCGGGCTTTGGACAGCATATCCTTGATGAGGTCCTCAAGCGAGTGTGCTCGGCTTTCCTTGGGGGCCGCGACCATAAGGAACTGTTCGATCGCGTATTGCTTCTCGGTCTGCACGGGAGTTGAAAACCTTCGGACCAAGGCATCGCTCAGCCCATATTTTTCGGCGACTGCATGTGGCTCCACTCCGGCACGAATCAGCGCCTGAATGCTTGATATCGGCAGGGTTTGTGGTGTATTGGACGTCGAGTTCAGCCCCGCTTCGCTACGTATCTGCCGTGCTTCGAGCAGAGCTCGCTCAAGCTCGTCATCCACCTTGACGATGAAGTCACGACCGTTGGTGGAGAATACGAGATCGCCGTGCTCGTCGACGTGGTCGAACTGCGCCTGCTCAAGTGAATGTAACGGCATGCGAACACCACTTTCCTTAACCATTTGTTTGCCTGAAGAATAAGTTTATTCCAAGGTGTCCCTGTGTCGTGTTTTACCTGTGGAACAAATCGTGTATTCTTTATGCCCGTAAAACTGTTTGTATGGTATGGAGGTTACGGTTCCTTTCCGTGACTTCGGTATGTTGAGGAAGGAAGATGGATGGCTCAGGATTATGATTCACCACGCAATAAGGATGAAGACGAGGAATCGTTGCAGGAGCTTGGTAAGTCCAGCAGGACTGCGGAGTCCGAAATGGAGGACGACGACGAAAACGCCATCGCGGAGGACTATGAGCTGCCCGGCGCGGATTTGAGCAACGAGGATTCGTCGGTCACGGTCATTCCGATGCAAGGTGATGAGTTCATCTGTTCGGAATGCTTCCTGGTCAAGCATCGCAGCCAGCTCGATCACATGGGCCCCGACGGCCCGGTGTGCAGGGAGTGTGCCGCCTGATGGCATACGACGAGCGTTATGACGAACCGGAGAACATCGAGGTTCTTATCGCTGCGGTCGAGGGTCAGGGGATCAAGGTGCCTACGTATTCCCATGC
Source organism: Bifidobacterium bohemicum DSM 22767 (assembly GCF_000741525.1). Taxonomy (GTDB): domain Bacteria; phylum Actinomycetota; class Actinomycetes; order Actinomycetales; family Bifidobacteriaceae; genus Bifidobacterium; species Bifidobacterium bohemicum. The sequence continues at coordinate 137,832 of NZ_JGYP01000002.1, read as the reverse complement.
GGGGGACGCTGGCGCTGATCTGATGACCACGATCGAGTTCAGCCTGAAGCCTTTCGAGCGGGCTTTGGTTCCTACGGGGGTGCGTATCGCGCTTCCTAATGGCTATGTGGGGCTTGTGCACCCGCGATCCGGGCTCGCCGTCAAGCAGGGTGTCACCGTCCTTAACGGTCCGGGTACCATTGATGCCGGGTATCGAGGTGAGATCAAGGTGCCGTTGATTAACCTCGATCCGCGACGTACCGCCGTCTTCCACACCGGGGATCGCATCGCGCAATTGGTCATCCAGCGTTATGTTGAGGCCAGATTCGTGCCGGCACAGGTTCTTCCCGGTTCGGATCGTTCGGAACGTGGCTTCGGTTCGACGGGAGTGTCCGGTGCGCGGTAGAATGTCGCGTACCGTGTCCGTGTGCCGGGGTGACGGCCATGTGTCGTGAATGCCGTTTTGTATGGTGAGACGAGAGACTGAAAAGGGGTGTCGATTTGGCTCAGAGCGAATCCGAGGCGTTGTCGTCCCGAATCCTAGGCGGAGAGATCAGCGTGGATTGCCTCGACCCTTTGGCGCCCATCGTTATGGCGTGTCGGTCGCACCATCCGGATGCGGACTTCGATATCCTCGAACACGCATATCGCCGCGCCGTATGGCAGCATCACGCACAACGCCGTCGTTCTGGCGAACCATACATTATCCACCCTCTTGCCGTCGCGCAGATCCTCGCTGATCTGGGTATGGGGCCTGTCGTGGTGGCTGCGGGGCTGTTGCATGATACGGTGGAAGACACGGACTATACGCTCGACCAGTGTCGTGAGGAGTTTGGCGATACGGTGGCCGGCCTGGTTGACGGGGTCACCAAACTGACCAATATGGAGGTCGGTGATTCGGCGCAGGCCGAGACGATCCGCAAGATGGTCGTGGCCATGAGCCGGGATGTGCGCGTGCTGGTCGTCAAACTGGCCGACCGTGTGCACAATGCCCGAACGTGGCGTTACGTCAAACCGTCCAATGCCCAGAAAAAAGCCCGTGAGACGCTCGATGTGTATGCTCCGTTGGCCAATAGGCTCGGCATGAACGCCATCAAGACGGAGCTTGAGGAGCTGAGCTTCAAGGTTCTGTATCCTAAAATCTATAACGAGATCGTGGTTCTGGTGAACCGTCGTGCCGGACAGCGCGATGTCTACTTGAAGCAGATCCTTGAGGAAATCAAACAGGATCTGGCTGCACAGCACGTCAATGCCACCGTCACCGGCCGTCCGAAGGACTATTTTTCGATTTACCAGAAAATGATTGTACGCGGTCATGATTTTTCGAATATCTATGACCTGGTGGGCGTGCGTATAATCGTCGACACGATTCAGGATTGCTACGCCGCCCTTGGCGCCGTCCATGCCCGTTGGAGCCCTATACCCGGCAGGTTCAAGGACTATATCGCCATGCCGAAGATGAACATGTATCAGAGTCTGCATACCACAGTCGTGGGGCCCGGTGGCAAGCCGGTCGAGATTCAGATCCGCACATGGGACATGCACCGGCGCAGTGAGTTCGGTATAGCCGCACATTGGAAATACAAGGAAAACGGGCAGGCCGGGCGTAAGTTGAGCGCTCCCGACAGGGACGACAGAAAACGAGAGACGGAAGCCGGGAAGTCCGATAATCAGGAACTCGCCGAAGAGGACAACCTGAAGTGGATTCAGCAGTTGGCCGACTGGTCCAGTGAAACCCCGGATTCGGACGAGTTTCTCGGTTCGTTGAAGGAGGACCTTGGCGGAGCGGAAGTTTATGTCTTCACTCCGAAAGGCAAAATCGTCTCACTGCCGGCTAAGGCCACCCCGGTCGACTTCGCCTACGCCGTCCACACCGAAGTCGGCCATCGTACGATGGGTGCCCGAGTCAACGGACGTTTGGTGCCGCTCGATACGGTGCTCGAAAGCGGTGACACGGTCGAGATCCTCACCTCAAAGTCGGAGACCGCCGGCCCCTCGCGAGACTGGCTGAGTTTTGTCAAGAGCCCGAAGGCCCGCAACAAGATTCGTCAATGGTTCAGCAAGGAACGGCGTAGCGAGGCCATTGATGAGGGTCGCGACGAGTTGACCCGTGCTATGCGCAAGCGCAGCCTTCCCGTCTCATCCCTGTTGACTCCGCAGGCGATGGTCGGCATTGCCGATGAACTCAACTACAACGATGTCGACACTGTTTTCGCCGCGATCGGGGACGGCCAGATCTCGACTCAGAACGTCATCGCACGCTTGGTCAAAGATGCGGGCACGGACGAGGTGGAGGAGGAGGTCGAGCAGGAGGCACTGCCGCTCAAACGGGTGGAGCGCCAGCCCAAAGCCAGTAAACTCGGCGTTTCGGTCAAGGGCGTGGATGACGTATGGGTCAAGCTTGCACGATGCTGCACCCCGGTGCCCGGCGACAAGATCGAAGGCTTCATCACCCGTAACGATGGTGTGTCGGTCCACCGTGCGGACTGCCAGAACATGCTCAACCTCGAGAAGCATCAGCCTGAACGTGTGGTGCCTGTCGAGTGGACCAGCGCCAAGGGCCTGTTCATGGTCAAGATTCAGATCGAGGCGCTGGATCGGCCGCACCTCTTGTCCGACGTGACACGTGAGCTTTCCGATCACGGCGTCAATATCATCAGTGCCTCCGTGTCAACGGGTTCTGATCGAGTGGCCATCAGTCAGTTCTCGTTCGAGATGGCCGATCCGCAGCATATGAACACGTTGCTTTCCGCCGTACGAAAGATTGATGGTGTCTTCGATGTCTACCGCATCACCGGTGCCAAGGATTCGTCCATGCCTCACATGCGCAAAATGTAGCGCGGGACTTTCGCCGGTCGGAGGGGTGTGCATCGCGATCCGCATCGTTCGTGCTACATGCCTTGTGGATGGGCGCATCGAACTGAGCATATCCGTCGAGTTTCATGGGAACGGTGCCGACTCCTAGGGATGAATTCTCCCTTTGTATCCACGACCCGTACGTACGCGTCCATGGGAAAGCCCCCTTGGCGCGCATTAGTGCATCAAGGGGGCTTGCTGAAACCTGTCGAGCAAGGTGAAGTTCACTGAACCTCAACCGAGATGATGCCGGCCGGTTCCAGTGGCATGTCCTGCGCGCCCGTCGGCAGAGCCTCGAGCTTGTCCACCACCGCGCGGCTTTCATCGTCTGCGACCTCACCGAAAATCGTGTGGTGGCCGTTGAGCCACGGAGTGGGCACAGTGGTGATGAAGAACTGTGAGCCGTTGGTGCCGTGGATCTTTCCGTCCTGGCCGCGACGCAGACCTGCGTTGGCCATGGCGAGCTTGTAGGGCTCGTCGAACGTCAGACCGTCGACGATTTCGTCGTCGAACTCGTAGCCGGGGCCGCCTGTGCCATTGCCCAGCGGGCATCCGCCCTGAATCATGAAGTCCTTGATGATCCGGTGGAAGGTCAGGCCGTCGTAGAACGGGTTGTTTGAAGTCTGGCCGGTGGTCGGATCGGTCCATTCCTTGGCGCCGGTGGCGAGGTCGACGAAGTTCCTTACGGTTTTGGGGGCCTTGTCGTCGAACAGGTTGAGTTTGATGTCACCTTCCGAGGTGTGCATGATGATAGTAGTCATGGATACCAGTGTTCCATGCGCGTGGGACGGTTATGCGCCCACTTGTTGGTGCCGGTTGCAAGTGCGTTGGTTGTCGGTGGTGGCGGCAAGCGTTAATTAGGGGTTTGCCCATACAGTGTCGGGTTCCGCTCGCACCAAGGGCGGCGGTATGCATCCAAACCGATCTTTGGGCTCGACTTATTGCGGTTTTGTTCATTGTGAAATGCGGGTTGTACGCCTGAAACGGTGTTTGGGCGAGGGATATTGCGTCTGGCTCGTAGGTGGTTGCGGTTGGTGCAGATGGAACGCAACAAGGGTTCAGCCATCAGTGAGAAAGATGTGTGGTGATATGGCTCACCAATGCCGACATCGTGGCGGCGCGAGTGGTTCAATGACTGACCTGTACTCGGGGTGTGGCCGTCGCCGAATATGCGGACAACCGGGTAAATGAGGTCGGGGTAGAATGGAGCCATGACTCGAATTCGTTTTGCCTTGGCTCAGATCGACACTTGCGTGGGGGACCTCGCGAAAAACGCCTCAAGCGTACTGGAATTCGCGCGTGTTGCGGCACAGCGGCATTCGCAGGTGGTTGTTTTTCCTGAGATGACGCTGACCGGTTACCCGATTGAGGACCTGGCGTTCCGTGCCACCTTCCGCAAGGCCGCGGCCGACAAGGCCGAACAACTTGCGCAGACCCTCGATAGTGAAGGCCTGGGTGGATTATATGTGATCGTCGGTACCGTCGGAAGCGTCAATGGCGGCGGGAATGGGGCCGAACAAGCAGATGCCGTTGAGCGTCTTGGCGTCGTTGGCGGCTCGGGGGATTCCGATAAGCCCACCAATCGCCTCGTAGTGCTGCACGACGGCAAAGTCGTTGCTGATTACGACAAGCATTTTCTGCCCAACTATGGCGTATTCGACGAGTTCCGCATCTTCGCGGCCGGCGACCACAGCGCGGTGTTGGACATCGAGGGTGTGAAAATCGGAGTGGCGATCTGCGAGGACATCTGGCAGGATGGAGGCCCGGTGGCTCGGCTGGCCGACCGTGGCATCGACGTGCTGCTGACCATCAACGGTTCGCCGTATGAGGAAGGCAAGACCCATACGCGCTTTGAATTGGCTCGGCGTCGAGCCAAAGAGGTCAATGCCCCATTGATCTACCTCAATCAAGTCGGCGGGCAGGACGACCTCGTTTTCGACGGCGGCAGTTTCGTCGTGGATCGTGATGGCACCCTCATCGAGCGTTCTCCGATGTTCATGGAGGACCTGAGCTACTTCGATTTCGATTCGTCATCCACCCGTCAACCAGTGGGCACGGTCGCGCCGCTTCGCGACCCGGACGAGGAGATCTACACCGCCTGCGTGCTGGGACTGAAGGACTATATGGCCAAGAACCGTTTCACCGGAGTGGTACTGGGGCTTTCGGGCGGTATCGACTCGGCCCTGGTCGCGGCGATGGCGGCGGATGCGGTCGGCGGTGCAAACGTGTACGGCGTGTCTATGCCGAGCATGTACTCGTCCGACGGGTCAAAGGACGACGCCGCCGATTTGGCAAGAAATATCGGCGCCCACTATGATATCCAGCCCATTGAACCGTTGTTCAAGGCCTTCCAGACCCGGCTCAAACTTGACGGGGTGGCGGCCGAAAACCTTCAGGCCCGCATTCGCGGCGTGATCGTGATGGCCTATTCCAATTTGAAGAATCTTCTGGCGCTGGCCACCGGCAACAAGTCCGAGCTGGCCTGCGGCTATTCGACGATTTACGGGGATGCGGTCGGCGGGTACGCCCCGATCAAGGATCTGCTGAAAACCCGCGTTTGGGAGCTTTCCCGCTGGCGTAACCGCGCGGCTGCCGCCGGGGTCGGCATCGGAGGTCTTCAAATCGTCGGCAACGAGAACGGGTCGACGGGCGTGCCGCTCAAGGCTGGGGTTATGATCCCGGTCGCCAGCATCGAAAAGGCTCCGAGCGCCGAGTTGCGGCCCGGTCAGAAGGATTCGGATTCTCTGCCTGAATACGCTCTGCTCGACAAGGTGCTGGAGGCGTATATCGAAAAGGCGCACGGTCGGGCCGATTTGCTGCGTGACGGCTTTGACGAGAAGACAGTTGACACGGTGATGCGTCTGGTGGATCGGGCCGAATGGAAGCGTCGCCAGTATCCGCTGGGTCCCAAGGTGACCGCTTTGGCGTTCGGTCGCGACCGCCGCCTTCCCATCACCAGCGCGTTCCGGGAGTGACGGTTGAGCGATATCGTGCCGTCGAGCGACGCGAGCGCAACCGATTGACGCTCAGCGACAAGATGTAGGGGGGATGCAAATATGAACGATCGGCGTGACGATTGCAACTCCTCACCCTCATCAAACGAAACCACCGGGAAGTTTGGAGCTGAGATGTCGAACCGAGATTCGGAACGTTTGCGTCGGTCCATCGTGACATTTGACGACGCTCCGGCTCCCGATGGGCGCTCGCCTTTTGTTGGGGGGCGTGAGGTTCAGCGCGAGGTGTGAGTCGTCGACTACGACGGCACTTGGCCCGACGCCTATCGTGGGCTGCGAGACCGTATTCGCCGTGCGCTTGGGTTTAAAGCGTTGTCCATTGAGCATGTAGGTTCGACCGCGGTGCCCGGTCTTACGGCCAAGCCGGTGATCGATATCGACTTGACCGTTGTGGATTCCAATGATGAGCCGTCATACGTGCCGGCCCTCACTGCGGAGGGGGTTCGTGCTTGATATTCGCGAGCCTTGGTGGTACGGCCACCGCATGCTACGTCTGGAGGAGCCTGCGTGCAATCTGCATGTATGGTCGCTTGGTGCGCCCGAGGCCACGCGACATCGTATATTTCGAGATTGGTTGCGGGGAAACGAGGCCAACCGTGAGCTTTATGCCGCCGTCAAATGCGGATCGGTTTCGACCGACGGTCGGCGGGAGCTGGTTTCGCGGTACAATGAGCGCAAGCAGGAGACCGTTCGGTTGATATATTCCCGCGCGTTCATCGCCTCGGGGCTGATCGATCCAAATACCTTGCCGTGCGACGAGTTCGCCTTTCCCTGCCTCTGCGTGACCGTTTGGTCGCCGCCATTCTGAATGGTTCGAAAACGGGCACGAGTATCCTGCTTGCGGAATATGGACCCGGGGAAGCGTTGACAGCGTCTGGTGAGCTGCGAGCCGTTTCCGATTCGGAAGATCGTCTGGTTGCGGTCATCCGTTATGCGAAGCCGCGTGTCCTGCCTTTGGGTGAAATTTCGCTCGAACATGCTCTTGCTGAGGGTGAGGGGTATCAAAACGTGGCGCAATGGCGTGCGGCCCATGAACGATTTTGGTCTGCTCCGGAGTTCCGAAACGGTCTGACCGACCACGATTTTCAGCTCAACGACGACACCAAGGTCGTTTGTGAGCGTTTCAGGCTGGTCTGCACGCTATAAGGTGGGTTTTGTGCCGCTGCTCAAAGGTTATGGAATATATTGTTTAGTCGTTTTGTTCGTTTGGACCGCTCAGGTGTGAGGAGGACATGTCGTCTAGATCAATATATTGCAATTATTCGCACACGGCTTGTCGATCGTTGAGAGGGAAGAGCATCGGCCGATGAACCGGGTGTTCTCTTCCGGGTTGTAACGGACAAGTGGCGACCCATTTTCGGCTCTGTTGGCCTCTATTGTTTCGGAGTTCCAAAAGTGACCTAGCTCACACTTTTTCCGGCATGTAATAACAAAAAAGCTTCTACAATTGTGATGAACGCAACGTAGATGATGCGTTGCTCCACCATCAAGGAGTAAGATATGACAGCAGTTCAAGAGACCGCTCTGTCCGCCGAAGAGCTTCAGGCGAAGGCCTGGGACGGGTTCGTCGGAGGGAACTGGCAGAAAGACATCGACGTCCGTGACTTCATCCAGAAGAACTACACGCCGTACGATGGGGACGAGTCCTTCCTGGCCGGCGCCACGGAGAAGACGAAGCAGATGTGGGAGTACCTCGACGAGCACCAGCTCGCCGCCGAGCGTGATCACCGCGTCTATGACGTGGATACGCACGTCCCGGCCGGCATCACCAACTTCGGTCCTGGCTACATCATGGACAAGGAACATGACAACGTCATCGTCGGCATCCAGACCGATGAACCGTGCAAGCGCGCCATGATGCCGAACGGCGGCTGGCGGATGGTCGAGCAGGCCATCCGTGAGGCCGGCAAGGAGCCCGACCCCGAAATCAAGACGATCTTCACCAAGTATCGCAAGACCCACAACGACGGTGTGTTCGGCGTATACACCCGTCGCATCAAGCTCGCTCGCCACAACAAGATCCTCACCGGTCTGCCCGACGCCTACGGACGTGGCCGCATCATCGGCGATTACCGTCGTGTGGCTCTGTACGGCATCAATTACCTGATCGCCAAGAAGAAGGAAGACAAGGATTCGATTCCTTATCGCAACGATTTCACCGAGCCGGAGATCGAGCACTGGATTCGCTTCCGTGAGGAGCATGCGGATCAGATCAAGGCTCTGCAGGAGCTTCAGCAGCTCGGCAACGAGTACGGTCTTGATCTGTCCCGTCCGGCGCAGACCGCGCAGGAAGCGGTCCAGTGGACCTACATGGGCTACCTCGCCTCCGTCAAGAGCCAGGATGGCGCGGCGATGAGCTTCGGCCGTAACTCCGCCTTCTTCGATTGCTACTTCGAGCGTGACCTGAAGAACGGCAAGATCACCGAGACCGACGCGCAGGAGATCATCGACCAGATCGTCATGAAGCTGCGCATCGTGCGCTTTCTGCGTACCGAGGATTACGACCAGATTTTCTCCGGCGATCCGTACTGGGCCACTTGGTCCGATGCGGGCTTCGGCGACGACGGCCGTCACATGGTCACCAAGACCTCGTTCCGCCTGCTGGCGACCCTGACCCTCGATCATCTTGGGCCCGGGCCTGAGCCGAACATCACCATCTTCTGGGATGCCAAGCTGCCTGAAGCCTATAAGCGTTTCTGCGCCCGTATCTCCATCGACACCTCGGCCATCCAGTATGAGTCCGATCGCGACATTCGTAACCACTGGGGCGACGACGCGGCCATCGCTTGCTGCGTTTCCCCGATGCGCGTTGGCAAGCAGATGCAGTTCTTCGGCGCCCGCGTCAACTCCGCAAAGGCTTTGCTCTACGCGATCAACGGCGGCCGCGATGAGATGACTGGCATGCAGGTCATCGACAAGGGCGTCATCGACCCTGTCACTCCTGAAGCCGACGGCTCTTTGGACTACCAGAAGGTCAAGGACAATTACGAGAAGGCACTCGAGTGGCTCTCGGAGACCTACGTCGAAGCGCTCAACATCATCCACTACATGCATGATAAGTATGCGTACGAGTCCATCGAGATGGCTCTGCATGACAAGGAAGTCTACCGCACACTTGGCTGCGGCATGTCCGGCCTGTCGATTGCGGCCGACTCCCTGTCCGCCTTGAAGTACGCCAAGGTCTATCCGGTGTACAACAAGGATGCCAGGACGACCGAAGGCCACGAGGCCGAGTACGTCGAAGGTGCGGATGACGATCTGATCGTCGGATATCGCACCGTGGGCGACTTCCCGCTGTACGGCAACGACGATGACCGCGCCGATGACCTGGCCAAGTGGACTGTGTCCACCGTCATGGGTCAGATCAAGAAGCTGCCGGTCTACCGCAACGCGGTGCCGACCCAGTCCGTGCTGACCATCACCTCCAACGTGGAGTATGGCAAGAATACCGGCGCCTTCCCCAGCGGTCACAAGAAGGGCACCCCGTATGCTCCTGGCGCCAACCCGGAGAACGGCATGGATTCCCATGGCATGCTGCCTTCGATGTTCTCGGTCGGCAAGATCGACTACAACGATGCGCTCGATGGCATCTCGTTGACCAATACGATCACCCCTGACGGCTTGGGTCGTGACGAGGACGAGCGTATCGGCAACTTGGTGGGCATCCTTGACGCAGGCAACGGCCATGGTCTGTACCACGCCAACATCAATGTGTTGCGCAAGGAACAGCTCGAGGACGCCGTGGCTCACCCCGAAAAGTACCCGCACCTCACCGTGCGTGTCTCGGGCTACGCCGTGAACTTCGTGAAGCTCACCCGTGAACAGCAGCTCGATGTGATTTCCCGTACATTCCACCAAGGCGCTGTCAGCGAGTGATGATCAGGCACACTGTGTGATGCGGTGAAACGATCCGAAGGGGACGGAGTGTGAATTCCGTCCCCTTCCTTGTTGTCGGAAGGTCGTAGGTCTGATGACTCCGAACGGCTCGGCCCGACAATGACTTTACGAATCGCAGGGTCGGCCAGATTGTCGGTTCCGTTGTATTGTGTCATTGCTCACATTATATAGGCCGTTTCCTCGGTGGGACGATGCGGTCGGTTCGGAACCGCTAGAATGGAAACAGTAACTTGACAAGGGGAGGCAAAGATGTCTGATACCACTCAATTCCGTACGACGACCCAGCATATGCTCAAGGAATCCAAGGTGTATGCAAGTCACACGCTGATGGGTGGTTTGGCTGGTTTCGAGTCGCCGATAGGCCTCGACCGTCACGACCGCATCAATGCGTTGCGCACCGGTGACATCGGTTTCGTGCACTCATGGGACATCAACACCTCCGTGGATGGGCCGGGCACGCGCATGACGGTCTTTATGAGTGGGTGCCCACTGCGTTGCCAGTTCTGCCAGAATCCGGACACATGGAAGATGCGTGACGGACAACCGGTCTACATCGAGGAGATGATCAAGCGGATCGTGCGGTACAAGGATGTTTTCCAAAATACCGGTGGAGGGGTGACCTTCTCCGGTGGCGAGTCGATGATGCAGCCTGCCTTCGTCTCGCGTGTTTTTCATGAGGTGCGCAAGGAGGGCGTAAGCACCTGTCTCGATACCGCAGGGTTCCTCAACAGGAATTTCACCGATGAGATGCTCGATGACGTCGATCTGTGCCTGCTGGATGTCAAATCCGGTGATGAGAAAACGTACCACACCGTTACCGGAGGCGCGTTGCAGCCCACCATTGATTTCGGGCGACGGCTCAACAGGCTCGGCAAGAAGATTTGGGTGCGTTTCGTGCTTGTGCCGGGATTGACCGATAGCGAGGAAAACGTAGAGAATGTGGCGAAAATCTGCGAAAGCTTCGGTGATGCCGTCGAGCATATCGACGTGCTTCCCTTCCATCAGCTCGGCCGCCCGAAGTGGCATGAGATGGGCATCGATTATCCGCTTGAAACTTGCGAGGGACCCAGCAAAGAGCTTAAAGCGCGAGTCAAGGATCAATTCGAATCGCACGGCTTCGTCGTCTATTAAGTAGATGCATCGCTGTTCATGCTTGCGATGTTCAGTCGCTTTTTTACGCGCGCTGTTGCAGCGACGTCCAAGGGCGTGGTTGTGTGCCGGGAAGCACCTGCGCCAGGTGTGGGATCCTTGGTTGCATGCCGGTAGAACCGAGTACCTTTTAGGTTCGGCATCGAGGCGGCAGTGAGTTTTTCGGTTCCCATTTGAGCGTTTCGGGTGAATCGCCATATGATCAGTCTGATTGGGGTGCCACAAGTTTGAAGAGCGTTTCGGCCATATTCGGGCAAAATTCGGGTCGAAGTCAACCATGCCCAAGGTTCAAGGTATGGTGAGCAGCGACCGTCCTGTGCGTATGCGAGGACGGTCGGGATACCGTTGCGGCCGTGATGTGTATCATATGTGACAGATTGTCGTTGAATCGTTGCTCGGGTATAACGGGGGGATTGCGGTTGATCACTGAGCCGAGGTTGTTGGCGGAGCCTAGAGGAGGGGTGCCGGAAGTTACGGATGACCTGGAAGGTTTCGACAGAGCCTGCGCGGCTCTGGCGGCCGGTACCGGGTCGTTGGCTGCTGATGCCGAACGCGCGTCCGGTTATCGTTATAGTCACGAGGATTGGTTGGTTCAGTTCAAACGGACCGGATCGGGTATTTGGCTTCTGGACCCCGTGATGTTGACGAAAATGGGCGCCGACTGGAATCGGTTCAATCAGGCTGTGGGAGAGACTACATGGATTCTGCACGATGCCTTGATGGATCTGCCCGGTTTCGCGGATATCGGTTTGAGACCCAAGGCGTTGTTCGATACCGAGATCGCCGCGCGGATTCTAGGTGTCAGGCATTTCGGTCTGGCTGCAGTCACGGAACGATACCTGGGAGTGACCTTAGCCAAGGAGCATTCGGCGGCGGACTGGTCCTATCGGCCGTTACCGCGTGATTGGCGCGATTATGCGGCCTTGGATGTGGAGCTGCTTATCGAGCTTGAAACCGCGATGCGTGAGGATTTGGAAAAATCCGGGAAAATGCAGTGGGCCGAGGAGGAGTTCGCCTATGCGCTGGAGCAAGGCATGGGGCCGCAGCCGGTTCATCCGGTACCATGGATGCACATCTCGCATTTCACCGTGTTGAGTCGTGACCGTCAGGGGCAGGCGGTTGCCAAGGCGTTGTGGACCAAACGCGACGAGTTGGCACGGCAGTACGATATTGAACCCGGCCTGCTGTTGTCCGATGCGGCCATTATTGAGGCCGCGCGACGTAAACCGCATAACGGCAAGGAGTTCCGTCAGATACGCAGTCTCAACGAGCGCGTGCGTATGCACACCGGCAGCGAGCAGGACAAGATGTTCGAGCGGTATGCCCCCATCCAACGATCTGTGAAACCCAATGTCTGGAAGCATGTCATCGAGCAGGCCTTGGAGCTTGGGCCGAAGGATTGGCCGACCCTCCCGCGTCCGCGAAAGGACGATCCGAATGCGAACGCCCCCAAGTCCATGAAATACTGGAAGGCGCAACATCCCGACCGTTACAGGCGCCTCAAGGCTGTGCAATCCGTGGTTGGGACCATCGCCGAGGATACCCACACACCGAGCGAAATCGTCATTAAGCCCCAAATCCTACGTAATCTATGCTGGCGTGACAACGCCGCCGGGCTCGATGTGGCCGCCTTTTTACGAGAACAAGGGGCTCGAGAGTGGCAGATTAGCCTGATAGCAGCGTCCGTAAGTCGAGTTATCATATAACGGTTGCCCCAAGGGCAGAAGTAGTCGCATATCGTCAGGAGACCAGCGTGAAAATCAGCGTCAGAAACCTCGAACCCACGAAGGTGAAACTCACCGTCACCGCCGACGCGGAGGATTTCGAGCCTTACCTTGATCAGGCCCGTAAGGAAATTGCCAAGCAGATCAATATTCCAGGCTTCCGCAAGGGGCATGTGCCCGGTCCGATCGTCGATCAGCGCGTCGGCTTTGGTGCGGTCGCGGGTGAGGCTGCGAATAACGGCGTGCCTGAGCTTTACTCCAAGGCCTTGGAAGAGAAGAAGATCCGTCCGATGGCTCAGCCCCAACTTGATGTCAAGCAGCTGCCGACCAGCGCCAAGGATGACACCAAGTTGCAGTTCACCGCGACCGTCGAGCGCCGCCCCGAAATCGAGCTGCCTTCGCTTGAAGGCATGACTCTGGACGTTGCCAAGGCCGAAGTCACGGATGAGGACGTCGACAAGCGCCTTGACAATCTGCGTCAGCGTTTCGGCACGCTGGTGGGTGTCGACCGCCCCGCCAAGAAGGGCGATTACGCCAACATCGACCTCAAGGCCACCATTGATGGCGAGGAAGTCGACTCCCAGGAGGGCGTCAGCTACGAACTGGGCAGCGGCACCCTGCTCGACGGTATCGACGAGGCCCTTGACGGCCTTTCTGCCGGCGAGGACACCACCTTCGAAGGTACGCTCGAAAGCGGCGAGCACGAAGGACAGAAGGCGCAGATCAACGTGAAGGTCAACTCCGTCAAGTCCGAAGAGCTCCCGGAACTCGATGACGACTTCGCTCAGGAAGCGTCCGAATTCGATACGCTCGACGACCTGAAGGCCGATATCCGCAAGGCATGCGAGAACGACAACCAAGGCAAGCAGGCCAATGAGGCTCGTGACGCGTTCATCGACGCCCTTGAGAAGGACATTGAGATTCCTCTGCCCAAGGGCGTGCTTGAACAGACGGTTTCCGAGCGTCTGCAACAAGTGACCGCCGATTCCGACAAGGCTACCGACGAGCAAAAGAAGGAAGCCCAGGAGTCTGCCGAAAAGGAACTGCGCGACCAGATCGTGCTTGACACCTTGGCCGAGCAGCTGGAGATCAAGGTCTCCCAGATGGACGTGACCAACTTCCTCGCTTCCATCGCTCAGCAGTATGGCATGGATCCCGGTGCTTTCATCAATGCGATCGTCAACAATGGCCAGCTTGGCAGTGCGGTGCAGGAAGTCGGCCGTTCCAAGGGGCTTCTGGCCGGTATGCGCGCCGTGAAGTTCACTTGCGATGGGGAGGAGCTTGACCTGAGCCCGTTCCTCGGTGAGGACGAGGGCGAAGAGAACGAAAGCGTTGAAGCGGCATCCGCGGCTGCAGAGGTCGCGAATGAGCTTTCCTCTCACGACGAACCTGCCCAGGAGTAGGTCCGCCGGACCCGGTACGGCGCAAGAGGCGGTGTGTTGAGTCATAAAAGGGCGACGGGACGGGGTCCAGCATTTTCTGGATTCCCGTCCCGTACCATATCCGAGGTCCGGCCACGGTAAGGCCCTGAGTGATTCTGAACGGACAACGAAGCATGGGGAGAGGTATGTGCCAATATAGCCGGGTGAGGCGGCTGGGATTCATGGCTCTGGCCGTCATGGTGCTTGGCGCGGTCGTCGGGGTCAGCTCCGGTCTGTTGCGCCTGTTGCTCGTATTGGTTGAGCGCTTCATGATGGGATACGCCGAAAGTCCCTCGGCGTCTGGTCCGCTCGTCGTTCCGCCGTTGCGGCGCGTGGTCTCGGTTTCCGTCGGATGCACCGTTGCTGCCGCCGTTTGGTGGCTGTTGCGAACTCGTACGAAGAAGGTGCCTTCGGTGGCGCAGGCGGTGGATGGGCGGACGATGCCAGGCTGGCAGACCACCGTGCATGTTCTGTTGCAGATTTTCATTGTGGGATCGGGCGCATCGATAGGACGCGAGGTGGCGCCGCGCGAATTCGGCGCCATGCTTGGGCAACGCTTCGCCAAGGTGTTTCGACTGACCGACCATGATCGCCGGCTGATAGTCGCGGTCGCGGCCGCCGCGGGGCTTGCTGGGGTATATGCGGCCCCTCTCGCCGGCACGTTCTTCGCCGTTGAGATATTGCTCACCGACGTGACTGGTCAGACGGTGGCCTTGGCCCTTGGAACCTCCGCCGTTTCGGCTTGGTCGGCTGGTCTGATCGGTGGAAGGGGTGTCTTCTACGACATGTCTGGCTTGGGGCGCGCTGGACTGCCTCCACTGAGCCTCTCCGTGTTTGCGGTGGCCTGCGGGGTGTTTGCCGGGCTGATGGGCACCGCTTTCAGAGCCGGATCACAGTGGGCCGGTTCACATCAGCCACAAGGTGTTTCAATTGTGTGGATGTTGCCGCTTGCCGCGCTTGCCACGGGTGTTGTGGCGATATGGCTGCCTGAGGTGATGGGCAATGGACGTTCCGTGGCCCAACACGCCTTTTCGGTGCCAGGCCATGCATCCGTCGCGGCCTTGCTGATGCTGGTCGGGCTTCTGGTGGCTAAAATCGTACTGACATTAGCTACGATTCGTTCCGGTGCCTCTGGAGGCGTGTTGCAACCCGGTATCTCGATCGGGGCGACGTTGGGCGCCATCCTGGGCTTGGCCTGGGCGTTTATGGTGCCGGGCTCCAGCGTGACGGCCTGCGCCTTGGTCGGTGCTGCTGCCTTGCTTGCAGCTTCGCAGCAGGCTCCTCTGATGGCGATGTGCCTCGTCATGGAGCTGACCCAGGCGCCCATGGCGTACTTCGTGCCGGTGGGGCTGGCGGTGGCTCTTTCTATGATGGTTTCGAAGATAGTGCAAATTGGGTTTTCACAATGGCGTCGTCGTGCTGTGCGCAAAACGGATCGGACTGTCGTATGAGGCAGGGTAGTATTCTAAGAAGAAACCCAATGATGAATATAAAAGGAGATACGGTGGCAGGATTGCTGACGTCTACGCCGTCGATGGACGAGGGTGGTTCCCCGTCCGTCACGGATCCCATTTTCAACAGACTCTTGAAAGAGCGCATCATCTGGCTCGGTGATGAAGTCAAGGACTCCAATGCGAATGTCATTTGCGCTCAGATGCTTATGCTCGCGGCGGAAGATCCGAAGAAAGATATCTGGCTGTATATCAATTCCCCCGGTGGTTCGGTGACCGCCGGTATGGCCATTTACGACACCATGCAGCTCATTGAGCCGGACGTGGCCACGGTCGCCATCGGCATGGCCGCCTCCATGGGGCAGTTCCTGCTCTCCAGCGGCACGAAGGGCAAGCGTTTCGCCACTTCGCACGCTCGTATTCTGATGCATCAGCCTTCCGGCGGCATCGGTGGCACCGCAACCGATGTCCGTATCAATGCGGAGCTGATTATGGACATGAAGAAGACCATGTCTCAATTGACCGCCGAGCAGACCGGGCACACGATTGAGGAGATTTACCGGGACAATGAATACGATCACTGGTTCACTGCCCAGCAGGCTTTGGATTACGGATTCTTCGACAAGATCGTGACGACGCCCGGCACGATGAACGCGGTCAAGGATGGGGAGTGAACATGGCAAGTGAGGAAGCGAAGTTCGTAGCGCGCGCCGAGCGCATGGCGGGTTCGCGTGGCGTGGCCGGGTTCCGGCCGGAAAGCCGTTACGTCATGCCCCAGTTCAGCGAGAAGACGCCGTATGGCATGAAGACGCAGGATGCCTACAGTCGTCTGTTTGAGGATCGGATTATTTTCCTGGGTGTGCAGGTTGACGATTCGTCCGCAGATGACGTCATGGCGCAGCTACTTGTGCTTGAAAGCCAGGATGCGAACCGTGATGTGATGATGTACATCAATTCTCCAGGTGGTTCGATGACGGCCATGACGGCCATCTACGACACCATGCAGTACATCAAGCCCGATGTGCAGACGGTGTGCCTGGGTCAGGCCGCATCCGCTGCCGCAGTATTGCTGGCCGCCGGTACCCACGGCAAACGCCTGATGCTGCCGAATGCGCGCGTGCTGATTCATCAGCCGGCCATTGACCAGGGGCAGGGCAAGGCCACGGAAATCGAAATCCAGGCCAAAGAGATGCTGCGTATGCGTGAATGGCTTGAGCAGACGCTTTCCAAGCACACGGGTCAACCGGTCGAACGCGTCCGTAAGGATATCGAGGTCGACACGTTCCTGACGGCTCAGGAAGCCAAGGAGTACGGGATGGTGGACGAGGTGTTGGCTAACCGCAAGTAATCAGGTCAGTGCGTTCCGTCAAGTCGAGTGATACTGCGCCGTTGCTCCGTCTGGGTACAGGTGGGGAGACGGCGCAGTACGTTTTCCGGGTTCTTCCATGTTGTGCTGGTTGACTGCGTGGTGCGGTAGAGTGGAGCCCGATGAATTTGAATTTCGGCATTTGGCAATACGCATTGCGGACGGGGTTAGGTGCACCGCAACCAATGCCGGAACGCAATCGGGAAAAGAGGCGGCATGGGTGACGTGGTGAGCTACAAGAACAGCGTGCCGCGCTGTTCGTTCTGTGGCAAGACCGAAAGACAGGTCCACAAGCTTGTCACCGGGCAGGGTGCGGCGATTTGCGACGCGTGCATCGCCTTATGCGCCGACATGATCTCCGACGAGCATGAGGCTGATGTTGATTTCAATGCGCTCAAACTGCCTAAGCCGTCTGAAATCGATGCTTTTCTTAATCGTTATGTCATCGGGCAGCCCCAAGCCAAGCGGACGCTTTCCGTTGCTGTATATAACCATTACAAACGTGTGAATATGCAGGCTGTTGATTATGCCGGTCCCCCGGCTCAGTCCTTTTCGCCCGATCAACCGGCGGATGGCAAAAGAAGCACCGCGACGCGCGCGAGTAACCCATATGCCGGGGTGGAAGTCGCTAAATCCAATATTCTACTTCTAGGACCCACGGGAGTAGGCAAAACGTATCTCGCCCAGACCCTTGCCAAAGTCATGAACGTGCCTTTCGTCATTGTCGATGCCACCACGCTCACCGAGGCCGGATACATAGGCGACGATGTGGAAAGCGTGTTGCAGCGTCTGTTGGAAGCGGCCGATGGCGACGTGGCTCGCGCAGAGCGCGGAATCGTCTATATCGACGAGATTGACAAGATTGCACGTAAAAGCTGTGAAAACAACTCTCTGACGCGCGATGTGAGTGGTGAAGGTGTGCAACAGGCGCTCCTGAAGATCCTGGAAGGCAGCGTGGCCTCGGTTCCCCTTGCGGGGGAGGGCACCCGCAAACACCGTGAACAGCAAACGGTCAAGGTCGACACACGCGACATCCTTTTCATTTGCGGAGGCGCTTTCGTTGGGCTTGACGGTATTGTCGCCGAGCGCCTGGGCGTGCGCCACAGCGGTTTCAAGGCAGCGTCAGGCGTAGCGGGTTCATCTGATGAGATGACCGTAAAGGGTCAGCGGCTGTTGCGTCATGTTGCCGCCGATGATCTTGAAAAGTTCGGTCTGTTGCCGGAATTCATTGGTCGCCTTCCGGTGGTCAGCGTGTTGGATGAACTGACTTGTGATGATCTCGCGGACATTCTGACCAAGCCGGTCAATGCGTTGACGAAGCAATACGGCAAACTTTTCGCAGTGGACGGCGTGACCCTTTCCTTTACCGATGGAGCCATCGAAGCCATTGCCAAGACCGCGGATGCCAATGGCACTGGTGCCAGAGGTCTGCGCTCGATTATCGAACACACGCTCGAGGACACGATGTTCCGTCTGCCGGAGATGAACGGCATCGGTGAGGTCATTGTGGATGCGGATGCGGTCAACGGACAGGGGATGCCGAAGCTTCTGCCGAAGACGAAGGGACGTCTGCTGCTCAAATGACACGTCAAAAATGGCGGTATGCGACGACACGCCATGTTGGCTTTATCGAGGTTTTGAGTTATCCTAGTTGAGTTGTCGGAATGACGACAACGTTGCGCCCGTAGCCCAATGGATTAGAGCAGCTGACTACGGATCAGCAGGTTACAGGTTCGAATCCTGCCGGGCGCACTTTCATTGTCGCATTGTGCATTATCCTAAGAAATGTATTTCTGTTTGATATTCCGAATCGGATTTCATAGGCTCAACCGCGTCTGGTGCAGTGTGATTGCCTTCTTCTGATTCATCAGCGCTAACCGGTTCGGTCGGGAAGTCACCCGGTTTTCGGAACCCGGTCTTCCAGCCCGATGCCCGGTTCCCGATCGGCAAAGCCGATCCGTGAGCTCCAATCGAAGGGAGGGCGGTTGTCCCCGCCTGTTCCTTCGTCAGCCCGATGCTTGACACCAACGCATCGGGAACATCGTGTATGTCGGATAATTGTCGATATTGCCACAGCTTGCCGTTGATGGCTATCGTCGGTGTCGAAAAACGGCGATGACCGTCAACGTCGACGAAAAGATCCCTGCGGCTGGTTGTGTATTTGGTTGCTTTCGCGACATACAGGTCGTAGGTGCCATCTGTGGCGTGCTTTGCGACCGATGGACTGACGCCCGCCCTGATCGCCTGCTGTTGGATCACCGAGTTGCTCAGATGGGTGCCGTTGGCGTGGGTTGACTGGAATTTTTGGTCGAGCATTGCACTTGTGAAATCCAACAGTCTATTTGGCTCATGCTCCGCGATGTACATTGCGGCGCTGGCGGTTCGTTTTGAATAATGATCGTTTTCGGAGGAGTCCAAAAAGTCGATAGGATGCACTTGGACGTTAATCTGTCGGTCTCGTTGCAGCGTGCGCAGGGTGGGTACCAGAATCTCGTCAAGTTCGGCGCAATCGGGGCATGCGAAGTCGATAAAGAACTCGACTGTGGGGGCTTTCGGGTTGTGGTTCGCGTCTTTTTCGGCCGGTAATCCACCTTGCGTCGAAGCTCTGGACGGCCTGACCGTGACACGTTGCAAGGCGTGGTATGCGAATGGTTCGCTTGACTCCCGTCCCCAGACGTATACGCTTGCGGCGATCACCAGCAGGAATACCAGCAGGATCGATATCGTGGCGAGAACGGTTTTGCTTATGCGACGTATGCCAAGCCTACGGGTTGGTTGGTTCATTGGATCGCTGTTCGGCGTGATGCCATCTAAGTTCTGGTCGGGTACATTCATTTTGTGCATACTGTTCTGCCTGGGTGCGGGATGTGGCATGACTCTCCTTTAACAACGCCTCTGGCATGTTGTAATGTTGCAATATAATTTGTTATTGCATTATATCGATAAGGTTCGATAGCGCCCATATGTCAAGGGGTATGGTGAGAGGCTTGTATTTTGTCATGCAGATTTGGTTCTGAGCAGTTAACTTCGGTATTTCGCCAAAAATCACTTCTGACCTTGTTCGTGGCGGCCGCACAGACACTTTCGCTCGATTTTCGGTATGGAAAGGTCGTGAATCGAGTTATGTCGTGTTGTCGGAAGAGGCGATCACGGTCTTTGCGGTCTCCATCCGCGCAGGGGCTTTGTTGAATGGCGAGAACCTAGCCGGGCGTGCCGCGAGTCGGTTGCGGTCGTTATCATGGTGCCGTCGGCATGGTTCGGCGGGTTTTGCATGCCTGAGATTCCGATTAAGCGGCGACAACATGGCATGACACGGAACGTGGACGCATACAAAGGGACTTGGGAGATGGCATCGGAATTTTGGTTGGTCGCAGGATTGGGCAATCCCGGCAAAAAATATGAAGGCACACGGCATAACATGGGTTTCATGGTCGCGGACGCGCTGGCCGAGCGCTGGTCGGTGGCCTTTCATGATCACAAGGGGTTGGCCGATTTCGGCAAAGGCGTGATGAACCTTGAAGGCCGGTTCGTCAAGTTCTTCCTGGCCAAGCCTCTGACCTACATGAACGATTCGGGCGATGCGGTCTCATCCATCAGCGCATACTACGATATCGCTCCGGACCATATCGTTGTCATCCACGATGACATGGATCTCGATTTCCGACGCATCAAAGTGAAGGCCGGCGGTTCCGCTGGCGGGCACAACGGTATTCGCTCCATCGACAAGTCGCTCGGAACCAATGCGTATGCCCGAGTGCGTATGGGGACGGGTCATGCCGAGCGCGGTGCGCACGCACACGAGAACACCGTCAATTGGGTGCTGGGCGGTTTTGCTCCGGCGCAGCGCAAGGCCATGCCCGATTTTCTGGCCGATGGGGCCGATGCGGTGGAGACGGTGATGTTCGATGGTCTGAACAAGGCGCAGGAGCGGTTTAATGGTCGGTGAGGAAGTATCATCGCAGGGCAGTGACGACGCGAATTCTGGCGCGTCTGCACGGATTCGTGCAAATTCGGAATCAAATCGGGTGGGATCCCTGTCCGATTTGTTGACACGGTTGGAGGATGACGAGGCGTTTCGTGATCTGATGACCGGCGATGTCCAGCCGCCTGAAGGCAAGGGTGATCGGGCAATCATCGTTGGTGCCCCGGCTGGTATTCGCCCGGCGTTGGCGGCCGCCAAGGCACAATATGCGCCTGTGGTCATGATCGTCTCTTCGAGTCGTGAAGCCAAGGAGACCGTCAACTCGATACGTTCGTGGTACTCGGGCGCCGCCAGCGAAGTGGCCGAGCTTGAGGCATGGGAAACATTGCCGCATGAGCGGCTTTCCCCGCGCGCGGACACCGTCGCAAGCCGCATGGCAGTCTTCCGCAGGCTGAAGCATCCGCAAGAGGGTAGCGCCATGTTCGGCCCGGTTCGTGTGTTGGTCATGCCTGTGCGTTCGCTGATTCAACCGGTGGTCGAAGGACTGGCGGATGTCGAGCCGCTGGTCTTCGTCGCAGGCCATGAGATGGCGTTGGATGTAGCCTCGGCTTGCCTGGTCGAGAACGCATACAGCCGCGTCGATCTGGTTGTCAACCGTGGTGAATTCGCTGTGCGCGGCGGCATCCTCGACGTGTTTCCACCTACGTTGCCTCATCCTGTGCGCATCGAGTTCTTCGGTGACCAAATTGACTCCATTCGTCAGTTCCACGCTTCCGATCAACGCACATATGGTGAGCCGATCGACATGGTATGGGCCACCGCATGCCGTGAGCTGCAGCTGACCGATGAGGTGCGGACACGGGCTGAGTCGCTGATCGGACAGATTCCCAACGCTGACGACATGCTCAAATCCATTGCCGACGGCATAGGGGTCGGAGGCATGGAATCGCTTATCCCCGCCTTGATCGACCACATGGAGCCGGTCGCCTCCATGCTGCCTGATGACGCGGTGATTCTGCTGTCTGATCCGGAGAAGCTGCGTCGCGCCGCCGAAGACCTTTCCAAGACGGCCAACGAGTTTCTTGCCGCCAGCTGGCATGTTGCTGCGAGCGGTCACGGTGCCGGCGCTCCGATAAGCTTCGAAACCGCAGGTTTTGCTGACTTCGATGAAACCATTTCGGGACTTGAATATTCCAATCACGAGGTTTACCGCCTGACCTCGTTCGGTGTCGATGGTTCCGTGCCCGGCCGCGTGGACCTCAATGCCACGGCACCACAGGAATATCGTGGGCAGGAGGATCGTGCATCGAAAGGCGTCGAGGGGCTGATTGACTCAGGCTTCGACGTGGTGCTTACTGCGGCTTCTGATACCACACTTGCTCGTTTGCGACGGGCCCTCGGTGCCACCGGTGTCTCGGGATTCACGCAGGTGCGTTCTGATGCCGTCAATGGTTTTGTCGATGAGGCTTCGAAACTCGCCGTTTTGACCGAACGTGACCTTACCGGTCACACGAGCGCGGCGACACGGGTCAAGACCCCACGTCGTCGACACAAGGCCCTCGACCTCATGGAGCTCAAAGAGGGCGACTATATCGTCCACGAGCAGCATGGCGTCGGTCGTTTTGTGAAAATGCAGCAGCGTACCGTCGGTGCGGGCGGCAACCGGGCGACACGTGAGTATCTGGTCATCGAATATGCGCCGCCAAAACGCAATGCGCCACCGGACAAGCTCTTTATCCCCACTGACCAGCTCGATCAGGTTTCTAAGTACATCGGCGCCGAAGTCCCCAAACTCAACAAGCTTGGAGGTTCGGACTGGTCGCAGACCAAGGCCCGCGCCCGTAAACATGTGCGGGAGATCGCGGACGATCTGGTCAAACTATATTCCGCGCGTCAACAGGCCAGAGGGTTTGCCTTCAGCCCCGACACGCCTTGGCAGAAGGAACTTGAGGATTCGTTCCCGTATCAGGAGACCGCCGACCAGCTTACGGCGATCGACGATGTGAAGGCCGATATGGAAAAACCGGTGCCGATGGACCGGCTTATTTGCGGTGACGTGGGTTTCGGCAAGACGGAAATTGCGATACGCGCGGCGTTCAAAGCCGTGCAGGATGGCAAGCAGGTGGCGGTGCTCGCTCCGACCACGCTGTTGGTGCAGCAGCATTTCGAGACATTCACCCAGCGTTATGACGGTTTTCCGGTCACGGTGGCGGCCATGAGCCGTTTTCAGTCGAAAAAGGAGATCGATCAGACGCTTGCGGGCTTGGCCTCAGGGCAGGTCGATGTGGTCATCGGCACCCACAAGTTGTTGAACCCCAAAATCAAATTCAAGGATTTGGGACTGTTGATCATCGACGAGGAGCAGCGTTTCGGCGTCGAACACAAGGAGACACTGAAAGCCCTGCGCACCAATATCGATGTGCTGTCCCTTTCCGCGACCCCGATTCCGCGCACCCTTGAGATGGCCGTCACGGGTATCCGTGAGATGTCCACGCTGTCCACGCCTCCGGAGGACCGACTGCCGGTTTTGACCTATGTGGGGCCGTACGAGAACGAGCAGATCACCGCTTCGATCCGACGCGAGCTTCTGCGCGGCGGACAGGTTTTCTATGTGCATAACCGAGTCAACGACATCGACAAGGTGGCCGCAACGATCCATGAACTCGTCCCTGAAGCCCGGCTGGGCATCGCACATGGCAAGATGGGCGAAAAGCAGCTCGACCAGATCATTCAGGACTTCTGGCGACGCGACATCGACGTGCTGGTCTGCACCACGATCATCGAGACCGGGCTCGACGTCTCGAATGCGAACACGTTGATCGTTGACCACGCCGATCGTTTCGGACTGTCGCAACTGCACCAGCTACGTGGTCGCGTGGGTCGAGGGCGAGAACGCGCCTATGCCTATTTTCTGTACGATCCGGCCAAGCCGATGACCCAACATTCACACGATCGGCTTGCCACCATTGCGCAGAACACGGCCTTGGGTTCGGGCTTCGATGTGGCGATGAAGGACCTTGAGCTGCGGGGTACGGGCAACCTGCTCGGGGGTGAGCAAAGCGGTCATATCGAGGGGGTCGGCTTCGACCTCTACGTGCGCATGGTTTCCGATGCGGTCGAACGGTACAAAGAGCCGGAGCGCAAACAAGCGGTCGCTGTCACCATCGACCTGCCGGTTGAAGCTTCCATTCCGGTGGACTATATCGACTCCGACAAGTTGCGTCTCGAAGTCTACCGCAAGTTGGCCGGGGCTCGTACCGAGGGCGACCTGGCCGAATTGCGCGAGGAGTTGAGCGATCGCTACGGCTCGTTGCCCGAACAGTTCGACACTCTTTTCGATGTGGCACGTCTTCGGAGCAGGGCCCGTGAACTTGGTATCTCCGAAATCGTCACTCAGGGGTCCCGCGTGCGTGTGGCGAAGGTCGACCCGCCTGAATCGTTGCAGTTGCGACTGTCACGCATTTACCGGGGCATGCAATACAGACCGGTGACCCGTACTTTGCTCATACCCGCACCATTCGCTGGGACTTTGGGCGGCACTCCGATGACCAACTCGGAAATCATGGCTTGGGCCGATCAACTGCTTGATGACTTGGCATGGAAAGGCGGTGTCACTGCGCGATAGGTCGTGCTGTTCTGGGGGGGGGGCTTCTGTGGTCTGCAGGTCTGTCTTGGCCGGACGGCCAGTTCCGTCGCTGGCGACGGCGGTGAGCTTGAGCATAGTATGTGAGCGCTAACATAAAACCAACATCTTTTGTTGGCTTCCGTCCTTGAGAACTACTATTCTTGAACATGGTAATAACACAAAGCTGTAAGGAGCGATTGTGGCAGCAATTGAAAGCGTATACGCTAGCGAAATTCTCGATTCTCGTGGCAACCCGACCGTGAAGGTTGTTCTTGACACCGAAGACGGTGCCGAAGGTCTGGGTCTGGTGCCTTCGGGTGCTTCGACCGGTGAGGCCGAGGCTTGGGAGCGTCGCGATGGCGACAAGTCCCGTTATCAGGGCAAGGGTGTTCTCGACGCGGTGAAGGCCGTGAATGAGGTCATCGCCCCCAAGGTCATCGGCATGGACGCAACCGATCAGCGTGCCCTTGACGAGACCATGATCGAGCTCGACGGCACCCCCAACAAGGGCAAGCTCGGCGCCAACGCCATCCTCGGCGTGTCCCTTGCGGCTCTCTATGCTTCGGCTCAGTCCGCCGAGTTGCCGCTGTACCGCTACATCGGCGGCACCAACGGACACATCCTGCCGGTTCCGAACATGAACATCATGAACGGCGGTGCGCATGCTGATTTCGCCACCGACATTCAGGAATACATGATTTCCCCTTATGGCTTCGACACCTACAGCGACGCGCTGCGTGCCGGTGTTGAGGTCTACCACACCCTCAAGGGCATCCTCAAGAAGGACGGCCACGATACGGGTCTTGGCGACGAGGGCGGCTTCGCTCCGAAGATGAAGGACAATGAGGATTCCCTCAAGTACATCATGCGCGCCATTGAGGCCGCCGGTTACGAGCCCGGCCGTCAGATCGGTCTGTGCCTTGACGTGGCTTCCTCCGAGTTCTACAACAAGGAGACCGATAAGTACCACTTCGACGGTGCTGATCGCGATGCCGATTACATGCTCGACTACTACAAGGATCTCGTCTCCAAGTACCCGCTGGTCTCCATCGAAGACCCGTTCGCAGAAGAGGACTGGGGCGCCTGGCAGAAGATCACCGCTGCTATGGGCGACAAGCTCCAGTTCGTCGGTGACGACCTGCTGGTGACCAACCCGAAGCGTCTGCAGAAGGGCATCGACCTCAAGGCCGCGAACAGCCTGCTCGTGAAGCTCAACCAGATTGGCACCGTCACCGAGACCCTCGACGCCATCGAATTGGCGACGGCCAATGGCTTCACCTCCATGGTTTCGCACCGTTCCGGTGAGACCCCGGACACCACCATCTCCGACCTGGCCGTGGCCAAGAACACCCGTCAGATCAAGACCGGTGCCCCGGCTCGTGGCGAGCGTATCGCCAAGTACAACCGCCTGCTTGAGATCGAGGAGGAGCTTGGCTCCACCGCTGAATATGCCGGTTACTCCGCCTTCAAGGCTTGCAAACAGTATGTGAAGTAGTCTTGCAAGGACTTGGCTGAATTCTTGAGGTTTTCGCAACTTTAAGAATGGTGATTCTGAAGTCGGCCTCGACTGTGATATGTTCGCAGTCGAGGCCGACTTGTATGCCAACGCACGCCGCAAAGTGGCGAGCGCCGTCAGTTGTTTTGATTCAAGTCGTATATGCGGGGTAATTTCGTATCCATGGGTACATCACGTGGCAGGGCTGGAAATGGTCGTCAAAAAGCTACTCCGACTGTCTCTTCGGAACGGCACGGAAACGAACATTCCAAACGTCGCGGTTCCGGCCCGTTGCCTTTTTTCGTTGCGTTGTTCGTTATAGCGCTTGGCGCCATTCAACTCATTGCGACATTCCACAGTTATGCGCTTAATTTGGCCGATCTGAACGGGTTGAAACGTCAGGAGGCTGCGCTGATTGTCCAGAAGCAGAATCTTGAAAACGACATTTCCCGTTGGAATGACAAGGCCTACGTCACCGCTCAAGCCAGGGAACGACTCGGCTTCGTGTTTCCGGGAGAACAGTCCATACATGTTGAACATCCCGAGGCGATAACCGGCGTTCGGCCCAAAACCGATGATGATAAAAAGATGGCGGATACAGGCCAAAAGCCTTTACCTTGGTACAGTGAATTGGCTTACGGACTCAAGAAGGCGGACGATCCGCTGCCGAAAGCCTCGAACGATAATGGTGTGCACAAAGGAGGAACCACGGAAAGCGACCGGACTAACGGCGACAATGCAGCCAATGATGCTCACAACGGAGCGACAAGCCAGCAGAACCTCAACGTGCCGCAATAGGGAACCGGCATTATGTCGGTGGGCGTGAAGCCGTTGCTGTGTGGTAAGGTTCAATGTCCTATGGTTCACGACGGCCAGGAGCGTCATGCAGTCGAACACAATATTCGGGTATGCTCGATCAATGCTCGGCTGTCAGCGACTGTTCGACATCGGTGAGGATCGAATGTCGCAGTGATGGTGACTATGTCGGGGGATAGTATGTCAGATGCCATCGCGACGAGAAATGGAATGATGACTAGCATGTTGGAAAAGCTTCCAGACGACGAGATGAACGTCGAAATACAGACAATGATGGACAGATTGTTTGCCGAACCGTTGCGTTCGGACGATATCGACATCGTTCGGATCCAGCTTGGACGGTATCCGCGTGGAATGGTCGCGGTGGGCGCCAGATGCGTGTGTGGACGCCCGCTGGCGGTCGTGACTCGCCCTCAGCTGTCTGATGGAACCCCGTTCCCCACCACCTTTTATCTGACCAGTCCTGAAGCCGTCAGGGCCGTTTCGCATGTCGAGGCTGACGGCTCCATGAAACAGTATACGGCATTGATCGAGAACGATGAGGATATTCGTGCCGGTTATCAGCGTGCGCACCGTTGGTATCTTGGGTTCCGTCATGCGCTTGCGGTTCGATTGTCTGACAGCGAGGAACATATTTCGGGCATCAGCGCCGGCGGTCTGCCCACGCGCGTCAAATGTCTGCACGCCCTTACCGCTCAGGCTCTGGTGATGGGCGAAGGTATCAATCCCATAGGTGATATGGTGTTGGAGCGTGTCGGCATCGAATTCAGCCCATCGGTGTGCCGGTGTGCCCCTGTAATGTAGCCGTGACGGGTTATCGTCGGGAATAATTAAGTGGACGGGTCGAACCGGACGGGATACAAGGATGGTATTGCATATGGTGGATGACGTTAGGGATTCGGTGACGGTTGCCGGTATTGATTGCGGCACGAACTCGATTCGTCTCAAACTTTCCAAGGTCTATCGCGACGGACGCTGTCAGGATGTGGTGCCTCGTGTCTTGCGAGTCGTGCGGCTTGGGCAGGATGTCGACAAGACCCATTGTTTCGCACAGGATGCGTTGGATCGGACTTATGGGGCGGCACGGGAGTTCGCGCGGATTCTGTCTGAACATCCGGTCGATGGCATACGGTTCGTGGCTACTTCCGCGACCCGTGATGCACGGAATCGCGACGTATTCGAAGATCGCATGGAGGACATTCTGGGCGTACGGCCTGAGGTGATACCGGGCACGGAGGAGGCTGCGCTAAGTTTCCTGGGTGCCACTAGTGTCGTGTCTCGTAATGCGTTGGCCGCACCGTTCATCGTTGTCGACCTTGGAGGCGGCTCGACCGAACTGGTGCTTGGAGGTGATGGTGAATCGACCCCCGTCACGTCTGTGGACTCGGCGTTTTCGATGGACATCGGATCGGTTCGTATGACCGAACGGCATTTGTTGTCCGATCCGCCCACGCAAGCCCAAATCGACGATGCGATTGTCGATATTGACCGCCATATTGATCAGGCATTTACTCATGTGCCGGTAGGGCGCGCTCGTACCATCATCGGAGTGTCCGGGTCGGTGACCACTATGACCGCCCTTGTGCTTGGTCTTACGCAGTATGATCACCGTAGCGTCGATGGGGTACGGGTGGCGTTCGATGAGGTCTTCGCCGTAGATGACCGATTCCTGCACATGAGCCGGGCTGAGCGGTCGACGTACAAGACCATCCATCCAGGCCGTGTCGACGTGGTTGGCGGCGGTGCCTTGGTGTGGAACAGAGTGCTTGCCAAAGTGGCGCAGCAGGTACGGGCTGAGGGTGGCCCGATCATTGACTCCTTCGTTTCCAGCGATCACGGGCTATTGGATGGTATCGTCCTTGATT
Organism: Bifidobacterium bohemicum DSM 22767; assembly: GCF_000741525.1. Classification (GTDB taxonomy): domain Bacteria; phylum Actinomycetota; class Actinomycetes; order Actinomycetales; family Bifidobacteriaceae; genus Bifidobacterium; species Bifidobacterium bohemicum. The sequence goes on along the minus strand of NZ_JGYP01000002.1, from coordinate 109,252 downwards.
ACGGCATGAGGATGCTTGCGCGGCGCTGATTGCTGTGGCCTGGCGTGGCGACCGTAGGTGGTGTTGTCGTCTGTTGTGGTGAAAGGCTGACCTGATGCGGGCGATAGCATGTCGTTGGATGTGTATGCCGATCCGTTCGATGATGCCCTGGACTGGACCTGGTTGGCAAGGCCATGGACGTCGTCCTTCTTCGTTTCCTGACCTGTTCATCTCTGACGGGATCATGTCGGCCTCGTGATTTCAATGCCTGCAGAGGTCATTACGTGACCGCGCTTTGACCGCATCTTGACCACATACTTCGGTTGTCCCGAGTGGTTCCAGTGATGTTCAATATTGGTGAATGGTGGTAAAACCCAGCCGAGAGTAGTGATAAGTGCGTATCTGTTGTTGGGGGCGTTTTGGATACATGTGTTGTTTTGTGGTATCCGTTTTGATGTGTGATGGGGCGGCCTAATCGTTGGTATTCCGGTGTTTGTACTCCCGGTGGGACTCGAACCCACAAGGCAATGCCGGCTGATTTTAAGTCAGCTGCGTCTACCAATTCCGCCACGGGAGCGTGCCGGTGTTCATGCCGACAACAAGTCATTATGCCATGCCGGCTCTACTTCTTACCAGGTGGCGCTTATCAACGATGCCCTCTTTTGGTGATAACGACCCGCGGCGAACGCATTTCTTGCCAGGGGCACCCATCAACGATGTGCTTCCAGTCAGTCGTATTCGTTTGCCGGTGCTGCTTGCTGTCGGGGGATGCCGTGATGTCGGTGAGGCCTTTGGTTGGAATGGGTGACATGCCCAGTGTCTTGTAAATGTGCATGATCGGTGTCGGGCCAAGTTCTTCGCACACTGTGGGCCGGGTCGATGGTGGCCGTGCCGTTCCTTGTGATTATGAGCGAGATGTGTTGTGGCAATGGAAAATGATGGCTCCACATCCCAGTGGCATCCGTTTTATGATCGTCAATGTCGTCGAGTGCTGAAAAGCCGAAGTGGAGGTCAGCTTGTCTGGAGGCGTGTCGCTGCAATGCGACGATAATCGACCTTCACCACGTGAGGTTTGCCGCTGGTGCTAGTCTATAGCTCATTCGTGTCTTGAAAAAGGAGGCCATGTCATGGCTGAAGGTATGCCGCAGGTCAACGCAGAGTTTGGCGCAATGCCGGTGATCGAGTTTCCGGAGGGCGCTGCTCCGGCGGGTTTGAAAGCGATCGAGATTGTGGAGGGCGATGGCCCGATGGTGCGTCAGGGCGATACCGTCGCTGTCAACTATCATGGGGTTATCTGGGGTTCGCAAGACCCGTTTGATTCGAGTTTCAACCGTCATCAGCCCGCCAGTTTCGGCATCGGGGTCGGTCAGGTCATCAAAGGTTGGGATCGCGCGGTTCCGGGTCACAATGTCGGTTCTCGTCTGGTGGTGTCCATTCCTCCGGAATATGGGTACGGACGTCGCGGCATGCCCCAGGCCGGCATCGGAGGCGACGACACGCTCGTATTCGTCATAGACATTGTTTCGACCCGCTGAAATCGTTTCGGGATTATAGTTTATAGGTAACGTCCGATGAAGGGTAAGGAGGAGTTATGGCCGAGGAGGAGAAGACCGTTCTGTTGACGCAGGCCGCATACGATAAGCTCAAGCAGGAGCTTGCGTGGCGTGAGGGTGAATATCGTGATGAGATTACCCAGCGTATCGCAACCGCGCGCGCTGAGGGTGATTTGTCCGAGAATGGCGGTTATCAGGCCGCCCGAGAGGAACAAGGCAAGAACGAAGGGCGAGTCAACGAACTCATTGTCAAATTACGTAATGCGAAAATCCTCAAAGCACCCCAGGCCGGTGTCGTGGGTAACGGTTCGGTAGTTACTCTTGAACTGGCAGGTCGTGAGAGGGTGTATGCCGTTGGGGTGCGCGATATTGCTGTGGCCACCGATTATGAGGTCATCAGCCCAGAATCTCCGATTGGGGCCGCCATTATGGGCGCCAAGAAGGGTCAGACCGTCTCTTACACCGCGCCGACGGGTCGTGAGATTTCCGTGACGGTCAAGGATGCGCAGCCGCTCCAATAACGATGGGTCTGTCTTTTTGAGCAATCGGTGATGCTCTTGATGACGCGGCTCTCATGGAGAAGAAGAGAACAGGCGGGGGTTGCAATCAACGTTGCAGCCCCGCCTTTGTTGCGTCTGCCTAGTCGGTCTCCGGTATTCGGGCGTGGCATTGGGAAGCGTCGTGGATTCCGCAATCTACCATAGACTGACGATGACCATGTAAATCGCGACCATATGGCATGCATATCCGGCGACGGTGCCAAGATGGAAGATTTCATGGAAACCAAAGATGCGGGGCCAAGGATCGGGCTTGCGCAGCCCATAGACGACGGCGCCTGCGATATAGCAGGCACCTCCTGCCACCAACAGCACCACCACAGTCGGGCCGGCGGCAGGGGACTGCCAGAAAAGACCCATGTAGGCCAATCCGTTGATGCCGAAGATGATGTAGACGATTGTGTATAGCCAGCGTGGTGCATCGATCCAGATGACGTGGATGATCAGCGCCGCCGTCGTGCATACCCACATGCCGGAGATGATGATGGTGCGCCATTTGACCGACAGCGCGAAAGAAACCGGTGTGTAAGTTCCTGCGATCAAAAGGAAAATGTTCATGTGGTCGATGCGGCGAAGCGTGTCGGTCACATGTGGTGACCATGATCCGAGATGATAGGCCGCGGAATTCGTGAACAGGATCAGTGAGCAGACCATGAATACGGCGCATGCCCATTTCAGACAGGTTCCGTGCGCCAGACATATCAGCACGATGCCTGCCGCCAGAGCCAAAGGGGCGGCAACGGCGTGTATCCAGCCGCGCAGTAAAGGCTTGGGTCTACCATGCACGTCCAAACGGACTTTTCGGCCGCTCTCCGGTGGTGGGTCGATGCCTTGGGCTTTGGCGGCGCGACGTTCGGCGCGTGCAATGATTCGGCTGGCTCGTTCTTCGGCCTGCCGGCGAACAGTGTCGGCACGGTTGGCTGCCTTCGAGCGGATGAGGGCTGCTTTCGCCTCCTGGGCACGTTGATCTGACTGCCGGATCGTCTCCTGCACGTGTCCTGTCTCGACATCGTCTGGCATGGGTCCTCCCAAGACTTTCGGCTAGAAAGGCTACGATTACGTAACCTACGAAATCGTAACCTTCATTCGTGACATTGTCCACGGTTTACGTCTCGACGGTTTCCAATGGCGTTGCCAGTGGTTCAGGTATGATGAGGAGCATGGCTGATTTTGATGAGATACTCGCTTCACAATCCGATTTCGATGCAGGCGACCGCGAATGGCTTCATTTGCTGGTCACGGATTGGCAGGTGATCGCAGACTTGAGTTTTGCCGATCTGCTTCTGCTCATCCGTCAGGACGATGGCGGATATGTGGTGGCGGAACAGTGTCGTCCTTCCACGGTCATGACGTTACGTACTGAAGATGCAGTGGGAGACAGGGTTCCGGACGATGCATTGGGCGAGGTTCAAGCCGCGATGCGCATGGATGGAGTTTATCATTCCACGGTGCTTCGTCGTATTGGAAAATCCACGGTTTGCAACGTTTACGCTCCAATCAGATGTGGCAACAAGACATTGGGATTGGTGGTAAGAGAAACCAATCTGGCTACCCGCGAGTCAAACGGTTACTACGAGTCCGAAAGCATCAATGCCGGCAAACAGCTGTTCGAAATGATAGCTCGTGGTCAATTCCCATATCATGACGCCCTTCTGAGCCAACGCCACAACGCGAGGGTATCGGACGGCTTCATCGTTCTGACGGCCGACGGCATCGTAAGGTATGCAGCGCCCAACGCAATCAGTTGCTTCCGCCGGCTAGGCACCATGCGTGCGATGGAAGGTCACTACCTGAGTGAGATAGGCGCCGGTTTGCTGCATTCGAACGATCCCGTGCCCGAAACTCTGCCATTGGTCCTGAGTGGCAAAGCCGCAGCCGATTGTGAGTTGGACGCGAACAACTCCGTGGTTTCAATTCGCTCGTTGCCGTTCTATGACGTCAACGGTCATAACGGTGCGATTGTGTTGTGCCGTGATGTCACCGAGCTACGCCGGCGCGATCAGGAATTGCAGACCAAGGATGCCACCATCTCCGAGATTCATCACAGAGTGAAGAACAATCTGCAGACCGTATCGGCGTTATTGAGGCTGCAGGCGCGCAAAACCAAGTCGAAAGAGGTCAAGGAGGAGCTCGGGGAGGCCCAGCGCCGCGTGCAGACAATCGCGACGGTCCATGAGGGCTTGAGCCAGACCGTCGACGAGGAGGTGGACTATGACCAGGTCATCTCGAACCTTCTGAAGATGAGCGTGGATCTGGCCAGTATGAAGGACCAGCATATCCATATTCGTTACGAGGGCACGTTCGGCATGATGCCTGCTCAGGACGCGACGCCGTTGTCCTTGGTGCTCACCGAGTTGATTACCAATGCCGTCGAGCATGGCTTTGCGGATCGCAAAGAGGGCAACATCACCATTTCCGTGCAACGTAACGGAAGAAACCTGAATGTGGTGGTCGAAGACGATGGATCGGGGCGTCCCACCGAGGAGAGCAACGGTATGGCCCGTTCCGTGGGCTCTGGCCTGGGCACGCAGATTATCAACACCTTCGTGACCAATGATTTCGGGGGAACCGTCCACTGGGAAGATCGCACCGGAGGTGGTACGAAAGTGGTGCTCGACATCAAGCTCAGAGCTGCTCAGGACGAAGAGTAATCACTGATTTCGTTTGCTTGACCGTTGGCCGATCGACGTGGCACGTAATACGACCGCCGGAACATGACCTGTCTGACCGGTCGTTTCGGCAGATGCCTCTTTGCATATCGTCGGGTGGAGGATATGCAACTGGGCTACGGCGATATGGAAGGGTGCCTGCAATCCAGAGTCGAAGATTGCAGGCACCCTTCCATATCGCGAACAATGAATGGTCATGTTGGCATGGCCAAGATCCTTGCTACAGTTGCATCTGCATATTCTGTGAGCGGCGAGCGCGCATGGCACGACGCTTCAATGCGCGGCGTTCGTCCTCGCTCATCCCGCCCCAAACACCATAGTCCTGATTGGTGTCAAGAGCGCATTTAAGGCATGCGTCCACGACCTTGCAGGTACGGCAGATGGCCTTGGCCTCCTCGATTTGCTGGTATGCCGCTCCCGTGTTGCCCACCGGGAAGAAGAGTTCCGGATCCTTGTCGCGACATGCAGCCTTGGCTCGCCAGTCAAAAGCACTGCTCATATTACTTACGCCTTCCTTTGTTTGTCTCAAGACAAGATAAGCACGAAACCGTGCTTTTTTCAAGACCTTTTTCCGAATATCTTAAAGGGATTCATTAATGGATTACTGTGCGTTCTGCGCCTCGGTCAGAGAGCCCACCACGCCGGGCCTGTGTGTGCCGGCCGCCAGTTCGTTGAATAGTTCGGCGTTGCGGGCGTCATCAAGCAGCACACACGAGCCGATTCCGTTGTCGGGGTAATAGTCCGGGTCCGTCCAGTAGACGGAGCCCGTAATCGCTCCGGGGCCGGTCGCTGACTTGAACGCCGTCGCCATCGACACCAATGTGGCCGGGTTGGTTTTGCTGTCCACTTCAATGGATCGCAATGCTGTATCGGCCAAGGCGGTCACCCTTTTGGGGCTATGCAGGATTTCGGGTGTCAAGCTCTTCTTGGTAATGGCCGCGATGACCTGTCGTTGCCGAGCCGCTCGACCGAAATCGCCTTGCTGATCGGAATAACGCATTCTCGAAAACGCCAGGGCCGTGTCGCCGTTGGCGATGTGGCAGCCGGCCTGCCAAGTCAGTCCAGAGTACTGGTCGGAGACGTTCTGGTCGTAGCACAGGTTCACTCCTCCCAATGCGTCGACTACGCTCTTCAATCCGTTGAATTTGACTTCGGCCACATGGTCGATTTTCTTGCCTGTAATGTCTTCGACTTCGCCGACCAAAGCGTTTTTGCTATGTAGCTGTGCCACGGCGTTGATTTTCATGGCTTCGCCATCGACCTTGACAAGGGAGTCGCGCGGAATGGAAATCAAGGAGGACGGGCCGTGAATGGGTTTGGTCAGCACGAGAATCGTGTCCGTTCTGAAACCAGGCGTGTCTTCGGCCGTTCCGCCCAAACCTGACTTGTCGCGTTCGTCGGAGCCGACGATTAACCAGGAGGTTCCGCCCGAATTCGGATGGGGAGTAAGCCAGTTGGCCTTGTCCAGACGGCTGTCCGCCCAGTTCCAAGCAGTGAATACCGTGACGATTGCCGTCACGATCAGCAACGTGAACAGGGCCAGCATCCAGTGCCAGACACGGTGACGGTGTTTGACCCTCTGTGGATGATGGCTTCCCGTGTCGTGTCCTGTTTGAACCGGTCTCAGTTTATGTAATATGTCTGCTTCGGACGGTGCCGCACTACGACGTTGAGATGGGGCAGACACCACGGCGTTGCTGGTGGAACCTGCTGAACGCCGTCTCACCCGACGGGGGTCCGGCTGTATTGAGGCCGGTGCCGTGCCGGTGGAGGGGCTTCGGGAATCGCGAATCTGATGCTGACGCACGCCTTTTGTTCCAGCTGATGCCTTGCGAACCGTGGAAAAGGTCGGAGGCATGTCGCCGCTTGACTGCACACCGCTCGGCTTTGTCTTCCTGCGTGCTGAAGAAGGCACGAAGCTTGGCGGAACCTGTGGCGTTTGAGTCCCACCTGATTGTTCAGCCATGTTTTCACCCTTCCGTTTGGACCTCTTCACTTTTACTCGTTGGGGGTGGGCTGTACGGTTTCGTAGTTCACTTCTGTGCAGGAACCCCACATACCGTTGTGTTGAGGTACCGATATGCGATACCTATGTATTCGTTTGTTTTCGGGTCGCGTATTGAACCGTTTTCGGGATCGACGTATCCGCCGGTATTGGGGTCGATCAGTGTGCCGTCGTGGTTTTTGATCAGTCCGGTCACCGGATCGACGCTGGGGGTCTGGGGCTCAGGTGTGGGATTGCCGTTCTGCGTGCCATTGCCGTTTTGTGCTGTGTCGTTGCCGTTCTGTGCATTCGACTTACTCTGGTTCTGCGCATTCGAATCCTCCGGAGTCGATTCCGGAGCTTGGCTCAACGGCTTGTTTTCGCGCAGCTTTGCCCAAATCTCATCGGCGTCGGCGGTCCATACTCTTCGGTTTGGATCGTCAGGTGCCGGAACCACGGAGATCGTCTGTGCATAGATGTGATCGACCTTGAGGTTCTTCATGCTCATTGCCAATCCGACCAGCACCGATAGGTCCGCCAGCCCCGATGAAATACTCAAAGAATTCAAAGCTGATCTGGAAAGCCGGTACAGTTGACTGCTGTCAGTCAGTAGATTCAGCGAAAGAGCTTTGTTCATCAACTGTTTAATCAGATATTGCTGACGCGTGGTGCGCATGATGTCCGTGCCGTCGGTTCCGGTACCGTGGCGCATGCGGGCGTATTTTGTCGCTTGCGTGCCGTCCAGGTGCTGCATGCCTTTATGAAGGTCGAGCCATGTATAGTCATCGTGCGTGTCCACGGGAATGCACAGATCGACCCCGCCGATGTCGTCAATCATGTTTTTAAGTCCCTCGAAGTCCACGATCACGAATTGCTGAATGTCCAAGCCCGTCAACGAGTTGACGGCATTGACCGTGCAGCCTGCCGCACTGGCCAAATCCCCACCGGTCTCGTACCCGCTGGCGAAGATGGAATTGAACATCACATTGTATCGTGCGGGTACGGTTCCTTTGGATGTATGACATGCAGGTGCGTCGACAAGCGAGTCGCGAGGAATCGAGACAATGTTGATGTATGAACGGTCAGCGGCTATCTGCACGACCATGGCCGTATCGGCGTTGTGCTCGTCGTCGTTGTCTTCGCCGCCGCTCAATGAGCTATTGCCGGCTCCGGATCGCGTGTCCTGACCGAGCACCAGCAGATCGATCGGCTTACCGGCGTTGGGATCGATGATCTCCGGCTTTTTGTGGCGGCCGTTCTGCTGGATGATCGTAATGGCTCTTGGCGCGATTGCCAGAGCAGCCAGACCGGCGCCAACCGCGGAGCCGATGGTCACGAGAACTCCGACCAGAGTCATCGACACCACGCGACGTACCCGATGACGCACTATATAGGCGGTGCCATGCTTGGGCGTGGTCTGACGCCATCCGTTGATGTTGGGTATCGTCTTGTCCTTCATGCGGTGGGATGCCACGCTCGGCCGCCTTTCTTGCCTTCCGTTCCAAATAGGCCATTAATCCATGGGAGGCTGCATTCGACATTAGTTCAAGCTTATATTAGGACGTGGCTTTGAATTTTTCAGACTTATATATATCCGAAGTGTGTGGGATGTTGATGAGAACTATTGCAATATAAGCCTTTGATGCAAATGTGGAGAATGGGTAAGTAATCTGACGACTGAATACGGCGCGGGTGACACGTGGTTTTCCTGTGGTGCAGCATGTCAGATGAAGGCCACTTGTGAGCCCTTCGCGTACACTGGAGGTCATGGGTTCCAATGGCAGAGTTGATATTCAGAGGATTGTGGGCGATGAAGTGGCTTCCCGCCCCCGTCCTTCAGGGCAACTGGTGGACGGTCAGGTCGCCGCGGTTATCGCCGTCGAATCGGATATCCGCTTTTTCGCGGCGACTTTGAGGGCCGTATTCGCACAAAGCGTATTGCCGGGTGTCATTCTTGTGATTGATTGCGCGAATGGTACGGCGCCCTCCTCGCGTACGGTTTTTTCGGTTGGGGACGATTCGAGCCGCAAGCCGGGTTCCTCTGATTCCAGGCTTCGAACCGACGGTATGGTTGATTTGCAACTCATCCACGTCAGTGGCGCCAAATCCTTCATGGATGCGGTAAGCAAGGCACTCAAGCGCGCCCAGCTTGGAACGGCGGTGGAGGCGCTCTGGCTGCTGCATGATGATTCGCGACCGGCCGATTCGCATTGCCTTGAATCTTTGATCGAGGCTTGGCGTAACACCCCCACGATTTCCTTGATCGGGGCCAAGCAGTTGGATTGGGATGCCCGGACGCTGCATGATGTCGGCGCCTATTGCGGCAGGCATCGTCTGCATACCCTGGTGGTTGATGGAGAACCCGATCAGGAACAGTATGACAACCGCGGTGATGTGTTTGCCGTGAGCCTGTCCGGCGCCCTGCTCCCTCTGGAAACTCTGAAAATCACGGGGGGTGCCAATCCTTGGTTCGGCACTTTCGGAGAGGAGGCTGATTTCTGTCGTCGCATCTGCCTTTCGGGCGGTCGCGTCACAGTGGTCCCGAAAGCTGGAATCGCGCACCGCCGGGCGCGGTTTGAAGGTGTGCGTTCAAAGACCGGCGAACCTTTGGATGATGGCGCTCCTTCCGATGCTGCAATGCACCGCTTCGAAGCCGCCGATCGATACTTCTACACTGACATTGCCGCCCCATTGTGGCCATTGGTGTGGCTTGCCGGCCTCGTGGAATCCTTGGTGCAGGCCGCGCGGTCGCTGGCGGCCAAGCAGCCATATGAGGCCTGGGTGAAGCTATGCATGCCCTGGCTGATGCTGGTGTCGATGCCCATGGCCTTCATGGCCCGTCCCAGAGTGCATGGCACGCTGAAGCCATCGTCATTCAGGCACGGCGCACTTGCGGCCGACCGACATCAGATAGCGGAATATCGGCACAGGCGTGCGGCTTTGATCAGCCAACGGCACACCGTGTTGCTTGGCCCTTTGGCAAAGGCGCATCTACGATCCCGAGCCATACGTCGGTTCAGCGGCGCCGCCGCGCTGGCGTTGCTTTCATTTGCGGTTTTGGCGTATGTGGATTGGAACGTGCTCTGCAAGGCATTGTCGGGGGCGAGCATTGCCTCGTCGGCACTGTTGCCAAGTGCGGTGGGATTCCGGGATCTGTTCGTCGCGGCCACTACGCCTTGGGCATTCGGTGTGGGCATTGGGACGCATCTGCCGCCGACTGCCTGGCTTGTGGTCTGGCTGCTGGCTTCCGTTGTCACATTGGGTCATCCGGTGGCTGCACTGGCGCTGCTTCTCTTCGCCTCTGCACCGGCTATGGCGTTGGCGTTTTGGGCTTTGGCCGGTATTTTCACCCGTTCTGATGGTGTGCGGCTGGCTGCTGGCCTTGCATGGTTTAGCTTGGGGTGGGCGACCGGTCTGTTCCAGACGGCCAATCTCCCCATGCTCATGGTGATGGTTTTTCTGCCTGCCGGCTTTGCGTTCACGTTCCGGGCGGTGGGCATGTATGTCACCGAAGATCCGGTGCGCCCTCATTGCTCGGTACAGGCGGCCGCATGTGCGGCGCTCTGCTTTGTGCCGGTGGTGTGTTCGGAGCCGCAATTGCTTTTCGCGCTGTTCGTCGTGTTCATCATGTTCTTCGTCGTCGTACGCTCCCACAGGACCATGCTGTTGCTTATTCCGCTTCCGGCCGTGTTCGCCTTGGCGCCCACTTTGGTGGGTTCCGTCCGTCATGCGCAGGAGGGGGCCTGGAGGCAGCTGTTTTCCGATGTGATGGCCGCGTCTTCCGGTTCATATGCCCCGCAATCGCTTAACCTATGGGGTGTTTTGATTCGCTGTCTGGGGCTGCCCCCCTCATTGACGGCCCACGGTTCTTTCTCCTGGGGAATGTGGTCGTTGGCCGCCGTTGCTGTGTCGTTCGTTCTGGCATTGTTGTCCGTGGTCTCGCTGTTCCTGCCTTCGGCATTGCGCGTCTCACGGCTGATGTGGGGTGCCGTGGCTTCCGGTGTGTTGCTCGCTTTCGTCGCGGTGCGCACGGCAGTGGGCGTCAATGAGAACGGCATTGTGGGCGCATCGGTTTTGCCGGCGTTCGCGCTGGTGATGATGGCTTTGATTGCCTGTACCTGTCTTGTCGCAGGTGGCGCCGTGAAGCGTTTTGCCGCACTGAGGCTCACGGATGGCCAAGCCTCATCGGCCGGGGCGGACGTGCATGCGTCCACGATAAGAAAGGCTGCTGCTCGTACCGGGCGAGTGGTGCTTTCGGTGGCTCTGGCGGTGGGGTCCGTGATTTGGGCCGGATTCGGTTTGACATATCATCGCAACACCGTAACCAGTAGTGATGCCGGTCTTCCGACGGTTGCGGTGGACTATTTGCAGCGTGACGCAGGGCACCGGATTTTGGCACTCAAGGCCGAGCCCGGAGACCGCGTGAAATTCTCGGTCATGCGTACCAGGCGAGGTGATCTTGTGGACGCCTCCACGGCCGCTGCGGTCAACGATGCTCTTGGTAAGGTGGACGCCTCGCAGCAGGTGCTGGCCACTGCCGGAGCACGCCTTATGTCCCATGGCGACGACGAGGCGGTCGCTTCGATAGCCAACCTCGGCTTCGGCGGTATTTATGTGGTTGACGACGGTGCCGCAAACGGCAGGGATGCGAGACGTAAATTGGTTGGCAATCTCAACGCAAGTGAGGGTGTGCAATCCTTGGCGACAACCTCGGGGGGAACGTATTATCAATTGTCGCAGACTATCGCGGCAAAGCGAGCGGTCGATCTGCGGGGGCTCAATCAGGCGCAAAGCGGACTGTGGCGTAGTGCGTGGGTGGTGATGCTGGCTGTGGTTGCGGTGATCTATGTGCTTGTCGCCATTCCAAGATTCCGTCGGTTCGGGGAGGAACAGGCATGAACGGTGGTGCTTCAGATATGGAATCGGAAAAGCAGACACGGCGGAGGGCGCCGTGGGGTCGATTGATCTTCGGCATGGTGACCAGTGTGGTTCTGGTTGCTGCTGTTCTTGGCATCTGCATGACGCCTCTGCCTGCCGGACTTGTCGACAAGCCAAAAGGTGACGCGGCTGCCACACGGCGCAGAGTCGACCAAACTCAGCTGATGTATTATTGCCCTTCCCGTATGGCTTTGTCCGATAAAGGGCAGTACGGCGATAAGGAGTTTCGGGCTTCCGAGGGCAATCAAGCCTCTGCGGGCAGATATGCCGCGTTTGGGTCGGTATACAAGGCGACTGTCGGCCCCCTGCAGGGCGAGAACGCATCCGGGGCGCAGACTTTGCAAGGGAATGACACGACCGAGGAGGCCACGGTCAAGATGTTGTCCACGTCCGCCGATGTCTCCAAGGCTTTTGATGTGCGTCTTCTGGCGGCGAAATCAGGCACCGGAGCGGTGGGAACCACGGCTTCCTGGGCCACAAGGGGTGATTTGACCGGACTTTCGGCCGCTTCCTGTGCGGCTCCGTCAGCCAGACAGATTTTTCTGACTGGACCGACCACGGAAGGGAACACCCAGCAATTGTTGGTGGCCAATCCTTCGGCCAAGGCCGCCAGCCTGAACATACGTGTCTGGGGTAGCAAGCAGGGTGAGTCAATCCCGTTGTCCACGGGCAGCACGCTGAACGTGAAGGCTTATGGAGAGGCCTCAATGGAGCTGTCGTCCGCGGCTCCCGACCAGGATGGGTTGTATGTGGAGGTTATCGGCAAGCAGGTGCCGGTAGCCGCGATAATTCGTAGTGTCAAGGCTTCGGGGCTTACCGCGTTGGGTTCGGATTTCTCCGAATCCCTGCCGAAACCGGCCGGGCGAATTCTCATACCCGGCGTCAAAGCCGGTGATGCCGTCACCATGATCGCCCGAGCTGATAAGACGACCGAGGCGACGTTCTCCTGGGTGAATTCAAACGGAGTCGTCGAGGCGGATCGTCGTGGTCTTAAGGCAGGCAAGGTGACGACCGTGAACCTTTCCAAAGCGCCGGATGATGCCATAGGAATCGAAGTCCAAGCCTCATCGCCGATTTCGGCCTCTGCGTTGACCAACGTCTCCGATGATGGCGGGAGGATGGACTTCGCTTATGCTGTCCAGGGCGCGGCTTTTGGGCGCTCCGCCTTGACCTTACCGGATAAGACTGAAGGCGAACTGACAATGCTCAATTCCTCTGATGCCGCCACAAGGGTGCAAATCAACGGTTACGACGCGCAAGGGGCATCCGCAGGGGTCAAGGAATACACTCTTCCGGCGCATGGTGGTGTTCGTCTGCAAGCCGCCGAGCTGCACGAATCGGCGGTCGCGTTCACCGTTTCGTGCGATCAATCGGTGGTGTGGAGTGCCAGGCTTTCACAACACGATCTTGACGATGCTTCGATTCCGGGGGTTGCCTATGTGTCGTCGTCGGCATTGGAACCGTCGAATGCGCAGATATTGGTGCGTGCCGACCGCTCCATCGTTCACTGATTCGATTCCCGTGTGCGATTGCCAATCGAATCCCGTCCTGGTGGGCTCGCTGGCCGCAGCCGCTTCAGAAATCGATTCCGGTCCAATCTGGATCGATTTCCTCAGGTCTGCGGCCATATAGATCGGCGAGGCGCGCGACGAGGGCATCACGGATTGCCCACTGCATCTCTGCATAGTTTGGGTGGTGCGTCTGAATGGGCATGCGGTAGAGCACGATACGGGCCGGAATGCCAAGTTCGGCGGGAAAACAGTGGGAGATGACAACCCTTCTGCTCTCCCAAGGCACCGGTTCGGATGGCGGCACATCCTCGACCGCAAATTGCACAGGTTCGACCAATTTGGGCCAAGCCTGAGCCAGGCGGCGTATCTGCGAGGCCACCATGTCGTCGAACATGCCGCTGGAAGTGCGGTAGCGCGGCAGGCGTACGCCAAAGGTCGGGGTTCGAGTCCCGCGTCCGTGACGGTTACGATAGATATGACTTTGCCAAGGTGGGCGTACCATGCCTTCACTGTAGAGCTTGGTGCGGGCATTCTTGTGGTATCTTAGGAAGTCTGAAACAAAATGAAGGGCAAGTCTATGTGGCAGGGTGATGGTGCGCCGGTGCCTATCCGGCGGGGCGAGGATCTGACCGGTCTGGACGATTTCGTGCGGGGAACGAAATTAGTGGCCTTCGATTTGGATAACACGCTTGCTCGCTCCAAGCGACCGATGAGTGCGGAAATGTCTTCGCGTTTCGGCCACCTAACGAGGTTGGTTGATGTTGCGGTTATCACCGGCGGAAGTCTTCAACTGGTCAAAAGCCAGGTGCTCGATGTGCTCTCCACGGATGCCGATCGCACCCGTCTGAATATCATGCCCACCAGCGGTAGTCGGTATTACCGTTGGCGGGCCGGCCAATGGGAGTGCGTCTATCATATGGACATGCCAGCCGAGGACCGCAGGCATGCCATTGAGGCTATCGAACGCCGTGCCCGCGAGCAGGGGGTGTGGTCTGAGCGGGTCTGGGGCCGGCGCATCGACGATAGGGGTACGCAAATCACCTTTTCGGCTCTCGGCCAGAAGGCACCGGTGCGGGCTAAGGAGCGTTGGGATCCGGATAATGCGAAGAAGGATCGATTGGCTGATGCCCTAGCCGTCGACCTGCCCGATTTGGTGGTGCGTGCAGCCGGGGCGACCAGCGTGGATATCTCGGCCCGTGGCGTCGACAAGGGGTACGCCGTACACAGGCTGGCTGATTTTCTGGGCATCGACGTACATGATGTGGTTTTCATCGGTGATCGCATGGAGCCGGACGGCAATGACTATCCGGCGGCGATGGCAGGCACGAGGCCGATTTTGGTCACTGGCCCCGATCGGACTCTTGCTGTCTGCGACGGGCTGATCGCCGCAATGTCGTAATGGTGTCGGTCGGCGGTGGATAACTTGGAATCTCCGTCCACAGCATCCCATCTGGGTTGACTGCGCGCGGGTGTGCCTTTTAGCATCATGGGCATGACGAATTTGATTCTGATTCTCAAGGCTTGGTTTGAAGCCATTTTTGGTCTGGTGGTGCCACGTGGCTGCGCCGGGTGCGGGCGGCCTGATGATGTGTTGTGCCCTCAATGTCAGGCGTTGTTCCGACAATGGTCAGTCAGGTGCGTTCTTCCGGGTTGCTCATCCCGAGGCTACGCCTGTGGCTGGTATCGTGGGGCGGTGCGTCGTGCCATTCTGTCCTGGAAGGACCATGGTGATCAGGAGTGCGACGGAACGTTCGCGAGGGCTTTGTCCGATTTGACCCTGACATTGCTGCGTGAGGACTGTCCGGATTGCAGGCAAGTGGTGTTGGTGCCGGCGCCCTCTTCGCGATCATCCATGCACAAGCGAGGACGTTGGCAAATGATGCCTTTGGTGCGACGCATGAGATTCACGCTGTCTGGCACGGGGCTTGACGTCGAGGTCAGAGCCGCACTGAGGTTGGAAGGGGTTGCCGGCAAGTCGGTTCAGACCTCCGGCTCCTTGGCGCGTTCCAGCCGCATTGCCGGTCACATTCAACTGGTTGACGGCGCTCTGGATGGCATTGAATCCGAGACGGTCGTTGTTGTGGTTGACGACATCATGACCACCGGAGCGACGATGGGGCAGTGCGCCCATGTTCTTGAATCTGCCTACCATGCTCGCGTGATTGGCCTGGCTCTGGCGATGACGGCGCCACGGGGGTCGGATCGGCAATAACCGCCCTTATAGTCATGGAACCTTAACGTCCCAGGGTCTTCGCGCAAAGCGATTGATATAGCAGCCCGGCGTTATAGTACCCATGAACGATTATTGAGCAAAGAAAAGGTGATAGACATGGCGGATGAACACAAACCACAGCCGGAGAGTTTCCAACTCGACCATACCAAGGTGAAGGCGCCGTATGTGCGTTTCATCGATACCGAGCAGGGGCCCAACGGCGATGTGATCTCGAACTACGATCTGCGACTGGTGCAGCCTAACGAGAATGCCATCCCCACCGGTGGCCTGCATACCATTGAGCACACTTTGGCCGTTCTGCTGCGTGAGCGCATCGAAGGTTATATCGACTGTTCCCCGTTCGGTTGCCGCACCGGTTTCCATCTGCTGACCTGGGGTGAGCACAGCACCGAGGAAGTGGCCAAGGCCCTGAAGGAATCATTGCAGTTCATCGCCGACGAAGCCACGTGGGACGATGTGCCGGCCACGGACATCAAGAGCTGCGGTAATTACCGTGATCACAGCCTGTTTACGGCCAAGGAATGGTGCAAGGACATCCTGGCCAAGGGCATCAGCTCCGATCCGTTCGAGCGCAAGATCGTCTGAGGGAACTCGTTGACGGCGGTCATGTCGGGTGCTCCGCTTGGCCGCTTTTTTGTGTTGTGTTGTGTTGTTGTGGGTTGTGATGGGCATTTGTTGGAACGCTCATAGAGAAGGTGATGTATGACTCAGGGGGATTCGTCGACTCGAGTACGGGTTGCGGTACCGGCCGATTATGAAACAATCATGGCCAACTACGCGCGTGCGCGTGATCTCATGGCCCGGACGGGCAATCCGAACCAATGGGGCACGTCGTGGCCGCCTGCGGATTTGGTGGAACAAGACATTCGACAGTGTCGGGCGATGGTTCTGGTGGATGCTGAGGGTGGTGTCGAGCGAATACTGGCTCAATTTGCAATGTTCGAAGGTGCGGAACCCACGTACGCCCATCTGGCGCAGGGCAGTTGGCTTGACGACGCCCCGTACGCTACGATGCATCGGTTGGCCTCCTCGGGCTTGAGGCCGCACAGCGCACGAGCCTGTCTTGAGTGGGCTGTCCGGCAGTATGGCAACGTTCGTTGCGACACGCATCCGGACAACCTTGCCATGCAGCATGTCTTCGAAACCTGTGGCTTTACGCGCTGCGGCACCATAAGCGTCAACGACATGGGCGATCGGGGTCATGTCCGCATCGTCTATCAGCGCCACGATCGGTAGACGCCAGGACGGGTTCGGCATCCTAGGTAATCAACGGCATTGGCTTGCTCTAAACGATTTGACCCGTTTTCGTCAGCGGCACGCGAGACAATACGGGTTATGACGTTAAGTGCACTGGAACCTTGGCGGTTCTCTTCCCGGTTGGGCGAGGCCCATTATCAGTCCGCGCTGCGCCGCTACCCAGGGCAGGCCATCGTTGATCTTAAGGCGATGCGCGACAATATGCGGCTTTTGGTGGACCGTGTGGGCGGGCCTAAATCCAATACCGCGGTCATGGGTGTCGTCAAGGCCGACGGCTACGGGCATGGCTTGATTCCCGCGGCTTTGGCGGCCTTGGCGGGAGGGGCCACATGGCTAGGCACCGCCCAGCCGCGCGAGGCGCTGCTGTTGCGGATGGCCGGCATCGGCACTGATCGCTGCCATATTCTGACGTGGGTCTACAACGGGGCGCATGCACCATTGGCCGAGCTCATCGCCAGTGACATCGACATCTCAGTGGGCTCCCTCGATGCCATCGACGCACTGGCGGCGGCTGCAAGAAAAACGAACAAGACGGCACGGGTGCACGTCAAGGTCGACACCGGATTCGGGCGTAACGGATTTACTGAGGAGGGTTTCGATGCCGCTCTCGACGCTCTTGTCCCGCTCGTCAAGGAAGGCGTGATTGACGTGGTGGGGCAGTTCAGCCACTTCTCCGTGGCCGACGCTCCCGACGTGCCCGAATTCGTGGAGGTGACCAATGGACAGCTTGAGACGTTCAATCGTTTCACGGTCCGTATGGAAAGGGCGGGCATCCCGCCCCGCATTCGTCATCTCGCCAACACCGCGGCGACGCTGACCCGCCCCGACACCTGGTTCGAGCTGGTGCGCCCCGGCATTGGACTTTACGGCTATGAGGCGGATCCGGTGATGGGTGGTCCGGCCGACTATGGACTGACCCCGGCAATGACGTTGCAGGCCCAGCTCGCCACCGTCAAGGATGTCGGTGCCGGCCACGGCATCTCCTACGGCCGCACCTACCTGACCGACGATGTTACAAGCACGGCGATCGTTCCTCTGGGTTACGCGGACGGGATTCATCGTTCGGCCTCCGGCTTCGATGCGAGGGGTGCCAAACATGTCGATAAACCTGGTGGGCCAGTGCGGGTGATGACCGACGAGGGGCCGCGGATCATGCGGGTGTCGGGAAGGGTCTGTATGGATCAGTTCATCCTTGATTTGCATGGTCGTGCCGATCAACTCGGGGTGCGCGAGGGCGATACGGTGGAGCTTTTCGGGCCAGGTCGCGGTGAGGAGTATTGCGAGCCCACTGCCGACGACTGGGGACGGGCGTCCGGCACGATCAGCTATGAGATCTTCGCCTGTTTGCGCAATCGCATTCCAAGGCTGTATCTTCATGCCTTTGATGTTTTTGACGCGCGGGATGTCGCCATGCTCAAGCCGGGAACCTTGTTGTAATGCGATGATATGTCGATATATGGTTATGGCGTGGATAGGGGAGCGGCATGATTGATTCGGACTCCGAAATGCCGGGCGAGGGCTATAGTGCCTCCGATCGGGAGCGTTGGGCCGTCGAGCCGCCCAAATCGCAGTCCCGTACTGAATTCCAACGTGACCGCGCGCGCCTGATCCATTCTTCGGCATTGCGGCGATTGGGCGCCAAAAGCCAGATTCTGGTGGCCGGAACCGATGATTTTGCGCGCACCCGGTTGACGCACACCCTTGAGGTGGCGCAGATCGGTCGTCAGATCGGCTCCATGCTCGGCTGCGACCCGGACGTGGTCGATTGTGCCTGCCTGGCTCACGATCTGGGACACCCTCCTTTCGGACATAACGGTGAGCGGGTCCTGGCCGGTATCGCCTCCTCCATCGGAGGGTTCGAAGGCAACGCCCAGACGCTGCGTCTTTTGACTCGTCTGGAGCCCAAGGTGTTCCGCGCCGATGGTCGTTCGGCAGGAGTGAATCTTACCCGCGCCTCTCTTGATGCTGCGGTCAAATATCCTTGGACGCTGGCGCAGGCGGAGGAGCGTCCGCAAACCGGTCGAACACCGAAATTCTGTGTGTATCCGGACGATGTCGAAGTGTTCGAATGGCTCAAGGCCGGAGCGCTCGACAATGCGGTCCCCATGGAATGCCAAGTGATGGATCTGGCGGATGACATTGCCTATAGCGTGCATGATTTCGAGGACGCCATAGCCACCGGGGCTTTTCATCCGCTGGCTTTGGCCGATCCGCGCATCATCGACAGGGTGGTCGAATCGACGAGAAAATGGTATGGGCAACGTTGGGACCCGGACGGTCTGCTCGCGGCACTCGGCCGGCTCAAGGAACTTGGTATGTTCCCGGCCCACTTCAATGGCTCTCGGCGGGCCTTGGCACAGTTGAAGAACATCACCAGCTCGTTGATAGGACGTTTCGCGGGTTCCGTGGAACGCGCGACCCGCGAACAATATGGGAATGGGGACCTGACCCGATATCGCGCAAGCGTGGTTATTCCGCAACAAACCGATTATGAGATCGTCGCCCTTAAAGGCATAGCGGTTTATTTCGTCATGGAGCCGCGTGAGCACGAACCGTTGCATATCGAGGAGCAGAAGGTCGTGGAGGATCTGGTCGACGTATTCATGGCCGAATCGCCACGTCCTTCGGATGCGCTGGAGACCGTGTTTCTTGAGGATTGGAACCGGTGCGTCAATGATGATGAGCGCTTGCGGGTTGCGGTAGATCAGGTGGCGAGCCTGACCGACGGGTCGGCCATGGCGTTGCATTCCATTCTCTGCTAGAACCGGGTGCGTGAAAGTCCGTGACACGCCTCGAATGCCAATGTTCCCTATCATGTATATTGAGGCTTGCCGTTCAGCGGACGGCGCGTACGTCGTTCCAAAACCACGGCATTGTGTAGAGTGGAACCACTATGGCAGGAATGATTCTGAAGGAAGACGTCGAAAAGGTGCGTCAGGCGGCGGATCTTTATGATATCGTGTCGTCCACCGTCACGCTTAGGGCCTCGGGTACCGGCACGTTCGTCGGACTGTGCCCGTTCCATGACGAAAAGTCGCCGAGTTTCAACGTTCGTCCCTCGCTGGGAGTCTGGCATTGCTTCGGATGCGGATTGGGCGGTGACGTATTCGCCTATGTTGAGCAGCGAGAGAACATCGATTTTCGTGAAGCCGTGGAGCTTCTGGCCGACAAATACCACATCGAACTGCACTATGAGCGGCATGGCGGCGATCAGCATGCCGCAAAAGGGTCAAAGCGGGCTCGCCTTATCGAGGCCAATGAGGTCGCCCAGCAGTATTTCGTCTCTCAGATTATGACGCGTGAGGCGCTCGCGGCAAGGAAACTGCTGGGGGGACGCAATTTCAGCCAGGCGGATTGTCAGCGTTTCGGCTGCGGATATGCTCCTAAAGGCTGGGATAATCTTGTACGTCACTTGGCTGAAAAGGGGTTCACCCAACAGGAGATGCTCGACGCCGGTCTGGCCAGACTCGGCCAGCGTGGCGTCTACGACTACTTCCGGGGTCGGGTGACTTGGCCAATACGTGATTCGACTGGACGCACCCTTGGTTTTGGAGCCCGCAAACTGTATGACGACGATACCATCAACGCCAAATACATCAATACCCCCGACACGCAGCTCTACCGTAAGACGCAGGCACTCTACGGCATCGATCTGGCCAAAACCGCCATTGTCAAGAAGCGGCAGGTCGTGATTGTCGAAGGGTACACCGACGTGATGGCCTGCCATCTGGCGGGGGTCGATACGGCTGTGGCCACATGCGGCACCGCCTTCGGTGCCGAGCATGCCAAAATTGTAAGACGTCTGATATCCGACGATTCGCTTGGCGCCGTGCAGTTGGTGGGTCCGCTGACCGTGGAGGGACAGTCGTTGAGTTCCCGAATCGTGTTCACCTTCGATGGTGATGCGGCCGGTCAGAAGGCTGCTCTACATGCGTTCGGCCTTGATTCAGCGTTCCTTACGCAAACCTTCGTCGCGGTGGCCGACGACAATCTCGATCCCTGTGACCTGCGTATCAAGCAGGGTGATCAGGCTGTGCGGTCGTTGATCGACGGCGCCATCCCGCTCTATGACTTCATGATCGAAGCGGTGGTGAAACGGTTTGATCTGAGCTACACGACAGGGCAGATGGGGGCCGTAAAAGCCGTTGCGCCGATTATCGCTCAGATTCGTGATCGATCTCTGCTCGATGTCTACACGCGCAAGGCCACTCGACGCATCGGCCTTGAGCTTGACATCGTACGGCGTGAGGTCAGTGCGGCGCGTAGAACCTTGAAAGTGCGCGATGATGACGCTTATGCGGTCAAGCATTCACGTTTCCCTGGAGGTTCCGACGCCTTTGGGGGCCGCAATCAGAGCGGGAACATGAATCCTGCGGCCCGCAAGGCTTTGGAACGGCAGGACGCAAACGGGCAAGCGTATCATAAAATCGATGATGCGGTGTTCATCTGTGAGCAGCAGTTCATGGCCGTGCTGATTCAAGTGCCTCGGGCCATTGACCGAAAAGCTTTTAATGCGCTTGAGCTTGGTGATTTCATGACTCCCGTGTTTCGTACGCTTTTCCAGGCGATTGCGGCCGCAGGGGGACTGCCCGCCGAAGATACTCCGCAGGGCTTGTGGATGCACAACCTGACGAAGGCGGCCGGCCCCATGCTCGATGAGGTCGTCAACGAGCTGGCTGTCATGCCTTTGCCGTTGCCTTCGGATGGGTCGGATGGTTCGGCCGGTGGTGCGCACATCGCGAGCGATGTGGATCCATCGGATGCTCCTGCGGCGAAATTGCGTCCCGCCACCGCGGCTGAGCGTCGCTATGCGGCGGAATTGACCGCAAAACTTGTCGATGTGGGCTATATGCGTCGCATCGGGGCCGCCAGACGCAGGATGACCCAGCTGCCGGATGGGGAGGAGAAGATTGCGCTTTTGGGCAAGATAACCGCCATGGAGTCCGCTCGTAAGGATATTCAGGCTCAAGTCCATGGCGATCGCTAATCGGCGGTTGGCAATAAGCTGATCTGGTGGGGCAAAGGACGACAAGGCTCGTGTCGCGAAAACGGTCGTTTTGTAATATTGTAAACGGCTTGGTTCTACAAGGCCGGTATGATGCATGAGGCCTCCGGAACAGTCAAAAGGTCGCCGAATCACCTGCTCACGTGTTATTCTTTTTCCAATCTAGTCCATATTATGGGTGTATTGGTGTGGGGTGGAGGCATGTTTGGGTCTCTGCGGTTATCCAAACATGGCATGTGCCCGTCCGAAGGGATGAGCGGCCGGCATGAGGGGTTCGAGAAGGAGTGCGTGTTGGACGGTGCGGTTGATAT
Organism: Bifidobacterium bohemicum DSM 22767; assembly: GCF_000741525.1. Classification (GTDB taxonomy): domain Bacteria; phylum Actinomycetota; class Actinomycetes; order Actinomycetales; family Bifidobacteriaceae; genus Bifidobacterium; species Bifidobacterium bohemicum. Next base: position 87,255 of record NZ_JGYP01000002.1, on the reverse strand, counting down.
GGCGATGGCTCACGCGGATGGCACGGGCCATGACGCCTGCCGGCAGGGCAAGTGATCGGTACTTCGATGGTAGGCAACAAAATACTGGGATTCGTCAAGGACAACATTGTTCTGGTTGTCGCCTCCATACTTGCTTTCGTCTCATGCTTCATCGTTCCGCCCGATGGCCAGTACGCTTCCTATATCCATGTCAACACTATCATGCAGCTTGTCTGTCTGATGATCGTGGTGTGCGGCTTCCAGCGGATCGGCGCCTTTCAGATAATCGGCTCGAGACTATTGCATTATGTTCATACCGAAAGTGGGCTCGTGGTCACCTTGGTGTGCCTGACCTTCTTTTCCGCGATGTTCATCACCAATGATGTGGCGCTGGTAACGTTCGTGCCTTTCGCCTTGGCGGTTCTGGTTATGGCGAAGATGGAGAGGACGGTCGTTCTTGTGGTCACGCTCATGACCATCGGCGCGAACACCGGCAGCATGCTCACCCCTATCGGCAACGCCCATAATCTTTATTTCAAGGCCATTTCAGGATTCGGCACTTTGCGTTTTTTGTCAATCATGGGCCCGTATTCCCTGCTTTCCGCCATTCTGTTGTTTGCCATCATTATTGTGGCCTTCCGCGGGCAGCGTACGCAAGCTGACTTTGAATCCCTCGATGCACGCAGCATTGAACAATCCACGCTGGCCCCATTCACGGAAAAGGAGCGGCCTAACGAGATTCGCATAGGAGGTTACGGCATTGGCGGCAACAACGTGTGGCGTGCGGTCGTTTATGCGGTGCTGTTCCTGGTATGTGCGCTGACCGTCAGTGGTTTCGTGCCCCTGTGGGTGATGGTGGCGTTGGTCTTCGTCGGATTTGTGCTGTGCGATAGGCGCGTGTTTCTTAAAGTTGACTGGGCCTTGCCGCTGACGTTCATCATGTTCTTCGTTTTCATCGGCAACATGCGTCGTGTGCCTGCGTTTTCCTCCTTGGCCGCCTCGGTGGTCGGTGCCCACCCTCTTGCCGTTTCCATTGTCTCCAGCCAACTGATCAGCAACGTACCCACTTCGATTTTGCTCTCCGGCTTCTGCCGGCTGTGGAAGCCTTTGATCATCGGCACCAACATCGGCGGGTTGGGTACAATCATCGCTTCGATGGCGTCATTGGTCTCCTACCAGCAGGTTGCGCGGCGCTATCCTGACCGCAAGGGTCATTACCTGCTTGTCTACAGCTTGGTGAATGTTGCATTCGTGGCGGTGTTGTTTGGTCTGTCGCTCATTATCGGCTGATTGTGCGTTTGGATCTGGGCAGGGCCGAGTCCTACGAATGTGCAATCGAGTATTCAACGTGTTCATCGAGTGCACCCTTGTCGACCAGGGCTTTGAGCACAACGGTCGTTTGTTCGCGGTCGAGGCTCAACGTCTGTTCGATCTGGGCTCGGCTCAGTACCGTGCCGCGCTCTGCCAGAAGATGCAGTGTCGCTTCTTCCAATGCCTCCACTTCGCGAAGCGCGTCCCCATTGGTGCCGTGAATCCGATCTGCCGCCTGTGCTCGATTGTTGTCGCCACCGATTCTGCCGACGAGGTTCGTTCCGGCGAGGATAAGGGTGGAGAGCGGCTCGATTGCCTCGGATAACGGTGAGGCGCTGATGACCCGTGCTCCGGCAAGGGCGGCTGAGGGGTCATGGGTCAGGTCACGACGGGCGGGAGGGAAGATATAGCGTTTTGCGGTATGAGTCCGATCGTCATCCGACTCGCCGGTCGTATGGTCGTCGTCCATGAGTTCGCCGGGTCGCCCGCCGAAGGCGTTTTCAGCTATCGTCGGTTGCAGCCAATCCTCTTGCGACACTGGTTTGGGTAGTACCATCGCCACTGAGGTCGGTCCGACCCGCACTTGCGGACTGACCGTACTTGCGGCGTACAAATCCAGAATACGCTGTATGCCGGTGCCGAGATTTACGCTGAGCTTGAGCGCTTCGAACACCTGGGCAAGCCAGGTATTGCGTGTCTGGCTCACTCCGTTCAATAGGTCATTGACCTGTAGTCCGCCGTACAGTCCGCCTAAGGAGACGATTTCAACGCGTGATGCGAATAGACTGACGAGCGTCGGGCCGTCCAACGAATAATCGCGGTGCAGAATCGCGTTGACCAACGCTTCACGCAGGGCTTCGGCGGGTAATGCGTCGTGTCCGCAATTGTGCTGGTTGAGAAAGACCATCGTTCGGTCGATTTGCGCCAAGACCGACCCCGAGATGTCATGACGTTCTTTTAGATCGGTTTTGGTCGTGCCTTGGAACATTGCGCATTTGATCTGGTACGGGCATTGATCCGAAATCAGCAGGGCGGTGTTGGTGTATGTGGGTAGCTTGGCGTTGGGCACCGAACTCGAACCTGTATGCTTGTCTACCGGATTGGTTGCGGTTTCGGCGCTGTCGCCGCCCCGATCGTTCATCGCATCGTTGGTGCTTCCGCGCGTGCCGTGGTTGCAGTGCGCGGTTGTCAGATGCAGGCGTGTCATGGTTGCGCTGTTCCAAGGCAGACCAGCCGAGGCAAATGCCGCCTGAGCATATTCAAAGGTCAGATTTTCGACGCTGCAAGGTTGATGATCGAATGAATCCGGTTGACCGGTTGGTTCGATGCCGGCCCATGCCACGGCACCGGTGGGTGCTTCCTGTTCAGACGATCCCATATCGTTGGCCATGTCTTGAGCTTAGCCAATTGAGCAGACAGAATCAGTAATGCAGAGAGATGTTGATGCGATCTATCGGGACAATGGACTGCGCGTAGGCTGCCAAAATTGTCGTTTTGTCCGACTGAAATCCATAAAAAGGCCTGCATGCACGGATCAACGGCGAAAGACAAAAATGGCACACAGTTGGCACACAGTTTTTTTGTGGCGAGCCAGCGTGGATTAGAAAAAATCCCTTGTAGCTGTTGTGGCTAAAGGGATTTGTTGAGTGATCCCGGCCGGATTCGAACCGGCGACCTACAGATTAGAAGTCAGTTGCTCTATCCAGCTGAGCTACGGGACCGCGGTTGCTATAATACCAGCACCTTTGACTGCCGCGACGTGCGTGGCGTCGTCTTGAGGATGGGATTGGGTATGTTTGTGGGTGAACGTCCAGTTGGTCCGGTGAGCGAAGTGCTGGCTCTGGACAGGAAACGGAATGACAGGAGAATGTATGACGGTCGAACTGAACAAGCGCCAGGTCAAACAGCTGAAGGCTTTGGCGAGTAAAATCAACCCGATGCTGTGGATCGGCAGGAACGGTGTCACCGAAGCCGCGATTAAACAGGCCTCCGAGACGCTTGAATCGCATGAGTTGCTCAAAGTCGTGGTACAGGATGGTTGCCCGGTTGACGAGCGTGAAGTCGGGGAAACGCTCGCCGGCAATGTCGGAGCCACACTCGTGCAGGTGATTGGTCATCGACTGGTTCTTTACCGCCCGACGGACAAGGAGGGGGTCGAGCGTATTCGGCTGGTGCGTTGACTTGACCGGTGTACCCCGTTGCATCGTCTGCTCGTACTGACCGCCGTTCGGTTGTGCGAGCAGACGATGTTTTGAGGACTGGTCATTGCGTTCCGTATGTATCAATTGGTCGTCTGCAAGTGAAATGAGTCGGAATCGGTTCATCCACGTTTGCTCGCACAGGTGTCCGGTTATGCAAGTGAACCCTGATGGGACGAACGAATGACGACAGAACGGTGGTCTTGTCGGCATGCGTGCCCGATTGGCGGTCGGAGTACGGGTTCTATCACTCAATATGCGTATAGTGGTATTTGCATTTGGTTATCATCGAAAAGTCCGGAGGATTCATGGTAACGAGCACAAGCACACCACAGGTAGCGGTAATCATGGGTTCGGCGAGTGATTGGGAGACGATGCGCCATGCGTGCGAAGCTCTCGACCAATTCGGCGTACCGTACGGCAAAGAGGTCATATCGGCGCATCGAACCCCGGAGAAAATGGCTCATTTTGCGCGTTCTGCCCGCACGGAAGGCATCAAGGTCATCATCGCCGGAGCCGGGGGAGCGGCGCATTTGCCTGGAATGGTGGCTGCGCAGACCACGTTGCCGGTGATTGGTGTCCCGATTCAGTCCCACGCTCTTCACGGTGTCGATTCGTTGTTGTCCATCGTTCAGATGCCAGGGGGCATCCCGGTGGCAACGACGGCCATCGGCGCGTCGGGTGCCACAAACGCCGGTCTGTTGGCAGTCAGCATTTTGAGCATCACCGACAGGACGCTGGCTGAGGCGCTCGATGACTACCGTGAGAGTCTCAAAACGAAAGTTGAGGATTCGAATGCCATGCTTATCTGAAGAAACCGGCGGACGTTTGCAACGGTTGAACCCCGATCAGGTCATCGGCATCATCGGCGGAGGGCAGCTCGGGCGAATGATGGCGATTTCGGCGCGATATCACGGTTTTCGTGTGGGCGTCCTTGACCCGACTCCGGACTGCCCCGCAGCTCAGGTGGCCGATTTCCAAGTGACGGCTCAATATGAGGACAAAGATGCCATTGCCCGCCTGGCCAGGCAGTGCGATGTTCTGACCTATGAGTTCGAAAACGTCGATGCGGAAGCCATTGATGCCGTGCGTGGCCAAGGAGCGGATCGTGCTGCGGTGCCACAGGGCACCGATCTGCTGCGCGTGACCCAGGACAGGGTTTTCGAAAAGCGCTTCGTCAACGATCACGACACCGCAACGGCTCCGTGGCAACAGGTGGACGACCTTGCCGATCTCGACAGGGCAATTGTGCAGATCGGCTATCCTGCGGTTCTGAAGACTCGTCGCGGGGGTTACGACGGCCACGGACAGAAGGTTCTGCGCGGGCCGGCCGATCTGATGGATGTGCACTCTCGGGTTGAGCAGGAGGGGATGTTTCCTCCCTTGATTATCGAGGGTTTTGTCGAGTTCGCATTCGAGGCATCGATCCTGGTTGCCGGTAATGGCAGCGACTTTGTGACCTTTCCCATAGTGCGTAATGACCATCGGCACAACATCCTGCATCTGACCGTCGCACCTGCCGAGGTCGATGAAACGATCATCAGTCGGGCCCGATCCCTCGCCTTACGCCTGGCCGAAGGTTTTAAGCTGGCGGGCACTCTGGCAATCGAGCTGTTCATCACCAGACAGGGCGCCGTCGTGGTCAATGAGCTGGCTCCGCGGCCGCATAACTCAGGGCACTATACGATCGAGGCATGCTCGATCGACCAGTTCGATGCACATATTCGTGGCATCGCCGGTTGGCCCCTGCCGCAGCCGCGACTGCTGAGTCCTGCGGTGATGGTGAATGTATTGGGTCAGCATGTGGCTCCCACGCGTGCCCTTATCGGAGAGCACCCCGAGTGGTACTTGCATGATTACGGCAAGGCCGAGGTGCGACGGGACCGTAAGATGGGCCATATCACCGTGCTCACCGATGACACGACCCGAACGGTGGCCTCACTTGAAGCCACGGGCTGTTGGAACGATTTGCAATAGGCTTGTGACAAAAGGTTTACGTCGATATAATGTGATGTTGTTTTTGACATTGAGCATTCCCGGTGGGGAAGAGGGGAGGGTCGATGACTGGGGCTGACGGCACTGAGAGTAAGGCCGCGGCGGCTGAAAGTACAAGGAAAGCGCCTATGACAGTGCGATTCGCGCCGACCAAGGTACGTCGTACAAGACAACACAACACCTGGCAACAAGACACCATCATGCAGGAACTTTCCGAATGTGAGGACTTCGTATCCGCGCAGGATCTGCATCGAAGGCTGAGCGAAGGTGGCAGCGGGATCGGACTCTCCACCGTTTACCGGCAGCTCAACGCCTTGGCGGACGCCGGGCGCATCGACGCCATTCAACTCAGTGGGCAGCAGGTTTTCCGTATCTGCATGGATGGCCGCCATCATCACCATCTGGTCTGTGAGGCATGCGGCAACACAGTCGAAATCGAGCCACCGGAGCAATGGCTGAGGCAGATCGCCGAACAGCATGGTTATTCCGCCATTACCCATACCATCGAGATTTTCGGCCTGTGTCCTGAATGCCGATCCACGATGAGCGATGAGGATCAGGCCGCATATTGCAATCCCCGGCATTGAACCCAAGCAGGTGCATTCAGAAACATCACCATCCACGTCAGTGAGATGGCGAGATTGTCTGGCATGCCTCGAGACGTTCGCGACCAGGCAGCCGTTGTCACTGTGGACGTATGTGGTTATGGTGCTGGGTTGAGAGGTTACACCACTAGTGGTTCCGTCTTGTCGGCCGCCAGTTCATTGACGCTGCACTGGCGACCGACAAAACGATTGCCGACCGCATCAATTGACGTCGGCCGGCAACCGTGATTCACGCAGTTACGTTCCTTCCCGTATTGTCTACGCCCTATCGGCTTTTCCGTCGTCGTTCCTGGTGCTGGGTGTCATCGTCTTGAGGATGTCGACGACCTGGGCCGGCTTAAGGCCCGGAACATATGCGTTGACGACCGCGAAACCGATTTGAGCGAGTTTGGCTGCGTCTGGATAGCAGATGTAAATCGGTGCGGGGGACGGTTGGAACTTCTTCTTGAAGAAGAACAGGGATTTGAAGGCGTATGCCGGTTCCAACACATCTGCGGCGATCTGTAAGGCATGCTCAATCATTGCCGTTCCACTTGTCTGCGTCGTCGGTGATCCTGCTGCATCAGAAGAATGGGTGTCTTCCGCGCTTTCGGAGGTTTTGGGATCGTGGGACCGGGACGTTTCGCGCCCCTCGCCCATGCCTGCCAGGGGAGCCGCCGAAAGACTCATGAACTCGATGGCGTTCGCTGGATTGGTCTGCCCCTGATCTCGCAGACGTTCGGCCATGCGGGCAATGAGGAATTCCATGATGCCGTTCGGGCTGTCGGTGCGATGACGCATGAAGTCAAGAGTCCAGCCGATCACCCGCCCCTGTCGGTAAGTAGGCAGCCAACTGGTCACTCCGAGTACGGTGCCCTCCGCGTCCACGGCATACAAGAGCGCCACGCGCGGATCTTGCAACTCCTCGATGCCTCCTAATGTGAACTTCATTTCCGGCAGTGCCTTCATCTGCGCCCACTGTTCGGAAATCTCGACGATCTGCTGTTGGATCTCGAAACCGGCCTGCTCGTATGTGGTCATGACGTCAGTGATGCCGTCGCGTTTGGCCTTGTTGATGGCCGTGCGAATATCCTGCCACTTTTTGCCGCGTGTCTGCCACTGGTTCGGATCGATGATCATCTCGGTGCCTACTTGAACGGAGGACCAACCCGTGGATTCAAGCTCCGCCCGCTGCTCATCATGCACGGCATAGAAACTCGGCGTCCAACCATTCACTTCGCAGAAGGCTGTGAAGTCGCTCAGGGCCTGCTGGTATTCGGCAGGGTCTCCAAAAGGACCCGTGACTGTGAGAGCTATGCCGTGCAGGACACGGTAGGCCACACCGCAGCGTCCTGACTGGCTGAACCAGTAATGATTACCTTCCCAAGTGGTCATGAAGCTCATGGACTGCCCGCCAAGCATCACAAGCTCTTCGGCCCGTTTGCGGTCGCGTTCGTCCACGTCCACACGATCCCGGAACCAAAGGATGAAAACGATGACCACAACCACCCAGAAAACGGTCGCGAATCCTTCGCTCACGATGGTGGCCGGTAGTGTTCCCGCAGTGATCAACAACGACCTGCGGCCACCGAATCCGGCTGGAAGCAGACGACGCAGGAGGTCAAGCAGCAGAAGCTTGAATGTCGGGCGTGGACGGAAGTCGTTGGGGAAACTGAGGGCGAAGGCCACATATCCGGTTACCGTGATGACCAGTGTACCCGCGATTGCAAGCAATCCCGCCAATACGCGCTTTCCGTCCGTTGTCACGGTGAAATGCTCCATGTTGCGCAATAGGAAAATCGCCATCAGCAACGGAGGCAGTGCCGTGGCAACAAAAGCCGGCATAAAGCTGTAGTTGCGGGTCATGATGGGACTTTGGGGGGTGATGATGAACGGGAAAATCACATAATAGAGAATCGCGAACACCGCCGAAGCCGCGTTCAATATCACACCGACCCAAGCGGCCAGTCTTCTGCCATGGTACAGCCCCCACGCCACGATAATCAGAGCGGCCATCGGCAGTAGAATGTGGAGCCACAAACCGATCAGAGCGGTGCTATGTTGTCCTGAGAGCAACACGCAGCTGGCCATCCTATGGCTTTTCCCACAGGCTCTGAGCAGATCGGGGTCGCTCCAGACTGATGAGATAAACAGTCCCAGATTCGTCAATGGGCCCTGGTGCGAGGTGGATGTCAGAGCCAGAATCGGACCGAAGGCGAACACCAATTGCGCGAATGCGAAAAGACGACGGGTTTCATAATCGGTTCCACGCAGCCAGCTGGTATGGTCCCTGGCCGGTCCATGCATTGCCAGTCCCATGACATGCCCGGTCAGAGCGACCCCGAGCGTGCAATAATCACCGGGGTTCCCGCTGAACAGCAGCATCGTTCCTATGATGGTGTAGACCAGTAGGACAATGCGACGGCGCCACATGAAGGATTCGTAAGCGCTTTCAGCCATCAGCGCACCAATGACGAGTGTCAGTGGAGACAGGATCACGGGCAGACTTTCCATGTATCGCCAGTCGCGCATGGCCATATCCACCCCAACGCACACGGCAAGTCCCAGGGCTGAGCCGATCACCGCACTGACGCAGGCGGTCAGAATCGTCCTTGCCACCTTGAGCCGGGACTGCGCCAGCGACAGAATCACCAGAATCAGCAAGGTATAAACCAGAAGCATCAACGGCGAACGGACGACAAAGGCCGAGCGTACGATATGCCCTAGCCAAGGCATGATCTCTTCGGGCCTTAACGACCGTCCTGACGGCGGCCTCTGTGAATGCTGGTCCAGAAGGATCTGTGTAAGGCTCATGTCGCGCCCGTAACCGGGGGCTTTGAGCCTTTTGACAACACGGAATGCCATATGAACGATATTCGCCACAAGGAAAACGGCCGTCACCATGATCGCAAAGGCGTGATTGCGCATCCAGCTGGTCAGATCGGTGCCCAGAATCGACCAGCTGCTGGGTGAACTCTGCTTTGGGCGCTGCCGTGTGGCGTTTTTCTGCTTGCCTGCCGGTTCACTCGGAGATGTGACCCGCGGTTTAGGCGCGTTGACTTCAGGGGTTGTGTCCGGGCTCTGAGCACCTGTGCTCTGCGGGTTGTTGTCACTGTCTTGCATATGTATGCTTTCATCCATCTCTGTGTGCTGTGGCTTTAAAATCAGTCGGTGTATTGGTTCGTGTTGGCAGTTACCACCTTGATTTTAGAATAACCCTTGATATTACGATGCGTTTTGCCTAAACCGGTCTGAGTGCCGAACAGGTCGATTTGGGCCAGCATCCCATTTTGCACTGTGTGCCAGTCGTGACCGGTGCCTTGCGATATGACCGTGGTGGTCCTCATCCCGGCGTCCATTGCAGCCGTACTAATGGCGGTCTGGTTCTTTTGCGATTTCTGGTCCCATTGGCCGGCTATGGAGAACCATGTCTGGGTGGAGGGTGCGTGCCGCTTGATGATCTTAATCGGCACATGCCTGTCGAATTTCGCTTCGTCTTTGTCGAAGTATTCGTCGACGGTTTTCTCATGGGATCCGACCGTCGGCTCGATCTCGCCGCCCGCCGAGAAAATATGGCCATAGATATGCGGATACGCGGGGCCGAGCTGGGTGGCACAGGTGCCACCCTGTGAAAACCCGCCGATCAGCCATGCATCGGCTGTGTGCTGAACCGGCAGATGTTGTTTGACCCATCGCGTCACATCGGAGACCAGATAGGTTTCCGCATTGCCGTATTCAGGCGTATCGGCACACAATGTGTTGCGCGTCAATGAGCCGTTCTGATCGGGGGATACGGCGATGGGGGCCAGACCCTGGTGCTTGGCGGCATAGTTGTTGAGCATCACCCCAAGCTGTCCAGCAGTGAAATAGCGGTCTGGACTGCCCGGTTGCCCGGCCAGTACGATCATTACCGGAAGAGCGGGAGGGTTGTCGCTTAATGCGGCCGGCGGCAAGTAGACGTTCGCGGTGCGCGGTCGGAAACGGTTGTCGGAAGAGGGAATCGTGATTGAATGAACCTCTCCCTTCTTGGGAACGATCGGCAGGGCGCCTTTCTCGGCTTCCGCTTTCCATGCTTCGACGGTTGTGGTGTTTTTGTGCACCTTGCTCAGGTCGAGAGGCGAGAACTGCGTATGTCCGAACACCGATCCCAGTGTCGTATATTCGCCGTAGATCGAATCAACGCGAAGCAAACAGGTCAGCAAGGCGAGAACCACAGTGATGACGGCCATCACGCGCCGGGCCCCTCTTGATTGCACCGCCGCCGCAGCAAGCGCCGTGATGACGGCGATGCCGACGGCGATGGTCAGCATCACCTTCCAGCCCAGGCTGACTCCAAACACCTTGAAAACATCTGAAAGCAGCCAGATCACCAGTCCGCCTACAGCGAGTCCTGCCACGCCCCATGCCAGTTGCGTAAGCAACGGTTTGAACCATCCCGTCGATGATTTGAGTACCACTACCATCACAATCCCGGCCACGGTGAGCGCAATCATGGTTTTGGGCAGCCAACCGGTGATTAAGTGAATATTGAAAAGCCAGTCCATCGTTTCCTTTGTGCCGTGCGAAGACGTTTGCCTTCCTGAATGTTGCTCATACGATTCTATTCTCATTTGCGCCAGAATGACAATCGGCCTAGCGAATGAGTTTCGGCGTAAGGAGGCGGTTCGTTGAACATAGTGCCATTAGGCCGGCCGGGCGCGTCGCTCGAGATTACGCGCTGTGAGATACGCTTGCTGCGATCTTGTCGTAAAGGCTATGGGATAATGCCCGTGTGTGGAGATTTACAGCAATAAACGATGAGACTGAGGATGGGACGATTGCGGAAGGGTCAGTCGCCGGCCGTCCGGTTCTGGATAACAAGGATGAGAATAATGGTCATCCATCCGTTCTTCAACTTGGCAAAAACCGATTGAGATTGCCCTGGTGGGGTTATGTCCTGCTGTTTGTACTCGTTGACGTGCTGGGCATTGCGATGTTGCAATGGGGTGTGGCGCTCAGCAGTTCACGAGCTTCGCTGTCGAGCCCCCTGATTGGTTTTTGGGGATTCGTGGAACAGATGTGGACCTTGGGTCGTTTTGTGTTCGTACTGAACCTGTTGATTCTGGGGCTGATCTATGCTTTCGTGCTTTTGGCCACCAATCGTTTCTGGCTGTCCTCCGGCACCGTGTTGGTTGTCTGCACGGTGATCGGCGTGGTCGAGCGTTTCAAAGTCATGGCCCGCTATGAGGCCATCCTTCCATCGGATGTCAGGTTGGCGGGTTCCAATGCCGGCGAGTTGACGACATTCCTGCCCAACGGATCGCAGTGGCTTATCTGCGGCGCCGTTGTCGTGGCGGTCGTCATCATAGCGTTGTGTGCGCTCGCCAGCCATTTCGATGCCACGGGCGGCAGGGTCATCAGGGGAAACATGAACATCGGCAAGGTGGCCGGCAGGCTGGGTGGCTGCCTGGTGTCCATGGCGCTGGTCGTCGCTTTCTCGGTTTCGGTCGGCACCGTGGACACCTGGGCCAACACCGTGGCCCATACGATGGGAGACATGCCTTCGATGTGGGACTCCGTCTACGATTCGCAGCGTAACGGGGCCCTGCTCGCTTTCGCGCGTCAGCTCGATCCACGAGTTATGACCGAGCCGCAAGGCTACAGTGAGGCCGGGATGGATGCCTTGGTCAAGCGCTATCAAAGCGAGGCCAAGACCATCAACGCGAAGCGAGATGCAAGACTGACGGACAGCAGTGTCATTTTTGTGCTTTCGGAATCATTCTCCGACCCCACGCGCGTGCCGGGGGTCAAACTCAACCATGATCCGATGCCCAAGATCCGGGCCGTCAAGGAGAGTACGACCAGCGGCCTGATGCTTTCCAGCGGCTACGGCGGAGGCACCGCGAACCTTGAATACCAAGCTTTGACTGGTCTTTCGATGGCCAATTTCGATCCGTCACTCACCAGTCCATACCAACAGCTGGTTCCGGGGTTGACCTGGGCGCCTACGGTCAATCAATCGTGGGACGGAGGTGAGCGGTCCGTGGCGTTCCACCCTTACCAGTCCTCCATGTACTCGCGTGCTGCAGACTATAAAAAATTCGGTTTTCCTCATTTCTACACCCTCAATGAGCCCGACGTCATATCGCCGCAGGTCAAAAAGGACAACAGCCCCTACATCGATGACGAATCGGCCTACACCAGTGTCCTTGATTGGATGAAACGGCACAAAGACAGTAGGTTCGTGCAATTGGCCACCATGCAGAACCACATGCCATACCACAACTGGTATGCCGACAATGCCTTCAGTGCGACCGCCGCGCCCGGGGCCGAGCGGTTGGGCGATGACGAGACCGTTTCGATCAACACGTATTCGAAGGGGGTCAATATCACCGACGAGGCCACCGCCACCTTCCTGGAAAAGCTTGACAAGCTCGATCGTCCGGTGACGGTGGTGTGGTATGGCGACCATCTGCCGGGCATCTATTCGACGGCCGGCTCCGACAGCGCCAACTCCTTGGCGTTGCATGAGAGTGACTATTTCATCTGGTCGAACAAAAGGGCCGCCTCGCATGGTACGAAATTGTCCAACGCGACCTATACCTCACCCAATTTCTTCATGGCGCAGGCCGCCGAGCATATGGACGCGAAAGTCTCGCCCTATCTGGCGTTCCTCACGCTTCTGCATGAAAGGATCGCCGCAATCGAGCCTCCCGTGGTCAACAAGATTCAGGGGTGGAACCGCATTCCGGAGGGCCAGCCCATTTACCTGAACGCCAAGGGTGAGCCCATGAGCGCAGACGACTTCGACGCAAAGACCAAAGAGCTGATGCACGACTACCGACTCATCCAGTACGACATCACCGCAGGTCGCCATTACCTCGAGAACACAGGGTTTATGACAGTTCCGGGTGGATCGCCCATCAACTTGGACATCTCCCGCAAGTCTCCGACCAGCGCCACCGGATCCGCCGTTTCGATGGCGCGCTCCGTCGTTGTCGGACGCACTCGTGGCTGTGCGCCGGCAGGTTTGCATGTGGATGTTGCGACGCGCTGAGAGGCATTCGGAAAACCTGGATTCATACTGATCCTCCGCAGGTTGTCTGTTGGACGGTCGGTGCGTTGACGTGTTCGTGCACTGATTTGCCGGCGGTTAGCGGTCTTGCACCATTGGGTGGTCGGCCATTGGCCCAAGGCCAATGGCCATGAATTCTCCCCATGAACAATGATGGTGCGCCTGATTCACGGCCACTGTTTATGGCTCGTTGGCCGTGTTTACTGCTCATTCTTGATGGCGTCGAGAGCGGGTACTCTGACCGCCTTATTCGCCGGCGCGAAGCCAAAGATCAGACCGATGACCACTGAGAAAAGCACGGCACAGATGAACAGCCACCATGGAATAATGGACATTCGGGTCACGTCCGTGCCGCCGAAAATCGCCTTGCCGACATTGTTCCAGCTCGGACCGCCGAGGGCTAGTAGGTTCATGCCAAGTGAAGCAGCGGCACTGATCAGCCCGCCGATAATTCCTCCGACCAAGCCGATCGTCGCCGCCTCCGTCAGAAACATGACGCGGATGTCGGCAACGGTGCAACCAAGAGCCTTCATGGATTCCGATTTCGCGGGTTCGCTCGGTGACGGACATGATCATCGTATTGGCGATGCCGATGGCTGCCACGAGGAATGCGACCGCTCCGATGCCTCCGAGAATCAGCTGCACGAGGCGAGACGCCTGTTCCATTTCCTTGCGCATGTCGTCGCTTGACTCGGTGTGGAATCCCATTGAGTTGATGGTGCTCTGCACCTGCTCGACCTGCGAGATGTCCGATACCTTCACCAATGCGGTGCCGTATCTCTGAATGGAAGAAGCATTGGTGGCCGGATCCATGGTCTTTTTGATTTTCTGCAGATCGTCCATGCTCACCATGATGCCGTCGAACCGTTCGACCAGTGTTGCCCTTTGCCGGCATCGGAGGCGTCTGAGGCTTGACGGACAGTGCCATCGAACCGATACGTTGCATCCTCGGTCGTCGGCCGCTTCGACGGGTTCATGGACAGATCGGACATTAAGTAGGTCTGACCGCCCATCGTCATGTGGCCGGGGTTGCTATCGGGCTCGCCTTCCAGGGATTTGGTGACTTCGAACGGAGTCTTGAGTGGGTCGAAGAACGGCTTCTGCGGTTCGACTGGCTTGCAGTTGCCTCCCATATCGTCCATTCAACACCGGTAGGATCGGGAGGCGTGCGGAAGCAGTCCTTCTGACTTCGGAACTTGTCTTTGAACATGTAAGCCGTTTCCTGCCCGACCAACACTTCGCCGGGACGGCTGGGTTCCCGGCCTTTGGTGACGGTGATAATACGGTAGGATACAGGAAAACATGCTCGGAGGCAATCGTCCCTGAGGAACTCCTGCCGATATAGCGGTGGGCGCGGCTACATCGGCAGGCGTATAGGGCATGCGAATTCGAATGTGAACGATGTGGATGCCCTGTCTACCCCGGATTTGCTCATGGTTGAGTGTGTGGTTGCTCCTGCAAAGCCTTGGCTCCGATGTCGTGACGATAGAACAGCCCGGTGACGTCCAGTTCGTCAAGAGTGGCATATGCCTTGTGTTGTGCGGATCCTAGCGTCGAAGCTACTGCGGAATAGGCCAGGACGCGGCCAGCGGAGGAGACTAGACCGGTGGGTGTGATCAGCCGTTCATCGGTTGCGGCGACGGAACCGGCCTTCACCCCGGCAAAGTACACGTGACAGTCCTGATCGGTGGGAATGGCAGGTATTGGCGAACCGGTTCCAGGTTCTGCGGGGTATCCTTCGGCGGCCAACACCACGCTCAGGCATGCGGTGTCATGACTCCATGCGAATACCGGCTGTTGTCCATCGAGAATCGCGGCAATGGCGGCACCCAAATCACTGGTCAACAGGGGGAGTACGGCCTCCGTTTCGGGATCCCCGAAACGCGCGTTGAATTCGATGACCCTGGGACCGTCGTCCGTGGCGATCAGTCCCGCGTACAGAATCCCGGTGAAAGGGCATCCTTCGGCGGCCATGCCCTCCACGGCAGGGCGGACGATGGTCTCGATGGCCGTGTCGACCACGTCGTTGTCGATCTGCGGTACGGGGCTGTAGGCACCCATCCCGCCTGTATTCGGGCCTTCGTCGCCATCGTAAGCGCGCTTGTGATCCTGGGCAATGGGCATCGGCCAGAAATTCGTGCCGTTCACGAAGCTCATCAGCGAAAACTCCTGACCTTGCAAGTAGTCCTCGATGACCACGCGGGCGCCCGCCCGGCCGAAACGACGGTCTATGAAAACGTCGTTCAAAGCGTCGAGCGCGGTGGGCACATCCATCGCGACGGTCACGCCTTTGCCGGCTGCCAGCCCGTCGGCCTTTACTACGATCGGTGCACCGTGTTCACTGACGTATTGCGCGGCGGCGTCGTATTCATCAAAGGTCCGATACGCAGCAGTGGGGATGTCGTGCCGCTGCATCAGCTGCTTGGCGAAGTCCTTGGAGCCTTCGATACGCGCGGCGGCTCGGGTGGGACCGAACGCCTTTACGCCTGCGGCGGTGAAATCGTCCACAACGCCCTCGATCAGCGGCACTTCGGGGCCGACCAATGCCCAGTCATAGTCGTTGACCTGCATGAATCGTATGAGTCCGGCATGATTCGAAGCATCGATCGCAACGGTGCGAATGCCGTCGAGCTCCATGCCGGGATTGCCGGGCGCCACGGCGACCTCCGTGACGCTGGCTCCCTTGAGCAACGTCGCCGCGATCGCATGTTCGCGCGCCCCCGAACCGATCACCAACACTTTCATACCCATTTTCCCCTACCTTTCCCGCCCACTCGTCGTTGACGAATTAGGCTGCTTATCGTGTGGCGACATGACGTCCGCCTTATGACTCCGGAATCCTCGCATCAAGGTCCGATGCCTGCGTGGATGCCGGTTGCCGTGCGCTTCGGCTGCAGCGCGGAAGACTCATGCGAGAACGACTCGCGGACCCGACGATGGTTGACTCACCACGGAACCGATGACATGCGCGGCTTCATGCTGGTTGACAAGCAGGGCGAGCGCGCGTTCGGTACTTTCCGGTGCAACGGCCAGGACCATGCCGATTCCCATGTTGAACACGTTGTACATCTGGGCGTGGTCGACTGCGCCGGCCCTCTCGATCAAATTGAAAATGGGAGGTATCGTCCATGCGTCACATGTGATGTGCGCGGAAAGGCCATGAGGAAGCATACGCGGAATGTTTTCGATGAACCCGCCGCCGGTGATATGCGCCATCCCCTTGACGATTCCTTCGGCCAACAGAGGTTGCAGCGCCTTGACGTAGATTTTCGTCGGGGTCAGGAGCACGTCTTTGAGAGCCGGGCCGCCGTCCTTTCCGTCGACTCCGGTCACGGATGCATGGCGCTTCGATGCATCGGTGGCATCGAATTCCGCCAGGTCGCTCAGTGGTGTGTCAACGGTATAACCGGCTTGGTCGAACAATGCGCGGCGTACGAGCGAAAAACCGTTCGAATGCACGCCTGTGGATTCGAGTCCGATCAGGGTATCGCCTTCTTGGACGGTAGAGCCGTCCACAATTGCGGCTTTTTCCACCACCCCTACCGCGAACCCGGCCAGATCGTATTCGTCCGGCGCATACATGCCCGGCATCTCCGCCGTTTCGCCGCCGATGAGCGCGGATTGGGCCTGAATGCAACCGTCAGCCACTCCGGCCACGACCTGCTCAAGCAGGGCTGGATCGTTCTTGCCGCATGCGACGTAATCGAGGAAGAAAAGCGGCTGCGCTCCTTGGGCGATGATGTCGTTGACGCACATCGCCACGCAATCGACCCCGATGGTGCGGTGTCGATGCGCGGCCTTGGCGACCATCAGCTTGGTGCCCAC
The DNA here is from genome assembly GCF_000741525.1 of Bifidobacterium bohemicum DSM 22767. Classification (GTDB taxonomy): domain Bacteria; phylum Actinomycetota; class Actinomycetes; order Actinomycetales; family Bifidobacteriaceae; genus Bifidobacterium; species Bifidobacterium bohemicum. The sequence continues at coordinate 70,309 of NZ_JGYP01000002.1, read as the reverse complement.
GCCGTCCGTGCCGGATACCAGCACCGGTTCGCGGTAGTTGAGCTCATTCAAAGCAAACAGGCCGCCGAACCCGCCAATGCCGCTGACGACTCCGGGGCGTTTGGTACGTTCGACATCCGACTTGATCCGGTGGACCACCTCGTAGCCTGCCTCGACGCTGACCCCTGCTTGTTCGTACGCTTCTGGCATGTCATGCCTTTCTGTGTGTTATGTCCGTTCGCTGAACGGGCGCCGGTGTGTCTGTTGTGAATCTGCTGTTGGAAAACGGTCTGTTGCCAGGCCCAGTTCGAATGCTTTCCGCAGGAACGTTTTCATCGACTCGTGATTGCTTCGATCATGGCGATGGCCTATGGCAGCACCATTCGGAAGTCGTGTTGTGCGCTCCCTTCGTCATTTGCGTCGCGTCCGGCAGCTCCCGCTTCCTCGCCGACCGAATCGCATAATGCCAGTTCGCCGGTTTGACCGCTTACCTTCGATCCGCCGAGACATTGATGTCCCTTGTGCCGGTATTTGCTTTCGTCCTGCACAAACCGGGACAGTCGCTCGCGGTCGTCGGCACTCATCGAGGCCAGAAACTCCTGTTCGTAGTCATCGAGCGCGGTGGGATAGTCGCCGTTGAAATAAGCGACGCATAAACCACCGTATGGGGCGTCCGCCTGCATGCCGATGGACTCGATCAGGCCATCCAGGCTAAGGAACCCAAGGGAATCGGCGCCGATATACTCGCGAATGCCCTCAACGCTCATCCTGGCGGCGATCAGCTCCCGGGTCTTGGCGATGTCGATGCCGTAGAAACAGGGATATTTCAACGGTGGCGAACTGATGCGCATGTGCACTTCGGTCGCGCCCGCCTCCTTGAGTAGCCGTACGATGCGTCGCGAGGTGGTGCCACGCACGATCGAGTCATCGATTACCGCCACCCTCTTGCCTTTCACGACCCCACGCACGGCGGAAAGCTTCATCCTCACCCCGTCTTCGCGGAGCTTCTGCGTTGGTTGGATGAACGTGCGGGCCACGTACTGGTTCTTGATCAGCCCCATTTCGTTGGGCAGGTTGCCGGCTTCGGCATATCCGGAGGCGGCGGACAAGGATGAGTTCGGGACGGCGATCACCATGTCCGCGTCCACCGGCGACTCCTTCGCGAGTCTGGCGCCCATGCGTTTACGGGCCGAGTGCACGTTGACCCCATGGATGGTCGAGTCGGGGCGGGCGAAGTAGATGAACTCCATCGCGCATACGGCGAGCTGGGTGCGGTCGGTGTATGTCTCGATGCGATAGCCCCCGTCGTCGACGATCACGATTTCGCCCGGTTTCACATCGTGTACCAGTTCCGCGCCCACCACATCAAGGGCGCAGGTCTCGCTGGCCAGCACATACGCGCCGTTGCCCATCCTTCCCAAGGATAGCGGCCTGAATCCGTTGGGATCAAGCGCGCCTATCATCTCATTCTCGGTCATCATCAGATACGCGAACCCGCCATGCACTTCGTTAAGCGCCTGTTTGAGTCTGTCGATGAAGGTTGGCTTGGAGGACCGTCGGATCAGGTGCATCAGCACTTCCGTATCCGAGTTGGAATGGAAGATGGCGCCCTCCTTTTCCAAGCTGGTCTTCAGCGTCTCGCAGTTGGTCAGGTTACCGTTATGGCATAAGGCCATGTCGCCGTCGTGGAAACGAAAGATGAATGGCTGGATGTTGTTGGCTCCACCCGAACCGCTGGTCGCATAACGCACATGGCCAATGGCCCTGTCGCCTTTGAGCAGATCAATCTCGTGCTCATCGTGAAACACCTCCGTCAACAAGCCGAGCCCTCTGTGTCCGATCAGGCGTCCGTGGTCGTTCGAGACGATGCCCGCGCCCTCCTGGCCACGGTGCTGCAACGCGTGCAGTCCGAAATAAGTCAGCCTTGAGGCGTCGGGGTGGCCCCAGACGCCGAAGATGCCGCACTCCTCATGGATGCCTTCCAATTCAGCGGACATGTCATGCTCCTTGCTGTTGGTTTCATTGGTGGTTGAATGGTTCGCGCCGTGCCTGGGATGACATCTAGCGCGTCCGAAGCCGGCGAAGCGACCACGGTGATCGATCTGGCTGCGTCAGTTTGCAAAGTACCGTACCCCCGCTTCGAAGATCGGCTGGAACCGGCGTCCCGGCACGTTGAGGTACAGGCCGTCGCCTCGACGTTCGGAGTGCCCCATCTTGCCCATCACTCTTCCGTCCGGGCTTGTCAGTGCTTCCACCGCGCAAAGTGACCCGTTGGGGTTGCTGGCCAGGTTCATGACCGCGTGCCCTTGTTCGTCGACATATTGCGCTGCGATCTGACCGTTGCCTGCGAGCCGTTCGAGCTCCTCGGCACTTGCGATGAACCGGCCCTCGCCGTGTGAGATCGGAATAGTGTATACGTCGCCCACTTCGCATTGAGCCATCCAGGGTGACAGATCGCTCGTCACACGCGTGCGGACCAAGCGGCTTTGGTGACGTCCGATGGTGTTGAACGTCAGGGTCGGCCGGTTTTCGTTCGGTTCGACGATATCGCCGTACGGCACGAGCCCGAGCTTGATTAACGCTTGGAATCCATTGCATATTCCGAGCATGAGTCCGTCCCGGTTGTTCAGGAGGTCTCTGACCGCATCGGCCACGGCGGGAGCCCGGAAGAACGCAGTGATGAACTTGGCCGAGCCGTCGGGTTCATCACCTCCGGAAAAGCCGCCGGGAATCATGACGATCTGGCTGGCGTTGATTTCGTCTGCCAGACGTCGTGAGGATCGCGATACGTCATTGGGGGTCAGGTTGTTGATAATCAGGGTGTGGACCTCGGCCCCGGCCTGTTCGAAGGCCGCCGCGGCATCGTATTCGCAATTGCTGCCCGGAAACACGGGAATGAGCACATGGGGACGGGCTTGGCTCAGCTTGGGGCCTGAGCGGGTCACACGATGCCCGGCGTGGCAGTCGAGCGTGTCAATCCGTGGAATCGTCGTCTCGTCTTCGTTGCTCAGGTAGGGGAACACGTCCTGCATCGGTGATTCCCAACGCCTCTGCAAGTCGTTAAGATCCACGTTTTCGTTGCCGACGGCAAAGGTGTAGGAGTCGGTTGTCGTGCCGATCAGTTCAATGCGCACATGGTCTGTCGATTCAGGCAGTTCCGTTACGTCCGCCAGTTCCAAAATGAATGAACCGTAGGCGGGCCGGAACAACTCCTCCGTGCCCATCGCTTCGTTGAGCCTGATGCCGACACGGTTGCCAAGTGTCATTTTGAACAGAACTTCGGCGCTCGCCCCATAACCGGGTGTCGACGCTGCGAGAACGGTTCCTGCCTGAGTGAGCCGTTCAACCGCGTCGATTGCCGCCAGGGCGTCCGCGGGCCGAGGAATCAGAAGATAGGCGTTGGAGTCATCATGCGGATCAATCGTTTTGTCGGTTTGAGCGTCGTATCCATAATGCAATGGCGCGATACGCACGATGCGATGGCCGCCTCCTTTGAATTCCGGGCTGATCGTGCGGTTGAGGTTCCCTGTCGAGACGGCAAAAGCAATCAACGTCGGCGGTACGTCCAGCTCGTGCCCTTCGTACTCGTAGCTGCCGCTCATCGAGTCTTTTCCGCCGATGGCGCCGACTTGAAGGTCGGCCTGCGCGCTTAAGGCTCCGAGAACCGCCGCAACCGGTTCGCCCCAGCGTTTCGGATCAGTGTGCGGTTTGCCGAAATACTCCTGAAGGCTCAGATACGCGCGTTCGCGGGTGAAACCGGTGGCCACCAGCTTTGCGAGCGATTCAAGCACGGCAAGGTACGAGCCCACGAACTGGTTGCGTTCGGTGATGAACGGGTTGAACCCCCATGCCATGGCGCTCGCCGTCTTGGTCTTGCCGCCGGGCACCGGTAGTTTGGCCACCATCGCCTGGCTGGGTGTCAGTTGTCTACGTCCGCCGAAAGGCATCAGCACGCTGCCTGCGCCGATGGTCGAATCGAATCGTTCCGCCAGTCCTTTGTTGCTGGCGACATTGATGTCGTTTACCAAGGCGATCATGCGCTCTTTGAAGGAACCGGTTCGCCAGGTTTCCGGGGTCAAGTATCCGCTGCCACGCTCGACCTGCACCTGTTGGTGTTTCGCGGCCCCGTTCGAGGCCAGGAACGCACGGGAGAGGTTTACGATTGTGGTGCCGCGCCACGCCATGCGCATACGAGGTTCCTTGGTCACCGTAGCGATGACGGTGGCCTCAAGATTCTCCTCGTTGGCGTACCGCAGAAACTCATCGACGTCGTCTGCCGCCACATCCACCGCCATGCGTTCCTGGGATTCGGATGTCGCCAGTTCCGTGCCGTCGAGCCCATCGTATTTCCTGGGCACCTTGTCGAGGTCGATCGTCAGTCCGTCGGCGATCTCGCCGGTCGCCACCGACACGCCGCCCGCACCAAAATCGTTACAGCGTTTGATGAGCACGCTGGCCTCGCGACGGCGGAACACTCGCTGCAGCTTGCGTTCGACCGGCGCATTGCCTTTCTGGACTTCGGCGCCGGACTGAACAAGGCTGTCCGTGTCCTGCACCTTTGAGGCTCCCGTGGCACCTCCGATGCCATCGCGTCCGGTACGTCCGCCGAGCAAAATGATCCTGTCTCCGGGCAGAGGTCTCTCGCGTCGCACGTTCATGGCTGGTGCGGCGCCGACGACCGCGCCGACCTCCATCCGTTTGGCGGCATATCCGGGGTGGTATATTTCGCAGACCTGTCCGGTGGCCAGCCCGATCTGGTTGCCGTAGGAGGAATACCCCTCGGCTGCAGTGGTGACGAGCTTGCGCTGGGGAAGCTTGCCGGCCATCGTCTGATTCACCGGCACACGCGGGTCTGCGGCTCCGGTGACCCGCATCGCCTGATAAACGTATCCTCGACCGGAAAGCGGGTCGCGAATGCAGCCTCCGATGCAGGTGGCCGCCCCGCCGAAGGGTTCGATTTCGGTGGGGTGGTTGTGCGTCTCGTTCTTGAACAGGAAGAGCCAATCCTGCGGTTCGCCGTTCACGTCTACCACGATGCTGACCGTGCAGGCGTTCATTTCCTCTGATTGGTCAAGTCCGGTCAAAACGCCGTTGTGCTGCAGATATTTCGCGCCTATGGTGGCCATGTCCATCAGAGTGGTCGGCCGGTTCTCGCGTCCCAGCTCCTTACGCATCCCCAGATAACGGTCGAATGCGGTCCGAACCACCTCGTCATCGATGGTGACGTCGGTCAGCTCGGTTCCGAACGTGGTATGACGGCAGTGGTCGGACCAATATGTGTCGATCACTTTGATCTCCGTGATGGTGGGTTCGCGATGTTCGGCACGGAAATAATCCCGGCAACGGCGAGCGTCTGCAAGGTCCATCGCCAATCCGCGGCTGTCGATCAGGCGTTGCAGTCCCGCGTCGCTCAGTGCGTTGAATCCGGCAAGTGTCTCTACTGAAACCGGCTGCTTGGTGGGAATCGCAAGAGTGTCACGCTGTTCGAATCCTGTTTCATGCGCGTCCACGGGGTTGATGATGTAGCGTTTGGCCGCTTCGACTTGTTGTTCCGTGAGATCCCCATAGAGTGCGTATACCTTGGCCGTACGTACTTGAGGTCGTTCGCCGCCGCTCAATAGTTGGATGCACTCGCTTGCCGATTCGGCCCGTTGATCGAACTGGCCCGGTAGATATTCGGTCGCGAACACCGCTGAATCCCCGAAGTCGGGCGGTTCTGATGTGGCCGTATCGACCGATGGCTCGCTGAATACCGTGGGGACGGCACGGCCGAACAGCGCGTCGTTCAGTCCTTCGGCATCGTATCGGTTGACTACACGCACCCGGCTTAGATTCGTCAACCCCAGAACCTCCCGCAGCTCTACGGCAAGTCCTTGGGCTTCGATGTCAAAGCCCGGTCTTTTCTCTACGTATACACGAAAAACCGCTGAAGGTGTCACTTTCGTTCCTTTGCGTTGTTGCTGGGTGGGTTACTGCGGTATGGGATGTGGAAATTCGGGAACCGTGGTATTGCCTTGCGGACCGTCGGACGGTTGATGTACTTGACAGGATGAGCCGAAATTGAAGGATTGTTCTTGATCCTGGGTCGCGTATCACATGATCGTGAGGTGACGTCAAGTCAAACCGCCCGCATGTCGCAGACGCGACATGCGGGCGGCTTGTCATTCGACCGCTATGCCTTCACGATCGGCCAGAGCGGCCAGTCTATCGTAGATCTCCTCATAGGCGGGGATGATGTCTCCGAGGTCTCGTCGGAAAAGGTCCTTGTCGAGATGACCCACCGTGCCGGTCTTCGCGTTTGCATCCCAAAGTCTGCACGTATCGGGTGTGATTTCGTCGGCCAGAACGATTTGCCCTTGCGGGTTGACCCCCTCTTCGATCTTGAAGTCCACAAGCTTCACGCCAATCCGGTCGAAAATCGAGGTGAGTTTGTCGTTGATGTCCCGCGCTTGCCGTGAGACTTCGGCCATCTGTTCCTCCGTGGCCAGTCCGAGCGCCACTATGCCGTCGATGTTGATGAACGGGTCATGCAACTCGTCGGATTTATAGCAGAATTCGAGAATCGGGCGTTTGAGTGCCGTTCCTTCCTCTATGCCGTAACGTTTGGCGAATGAACCAGCCGCTGTGTTGCGCATGATGATTTCCAGCGGAAACATGCTGATTTTTTCGTTGAGCTGCTCAGTGTCGGAAATGCGCCTGATGAAGTGGGTTTTGACGCCTTCGGCTTCCAACAGTCGAAACAGTACCGTGGTGATTCGGTTGTTGAGGATTCCCTTTCCTTGGATCTGTGCTTTTTTCGCGCCGTCTCCGGCGGTCGCCTGATCCATATATTTGACCCACAGCACATCAGGGTCGTCGGTTGAATAGAGCTCTTTGGCCTTGCCCCTATAGAGCATGTCCAGTTTCTCCATGATTCGCCCTTCCCGTAGAAAACGAGACTGCTTGAATGAGGTGAACTTACTGAAACATCATAACAATTTCGGATTACAAATAGATTTCAGAGTGGTCAGGATCTGCCCGCCAACAATCAGTGCAGAAGATTTGACGGATGCTGCAAAGCCATTTGGTCAGACTTCACCGTCGCAAACCTGAATCGACAATGAATCAACGATTTCGGTGGCAGCATCTCGCGCATTTTGGTTGTTCTCGCCAACGGCCAGGGCCACTGCCATGCGGCGATGACCATGAACGGCCGGCTTGCCGAACACCCGGAGGTCGGTGTCGTCGTGGGCAAGCGCCTGTGGAACGTTGTGGAAGACGACCTCGCCTTCGCCGGTGGACACAATGGCATGGCTTGCCGCGACTTGGCCTGCGCGCATTGACAGCGCGACATCGTCTTGGGTGACGGGAATGCCTAGAATGGCGCGAGCATGCAGTGCGAATTCGTTCAACCGTTGCGAAATCATGGTGACCATGCCGGTGTCGTGGGGACGGGGGGAGACCTCGTTAAAAAGCACGCTTCCGTCTCTGAGCACGAAAAGTTCGACGCCGAAGACGCCCCATCCTCGTTCTCCGTCGTGATGAGCGATGTCGGCAAGCCCTTCAACGACCGCGGTCGCGATATCCTGCGCCCGCTTAAGCGTCGAGGCTTCGACGCCCGCCGGTTGCCAGGATTCGCGATAATCGCCGTTTTCCTGTCTTTGCCCGATGGGGGCGCAGGTGACGATGCCTGCGCTGGAGCTGACGGTAAGCATCGTCAGTTCGTAATCCAAGGGCACGAACGCTTCGACGATGACTCGTGAGACACCGCCATCCGCGACGTCACGTCGGCCGAATTGCGCTTCGGACCAAGCGGCGTCAACGTCGTCGGCCGAATGCAAGACGCTTTGCCCGTGACCGGACGAGCTCATGACCGGCTTGACCACGCAGGGGAACCCTATGCCTTCGGCACCGCGTCGCAGCTCTTCAAGCGAACCGGCGAAACGATAAGGGGTGGTGGGAAGGTCAAGCGTCTCGTGCGCCAGTCTCCTCAACGCCTCGCGATCCATGCAGATGGAGGTTATACGCGAGCTGGGGACAACCTGAATGCCGGCGGAAGCGGCTCCGTTGAGTGCGGAAGTCGCGATGGCCTCGATTTCGGGAACGATGATAGAAGGCCGCGTCTCGGCGATCAGTGCATTCAGGGCAATCGGGTCGGTCATGTCGATGACGTGACGCTCCTGCACCACCTGCATCGCCGGCGCGTCGTCGTAACTGTCGGCCGCGATGACCCTCGCTCCGAACCGTGCCAGTTCGATGGCGATTTCGCGCCCCAGTTCACCTGAACCCAACAGCAACACACGGGTTTGGTGGCGACCTGATGGGGCGCCGAGCGGACGGTCGGTCGATGGGGAGTGGGGAACGGAGGTGTGCGCCTTGCTTGTCATATGCACATTATGGCATGGAGAGCGGTCGATATCATAACGGCGGGCAGTGCGAACAACCGGCCCATGATGACAAGCGACATGGCTACGATGATTGATATGACTGATTCGCAGGACTTCAGAGGCGGTGATGACGTGCCGTTGACCATTGTGTTCGTCATCGATACGATCGGCAACAAGGGGAATGGCATTTCCAATTCCGCGTTGCAGTATGCGAAGGGCTTGAGCGACAGGGTCACAAGGTGCGACTGGTCGGCATCGGCACGCCGCGGTATTCGGCCAAGGTGCACGACATCCCGCTGGTGTCGTGGCTGGCGGCCAAACAACAAATGCAGTTCGCCGCTCCGAACGACGCCTTGTTCTGCAGGGCCTTCATGGGGGCGGATGTCGTTCATGTCTATATGCCGTTCAGGTTCGGTCGCCGGGCATTGTCCGTGGCGAAATCGATGGGGTTGCCGGTCACCGCGGGCTTTCACCTTCAACCGGAGAACATCACCTATTCGTCCGGGCCATTGCGTTACGTGCCCGGCCTGCCGACGGCTCTGTACCATCTGTTCGATCACTGGCTGTATCGCGACGTCGGCCATATCCACGCTCCAAGCCGTATGATCGCAACCCAGTTGCGCGTCATATCGAACGGTTATTCGGACCGTTTCCATCCAAACCCTGATATGCCCAAGGGGTCTGATGTATCGCATGAAAGCGACGAATCGTTCCCTTCGGCGCCATCGAATGACTCGAACTTGATGCATGCAAAGACGCCCAACCTGCAAACGCGCAGGACCTTCCGTCTGAACCGCCCGTTCCGCATCGTTGCATCAGGTCGTCTCAGCCGCGAAAAAGATTACGAAACCTTGATCCGTGCCGTTGCGCAAAGCAGATACGTCTCACGGATCGATTTGACGATCTGCGGAACCGGACCGCTCAAACGGTATCTGAACCGTTTGAGCGGCCGCCTGCTGCCGGATTCCTCGCTGGTCCATATAGGCTTCCATTCGAACGATGAAATGCCGAACCTTTTGCGCCAGGCGGACTTGCTGGTTCACCCTTCGATTGTGGATATCGAATCATTGAGCGTTCTGGAGGCCATCACCTCGGGGCTGGTTCCGGTGCTTGCTCGTTCGTCGTTGTCCGCGGCCGACCAGTTCGCGTTGGTTGGTCAATCGCTATTCCCGGCACATGATGCAACGGCGCTCGCAGCACGTATCGACTGGTGGATTGAGCATCCCGCCGAGAGTCGCCGTTGGTCCTCGAAATATGCCGAAGAAGCCCGCGAGAACTATTCCATTGCCGCATGCGTAAGTCGTTTCGTGGCAATGGAACGTGAGGCGATACGCGATGCTGCCGGCTGATTCGTATCGGGGAACGACTTCACAGCAGCGAGATGAGCTGATCGACGTGTCCCTGTGTCGTGGCCCAGCTGGTGCAGATGCGCATCACGGAACGCGTATCGTCGTACTTTTCGAGAAAGCCCATGCCGACGCCTTCGGAAAGTCGGTCGATGGTCGGCTGACTCATGACGATGAACGTCTGGTTGGTCGTCGAGTGGTATACACGCCGGTAGCCCCTCGCGTCGAGAGCCGTGCGGATCTGCGCCGCCATGTTGTTGGCATTCCGTGCGATCCGGATGTACAGGTCGTCGGTGAACAGGGTGTCGAACTGGAGTCCGAGCAGCCAGCCTTTCGCCAGAAGCGCCCCGTGCTGTTTGATCAGCGTGAGGAAGTGCTTCGGTGTATTGCCTTTGGTGAAGACCACGGCCTCTCCGAACAACGCTCCGACCTTGGTGCCGCCGATATAGAACACGTCGGTAATGCGTGCGATGTCCTCAAGCGTCACGTCCGTGCCTTCGGCGGCAAGGCCGTATCCGAGCCGCGCTCCATCCAAGAACAGCGGCATGTCGTATCTGTGCGCGACCTTGGCGATTGCCTCGAGTTCGGCCTTTGAATAGAGTGTGCCGTATTCAGTGGGGTGCGAGATGTAGACCGCCCCTGGGAAGACCATGTGTTCGTAGTTGCCGTCCGCATAAAAATCGGCGCAGAAGCGATCCAGTCGGTCGGGGTCGAGTTTGCCTTCATGGCCGGGCACCGTCAGTACCTTGTGTCCGGTGGACTCAATGGCGCCCGCCTCGTGCACATTGACGTGCCCGTTGGTGGCCGCAACCACGCCGGCCCAGCGCGGTGTGATGGTGTCGATGACGGTCTGGTTGGTCTGAGTGCCGCCCACCAGAAACCATACGTCGGCTTCGGGGCAACCGCACGCCTGACGTATGCGCTTCTTGGCGTGCGCCGTGTATTCGTCGCCGCCATAGCCGGGAAGCTGGTCCATATTGGTTTCGGCCAGCCGCTTGAGGATCGAAGGATCGGCGCCTTCCGAGTAATCATTGACGAAATTCAGCATAGTAGGCTCCTTGCAGAGATCGGAACATCAAGCTGTCTTATCCGTTGATGGTATGCGATCGTACCCGGGGGCTTACACGAACCTCGTGTGTCGCTCGCTCCGCTAAAACAGCCCGTATGCCTAACTCCTATGCTTCGGCACCGATCCCCGTTTTGTCAATGCCTATGCCGCGTTCGTCGTTCATCGTGGCGAAGTTCAGACCGATCAGGATGCCGCCGCCTACGAGGTTGCCGAGGATCGCGACGATGATGACCAGCACGGCCTTCCAGGCGTTGACCAGTCCGTGCGTTCCAAGAATGAGGAACATCGCCGAGTCGGCCACCGAATGTTCGAAGCCGCAGAACGTGAAGACGAATACGGCCACCACCATAATCGTGCATTTGGTGAAATCATTGGTAAGTTTGCCGTTATAGACCATGAGCATGGCGATGTTGATGCAGAAATTGCACAGAATCGCCCGCACGAACAGGTCCGCGATGCCGAACCAAGAGTTTAGGTAGGCGATCTTGGTATTGCAGGCCGCAAGCATCTGCGCCAGAGCGGGGCCCGACACGATTGACGAGAACCTCAGGATGATGGCCACGACCAGCGCCCCGAGCAGATTGCCCACCAGGCACAGGCCGAGCAGCTTCAACGAATGCGCCCATCCGATGCGCTTGTGATAGGCGCCCACGCTCACCACCATCATGTTCGAGGTCAACAGTTCGGAGTTCGTGTAGTAGATAAGCACCAGCGCCCATCCGAAAGTGATGCCCGCAATCACTTTTCCGGCCAGCCTGAGTCCTGGTCCGCCCATGCTTGCCTGCCCGATGATCACCCAGAACGCGGCGAAGAATATGCCGACGAACAGACCCGCCATGACGGCCCGCTGGATGTAGCGTCCCGTCATCGTGCCGGTCATGGTCTCCTTGCTTTCCAAAGCGTCGAGCACGGTCGAGATGAATGCCCGTCCGGGGAACAGGGGGTTGGTCTGCTCGGCGTTGTCTTGCGGTTGGCGGTGGGCGATCGGGTTTGGCGGGGTTGGATCATGCATCTTTGGTTTTCCCTTCGTCGACATTTAATGACATATGATTACCATTATCGGCCCGCGGTGATTGCCGTTTGTCCTATACGGGCCGTTTTGTGACCTATGTCATATTGCGATGTTGTCAATGTTGCGACGTCGGCCGTAATGGTTCGATGAGGCGAATCTTCGTGACATAAAACTATTGACTTGTCGCAAAAAACGACTTATCGTCGCACTGCTTCAGGTGGGATGACAAGGAATGATGGGTGTGTGTGCGGTATGTCTGAGATAAGGTGCCGGCGGGGTGAGCCAGAAGGGGAACGGAAGAAAGCGGGAAGGCATCCATCGGACGATTCCGACCATCCCATGCGTTCGGTGAGGCGGCTGGCCGCACTGCCCAAAGTCAGAATCTCAATGCTGCTCTTCACGGGGCTGGCGGTGCTGCTCGGCCTTGCCGGTGCCTTGGCACGGGCCGGCGTCGTCTCCATTCTTCCGAATGTCGTTGGGCCCGACGACCACGGTGTGCTGATGGTGTTCGGTTTCTTGGGCACCGCGATCAGCCTGGAGCGTGCCGTTGCCTATCGCAGCGGAGGCAACAAGGGTCCCCATTGGTGTTTCTGCGCCCCGTTGTTTGGTGGTTTGGCGACGGTGTTGCTGCCTGCCACCGGTCTGGTCTCCTCAATGGTCGGATCAAAACAGGTTGCCGACTTGGGACATCTATTGGCGGGCTCGCTCTGGATCGCTTCCATGGCCGTGTTGCTCGCCATATACGTCGCGCTCTGTCTGCGGCAGTCCTCCGAGGAGGTGCTGATGCAGATGCTCGCCGCATCCGTCGGCCTGGTGGGCGTGGCGTTGTGGACGGGGCATGTCGATGCGGTTGTTTTGGCTCCGATGTGGCTGATGTTCTTGGTTTTGACCATCGTGGGCGAACGGGTCGAGCTGGCGCGCACCGTGTTTTCCAAGCCCCATGTCGAGGGCATCGTGCTTGCGTTGTGCCTCGCCGTCGTCGTGGCCTCGGCTGTCCAATGCCTGCGCCCCGCGCTGGGTTATCCGTTCCTGGGATTGGTGCTTGCGGTTCTGCTCGCCTACATGCTGCAACATGATGTGGCGCTTGGCACTTGGCATAATTCAGGACTCACCGGGTTCATGGGCACGTGCATGGTTAGCGCCTATGCGTGGGGTCTGCTCGCCGCGGCGGTGTGGATGTTCGCGCCAGTTCAGGAGGGAGGGTACTGGACCGATATGGGCCTGCATGCTTTGGCCTTGGGGTTCATCATGACCATGGTCATCGCTCATGCGGACGTCATTATCCCGTCCGTGGTGCGCAGACCCATGCCGTTCCATCCTGTGCTATGGGCTCCATGGATTCTGGTACAGGGCGGATTGCTGTTGCGCTTGTCCGGCACGGTACGTGGGGCGCAAGCCCTCTGGAAATTCGGCGACACCGTGAGCGTCATTGGGGTGCTGAGCATGTTGCTGTCCGATATGGGGCTCGTCGTCTTCGGACGTCGAATACTTCAAGCGAAGCGCCTCCGTCGGGCCGCCGAGCCCCAATGGTCGCACGCCCCGCGGCATCGTATGGGGCATTTGAACCGGACCGATACCAAACCCGAGTTGATGGCACAGGACAATCGGGCCGCCAGGAAGGATTCCTCACGTGTTCGATCATTGCGCTTTATGGCCGTTGGTACGGTATTCGTCATCCTGGTTCTCTTTGTTTTCGGCGGATATGGTTTGTCGAAATCTTCGTTATCGGGCAACGGTACGCTTTCGGCTGCCGACCGGACGGCTGGTGATGCCGGCCATCCGTCGTCTGACGGTGGTGATTTGTCCGCGGGAATTGCCGCAACAGGGCGAACCACGACGGTTCAGATCAGTGTGCGGGGCATGTCGTTCGTTCCCTCCTCGATCCGGCTGCCGGCGGGGAACAGGCTTGTGGTCGTGTTCGCCAACACCGGGGATCAAAGGCACAACCTCACCTTCCCGAATGGCAAGCAGACGGGCAACGTGCCGGTCGGGGCGAAAGTAACGCTCGATGTAGGGGTCGTTGGCAGGGATGCCGTCGCCTGGTGTGCGCTCGCCGGGCATCGGCAGATGGGAATGGAGCTTGGCGTCCATGCGGTCGGCGGACGCCCGGCTGCCCGGGAATCCGGAAGCTCAGAGGATACGGCGCGATCAGAAGGCTTGTCGTCGGATCATTCCGATCTTTCTTCGGTCGCTGCGTTGCAGGACTACGCCCGCTCCTCTCGGCCATTGAACGCATCCGTTCCTCAGGACGAGTTCGCCGGGGTGCCGGGCGTGCATGAACGCCGCTATACGTTCGACATCACGGAGCGCAAAGAGAGACTGGCTCGCGGTTTGACGCGCACCGTATGGGGATACGACGAGCAATCCCATCCCCGCGACAGGACGACCGAACCGTTAAGCCCGGGTCCGGTGCTTCGCGGACGCGTAGGCGACACGTTTCATGTTCATCTGGTCAATCACGGCAGCATGAGCCATTCGATAGATTTTCACGCAGGCCCAGCCGTGCCGCAGGAGATGATGCGTAATATCGAACCCGGCAAGAGTCTCGATTACACGTTCACCGCCGATCACGCCGGCATATGGCTTTACCACTGCTCCAGCGATCCGATGTCCATCCATATCGCCAACGGCATGTATGGTGCCGTGCTCATCGAACCGGATGACCTGCCGGCCGTCGACGCCGAATATCTGCTCATCGGTTCCGAGATGTACCTCGGCGGTAATGGGGCAACGGCCGATGCGACTAAAGTTAGCGGCATGAAGCCGGACATCGCGGCTTTTGACGGTCGTGCCTTCCAGTATGACTCTCATCCTTTGGCTTTGAAGAGGGGTGGTCGTGTGCGCCTATGGATATTGGACGCCGGGCCGAACATGCCGCTTTCGTTCCATGTCGTCGGCACGCAGTTCGACACGGTCTGGAGTGAGGGACGCTATCTGCTTTCGCGGTCCGACGCGACCGTTGCGGACGGTCAGGAGCGCAACGCCGCTGCCCAGGTTCTGCCGCTTCAGCCCGCACAAGGCGGCTTCGTGGAGTTGAGGATCGACAAGCCGGGCAAATATCCTTTCGTCAATCATGTGATGAGTCTGGCCGAAAAGGGTGAACACGGCCTCATTGACGTGAGGTAGGGGGAGTGTCGGAGGTCTCCGGCGGCGTGTGCCGACCCGTGCTTGTTTTCCGAGGACGCATCGGGCCGATTCCGGACGATACACGGTCAGGTCGTGGGGCAGCGGCGCTCTCCCGCACCGTGTGCCGGGCGGGATTGACATGATTTACACCGCTGTCGTGCTTCTGCGCATTGGTCAAAGTCGCCATGTCCTGCCTAGCGATTTGCCGTTCGCGACGCGCCGGTTACCAAACGTCAAGATAATCATGTATAGTTCTTTTCTGTTGTGCGGATATCGGTTCGGTTCGTTGAACGGGATTGGTTCCTCATTTCGATGGTGGCCATAGCTCAGCAGGTAGAGCATCTGATTGTGGTTCAGAAGGTCGCGCGTTCGAACCGCGTTGGCCACCCCATCGTGAAGCCCTGCTCCCGCAAGGGGAGTGGGGTTTTTGCGTATAGGACGAAATTGGTGTTTTTGGAAACTTGGGCTGTACGCCGCGTCTTCCCGGCCTATGACTCCACATTTGACTGGTCAACTCGAGGGAGGCTTCAAATACAGAACGGCCGCACCCTTATTGATAAGGGATGCGGCTGTGGTAATACCTGGGTTATCGCTCAGCGATGCTCGGTCTGGGTCGTCTTTGGACGGCGGCGTGCGGTGCTTTCGGAAACGAACTGCCCGTTCTTCGAATCACGATGGATGGTCTGCTTCTTGGGCTCCTCTTCTAAGTCCTTCTTTTCTGCCTCCTTTGCCATGTCTGTCACCTCCCTTCGTCCTCCGGTTCCCCAGCCTCGGCGGTTTGGCGCGTATCGGCTCTGATGGTTTCACTGTACACCACCTGGCATCACAAGGAATTACGTTGGCTTTCAGGTGAAAATTTCAGGGGAGAGGTTTGTTTTTGTAAGCGGAATGAGCATGAATGCAGTGGAGGAATGGGTTGAAGAGGAACATCCTCACTGTTTCGGGCCTCCATTGCACCCCAAACCAGGTCTGGGCGATGCCGGAAGTTCCTTTTTGACATATATCCGACGGGGTGTTGTCCGGTCGCCGACATGCGGCCGAGGATTGCAATGATTTGTCCGAGCCACTGGTATAGTAGGGGGATGTGTGTGCCAATGGCACGCCTTATGTGATAGGCGTGGACGATTGGGATATCCCGGAACTCGCAAGATTGCGCGTAGCGATACGGCGGCAGGAGAGCGAAGGGCCATCGGGCCGGTGGACTGTGGCTTTTTTACCGATTCGTTCGGTGAAGGTCGCGGTGTGGCGGCTTCACGGAAAACTAGGATAACGAATCGGAGAACTGAAGTTGCCTACCATAGAACAACTCGTCCGTAAGGGACGTAAGGCCAAGTCCAAGAAGTCGAAGACTCTGGCCCTCAAGGGAAGCCCGCTGCGCCGCGGCGTATGCACCCGTGTGTACACCACCACCCCGAAGAAGCCGAATTCGGCATTGCGTAAGGTCGCCCGTGTGCGCCTGAGCTCTGGTGTCGAAGTAACCGCCTACATTCCTGGCGAAGGCCATAACCTGCAGGAGCACTCCATCGTGCTCGTGCGTGGCGGCCGTGTCAAGGATTTGCCTGGCGTGCGTTACCACATCGTGCGCGGCGCGCTCGATACCCAGGGTGTCAAGGACCGCAAGCAGGGTCGTTCCCTGTACGGAGCAAAGAAGGCGAAGTAAGAGATGTCACGTAAAGGACCCGCTAAAAAGCACGAGCTGCTGCCAGACCCGATCTACGGTTCGACCGTCGTGGCCCAGCTGATCAACAAGATCCTCCTCGACGGCAAGAAGGCCATCGCTGAGAACATCGTCTATTCCGCGCTCGATATCGTCAAGGAGAAGACGGATCAGGAGCCCGTCTCCGTCCTCAAGCGCGCACTTGACAACATCCGTCCGTCCCTTGAGGTCCGTTCCCGCCGTGTCGGTGGTGCGACCTACCAGGTCCCGGTCGAGGTCAAGCCCAACCGTGCGAACGCCCTTTCCTTGCGTTGGCTCACGGACTTCTCCCGCAAGCGTCGCGAGAAGACCATGGCCGAGCGTCTGGCCAACGAGATTCTCGATGCCTCGAACGGCCTTGGTGCCTCCGTGAAGCGTCGTGAGGACACCCACAAGATGGCCGAAGCCAACAAGGCCTTCGCGCACTATCGTTGGTAATCACAGAGCTAACAAAACAAGCGTAAGGAACATTTATGGCACTCGATGTGCTCTCGGACCTCAATGAGGTCCGCAATATCGGCATCATGGCTCACATTGATGCCGGAAAGACGACTTGTACGGAACGTATTCTGTTCTATACGGGCAAGAACTACAAGATCGGCGAGACCCACGAAGGCGCCTCAACGATGGACTTCATGGCTCAGGAAAAGGAACGTGGCATCACCATTCAGTCCGCCGCGACCACCTGCTTCTGGAACCGTCAGACCCATGACACGGACAAGAAGTTCCAGATCAACATCATCGACACCCCCGGTCACGTGGACTTCACGGCCGAGGTGGAGCGTTCGCTTCGCGTGCTTGATGGCGCCATTGCCGTGTTCGACGGCAAGGAAGGTGTGGAGCCGCAGAGCGAGACCGTGTGGCGTCAGGCCGACAAGTACGGCGTGCCGCGCATCTGCTTCATCAACAAGATGGACAAGCTCGGTGCGGACTTCTACTACTCCGTCGATACCATCAAGCAGAAGCTCGGTGCCACGCCGCTCGTGCTGCAACTGCCGATCGGTGCGGAAGACACCTTCACCGGTATGGTGGATCTCATCCGTATGAAGGCTTATGTCTGGAAGGACGTCACCACCGATCTGGGCGCCCACTACGAGACCGTTGACATCCCTGATGAACTCAAGGAGCGTGCCGAGGAATATCACGCGACTTTGATGGATCAGGTGGCGGAGGCCAACGACGAATTCACCGAGAAGTATCTTGAGGCCGGCGAACTGACCGAAGAGGAGTTGCGTCAGGGCATTCGTGAGCTGACCATCTCCCGTCGTGCATACCCGGTTCTGTGCGGTTCCGCCTTCAAGGACAAGGGCATTCAGCCTCTGCTTGACGCAGTGGTCGATTATCTGCCGAGCCCTGAGGACGTCCCCGCAATCGCCGGTTTCAAGCCCGGTGACGAGTCCGTGGAGATCGATCGCAAGCCGACCACGGATGACCCGTTCGCCGCGTTGGTCTTCAAGATCTCGACTCACCCCTTCTACGGCAAGCTCGTGTTCGTGCGCGTCTACTCCGGCTCCATTCAGCCGGGTGACTCCGTGCTCGATTCCACGAAGGGCAAGAAGGAACGTGTCGGCAAGATCTTCCAGATGCACGCCGACAAGGAGAACCCCGTCGACGCTGCCGAGGCAGGCAACATCTACACGCTCGTCGGTCTGAAGAACGTTTCGACCGGTGACACGCTGTGCGATGACAAGGCTCCGATTTCCCTTGAGTCCATGACCTTCCCTGATCCCGTCATCGAGGTTGCGGTGGAGCCCAAGACGAAGGCCGATCAGGAGAAGATGTCGATTGCTCTGGCCAAGTTGGCCGATGAGGATCCGACCTTCCAGGTCAAGACCGACGAGGAGAGCGGCCAGACCCTCATCTCCGGCATGGGCGAGCTGCAGCTTGACATCATCGTCGACCGTATGCGGCGCGAGTTCAAGGTGGAGTGCAACGTGGGCAACCCGCAGGTCGCCTACCGCGAGACCATCCGCAAGCCCGTGATGAACCTCGAATACACCCACAAGAAGCAGACCGGTGGCTCCGGCCAGTTCGCAAAGGTGCTGATGAACTTCGAGCCTCTCGACCCTGCAGAGGGCAAGGATTACGAGTTCGTCAACGAGGTCACCGGCGGCCACATCACCAAGGAGTTCATTCCTTCGATCGATGCTGGTGTGCAGGAGGCCATGGAGTCCGGTGTACTCGCCGGATTCCCCGTGGTCGGCGTCAAGGCGACCGTCACGGACGGTCAGATCCACGATGTCGATTCCTCGGAGCTCGCCTTCAAGATCGCCGGTTCCATGGCCTTCAAGACCGCAGCCCCGAAGGCCAAGCCCGTCATCCTCGAGCCGATCATGGCCGTCGAGGTACGTACGCCTGAGGAGTATATGGGCGACGTGATGGGCGATTTGAACTCTCGTCGTGGCAACATAACCGAGATGAAGGACGCCACCGGCGTCAAGGTCATCGAGGCCAAGGTGCCGCTGAGCGAGATGTTCGGCTACATCGGCGATCTGCGTTCCAAGACCCAGGGCCGCGCGATGTTCACCATGCAGATGGACTCGTATTCGGAGGTGCCGAAGGCGGTCTCGGACGAGATCATCAAGGCTCAGCGAGGCGAGTAAATCACTGCTTCAATGGCGTGTCTGTCTCCAGTCAGCGTTACTATTCTGTAGCGCTGACTGGGTTAGGGCACTGAAGTGGCAAGTAACCCAGAAACCCAGTAAACTGTAGCGAGTACCCATGCTTTAGGGCACGGGCTAACTACGAAAACGTCCAGGAGGACAAAGCAATGGCAGAAAAGGAAAAGTACGAGCGGACTAAGCCGCACGTCAACATCGGCACCATCGGCCACGTGGATCACGGCAAGACGACCCTGACCGCGGCCATCTCCAAGGTGTTGCACGAGGAGTTCCCGGATCTCAACCCGGAATATGACTTCGATCAGATCGACGCGGCTCCCGAAGAGAAGCAGCGTGGTATCACCATCAACATCGCCCACATCGAGTACCAGACGGAGAAGCGTCACTACGCTCACGTCGACTGCCCGGGCCACGCCGACTTCGTGAAGAACATGATCACCGGCGCTGCTCAGATGGATGGCGCAATCCTCGTAGTTGCCGCAACCGACGGCCCCATGGCCCAGACCCGCGAGCACGTTTTGCTTGCTCGTCAGGTTGGCGTGCCGAGGATTCTCGTTGCGCTCAACAAGTGCGATATGGTTGAGGATGAGGAGCTCATCGAGCTCGTTGAGGAAGAGGTTCGCGACCTGCTCGAGGAGAACGGCTTCGACCGTGACTGCCCCGTCATCCGCACCTCCGCCTACGGCGCCCTGCATGACGACGCTCCCGATCATGACAAGTGGGTTCAGACCGTCAAGGATCTCATGGATGCCGTCGACGACTACATCCCGACCCCGGTTCACGACCTGGACAAGCCGTTCCTCATGCCTATCGAGGACGTCTTCACCATCTCCGGCCGTGGCACCGTGGTGACCGGTCGTGTCGAGCGTGGTGTGATTCCGGTCAACGCACCGGCGGAGATCGTCGGCATTCGTCCGACTACGACCACTACCGTCACCTCCATCGAGACCTTCCACAAGCAGATGGATGAGGCTCAGGCCGGCGACAACACCGGTCTGTTGCTCCGTGGCATCAACCGCGACGACGTTGAGCGTGGTCAGGTTATCGCCAAGCCCGGTAGCGTGACCCCTCACCACAAGTTCGAGGGCGAAGTCTACGTCCTGACCAAGGATGAGGGCGGTCGTCACTCGCCGTTCTTCTCGAACTACCGTCCGCAGTTCTACTTCCGTACCACCGACGTCACCGGCGTCATCACGTTGCCGGAAGGCGTCGAGATGGTTCAGCCTGGCGATCATGCCACCTTCACCGTCGAGCTCATTCAGCCCGTCGCCATGGAGGAGGGTCTGACCTTCGCAGTTCGTGAAGGCGGCCACACCGTCGGCTCAGGCCGTGTCACCAAGGTGATTGAGTAGTTCTCAGCAAGTAGGTTGTCAACTTACTTAAAAATGCCCCCGCCTCGTATGGTGCGGGGCATTTTTATATTTGTGTTAAAAAATATGCTCTCAAAAAAATATGCTCTCACAGGAACAGACGGTTCGCTGGCGGGTCGACCCCTTTCTTGGCTTTCTTCGTGAAATCAGGAGTAACGAGGCACGCATTCGGTCATCATCAAATTGTCCTATGATGCTAGGAAAGCTCGGCGTTGGATGTGATTTGAATCAGGGGAGCGACGTATAAACGTTCATGCTCCGTTCCAGCAAAGAGCAGGGTGTCCACGATTTCTTGACGAACGGATTTGCGCAGGTTCTATCGAAAACCATAGTCCATCCTGAATGCCCGTGCGGCATACCGGTGTCAACCTCGTTGGGTGCACTGGCCGGTAACTACCGTGGTGTTCACCGATTCTCCGGACGCTGGTCGTTGCGCCGTAAATAGCCTGGGAAAGTCGATCGAGAGGTGTCCGGTAAAAAATCAATGGCGATGTGGGAAGCGGATAGCCGGAAGCTTCCCGTTGATTCATCCCGAAAGTCCGGAGCCTCCTCGGTTGTTGGGCCGGACTGTCGCCTCATATGATGCGCATCGACTAGGAAATTGGAGGATCGCCCACCTTCGACGCAGTATAACCGTGTCTGTACCTACCCACTGGCATAATGACGAAGGCGTTTTATGAATGTAGCAGCGTTGGAATACGCGCTTATGAGACAGACTAAGGTGACGAAACGTGGCACAGACAAGCAATGACATCAAGAACGGGTCGGTACTGAACCTTGACGGACAGCTGTGGACCGTAACGAAGTTCCAGCACGTCAAGCCCGGCAAGGGGCCGGCCTTCGTGCGCACCACCATCAAGAACGTGCTTTCCGGCAAGATCGTGGACCGCACGTTCAACGCTGGCATGAAGATGGACTTCGAGACCGTCGACAACCGCAACCTTCAGTACTCCTATGAGGACGGCGACAGCTTCGTCTTCATGGACATGACCACCTACGAGCAGACCAACATCCCCAAGGATCTGGTTGGCGAGCAGGCCAAGTACCTGCTTGAGGGCACGGACTGCATCGTCAGCTTCCACGACGGCACTCCGCTGAGCGTGGAGCTTCCGGCCAGCGTCATTCTGACCATCACTCACACCGAGCCCGGGGTGCAAGGCAACCGTTCCAACGCCGGCACCAAGCCGGCCACCGTCGAGACCGGTGCCGAGATTCAGGTGCCGCTGTTCGTCGGCGAAGGCGAGAAGGTCAAGGTAGATACCCGTGACGGTTCGTACCTCGGCCGCGAGAACGGCTGACACCTACTCGAAATGCCCTGCGCCCGAATGTTCTGACGATCGTCTCGATGTCGGGTACTGGGCATGTGCCGCGATTCGTCCTGTTGACTCGCGGCTTGGAAAGAAAATGATGATATCTGTCTCGGACGCGAACGGTCATGAATGGCTGAGGCGTCCGGAACAAATCCGAGAGGCATTGGGGTAAATGGCAAGGTCTACGGCACGCAAGCGGGCGCTCAACACACTGTATGAGGCGGATGAGAAAGGTCAGGATATCTCGTCGCTGCTCACTGAACGCATCGCGCATCCCGGAGCCGAGACGCCTTTGCCTGACTATGCCATCGAGATGGTTCGTGGCGTTGCGGACGAATTGCATGGTATTGACCACGCTCTTGACGAGTATTCGACCAAGTGGTCGGTGCGGCGCATGGCCGTGATTGACCGGAACATCCTGCGCATCGCCGTTTGGGAGGTTCTCTTCAACGATGAGGTTCCCGATAAGGTGGCCATTGACGAGGCTCTCAGCCTTGCAAAGGACTATTCCGACGACGACGCCCCTTCGTTCGTGCATGGTCTTCTGAGCACTGTTTCGACAAAGAGGAATGACGTTCTGACTCAGATTGCAGAGGCAAGGGAGCAGGCTCGACTGCGCGAAGAGCGACGCGCGACCGAGGAACGCCGTAAGAATTCGCCTACTGCGCCGGGGTTCCTCAAATCCGGTGGTGTTTCCGGGCAAGGCGATGGTGCTGAGGACGTCAATGCCGCCGAAGGGGGTGACGTGGATGCCGAGGAAAAGACTTCGGATGGACAATTGGTTTTCGATCCTGTGGTCGGGCAGACCGGTGATGTTCCGATTGAACCCACGGGAACCGAGGATCGCTCGATTCCAAATAATTCAATCATTGATGATGGGGCTTCCGATGAATCGATTGGCGATGATTCGGTGACAGGCGTTTCATCGTTCAGTTAATACGTTTCGACCGCGGTTCGGTGGCCGGGCCGCGAATTTCAATTCCGGCCCGGTTATTTTTTATCAGGCTCACATGCTTGGCAGAAGGGAACACGCGATGACTGAATACCAAACCGCACCTGAACGTTTTGCAGCAGAGGATGCGGTACTGCTGCTGGAAGACGGGGAGCTCTACGTTGGAGAGCCATACGGGGCTCAAGGCAGCACCTTCGGTGAGATCGTCTTCACTACGGGCATGACCGGTTATCAGGAAACCATCACCGATCCAAGCTATGACAGGCAGATCGTCGTTCAGACGTTCCCTCATATCGGCAACACCGGCGTCAACCGAGATGATCCGGAGTCCGGCCGTGTGTGGGTGGCCGGCTATGTGGTGCGCGATGCCAGTCCGAACGTGAGCAACTGGCGGGCTACGGGCAGCCTTGACGAGGATCTGCAAAACGATGGCATCGTCGGCATCGGTGGCATTGACACGCGCAAGCTGGTGCGCCACCTGCGCAGTGGGGGAGTGATGCGTGCCGGCATCTTTTCCGGAAGTGCGCTTGTGGACGCCCGGACCGGGACACTGCTTCCGTTGGAGTCACTGTTTGCCCAGGTGCGTGCCGTGCCGCAGATGGAGGGGTCGCGGCTCTACGACGAAGTGAGCACTGACGAGGCATACACCGTCGAGCCCTGTGGTCGATACGAGGGCAAGGAACCTTTGTATACCGTCGCGGCCGTGGATCTTGGTATCAAGGGCATGACCCCGCACCGGTTGGCCGAGCGCGGATGTCGGGTGCATGTTGTGCCATCGAGCGTTTCGTTTGAACGGATTCAGGAGCTGAACCCCGATGGCGTGTTCTTCTCTAATGGCCCCGGAGACCCGCAGGAGGCACCTGCGGAGGTCGATTTGCTGCGTAAGGTCCTCGAAGCGGGGTACCCGTTCTTTGGTATCTGCTTCGGGAATCAATTGTTCGGACGCGCGCTCGGCTTCGACACGTACAAGCTCAAATTCGGGCATCATGGCGTTAACCAGCCGGTCAAGGACATGACCACAGGCAAGGTGCAGATCACCGCGCACAACCACGGGTTCGCCGTGGACGCGCCGGTCGGCTTCCCCACGGAGGCGCCGTACGGTGGGGGGAAGTACGGAAAGGTTTTCGTCTCGCACATTGATTTGAACGACAATGTCGTCGAGGGACTGCAATGCCTCGACATCCCGGCATTCTCGGTGCAGTATCACCCTGAAGCCGCAGCCGGGCCGCATGATGCGGCATACCTCTTCGACCGGTTTGTGTCGCTGATGGCCGCTCATAAGGCCGGTCGGCCTGTTTCGACGGTCCTCGTCGCTCCCTCATCGGCCTCGCCGTGGAGGAATCTCGCCACAACCGAAGCAGCAACCCCGTCCGCCCCGGAATTCGACAAGGAGAACAAGTAATGCCTAAACGTCAGGACATTCATTCCGTCATGGTCATCGGCTCCGGCCCCATCGTCATAGGCCAGGCCGCGGAATTCGACTACTCGGGCACCCAGGCCTGCCGCGTGTTGCGGGAGGAGGGCATCCGGGTCATCCTGGTCAACTCCAATCCGGCCACCATCATGACCGATCCGGAAATGGCCGACGCGACCTATATCGAACCGATTGAAACCTCCATCCTGGAACGGATCATCGCCAAGGAACACCCGGATGCGTTGCTGCCTACGCTTGGTGGGCAGACCGCCCTCAACGCGGCTGAGGAGCTTGGTGCGGCCGGTGTTCTCGACAGATACCATGTGGAATTGATTGGCGCCGATTTGGCGGCCATTGACCGCGGTGAGGACCGTGAGCAGTTCAAAAAGGTCGTTGAGGCCGCCGGGGCGGAATCAGCCCGTTCGGATGTGGCGCACACCCTGGAAGAGGTCGATGCGATCGTCGCCAAGCTTGGCTATCCGGTGGTCGTCCGTCCCAGCTTCACCATGGGCGGCCTGGGTTCCGGCATCGCGCACGACGAAGAGGAACTCCATCGCATCGCGGGAGCCGGCATCCATTATTCTCCGACCAACGAAGTGCTGATCGAAGAGGGGATCGAAGGATGGAAGGAGTACGAGCTTGAGCTGATGCGTGACCGTAACGACAACGTCGTGGTCGTCTGCCCGATTGAGAACGTCGACCCGGTCGGGGTGCACACCGGCGACTCGATTACCGTGGCTCCGACCTTCACTCTGACGGACCGGGAATATCAACGTATGCGTGATATCGGCATAGCCATCATCCGCGGTGTCGGAGTGGATACCGGTGGCTGCAACATTCAGTTCGCGGTCAACCCCGACAACGGCCGGATCGTGGTCATTGAGATGAACCCGCGCGTGTCGCGTTCCTCGGCCTTGGCCTCTAAGGCCACCGGTTTCCCGATCGCCAAGATCGCCACCAAACTTGCCTTGGGATACACCCTTGACGAAATCCAGAACGACATCACCCAGTCCACCCCGGCCAGTTTCGAACCGACCATCGATTACGTGGTCACGAAGGTGCCGCGCTTCACCTTCGAAAAATTCCCCGGCGCCGACCCAACCTTGACGACCTCGATGAAGTCGGTGGGTGAGGCGATGGCGCTCGGCGGCAACTTCCAGGAGTCCCTAGGCAAGGCGATGCGTTCCATCGACAAGAGGCACATGGGCTTTTCCTGGGATGGCAGGCGTCCCGACAGGCAAGAGGTGAGCCGACTGCTCGAAGACATGCACACGCCGACCGAACTGCGGTATCTGCAGATTCAGCGCGCCATATGGGGTGGGGCCACCCTTCAGCAGATTTTCCAAGCCACCAAGATCGACCCTTGGTTCATCGAGCAGTTCGTCCTGATCAACCAGACGGCCATGGAGGTGCGGTTCACTGAAATCCTTGGGCCCAAGCTACTGAAAAAAGCAAAATTGGCCGGTCTGTCCGACCTACAGATCGCACATCTACGTCACCTTGGCGACGAAGGCGAGAACACGATTCGTGAATTAAGGCACAGTTATGGGTTGCGTCCCGTCTACAAAACAGTGGACACATGCGCGGCCGAATTCGATGCCGTCACGCCGTATTATTACTCGTGTTACGCCGATGAATCCGAGCTCAAACCGCGTGACCGTGAGGCCGTGATCATCCTAGGTTCCGGACCGAACCGCATCGGGCAGGGCATTGAGTTCGACTACACCTGTGTGCATGCCGTGCAGGAGCTGGGCAAGGACTATGATACGATCATGGTCAACTGCAACCCCGAGACGGTCTCCACCGACTATGACATGTCAGACAGGCTGTACTTCGAGCCGCTGACCTTCGAGGACGTGATGGAGATCTATGAGGCCGAGAAGAAGCTAGGGGCCGTCAAGGGCGTGATTGTGCAGCTCGGTGGGCAGACCCCGCTTTCATTGGCCGCCCGCCTCAAGACCGCGGGCGTGCCGATTCTGGGCACTAGCCCGGAGTCCATAGATCTGGCCGAAAACCGAGAGCTGTTCGGTGAGGTGCTCCGTAAGGAGAAGCTGAACGCACCGCGATATGGCACGGCCCTGAGCATGGAACAGGCTCTCGAGGCTGCGCGCTCGATTGGCTATCCGGTGCTGGTGCGACCGAGCTATGTGCTTGGAGGGCGTGGCATGGAGATCGTCTACGATGATGCCCAACTCGAGAAATACGTCAATCGCGCTCTTGACCAGGCCAAGGCCGACACGGTGGTCTCAGGCCGCCTGCCATCGCCGCTTCTTATCGACAAGTTCCTGCAAGACGCCATTGAGATCGACGTCGACGCCCTCTACGACGGTAACGAACTCTATATCGGTGGCATTATGGAGCACGTGGAAGAGGCTGGCGTGCATTCAGGTGATGCGGCCTGCACGTTGCCGCCTTCAACGCTGTCCGATGACCAGATCAAGCGTCTGCGCGAAGCGACTTTGGCCATTGCCGAAGGTTGCGGTGTGCGCGGCGTGATGAACGTTCAGTTCGCGTACATGGCCAATACGCTCTACGTCATTGAAGCGAATCCACGCGCCTCACGTACCATCCCGTTCGCGTCCAAGGCGACCGGTGTGGCGCTCGCGAAGGCGGCTGCGCGCATCATGGTCGGGGAGACTATCGAGGAACAGCGTCGGTGTGGTCTGCTCCTGCCCAAGGGCGATGGCGGCACCATTCGCCCCGGTCAGCAGGTGGCGGTCAAGGAATCCGTGCTGCCGTTCAAGCGCTTCCGCACCGAAGGCGGCAAATCCGTCGACACACTGCTTGGACCGGAGATGCACTCGACCGGCGAGGTGATGGGCTTCGATCGTGACTTCCCGCACGCCTTCGCCAAGTCCCAGCTTGCCTCTTACGAGGGTGGGCTGCCGACGCACGGCAACGTGTTTCTGTCCGTGGCGGATACCGACAAACGCCAGTTGCCACTTATCGCGATACGTTTGAAGGAGCTCGGTTTCACCGTCTGCGCGACCGAAGGCACCGCCTCCGTTCTGCGTCGCTACGGCATCAAATGCAGGGTCGTCAGTAAGATTTCGACGACTGACGAGGACGAGCGCATGCTCAAAGCCGAATATGGCAGTGACTACATTGGCAGAAACGCGGTTGAGATGATTGAGCAGGGCGAGGTCGACATGGTGCTGAACACCCCGAGTACGCGTGGCTCGCGTTCGGACGGATACACGATTCGAGCTTCGGCCGTGATCGCGGACGTACCGCAGTTCACCACCATCACGGAGTTCTTCGCGGTGCTGCTGGCCATCGAGGCGGTGAAGGCGAATGACTACCAGATCATGAGCATACAGGAGCATTCGGCCCAACTGTTCGCCTCCGAGAGAGGATAGGCGCCGTTGAGTGACTCCAGTCGGTACCTGGGGGATAATGGCAGTCGAAGGAGTCATGAAAATATGAAGAAAATCGACGCACATCTGCATCTGGTCCGTTCGCTCTCCGGGTTTAACGGAAAGGGGCGGCTCAATCCGCTGGGTGGCGGCAGGGCCGTTTGGGACAACGGCACGTTCGTCAAACTCATTCCTGACGGTTGGGGGGACGATGATTTTCTGGCTGAATCTGCTCTGAAGGTGATGGATGAGAACAGTGTCGACAAGGCGGTTCTATTGCAAGGCAGCCTCTATGGGTTCCAGAACTACTACACCTATCGGTCGGTAAAACGGTATCCGGATCGCTTCATCGGCGCCTTTTCGTTCGACCCATTCGTCGGTGAATCGATCACGGCTGTACGTCGGCATGTGGAGGATCTCGGCTTTCGTGCGGTTAAGATGGAGATCAGCCAAGGCGGTGGGCTGGGCGGTTACCATATTCCGGTTAGGCTCGACATGGATTCCCGTTTGGGTCGCTTCTTCCATTACGTCGCCGATTATCCGGGTTTCGTGGTCACTGTTGATTATGGTGACTGCTCCCAGCTAAGCTATCAGCCTGAGGCCATAGCCAACCTGGCGCGGCTTTACCCGCAGCTAGATTTCGTGGTCTGCCATCTCTCGTTCCCCAACGCCGACCACCTCGACCGGCTCGAAAACGTCCTGCGTCAATGGGAACCGTATCCGAATATCTCCACGGAAATCTCGGCGATCCAAGACATCGAAGGCGAGCGCGACTTCCCGTTTCCACGTTGTCAGAAGGACGTGGCCTTGGCGAAGAGGATCCTTGGCCCCGAGCGTATCTTCTGGGGCACCGATTCTCCTTGGTCTTCGACGTTCAACTCCTACCATGACTTGGCCACATGGCTTGAGGCCACGGACATCTTCACCGAGTCCGAGCTTGAGGATGTGTTCTACAACAATGCCGAACGCATCTACTTCAAACCTCGGAATGTGGCCGCCGCGGTCGATACCGAAGACCCGGCTCGTCTGGACTGAGCGTCTCCGACCGGGGGAGGCGAATCGATTCAGTGGCTTGGTTAGACTGGGAACCATCAGGAGATAATCGAGGGGAGCGCACTGTGAACAACGAGACCGACAAGGGCAAGCAGGTTGACGACCGGCAGGGCAGGGGTCGCCTTATTGTTTTGACCGGTCCTACTGCGGTAGGTAAGGGAACGGTGGAGGCCAAGCTCCTCAAAGACCACCCCGAGGTCTGGGTTTCCGTCTCCGCCACCACCCGCGCCCCGAGACCGGGCGAGGTCAACGGCAAGAACTACTGGTTCATGGACGAGGACGAATTCGTCGCCCAAGAGAAGCAGGACTGGTTCCTCGAGACCGCCGTCGTGCACGGTATGGCCCATTACGGCACGCCATTACGGCCGGTGCTCGATCATCTGGCCAAGAACATTCCGACGATTCTGGAGATTGATCTGCAGGGTGCTCGCCGTGTGAAGCAGCGTGCCGCCGAATTGAACCTTGAAATCGTCTCGGTCTTCATCGCGCCGCCGAGCTACGACGAGCTGGTGCGGCGTTTGGTGGGTCGTGGCACGGAGAATGAGGAACAACGCAAGAAACGCCTTGAAACCGCGAAGGTCGAGCTCGCCGCCGAACCCGAATTCGATGTCGTGATCGTCAACGACGCCGTCGACCGCGCCGCCGCCGAGCTATGGGACGTCATCGCCAAGGAATACGGCATCAAAGAATGATTCAACGGTGTACCGTGTTATCAATATCAAGCCTTCGCGAGTTGGTGAACCCTCTGGTGCGAGATACCGGGCGTTTTGCCGATGTCGCGTAGGGTTAGGCCAATCTCGTGAAGTGTTTTGGCGGCAAGACCGGTTTTTGAGTTCGGCTTGGCGCTCAGTTTCCTCCTCAAGAGCCCGTTCACGGTTGGTGTCGATCCTCCGCTTGGGTGAGGGGTGGGGAAGTCGGTGCGGTTGGGCGGGTGGCGGCGGATTTGCCTGTTTCGGTTCTCGTTGCTGCACCGCTGTCGGCTCGGGGTATGGGTCCGCAAAGTAGGCGGTCATCCTCGGCCTGCCGTCGACCAGTCGGTGGGGCCGGTTCGCCTCGTTCCCCCCTTCGACGCGAACCAGGGCTCGTGCTTCGGCTCCCGGCTGTCGGTTGACGGGCTACGGAACACAAGCAATCCCATCGTTTCATGGGGATATCGCACTTCTCACTTGAACTCGGGCCGTGGCGAACATGCGGCCTGTCATGATAGTATGTGAACGCATTGCATGTTTCCATCCAAGTCCAATGGCGTATGATCTGCCTTGCGGCTGCCGCATGTTGAAATGATGTCATGTTGCTGTGCGATTGAGGAATGAGCGAAGTTCGGGGGGGGCATGGAAAATCTGCATCACAGGATTGCCCGTGCGGGGTGGATTGTTCTGGCCGTAATCGTCGCGTTGTGCCTGATGCTGGTTTGTGTCGTCAAAGTAGAAGATCTCCGGACCGAGCATGAGATACGGGAAGAACAGCGCACCATATCCCTTGACTCCGACATACAGACGTCTTTGGACGCGTATGTCAGGCTGCTCAAGGCGACGCTTGAAAACGATCAGTCCGTGCTCTCGCGATATGACCAACGGCAGCGGGACGTGGCCGCGGATTGCGAGTCGGGCTACACCGATGGGGGCATGCCGAATATGCGTGACGTAAGGATTGACGTCGAACCACGTTATATCCAGCATGAGAACGGCCGTGTGACGCTGGGGGTCAGGACCTCCACTGTTGTCAAATCTCGCGACATGGCCGGGTCGGACGGTGCCGCGGACGGTGTCACGAATTGGAGCGACGACCATGTGCTGACCTTCATCACCGCCCGTATGGCCGGTTTGGAGGGGAAAACCGAAGTATCGTATGTCATCCGCGACGACGAGACGTTGTTCGGACCGGATGAGCCTGGGTATGTCCCTTTGAAGAATCTGCGCAAGTGGGACAAGCGATAAGGTGGATGCGAGTGTCGCCTTTGTCGTGATGTATCAACATGAGGCCGCGCTCTGGCCGGTTGTGTGCGCATCCGTATGGTCGCCTCGTGGCAATTGATGGAGTGAAATATCAGAGGGATTGAGTATGATAAGGGTTTTGAGCAGCTTATTCTTGTAAGGGGAGCGATAATATGGCATTTGGCACTGAGCCTACACCGACCGGTCTTGCGAATCCGACGATTGACCAGCTTATGGAGCATTCTGAGGACAACAAATATTCCTTGTCGATTTTCGCGGCGAAGCGCGCCCGTCAGATCAACTCCTATTTCACGCAGCTGAACGAGGGACTGTTGCAGAACGTCGGACCGTTGGTGGAGTACCAGAATAACGACAAACCGCTTTCCATCGCCTTCCGCGAAATCAATGATGGTCTTCTTGAGGAGACTCTTGGTGAGGACGACCTGAGCGAAGGTCGCCAATAAACCACATATAACGTATCGCGAAACGCCCGGCCGGATGATGACGACCGGGCGTTTTTCGTTGTATGCATTGCCCAGTGCGGTGAGGATTCGTTCGTGAAATGAACCGTCGATGGTTTTTATAAGGCCGTGGGCGTACAGTTGTCTGATGTATGTATACACGTCGGCCGTCTTTCTGGCGGCTCTGGCATGGAAGAAAGAAGTATCGCAGTGACTGAAGAACCTCGCTTGATTTCATCGGAATCCGTCACCGAAGGTCACCCTGACAAGGTCTGTGACCAGATTTCGGACGCTATCCTTGACGATATGCTCCGCCAGGATCCCCATTCCCATGTGGCCGTGGAGACTTCGGCGGCCATCGGGCAATTCCTTGTGTTCGGCGAGGCCACCAGCGCCGGTTATTCCGACATTCAGGGCATCGTGCGCCGGGTGGTTCGCGATATCGGTTATACATCCTCGGAAGTCGGTCTTGATGCTGATTCGTGCGGTGTGCTCGTCTCGCTGACTGAGCAAAGCCCCGAAATCAATCAGGGTGTCTCTCGCCTGAAACCGCAGGAAGAGACCGAAGTCTCCCGCGAAGAGCGCTATGAGGCGCAAGGCGCCGGTGACCAGGGCATCATGTTCGGTTACGCCACCGACGAGACCGATGTGCTCATGCCTTTGCCGATTTATCTATCGCATCGGCTTTCCTTCCGTCTTGCCGAGGTTCGCAAGCAGGGGATCGTGCCGCACCTGCGACCGGACGGAAAAACGCAGGTGACCATCGAATACGACGACAATGATCGCCCTGTGCGTGTGGACACGGTGCTCGTTTCCACCCAGCATGATCCTCAGGTCGCGCATGACTGGCTTATGGCTCAGTTGCGTGAGCATGTCATTGAGCCGGTGCTTGATGAGGTGTGCGGCGACGCGGTGCGTCACGACGATTATCGTGTGCTCGTCAACCCCACCGGATCGTTCGTTCTCGGAGGTCCGGCCGCGGATGCGGGACTGACCGGTCGTAAGATCATCGTGGATACCTACGGTGGCGCGGCCCATCATGGGGGCGGCGCCTTCTCCGGCAAGGACCCGAGCAAGGTGGACCGTTCCGCGGCCTACGCCACCCGTTGGGTCGCCAAGAACATCGTCGCGGCGGGTCTTGCCCGCAAGGTCGAGGTTCAGGTGGCATATGCCATCGGGGTGGCCGATCCGGTGAGCATCAACGTCAATACCTTCGGTACGGCGACCCAGGGCGTAAGCGATGAACGAATCCAAGCGGCGGTACGCAAGGTCTTCGATCTGCGTCCGGCCGCCATCATCGACGAGCTTGACCTGCTTCGCCCGATCTACCGGAAGACCGCGGCTTACGGCCACTTCGGTCGCACCGACCCGGACTTCACTTGGGAAAGAACCGACAAGGTCGATGAACTCAAGGCGGCCGTCGCCGCGGACTGACCGGTTTTGAAGTGAACCAGGATGCCGGGGTGGCAAGAAACGCCGGTGTTGCATGGTAAAAGGCCGTGCCCGCTGTGTGCGGTTGCGGCCTTTCGTTTTGGTTCTCCAGCTTCGCTTGAAATCGTTTCGCGGCGCGCTGAAAGGTGTCTGTGTCGTTTCTGGGCAATAGAGTGGCTATAGGTTTACACATTGTTGAAAAGGGGGTGCCGCATGGCCTCGATGTCCGTAGCGGAAATGATCGGATTGTTCCTGAACGACAACGGGAAGGTCAACTTTGAGGCGTTTGATGGTTCGTCGCTCGGTCCGAAGGATGCGCCTTTGCATATCCATGTCAACAATTCCCGTGCTGTGTACTACATGGTCGATCATCCGAACGATCTCGGCCTGGCCCGGGCTTATTTGCAGGGGGACATCAGTTCGCCGGAATTGATTCCGGGCGACCCGTATGTCGTGTTCAAGGAGCTGATGGCCTTGAAGCCCGATTTGAAACGACCTAATCCTGCTGATTTGGCGCGTATCCTCTCTTCCGTATATTCGCACGGCATCCGTCACCCGGAACCGCCCTCGATTGAGGGACCGAGCCGTTGGCGTCGACGTGCCGAAGGACTGATGCCGCACTCGAAGGCCGGTGATTCGGCCACGGTGAGTTACCACTATGACCAGTCCAACGAATTCTATCGTCTGTTCCTTGGTTCGTCGATGACGTACACGTGCGCCGTGTTCGATACGCCCGAGGACTCGCTGGAGGACGCCGAGTGGCGCAAGCTCGACCTTGTGCTCGACAAGCTCAACCTCAAGCCCGGTGACAGGCTGCTTGACATCGGCTGCGGCTGGGGTTCGATGGAGATTCGTGCCGCGCAGCGTGGCATCAAGGTGCTCGGCGTCACTCTGGCCGGTGAGCAGGTCAAGTGGGCACAGGAGTGGATCAAGCGCGAAGGTCTCGAAGATCTGGCCGAGGTGCGTCAGATGGACTACCGCGACGTACCCGAGGGGGACTTCGACGGCATCTGCTCGCTGGGCATGATGGAACATGTCGGCTTCAAGCACTACCCCTCCTACTTCCAGGAGATTTTTGACAAGCTCAAGCCCAACGGCCGTTTGCTCAACCACCAGATCACCCGAGTCAATTCAAAGACGGGTAAGTCCGCAGGCGAGTTCATCGACCGTTACATCTTCCCGGACGGACAGCTGGCCTCCCCGGGTGAGATTGAGACCGTCATTCATGACACGGGCTTCGAGGTCGTCAACCAGGAGAACCTGCGTCAGCACTATGCGCTGACCCTGCACCACTGGAACAAGAACCTGGTTGCTGGTTGGGACCGGGCGGTCGAACTGATGGGTGAGCCAAAGGCGCGTCTGTGGGGACTCTATATGGCCGGTTGCGCCCTGAACTTCGAGCTCAACAACATCCAGATTCACCAATTCCTCTGTGTGCGTCCGGACGATACGAAGATGACCGACCACTATCCGCTGCGTCCGTGGTGGGTCAAGGATTCGGAAGTCCTGCCCACGCAGGTCGAGGCGCCGAAGGCATGACGTTTACTGCGTCAGAAAACTAAGGATTGTGGGGTGCGTAACCTTCTCGACGGTTCCGCACCCCACTATCATTGTCGGTGATTAGTCCATATGGTTGAAATCGATCTTTTCCAGTTTTCTGATTCTTTTCCTGGTCATTCCGATAAGCCATAAAACAATGAACAAGTTCAGGCCACCGAAGATGCTGCGACCCCAAATTGTTTCGTTCGTGAGTAATTCCAGAATCGGCTGGTCATCAGCGGCGCTTATGGCGATGTTGATAATCAGGAACAAGATGATGAATAAAGGAATGGAAACGAGGCATATCAGCCTTCGTTTCCACGGTTTTGTGGGTTTGACCGCATCGACGACGTCGCTAAGGTCATCAGATAGAGTGACGAAGCCCGATGAAATCCGTTTCCATCTCCTATTCGGATTGTTGGGAGCCGGCGTTTGCTCGATGGCTTCCGATACCGTCGGATGACTTTGCATGGGAATTCCTCCCCTCGCCGCATGGACTGTGATATGTCCGTTATGCATATCAACTTCGATGTTGTTATTAGTGTTCAGATTTTATGATAGATATTCATCTGAACACGGCCAAGTATATTGCAATATTATGACTATTGCAGATTAACCGGGGTTTGTCGTATCTCGGTATGGCGGTATTTCGGAAAAGATGAGTTTGCGGGAGTCGACCCCCTTGCTATTGTGGACGATATGAGTGAATCGGAGGCCGAACAGCTGGCGCTGGCGGGACTTGCACCGCGCAAACGCCGCAAGCGGGTCACCCATGCCCAGGCCGCCGAAAATCCCGTGGCGCAGGTGGTGCTTGACGTGCAGGCCACGCATTTGGGGCAGACCTTCGATTATCTGATCGACGCGAAGGACGATCAGGCCGCTCGACCCGGCGTGCTGGTGCGTGTCCGTTTCGGCGGACAGCGCCTCAATGGCATCATTTGGAGCCGTTCTGATGAAAGCCATGCGCCCGCTTCCTCTCTGCGTTATATCGAACGCGTCCTGAGCGCCGAACCGTTGGTCTCAGGCTCCATGAGACGGGATATCTCTGCCATCGCCGACGCCTACGGCGGCACACCGGCGAACATTCTGCGACTGGCCGTGCCGCCGCGTGTGGCGCGGGTCGATAAGGAACAAGCCCTGGCTCTGGCCGGCGCATGGCAGGGCGGCCGTGGCAAGGTTCGGCTCGACGCGGCGGCGATGGACAGCGGCACTAAGCGTTTCGTATCCAGCTATGACGGTGCCGTGGCGTTACGGCACTCATTGTCCGGTGGTGGTTTCGCCTCGTACGTGATCGACGGTCTGCCGGGAACGGGACGTTGGGCGGCCGACCTGGCTTGGATGGCCGGATTGAGCCTTGCGGAGGGCAGGTCTGCGGTACTGGTGCTGCCCACGATGCGTGAGGTCAATGATGTTGCCGGAGCCTTACGGATGCTTGGACTCAGGCCATTCGCACCCACAGGGTCGGCCAATGGCGGATATGACGGCGACTTTGTGTGTTTGGCCGCTTCTCTTGCGCCTGCGGAGCGCTACCGCTCCTATCTGGCAGCGGCCAGTGGGCAGGTGCGGTGTGTGATCGGCGTGCGGGCGGCCATGTATGCGCCGGTCGAAGGGCCAGGGCTGTTCGCCATCGTGGACGATGTGGCCTACCAGAACGCAGATGGCATGATGCCCTATGCGACCGCGCGTGGGGTTTTGCGGCTGCGTGCCCGGCTGCACGGCGGCGTGTTCGTGGCAATGGGCAATGCCCGCAGCGCCATAAGCCAGTGGGAGGTCTCCGATGATGGAACGGGGCATGGAACCGCGGTCAATGCCTTATTACCGGACGGGAATGCCGCGGCGGCTGTTGCTGGTCGTGTCGTCGATGGTTCAGAAGCCATAGCCGTTTTTCGGGAAGATGCTTCCAACGTCGGCGTTGCCGGGAAAGTCGGCAGGCTCGATCCCATATTGGAAACCGGCGAGGCCGATCTTTCGGCAAGTACCGTACGTTCGGGGATATACCACCCCACATCCGTGCATGGTATGGAGGATTCTCCTGAAGGCATGACGAATCAGCAGGAAGCAGACATGCCGTACGCGGATTTTGACGTATGCGAAACGCCGGTCAGCGGTGCGAGCGTCGCCCTGCACCCCTACCCGGCGGTGGTGAACCAGCTGGCTCCGTGGGCACGCTGGTTCAATCGTGATGAGCTTGCCAGGCTCGCTGATCCAACGATCGGCGCCCGTGTGCCCCACAGCGCAGTGCGAATCCTGTCCGAGGCATTGGAGACGGGTCCGGTGCTGTTTTCGATACCACACGATGGGGTGGCCGAGGTGCTCAGCTGCGCGAAATGTCATCGTCAGGCTCGCTGTCCACGTTGTACTGGGCCTTTGCAACTGATTCGCGGTCAGGCCCCGCGCTGCCGGTGGTGTGGTGCGCCCGCAGCTCAATGGAAGTGCCCGGAATGCGGTTCAGAGCGCATGAATGTCGTGCGTGTGGGGGCCACGGGTACCGCCGAGCAGTTGCGGCATCTGTTCGGCAATGTGCCGATGGTGCTTTCCAGTCCAAGCCAACCCGGCGGGATCGTGCAGTCGATATCGGATCGTCCCGTCATCGTCATCGCGACTCCCGGTGCCGAGCCACGTGTGCGCGGCAAATCATATGCCGCCGTGGCGATTCTCGATGCCTGGACGAGTCTTTATGCGTCCGGTGTTGATGCGCGTATTGACACGCTTACCGCGTGGATGCGTGCGGCGGCCTTATGTGCGCCAAGGCACGCAGGAGGTCAGGTGTTGCTGATCGGGGAGAGCGACCCGGCTCTGGCCAAGTCATTGATCGACTGGGACTGCCGTCTGCTCGCACGACAGGAGCTCAATGACCGTGCCGAAACGGGGTTGCCTCCCACAGTCGCTGCCGCGTGCGTCTGGGGGCGTCGTGAGGCGGTCATCGAGACATTGCGGCGTATCGGCGTGACGGAAGGCGGCGAATGGTCGAGTCTGCCGATGCCGGGGCTGGAATCGGACCTGGCGGATGAGTCGGCCGCGGAAGATGGACGCCCCGTGTCGGCCTTGGATGACCCGCCGGCGCCGACCATGCCTGCGGTACTTGGCCCGGTGCCTATCGCGCAGCCGCGCACCTTGGATGCGCGTGAGCTTGAGGAGACCCGTGACAGAGTCAAAGCCGTGGTCCGCGTGCCCCAGAACCTGCGCGCCCAACTTGCCAAGCGTCTGCACGCCGAAGTGGCCCGACACGTCGCCACACGAAGCCCGGGCGAGCTTCGATTCCAGCTGGACCCCAAGGACCTGACATGAGATGCGCACTTGTCGTCGAAAATTCGATGGCTTGTCACATCGGTCAGATGGCTGGCCGCGTCATTGAGATAATTGTAATTCAACGTCGGTGAGGTGTGAAACCATGGGACACAAAGCACCATAGCTATGAAGGAGCGAAGATGAGTGGTTGCCCTGAAGAGATGGACATGGCCTACAACGAAGTGATGGCATCAGGTCCGGCTTACGATGCCGACGGCAAGCCTATCGAGAACGTCATTTTCGATTTCGGTCAGGTGCTCATTGATTTGGATCCGGAACCGGTGTTGCTGTCCGGGTATTCGAAAGAGCTGACCGACCAGTTCTTCGACAACGACCGTTCCGGCTACCGCG
Organism: Bifidobacterium bohemicum DSM 22767; assembly: GCF_000741525.1. Lineage (GTDB taxonomy): Bacteria > Actinomycetota > Actinomycetes > Actinomycetales > Bifidobacteriaceae > Bifidobacterium > Bifidobacterium bohemicum. Next base: position 32,635 of record NZ_JGYP01000002.1, on the reverse strand, counting down.
ATGCGTCGGATGTCATGGATGAAGGCGGCACCGGAGCCGAGGCGATCGAAATGGTGCGGGAACAGCATGGCGAGCAATGGGCTGAAATGTTCGCCTACTATCTGGAACATTTCGACCAGTGCCCGGTCGGCCAGATGCCGGGTATGAGCGAGCTGATCGACGATTTGAAAGGTGCGTCCATAGGCATTTGGGGATTGTCGAACTGGGGATTTGAAACATTTCGGTTCGTCAAGGATTTCCCCATCCTGCGCCAGCTGAACGACGCGGTGGTATCCGGCTACGTCAAGATGAGCAAGCCTTCCCGCGACATCTACGAACATGCTTTGCGTCGATTCGCCATTCCTGCGAATACCGCTGTTTTCGTGGACGACAAGGCCGCGAACATCGAGGGTGCGAACGAGGCGGGCATTCGTGCCGTGCGATTCAAGGACGCCCAAGGCTTACGGCGTTTGCTTGTTGAGCAGGGAATCAATATTCCTCTTGATTGACGCTGGATGTAACGCATGGTTCCGCAAGATGAGAGTACGATGGGAAGCGGAGGAGAGGACATGTTGAAAGTATTATTTGCCGGCACTCCCGAGGTGGCGGTGCCTGCTCTGAATGCATTGGCACAGGATGCCGAGCATTTTGAGGTGGTCGCGGTGCTCACCAGGCCCGATGCGCCTCAAGGGCGTGGCCGCAGGCTCATCGCCAGCCCGGTCAAGCAGGCAGCATCGGAACTTGGTATCCCCGTGTTGGAAAGCGATCCGAAAGATCCTGGCTTCGTAGACGAACTCAAAGCGACGGGAGCGCAGGCCGGAGCCGTGGTGGCATACGGCAAAATCCTCAGACAGAACGTACTCGATGCGTTGCCGCTGGGGTGGTACAATCTGCATTTCTCGCTCCTGCCGCAGTGGCGTGGGGCCGCCCCGGTGCAACGGTCGCTGTGGAGCGGGGACACCATTACGGGGGCGACGGTGTTCAGACTGACCGCCGGCATGGATACCGGACCGATCTTGGCGCAATCGACCATTGAAATCGGTGCCCATGAGACCTCGGGGCAGTTGCTTGACCGGCTGGCTCAAGACGGTTCCCGCCTGTTGCCCGCGGCGCTTGAGGCAATGGCCGAGGGGCGGATTGAATTCCGTGACCAGCCGCAGGGTTCTTACGAGGTGGCACACAAGATCGAGCATGATGATGCCCACGTGCGCTTCGATGTGCCGGTATTCGCCGTCGATCGCCAGATTCGCGCCTGCACGCCCGAACCGGGTGCATGGTGTCTGCTGGAAGCCAAAGCCAGTGGAGGAGCAGAGGGTGAACAAGGCGAGCAGTTCCATATTCTGAAGGCTCGGCCGGCGAATCCGGAAGACCAGGGTGCGCCCACCGATCTGGAACCCGGCAGGATCGTGGCCGACAAAAAGCATGTGTGGGTCGGCACCGTCTCGACGCCGTTGGAGCTTGAAATGGTCAAGGCCCAAGGCAAAAAGGCCATGCGGGCCGCTGACTGGGCTCGTGGAGCACGGCTGTCGGTCTCCGCCGTGCTCATCTGAGCAGGTTGACAGGTTATCATGATTTCCGGGTCCGACTTTGCCATTTGCGATGCGTTGCAACGGTGTCTGCGGAATCCTCCCGGCTCATTTGTCGGGGAGTGATGCTGCCAGCATTCGCTTGGAGACCTACGATATTCGAAATTGAAAAATGGCTTGTGCGATCAGAGGAGAATGCGGATGGCTGAAGGGCGGACGCCTTGTAATGACCGGCAGTTGGCGCTGGACAATGATCGACTGCGCCAGAAGAACCATGCGCTGGCGCAGGCGCTCGACCGTGCCGGCAGTGAGCTTCAGAAAGCCAAATCGCAGCTGGTGCAGATGGCGCATCCGCCGCTGAACTTCGCGACGATGGTGCGGGTTGATGCCTCGTCGACGGATGAGCAGGGTGTGCAACATGCCAGCGCCGAGGTCATCTTCGCGGGCAGAAGGCTTATCGTACCTGTGGCATCGAACGTGCAGGCTGCGCGCCTTTCAGCGGGTAGCGTCGTTTTGCTCAATGAGAGCATGGTCCTGGTCGAACAGCGTGGGGTTGATGTCACCGGTGTGGTGCGCACAGTGCGCGAGGTGCTCGATGACGGACGTCTCATGGTCTCCGACCAGTCCGGAAACATGTCACTGATAGAGCGAACCGGTGCGTTGATCGGAACCTCAATTGACGTCTCAACGCATGTGCTGGTGGACGGTTCGACCCGTCTTGCGCTTGAGGTTCTCCCCGGTGAGCACGCCACAGACCTGGTGCTCGAACAGACCCCCGACGTCACATTCGCGGATATCGGCGGACTCGATGGGCAGATCGCGCGTATCCGCGACGCTGTCGAACTTCCATATCTACATCGCGAGCTGTTCAGACGTTACGACCTGAAGCCGCCGAAAGGCGTGTTGCTGTATGGGCCTCCCGGCAACGGCAAAACGCTTATCGCCAAGGCGGTTGCCAATGCGCTCGCCCAACCTGGAGAACAGAGCGTCGGTAAGGCATTCGCCGGCGTGTTCCTGTCGGTCAAGGGGCCTGAATTGTTGAACAAATACGTGGGGGAGTCCGAGAGGCTTATTCGCCTCATTTTCAAGCGGGCGCGTGAACGCGCCGACGAAGGCCGACCGGTCATCGTGTTCATCGACGAAATGGATTCGTTGTTGCGAACGAGGGGTTCCGGGGTATCAAGTGATGTGGAGACCACCATCGTGCCGCAGTTCCTCGCAGAGCTCGACGGTGTGGAAAACCTGGACAATGTGATGGTGATTGGCGCCTCTAATCGTGTCGATATGATCGATCCGGCCGTGCTCCGGCCGGGTAGGCTGGACGTCAAAATACATGTCGGAAGACCCGACAAGCAGCAGGCCAAACAGATCGTATCGCATTACCTGACTGACGATCTGCCCTTCAAGGATGGCGATGACGCCGATCAGCTGGCCCGGGCTTTGGTCGACGACGTATATTCCGACGGCCCGAACCGCCATATCGCGGACGTCTGTGATATGGAGGGCGTGTGGTCCGCCGTCCATATGGCCGAGGTCGTCAGTGGTGCGATGCTGAAGAACATCATTGATAGGGCCAAAACGCGGGTCGTTAAGGATTCGATTGTTCAAGGACGACCCATGGCGATCAATCGATTCGCGGTTCATGACGCGGTCGAGGAGGAGTTCATCGAGGCTCGTGACTCGGTGTTGAACGCCGACCCGGTGCAATGGTCCAGAATCAATGGTGTCGCCGGCGGTCGTGCCGTGCGTCTTCGGAGGGTATGAGACATGACTGTGTTGCGTATGATGGGCACGGAAACGGAATATGCGATATCCGCGCAGGGAGCGGAGCATTATGATCCGGTGCGTCTGTCGTTCGATGTGGTGGCCGCCGCGGCGAATGAAAGCACGAGCAGGATCCGCTGGGACTACCGTCAGGAAGATCCGCTCAACGACGCCCGCGGTACGCATTTGCCGCGCGCCGCGGCCAGACCGGAGATGCTTACCGATGAACCGCAGCGCCGGATCGTCAACGTGATCGCCTCCAACGGTGGACGAGTGTATGTCGATCATGCCCATCCTGAATATTCCGCACCGGAGACGCTTGACCCCTTCGAAGCGGTACGTTATGACCATGCCGGTGATCGAATCATGCTTGAAGCGGTTCGCAAGGCGAATCGGGCACGCCCCGAAGACTCACATATTGTGCTATACAGGAACAATGTTGATGGCAAAGGAGCCAGCTGGGGCACGCATGAGAATTATATGATGCTTCGCGATGTACCTTTTGATCGCATCGTTGCGTTGATGACGTTGCATTTCGTCACTCGGCAAATCTACACCGGTTCAGGCCGTGTGGGCCTTGGCGAGCACAGTGAAATGGCTGGTTTTCAACTCAGTCAAAGGGCAGATTACATTCATTCCAAGGTGGGACTTCAAACCACGTTCGACCGGCCCATCGTCAACGCGCGTGACGAATCGCATGTCACCCGCGATGAACGGCGTCTGCATGTGATTGTAGGGGACGCCAACCGTATGGACGTGCCGCAGGCGTTGAAACTCGGCACCACCAGTATGCTGTTGTGGCTGCTTGAGCAACAATGCGACTCATCCCTCGCCACCGCCACGGCAGCGTCTGGTTTCGCCGACGGGCAGGCAAGCCCGGGATCGATACCGGTCATTCCCGTTGACGATCTGGCGGCCGAGTTCCGGTTTGCCGATGCGGTCGATGCGATGCACCAGGTCTCGCATGACCTGACGTTGGCGGGATCTGTGGCATTGGAGAGTGGAAGGACCGCCACCGCATGGCAGATTCAGGTACGATTGCTTACGGCCGTTGCGGCTCAAGGCGCGGTCGCTTACGGCACGGACAGTCGCGGAGACCCGCTCTGGCCGGATGAGCAGACTCGACGCATCATGGCCATGTGGCGACAGGCGCTCTCCGACGTGGCCGCTGTGCGTCACGCCGATGACGAGCAGCGCCTTAATATGACTGAACAGGCTTCGCGTTTGGAATGGCTGCTTAAATGGCAGTTGTGTGAACGTTTCCGTCGCAGGACCGGCGTCAAGTGGGGCGATATACGGCTGGCTGCACTTGATTTGGGCTGGGGTTCGCTCGATCCGGCCACCTCGATCTATGGCAAAGTGCAAAGCCAAGCCGAGCGTTTGGATGTTGAATCAGGTCTACCGGTGCAGACAGTGGCTCAGGGAGGCCTGACCGATTCTCCGAGCGGTGCTTCGGGCAGCGGGCAGAAAAACGGTCAGACGTTGAACCAGAAGGAAGCAATCGCAAGAGCCGGCCAGGATGTTGTGCAAGCAACCCGTGAAGCGCCGAGGGATACTCGCGCATGGCTGCGCGCTGAACTGTTGAACAGGTTTCCGCACGACATCGTGGCGATGTCGTGGTCCCATATCACGGTGCGTGACTATTCGCGGCATCCGCATGGAATGTTGTGCCTGGATATTTCCGATCCGTTGCTCTGGACCGAGGAGCGCTGTCGTCCCGTCATCATCAGCGCGGTAGAGGAGGGGCTGAGTGCGGCTCAAACTTTGGGTCGATTGAGTCGGCTCGGTGGGCAATAGGTGGTTTCGAGCAATATGCGGGTTTGACTGCGATCGATTGCGCCGGGTCGGAGTGACCGTGCTGGTCATGACCGGTGCGACGGTCGAACATGCAGGCTATTTATCAGCCTTTGATAATCCGCCGGAGGCTCGGTGCTGAACGGATCAATCAGTTGTGCTTCCAAGCGTTGGGGTCTGCTTGTCTTGAGATCCGTCCAATCGCAGGCATATTCGCCTCCACACGCGTTCGCCGCGGTGATAAAGGCGCCACGCAGTGCCGCGCGGGTGTCGTTCGGTGGTGTCTGTACCGATGATCGGACGGCGTCGGCACTCACGAGCGTGTGGATGACACCATGCCGGCAAAGCGAGGGATAGGTCACGCCCGCGCTGATGTCATGATAGTCCATATCGAGCTGCCTGAGGCGTGCATAGGATATGTCCGAACCGCGGTTGCGTAGCTCGGAAAGCAATTCGTATTTGGCGATCCAATCAACTTTCGAACGCAGGAAACTCAAGTCCCCGGATTGCAAAGCGTCCAACGTCATTTTCCAGTCGGCGAGCACCTCGTCACAGTCGGAGTGCGGCAGTGACTGTGTCATGGCCTGTCGGTGGGTGTTCACGAACCGTGAAGCCACGGACCAGTATCGGTATTGGATTTCCAGTGCGGTTATTTTCCTGCCGGTTGTGTGATGGTTGACGTCGTGAATTTCCGAACCGCTATGATGGGTGGGATGCGTAGCATTGTCGAACCGGTCGATGCCGGAGAGAAAAGCGTCAGCGTCGGTCGGATCCATATCGGCGGCGTGGAGGGTGAGGTCTGCGCTCAGTGCGCGATTGGCGGCGCCGGGATTGTTCAATGCGCAATCCTCCAACCCCGAGCGTTTGCCGGTTCTGGCGGCTTCCTCAATAACGCACAAGACCAGATGCGTGGTTGCCAGTTTCATGAACGTCGCCCATTGGGATCGGTTGGAATCGCCGATGATCACGTGCAGACGACGGAATTCATTCGGATCGGCGTGTGGCTCATCACGGGTGTTGACCATAGGACGCACGCGTGTGGTGGCCGAGGAGACGCCATCTTCAACGAAGCGGGCACGCTGGGTGATTTCGAAACCGTCAGAAGTCACGCAGCCGGCCCCGGTGAACAGTTGTCGGGTAATCAGGAAAGGCAGCAATTGCGACTTGATTGCAGAAAGCGGGACATAACGGCGAACCAGATAATTCTCATGACAGCCGAAGGAGTGCCCCGAAGAGTCCGCATTGTTCTTGAACACGTGTACGGTCGTGCCTGCACCGTATGAAGTCCTCAGCTCTTGTTGCGCCGAAGAGGCAAGATTGCGCATAATCGCTTCGCCCGCCAGATCCTGCTTGAGCGCGTCCATCGGGTCGCGTGCCTCGGCTGTGGCGTATTCAGGGTGTGAACCGACGTCAAGGTAGAGCCGTGCGCCATTTTCCAAGTACGTGTTAGTCGAGCGAGCCTTCATCACCACAGGGCGGAACATTGCCATGGCCGCCTCGCTGGCTTCGCAGTGTCGCCTTGTGCCAGTAGCAGCAAGTCCATACTCGGTTTCGAGCCCGCAAATACGATCGAATGAGTTGTAACCTGGACAGACCTCACCTTCGTCGCGGAGTCTTTCGCTGGAGCTGTCGCGTAGTTGGGGCATCACTGCCCGCCCTTTTGCACGAAGCTGGAGACGTACTCTTCCGCATTTTCATCGAGGGCGGTGGAAATGTCGTCGAGTACGGCATCGAGGACATCGGTGAGCGGTTCGGTTCCGACCCCTGTCTGTCCTCGGTTAATCGGGTCGGTCACGGTTTCGTGGTTCTGCTGTGGTTGAATGAATTGTTGCGGCATGGTCGGTCTCCTTTGTTGCAAGTCGGTAGCGGGCGTTGCCGTTGCCCGGTCGATTATTCGGCGGATACGTGTCAGTGGTGGTAGGCCTTACGATGAGGTTGTTGCCGTAAACAACGGTGTGAGGTCGCACCATGTCCGTTTAGACTCCCGCACTGACTAAATACGGCTGCAGCTGATCGATCACCAGTCCGTTGGTGGCGACCACATCGTTCTCACTGCGCCAGTGAATCTCCTCGCCGTTCCACCGTGTCACTTTGCCGTGGGCTTCACGAACCACGATGGCCCCCGCCGAAACCGCGGGAATGTCCCAGCGATGCAGGTGAGGCTCGAAGTAGGCGTCATAGGTGCCGTCCGCGACTTTGCACAAGTCCAAGGAGACCGGGCCGATTCGTTTGACATCCGCGGGGCGGCCGGCGATGTCGCCCAACACATGGAACGCCCGCTCGGATTCGGATGCCACGTGTGACATGCCGAAACTGACGATTGACCCCTCGAGTTCCATGGTCGTGGAAGGCATCACTTTAATGCGCCTTTCGCCGACCGGAGTCTGCTGGATCCGGATTGCGCCCTGATCCTGAGCGGCAAGGTAGGTCAATCCCAAAGCCGGGGCGTGCACGACTCCGAGTATCGGTTGCGCAGAGCCCTCTTCGTTGAATTCGAACAACGAGACGGTGATGGTCCATTCCGACATATTGCGCACGAAATTAATCACGCCGTCTATCGAGCCCACGCACCAGTAGCGCTCACCCGGCTTGGCGTCCTCAGGACGGTTTCGCCACAGTCCGTTGAACGGTTCGAGGTACTTGATGCGATTTTCGATGAACGCCACCAATTTGTCGTCTATATTGCTTGAAAGCTGCATGCTGGTGGAGGGAATGAAGAAGCCTTCAAGGTTATGCGGATTGATCTGGTCATGCAGAGCGTGCCGGCCAGCGTCCTGCGTGACCTGTGCCACCTTCAACGCCAATTCGCGGGTGTTCGTAGTCATCGGGCTTTTCCATTCTTTAACGTCCGGCCTTGTTGCCAAGGTTTCTGCACTTGGTACCGGTATTACTTTAGACAGGTGTTAATAAAAAGGTCCCCGGTCGTAATAGCGAACGGAGACCTTGAATCGAGTTGACTGCCTTACTTGGAGGCGACGGCCTTCTTGAGCAGTGAGCCGGCCGAGATGCGAACGCCGTAGGACGCAGGAATCTTGATGGTCTCGCCGGTGCGTGGGTTGCGGCCCGTGCGGGCGGCACGACGAACGCGTTCAGCGGAGAACAAGCCAGTGAGCTTCAGGCCTTCACCAGACTGCATAGCCTCGACGAAGACGTCCTGGAAGGCGTTGACGGCAGCCTCGGCCTGGGCCTTAGTCAGATTGGACTTCTGAGCGATCTTCGAAACGAGATCAGACTTGTTGTATGCCATAAGCAATCCTTTGTTTCAGGGGCTTCACGTTTACTGTGTAAGCCATCTTCAAGACACATGATACCCCATCATCCAGCCAAGTTTCGCGTGTTTCCAATGTTTTTCGCCCGTTCGTCACATTTTGGTCACATTTGGACTTAGCCGCAAAGCCTGAAACGACAAGGAAACGGAGTGCAGGTGATTGCGCAGGTATTACATCAGATTGTGTCGATCTAACCATTTCATAGCCAGTGCGCCGAGCGGAATACGCAACCAATAGAAACAGACACGATACAGCAGCGTCGCTGAAAGAGCGACCGCAGGTGGCACTCCGATGGAAGTGAAGGCGAAGGTAAGGGCCGCTTCGATCGCCCCGAGGCCACCGGGTGTCGGGGCGGCGCTGCCTAAGGTATTGGCCAGCAAAAAGACAAAGACGGTTTCAATTGGGTTTGACGTGTGACCAAAAGCCAGAAGCGCGACCCAAAAACCCAAAGCCGTGGCTATGTTGAGTGTGGTTGATCCGATCACCCCACCGGTCAGTTTGGTCGGCTGGGCGAGAACCTCCACAAGCTGTCGCGCATAGGAGCGTACCAGCGGCAGGTATTTGTCAATCAATAGACGGCGCAATGGGCCAATCGCCATGCAAATGCAGAGCGCCAAAACAATGGCACCGATGACCACGACAAGCGTATTGGTCGGAATCATCCCGGAGAAGGTCGTTCTTCCGGTGATCAGCCCCAACAACAAAATGATGACAACCGTGCCGATACTCTGAACTCCCCAGCTGGCCGTTGTGATGGCGGTGGCCGCAGTGCTGCGGTATCCGTTTTTACGAAGGAACTGCAGATCGACGAAGGCGGGCCCTACGCCGGCAGGCATCGAGACGGCGGTAAAGCCGGAAGCGGCCTGCGAGCAGAACAGTGCGAAGGGATTACGTTTGTCCTTGTCCATAAACGAGCCCAACACCAGTGCGGCACCGGCCCAAGCCGCCAGCGAGAATCCCATGCAGGCCAAAGCCCACCCCGGTTTGGCGTTACGCACGGCAGCGATGACTTCATCCGGTCTGAGCTGAGTGAAAATCACGGCTACTGCGACGATGGCGAGGGTTAACGAGAAGAATGATTTGAAATTGAAACGAGCCAAAGTCACTGGTTCGTTCTGTGCATCTTCGTCTTCGGAGGTCAGGGCCGTCAGCCCGTCGCGTACTTTGCCAAGCAGCTGCTTGTTCCACCCCGGTAAAGTGCGCGTGGCCGAAGGGATGGCGACTTTCTGGACGAACGGTGTCAAAGCGGTCAGGGTTTCGGTTCCCCACACCTGACGGGCCACTCGGATGGCCCGTGAAGGGCTTGTTAGCGTGGCCAGCAATACTAACAGTTGCACTTTGTCCATCGCAACATTGGCCTGCAGGCTTGCGCAATCGCCGTTCTGCCAGCCTGCAATCAGTCGTATCGCGGTTGGTTTACCGGTTTTCGGGTCGGTTCCGTTCAGCGTTGCGAGCGTGTCCGGTGTGATGCGTCGATGCGTGTATCCACGGTGATTTGCCGTATCAAGATACCGCATGAAATCCGCTAGGTCCTGGTCCGTGGGATTCGTGGAATCGTACCGGCTCAGCGTGCTCGAAGTATCGAAGACGAGGACCGAGGACTCTTCGCTGTCCGCGACCCCGTAAGGTTCGACGGTGTGCAAACCACACGATTCCAGCCCCAGCAACATGGTGTAATGATGATGTGTCGCGTCACTGGCGGAGCGGTCACGACGCATGGTCACGCCTGTGAATCGCAGAGCCTGCCAGATCTGATTGAGATATCCGGCGGAATGCGGTTGCGAATCAAGCACGGAAACGATGTAGCGTGAGCCGTCCTCGTTGGTGGCTTCGTAGACGCGTGAACTTTCAACCAGATCGTCCTCGAGAACGGCTTCAAGCACGCCCGAGACGACCGGGGCGGATGGATGCCGTGACAGCTCGGTGAGGTTCAGACCGATTCCTTTGAGCGTTTGGACGATGCCATTGCCCCAAAGTCCCTGGTTTTGTGTACCGACCGTGAATCGGACTAATAGGCCGATGATGCGACCAAGAGTGAATGAGACGATGGCACCGGTTACGGAATGCCACGAAACGATAACGAAGACGATCGCCACGGTCCATACGATGTTCCAACCCCACTTCACGGTCGAACGCGTGCGTCTTGGTCCTGCTACCGTCAGGAAGGCCGCGATTCCGGCGTAGACATCGGGCACCAGGGACGCTCCGGCTCCGGCTCCAGGGGAGCGGATCGTGGCGGTCAGCACCGGCATGTCCACGCGTACGATCATCAGCGAGATGAACAACACCGCGGTGTATCCCAGAAAAAGGGCGATTACCGAAGCCGCCGATTGCAGCCATTCACGGTTGACCATAAGTTGGACCAAGACGCTGATGACAATGAAGAAGCTTGCCAGTTGCTGCAGCATCGATGCGGGAACGTCGTATAGCCAGTTCATCAACTGACCTGCGTTGTGGGCATCGGCCTCGACTCCGCTGGTCAGTCCGTTGAGGTAGACCGCGGAAAGAATGACTATGATTCCGACGATGAGCGCTATGACGGCATGCAGTAAATCGTTGAAGTTACGTGTGCGGCGCGGCGCAATATCGTTAATGCGCGGTTCGGAGACGGCGCCGACCTTCCCGTTGTTCGGCGTTGTGGAGGCACTGGTTGGTTGAATGCTCTTGGACGTGGTCATCGTCGATCGAATTCCGCCAACATCCCGGCTTGGCCTATATAGGTGGCGGGGGTCAGGGCTTTCAGTCTTGCTGCGGTTGCCTCGTCAAAATCGAGGTCATCGATGAACCTTTCGATATCCTTCTTGGAAATACTGTGTCCGCGCATCAGTTCCTTGACCTTTTCGTATGGGCGGCCCATGCCTGGCCTGCCCGCGAGCTCCTGGGCTCTCATGGCTGTTTGGATCGGCTCGCCGAGAACCTCCCAGTTTTCGTCGAGCTCCTCCTGCATCGCCTGCTCGTTGGGGTGTACGGATTTCAGTCCGGCCAGAAGGTTGTTGATGGCCAGCAATGAATAGCCGAGTGCTGAGCCGATGTTGCGTTGGGTTGTCGAATCGGTCAGGTCGCGTTGCCAACGGCTTTCCACAAGTGTCGAAGCCAATGTGTCAAGCAATGCGCATGATAATTCGAGATTCGCCTCTGCGTTTTCAAAACGGATCGGGTTGACTTTATGAGGCATCGTCGAGGAGCCGGTGGCGCCCTTGACGGGCACTTGGGCGAAAACGCCCCGTGAGATGTACATCCACATGTCAACGGAAAGATTGTGGAGGATTCTGTTCGTATGACTGATGGCGCCATAGAGCTCGGCCTGCCAGTCGTGACTTTCGATCTGCGTGGTCAGCGGGTTCCAGGTAAGTCCCATACGTTCGGTGACGAACACACGCGAGACCTTAAGCCAGTCGACGTCAGGACAGGCGACGGTGTGCGCGCCAAATGTTCCTGTGGCTCCGTTGATTTTGCCCAGATACTCCTGATGCTCGATATGATCAAGCTGGCGGTTCAATCGGTAGGCGAAGACGGCCAATTCCTTGCCTAGTGTTGTGGGTGTGGCCGGTTGCCCGTGCGTCAGGGCAAGCATCGGCAGATCCTTGAACTCCTCGGCTTTATCACACAGATAGTCGTTGACCTGACGCACGCCGGGCAGCCAGACCTGTTCAACCGCGTGTTTGACGCAACGGGCTATCGAAAGGTTGTTGATGTCCTCCGACGTGCATGCGAAATGAACCAAGGTTTTCAGATGCGGCAGCTCTGTGTCCCGTCCGAGACGCTCTATGCCTTCATCAAGCTTGTCGTCGATGTAGTATTCCACCGCCTTGACGTCGTGGTGGGTCTGAGCCTCATAGGCGGCGTGACGGGCGATTCCTTCGCTTCCGAAATCCTTCGGGATGGCGTGAAGATAGGAGATTTCCGCATCGGAAAGAGGTCTGACCCCATCGATCAGTGATTGGCCTCTATGCTCGCCATAGCCGTTGGCAAGCATGATCATCCACTCGATCTCGACTACGATGCGTTCATGATTAAGGGCAGGTTCGCTCAAAAATTCGACCAATGGCGCGGTCTGTGAATGGTAACGCCCATCCAGTGGGCTTAAGGCAATCGGGGGAGTGATGTTGGTCAGCTGCATATACCTAACCCTACTTCCTGCCGTAAACCGGTCGCTGTCCGCGATACGGCCTACCAAGGCTTGATGTCTTTATGCTGTGTGTCACTTGACTCGTCCTTGTTTTGGTTTTGCGAGTTCGATGAGGAGGGTTGATTGGCTTTCAACGTCTGCTCAACGGCGTGGCGCTGTTCGTCGGTCAGGCCGGCTCCGTCTCCGTCCGCTTGGTTCGAAGACCGTGCTTTTGTTGCCAAAGCTCCCTTATGTCGGGCTTCTTCAATAGTCGCGATTCGTTGTCGAGTCTTTGTCGTGAGCTTGGTCGAAACTTTGGTGTTCGTTGAGATGGCGTGCCTGACGCTGCCTACGAGTACGGGGCTGAGCTTACCCACCCGGTCAAACAGTTCGTCGGTCTGGCGTTGACGTAGTTCGATTGTCTTCGGGTCGGTTCCCGGCTTCTTTGCCAGCTTAATGGTTTCGTTCAGTGTCGCTGTGGCCTCGTTATAGGAATTGATCGCGTAGAGGTTCAATCCTGTTATGGCCGCCGTCACAAGGAAGACTACAGCCATCGCTATGCAGATGATTCTCAGCCAGAGTGGGGCGATTGCGCGGCGATGTGGCTTTGCCCGGGGCAGATCGACCATGTCTTCCGGCTTGGTTTGGTCGGTTTTCACGGTAGGGTTCCAGATCACAGAAGTCTCCTGTCCATCACAATCCACGCGCCCAGTTCCCATGCCAGTAAGGCAACCAATACGATTGCCAACGGCCAGACTACAGGAGCGACACGTTCGCGGGAACGTGGCCCGTTGGCTACTCGCCAGCGTTTTGAAGCCTTAGCCAGATCGGATGTCTTCAACGTTTCAGAAGCATTTACAATGAGCGCTTTGCCACCCATTTCATCGGCTATCTCGGTCAGGTTTTTCTTGTCCATTCTTGAGATGCCGGGTTGTCCAGTACTCGGATCAATCACCCATTTGCTTTCGTTGGAGGTGTTTTCGTCCTGCGCATTTGTCCCGGCGCCCGATTCCGGAATGGTGCCTCCCTTGTCCGAACCCACTCCGATGGTGAAGGCATCGTTAAGGTATTGCCGCAGAGATGAAAAAGTGCGTCGTGTTTCACGAGCGGTCTGCTCCCCGTCGGTGATGATATACAGGACGATGGTGTCTTGAGGGTGTGCCGTTCGAATTGCTTTGAGCTCGCGTAGCAATGCGTCAAGCGGGGCGTCAAGATTTGAGCCCGAAGACACCTTGGTGGGCTCGGGCACCAAAGCCTGGGACCAGTTGCGTATCGCGCCGATATCGGGGGTCAACGGAACGTCAAGTCGCCCGCCGGCACCGAAGCTGACCGCTGCAAAACTGGAGCCACTATATATTTCCGTAAGGTCGTTCACGGCTTTTTTCGCGGCATCGATTCTGGTTATGACCGTATCGGAACCATACTGCGCATCGGCGACCGCCATGGAACCCGTTACGTCGGTGGCTACGACCACGTCGGTCGCGTTCACGGCTTTTGAAGTGGTCATCTCCGCGACACTCGGCGTCAAAGCCATTACCGCTATGATGAGGCAACATACCGAACGACGTATACAAGAGATGAGTGTTTCGTCGGTACCGTTGACTCCTTGTGCCCGACGGATGTGAACGATGACGATCGCCGCGGCCAAAATCGTCATGACGAATGCCAGAGCCATGCCTGCCGGCCAGCCCAGTGCAGGGGATAATCGTAATGTCTTCATCGTTGAATCCTCCATGCCACGGCGATCCAAAGCCCTAGGAACGCAGCTGCGATCAACGTAAACCATCCGGGAGCGTCGATCAATGATGACAGGCGATTGTGCTCGTCCTGCTCCGACTTTCGTTTTTCAAGGGAGCGCATCATTTTGTCGACGGACTGGCCTGAATGGGCCGAAGAATATGTGCCGCCGTGCTTTTCGATTTCTTGGCGCATTTCGATTGTGGTCTTATCGTTTTCTGAGCCCATGGGTCCGTCGTATAGGCCGTCCACGCTGATATTCGCCTTGCTGGTGAGGTCCAGAGCCGATCCAAGTGTGTAACTGGATGTTCCCGAGACATTGTCCGTTGCCAGCATGATCGAGGCCTTGCCGGGTTTAGAGGGTTTGCCATATATGAATCCGGGGAGCATTGCGGCACAGCTGACTAAGCCGTCGCCAATCAGGCTAGTTTTGTCGGTTCGATTCTGCGTGCCCTCGATCAGATCGGTAAAATCCTGAGCCGTCCGATCGCTGAGTTTGTCGATGCGATCCTGAGTTGAAACCTTGCGCAGGATTTCACTGGCTTTCTTCAGTTGGCCTGATGCTAGGTCGTAGTCGTCCGTCAAAGGGAAAAGAGTGCGAGAAGTCGAGTTGAACAGGCTCAACGCAATGCGTTCCCCCTTGAATCCGGATATGAGCTGCTGATAAGTGCTGAGCACCTCGTGGTCGTAGGCGAGCATTGATGCGGAGACGTCCAAACACAGAACGATGTCTCGCGGATTGGTTCTCTCGTCGTTCTCATCGACGACCGAGGGGCGTGCCACCAAGGTCATCGCCGTGATCAGCGCCAGGACAAGTAGCGTTGTGGCGAATCTGTTGTAGACCCGGAAACGGTGGAGACTTTCGTCTATTTGTTCGGTGTTCAGGTCGGAGTCTAGACCATAGACGGGCAATCCGTGGCGTTGGGTTCCGCCACGTGCGCTTAAGAACATGCAGAGCGCAACGATTGCCAGCGTAACGGCCAGCGCCGCCAAACCGGCCCATGGCCAATGCCATGTCAATGTCATCGTCGCCACCTTTCAATCAGCTTCGAAACCCACTCTCCGGCCTCCGCAACCGTAGTGTCCCGGGCCTGCATATTCCGTGTGACGTCGGCGAATTCAGGAGGGTAGAGCGCGGAGATCGTTTGCCGGAGCAGTGCCAGTGCCTTTGTGTCGCCGTCGGCTCCATCCCCCCGATTCAGGTCGGTAAGCGTACGAGTGCTTAAATCTTTGCCGGTTCGTTCGCCGGCGTAGTCTCGCGCCGTGCGGGCAAGTTCGGCAAAGGCCTCGTCGCGTGTGATAACCCCTTGAGAAAAACGGTCGACGGTGCGTTGCACGCGTTCGAGCCACTCATGCCTTGCGTTAATGTCCGTGTGCATGCCGTGCGAATAAGATTCACGCCGCTTTCGGGGGCGTGAGAGGAAAATGGTCAGAACAATCATTGCCAACGTCAAGGCGACTGAGACAATGAGCAAAGCGATGAGCACGGTCGGAACGGGGAGGGTTCCCATTGGCTGTTCCGGCTGAGCCATGATGGACCTTGTTTGGAGACTGGTTAGGTTCATGCGTTCCGCTCCAGACCTGTTCCGCCCCAGTTTGAAGCCTTGGAAAGAGTAGTTACGAAGCTCGATAGCATGGCCTGACTGGAACCTGCACGGATGAGTCTGGCACCGTTTCGTTTCAACTCGCCTTCCAGTCGCCTGGCCAGATATTCCCGATGGGCGTCGTGTGCCGTTGCTGATTGTTCGTTGATAAGGAACGCCGGGACACGTCTCCCGCTCGACCCGTCCGTCACGGCTCCGAGGTGGTGGCGACGGAAAGGATTGAGCGTGGACACGCTGACCACCACCAGTGGGTGATCAGCTGCGACACGCCGTATTGCAGTGGGTTCGACAGAGTCCAGCTCGTGTTCCTCGGTCGCGATCACGACGATTGACCCGTGGTCATTCAACGTTTTTGCGTAGTCGAAAAGCGCCGCGATGTTGTCGGAGCCGGTGAAGCCCTGGTCTAGTCTGCCGTCCAACTCTCGCTCGAAGGTTCCCAACCCGCCTCTGAACGGCTTTGAGGCAATGGTTACGCCATCGGCGAAGACCAAATGGATCTCATCGTGTCGTCTTGCGCTCAGAGCGGCGAACGTGCACAAGGCATTGGCCGCTACTTCACCTGCGGTCTCTCCGTTTTCGCATGTTCCGTTCATTGATACTCCGACATTCAGCATCAGATAAATGCGGGATGTCGAAAGATGTTCGCGTTCAAGCACCATAGGTCTGCCGTTACGGGCACTGGCTTTCCAATCAATCAGTCGTGATTCGTCCTCTGCGGTGTAATCCCGGATGCTCATTGGGTCGTCGTCACCGCCGCGCCGTGCGGTGCGGTGTTCGCCCTCCATCAGACCGAGCGCACGCCGTGCGGTCGGCAGATTCAGCATTGTCGAAAGCGACTCGATCTTCCTGCGAACCGCTGCGGCGCCGGTTGTGGAAGAACTCATGGCACCGGAACCGTCTGAACGATGGAGTCGATTATCTGGTCGGCCGTTACGCCGTCGGCCTGGGCCTCGAAGGTCAACAGAATGCGGTGACGCAGCACTTCGTGCACAAAAGCCTTCACGTCCTCGGGAATCACATAGTCACGGCCGTTGATCAACGCCTGTGCCTGACCGATGCGAATCAAAGAGATCGAGGCACGCGGGCTGGCGCCGAGCCTCACCTGTGAAGCCAGAGCCGGAAGCGGTCGACGACCGGCCCCACGTGAGGTTGCGACCAGATCGACGGCGTAGTTCATGATCGAGTCCGAGACGTGTACACGTCTGGCCGCGTCGCGCAGGAATTCCACGTCCGCGATCGAAATTCTTCCTTGCCCCATGGTTGACGGATCGATGGCATCGGTACCTCGTCTGGACAACAGTGCGAGCATGCGCTGCTCTTCTTCCGCGGAAGGATACGTCATCACCGCCTTGAGCATGAACCGGTCCATCTGTGCCTCGGGAAGCGGGAATGTGCCCTCCTGCTCGATCGGGTTCTGTGTAGCTATCACCATAAAAGGTTTGGGAAGCGCGATGCGTTGTCCGCCGATGGTGGTGGCTCCTTCGGCCATGGCTTCAAGCGTGGCCGATTGGGTTTTGGCGTTCGAGCGGTTGATTTCGTCAAGCAACACAAAATTTGCATGAATCGGACCGATTTGCGTGGTAAAACGCTGATGGGCGAAGTCAAAGACCTGTGTGCCGACAAGATCGGACGGCATCAGATCCGATGTGCATTGAATCCTTTTGAAACTGCCTGAAACGGAGGTCGCCAGCGTCTGTGCCGCAGTTGTTTTTGCCAATCCAGGCACGGATTCTATGAGAATATGACCGCCTGCAATCATTGTGGTGATCAGTGCCTCGCGTAGCATGTCCTGTCCGATGAGCGTTGCCCCGAATCGGGCTCGAATTCGGTCTGTCAGGACCTTGGCTCGTCCGGCATCGCTCAGTGGTGCTCCTGCGGATGTTGCGGCCTGTTGTGGGGCCTGTGGTGGAAGGGGTAGGTTCGTCATAAGCTTCGTTCTTGTTGGTGGTTTGCTGTTATCGTTGCTCTAAAGGCATTGTAGTGTCCGGTGCCGTCGAATTTGCTTCCAGCGTCCAGTTGATCGGGTCTGTCCCCATGCGCCTCAACGCCTCGTTGGTCCTTGAGAAGGGACGGGAACCGAAGAATCCACGAGAAGCGGAAAGGGGACTAGGATGCGGCGATTTGATGATGAAGGCATTGCCCAATCTCGGCTCCAGACTTTGTGCGTTGCGACCCCAAAGAATGGCCACCAGCGGCAGTGGTCGTCCACTGGCGTCCCTGCGGTCGTTCAGGGCCGAAATGGCCGCGTCCGTGACTTTTTCCCAGCCCTTGCCCTGATGGCTGTTCGGTCGGCCGACTCCAACGGTCAGGCAGCGGTTGAGCAGCATGACACCTTGGCTGCACCAAGGAGTGAGGTCTCCGTTGCTGGGAATCGGCACACCGAGATCGTCATGCAGCTCCTGATAGATGTTCTGTAGGCTGCGTGGCACCGGCTGCACGTCCTTGGCCACGCAGAAGCTGAGGCCGACGGGATGCCCCGGGGTCGGATAAGGGTCCTGTCCGACAATAAGGACCTTGATGGAGGCGAAAGGTATGGTGAAAGCCCGGAGAATGTTGTGACTGGCTGGCAGATATTGTCGCCCTGCGCGATGCTCGGCCCGTAGAAAGTCGCCCATGCGGTGAATGTCCGGCTCCACGGCGGATAACGCTCGGGCCCAGCCCGGGTCGATGAGTTCCTTCAATGGTTTGACTGTCGTTGTGTTCATGGTTGTTACCTTAAGTTCTGGCCTATATGTAATAGGTTTAGACATTTTGTTATCATAGTATTGCATACAATCGAAGCAATCGATTGTGTGGCGGCAATCGTCAGGAGAGGAACCGGCATGACACAGAATAAGCGAGATTTAGGTGATTTTTCTCAGGAAGACATCTTTGATAATCCTCCTGAGGGGCCTATTGGAGTACATCGTGGTTCCCCCTCGCTGTTGCGTCAGGCGATTCCTTTCATTGTGCTTTTGATCGTGTCCGTTCTGGCGGGTTTGCTTGTGTGGGGATTCTATTCTGGTGAGCTCTCGAAGGTGTTTGTCCGGCCTGAAGCGTCATCGCAGACGGTTGCTAGGAAGAGGGAAGAGCCTAAATCTGAAAAGAAGGATTCTGCCAAGAAAGAGAAGGGAGGCAACGAGAAGGGCACCGACAAGAACGACGCGTCGGCTGATTCCAACCAGACCCAGCAACAGACACCTGTTGCGACCGTCAATAAGCAGACGGATGTACAGGTCGTCAACGCTTCAGGTATCAATGGGTATGCCGCTGAAAAGAAAACGCAACTGAACCAGGCGGGTTACACGAACGTTTCGGCCGATAATCCTTCCGGCCAGGTTCCCGATGAAAGCGTCGTGTGGTACGGGGGCGAGGCCGACAAGGCCACCGCTCAGGATATAGCCACCAGCCTTGGCATCGGCAAGGTCGAGCAGCAGACCGGCATTGCGCACCCGATTGTTGTCGTGCTTAAGAATTGAGTTCCATTTCTTCCGGTACTGAATCGGTCGGAAGTTTTTGACTTTGTCGGCGTGTTGTATTCCGTTTGACTGTGGTCAAGCTTATAATGGTAATAAGTTGTGTGGTGTGGTATCCGGAATTGGCCGGATTCCTCATATGACTTCACATAGCTAACAGAGAGAATGGTTATTATGGCACAAGGTACCGTGAAATTCTTTAACGCCGGTAAAGGCTATGGATTCATCAGCCCCGATGACGGGAGTGAAGATGTGTTCGTTCATTATTCGGTGATTCAGAGCGATGGCTTCAAGAAGCTTGATGATGGCGACAAGGTCGAATATGAGTTCGAGCAGGGTCCCAAGGGTCTGCAAGCCACGACTGTGACGAAGCTCTGAGAGATTCTGTTCGCGTCTTGTGCGCGATATCGTTGCGAGGGGTTCACTCTATTGAGTGAACCTTTTTGTTTTGGAACTTTCAAGCCATCAGCGCAATTTACGAGTTTTTGGCACTCTCGCCGTCAGAGTGCTAATCTGGTATTTAGCACTCTAGACCTGAGAGTGATAACCTGCAGCTGACGGCCGGTTCCGCTTGGGTCGTGAGTCACAGGATAATAGTCGTAGAGCCATATGTGGAGGAACAATGGCAAAGATGATTGCATACGACGAGGAAGCTCGTCAAGGAATGCTCGCAGGGCTCGATGAGCTCGCCAACACCGTCAAGGTCACGCTTGGCCCCAAGGGTCGTAATGTGGTGCTTGATAAGTCGTACGGCGCCCCCACCATCACCAATGATGGTGTTTCCATCGCCAAGGAAATCGATCTTGAGGATCCCTACGAGCGTATCGGCGCGGAACTGGTCAAGGAAGTGGCGAAGAAGACGGATGATGTGGCAGGTGATGGTACCACAACCGCAACCGTGCTCGCCCAGTCTTTGGTGCATGAAGGTTTGAAGAACGTGGTTGCGGGCTCCAACCCGATCGCGCTGCGTCGTGGCATCGAGAAGGCTTCGCAAGCAGTGGTGGACGAGTTGGTCAAGGTCGCCAAGGACGTCGAAACCAAGGATCAGATTGCGGCGACTGCAACGATTTCCGCTGCGGATCCTGAGATTGGCGAGAAGATCGCCGAGGCGCTTGACAAGGTTGGTCAGGATGGTGTTGTGACAGTCGAGGACAACAACCGTTTCGGTCTTGATCTTGATTTCACCGAAGGCATGCGCTTCGACAAGGGTTACATTTCCCCGTACTTCGTGACCAACAACGATGAGCAGACCGCCGTGCTTGACGATCCGTACATCCTGTTGACCAGCGGCAAGCTGTCCAGCCAGGAGGACGTGGTTCACATTGCCGAACTTGTGATGAAGACCGGCAAGCCGCTGCTGATTATCGCTGAGGATGTCGATGGCGAGGCTCTGCCCACACTGATTCTCAACAAGATTCGTGGCACCTTCAACTCCTGCGCCGTCAAGGCTCCAGGTTTCGGCGACCGTCGCAAGGCCATGCTGCAGGATATCGCGATTCTGACTGGTGCACAGGTCGTTTCCGATGACTTGGGTCTCAAGCTCAACTCCGTCGATCAGTCGGTGCTCGGCACCGCTAAGAAGGTCATCGTTTCCAAGGAAGAGACCACCATCGTTTCCGGTGGCGGATCCAAGGAAGACGTGGATGCACGGGTGTCTCAGATTCGTGCCGAGATCGACAACACTGATTCCGACTATGATCGCGAGAAGCTGCAGGAGCGCTTGGCCAAGTTGGCCGGTGGTGTCGCCGTCATCAAGGTAGGTGCCGCGACCGAGGTCGAGGCCAAGGAGCGCAAGCACCGCATTGAAGACGCAGTGCGTAACGCCAAGGCCGCCATTGAGGAGGGTCTGTTGCCTGGAGGTGGCGTGGCGCTCGTTCAGGCAGCGAAGAAGGCCGAGGACTCTGAAGCCGTCAAGGCTTTGTCGGGTGAGGAAGCCACTGGCGCGGCCATCGTCTTCCGCGCCGTCGAGGCTCCGATCAAGCAGATTGCCGAGAACTCCGGTGTTTCGGGAGACGTCGTGTTCAACAAGGTTCGTGAGCTCCCTGATGGGCAGGGCTTCAACGCCGCCACCAATGAGTATGAGGATTTGTTGGCCGCAGGTGTGGCCGATCCGCTGAAGGTGACTCGTTCCGCACTGCAGAACGCTGCCTCCATCGCCGGCCTGTTCTTGACGACGGAAGCAGTTGTGGCCAACAAGCCTGAGCCGCCGGCTGCGGCTGGTGCTGGCCAGAGCGCTGATATGGGCTACTGATCATTAGCTGATAGCTGATAACAACGGTGCTGTACGTGCCGTAAGTCTATAAAACGTTGTCGATTCGTTCCTTTGAATGTGTCGACAACGTTTTTTATGAGATTTCGGCGGATAGAGGAGGCATGGCGTCGGCGAGTGGCTAAGCCGTCCATGGGATACATATCGTTGTGCCCTCAGGGAATGTCTCGGAAAATGGAAGGTGCGTGCGCCATTTGCAACTCAAATCGGTCAGGCGGGCAACAATAGTTGCTGGTGGTTGTTCATTAAGTTTATTTCGCCACTAGTAGCAATGCATGTGGGACATTGGTTCCTGGCAAATGCTACAATGTAAGAAACTAGGAAGGATGGGTCAATGATACGCTGTCAATCAAAGAAGTGGCGTTATTCCTGCACTGCTTTAGCCTCTGTCGGAGCTCTGGCGTTGCTGGCAGGTTTGCTTGCATCGATTCCAGCCTCTGCGGACGAGGGAAACTCAACTAATCCAGACAACACTTTGGTAAAGAATTCGACAAGCGGTGATTTAGGTTCGACAGGCGTCAAAAACCAGGCAAAAAACGGTGACTTTGGACCGTCGTCAAGCGATGTCAACGCCAAGTCTACTGCGGGCAAAAAGCAGACTCAAGCTTCGGAGTCTGGCTCTGATTCCGGTTCCCGTATTTCATCCCAAGGGGATTCGGCTTCGGCGACAGGTGTATGCGCCGGGGTAACCGCGGTCGCTTCCGGTCAAGGCTGGTGTGTTGCTGATCAACCCGGCGTTGGTCTCGTAGGGCACGTCAGCGGTAAGGAAGGTCTGATCAGCACAAATTATGGTGATGGACCGACCGGTTACATGAAGAGGATCGTGGCGATTTCCGTCGATCAGCCTATCACTTTGGCCTCGAGCGACAGATTCGCGTTGGGTTACATGGATCAGTTGGTGCAGGTGACTGGTTTGGAGAATATCGACGTCTCCGAGTTGAATACTTTGTCCGAAGCGTTTGCCCGTGATCCGAAACTTGCGACCATATCCGGCATGGATAACTGGAAGACTGGTAACGTCGTCGATATGTCTAAAGTTTTTGTAGACGACGTGTCAATTAATTCATTGAATTTGAGTTCTTGGAATACAGGCAAAGTGACGACCATGTCGTGCATGTTCCTAGGGGTACATGCTTCAGGTGCAGTCAATTTGAGTGGTTGGGACACCCGTAACGTCGCTGATATGGGCGATATGTTTGCGTATGGTCAGTTCTCTGGCGCCCTGAATCTGAGCGGCTGGGGTGAATATATGAACCCCGCAGTCAACATGTATCAGATGTTCGTGTACTCGACGGTTAACGGTGCTTTGGATCTTTCGAATTGGAACTTTAGTGGCAAGAACGTCACGCAAATCGCAGATGGCGGATTACAGGGCGTTTCTTCCTTGACTTTGGGTTCTAAGACGTACCTTGACTCTGCGCAGTTGGCGAATATGCCTGGAACTTGGCATCAAGTTACTCCTCTAAAGCAGTATATGACTAAGAATATCAACGATTTGTTTGATTCTTCAAAGGCGTCGCGTACAGAAAACGTCACCTATGAGAAGGCTGCTGCCATGGTGAGTTTCGAGTACATCGATGCTGATACGGGTCGCGCGATTTCCCCCGGCATTATTGCTGTGCAGGGATTGCCGGCCTACAAGTTCAGTAAGCAGGGCGTCATAGACGCTAATGCTGCTGAAAACTCTTTCACAGTCACTCCAGGCGAGGGCTGGGAATTCGTTGGTTGCATTTCTAACCCTTCAACGGATGTTCTCGATAAGTGCTCTGGCGCCGAATTGTCTGGCCGGGTCGGTTCCACTGACCGAGTAATTACGGTAAGTATGAAACATAAAGCTGCCGCAACCGATGATTCTGGTAAATCGACTGATTCCGCAAAATCTACCGATTCCAGTAAGGCGAGTAGCTCGGGTAAATCTGCTGCTTCCGGTAAAGCGACCGATTCCCATAAAGCAAACGGAACCTCGAAAAGTGAGGCATCGTCCGCTAAAACCGGTACCAATCAACAGGTGCAAACACAAAGTGGGTCTGCGAACGATGGAAACAACATTCGGTTCAGGGTCTTCTCCCCGATGTCCGTGAGCATTGCGGCGCCCGCAAACGGCATCGCTGCTGGTCGCCATTCGATGAGAATGTCTTCCAGTGCCGCAAATACTCAAGAGGGTATGGCGACTCCGTCTGATTTAGCCGTTGATTCCCATGATGTTAAGGGTGGCTCGAAGAATGAGGGCAGCAACGGTTCTAATCATTGCGCCGCTTGGGTTACTGTTGGCAATGACAGTGTGATTTCTGATTTCAGTGCCGACCCGGACATCGCAAGAGGGCGGATTGAACCGATATATAGTCCATGCTCCAGTGAAAAAACCGTTGCCGTAGATAGTGCTTCAGCCATCAATCGTAGTATGGCACCGTTATCGTACCTCCTTCTTTTGGTTGTGGTAATCGCTGCCGCTCTGGAAACGACATACGTCATATATCGTCGTAATCGGAACCCGGCGGTCAGTGACTTCGGGAAGGCCAATGATATCAATGTTCATCACCGCTCGTCACCGATTCAGAGGTGAGATCGGGCCAAGGATGATTCCCGTCCATTCATAAAGCAATGGTCGTTGTCGGGGTCAAACCTCCGACAACGACCATTGTCGTTCATGAGGAATTCATCCGTAGCGTCCATGTCCAACAGCGTTCCATACGCAAGATCAAGGTTGATGAGATTTGGTTGTGCGAACTCGGTTCGTGTGATTCTCATTGCCGATGGTTGGTCTTTTGTGGACTGTTGGTCGTTCCTGATCATTCTTGACGCGTAATGATGTCAAAGTTGATGTGAATATTCATGCATGTCTTGCCGCCAACGATGAATCCGGCTCAGCTGGGATTTGGTTTGATCGTTTGCGCATGCCGAACCCGGCCTGCGCTTGTGGTTTGGTTGTTTGATTTGTGTGCGAAAATCTGCAAACCGTTCCGGATTAGCCTGTCCGTGGACAGCCTTGCATTGCTGACGGTGATGTCCGGTGAATGCAGTTGTATGTACAATCATTGCTTATCGTTGGCATTCACAAAGGCCTCGAGGGCGTCGGTTGGAGGAATCGTGCGCATTGGTGCTCCCGGTGTGGTTTGGCGGTAGACTGGGTTTTGTTCATGTAGATGAATGAAGGATGATGTGATGCTCACACATTATGACAACGACAAGTCGTTGGAATCGCGATTTGGACTGGAAACGCAGAAGCTCGTAGAACTTTGCCGTGTGTCCTCCAGGGGGCGTGGAATAAACAAGGTTATTGGCTTGTTTATCATACTTTTTATACTATTGCTAGCTTTTATTGTGCCGCCTGACCGGCCCGCCTATGCCGCTTCCGCCTATGGGAATATGACCAATGGGAGCGTAACCGACACTCAGAATGTGCTGGGGGGGCAATCCGGGAGGATAAGTGATGAGATATCCTCTACCTACCAGCAGACGGGTGTGCATGTCCGTCTGCTATTTCTAGCCAGTTTCGAGGGTGCGAAGAATCCGGATCGGTGGGTTGCTGACGTGCTTCAGTCGACCAAACCCAACCCTAATACGGTCATGCTTGCCGTTGCCTCGAATGACGGTCGACTGGTGGTCGCCGTATCGGAAAATTCCGATCGATGGCTGCAGAATCAAAAGTACGTCGATCAGATGTCGCAGGCGGCTTTGAATCCCTTGCAAAAAGACAAGTCCCCGGATTGGCCTGGCTGTGCAATTGCATTTATGGAAGAGATTCAGACGATTCATCATCAACGGCAGACTACCCGTCGGATCATCATCATTGTAGTGTGTCTGGCCGTGATTCTCCTTGTCGGGGTGATTGCCGGCAGATTGCTCGTTAGCAGGAGCCGAAGGAACGGTCGTGGCCGCCACAGTGTTAACCGCAGCAGGAAGTAAGCGTACTGGTCTTACTGTTGTGTGCTGATGACAATCAGAGAATGTTCAGGAAATACACAGACGATGAAGCGAGAATGGAGCCATGACAAAACCAATAGAAGCATCCATTGTGGTAGTGGACGATGAGCCCTCGATTCGTGATCTTTTGGTTGCGTCCCTGCATTTTGCGGGATTCGAGGTGTCGACTGCGGCTTCCGGTTCGGAGGCCATAGAAGTCATCGAAAAGGTGGTGCCTGATCTCATCGTTCTTGACGTGATGTTGCCGGATATCGACGGATTTACTGTAACCCGCCGTATCCGGCAGGAAGGTATCGACGCCCCGGTTCTTTTCTTGACCGCACGTGACGATACACAGGACAAGATCATGGGATTGACCGTAGGCGGCGACGATTACGTCACGAAACCTTTCAGCTTGGAGGAGGTCGTGGCTCGGATTCGTGCCATCCTGCGTCGAACCAGGGAACAGGTTGAAGATGACCCTGTCATCCGTGTCGGTGATCTCGAAATCAACGAGGATTCACACGACGTCTCCAGGGCAGGACAGACAATAGAACTCAGTCCCACTGAATATAAACTCCTACGGTATCTTATGGATAACGAGGGCCGGGTTCTGTCGAAGGCACAGATTCTCGATCATGTTTGGCAATATGACTGGGGTGGGGACGCGGCCATCGTCGAATCCTACATCTCCTATCTTCGTAAGAAAATCGACGGAATCGAGTTTATGGGCGACGACGGTAAGCGGCACAAGGTGATTCCTCTGATTGAAACAAAGCGCGGTATCGGCTACATGATCCGCGAACCCAAAACGGCCTCGGATCAATGAATCGGAGCGAACAGGCTCAGTCCGAGGCCTCGGATCGACTATCGGGCAAGACTCACGGTGCACCTGAAGCATACGTGCGGGTTTCACCGTCTCATGGGGATGATTCCTCGACCAAAGACGTTCGGCGGTCCAACCCCTGGAAACGACAGTTGCTTGCTGGACTTGACGCGGTTCCGCTGACCACAAAACTCGTGGCTTGTACCATCGTATTGCTGATGATCGGCACCGTGGGCATATCCTTGACCATTCGGCAACTCGTGGGGGATTACCTGCTTGACAGGATGGACGAACAGCTGCGCGACCAGGCGCCGTTGGTATATAGCAACGTCGATTACCTGAGCAGTCGGGATAACTCCGAAGCGAACATCGGCTTTAACGATTACTTCATGCAATTTCGAGATGTCGACAATCACATCATCAGTACTCCTCTGGTGCCGGTATTGCGCAATAGCGTCGTTTCTGAGCCTGTTCTTCCCGCCAGTGGTTCGATGGATGGCGTCAAGCTTGGCGAGCCGTTTACGACAACGGCGAAGGTGCGTACCGTCGCCAACGCGTCCGGCGCCGACAAACGCACGATAGAAATGGCAAACGCACCGTGGCGTGTGTTGGCCCTCGAAGGCAAGGAACGCGGTCCGGACGGCACCAATGTCACCAAACTGATCGTATATATCGGCGTGTCAATGGGCGACCAGATCGACCTGATCCAAAAGCTGACGCAATATTCGGTGTTTGTCAGTATCATCATAGTGGTGCTGGGCGCCATTGTGGCGACTTTCATTATCCAACGCACCCTGCTTCCTCTCAAACGCATCGAAAAAACCGCAGCCAAAATTGCCGCGGGGGATCTCAGTCAGCGTGTCCCTCCGGCCCCCGAAAACACGGAGGTCGGTTCTTTGGCCGCGTCGCTCAACTCCATGCTCGCCCGAATAGAATCCAGCTTCCAAGAGCAAGAGGAGACGACCGAAAAGATGAAGCGTTTTGTCTCTGACGCCAGTCATGAGCTACGCACGCCGCTGGCGACGATTCATGGCTATTCCGAATTGTATACGATGCAACGAGATCTGCCTGGGGCGCTTGAACGTGCCGATGAATCAATCGCGCATATTGAAGCCTCGAGTTCACGCATGACGTTGTTGGTCGAGGATCTGCTCTCTTTGGCGCGGCTTGACGAGGGCCGTGGCATCGATCTGACACAGGACGTGAATCTCGACCAGCTGTTGGAGGATGCCGTAGATGATCTGCATGCGCTGGACCCGAATCGCATGATCCAGCAGGGAAGGCTTGCGATTGCGGGCTCCGAAAATCCCAAAGTCCCCGGCCGGTTAATGTTTGTCGATGGGCGCCTGCCCCAGGTCAGGCTCAAGGGGGATATCTCGCGTCTGCGGCAGGTCATCACCAATATCGTTGGCAACATTCACCGTTACACTCCCTCCGATTCGCCGGTGGAAGTCGGTCTTGAAAAGATGTCCGCCTCCATCAGTCCGCAGTCCTTGCAACGTAAGCCTGCGGCATCCCAGTCGTTGCATCATTTCCTTGAAGCAGTGGAGGTGGCGCGTTCAACACAAGCGGGGGTGGACTATGCGGTATTCACCTTCATCGACCACGGCCCAGGTGTGCCGGTAGAACGCCAGTCACAGATCTTTGAACGGTTCTATACGGCCGACCCCTCGCGTGCGCGCCTGAAAGGCGGTACCGGTCTTGGTATGTCCATTGCACAGTCCGTGGTGCGTGCCCATCATGGCTTCATCGCGGCCGGAACCACGCAGGAGGGCGGGGGACTTACGCTCACGGTCATTCTTCCCATCTCGCCGTTGGACTAGAATAGGTTCTACGGAGTAATGGGGCGTTCGACCGTGCTTGTGACGGTTGGCGCAGAAGAGGCAGTGAGGTGGCAGATGCCCAGCGGAAAAGTACGTTGGTTTGACCAGAAAAAGGGCTATGGTTTTTTGACTGGAGATGACGGGTCTGATGTGTTTTTGCCCGCTTCGGCATTGCCTCAGGGCGTCTCGAATCTTCGTAAGGGCACGAAGGTGCAGTTTGCGGTCGCTGATGGGCGCAAGGGTCCACAGGCGATGGATGTGGTTGTGCCGGGACCGGCGCCGTCGGTCATTCGCGCGACCAGACCGGCTCCGGACGATATGGCGGCCATTGTCGAGGATTTGATCAAATTGCTTGACTCGGCTGGCAATTCACTGCGCCGCCATCACTATCCCCGCGGGGCGGAGAGTAAAAAACTGGCGACTCTGCTACGTGCGGTCGCGGACGATTTCGATGTTGAGGATTAATCATACCCATGGCAGATATTCGAATTGGGCAATTGCAAGAGGATTCGCAGAATACCAAGGATCTCCAGGTTCGGCAGGATCCCAGGCGGCTGGCTCGTTCAGTGGCCGAGGCGTCAGCTGACGACCCGCAAGAGGTCGGTGACTTTGTTGAGATAATCGACCTTGGCGACAATGTGAGTGATTTTCGCTTCGTTAGTCGGAAGGTTGGTTATGAAGGCTGGCAGTGGGCCGTCACGTTGTATCGGGATGAGGCCGAAGAACGTTGGACCGTCAACGAATCGTCGCTTGTGCCCACCAAGGACGCCCTGTTGGCTCCAGATTGGGTGCCGTGGAAGGACAGACTGCTCGCCTCCGATTTGTCCGTGACGGACGTGATTGGCACGGATCCTAACGACAAACGGATGGAGAACGGCGTTCGGTCGAAGCAGCCCGTTCCTGTCGTTCAGGCGGATCGGTCTTCTGCCTGGACCTCGCAGGATCATCAATCGGATGAATCCGCATCTCTGATCGATGCCGAGGCATCCGGTGAACGTTCCCTATCCAATAAAGCCGAAGCTGATGAGACCGGCTCAACCGTCAAACCTGAAGGGGCGTCGGAACCCTTGGCGGTGGCCGAACAGGACGCTGCCGTTGATGTGGACGCGTCGGCCAAGCAGGTCGAGGCAACGGACGTGAATGCAGCCGTGGACGAGTTCGATTTGTCGCGTTGCCATGTCATGAGCGCAATCGGTCGCGAAGAGACCGCAAAACGTTGGTATCAAGGCCAGCATGGTCCGAAGTCCCTTTCCACCAAGGCCGCCGATGGTAATCTGTGTTCTTCATGTGCCTTCTTCATCGGCCTTAAGGGTCAGCTTGGAACGATGTTCGGAGTGTGTGCCAACCGGTGGAGCCTGGACGATGGCAGGGTGGTCTCGATTGACCATGGTTGTGGTGAGCATTCAGAGATTGAGCAGCCCGAACCCAGCCATCTGTGGGTGCAGTCGGACCCGGCTTTTGATGATTTGAACATCGATGTGATTAAGCAGAGTCCGCGCGAAGTGCGAGGTCCAGTCGAGCTCATCGAGCAGTCCGAGGATGTTGAAGAATCTGAGGATAATAACGGCACTGAGGATGTTGATAACGCCGACGGCATTGAGAATTCGGCTCAGCTTGAAGCATCGTCAGAACTTGATGCTGAGACCGAGACCGAGACCGAATCGTCTTTGTCGTCCAGGTCAGACGGCTGATAGGATTGTCTCAGGCAGTGCATGGGTTGTTCGCCCTCGTTGCGTCCAGAGCGCAATCGGCCTGTCGTTTGGCATAAACGTCACTGTAAATCGGTAGAATACAGGGGATTATCTTAAATGGAAGGATCAGTATGTTCGAACGGTTTACCGACCGTGCCCGACGCGTAATCGTATTGGCGCAGGAAGAAGCCAAGTCCCTTCAACACAATTATATCGGCACTGAGCACCTATTGCTTGGTTTGATCAGCGAGGGTGAAGGCATTGCCGCCAAAGCACTGGCTGCCAAGGGCGTCACACTCGAGGACACGCGTAAACAGGTCGAGGAGATGATCGGCAAAGGCAACTCTGCCCCCGACGGTCATAAGCCGTTTACGCCTCATGCCCGCCAAGTACTTGAGCTGAGCCTGCGCGAGGCACTGCAGTTGGGACACAGTTATATCGGCACCGAGCACATTCTCTTGGGCCTGATCCGCGAAGGCGAAGGCGTCGGCACGCAAGTGCTCATCAAGATGGGTGTGGACCTGGGTGATCTGCGTAGCTCCACAATCGACCTTATCCGTGGCAACTCCGCAAACGGTGACGGCAATGGTAAGGGCGAATTGGCCAATGCCGGCGGCGTGCAGGAAAAGTCCAACAAGTCAGGTTCCGCCATCCTCGACCAGTTCGGCCGCAATCTTACGGCTGAGGCGGCTGATGGCAAGCTTGATCCGGTGATCGGGCGGGCCAAGGAAATCCAACGCGTGATGGTCGTGCTTTCTCGCCGTACCAAAAACAACCCGGTGCTGATCGGCGAACCAGGTGTAGGCAAGACCGCCGTGGTCGAGGGTTTGGCGCAGAAGATTCACTCCGGTGACGTACCGGAGACCTTGAAGGACAAGCAAGTGTATTCGCTTGATTTGGCTTCCATGGTGGCTGGTTCGCGGTATCGTGGCGACTTTGAGGAGCGTCTCAAAAAGGTCTTGAAGGAGATCAAGACCCGGGGCGATATCGTGCTGTTCATTGACGAGATTCACAATATCGTGGGTGCGGGCTCCGCTGACGGAGCGCTTGGCGCTTCCGATATCCTGAAGCCGATGCTTGCACGTGGTGAACTACAGACCATCGGCGCCACCACCACAGAGGAGTACCGTAAGTATATCGAGAAGGACGCCGCCCTTGAACGGCGATTCCAACCGATTCAGGTGGAGGAGCCTTCGATCGCCGACACCATCGAGATTTTGAAGGGTCTGCGCAGCCGTTACGAGAACCACCACAAAGTGACCATTACGGACGGAGCGTTGCAGGCCGCCGCCGAGCTTTCGTCCCGTTACATTCAGGATCGGAACCTGCCGGACAAGGCCATTGATCTGATTGATGAGGCCGGAGCGAGGCTGCGTATCAAGAGACTGACCGCCCCGCCAGAGCTCAAGGATTTGGATGTCAAGATCGCCAAGATCTCCGACCAGAAGGACAAGGCCATCAAAGACCAGGACTTCGAAAAGGCCGCCGAATTGCGTGATCAGGAGGATAAGCTGCAAGCCGAGCGCACCGAAAGGGAGAAGACCTGGCGCGAGGGTGGCAGTGATGTCAAAATGGTCGTTGACGAGGATACGATTGCCGAGGTTGTCTCTTCGACTACGGGCATTCCCGTCTTCAAGCTTACGCAGGCCGAGTCCAAGAAGCTGCTGAGTATGGAGTCTGAGCTGCATACGCGCATCATCGGACAGGATGAAGCCGTTTCGGCGTTGTCCCGTTCCATTCGTCGTACACGTGTTGGTTTGAAAGACCCGAAGCGGCCTGCAGGCTCCTTCATCTTTGCGGGTCCGACCGGTGTGGGCAAGACCGAGCTCGCCAAAGCCTTGGCCCAGTTCCTCTTTGACGATGAGGACGCCCTGATTCGCGTGGATATGTCCGAGTTCTCGGAGAAGTTCGCGGCCTCGCGCCTGTTCGGAGCCCCTCCGGGGTACGTCGGTTACGAAGAGGGTGGAGAGCTCACGGAAAAAGTGCGCCGCAAGCCGTTCTCCGTGGTGCTTTTCGATGAGATCGAGAAAGCCCATCCGGATATCTTCAACACGCTGTTGCAGGTTCTGGATGACGGCCATCTGACGGACGGTCAGGGTCGTAAGGTGGATTTCAAGAACACCATCATCATCCTGACCACCAACCTCGGTACCAAGGATATCGCCAAGGCGGCCAACACCGGCTTCAGCTCCGGCACCGACACCGAGACAAGCTATGAGCGGATGAAGGGGCAGGTCACCAGTGAACTCAAGCAGCAGTTCCGGCCGGAGTTCCTGAACCGTTTGGACGACATCATCGTCTTCCGGCAGCTCACCGAACCGGAAGTGCGTCAGATCGTCGATTTGGACCTCAAGCAGCTCAACAATCGGCTGTTCGAGCGTCATATGTCGCTTCAACTGACCGATGCCGCCAAGGATCTTCTCGCCGAAAAGGGCTTTGACCCGTTGCTTGGTGCTCGTCCGTTGCGCCGTGTCATCACGCGCGATATCGAGGACGCCGTCTCCGAGAAGATTCTGATGGGGGAGCTTAACAGCGGCGAGAAGGTGACCGTCGACGCCGAAGGTGAGGGTATTTTGGGTGAGTTCACCTTCAAGGGTGAGCCCTTCGAAGAAGCCTTCCCAACGGATGGAGGTACTGCCACGGTATCCGCCGATTCCGATGATGCTCATGACGTGGCATTGTCCGGTTCTGTGCAGCCAGCCTCCGGATCGGCGTCCTCGGACACAGCTTCGGGCGAATCGGGACAATTGGAATCCGAAGCCGATCAAGGTGCCGAGGATCCCGCACAAAATGCCGGCGGCCAAGATGCGGATAATTCTGACATTCCTACGGAGTGACAATGGCGGGTGAATTCCGCTTCCTGATGTAGGTCCGTTATGCTGAGGCC
>NZ_JGYP01000001.1 GCF_000741525.1 Bifidobacterium bohemicum DSM 22767 | reverse complement strand
GGGAGCGTGGATTGAAATACAAACCCCTCATAATCATTAAAAACCTCTTGAGTCGCTCCCTTCACAGGGAGCGTGGATTGAAATTATGGAACGCGGGCGGCAGGATCATCGAGGGTTGTCGCTCCCTTCACAGGGAGCGTGGATTGAAATAACTTAGGCAGCAGGCGGCGACACATACTTTGTGTCGCTCCCTTCACAGGGAGCGTGGATTGAAATTACCGGATAAAGAAAAACGCCGCAGCTCGAACCGTCGCTCCCTTCACAGGGAGCGTGGATTGAAATAACAATGGCTAGTGAGATGTCGGCGGCTAGCGCTTGTCGCTCCCTTCACAGGGAGCGTGGATTGAAATGAAAAGGGACTTATCAGCGAAATAGCTGAAGCCGTCGCTCCCTTCACAGGGAGCGTGGATTGAAATACCCGAGACGGCATAAGCAACCACATGAGGACGAGTCGCTCCCTTCACAGGGAGCGTGGATTGAAATTGATCGGCCGACACCTCGTCGACGATCCAGGAGGTCGCTCCCTTCACAGGGAGCGTGGATTGAAATAGATCCGCCGGCTGCGGGTCGCCCTTGACGGTCTGTCGCTCCCTTCACAGGGAGCGTGGATTGAAATTAGACATGACGCAAATCGTCGGCGGGGACATCGTGTCGCTCCCTTCACAGGGAGCGTGGATTGAAATAGGGCAGGAATACGAGGCTACTTTGCATGGCTGGTCGCTCCCTTCACAGGGAGCGTGGATTGAAATAGCGGGTTRGACACCTCGTTGGTCTGTTTGCGCGTCGCTCCCTTCACGGGGAGCGTCGATTGGATCAGCACATGTTGGCGGCTGTCCAGTTGACTCATCTCACTGACGGCAAGCAGTACGCCTTGAATGCGGTGGTGGCGAACGCCATCACCCGGAATATTGGCAGTTCGGAGTCGATGACGAGGACATGCCCACCATCCGCGAACTGCTCGGGGTCTTGCGCAACACGTATCCGCGCAACCTCATCCGCAGCGCCTACTACGACGCCAAGGAACGGTTCAGCGACTTCGACATCGGCATCCCTGACCAGATCAAGAACAAAGTGCGGGCGATGATC
Organism: Bifidobacterium bohemicum DSM 22767; assembly: GCF_000741525.1. Taxonomy (GTDB): domain Bacteria; phylum Actinomycetota; class Actinomycetes; order Actinomycetales; family Bifidobacteriaceae; genus Bifidobacterium; species Bifidobacterium bohemicum. Next base: position 578,039 of record NZ_JGYP01000001.1, on the reverse strand, counting down.
GGCTGACCGGAATTTGCGGTGCTCCCATTGTCCGACCTGAGCGATTTCCAAGGGTTCAGCATGCCAAGCGGGCACGACGACCACGGCATCGAGAACATGTTCGAGGACAACGAGCTCGACGCGAACGCCGGCGAGGCCATCGTCGGCGCATACAAGCACTCGTGCAGCTTCATCACCATCGACCCTGCCCGCGCCGTGTGGCAGGTGCAGGGCGGGTTCAACGGTACGGATTACAACGGCCTTACCTACGGTCAGGTCAAGGAGGGCCGTTTGCACGCCGGCTCGAGCATCGACGACCTGTGGCCCTCGATGTCCAATGTGGACGACGCGCAGCAGTTCGTCGCCGACATGATCGCCGCATCGGCACGGCTTACCACGTAGCGCAACATCCGCATCGACCCGACCGAACCGCGTTGGGCGAGGGTGCCGCGCGGGTCGAGGACCTGCGCGTTCTGCGTGATGCTCGCCTCCCGTGGCTTCGCCTACCTGTCCGGGGATACGGCCGGCAGGCAGATGCAGTATCACGACAAATGCGACTGCGACATCGTGCCCAGCTGGGGCAAGCAGACGCTTAAAGGCTACGATCCCGATAAGTTCGCCGAGATGTACCAGACAGCCGAAAGCGCATCCGGAGAATCCGATTATCGCGGCATTCTTCGCCGGATGAGGCAGTTGTATCCGGAGGAAATCAAGGACGGCTTCTATCCGTTGACGAATCCGTGGCCCTTTGATGAGGTTGTGTTTCCCCGCCAATCCGTCTGGGATCACGTGTTAGGCAATCATGCCCCAAGTTCGACGGTACCGGGCAAGACGCGATTTCCTGACGATTGGAGCGACGAAAAAATCAAGTGGGCCGTCAAGGAGACCGTGGTCGACCCATGGACGGTATATGATTAATACAGCACATCCCATCACGGAGCAACAGAGGGAGGAGATATGGCCGAAGATCAACAAATAACGAAGGCCGTGCTGGCACTGCGCCCATACCTGAACCCTCTTCTCGACGGCGAAGATATGCAGGCATGCGATGACGCACTTATGGCCGGTGAACCGATGGAGGCTTTGGGCTGGTATTTTGACACCCTCACCGATCAGACAGCACATGACATCCCATACAACGTCCTGCTCGACGCCTTTGCCCTACTGGATGATGAAAATAAGGAACTATACCGTCATCTGATGCGGCAGCAACAAGAAATCGCCGCCTAGCGCCAACCGAAAGATTTTGACAACCACCCGCACGGGTGGTTTTTTATGTCCGAAACGGGCCCCAACCAACAATCAAGGAGACAACCATGCATGGCATCCCGCTCTGCAAGCATATCCGCACCATCGACTCCGGCGGCGAAGGCGGCTCCGCCTCCGCCAACCCCGAAAAGGACCCTGCCGGAAGCGGTGAACCGACCGACTGGGAGGCCAAGTACAACGAGGCTGTGAAGCATTCCCGTGACTGGGAGAAGCGCGCCAAGGACAACAAGGCCGCCGACGAACTGGAACAGCTCAAGGCCAGCCGGATGACCGAAGCACAGAAGGCCGAGGCCCATGTCAGGGAGCTCGAAGGCAAGGTATCCGCCTACGAGGCCGAGAAACAGCAGGTCGACATCCCCGGGGGCTACTCGACAAGGTGTGGTTGAGGACGCACAAATCGGTGGGCAAATCCGTGTGGGCGAACTTAGTGTCGGTGCGGGGTGGCTGATCCACAGGTTCGACGGCTGGCATGCCGGGCTGTTCGTCTTCAACAAGAACTCTAGACGTGTCCATAGCATGGACCTGAAGGTCGGTCGGACCGCGTCAACGACGCCCAATTCCATGGCCATCACCCTCGTGTCCAACTCGGTAAATACGGGGCGCACAAACCGTCCGGGTTCTGGTTGAGCCTTACCGGGAAGGTCGCCTCATTACCGGGAAGACCGGCATTCCGCAGGAGCGACTTGACAAGGGTATGGTCAGGACCGTGAGGCTGCGCGCTACCACACAAATTGGTGATACCGTTGTTGCGGTACCTTGGAAGTTCAATACGGACGGTGACAAATATTCTCTGTCGGTTGGAATCAAGGATGTAAAACAGCGTTTTATCCGGCAGGACGCTAGGTGGGATGGTCACTTCTCTGGCGCGTCTGGTGTCAGTGGCATTGGTGGCGTTCAGGGAAACGAACCGACAGCAAGAGGGTCGACCTCATACTCGGCTTAGGTAAGCGGCTGGATGACGGGACGATCGTCTATCCGCCGCTGAGGCTCGGGCAGACCGATGGTCAATACAGAGCATCAATCAAACTCACGGCATCGGCTAAAACGAGCATGGATCTAGTGCTTGGACAGACGAAAATCGATCGCAAACCGGGGTTGTCGGTCACATTTTCCGCGTTGGCCAATATAAACGGTGGGCAAGGAATTACCTTGGTAATATCACACACCCGCTAGGATGCAGAAGGCGAAGGATACCTGCCTAATCACATTGGCGGGTCCGGCAGATGTGGACGGTCATCAGGGCGTCACGTTGCTGGCCAAGCCGGAACCCGCACGGCGTTCCCATGGTTGTCGGTTACGTTCCTGTGCAGCGTTGGCGTGCATGGTTCAATGAACATGCGTGAATGCTGCTGTTCCTCTAGTTGCTCGTTTTCACGGCATTGTCGTGTTTGTCTTTTTCGGCATGGGACCCGGGCGGTGGATGTATGTCCACCCCCGGTTTTCTTGTCCGGAAACGGCTTGTAGCGGGATGGGCATGTCTTGTTTCCGTGGAACCCCATCTTTTTCCTGCTCCTGTATACCGAATGTTCCCGCAAACCCCATCTGTAACGCTATATTGTGAATAGCTTCTTGGACGTTTTCCGGCAATGTGTTGTGGGATCTTTGTCCTATGCCGCGCTCCCGCGTTCGGCAAAGTCCGGAATCGCCGTATCCTCATCCATATCGACGGCAAGGTCGATATGTCGATCCGGTCGTCATTCATGGTTCCAAATATCGCGACTCTGCAAGATGTGGGTACCCGAGATTGTTGGGCAACAACACCGTGATTATTCTGGACTTGGTGCAGATAGTGCGGTGCCCTTTCCAGTTTGGTTCGTATGTTTGCCTGGAGGCATCCCGCGTCTGTCTCAGGGTCCGCTGATGGCGATACAAGACTTTGAACGCGATTGTTTTTTTTTTGAAGAAAATTCGGCATCTTCACAACGGGCGGAGCTCCTCGTAATTGCGGTCTTGGTAATTGCGGTCTTGTGCGCTGCGCCACGAGGTTGTCTTTTCGGAACCGCGATGTGTCGGACGGTCGCGAATGTCATTTGCGCCTGATGTGTCCGATTCATCGTCGGTTGTGCACGAACGAGGTAAGGATGGGGCCGTTGGGGTCCGTCAGCGGATTCGCCGGGTCAGTGCTGGCTGAGCAACCGGATATAAGACTGATTCCGTCTTATATCCACGGTGATGTTGAACTCGTCTGAGTAGGGACTGTATATGACGGTTGCTGTGGCTTCCATGGCGTGGTTGGTGTCGAGCAATCGCTTCCATCGGAAGGTTTGGTCGCGTGCGATGTGTCCGACGAGCTGTCCTCCGATCCAGACGCCTATGGCGTCTTTGTCGTAGGGATTGTCGGGTTGGGCCGCAATGAGGGCCGGGGCGGTTTCCTTATAGTCATGAGAAAGACTGTTGAGTTTCTCTTCCGTCATGCCCATCGCAGCCATGATGTTCGTGCGGTAAAAGTATTCGTCCACAATCGGCGTGACCGGTTCGGGTACATCCATCGGTTTGCCGCTTTGCTTGTATGCGTTGTAAGCGGGCGAAACGTATGAGGGGTTAACGGTTGTGTCGTTCAGCTGTACGGTTGGGAGCGAAGGATAATCATCGGGATAGTGATCGAGGGGTTGCATGGTTTCATCCGTTGGGCCCTGGAGTGATGGCGTGGCGGCGGGTGGCGGATCGAGCGGAAAGTCCTCTTCGGGAATGTCGTATGATGAACGCTGCCCGGTTTGTGAAAGGCGTTGCCTCTCTTTTTCGATGATTTCCTTGGCCAGTTGCGGCTCGGAGATATCAACGGCTTGTGATGAACTCTGCGCAAGTTCTGATTCGCGCGCATACTGGTCGAACGTGCGTTGTTTCCAGTCGAGCAGCTCATGAATGCGGCGGTCCGTCTCATTGGTGTTCAGGAGATGGTGGATGGTTACGGGGTTGATCTGTCCCATGCGATAGGCCCGAGCTATGGCTTGTTCCTCGGTTGATGGCTTCAGTTGTGGTTCGCAGATGATGATCACCGAAGCGGCTTGGATATTCAACCCGACACCACCTGCCGCAATCTGAGAGAGTAACACAGCAGGATAGGGATATTCTGAATATTCGTCGATTATTCGTTGTCGCTCCTCGGCGGTTACGCTCCCGATGATCGGCCCGAAGGTTTTGATGTTGTTGGTAAACAGGACTTGCTGTAGGTTACGCAGGGAAACATGGAAATATGAGAAGATGATCGTCTTCCTGTTATTCTCTATGGCCTGATTCAGTATTTCAATGATTTTCTTCGTTTTTGATGATTTTTCCGCATTGGCGATTCCCGCCGTTCTCATGCCGGTGAAGTTGTTCGCGTCGAGTGCCGCCAGGTAGGTTTCGCTGTCGCTGGCGGTGAACCCAAGCCAATCGTCGATGTCGATCCTTTTCGGTAATTCGGTGAGTACGTCTTCCTGATTACGGCGCAGGTAAATCGGGGCTATGGTCTTGCGAAACTCGACGGGCGTGTTCGCGGCGCCCAGTTTGGCCCGAATGTCTGGATTGATGTACTGGGCGAGGTTGGAGATTTCCTCAACGTTGTTCTCCAGTGGGGTCCCGGTCATGAGCATTGTATATTGAGCGTTCCCGATAAGCTTCCTGCAATGCGCTGTGCGTTGCGCGTAAGGGTTTTTGATGTAGTGCGCCTCGTCGATGATGAGGCAGTCGATGGTTGTTTCAGGGGCGATTTTGCTTGAGAGACCAGTCAGGGTCGTATAGGTTGTTATGCAGATTCCACCCTGCTTTTCCCAATTGTGCATTTCCCCGAGTTTGTTGCTGCCATAGGCCTTGTGGACTGTGAGTACCGTGTGCGTCTTGGCTTCGCGTGTCCAGTTCTCGATTACCGAAGCCGGGCAGATGACCATGAAATGATGCATGCCGGGCTTAGTCGCGCTCAGATGGGCGCATACCGCGAGCGCCTCTATGGTTTTACCCAGTCCCATCTCATCTCCGATGATGACTTTGTGTTGGGAGAGAGCGAATTTGGCGGCGAATGATTGATAGCCTCTCAGGGAAATGTCGTGTAGCTCACTGGTGTCAAGACGAGTCGTTTCGATTTTGCCGACCAGGTCGTCATCCAAGTCTCCGGTGGATGAGGTTTGCTTGTTTGGCAAGAGTCCTAAATTGTCGAGTATGGTTGCGTACTTGGCCGGATTGGATTTGAATCGGGCGATGGGGTCGGTTTCGTTGGTGTCTGATGGCAGGGTGTCGAACCATTCCGTCGTTGCCGTAAGTGCGGTTCCGATGAAAGAAAGACTGGCTTCGTCTTGGGGGAAGATGATGCCTGTTGCGTTTTCCGGAATCGAACTCAGCAGGGAGCGCAGAAAATCAACGCCTTGGGCAAGTTCGTCTGGTTTTGTGATATGCGTGAGGGAATCGTATGTGACAAGGCTTGATATCAGTCGTGTCATGGACGGATCGTGATTGTCGGTTGATAGGTTGATTTTGCTGGATTCTATGGCGGCGTTATAGAGATTGGTCGAGGCCGCTATGATTCTCTGGGCGAATACCTGTCCGATTCCGGGCAGTGATTCCAGGTCGTTGGCTTCTCTGAGCACTTGGTCGACGGTATCGATGCCGGCCTGCGTCAATGGCGCGGTTCGTATCTTACCGGTACTGACGCTGTCCAGCTCCTGTACCGCAGTCTTCCGCATCACGATTCGTGCCTCGCCTTTTCGTACCTGTTCGGCGCATGTTTGGATGGAGTCTCGGCATTCTTCTATGTTCCTGTCGATGGAGGCATAGGTGGAACAGGCTCGCCGTATTTTGCTCAGCTGCTGCATGGTAAGGATCAATGGTGCCTGTGTGGCTTTGAGCGTTGAGGAGATGATGGATAGGGCTCGGTCGTTTACGTCTGTGTCGGCTAGGTTGAGGTAGTAGGACTCTACCGAAAGGGTGCGATCGGCGAGCTCCTGTCTGATACGCCGCCAATCGTCGCTCTGATATATCTGACTGAGCGATTGGACGTCTGTCTGGTACTCTCGGCGTTTATTGGAATTGAAAAGGCGTTGTATCTTCGTTGAACCGGAGATTCGTTCGAGGATGGGCTTTGCGGTCTTCGATAGATATTCGGCTACGCCGACCAGTCTTTGATCGGGTACCGGTGCGTTTTGTCCTTTGGCTATTGCCGTCAGTGCGGCCTGATCGGATTCGTTCATCCACAGACAATTGAATTGAATCCGATCGTCGATGGAGGTATGGCGTGCGCGTTGGAGCATTGACTGCAGACTCTGGCGATAGCTGTTTTCGTGGCTGTCGATGGATGACAGGAGGCGCTCGCCTTCCTCCGTGGCGTCCTGCAGGCAGTCGCGCATGCTGTACACATCATCATCGCGCTTGCTCATTGGGTGTTGTCTCCTTGTCCATGGACCTATCGGTTCCCGTTTTGCGGGTCGGAACAATGTGCTTCCCTTGTGCTGTCGGTTCCAAAACTTCTTGAAACTCGGAGGTTGGCATTATGCCGTTCTGCTTTTATGGAGTGGTTTTCGGAACGCTTACTCAATTCGTCATTTGTCTCTTCCAATGAAATCCCTCCACGCGTCGTCTTCGTTCGCTCCTACCAGTGTAGGGAGCGTTGGGGATAACGATGTAGAGCTGAAAGTCCGCTCGTCATGGACGGTTGGTCACGAGCTGAAACGCGCCCGCGGCGGGTTTGGCCATCGGGAATAGGCTGCCGTCATCGGTGAAGTGTCCACGAAGGTCCTTCTGCACGCGTGGGTCGAACGCGGGCGCGCTGGCTGAAGGCCGTCCCCACCACCGGGCAGGATCGCCGTGTTTACAAACCGTTGCGAATGGTCGTGAATGGCATCAAGCCCGTGGTAAGGGAGATTCGTTCACCACGTCGGATTGTCAACGGGTTGTCGGTTGTATTAGAGAGTGAAATTCGTGCAGGTTTCTTTTTCGGATTCAGATTGAAATCGTCAGAGATGTTTACCTGCTGTTCGATATGGGTCACCAGATCGCCTTCCCGGTGTGTCCCACAGTGAGCGACCGTCTGTGCATCCGGTAAGTCGGCCTGTTCAAAGGCTGCGCTCTTGCACAGACATACGGAATGGTGTGTGGGAATGTCGATGGATTGCTGAGCCGCGGCTTGTGCATTCCATTCTATGGGCTCATTGGAGAACAGGAAGCGTGTCTGGCTGGTGAAGTTGGCGTTGTTGATGGTATTGACCCACTGCCGACTCATGCTGCCGTTCTGACTGGAAAGTGTGGATGTGACATGCCAAGCAATCATCCTGCGCCCCTGATCGTTCGGGTGAAGATAAACCCCGTAGCGGTCTGTGTTTCCCCATCCCCATATCCAGGCGTCCTCTATGGGAATAAGGCGTTGAGGCAGCGAGAATCGGCGTGCCACGTCGAGCATGACAGAATAGTTGTTTCGTTGGGTTTTGGTTCATGCGTCACATGCCGTCGTTCCAAAGGAATGGGATTATCAGGAATCTTGCGGAGGGATACAGGGCAGTGGCGCGGACGAGCCACTGTGTGAACAGGCTGTACACGTCTCAGAGACTGCCTCCGGGATGTCCGTCGTTTCACCGCCTGCCAACAGTCCGAGCCTTGCTTGGTCATCGGCACCGGCTTTGTCGAGCTGATCGGCGAAGGTGTTATGCTCTCCGACTCCACAGAAGCCTGCGCCATTGCTTGCGAAGCATCTGACGTCGTCATATCTCAGAGCGAAAGCCACATAATACCACTAGTGCTTTTCAATCTGCAATGTCGGTCCGTCGGTATTGCCGCGCAAATCAACTGCCCCTGCGCTGTATGAATCGCCGAATACAATCACTCTGCCAGGATGGCGCATCTCTCCATTGTCCAACATGTGAACTCCTGCAGGTCAATTCATAACGGTTTGTCAGTCCGCGCCATAATGGTGGTACCGGCAATCTCAGCGCCGTTTCTGCCAAGAGCCTTCGGTCCTTTTGTCGGCTACTATCTGCCACTTCCCTCATAGAAGGATCGGGATAGTTGCTCTTCCATATCGAGTATTTTAAAAAATTATAAACATTTTATATTTTTGTGAAGTAAGCGCTTGTTTTTTGGTGCGTAAGCGCTTACTATTAGAGCTGTGCAATGTAGCACACTGCTAAAAATCAGGCGTGAGGTTGCGTCTTGAACATACAAAAGGAGAAAAAGTGAGTAGTAGGCATTCAGCGCGGAAGTTTTTTGCCATCGTGGTGGGTTTATCGATTTTGATGGGGGCGTCAGCTTGCGGGGCCAACGGTTCTCAGAGCGCAAACGGAACTAAAACTGGGACTTCCGGTTCTAGTACGAGTAAAACTCCCAAGCCGGTGACCGTATATTTGGGCAGGCATGGCCAGACGACTTCCAACGTGATGCATCGTTCGCAGGGCTGGAGTGATTTCACTCTGACGCAAGAAGGAGTAGACGGTGCAAAATATTTGGGGTTTGGACTGAAAGGGACGAAGTTTGCCGCTGCCTATTCCGGCGATTTGACTCGGCAGGTTAAGACGGCTCAAGGTGCGTTGAAGTATTCTGGGAATTCTTCGGTAAAGTTGACACAGGATTGGCGTTTGAGGGAATGCAACTTTGGCAGTTTCGAAGGTCGTCTCGACGCTGCACAGAATGATGTTGACATTTCACGGTACTACGGTTATAAAGACCACGCTGACTTAGTTGCAAAAAATGGTAGGGATGCGGCAGTTGTACAGCAGAACGGATATTACGAGCTAGATAAAGCGAACAAGCTGGGCACTGATTTGCCTGAGCAGTTCCGGGCTGAAAGTGCTCAGGCGGTTGAGGACAGAATGACAAAGGTCATGACTTTAATCGCGCAGCAGCAGGAGAAGCGGGGTGGCGGAAACGTCCTGATAATCAGCTCAGGTTCCGCTATCAATTTCTTCCTCTATGCTCAGAAGTTCCCGGAGTACACCGGTGCGGCCATCGGTAATGATGCCATCACCAAGCTAACCTATAAAAATGGCAAATTCACCTTGGATGGTCCGATTGGATCGCTGGAGTACTTCAACTCAGGCAAGGAGAGGGTCGGCAAGTGAGCATTTCAATGTCTGCTCTTGATTCTGATTCGTGTTGTCGACATCGTTGCTGATGGGAAGTGATCTGTCTCTTCTGAGAAATATTTGAATGGGATTGTGCCTCGGTATTCAAGCAATGGAATCACTACGGGCATAACAAAGAAGCGTGTAAGCGTTTGCGTTTTCCTACGTAAGCGCTTACTATAAAAATTGCAATAAGAGGGTGCGCAGTCGCATCTTGTCAACAAGGAGGTAGAGAAGTGAGTGTTCACAACACCAACAAGGTCTTGGCGGTTGTCATAAGTGCCGCAACACTCGTCGGGATGGGCGCATGCGGGGGTTCGTCTAATTCCTCGGCGCCGAACGACAGTGCAAAAAATAGTGCGAAATGCGGCGATTACAAGCAGTATGGTGACCTTAAAGGCAAAACCGTCACCATGTATGCCAGCTGGATTGATGAGGAGGGTAGCGCGACCGATAAGTCGTTTGACGCTTTCCGTCAGTGCACTGGCGCCAATGTGAAATTCGAGGGTTCGCGTGATTTGGCCGTGCAGTTGCCTGTGCGCGTGAAATCCGGATCGGCTCCCGATGTTGCGGTGGTTCCCCAGCCGGGCCTGCTTAGGAGTATGGTTAAGACTGGTAAGGCCAAGCCTGCGCCCGATTCGGTCGTCAAGAACGTGGAGAAGTACTATTCCAAGGACTGGAAGGAATATGGCTCAGTCGACGGCAAACTCTATGGAGTCGCCATGGATGCTTCGTCGAAGTCGTTCATCTGGTATTCACCTAAGAAATTCAAGGAAAAAGGCTATACGGTTCCTCAGACTTGGGATGAGATGATGGATCTGACCAAGAAGATCGCTAAAGACAATAAGGGCGGGAACGTCAAGCCCTGGTCCGTGGGCATCGAAGGTGGTTCTGACACGGGTTGGCCTGCCACTGATTGGCTTGAGGATGCGGTCATTCGCTTCACGGATGCAGACACCTACAACAAGTGGGTATCACATGAGATTCCGTTCAACGATCCGAAGATCCTTTCCTCGTTCAAGGAGATAGGCAAGATCCTCAAGAACAACGACTATGTCAACGGTGGTTTCGGCGACTCGCAGTCGATCGCCTCCACGGCATGGCAGGATGCAGGCAATCCTCTGATTGAGGGGACCGGCTACATGATGCACATGGCGCCGTTCTATCAAACCAACTTCAAGAGCGCGGATGCGAACATCAAGATTGATCCGGATGGAGATGCATGGGTGTTCCAGATGCCAGGCAAGGAGAAGGGCAGCGCTCCAATGCTTGGAGGCGGCGATTTCGCATTCGCATTTTCCGATCGGCCTGAGGTCAAGGCCTTCCTGACCTATCTTTCGACGCCCCAGTGGGCGAATGAACGCGCCAAGCAGCTTGGCGGCTGGGTCTATCCGAACAAGGCCATGGACGAGTCACTTCTGGGGTCCAAGATCGATAAGCTCTCGTACGAGGCTCTGACAAACCCGAAGACCGAGTTCCGTTTCGATGCCTCTGATCTCATGCCGTCCGAAGTTGGGTCCGGTAGCTTCTGGAAGAAGATGACCGAATACTTTGCCCAAAACAAGTCAGAGAAGGAAACGCTCGACGCGATTGAGGCTTCGTGGCCTAAGGACAAGTAAATTTTTGTAGCATGGGCTCAAATGGTAAATGATGCGATGGTTCGGTATCTTGACACTCTAAATGCCGAACCTTCGCGTGTAAATGTTGTTTTATAAAACCGACCGCATGGAGGCGGTGTCATGAATATATTGCTGCACCCTGAAACGGGTGTCGAGAAAATGCTGGCGATGGCCGTGGCAATCTTGCTGTTCGTTGCAGTCGTAGCTTTGGTGCTTTTTATTACCAACCTGCCTAAGCGTATGCCCTCATGGGGTGTGGCACTGCTCTTTTTGTTCCCGGCAGTTCTTTTAATTTGTTTCGGTCTGATCTACCCCACGGTAGTCACGTTCAAAAATTCCTTCTATGGACGTGATGGAACCCAGGGGGTCGGATGGGCCAACTACATTCAGATTTTCACTAGTCCTGACTTCCTGAGAGTGCTGCTCAACACTGTGCTTTGGACGATTCTGGTACCATTGGTGGCTACCCTTGTCGGCCTAGTATATGCCGTTGTGGTCGATCGCACCCGTTATGAGAAGCTGGCCAAGACGCTGATTTTTCTGCCTATGGCCATCTCTATGGTTGGCGCTTCGATTATATGGAAGTTCGTCTACGACCAGCGTGTGGGCTTGCTTTCCGCCGCATATACGGGGATTGCAAAATTTTTCGGGCACACCGTGCAAGCGCCTCAATGGCTTATGAATGCTCCATTGAATACTTTCCTGTTGATTTTCGTGATGATTTGGATTGAAGCCGGTTATGCGATGACGGTCCTTTCGACGGCCATCAAAGGGATTCCCGAGGATTTGGTCGAGGCCTCGCGCCTTGATGGGCTCAATGCGTGGCAACAGTTCATCTATCTGACCATTCCGATGATTCGTCCGTCCATCGTGGTGGTCATCACCACCGTCGCTATGGCGGGATTGAAGTCCTTCGATATAGTGCGTACCATGACTGCGGGTAATTACGATACTTCGGTGATCGCAAATGAGTTCTATACGCAATCGTTCCAAAATCAAAATACGGGTCTTGGGGCGGCCTTGGCGGTGCTGATGTTCATCATCGTCATTCCGGTGGTCGTCTTCAATATCAGCCAACTGAGGAAGTCGCAGGATGTACGATGAGTGAGAAGAAAACGAGACTGACACGCCGCGAGAAGGCGTTGATTCGTACCAAGAATAAGTTGTCCTCGCCTTGGGCCACGGCGCTTTCCATCGTTATCGCCGTGCTGTGGACCATACCGACCGTTGGCCTTCTGGTCACGAGCTTTAGGCAGAATCGTGTGGCGATTTCCAATTCTGGATGGTGGACGAGTCTCATCCCCAAGAACTGGTCTGATTTCGGTTTTGGTAATTATAAAACCGTGCTTGGCGGAGGCTACAACCTTGGCGGCTACCTGATTAATTCGTTCGTCATTACGATTCCCGGCGTCTTGATTCCGATTACCCTGGCTCTTCTGGCCGCTTATGCGTTTGCATGGTGCGACTTCCCAGGCAAGAACATCCTGTTTATCGCGGTGTTTGCGCTGCAGGTCGTGCCCGTTCAGGTCACCATGATTCCGCTATTGACACAGTATGTAAAATGGGGTATCAATAACACGTTCTGGGTCCTGTGGCTCTCGCACACCATCTTTGGATTGCCATTGGCGATTTTTATGTTGCATAACTTCATGTGCGATATTCCCAAGGAGCTCGTGGAAGCCGCGAAGGTCGACGGCGCGGGAGATGTGCAGGTCTTCCTGAAGATCGTGCTGCCTCTGATGGTGCCTGCGGTGGCTTCATTCGCGATATTCCAGTTCCTTTGGGTGTGGAATGATTTGTTGGTGGCATTGGCCTTTGCCGGTAACACGCCGGCTACGGCTCCGCTGACTGCGCGTCTTTCCGATATGGTTGGCTCGCGTGGTTCTGCCTGGTACCTCTTGGCACCAGGTGCCTTCATCGCCATGATCGTGCCGGTGGCGGTGTTCCTGTTCCTGCAGCGTTACTTCGTGCGCGGTATGCTTGCCGGAGCTGTAAAGGGTTGATTTCGGTTATCGGTAATTTAGTGATTCCGACGAATGAATGCTGAGGAATCATCGTGATACATAGAGAGAAAGGTTCCGCTTTGAGCAAGTTGGCGGATGCTAACAAAGTCAGCTGGTCCCTCGACCGGTTCGACGCCCTGCTGTTTGATCTCGACGGGGTCCTGACACCGACGGTCGATCTGCACAAAAAAGCGTGGAAGCGGCTGTTCGATGCCGTGCTGCCGGCTGACGTGCCGCCGTATCGCGATGAGGATTACTTCATGTATGTGGACGGCAAGCCACGCTACGACGGCGTGCGGTCGCTTCTGCAGAGCAGGGGGGTGGAGCTGCCGGCAGGCGAGCCGTCCGATTCGCCGGACGCCAGGACCATATGTGGTCTGGGCAACCGGAAAAATGACGAATTCGAGGAGTTACTGCATGAGCAGGGCATCGAACCGTACGGCGATGTGGTTGACCTCTTGCGGCATCTGACCGCTGCCGGCAAGCGTCTGGCGGTGGTTTCCAGTTCGCGCAACGCTCGTGAGGTACTGTTCACCGCCGGCATCCTCAAGTATTTCGACCAGGTGGTCGACGGCAACGTGCGTGCCGCCCAGAGATTGAGAGGCAAACCGGAACCCGACACGTATCAGTATGCCGCCGGAGTGCTTGGCGTTCCCTACGATCGAGCGATCGTGCTCGAGGATGCCCTTTCGGGAGTGGCTTCCGGTCGAGCCGGCGGTTTTGGTCTGGTTGTCGGAGTCGATCGCGGGGCAGGTGCCCAGCCTCTTTTTGAAGCCGGGGCCGACATCGTGATCAACCAGTTGGGGGAGCTGCTGGGCGGAATCAGGCCTCAGGCCGCTGAAGTTGCCGCTGGCCTCAACGCAGACACCGATCCGCTTGATCCCAACAGATACCCCGTTGAAGCTTGGGGTTTCACTGAGCAAGGTGCCCCAAGCGCCGAAAGCGCCACATTGTTCTCCCTTTCCAACGGCACCATCGGAGTGCGCGGCGAGTCCGGCGGGCCGCGTTGCCTTGGATCGGGCACGTTCCTCAGCGGGTTCCATGAGACGTTCGCGATTCGTCACGCCGAAGAGGCCTATGGTTTCGCCAAAGTCGGTCAGGTGGTTCAGGGTGTGCCGGATACCCAGGACTTCAGTTTCACGGTCGATGGGGTCGAACTGCGCTCGCCGGGCTGCGTCGGCCAGTCGCTTGATTTCCGATCCGGGGTGCTCACGCGGCGATATCGTTATGATCTTGATGAAAACGTGCATCTTGAGGTGAAGGTCGAGACCATGACCTGTCTGGCCCGGGCGGACCTTTTGGCGACCAGGCTGACTATCCGTGCCGTAGGCGGTGATATGACGGTTCATCTGGAAAGTCGTGCCAACGGCGACAAGCCGGTGGTCTCTCGCGCCACCGACCCCCGTAAGGCCGACATGATCGCGGATGGAGGACTGGCCAGGCTCGAAATGGACGCCTTGACGCAGAACGACGACCATGAGGCCTATGGGGCTTATCATTGCAAGAATTCAGGGTTGACCATGGCCTTGGGCTTCAGCCAGCAGGCCGATGGCCGACCGGTCGGGCAGGTCTGCGACCTTGAAGTGCATGACGGTTCTGATGTCGTCGTGGTGCGTTACTCCTCATACAATTCGCTCCCGCTCAGCCCCGTTGGCGTTCGTTCCGGCCTTGAGGCGCGGTCCGATGGGGTCGTGGATTCCGTGGAATTGGTGAAGCGTTGCTCCGCCACCTTGGGATGGGCGCAGAGGCAAGGATTCGATGGGCTTGAGACGGCGCAGCGGCAGTGGCTTGACGATTTCTGGGACAGGGCGGATGTGCAGGTTGACGCTCATGGCGATGACGGGCGCACCCAGCAGATAATCCGCTGGGAGCTGTTCGAGCTGGCCCAGGCCACGGCCACCGTGCCCAACGGCATCTCGGCGAAAGGTCTTTCGGGCACCGGGTATTCCGGTCATTACTTCTGGGATACCGAAGGCTTCATTCTTCCCTTCCTGACGTATACGCAGCCGGAACGTGCGCGGCAGGCGCTTTCCTTCCGCTACCGCATGCTTCCGGCCGCCCGCAAGCGTGCTGCGGTGATGAGCATGGACGGCGCGCTGTTCCCCTGGCGTACCATCAACGGCGAAGAGGCCTCGGCGTTTTTCGAGGCCGGGACGGCTCAGTACCATATCGATGCGGACATCGCCTATGCGGTATGTCAGTATGTCGGAGCCACCGGAGACCATGAGTTCCTGGCCTCCGAAGGCATAGATATTCTTGTGGAGACCGCACGCATGTGGGCAAGTCTGGGCTGCGTCGGTGGCGATGGGGCGTTCCATATCAATACCGTCACCGGACCGGACGAATACAGCGCCCTGGTGGACGATAACTATTACACGAACGTCATGGCGAAATTCAATCTCAATCGTGCCGCGGACGCACTCGATTCCCTGACCCCTCAAGAGCGTAAGGACGCGGTCGAACGCCTGACCGTTGCATGATGATGAGCCGGCCAAATGGCGTGAAACGGCCGATATCATGAACTTGCCCTATGATGACGAACTTGGCATTCATCTCCAGGACGACGAGGTGATGCGCCGCGAGCCTTGGGACTTCAAGCATATGACCCAGCGCCCGCTGCTGCTGCACTATCATCCGATGGTCATTTATCGCCGGCGTGTGCTCAAACAGACCGATACGGTGCTCGCGCTGTACCTGCTTTCGGACCAGTTCGACGCGCAGGTCAAACGCCGTGACTTCGATTTCTACGATCCGCTGACCACCGGCGACTCCTCGCTCTCCGCCGCTGCGCAGTGCATTATTGCTGCTGAGGTCAGGCGTGACGAGGATGCTATGCGCTATTTCTATGAGTCGTTGTATGCCGATGTGGCGAACCTGCACAGCAACACCTCCGACGGCGTCCATCTGGCTTCGGCCGGTGGTGTGTGGATGAGCATCGTCGGCGGTTTCGGCGGGCTGCGAGACTCCGGCGGCCGAACCCCCTCGATCAGTCCCCGCCTGCCTCGGTCGTGGTCCGGTCTTACCTACCGTCTGAATGTGCACGGCTCGCTGATCAAGGTGACGGTGCGGCAGGACGGTGTAAGCCTTTCCAGACTCTCCGGCAATCCAGTCGAGCTGTCGGTTGAAGGTCGGGTCCGCACCGTCTGAAACGCCATTGCGTCGCCATCGGTCGGATTGTGAGTGCATCCGCTATGGGGATAAGACTCGCCTGCAGCGGGATGTGTCGCTGCAACCTTCCGTGTCGATCGAGCGTTCGCGGTGTATGGACAGCGTTCGGGCGGGCGGTGCGTGGACGCTCTGTTTTGCGTTTTTTGCCAAGGGTTCTCGCGGTGTGCGGGAGTGATCGGCGTTGTTTTCTGTTGTTGATATCAGTAGGATGGGAACAACGCCATCTGTTGCGCATGTCTTGTTTGAGACGGATGGGCGGGTTTCAAGGGAGGGCGTATGTCCGAAGGCAAAGTGCGGATTGAGGATGTTGCTCGCGAAGCCGGCGTGTCAACGGCGACTGTGTCCCGCACCATTCACGGGTTACCGGGAGTTGGAGCGGAGACTCGCGAACAGGTGCTTGAGATCACCCGTGAACTGGGATATATCCCATCCCATAGCGCCATGTCGTTGGCAAGCGGTTCGACTCATTCGATCGGTCTGGTCTTGCCGGATGTCTCGCGTTGGTTTTTCGCCAATGCGGTTGAGGCCGCCGAACAGATCCTGCGGACCAATGGATATGATGCCTTGATCTATTCTCTGCCGGACTATCGGGAGGGCGGCAGAAGACGATTCGATCCGCGGGTGCTGGATAGCAAAGTCGATGCGGTGGCGGTGATTTCACTCTTCTTCGATAATCGCGAAGTCCGGCTGTTGCGTTCCTTGGGGGTTCCCGCCGCTTTCCTCTCTGTTGACCAGCCGGGTTTCACGCATGTGGGCATTGATGATGAGGACGCCATGTCGAAAGCCTGTGAACATCTGATTGGACTTGGGCATAGGGTGATAGGCCATCTGTCGGGAATGACGAACGACAAGTGTCCGAACGCTCCCACGCAGCGCAGGCGCAACGGTTGGCGTAAGACGTTGCTTGCCCACGGTCTGGAATGTGGCTTGGACCTTGATTCGCCGGCCGATATCATGACCGCCAAAAACGGCTTTGTCGCGGCCAATGCATTGCTTGATCGCCGTCCCGATGTCACCGCGATTGTTGCCTCTTCGGACGAAATGGCGATGGGGGCGATTCAGGCGTTGCGTGACCGCTCGATTGAGCCGGGTCGTCAGGTGTCCGTGGTCGGTATCGATGGGCACGATCTCGATGAGGCCTTTGGGCTCACGTCCGTCGAGCAGCCGGTGCGCCGGGAGGCAGCCAGAATTATTCAACTGCTGCTCCAGCAGCTTGCCGGGGATGAGCGTGTACGTCGAGAGTTGTTTGACACGAATTTGGTGAGACGGGCGTCGTCTGCGCGATTGGAGGACAGGTGAGTCGAGTTTCACTCAAGGTTACCGTTCTCGCGGTTCGGAAAACGTCGAGAATTCGTTGCAGCGCACAGCAAGATTATTGCCTTGCTTTATGTCGGGTACGTTTCGTAACGATTTACGTAAAACGATTAATGTCATTGTAATGCGATAGGTTGGCGACTTTTGGCACTCTGGGCCGTCGTTTCTGTAATCAGAGGGGTTTCTATGGCTAATGCGCTATACGGATTTGGTCAGTAGTTCAATTGTGATAGTATGTATTTCAATTCGGATAAGCGTGTGAAGTTGCTCTCAAAGGCGAGCTGATAATCGTTTTTTGTAGGGCTTTTGTGCAAAAATTGCCATAAAGCTCTTAATGGTTTGGGATGTCGTTTTGTCGGGCGCTCGACGCTTCCTTCTCGAACCTTGAATGAAGAAGGGATGCATAATGAAAAAGATTGTGGTTCTCGGTGGCGGCTACGCGGGAATGCGGGCGATCAAGAAACTGGCTCATGCCAAGCTTGATGCCGAGATCGTGCTGGTAAATAAGAATCCTTACCACTACGAATCCACCCAATTGCACCAGTTGGCCGCTGGTACGCGCGAGGTCTCCGACATCACCTTCGATGTGCGTCAGGTGGTGCCCAAGAACGTCAAGGTCATAATTGACGAAGTCACGCACATCGACCAGAAGGCCAATCGGGTCGATCTGAAAAACGGTGGTCCGATCAATTACGATTACCTGGTCAACTGCCTCGGTTTTGAGTCCGAGACCTTCGGCATCAAAGGCGCGGAGGAGAACGGTCTGTCGATTGTCGACGTGAACACCGCCGAGGCCGCTCGCGACCATCTGGAAGCGGCTTTCAAGCGCTATCGCACCTCCCATGATGAGAACGATCTGCACGTGGTGGTCTGTGGGGCCGGTTTTACCAGTATCGAATACTTGGGTGAGCTTGCCTTCAGGCTGCCTAGGCTCGCCAAGGAATACGGTTTCCCTATGGACAAGGTCAGGCTCGACTGCATCGAGGCGGCTCCTAGAATCCTGCCGATGTTCGATCAGAAACTGTCCAATTGGGGTGTCCGATATCTTGAGAAGCGTGGTGTCGTCTTCCATACGAACACGCCAATCACGGAAGTCACACCCAATGCCGTGATGAGCAACGACACCGCGTATACGGCCAATACGATTATTTGGACCACCGGCGTCAAGGGCAGTCATATCATCGGCGATTCGGACTATGATCAGAAGCGGAATCGCGTGGTCGTCAAAGACGATCTGTCGATCGAAGGCCATCCCGAGGAATTCCTCATCGGGGACGTTTCCGCAGTGCCCAATCCCAACAACGGGCGTTTGTATCCCACTACTGCGCAGATCTCCATCGCGCAGGCTGACACCGCGGCCGCCAATGTCGTGGCGAGCATCAATGGGCAACCTACCAGGAAATTTGTTTTCAAACCGTTGGGGACCGTGTGCTCGCTGGGGCCCAACGCGGGCATCGCCATGGTCGAGGTGTTCGGCCATTGGAAGCTCAAGGGCGTTCTTGCGGCCATCGCTAAGGTGTTTATCGCCGATGAGGCGGTGCTCAAGTTGGCTAATCTCAAGACTATGCTGGAAAGCAAGTGATCCCTTCAGGGTTGCGAATATTACAATAGAGAGGAAAAGTAATGAGCGTCTTAGGGTTGTCGCGATTTCAGTTCGCGATGACGACGGTATTTCATTTCTTCTTCGTGCCATTGTCCATTGGCCTTGCATTCTGTGTGGCTGTTATGGAAACGATGTACGTGGTGAAGAAAAAAGACATTTACCGTCGTATGGCTCAGTTCTGGGGAAAGATTTTCCTTCTGAGCTTCGCCGTCGGTATTGTCACCGGCATCATCCAGGAGTTCCAGTTCGGCATGAACTGGTCCAACTATTCACGGTTCATGGGTGACATCTTTGGCGCGCCTCTGGCCATCGAGGCTCTGTTGGCCTTCTTCATGGAGTCCACTTTCGTCGGTGTGTGGATGTTCACTTGGAATCGGTTCAAGCCGGCTGTCCATGTCGTCTTCATTTGGCTGACATGCATCGGCTCAGCGGTTTCGGCCGTGTGGATTCTGGCGGCCAACAGCTTCATGCAGCATCCGGTCGGTTTCAAGATCGATTCGGATGGTCGTGCGAAGATGACCAGCTTCGGTGCAGTCATCTCCAATCCGCAGCTCTGGCGTGAGTTTCCGCACGTCATCACCGGTGCTCTCATGCTTGCTGGGTTCGTGATTGTGGGAATGAGTGCTTTCGGCTTGCTTCGCAACCGGGACAATGCCTCCAACCGTGCCTTCTTCACCCGCTCGATCCGTGTGGGTGCCATCATCTCCTTGATTTTTGCGGTTTTGGTGATTATCGCGGGCGATTTCCAGACGCTGTACATCATTCACGATCAGCCGATGAAGTTCGCCGCCACCGAAGGCATTTACGATAGCACCGGTGACCCCGCTCCTTGGAAGGTCATCGCCCTGATCAACGAGCAGGCCCAGACTGCTAAGGGCATTGAGATTCCGGGCATGCTGTCGTTGCTTGCGTATCACAGCCTGCACGGCTCGGTCAAGGGCATGAACGCGATCAATCAGGACTTCCTTGCCTCCAAAGGCAAGTTGATTCAGTCCGGTACCGAGCACCCCGAGATTTCGAACTACTATGTGCCCACCAACGTGCTGTTCTGGAGCTTCCGCTTCATGGCTGCCGTCGGCTTCGCCGTGCTGGTGCTGTCGATTCTGGTGCTGTGGTTCACCCGTCGTTCGAAGAACACTCTGGCCTCAAGCCCGTGGAAGCTTTGGATCCTCGGCGTTTGCACCTATCTGCCGTTCGTTGGTACCACCGGCGGCTGGCTGATCACCGAGCTTGGCCGCTACCCGTGGATCGTCTATGGCTTGCAGACCATCGCCGACGCGGTTTCGCCGCACGCCACGGTCGGGAGCCTGTTGTTCACAAACATCGTGTACTTCCTCCTGTTCGTGGTGATGGGTGGAGTCATGATCTTCTACTCGCGGCGCGTATTGCACCAAGGTCCGGAGCAGGCACCTGCAGGAGAGCCGGTTGACGATCCTGAGTATGCTCCGGCGACTGCGACGGCAAGAAAGGTGGCGTTGGCATGATTGACGGAATCGGTATTTTGCAACTGCTTTGGTACTTCGTGATCGCGTTGCTTTTCGCGGGGTTCCTCTTCCTGGAAGGAATTGACTTCGGTGTCGGCATGGCGACTCGCCTTATCGCCCGTGATGGTGACGAACGCGCCATGTATATGCGTGCGGTCGCCCCGCACTGGGATGGCAACGAGGTATGGCTCATTACCGCGGGTGGCGCGATGTTCGCCGCATTCCCGCTGTGGTATGCAAGCCTGTTTTCCGGCTATTACATCCTGCTGTTCCTTGTTCTGGTCGGTCTGATTCTGCGCGGTGTATCGTTCGAGTTCTCGAATCATGCAATCACCGACCGTGAGCGCGATATCTGGCAGTGGGCGAATTTCGTCGGCAGCGTTTTGCCTCCATTCTTCCTTGGCATGATGCTCACGAGCCTCATCCAGGGCATACCGATGGGTGCGGGTTCCGTCGCCTTCAAGAACGGCAAGGCCATCGGCGACGCCAGCAATGCTGTGCCGGGCTTCTTCGACGTGTGCAACCTTCTGTCGATCGTTGGCGGTGTCGCGGTGGTGTTCTTCTGCTTCGTGCATGGTCTGCACTTCCTGAGCCTTAAACTCAGCAAGTCCGATTCACACCACATGCTCAACGCCTCCTCAAAGGTCTACTGGATTGCCTATCCGGCGCTCGTGGTCTTTGTGATTCTGGTATTCTTCTTCACTGACTTCTACCAGAAGCGCACCATCTCCTCGTTGGTGATCACTGTCATCATTCTCGCAGCAGTGATTTGCGGCCATGTGGCGGCTCGTCACGAGCGCGGAGGGTACGCGTTCATCGCTTCGGGTGTCACGCTCGCGGCCGTCATTGCGTTCATCTTTAATGGACTGTTCCCCAGGGTGATGATCTCCAAGGATGGAACGGCCGATCTGTTGATCAAGGATGCGGCCGCTTCGCCGGTCACTTCCAAGGCCATGACCATCGTGCTGTGCTGCCTGCTGCCGATCATGCTCGCATACTTCATCTGGAGCTACTACATCCAGCGTAAGCGGCTTTATACCGACGAAACGACGGCTGAAGAGAAGAAAGCCATCGCTGAATACGGTGTGTGAGCGGCGTTCCACTCAGATGAAACGATGCCTGGCGTTCCACAACGCACCGACCGTTAGGTTCCTTTGAATGGGCCTTACGGTTGATGCCGGGATGTCGGGCATCTTTTATGTTTGATTATTGTCGGAATGATTCAAAGCATAAAACATGGATCACATGACACTTCTGAGCCTCATGGACCGACGAGACATCAATACAGCTGGAGTCTGTCAGCGGCTGATTGCTACCGTGTCGCTCCCCGCGTTGTGCAACGATCAGGGAGCGGCAGGAAAATCCAAGGAAAAGGGAACCAGTGATTGATAAAAGCCTATTCACATTCGATTCGGTGCGTTCGCGCCTCGGGCTGTTGGCGGCGCTTGCGTTTGCGCAGGCGCTTTGCGTTGTGGCCCAGGCGTACGGATTGACCTTGGGATTGGTCGAAGTCTGGCGTCAGCATTCGCTTTCCGCCATCGTCGTGCCTTTGGCGATATTTTTGGGCGCCTATCTGGTGCGTCAGTTGTGCGACGTGGGCAAAGCGCGTGTCGCCAACCGTTATGGCGAACGGATTATAGCTCAATTACGTCCCGAACTGCAACGGAAGGTGTTCACTCTCGGTCCTTCGGCCTTGGCCGACCGCGGCACTGGTTCAACCGTCACCATGCTCATCGACGGGCTCGATCAGGTCAAGGACTATATCGAAATTCTGTTGCCTCGAATGATGGATATGACCTTCATCCCGCTGATTGTGCTCGTGTTCGTGTGGACGCAGGATTGGGTCAGTGGAGTGGTGCTGCTTGCGATGTTCCCCCTGCTCATTTTCTTCATGGTCATCCTCGGTATGGCCGCCCGGGACCGTTCGAACAAACAGTATGCGCAGTTCCGCATCCTCAATAGCAAATTCGTTGACAGCATCCTCGGTCTTCCGACGTTGAAGATGCTCGGTGTGGCGGATGATTACGAGGATGAGATATACAGCGTCTCCGAACGTTTCCGTAAGCGCACGATCAGCGTGATCACCGTGGCGATGACCTCGACGTTCGCACTTGACTTCTTTGCGACCCTCGGTATCGCAATCATGGCCGTGTTCTTAGGCGTCCGGCTGGTCGACGGCACCATTGATCTGATGCCTTCGATGTTCGCCCTCATTCTGGCCCCTGAATACTTCCTGCCGATCAGACAATTCGGTGAGAACTACCATGCGACGCTCAACGGCAAAAATGCCTTGCATGATGCAATGACGTTTCTGGACACCCCGGAACCGCCGCAGGACGACACCCTTGAATGGGACGGCTGGAACGAGGACAGTGAACTGACCATATCGGCTCTTGATTTTGCCTATCCCAAGACAAAGGCCGACGGCGATACCTCGGTTGGCGGTGGTGTAGCCATGAAAGCCGTCGAACAGCAACGTGACGATGAGGATGGGGCCGCAGACGCCTCTTCGACGCCCACAACCAATGCTCTGACGGACATCAGCCTAAGATTCCATGGGTATGAAAAGGTCGCAATCATCGGACGGTCCGGCGCAGGTAAGTCCACGTTGGCGAACGTGCTGGCCGGATTCGATATTCCTCAATCCGGACGGATTGAACTGGATGGCCGACGGCTTGAACACTTCAACGTCACTGCATGGCAACGACACATCGCCTACATTCCTCAGACTCCGTACACGTTCAGCGGCACCATCGCCGACAATATACGGTTCTACGAGCCCGACGCAAGTCGTGAGGCGGTCGGGCGTGCGGCGCATGAGGCCGGGCTCGATTCGTGGCTTTCTCAACTTCCCGAAGGCCTCGATACTCTGATAGGGGAGGGCAACCGAGGTATCAGCGGTGGACAGGCACAGCGCATCGCCCTCGCCCGTGTGCTGGTCGACCAGTCGCGAGAAGTGCTGTTGTTTGACGAACCGACCGCGCACTTGGACATTGAGACCGAATATGAACTCAAGCAAACGTTGCTGCCGTTGATGGAACGGCATTTGGTCGTCTTTGCCACGCATCGCCTGCATTGGCTGGCCGATGTCGATCAGGTGGTCGTGCTTGACCAAGGCAAGGTCGTACAGGCCGGTCGACCCACGGAACTCATCGGGGCAGGTGGCCCCTTGGACGCTTTGATCAATCAGATGGGAGGCAACCAGATTGATGGATATGCCCAATGAACCTGAGGCGACCGGAACGAAGACCGCTTCCGGGCGTGACTATCTTAAGCTATGGCATCGTGACAGCTGGTTCTGGCCTTATTTACGGCAGAACAAGCTGCGACTTGTCCTCATCTTTTTCCTCGGCGTGATGACGTTCGTGTGTGCATCCGGGCTTATGTTCACATCCGGCTATCTGATCAGTCGTTCGGCCCGCCATCCGTATAACATTCTGATGGTTTATGTGCCGATCGTGCTCACCCGTGCCTTTGGCTTGGGTCGGCCCGCATTCAAATATGCTGAACGACTGGCCAGCCACAACTGGGTGTTGCATGTGGTCTCCAAGCTGCGTGTGCAACTGTACAAGACCCTTGCCAAGGACGCCGCCTTCCTGAACGAGCATGAGCGCACGGGCAGCGTGCTTAGCCTGCTGGCGGACGATCTCGATCATCTCGAGAATTTCTATCTGCGCACCATCTTTCCCACCATCGTGGCCTATGCGATGTGGGTTCTGGTCACGCTTTTGATGGGCGTGTTCTCATGGACCTCGAGCCTACTGCTCTTCTTGGCATTGGCGGTTGTGCTGGTGCTCATCCCCTTGATTTCGCTGAACTTCTCGACCGGCCACTATGTGCTCGAAAAGGAGGGGCAGCGTGCACAATACACCGCCATCACCGAAAGCTATCTGGGTCTGAGTGATTGGGTCATCGCTCATCGTGCAGACGATTTCACGAGGCTCGCCGCCTTGGACTTTACAAGAGTGAGGGACAGTAAGAGCAGGCAGAAGGATTTCGATCGCTGGCGCAACTTTGCAATACAAATGGTTTTCGCTCTCATCGCGAGCGGACTAATGGTGGGTGCCGTGTTTACCATGACGGCCACCAAGGATATCGCCAACTGGGCCGCGGCGGTGGTGCTCGCCGTCTTTCCTTTGGTGGATTGCTTCATCGCCGTTGCCCAGGCCGCCGCCGAAGTCCCGCTCTACAGCGATTCCATCGCTCATCTTAACGATTTGACCGATCGGGTCGAATCCCGCCAGGAACCTGAGGCCAAGCAGGTCAAACTGGATGGCCCCGTGCGTTCCATCGACTTCGATCATGTGACTTTCTCATATGGACCCGGTCAGCCGGTTCTGCTCGATGATTTCAGTTTGCATGTCGAGGCGGGGCGGAAGGTCGCTCTCCTGGGACCCAGCGGCGAAGGCAAAACCACCATCCTGCAGCTGCTGCTTGGCGACCTGAAACCGCAATCCGGCCGGGTCCTGATCAACGATGTGCCCGTTGAGGCTTTGCAGTCCCAGCGTTCGGAGCTTTTTGGCTACCTTAATCAGGAGGCTTTCCTGTTCAACTCCACCGTGGCCGAAAACGTGCGGCTTGGACGGCCGGACGCAAGCGACGATCAGGTGTGGGATGCGTTGAAGGCCGTCGAGCTTGATGAAGTGGTGCGCGAGTTGCCTGAGGGGTTGGATACCTCGGTTGAGGAGGCCGGCAGGCGTTTTTCGGGTGGACAACGCCAACGGATCGCCCTTGCCCGAATCGTCTTGAAGAACACGCCGGTGATTCTGTTGGACGAACCGACCATCGGCCTTGATCCGATTACGGAACGGAGCCTGATGGCGATGATTTTCTCGGCCGCAAGCTCCCGCACGCTTTTGTGGGTCACCCATCATCTGCAAGGTTTGGAGCAGGCCGATGAGGTGGTGTTCCTGCAAGACGGGCATATAGCGATCCAGGGTGCTCCTTCCGAGCTGTACCGCACGAATCCTCGTTTCCGCGAGCTTTACCGTCTCGACGCTGGTGACATACGGACTTCCATGGCTGTGTCGCGGTGATGTGGCAGCGGCGTTGAGCTCGCCTGAGGTTGAGGAAAGAAGTAGGGACGGTCGGATTGAATTGGGGTTATTACTTGGTGGTGGTGAGCCGGTGGTTCGTTGGACCGAGACGGGCCTTTCTTTGCCGATATGGTGTTTCAAGGCGCGGTTGATGCCTATCCTGTTGATATCCGTGCAGTAAGCGGTCTGTTAGCCAGGGGCGGCTTCCTGTTGAACCGGTTGTTCTGAATATGAGATGGCGCCCATTCCTGCCGGATGGGCGCCATCTCATATTCAGGTGATGACCGTCGTGGGTTTACTGGAACTGCATGCCGCCATCGACGATCAGCGTTTGTCCGGTGATGTAATCGGAATCCGGGCCTGCCAGGAACGAGACTGCCGCGGCAACGTCCTCCGGCTCGGAAAGACGGCCCAAGGCAATGTCCTTGGAGAATGTTGACATGCCCCATTCGTCACTCTTGCCGGCGTTCTTGCCGACGTTATGAGCGATGTCCATCATCATCGGGGTCTTGACGATGCCGGGCGCGTAGGCATTGGCGGTGATGCCCTCGCCTGCGAGGTCACGCGCAGCCACCTGCGTGATGCCGCGGATGGCGAATTTGGTGGAGCAGTACAGCATCAGGTTCGGGTTGCCCACCACGCCGGCCTGGCTGGTCGCGTTGATGATTTTGCCTTTGGTGCCGTTCTCACGGAACTTGCGCACTGCCGCCTGAATACCCCAGATGGTGCCCGCAACGTTGACGTGGACGACCTTGTCGAACAGTTCCGGGGTGATGCTCTCGATAGGGGTTGTGGGTCCAAGGCCCGCGTTGTTGACGATCACGTCAAAGCCTCCGAAATGGTCCGCGACCTTGTCCACGGCATCCGAGAACGCCTGCTGGTCGGCAACGTCGAGCGTGACGGCCATGGCTTTTCCGCCGGACCGTTCGATGTCGTTGGCCACTTGGCTGGCCTTGTCCTCGTTCAGGTCGGCTACGGCCACGGCGAATCCATCGGCGGCCAGACGCCTTGAGATGGCCTCTCCGATACCTTGCGCACCGCCAGTCACCATTGCGACTTTGGTCATGTTGTCCTCCAATGGTAGATGTTTGCAGAGTGACCTAAATAATCGTAATGCACTATCGGTTCCAACACGCCGAGTAACATGTCAGCGTTTGCTTTTCGTTTTCGCGATGCTTCTGCGGATTATTCGGAGCATGGTCCGAAGCGAACTCTCGTTGTCCACGCCGAGTGCGAAGGGCAAGGTGGACTGAACATTATCCGAAGCCGCTGTGCTCGCACCTCATGGTCTTGGCGATGAATACCGTTTCGATGATTTTTGCCGAGTGGCGCGAGGTCCTGGCCTCCTCAGATGGTCGATGCGAATTTATCGACGGTCTTATCAATCAGCGCGCGCACTGTCCTGTCGATGGTCGGACATGATTCCTCGCTCAGGGCGTCCTTCGCTGCTTTGGCATGCCTGCGGGCCTCGTCTTTTGAGGCTTGGATATACTGCGGGTTGGCTTCAAGATAGTCGAGCGTTCTGTGGGGGTCGCCGAGGTCGAGAATCGATTCGAAACCAGGATCGGCCTCGAGGGCCAGGATCACCGGCAACGTATAGATGCCTTCCCGGATGTCTTCGAGTTTTGGCTTGCCGGCATCACGGTTGACCTCGAAGTCCGTCACGTCGTCCGCGATTTGGAAAGCCTGTCCCAGCTGTGTGCCGAAAGTTTTCGCTTGCTCCAACATTGACCGGGGGGTATCGGTTCCCGTTTCGGCTGCGGAGAGCTCAAGTCCGGTGGTGCAGGCAAGGCGGAAAAGCGCTGCGGTTTTGCCGTCGATGGCCTGTTCATAATGACCTTTGTCGGCCTTCGTGTCGTGGCGTGCGGATTCCTGCAAGAGGTCTCCGGAAACGATTTCCCCGACGGTGCGAGCCTGGTTGATCATGAAGGCGTTGTTGGGCGAAATCTGCGCTATGACTTCCATATAGCGGGAAAGAATGAGGTCACCCAGGTAGATTGCGGTCTTGTTGCCGCGGGTCGTGTTGATGGTCGGCTTGTTGCGGCGGATTGGCGCGTTGTCCAGAACATCGTCATGCACCAAGGTCGCCAAATGAAGGAGTTCTATGGCTTTGGCTCCGTCGATGACTCGCTGCGGCGTCGGTTCGGTGCCGGCGCCACCGGCGTATGAGAAGAGCAGCAACAGGGAGGAGCGAAGCATTTTGCCGTGATTGGCCAGAAGGTCGTGATACTCCCGCTGATATGGGGTAAGGTCGGTTTCCTCATGGAGCAGTCCATCGACGACGCGCTGCATATCCCTAAGCAGTACCTTTTCCAGTCGAATGAGCATGCTGCCTTACCTCTCGGCCTGAAGTGGCATGATTGTAAAATGAATATTGTCAATATATCAAGGTATCCCTATTTTCCTTATATTAAAAACGATTTGACGCGTTTTTTGCATGATTTTTGCGGTTGATGGCGCATTTTAGGCAATCGTTCGACGTTCTGAATTTTGACATGCCTCCGTGAATCCACGGTTCTTTTGTTCCCGGCTCGGAAGTACGTTGTTGCGACCGTTCAGGGTCGTGGCATGGTCGCGGCATCTTGAAATCCGCCGATTCCAGCCTGACTGGATATGTTTAGTGACTCTGCGAGAAGGGGTGGTCACGCCTTCGATCGTAGGCATCGGTACAGGTTGATTATGGCAGCGAAGTTCCGAACCCGTCTTCCATGCCGGTGAATCCATCATCGAATACGTCGATGATCAATCCCCGTTGTTGACGCGAGTGACCGCAAGGACTCCATCAAGTTCTGAAAGATCGCGGATAAGCGCTGAGCTGTCGCGTCCTCGAATCTCGAGGTCCGCCGAAACGATGGACTCCGTATCTTTGCCGGAGGAATTGAGCTTTTTCGGTTTATATGTGGAAAACCCTTCTACGGACACTCCGTATGATGCGCAGACGGACAGTATGGAACGCAACGTGCCATGCCCGTCCGTATATCGCAGATGCAGCATGTCGTCGCTGCTCAAGCCGGGGCTTATGCGGCGTATGAGAGGTGGAAACAGTAGCACGGCCACGAAATATAGCGCGGTGCAGGCCAAGGCCGGCGCCCACATCCCTGCTCCGCATGCGGACCCGATTGCCGCGGTGATCCAGACCGAAGCCGCCGTGGTCAGTCCGTGTACGTGGTTGCGTTGGGTGAACACCACGCCGGCGCCGATGAATCCGATGCCGGAAACGATGGAAGCCGCCACGCGCGAAGGGTCGAGGCGCATCAACGAGCTATTCAGTGCGTCCTGGAATCCGTATTTGCTCAGAATGACGAAAAGCGCCGAGCCGACCCCCACCAATGCTTGCGTGCGCATTCCGGCGTCTTTGTGCCGAGCCTGCCGTTCGATGCCGATGGCGGTCGAAAGCACAAATGCCTCGATCAGCCATATGGTCTGCCAGGCCAATGTGTTCATTGTCGCACCCCTTATTGTTCCGACCGTTTACTGACAAAGTGATTCTCCATCATAGTTATACCCTTCAACAAATCTTGGAATTGAGCCGATTTTCAGCGGTACAAGAGTGCAATACTTTCCGACTGTTCTGGGAAACCTCGCATCGTCACGCAGCGCGCCGTGGCCCGCCGTTCATTGTTCCGTCGTTCTTGGCCGTAGACGATCCGTGTGAAGGCCGCGTTGCGACAGGGCATAGGCATTTTTTTTTAATTTGCAGGAGGCTTGATGCTTTGAAGTATCTGAATCATGCAAAACGACGTTATTCATCGTAGTCCATGGGCGAAGTTCGCGGCCTGCGACCAGGATGTTGCGGTACGAACTGCACGTGACGCGGCCTGCGCTAGTATGGAGTGCATGAATGAAAATGAGAGGCAGAAGTTCGATTTCGCCTCGGTGTTTCCGCAAAAGGGTGATACGCGTCGTCCGCCGGATTGGTGGGGTCGCGCGTTGCTTTATGCTGCCATAGCCGTGTTCGTGAGCCTGTTCGTCTGGCGTTCGTGGAGCAAGATAAGCTTCATCGTGCTCGACATCGTGGTGTCGGTGTTTATCGCTTTGGCCATCGAGCCGTTGGTCATTCGTCTTGTGCGACATGGATGGAAGCGCGGGGTCGCATCGAGTGCATGTATCGTCGGACTTGTGGTGGCGGTTATCGCCTTGCTGGTTTTATTCGGCAACATGTTCGTGGTTCAGGCCATCTCCATCGCCAAGGACGTGCCGGCCCTGTACCGGCAGGCCAACGACCTGACCAAACAATATGCCGACTTTGAGTTGCCGGCGATGGCCAATCTCGGCACTGAGATCGTCAGGAACGTGCAGACCTCCTGGGTCACGGATTTCGCCGGTCAGGCGCTGTCCACCGTTTCCGGCCTGCTGAGCTTTTTCCTCAACCTCACAACGATTCTTATGACGACGTTCTACATGTCGGCGGCCGGTCCGAAGGTTCGCCGCAGTCTGTGCCAGTGGCTTGGGCCGAGTGCGCAACGCCGTTTCCTTCTGGTATGGACCGTGGTGCAGGGTCAAATCTCCAGTTTTCTTTTTTCGCGCACGATTCTCGCGCTGCTCAATGCCACATGCATCTCCGTCTTTTTGATAGTGATCAAGGTGCCGAACTGGTTGCCGCTGGCCATTTTCTGTGGTCTGGTCTCGCAGTTCGTGCCGACGGTGGGCACTTATATAGGCGGCGCCTTGCCGGTGATCTTCGCTTGGAGTTCACGCGGCCTGCTATATGCCGTGGCCGTGATCGTGTTCATCACGGTTTACCAACAGATTGAAAATCTCGTTTTCCTGCCGAAGGTTTCGCAGCGTACCATGGATTTGAATCCTGCGGTCGCCTTCCTTTGCGTGTTGGTGATGGGTGCGCTGTTCGGAGCGCTTGGCGCGTTTTTGGCGTTGCCTGTCACGGCCAGCCTCCAAGCGTTGTTCAAAATGGCCACGAAGCGTTACGAATTGGTGGATTCGCCGCTCATGAGCGACCCGATGCCCACCAAAAAGTCGAAAGTGGTCGAAGGAGCCGAGGTCTTCAGCGAGCACGTCATCAAACCGGTGGCCGTCCATATGCCGCGGGTTGCACAGGGGTCGAGCGCTCGAGTTCCCGTCAGCGAAGAGGACAAGGCCTTGCAGGATGAGGTGTATCACATTCTTTCTGAAGCGCACACCGAATCCAAGAGCGTCACCCTAGATGCCATGGACGAGTCCGAGACCGTTGCGATTCCCCAAGGTGTCGCGCCGCAATCGAATTCGCGCGCCGATAACAAACAGCTCAAGGGTGCTGCGGATAATCCAAGGAGCAGTTGGCACTGATGGTTCTTCTCAACATTCTCGACATCTTCACCGTTATTCTCGGCGTGGTCAGCATCGGCTACCAAGCCGTCTGCGTTGTCGCATCACTGTTTCACCATCGCATCACGTTCCCTGAGGCGCCGATGGATAAACGATATGCGGTGCTGATTTCGGCACGTAACGAACAACAGGTCGTGCCGGAGCTGATCAAGTCCATACGGGCGCAGACATACCCCTCGGAGCTTATAGACATCTGGCTGGTTGCCGACAACTGTACCGACGAAACCGCGAATGTGGTGCGGGATATGGGTTGCCATGTGGTCGAACGCACTGATACCGAGCATGTGGGAAAGGGTTACGCCCTGACATATCTGACCGAGGCGATGATGAAGCAGGGCGCGGATGACATCTACGATGCGTACTTCGTCTTTGATGCGGACAACAGGCTCGACAGGCACTATATGGAAGAGATGAACAAGGCGTTCCAATCGGGCTTCAAGATTCTGACCAGCTACCGCAACTCCGTAAATCTGTCAGACAACTGGGTCTCCTCCGGTTCGGCGCTCTGGTTCATTCGTGAATCGCGGTTCCTGAACAACTCACGTATGTTGTTCGGATCGAGCTGCCATGTGGGCGGTACGGGCTTCATGTTCTCACGGGAGATCATGAAACGTAACAAGGGGTGGAAATTCCATCTTCTGACCGAAGACCTCGAATTCACCATGGACTCCGTGCTGCATGGCGACCGTATCGGCTATTGCGGGACGGCGATACTGTATGATGAACAGCCCGTATCGTTCGAGCAAAGCTGGCGTCAGCGGTTGCGGTGGAGCAAGGGATTTCTGCAGGTCTTCCGCTATTACGGTCCGCAGTTGATGCGTCGAGCGGTGCGTGAACGCGATTTCTCGGCCATCGACCTGACGCTGTTGATCTGTCCGTTCACGGTGATCGGTACGTTGCGTGTGGTCCTCGGACTCCTGTTTGTACTGCTTGGCTTTGTTTCCTTGTCCTCGCAGCTGAACGCATTAGGCCGCTTGCTGGCGGGCGGGGTAATAGCGTTGCTGGGGATGATGGCGCTCGCGGCCCTGACCGTTGTGGCCGAGCGTGGACACGTCGGTGCATCCAACAAGGAGCTGTTCGCCTATGTGCTCAGCTTCCCGATTTACATGGCCAGCTACATACCGATTTCCTTCCAGGCCATCTTCTCGAAAGCGCAGTGGAAACCGATTCAACATCATGGTCAGTAGACGTGGGCGGTGTCGGATATGAACGAGGAGTTGTTGGTGGCTCAACATTGCCATTCAAACAAGGCAGGCGGTGTTCATGAGCCAAATTCAGTCGCCCGGGCGCATCGGCTGATTGTGCGGCGACGTTGGCGTGTGGTCGTGAGCGTGGTGACGACGCTGACGGTTGTGTGCGGCTACGCGTTAGCTGGCGTACTAAACCTCATCGACACACCACTTACGTTTTCCGTGGCGGCGCCCCGGAACCATATGCCGTTCAAGCATCCCACCGTGATATCGGCGACGCCGCTGTCCGGACCGGTGGATTCCCAACGGCCGATCGACAAGGATCAGGCTGAACGCCTCATTGATGATTTTGTGCATGCGTCCGGGGTCGACGACAATCATTTCTCGATTGGCATTGCCGACGGTGAAGGTCATATCGTCGCCTCTCGCCAAGCGGATCTGGCTCTTGAACCCGCCTCCACGATGAAGACCCTGACCGCGCTGGCCGCTTCGAGTGCACTGGATATGGGTTCGACGTTCACCACCGCCACTTATCTGGAAAGTTCCGGCGAACGGCAGCGCAACAGCCCCATCCTGACCATCAAAGGTGATGGCGATATGCTGTTGGGTCCAGGAGTGAACGATCCCGACCACATCAACGGACGTGCAGGACTTGCCTCCCTGGCGGATCAAACCGCCCGGGCATTGCTGTCCAGGGGAGTGAATCGGGTGCGGCTGTGTTATGACGATTCGCTTTTCGGAGACGAACGTTATCCTGCGAATATTTCGGATAACAATCCGAATCACGCCCAATACACGGCGGTTTCGTCCATGGCGATCGACGGTGGGCGGCAATGGGGCGGTCTTGCTTCCCATGATCCTGACACGTATACGGCATATCCCGAGCTTTCGCCGACGCCTGCCAGTGACGCCGCGAATCTGTTTGGTGAGCTGCTGGCGGCTCGTGGTGTGACGGTCGAATCCGGTCCCGATCAGCGTTCCCTGCCTGCCGGCGCAAGTCCGGTCTCGCAGGTGCGTTCCGCCACGCTTAGTGAGGTGCTGGCCTTTGCTTTACGCCACTCCGATAACACGTTGGCCGAACTGTTCGGCAGGCTCACCGCGTTGAAGTCAGGCACCGCGAACTCGCCTGAGGGAGCCATGAAGGCGGTACGTAGCAAGCTTGCGCATTTGGGGGTAGACCTCTCGAACACTCAAATGGCCGATTGCTCGGGTCTTTCTCCGGGTTCGCGGCTGACGACGAACACTCTTTTGGACGTGCAGGCCCACAACGTGAAGGCCGGACAGGGCGTCGCCGCTGCCGAAGGCCTTTCCGTGCCGGGGTTGGTGGGCACCGCAATGGGCTTTCTCGATGATCCTGACGTGGCGGGGCTTCTGCGTGTTAAGACAGGCTCGCTTGAGGGGGTTTCGACGTTGGCGGGCAATGTATCGCGTAAAGGGTCAGGTGTGCTTACGTTTGCGATCATGACCAATGGGGTGACGGATATCGACGCGGTTCACAAAGCCAGAGATGTTTTCATTTCGGGATTGGCCGCACTTTGAAAAAGCAGTAGTGTGCGCATTTTCTCACGGCTTGCGACGCTCTCCAGCCACAGGCGGGCCTGCTGCTTCAAACAGTGATTCATACGACTTTGGTTAGAGGTTGGACAGATGACATATTCGACAAGGCTTAAAAAGTCAATCGGCGAGGTTCGGCGTGCGCTCGATTCTGTTGGCATTGTACGTCAAAACGATCGTTTCGCACGGCATGGCGAGCATGAGCCCGATCCTGACGCTCCGTTGGTGTTGGTGGCGTGTTCTGGTGGGCGGGATTCACTGGCGTTGGCAGGTGTTGCCGGCATCGTATGCGCCATGCTGGGCGTCCGGTGTGGTGCGGTGATTGTCGACCATCGCATGCAGGTTGGCTCGTCACAGGTGGCCGGTCATGCTGCGGACCAATGCGAGGCATTGGGATTGATGCCGGTAGTCGTATGCGCCGTCAACGTTGATGAATCAAGGTCTGGGAGAGGAACCGAGGACGCGGCGCGTGCGGCTCGATACGAGGCTTTGGTCGAGCAGGCATTGCGGCTTGACGCGGCTGTGGTGCTCCTTGCCCATACCCGCGATGACCAGGCTGAGACGGTGCTGATTGATATGGCGCGGTCGGCCGGGGTCGACTCGTTGTCCGGCATGCCGTACTCCTTCCAACGGGATGGCGTGCGCTTCGTTCGTCCGTTCCTGAATGTGACACGCGAGGAGACCACCGGCATCTGCCGGGACCTCCAGCTGCAGTGGTGGGACGACCCTACCAATGGCGATGTGATACAGGCATCCGAACCATTGCCGAGCGACTATCCGTTGCGCTCTCGAGTTCGTCATACGTTAGTGCCATATCTGACTGAATTCTTCGGTGGTGACGTCTCGGCGCATCTTGCATCGGTGGCGTCTGTGGCCAGCCAGGACAAGGATTATCTCGAAAAAGCTGCTGATGGCGTGTATGCGCAGGCCGTGGTGACGTCCGATCGGGTGTCATCGTGTCCATCCAAGCCAGAGGCTCGCCTGGCGGTCGATCTGCTGCGAAACGAACACCCCGCGATCCGTTGTCGTGTCATCGCGCGTGCACTGGCCGGACTGGGTATTCCTTTCGCGTTTCGCCATGTCAAGGCGATCGAATCGCTGATCGTCGACTGGCATGGGCAAGGCGGCGTTCAGCTTCCCAGTCAATATTCAGCGAACAGACAGCGCCACGTCATTCGCGTGTGTCAGAATGGTACCTATGCAGATTGCTGATGTTCAGGAACAAATTGACCATGAACTGGTTTCGTCGCAGCAAATCGAAAGGAAGATTCGACAGGTAGCAGCACAAGTCAGTCACGATTATCAGGGCAGGAGGCCGTTGCTTGTCGCGGTTCTCAAAGGTGCCGTCAACACGTTGGTGGCGCTGTCCCAGGCCATGACCATCGATGCGCAAATCGATTTCATGAGCCTGTCGAGCTATGGTTCCGGTTCGTCAAGTTCCGGCAGGATAACGGTGCGTCAGGATCTTTCCACCGACGTCAAGGGGCGGAATGTGCTTATTGTCGAGGACATCATCGATTCGGGGTATACCCTCGATTGGACGGTGCGCGAACTCAAGCGTCGTGGGGCCGCCAGCGTCGAGGTTTTTGCGCTTTTGGAAAAACCTGCCCGTCGTAAAGTTGAAGTTCCAGTGAAATACAAGGGTTTTGAAGTGCCGGATGAGTTTGTGGTCGGCTTTGGTCTTGATTATGATGAACGGTTCCGTAATCTTGACTCGATAGCGGTCCTGAAGCCGGAAGTCTATGAAGGAAGTCTCGTATGAGTTATTCGCAGCCGCCGCAGCGTCCCAACGGCAACCGCCCCAATAATGGCAATCCGTTTACCAATCCGTTTAACCGCGATCCCAAAACCGGCAATAACGGTTCCAGTGGCAAGGACGACAAGAATCCCAGTAACGGCAAGCGGCCCTTCTGGCAGATTCCATGGGTATGGATCGCGCTGTTGGTGATATTAACGCTTGTCGGATTCCAGATGTTTCTTTCCAACGGCACCCAGACTATCGACACCGTCGACGGTCTGGGACTGCTTGCGCGTGACAATGAGGTGACCCGTGTACAAATCGTCGACAATAAGCAGCTGGTCAAACTTAAACTCAAGGACGATTTCAACAAGCAGGATCCCAAAACCAGGAACACGCACCACTATGGCCGCGATGTGCAGTTCTACTATACGCTCGCCCAAGGCGAGGATATCGTCAAGGCTGTGAAGAAGGCCCAGCCGGCTGACGGTTGGACTGCGGACATCGAGTCCGACGCGATATTGGGAGCACTGATCAGCTCACTGTTGCCCATTGTCCTTATCTTTGGACTGTGCTGGTGGATGTTCAGCCGAATGGGCTCCATGGGTAGCGAAATGTTCGGCATGGGCGGTAAGAAAAACGGCAAACTTCTTGAGGGGGAGCGGCCCACCACTAAATTCGCTGACGTGGCCGGTGAGGATGCAGCCGTCGCCGAAGTCGAAGAGATCAAGGACTTTTTGAAGGATCCTTCGAAGTACAAAGCCTTGGGAGCGCGCATCCCTCGTGGCGTCTTGCTGTATGGCCCTCCCGGAACCGGTAAGACACTTCTGGCTCGTGCGGTTGCGGGCGAGGCGGGCGTGCCCTTCTATGCGATGGCAGGTTCGGATTTCGTCGAGATGTTCGTGGGTCTGGGCGCCTCTCGTGTGCGTGACCTTTTCGAAGAGGCCAAAAAGAACGCTCCGGCCATTATCTTCATCGACGAAATCGACGCAGTGGGTCGTAAACGCGGTTCCGGCATGAACGGCGGGCATGATGAGCGCGAACAGACGCTGAATCAGCTGCTGGTGGAGATGGATGGTTTTGACAATGACACCAACCTGATCATCATTGCCGCAACCAACCGTCCGGACGTGCTCGACAGCGCCTTGTTGCGTCCTGGTCGTTTCGATCGCCAGGTCGCCGTTGAGGCTCCCGATCTCGAAGGTCGTGAAGCGATCCTTAAAGTGCATGCCAAGGGCAAGCCGTTCGTGCCGGATGTCGACCTGCACACCGTCGCGGTGCGTACACCCGGTTTCACCGGTGCCGACCTCGCCAATGTGCTCAATGAGGCGGCCCTGCTGTGTGCCCGTGCAGGTGCCCAACTGATCGACAACCGCGCCATCGACGAGGCCATTGATCGTGTGCAGTCCGGACCCAAGCGGCAGTCGCGGGGCATGGCCCTCGATGAAATGCGCAACACCGCCTACCATGAGGGCGGACACGCGCTGGTGGCCGCGGCACTGCACCACACCGATCCGGTTACCAAGGTCACCATTTTGCCGCGAGGCAGGGCTTTGGGCTACACGGCGGTCATGCCCACGGAAGACCGCTACTCCGAATCGCGCAATCAGCTGCTTGATCAGATGGCTTACGCGATGGGTGGGCGTACCGCCGAGGAGGTCGTCTTCCACGATCCCACCACCGGTGCCTCCAATGATATCGAGAAAGCCACGCAGATTGCGCGTCAGATGGTGCTCGAATACGGCCTTTCCTCCCGACTCGGTTCCGTCAAGTGGGGCAATGCCCAGCACGATTCTGATTCGAGCGATAACTTCATCCACGATTACTCCGACCATACGGCGGAAATCATCGATGAGGAAGTCGAAAAGCTTATCGAGACGGCGCATGACGAGGCATGGAAGATCATTACTCAGAATCGCGATATTCTCGATGAACTCGTGCGTCAGTTGCTGGTCAAAGAGACGCTTAATGCCAAGGAGCTTGAGGTCATCTTCGCGCCGATGAAGAAGGCGCCGGAACGTGAACTGTGGCTTTCCAGCGACGCGCGTCCTGATTCCTATCTGCCCCCGGTTCCGATTCCTGAATCGCTGAAGCGCTCGGTCGGCATAAAGCCCGGCGAGAGCCAACCGCCACTCGAGGGGCAATCGCAGTCATGACTGATCCCATTGAGTCCATATGCGTGTCATTAGGTGAGGTGCCGGTTGACGGCACCTGCCTGAAGGGCTCAGGGCTTGGGGGTGAGTCTGAAACGAAGCGAATGCGTGTGCGGGTGGAGCTGGAAGCTGCGGACGCGACTGACACGGGCCATGATTTGAACGCCATAACGGCGCAGATGGGCGAATATGCCGATCTTCTCAATCGATTGAAGCAGGCCGTTTCCGTAGGCGACATCACGCTGAAGGTTTCGATGCTTGATGGCTCCGTGGATCGGTCTTCCGCCTCCCCGCCGTTGATTGCGTCTTCTGCAACGTCAGGATATGCAGACCAACCTGCGCCTGTCTCTGCAGCTTCGCTGGCTTCTGCCGATGCCTCACTGGCGGTCACTCGAACCGAGGCCCTTGATAACAGGACGACAGTTGCCGTGAACCAGGCGATTGATCCCGCTTCGGCTTCGACTTCGGTCGCTCGGCGTGCCATCGTTGCCATGCGCAGCAAAGCACTCGATGCCGACCGCCGGTTCCGCTCAGTGATCGTGTCTCTTGATGCGGTGCCGGGCAATCAGGTCGAAGGAATATCGCCGCTGTATCAAGTGATGGGTGTGGATGAGTCCGACTCGATGTCCGCCGTGGTTGCCGTTACCGCAAGATGCGATCCAGCCGCCTTGGCAAGTGTGCTTGATTCACTCGAACGGGTTCACGAAGGCATGGTCAGACTGCGGTTGGTCGATTTTGAAGGCGAGGCTGTTTCTGGCGGTGCAGGTCAGGTGAGCGTCGAAGAATCGGCAGAATCGGCCTCCACTGATGCCGCGAATCCTGTGATGCCCCTCGAACAGGTTCGACAAGACGCCGTGATCCTCGCCCCATGGCTGGATATGGATCCGGATGCGCGTCTTGGGGGCGATCCGGTTTCGTACCTGTTGGCGATGGCACCCGATGTCGCCCGTGTAGGCCGCCTTTCCGACCGTTGGATTGTGGGGGATACGCAATGATGGCTCGCAGAACCCCGTGGTGGTACTACGTGGCCGCTCTCATGATCGGCGCGGCTTTCGGCGTTGCCATTGTCAAAACCGCCGAGGTGACAGGGCTTTCGTTGTTGGGGGCGCCTTGGATTGTCGCCGTCGTGCTGGTATTGCTCGGGGTCATCGTATTGATATTTGCCCTGCAGGTCCATCAGTATGCCATTACCGACCCGGCCAAACGTAGAAGTTGGATCAATCCCACCAAGGCCGTATATACCCTGGTTTCGGCCAAAGCGCTGGGACTTGCCGGTGCTGGCCTGGTCGGTTGGTATCTGGGACAGCTGTTGCTGTGTCTGCCGCATTTTGAAGCCTCATATTATCGCGAAGTCATTATTCAATGCGCTGTGAACGCAGTGGTATGCCTGGCGGATATGGTCGTTGGCATCGTCGGCGAGTGGTTATGTCAGTTGCCTCCCAGCGAGGGTCCGGAAAACCCGAATCTCAAGCGTAAATGGCGCAGGTCGCAACGAACCGCCTCTGCCGGAGCCGTATAAATCCGGGTGTCGTCATCAAGCTTTCCGCTCCGCAGACACTCGTATCATTGGCATGACGTAGATGTGACGTGAGAACTGTTGGATTGAGTTTTTGTTGTGCCCTTAATCTCTTCACGCCGTGGAAAGTACCTACGGATCAAAACACCAACGTATTGGGAAAACCGCAACATCCGGGGGTCTGGGCTACTGCTCGGGCACGCGGATGGTGGCCTCCTGGGTCATCGCGGCTATAAGCCGGCCGTCGGCACGGTAGACGCGGGCGGTGCCCAAAGCGCGTCCGTGCCCCGCTACGGGCGCGTCCTGCACATAGAGATGCCATTGATTCATGTCGATATCGTCGTACCACCACATTGAGTGATCGATGGAGGCATAGAAAATCCCCGGCGTTGAGCTGCTCAAACCGGCTCGCCGAAGATCCGGTTCCATCATCACCTGATCGCATTCGTACGCCAGCAGTGCGCGGTGCATGGTCTGTGGAATCGGTCGGGAGGCGTCGATCGGTGCAGTCAGTCGCATCCACACCATTTGACTGCCGCAATCGTTTGCGGCGCTTTCCTGATCGGGTTGAAGCATCACCGTCGAGCCGATGTGTCGGATGTCGAACGGCGACTCACGTGCGTAGTATTTGGCGAACCGTGCTTGTTCGGCGTACGGTTCCATCAGTTCCTGCGCACTCGTGAGCGTTTCGGGGGCTGGTAGGTTCTCGGGCATGGAATCGCTGAACTCAATACCTGTCTGCCCGATCTTCTGAAAGCTGGCCGTGGCCGTGAAAAGCAATTCGCCTTCCTGGGTGGCGTCGATGCGTCTGGTTGAGAATGAGCGTCCGTCTCGTAATGAAGCGACTTCATAGTGGGTGGTTTTATCGAGAGCGCCTACGGTGATGAACGATTCGTGGA
This sequence comes from Bifidobacterium bohemicum DSM 22767, assembly GCF_000741525.1. GTDB lineage: Bacteria > Actinomycetota > Actinomycetes > Actinomycetales > Bifidobacteriaceae > Bifidobacterium > Bifidobacterium bohemicum. Next base: position 538,174 of record NZ_JGYP01000001.1, on the reverse strand, counting down.
TGGAGTTGGGCACTTTGTCTTCGCCTACCGTGCCCGCAGCCGCAATGATGGATTGCGCCGAGAGTTGACCGCCATAGATGCGTTCGGTTGGATAGTAGAGGTTTTCGCCGTCGAAGCTGGAACTGCCTTGTTGTGGTCCGCCTTCGAGCGACAGAGCTTTAATGAGTTTGTTGACGGCCCGTTGTGCCCTCGTTTGTGCCATGTTCCACCTTCGTTTTCGGTCATGATTACTTATGAAAGTCTATCTGCGGGCGGCGAAGTTCGTATTAAGCGTTCCGTTATCATCAAAAGGCGTGGTCGATGACCGATTAGGCGATCGACTATTGCCGTTACCGATTTTTCCATGTTTGCGGATGAGCACGGGGAACGGCGATCTTCAGTGCATGATTGCACCAAGGCCTATGCGAAATCTTGATCATAAGATCTTATTTCGCACAACATCCTAAAACTACACAAAATCGCGGGATCTCAGTGAAGACCGCCTATTGGCCATCGTGTCCTATCGCACGTCGCGCCTCCCGGGCGACCGAAATATTCCGGCGGTTCAGGAAGCGCGACGTATCCGATGTCATCAACGCGTAAGCTTGCGATGGATGCGGTGGGGGCGTGAAGCCTCTTCGCCGAGACGCTTGACCTTGTCCTCCTGATAGGATTGGAAGTTGCCTTCGAACCAATGCCATCTGGCGGGATTGTCATCGTCGCCTTCCCACGCGAGGATATGCGTGGCGATGCGGTCGAGGAACCAGCGGTCGTGGGAGATCACCACGGCGCAGCCAGGGAACTCGATCAATGCGTTCTCCAATGATTCGAGCGTTTCGACATCAAGGTCATTGGTCGGTTCGTCGAGCAGCAGAAGATTGCCGCCCTGCTTCAAGGTCAGAGCGAGATTCAGGCGATTGCGTTCGCCACCGGAAAGCACTCCGGTGAGCTTCTGTTGGTCGGATCCTTTAAAGCCGAAACTGGCCACATAGGCGCGGGTCGGCACCTCCACACCGGCCACCTCGATGAAGTCCAATCCGCCGGAGACCGCCTCCCACAGGTTCTTCTTGGGATCGAGTCCCTCACGCCCCTGATCGACGTACGAGATTTTCACGGTATCGCCGATGGTCAGCTCGCCGCTGGTGAGTGGCTCCTGGCCGACGATGGTTTTGAACAATGTGGACTTACCCACGCCGTTGGGACCGATGATGCCCACGATGCCATTACGCGGCAGGGTGAAGGAAAGGTCGTCGATCAGCACGCGGTCACCGAAGGCCTTGTGCAGATGCTTGGCCTCCAACACCTGCGAGCCGAGACGCGGGCCTGCCGGAATCACGATTTCGGAGAAGTCGAGCTTCTTGGTGCGACGAGCCTCGTCTTCCATCTGGTCGTAGCGCTCAAGACGCGCCTTGTTCTTGGCCTGGCGGGCCTTGGGCGAACTCTTGACCCAGTCCAGCTCGTTCTTGAGTCGCTTGGCGAGTTTGGCGTCCTTGGCTCCTTGAATCTCCATGCGCTTTTCTTTGGTCTCAAGATAGGTCGTGTAGTTGCCCTTGTATGGGTATAGCTGGCCGCGGTCCACCTCGCAGATCCATTCGGCCACATTGTCCATGAAGTAACGATCGTGGGTCACCGCGATAACGGCGCCCTGATAATTATGCAGGAACTGTTCGAGCCACAGAATCGACTCGGCATCCAAATGGTTCGTGGGTTCGTCGAGTAGCAGTAGATCGGGAGCCTCCAAAAGCAGCTTGCACAGTGCGACCCGTCGGCGCTCGCCACCGGAGCACACGCTGATGGGTGTGTCGGAATCCGGGCACTGCAAGGCGTCCATGGCCTGTTCAAGTTGCGAATCGAGATCCCATCCGTTCGCTGCGTCGATGTCTTCCTGAAGCTTGCCCATTTCAGCCATCAGAGCGTCGTAATCGGCGTCGGGGTCGGCCATCTGTTCGCCGATTTCGTTGAAGCGAGTCACTTTGTCCGCGATGTCGCCGAACGCCATCTTGATGTTTTCGCCCACGGTTTTGGTTTCATCGAGCGGTGGCTCCTGTTGCAGAATCCCTACCGAATATCCTGGGGTGAGGTTCGCTTCACCGTTCGAAACGGTCTCAATGCCGGCCATGATCTTCAGCAGGGTCGACTTGCCCATGCCGTTGGGGCCTACCACGCCGATTTTCGCGCCAGGCAGGAAGCTCAGGGTCACATCATCCAAAATCACGCGATCCCCGTAGGCCTTGCGTGCCTTGATCATTTGATAAATAAACTCGGCCAAGTCGATGTCCTTACTGTTGTGAAGTCTGTGCGGCATGCGGAATTCGCGCCATTGCGCGTACCGGCATTTCGCTGTGTGTCTCGCGTGAAAGCTGACGGTTCCGGTTGATGCCACTTTCAAAGGTTTACGACAATTCTTCCATATTGAGCCGACAGGTCAGCCTCTGGCCGAAGTGCTTGATTCGGAAAGGCCCAGTGCGCTTTTGATGGCGGGCGTTGCGCGGCAACGAGCCATCGGTCGGACCTTCGATGGATAAGACCTGCGATACCTGCTGGAGACAAATGTGAATTTTTTATGCGCGGGGAACAACCCAAGCTCGAAACTGGTTAATTTTGCTAGTGTGCATCAGGTGGCCCGCGCCGGCGGTCGGCCAACGTGCGCCGTGGAAAGGTAATATAGGGGTAGTAGGAGGTGCGCAATGGACCAGGAGTTGACGAATCGATACGAGGCTTTGCCGATTGAGAACCCCTTGAGTTCTAGCGACGCAAGGGTGCCGGTGGAGATGGAGCAAAGCTCTGGCATTCTGTTGCAGGGACGACGCTTGCGTTCGTTCGCCTATACCACCGACGTTGCTGTAATACACAATACCAATGCGGACGCGATTCTCGCGGTATATCCCTTCACTGGTCAGCCGGTGATCAATCAGGCGGTGCTTTCGGTTGCCCGTGCGCCTGTGTTCGTCGGAGTCGGGGGCGGCACCACGGCAGGTCCACGTGTGCTTGAGCTTGCCGTATTCGCTGAAATGCAAGGAGTTTCAGGCGTCGTTCTCAACGCGCCCAGTGAGGTCGAGTTGGTGCGCGAAGTGGCCATGACCGTTCATATCCCCGTCATGGCGACCGTGATTGATTTCAACGACACGGCTCAGCGCAAGATTGAGGCCGGCGCTCGAATTATCAACGTGGCGGCGGGTCGTCGCACCGCCGAAGTCGTGGCGAAAATCAAGGAACGCTATCCTGAAGTCCCGCTTGTGGCCAGTTCCGGCGGGTCGCGAGAATCCATCATTGAAACAATCGCCGCAGGCGCGAACGCGTCGACATGGACGCCGCCAAGTGCGCAGGATCTGCAAAAGAGAATGATGGACAACTACCGTAACGGCCGTCCCGCCCACCCTGAGGAGGGTACACGCTTCCAGTCCCCGGCCTCCAACAGCTTCTACGCGCAGGGCGCCACCAATGGCATCGTCACCGCCGATGGCATGCCCGCCAAAGCTCCGCGGCACAAGCGTCAAAACCCTTCGGCGTGAGTGCTGTCTTGAACCGTGAACGTTGTAGATGCCATCTGATATTCTCAAGTGTCCATTGAAGCCGTTGCGCTCGAAATAGTGAAATGCGTTTGACGGCTTACCTTTTTGTGAAAGGCTATTGTGCCGAACCGTCATTTTCGTTCATCTCATTTTTCTTGTCCTTCAAAACAGTCAAAACGCGACGTATATATAGATTCCAAGAATTCCACTGATTTCTCAGTGTCTCCCGTTTCCGGAAGTCAGGCCGAAAGTGCCGCTGCCTATGCCAAGACCGGAGACCAGCCCGAGCGGTCATTCGCTGAGCTTGGCGTGCCCAATCCATTGGTGCGGGTACTGTCCAAAGACGGTAAAACCACCGCATTCCCCATTCAAGCCGCCACTCTTGAGGATTCCCTGAATGGTCGTGACATCCTCGGTCGTGGTGAGACGGGCAGTGGCAAGACGCTTGCCTTCGCGATTCCATTGGTCGCGCGATTGGGCGAGGGTGATGTACCGCTGGAGCAGGACTCCTCCGAAGACCTCGACGGCGGGAGTGACGCTCATTCGGGTCGTGATGCCAAACGTGGTAGCGGACGAGGTGGTTCTCGGCGCAGGGGTGGCTCGATGCCGCATCCGCGCGGGCTTATTCTCGCTCCGACCCGGGAACTGGTCAATCAGATCGACGAAGTCGTTGCGCCGTTGGCCGCTGCGTACGGCATGCACGCCACCACCGTGTATGGCGGTGTGAAATACAGTCGTCAAATCGCGGACCTGAACGCTGGAGCCGATATCGTGCTGGCCTGCCCCGGGCGGCTTGAAGATCTGTTGGAGCAGGGTGTCCTGAGTCTGGAATCCGTCGGAATCTCCGTGCTCGACGAGGCCGATGAGATGGCGGATATGGGCTTTTTGCCTGCTGTCGAACGCCTTTTGGAGCAGGTGGATCACTCAGGTCAGCGCATGCTGTTTTCCGCAACGCTCGACCATGGTGTGGACAAGGTGGTCAAGCGTTTCCTCCATGATCCCGTCGTGCATGAAATCGCGCCCGCGGACGCACAAGTGGGCACCATGACCCACCACATTTTCGGTGTCTCCCAAGGCAACAAATACGAGGTGATTCGTCAGTTGGCCAGCGGACGCGGCCGTCGAATCCTGTTCACAAGAACCAAGTTCCAAGCCAAGAAGATGGCCGATAAACTCGTCAAGGCCGGCATTCCGGCCGTCGATCTGCAGGGGAATCTTTCCCAGAACCAACGTGACCGCCATCTGGCGGCCTTCACCTCCGGCGAAGTGCGTGTATTGGTGGCCACTGATGTGGCCGCGCGCGGGATCGACGTAAGCGACGTGGAGCTCGTCGTGCAGACCGAACCGCCAGAGGATCCAAAGTCGTTCCTGCATCGTTCCGGCCGCACCGCCCGCGCCGGCCAGTCCGGCGACGTCGTGACGCTGGTGCTGCCTAATCAGCGGCGTGAAGCCCGCCAAATGCTACGTAGCGCAGGGCTGGAGGTCAAAAGCGTCGATGTCGTGCCCGGTTGCGATGAGATTATGGACCTGGTCGGTCAGCCGGCGCCGTTGGTGGAAGGTTGGTCCCTTCCGACCCCCTCTGCCGCTCGCGGCGGTAAACGCGGCGGGCGTTCAAGTCGTGGACGTGAGGGTTCTCGTAGAGGCCGGTCCGGTCGTGACACATCAGCGGATGGACGGGGTCGCAGTGGTCATGACCGTCATGACCGACGCGATGAGCGGGGTGGCTTCGAGGGGGATGAGCGTCGTGGGCGTCGTGATGGCGGTTCTTCTCGAGTCGGGGGCCGACAAGGCAATCCGCGTTATGAGGATGATGGGGCCGGTCCAATTGAAGCTCGGTCCGGTTATGGGCGTGGCGATCGGGATGTCCGTTTCGGCCATGAAGGCAACGGATATCACGATGGTAAGCGCCGACGTTCGGGCAATCGTGACCGGGCGTGGGACGATCGGTCGAACCCCCGCCGCAATGACCGCAGGTCCGGTGGTCATTCCCGTGGTTCGCGTTTTGATCGTGATTCCTATTCGTACGGCGACTCTGAACGTGACTCATATCAGTCGAGGGGTTCGGGTCGTTCGGGCAAATCACGCGGTGACGGTTTCGATCGTCGTACGCGCAAAGCGGATGGTTTCCGCAGGTCCCGTTCCAGGCGCAATTCCGCACCGTTCAGCAAAGGACGCTGATCCGTTTCCGTTTTCACGGTTCATCGCATGAAAGAAATCTCCGGCAAGAAGGCAGCGGATCCCATGTCTTCTTGCCTATGGTATTCCGTTTCGTTCGATCGAACGAGACGATGGCGCGTTCGAGACGGTTCGATGTCGGCTTGTCGTCGAACTTTAGGGCGTTGGCGGTTTCGTTACGGTTCTTGGATGAGCAATCAAGATTCCCTGGTTTGATAGGCGTAGACAGCCGTTCATCATTATGTCGTCACGTGCTCCGTATTGCTCGCTGCTTGGCCGCTTCTTATCGAACGGCTCTTGACGTCAAAAGGTGGTTATATCCGACTAAAGTTGATGCTGTGAGTGCAAAACGAAGAGGCGGCCAAGCGATGGATGATTGCATGACGGATAAGAGTGGTATGCCGGTAGTACAGGCGGATGCTTCTCCTGTTCCGGACGCTATCGAGGTGCGTGGCGCCAGAGTGCACAACCTTCATGGACTTGATCTCGATATTCCGCTCAACCGGCTTGTGGCCATCGCCGGCGTAAGCGGTTCGGGCAAATCCTCATTGGCTCTGGGCGTGCTCTACGCGGAGGGTTCAAGGCGATATCTTGATGCCTTGTCCACCTATACCAGAAGACGGATGACGCAGGCCGAAAAGGCGCAGGTCGATTCGGTGCGTTTCATCCCTCCGGCGCTCGCGCTGAGGCAGCGCCCCGGTGCCGGAGGCATGCGTTCGACATTCGGCACGTCCACGGAGACGCTGAATGTGCTTCGTCTGATGTTCTCCCGTCTGGCTTCGCACCGATGTCCAAACGGGCACTACTGCAAGCCGACGCTCGACGTGGCCGCCGAGATCCCGATTCATTGCGAACAGTGCGGCGCTCTGGTCGAGCCTCCCAGCGCCGAGGAACTTGCGTTCAACTCGACCGGAGCCTGTCCAACCTGCCAAGGGACGGGCGTGATTCGCCAGGTGGACGACGCGACGTTGGTGCCTGATGAAAGCCTGACGATCGATCAGGGCGCGGTGGTGCCTTGGCGCACGTTCGGTTTTAACGTCCAGCCGGACATCGTACGTGAGTTTGGCGTGCGCACCGACGTGCCTTTCCGTGAACTGACGGACGCGGAACGTGAGATTGTATTCAATGGGCCGGAAGAGAAGAAACACATCACGATCACCTCCATAAAAGGCGTGCACAATCTCGATTTCACCTTCCGCAACGCTCGTCTGACGGTCACCAAAGAGCTTGACCGCGCCACCGATGAAAAGCGGATGAAGAAGGTCGCCAAGTTTCTCGTTGAACGCACCTGCCCCGAATGCGGGGGTTCGCGGCTTAACGAAAGGGCGCGCGCCCCGAAGATAGGGCAGGTCAATCTGGCCGAGGCCACTTCGTGGCCCCTGCGTGATGTTCTCGACTGGGCTTCGACCGTGTCGGCTGGGCTGCCGACAGATATGCGCGGCATGGCCCAGAGTCTGGTCGATGCCCTTTGCGATATGGGTGCCAGGCTGATGCAACTGGGATTGGGTTACCTTACGCTGGACCGTTCCACGGCCTCGCTGTCCACGGGTGAGCGGCAGCGTGCCCAGCTCTCAAGAGCCGTGCGTAATGAGACCACCGGTGTGCTGTATGTGCTCGATGAGCCTTCAACGGGCCTGCACCCGGCCAATATCGAGGGCCTGGTCGGAGTCATGCGCGATTTATTGGCATCCGGCAATTCCGTGGTGTTCGTCGATCATGACGTGAGCGTCTTGAAAGCGGCCGACTATTTCATCGAGATGGGGCCAGGCGCCGGTTCGCGTGGTGGAACAATCGTGGCGCAGGGCGAGCCTGAACGGATACTGCAATCACCTAACTCGCGTATTGCCGGTTTTCTTGCTGGCACCGAGCCGGTCGTAGTGCGGGAGCGCAAAGCCTTGCCGCCTATGTCCACGGCGTTTCGGTCGTTTGTAGAAGGGGATTCAAGGGCGACCGTGAAGAACAATGGCGTTCATCTGATCGACGGCAACGGCGGCGGAACGGGAAGCGTCGCCACGCAAACCGCTGGCAAGGGTTCGAGCGCTTCCTCCAACCGGGTCATCCTGACTGAAGGCATGTCTTCCGGAAACGGCGAAACGGACTGGATCACCATGCGGACGGACCCCATCCACACCGTGCATCCGTTGCGAGTCGCGATTCCGAAAGGATGTATGACAGCCGTTACGGGTGTGTCGGGTTCAGGCAAAACCACGATGGTGCTTGAATCGCTGGTGCCGGCACTTGAGGCGGCGCAGACCGGCGTGGATGAATCCGCTGCCTCCGATGGCACGTCAGGCGATTCGGATTCCATTCGTGCATCCCGACGTCTGCCCTCTCATGTCCGTGCCGTCGATGCCGCTGGCATCAGACGTGTGCAGCTTGTGGATTCCACCCCGATCGGCATCAACGTGCGTTCTACCGTGGCCACCTACACCGGCGTCATGGATATGCTCAGGCGTGCCTTCGCCGCCACGGATGCGGCGAAACGGCGCAAACTCAAGCTCTCCGATTTCTCCTATAACACAGGCTCGTTGCGTTGCCCGCAATGTGACGGCACCGGGCAGATAAGTCTGGATATTCAGTTTCTGCCGGATGTTACGATCGCCTGCCCGCAATGTGACGGCAGACGTTACCGGTCCGAGGCCGATGAGGTGCTTCTGGCTACAGATGCCCACCCGCAAGGGCTGACGTTGCCTCAGGTGCTGGATCTCGAAGTGGACGATGCCCTTGACTTCTTCGTCTCTGATCGGTCGAAGCGCGCCAGGGAGCGGGATTCACCGGAAGCGTTGGACTTGGTGGGGTCAAACAACGGCGACCAACGGACGGATATGGTCTCGCCTTCCCTGTGCCGTCGGATTCATCAGGCGCTCTCGACCCTGCACGACCTGGGTTTGGGATATCTGACCCTGGGCGAGGATACGCCGAGTCTGTCGGGCGGCGAGGCTCAGCGTCTCAAACTGTCCAACGAACTGGGCAGACGGCAGGACGCCACGCTTTTTGTGTTGGACGAGCCGACCACCGGGCTGCATCCGCTCGACGTCCGTACGCTGATCGGCGTACTGGAGCGTTTGGTCGAAGGCGGTGCGACGGTGGTGTTCATCGAACATGACCTTGACATGATCGCCAACGCCGATTATGTGATCGATATGGGGCCGGGTGGAGGCGAGGAAGGCGGTCGTATCGTCGCCGCGGGCACGCCGGATGCAATCGCTTCGAATCCGGCGAGTCTGACGGGTCGTTATCTGGCGAGGCATTTGCGGGGATGATATCATCCGTTTCGAATCACGGATCGTGATATCGGCTTCGGCGTCTCGGATTCGTCGTAACCATTTCGGCAGTGGCTCGAACATCGTGTTTGTGTCCGTAAAGACGGATTTCGGCGGCGTCGCCCATCTGCGGTGTCTTCTTTGCGGTGACCATGCTTCATCGCCAAGAGCCAAGTGATTATGCGACGCTTCAGACGGGTAGTAGACTGAAGGTTTACGAACATGGTTGAGTCAGGTCATTGAACGGGCTGTGTTGCAACCGTGTCGTATGCGAACGCAATGGGATCTTATAAGGAAAGGCATCGGACATTTTGGATTGGCACACCTCGGTTTATGGTTCCCGCACGGGCGGTGCGGGTGGCTTCGGCCTCGATTCCGGTGACGATGAGGGTTTTGGAGGTGTGATTGATTCCGATGGGGGAGTCACCTATGGCTCGGCTGAACCGGTGGTTTCCGAACAAACCCTGCGGCAACTTGGAGGCAAATCATTCTACCGCGCATACGATGTCATCGAAAGCGGTCGAATTCACGATTTTACGTGTACTCCTGGTTCCGAAGGGACCAGACTGGCTGCATCCGTCGAGGCGGCCGACCAGTATGCCGACGACTATGAGGTCGAGACGCTCGTCGACGAGAATCACGGGCAAATACTGGATTCCAACTGTACCTGCCCGGCGTATGGCCGGTATGGATCACTGTGCAAACATGTTATCGCCCTGATAATGCAATATAACGATAAACCCCAAGTGTTCAGGGAACTGCCGCCATATGGGCTCGGGAAATCTTCTGACGGTGCGGTTGCGTCCCGTCGGGCTCGTCGCCCGCCCCGCCGCACCTCGCGTTCGCTGGTGTCTTATATGCATCAGCAGGATTCGCAGCTTGAACAGGAGGCCAAGAACCGCCAGCTCGAACTGTTGAAGGAGGTCAGCAGCCGCGCGTCGGGTGATTCGGGTGGCGTTACGGCCCTTACCCGCCATATGCCCATCGGTTCGGTCACGTTGCGCCCCATGCTTGAGCGGCAGGGCGGGGACTGGTATTTGCATCTGCACATCTGCGTGCCTTCCAAGGGTATTTCATATGTCATCAAGGATGTGCACGGCCTTATCGATTCGATCGGCCGTCGCGAATTCGTTTCGTATGGCAAGAAGCTCGCATTCGTCCATTCGGTTGATTCGTTTGACCGGCGTTCTCGGGATCTGATAGCGATTCTTTCACGCGCCATTGAGATCCGTCGCAGCGTTTCGGGTGACTATACGTTCTATCAGGCCAAAAACGAGGCTCAGCGGATGCGCCTATCGGATGACGAGACCGCTGAATTGCTTGATTTATATGTCAATCAGGATGTCACGCTCGATTATGCCGGAGGTTGGTATGGTTCGGCTATGCCGGTTTCGGTTGTGGATGGCGATCCGGACCTCGGTCTGGTGGTCGAGGCCGCGTCCGATGATGATGGCGTTCGGGATGCCGATACCGGGGAAAATGACGGTAAAAAGGGATACGTGATTCGGCATGATATGGTCATAGAGCAGTTTGTTGTTGGGCGTGTGACGTCCTATGTCATTGTGCATCGACGGCCTATGTCGGATCGCCAGGAACAGGCGGCCGTGAACGCCGAGACCATCGGTTATTCGCAGGATGTGGTCGATACGCCGGTTCATTCGCGACCGGATTCGGCGGCGACTCCGCTTATTTACCGCTGTTCCAAGGCATTTGTGGAGAATCGTGCGTTGCTTACCGTCTTATGCGGGGTCGGCGAGCGTGGCGATCTGTATTTGAGTGCCGACGACATAGAGGAGTTTTCGCGTACGGTATTGCCGGCTCTCGAGCCAGTGGGACAGGCGGAAAACGAGGCAAGGTTGGTTGGCGCCGTCGATGAGCCTGCCGCTGATGTCAATCATGGCGACAACGTCTCGCGTGCCCACGGCATTGCAGCGAAACTGCCTGCTGAACTATGGGCAAACCGACGTGTGCCATGCGTGATTGAAACATATCTGGATCGCGACAAATCCGGCATCACCTGTGATGTTCAGGCTCGCTACGGTGACGAGCGGTTCCACGTGTTTTCGGGTATCGCTCCGGGCGGATCCGTTGTTCGTGACAAGCAGGCCGAACGTCTGGCCGTCGAAGCGGTGCGACAGTATTTCCCTGAGCCGTTCGGGTCGGTCGCCCGTATCCCACAGGACGACGAGAAGGCGATTTACCGGCTGATCAGTGAAGGTCTGCCCGTGTTGCGTGGACTCGGAGACGTTTTTTCCACTCCGGCTTTTGACGGGTTGACGAACAGCCCGCATCCGGTGTTCAAAATAGGCCTGTCAATGAAATCCGGTTTGGTGGAGGTTTCGGCGATAGCCGATGAAATCGACCCTGCCGATGTGCCGGCTTTGCTTAATAGCTACCGTAAACGCCGTAAATTCCACCGTCTGCGTGACGGATCGTTCGTGAACATGGATGATGTCGATGTGAGCAAACTGGATGAGGTGAGCGGCGATTTGGGGCTCAAGCCTTCGGAGCTTGATTCCGGGAGCACTTCCGTGCCTGCGTATCAGGCATACTATCTTGACCATGAAGCGGATCGGCGGGAGAAAAGCGCTGATTTCAGACAATACGTGGATGATTTGAGATCCATTGATCCCCGACGGTACCAGGTTCCGCAAAGCTTTGAAAATGTACTGCGCCCATACCAGATGGAGGGGTTCCGCTGGCTCAATGCCGTGAGCGATAAGGGTTTCGGCGGTATTCTGGCTGACGAAATGGGCTTGGGCAAGACGGTGCAGATGCTGGCGTTCCTGCTTGCGCGACGATCCGAACAGCGCAAGGTCGGGCCTGATCTCATCGTATGTCCTGCCTCGTTGGTCTATAACTGGGCCGCGGAATGTGCCAAGTTCGCGCCGGGTCTGAGGGTCTCGGTGCTCGCCGGGTCAAAGGCTGAGCGTCGTACCATCCTGAATCGTTCGAAGATATGGTATGCGAATCAGCCCGTTGATGGCGCGTCAGGCTTCGATTCCGCTGATCGCCTGAGTTACGAGGTCGAAAACGCCATGAAGGGAGGTTCCTCGCTGAGCCGCGTCGACGGTTCGGCCATGTCCGTCGACTCGGCCGACAATCGTGGCACCGGTGATGCGGGCGGTGAGAATCCTGCGCCATATCATGACGGTTGGCGGAGTGCTGCTGGTCCCCTCCCGGCGGATAGTGAGTATGATGGAACCTTCACTCCGGGCTCTGACGATGCATCGTCTGGTGTATCCGGCTCCGTTCCGGACGTGATCATCACCTCATATGACCTGTTGCGTCGAGACATCGAGGATTACCAAGGTCTGACCTGCTATACCATGGTGTTGGACGAGGCCCAGTACATCAAGAATCATGCGACCAAGTCATCGCGTGCGGTTCGCAGTGTACTGGCGCAGCACCGTTTCGCCCTGACCGGCACGCCGATCGAAAACCGTCTTTCCGAGTTGTGGAGCATCGTTGATTTCCTCATGCCCGGAATGCTCGGATCATATAAGCGTTTTCGAGAGCGGTTCGAACAGCCGATCATGAGCGGCGACCCGGATGCCGAGGCGAAATTGCAGGCATTCGTCGGGCCGTTCATCCTGCGACGGTTGAAGTCGCAGGTTCTCAAGGATCTGCCCGATAAGATCGAGAACGTGATTACCGTGCGGTTGGAGGGGGAGCAGCGCAGACTATACGCCGCGCTTGAACAGCAGTTGCGGGCCACCGTGACCAAGCAGAAGGACATTGAGTTCAAGACCGGAAAGATTCAAGTCCTCGCACAACTGACCCGACTGCGTCAGGCCTGTTGTGACCCCCGTCTGCTTTTTGAAAACGTCGGCAGCAACGTCGTCAAAAAGGATACCCGCGCGTGGGGAGCCCCTGCCCGTCAGATCGAGCGTGCCGATGATGGTTGGGACGATGCGGAGCTTACGGCTGAGGTCGAGGCGAACACCGTTGGCGGTGGACGGAAAACCACAAAACCCCGTAATGTTCCCTCCGCCAAGCTCGACGCCATCGCGGAACTGGTCTCAAGCTGTCAGGACGCCGGTCGTAAGATGCTTATCTTCTCCCAGTTCACCAGCTTCCTGGATCTGATCGCCGAGCGTCTGCGCCGGGATGATGTGGCGTATGACGTCATTACCGGTGCGACCCCTAAGCGCAGACGTTTGGAGTTGGTCGACAAATTCAACGCAGATGACACCCCTGTCTTTCTGATCTCGTTGAAGGCGGGAAACACGGGACTGAACCTCACGGGTGCGTGCGTGGTGGTCCATGCCGATCCGTGGTGGAACGCCGCCGCGCAGGAGCAGGCGACCGACCGGGCCCACCGCATCGGCCAGACCCAGGATGTCAACGTCTACCAGATCGTCGCCAAGGATACCATCGAGGAACGAATCCTGAAGATGCAGCAGGCCAAAAGCGATCTGGCCACACGGTTCGTGGACGATGCGAGCTCCGGATCGGCGGCCGGCATCTCCGCCTTGACCAAGGACGACCTGTTGGAGCTGCTCGGATAGAATATCGTGGTCATATTCTGCTGGCCGGTTGGTTGCCGTCATTGTGGCTCTACGACTATAGTGTGGCGAGAGGTCATCCACAGTGCACCGTCTTCCATGAAAACGAGGGATTTGATGGGAGGAACAGGCGCATGTTGCGTACAGTGCCGGTTACGTTGGGCGCAAGACGCTTTTCTGACGGTTTTCACCGTACGGTTATTTCGGCCAGCACGGCATTTGTGTGAACGCCGAGCACACTCCGATGCGGGTGGATCGCGACCAATCCGTCATGCGTGACGTGATGCGCGATCAACTGGGCAGGGTGTGGCGGATTCTCGGTATCACGGCAGTGTTTAAAGGTCCGAAACGACATTGCAATTCTCGGAAAGCCCTGGTTTTGAAAGTTCATCAAAACGGAGGGTCCTCGTGGTTGGGTTTACGAGGTTTGTTGTATGGTATGTGTTGGGTCGGTGTCCGTGCTCTGGCCTGTCTGTGTGACATGTCGCTATTGAGAATTGCCGCAAAACGCCTGAATTGCCGTAAGGTGCAATGATGTTGTATGTGTGATAATGTTAGGTATTGTAAGTTTCTGTGAGATTATGATGTGTCAGTAATCAGTAAGGAGCAATCATGACGACCATTCTGGTAACCGGAGGTGCCGGCTATATCGGCACGCACACCGACGTCGAGCTGCTGAACAGGGGATACGACATCGTTTGTGTCGACAATTACACCAACTCGTCTCCTAAGGCGCTCGATCGCGTCGAGGAGATCACCGGCAAGCACGTGAAGCGCTATGAAGGCGACGTGCGGGACGAGGCCCTGATGGATCGCATCTTCGAAGAGAACAAGGTCGACTGGGTCATCCACTTCGCGAGCCTGAAGTCAGTGGGCGAATCCGTCGCCAAGCCGATTGAATACTATGACAACAATCTCAACAGCACGCTCGTGCTGCTTAAGGCCATGCGCTCGCATGACGTCAAGCGCATCGTATTCTCATCCTCCGCAACCGTTTATGGCACTCCGGAAAGCCTGCCCTTGACGGAGGAAAGCCCTGTCGGGGGCACGACCAATCCGTATGGCTCGACCAAGCTAATGGAGGAGCAGATGCTGCGCGATGTTCATGTGGCCGACGATTCCTGGACAATCGTCATCCTGCGTTACTTCAACCCGGTCGGTGCTCATGAGTCCGGTCTGATTGGTGAGGATCCGAAGGGCATTCCGGCAAATCTGACCCCTTATATCGCCAAAGTTGCGTTCGGCGAACTGCCTGCCGTGCAAGTGTTCGGCGACGATTACGACACGCCTGACGGAACAGGTGTGCGCGACTATCTTCATGTGGTCGACTTGGCCAAAGGACACGTTGCCGTGATCGACAGGATTGCGAAGCCGGGCGTGTATACCTACAATCTGGGAACAGGCCATGGCTACTCGGTTCTGGAAGTCGTCAAGGCATACGAGAAGGCCGCAGGGCATTCCATCGCCTACGTCATGAAGCCGCGTCGTCCCGGCGACATCTCGGCCTGCTACGCGGATTGCTCCAAGGCCGAGCGTGAGCTGGGCTGGAAGGCCGAGCTGGGCATCGACGACATGGCCGCCTCCTCGATCAACTGGCAGACCAAGAATCCCAACGGCTATAGAGGCGAATAGCAATCGTTCTGAAAACCGATGTCCGGCCACGGCGTTCATGCGTCGTGACCGGTTTTGTTTATTGCGAGCGAAAGGCACACGCAAAAGGTACTAAAGCGTTTTAGTCCTCTATGGTTTGTAAACTTGCTTAGGTATGGAGGCACGGCTCAGTCGCCGAGCGCACGACCTGATGGAGGTTTTGTCAATGATGTCTCAGCTGTTGTTGCGCCAATCCGGTCAGAGCGCGTCCTGTCTCGGGTCGGCGTTGGACTGCGCCGAACAGCCACAGGTCGTTTTCGGACGACGATGAGCCCTTATGCCCATCATATTGATCATCAGTACTGATGTCATGGCAGTGGTACTGATTCGAATCTAAGGAAGGATTCCACATGTTCCTCGCTCCTGACCAAGAGCTTTGCCGCTGCGACCGGGTGCGCCAGCAACGGCTGGAGCCTCATGTCGAGACGGTTCTCGATCATTGCTCGGTGCGTGCATTCGCCAATCCTGGCGAGCCCGAGCCTTTTATGGGCTTCTTGGACCGTGCCCGCGCAGGGCAGGTCGATTTTCAAGTATTTGAGATTCCGGGGTCGTGGGGCACCACTTGGGGCACGACATGGTTTGAGGTCTCTGGTCGGATTGATTTGGCGGCGGCCCAAGGACGCCAGATAGAGCTGGTGGCCGACCTCGGCTGGCTTGCCGAGCGTGGCCCTGGTTTCCAGTCCGAAGCACTTGCTTATACCGCCGACGGCACTGCCATTAAAGCCGTCAATCCCCGCAACAGCTGGGTTCCGCTTATCGATGCTGATGGCACCCGCCATGTTCCTCTCGATGCGGACGGCAATTTCGTTGTTTATCTCGAGGCCGCAGCCAATCCCGTCGTTGAGGGGCCGACGCCGTTCTCACCCACGCATGTAGGGCTCAAGGCAACCGGTAAGCCGGATCAGCCGTATACGTTGCGTCGTATGGATGTCTGCTGTTTCAATCGTGACCTTTTCGACTACGGCATGGATCTTGAAGTCGTGTCTTCCTTGATGCGCGAGCTGAAGGACGATGATCCTCGCTACTGGCAGTTGGCCAAGGCGCTTCAACGTTCGCTCAACGTCTATGACGAGCGGAACATCGTAGGAACGGTGGCTCAGGCGCGTGCGCAGCTGAAGGATGTTCTGTCCCGTCCCGCCGTCAGTTCCAGTGTCAAACATACCGCGGTGGCTCACGCGCACATCGACTCCGCGTGGCTTTGGCCGGTGCGTGAGACCCGACGCAAGGTCGCCCGCACCGTTTCGAACGTACTGGCTTTGATGGATCAGGACCCCGATTTCATTTACGCGATGAGTTCTGCGCAGCAGTACGCGTGGCTGGAAGCGGAGCATCCCGATCTGTTCAATCGCATGAAGGAGCGCATCGCTGAAGGCCGTTTCATTCCCGTCGGCGGAATGTGGGTCGAGTCCGATGGCATGGTGCCCTGCGGCGAGTCTCTGGTGCGGCAGATCACTTTCGGCCAGCGATACTACAAAGAGCACTTGGGGGCTGTGGCCAAGGGTGTATGGTTGCCCGACAGTTTCGGCTACACCGGGTCGTGGCCGCAGATTGCGCTCCGTGCCGGCTTCGAGTGGTTCCTGACTCAGAAGATCTCCTGGAACGACACGACCAAGTTCCCGCATCACTCATTCATCTGGCAGGGCATCGACGGCACGGGCATCCTCACCCACTTCCCGCCTTCCGACACCTATTGCGCTCCCGCGGAAGTCAAGGATGTCGTCTACTCGCAGAAGAACTATCTGGACAAGGACCTTTCGGACCACGCCATCATGCTCTACGGTTACGGCGATGGTGGTGGCGGCCCTAATCGCGAGATGGTAAGCCGCATTCACCGTATGCGCGACCTTGAAGGAGTGCCGCAGATCGACTTCGGCACTCCTGACGACCTGTATGCCAAGATCCGGCAGGACGTCGTCGATGAGGCCAGGGGAGAGACCCCGATTTATCGAGGCGAGCTTTATCTTGAACTCCATCGTGCGACACTGACCGCGCAGCAGGACATGAAGCGCGGATGCAGGCAGGAGGAGTCCATGCTGCGTGTGGTGGAATACCTGTGCGCGGAGGCGAGTCTGAAGGATTCGAACTACCGGTATCCGCGCCAGCAGCTTGACGCCATCTGGCAGAAGCTGCTGCTCAATCAGTTCCACGACATTCTTCCAGGTTCCGCGCTCGCATGGGCGGAGCTTGAGGCTCGCGAGGATTATCAGCGTGACATTCACGCTTTGTTCGAAATCGCTGATCAGGCGGCCTCCGCGATTCATCAGGCTGATTCCTCGCTGCCGGTTGTGGACGACGCCGTGGTACTGCCGGTGGCTGATTCCGGGGACGATTCGAACCATCGCGGTGGCAACTGGGTTGTGCAGCCGGGCGCATGCGCTCATCCGGCCGGCAATGTGTGGCAGGATCGCGTCAAGGATCTTGCTTCGACTGACTTAGAGCTTACCTCGAATGCCGTGTTGCCGGATGTTGGTGCTCCACTTGCTGCGCAAGCGCAGAAGGACGCT
Source organism: Bifidobacterium bohemicum DSM 22767 (assembly GCF_000741525.1). GTDB lineage: Bacteria > Actinomycetota > Actinomycetes > Actinomycetales > Bifidobacteriaceae > Bifidobacterium > Bifidobacterium bohemicum. The sequence goes on along the minus strand of NZ_JGYP01000001.1, from coordinate 520,583 downwards.
GATGGCTCGGCCGTGCTTTCCAACGGGGTATTGTCCGTCAAGGTGGAGGCTGATGGTTCCGTATCCTCGCTGGTTGACTTGGTGAACGGACGCGAACTGGTGCCCGCCGGAACCCGACTCGGACGATATGAACTGATGCGTGATGAGCCGTATCAGTGGGATGCGTGGGATATCCAGCGTGATGCCTTCCTGATGGCGAACGGTTTGGAGGAGTCCCGTTTGGTTGACGTTGCGACGCGTGATTCTGATGGCGCTGCGATCGCTACTGTCAAGTCACATGCCGAGGGTGTGGATATCAAGACTCGGATCATTCTGCACAGCGGTGCGAGCACGCTTGATTTCGAGGCGGGCGTAGAGTGGCACACGCAGGAGCAATTCCTCAAAGTGGACGTGCCGCTGGCACTCGATGTGTCCAATGCCCAATATGAGGCCCAGTATGGCATGGTTGAACGTCCTGTTCAGAAGAATTCACGCAGCCAGGAAGCCATGTTCGAAAGTTGCACGCACCGGTTTGTGCGCTTGGCCGAGGCGGGATATGCAGCCGCAGTGGTCAACGCTACGACTTATGGCTCGGATGTGAGTCCGATTGGCAATGTGACGGGCAATAATACGTCGGCGGGAGCTTTGGACGGCACCGTGCCGGCAGGTCATGGCACGATGGTCAGGCTCTCGCTGCTTTCCGCGCCGCTGTATCCTGATCCGGACACCGATCAGGGGCATCACGAGTTCGCGTGGTCCGTGGTTGTCGATGCCTCCGTTGACCGTACACTTGCTCAGGCCGCTCGGGTCAATGCTCCGGTCTTCTCGGCTTTGCCGGTATTCGAGCCGATCGCGGTTGCGCAAGCCGAGCGGGGGAGCATCGTGGTCGATTGGGTCAAGATGGCTGATGACGGTTCCGGTGACGTGATTGTGCGTCTCTATGAGCCTGCTGGCGGCGAGGCGTCTGGCAGATTGCATGTCTGCGCCGAACTGGCGGGCGCTGTGGTCAGTGAAGTCAGTGAACTTGAGGATGCTCAGTCCCTGCCGGCCGAGCTGCCTCGTGCCGTTGCCGCTTCTTCGCAACCCGTTCAAGGCGCTGCGTTGAGGCTGCACCCATACCAGCAGGCGACGCTGCGCATCGCTCGATGAACCGATGGAAACCGTCGAAACTTGCAGGGGCATGTGAATTCTAGATTCCATGCCCCTGTGAAGTTCTTCTTCAGGGTTCCAGGAGACATGGGAAGATAAAGTGCCTCAATGTCGGACATGGGGGGGGGAACTGCATGAGATTGACAAATCGAATTCGTAGGTTTTATAATAATAACTAAAGCGTTTTAGTGCTTTGTTTCGAGCTGAAACGTAATGCTTCCTCCAATGCCGGAGGAGGTGCAGAAGAAAGGAAATCAGATGTTTTCTTTGAAGAAGACCGTTGCCGCCGCTGGTGCCGCGGTAATGCTCCTGTCCGTTGGGGCTTGTGGTGGTCAGGGGGATAAAAACGCAGATGGAAAAACTGAGATTTCATTCCAGACGTGGAATCTTAAGAACGATAAATACACCCCGTATTTTAAAGAGCTGATCGCCGCTTACGAAAAAGCCAATCCAAACGTCACCATCAAATGGATGGATCAGCCTTCTGACAACTATGAGGAAAAGCTATCTTCGCAGGCGGCCGCAAAGGAACTGCCCGACATTGTCGACGCCGGCCCATCCCTGCAATATGGCCTGGCCAAGGCTGGTGCCTTGATGAACATCACCAAAGAGGATCCTGGTGCCAAGGATCAGTTCTATCCCAACGCATGGAAAGCCGTGACCTTCTCCGGTAAGGGCATGCAGACCGCTTCATACGGGTTCCCATGGTATGTCAATGACGGGCCGAACTACTACAACACCCAACTCATGCAGAAGTGCGGACTCGACCCGAATAAGCTTCCCGTGACCTGGGATGATTATTTCTCGCAGGCTCAGACGATGGTCAACAGTGGCTGTGGCGCTTACATGTCGACTATGATGGCTGCCGATGCCGGTGACTATGCCTCTGCTGGCGTTGATTTCATGAACAAGGATCAGACGGAATATACGTTCAACACGCCCAAAGCCGTCGCGTTCCTTCAAAAGTTCGTCGATTTGTTCAAGGCCAAGGGTATCCCTGCGGAGGCTTTGGACGCTTCCTGGTCACAACAAGGCGACTTCTTCCAGCGTGGCTCGATTATCGCGATGGGTGGAAGCGCGTATTCTGCGGCGGACTTTAAGAAGAACTCCCCGGATCTATACAGCCATCTGACTGTGGGGCCGAAGATAAGCGATCTGGGCAAATCCGCGACTGTGGGTTATGAGATGCTCAGCGTCAGCGCCGCCACCAAGCATAAGGACGAGGCGTTGAAGTTCGTCAAATTCGTGACGAATAAGAAGAATCAGCTTGAATTCGCCAAGAAATCCAGCACTTTCCCCTCCAGCAAGGGCGGTCTGGAAGATCCGTACTATGCAAAGATTGATGAGGGCGACTTGCAAGGCAAGGCGCTGAAAATCACGCTCAAAGCCGTCGAGAACGGCTTCTCCAGCCGACCGGCGCAGTTCACCGATGCTGCTGGAAGCAAGTACCTGCAGCAGCAAGTCGCACTTGCCCTGCAAGGTAAGCAGACGGCCAAGCAGGCCCTTGATAAGGCCGTGGACTTCGCCAACGGTAAATTGAACAAGTAATCAAGTGAATTCGGTCAAATCTATGTCAAGAAACACCAGTAACGGGTCGGAGGCTTTGTCCTCCGACCCGGCTGGGGCGAAAAGGGATAAACCGGTCAGGCATCGGCAGTCAGTGCTGAGGACCTTGGCGCCGTATCTCTTTGTGGCTCCGGCCTTTAGTATTGTCTTTATATTCGTAATTGTCGCGGCGCTTAATACCTTCAGGTTGGCGTTTACGGATTCCACGCTCTTGGTGCCCGGCAAGTTCATAGGTTTCCAGAACTTCGTGGATATCTTCCACGATGAATACTTCTGGACGGCGTTGCTCAATTCCACGCTCTATGTTGTTTGTGTAGTGCCGTTCATGGTGATTCTGCCTTTGATTTTGGCGTCATTGGTCCGTGGGAACTCCAAGATCATGGGTTTCTTCCGCACGTCCTTCTATACTCCAGTGGTCATGTCCGCCGTCGTTGTGGGCATGATTTGGACGAATCTGCTTGATTCCAAGGGATTGATCAACTCGCTGTTGGAAGGCATGCACCTTATTAAGCAACCCATACCCTTCCTTACTGATCGATGGATGATTCTTTTTTCCGCCATGTTCGTCACCATATGGCTTGGCTTGGGATATTACATGGTCATCTATTTGACGGCACTGGCCAACATCGATGATTCCTTGTATGAGGCCGCATCGCTGGACGGTGCCGGCCCCGTCCGCAAATTCGTCTCGATTACCATGCCCGGTGTTAGATCGACCATCGTTCTTATCATGATGCTTTCCACCATCGCGGCCTTCCGTGTCTTCAACGAGATTTATGTGTTGACCAACGGTACGGCCGGTCCTGGCGGACAGGACATAACCATGTCGATGATGATCCAGCAGGAGGGTACTGGCATACAAGCCCACACGGGTTATGCAAGCGCATTGTCCCTGATTGTGTTGGTGATCGTTGGATTCATGCTGATCGTTCAGCAGATCTTCCAAAGTAGGAGCGAGAACTGATGGGAAGCAGTCGTAAACATGTCACGGTAGGCAAAATTGTTCAATACGCAATTCTCGTCCTTGTCTTCATCCTTCTGGTAGGTCCGTTCGTCTGGGAACTTTCACTGTCGCTTAAGGGACCGGGGGACAACGTATATGCAGTGCCTCCCTATATCGTTCCGAAAACGCCGACGATGGAGAACTATGCTCAGGTCTTCAGACAGGTTCCTGTGTTCCATTACATGTGGAACACCATTCTTGTGGCCGTCATGTCGATTGCTGGTAATGTCCTGTTCTCGACGATGGCCGGTTATGCGCTTGGCAGGCTCGAGTGGCGTGGCCGCAAGTTCTTGTTCCTGCTCTTCATGGGGACGATGGTGATTCCCATCGAAGGCGTTATCATTTCCCAGTTTCTGATTATGCGTGCGGTCAATCTGCAGAATACGCTGATTGCGGTTGCGCTCCCGGGTATGTGCGGCGCCATCAACATTCTGTTGATGACCAACGCATTCAAGGCCATTCCGAAGGAATTGGAGGAGGCCGCCGAAGTCGATGGAGCAAATGTCTGGCAGCAGTTCATCCACGTCTGCATCCCTGAAGTCAAAGGAACGATGACAGTTGTGGGCATCTTCGCCTTCGTCGGTTCATGGAATGACTTCCTTTGGCCCCTGATTGTCATCTCGGATGAAAAAAATTATACGTTGACTTTGGGCATGAACCGTCTCAAGGGCATGTTTGTTTCAGACCCGAGGCTGATCGCTGCCGGCGCTTTGGTGTCGTTGATCCCGATATTGGTCTTCTTCGCCTGCTTCCAGCGTTACTTCTTCCAAGGTTTGGAACAGGGCGGCATCAAGGAGTGAGCGCAATGAGATTTGGTGTGAACTACACGCCGTCGCACGGTTGGTTCCATATGTGGCTTCACCCTGATTGGGATTCGGTGCAGCGTGATTTCGATGCCATCGCCAATTTGGGAATGGACCATGTCCGACTGTTTCCGTTATGGCCGGTGCTGCAGCCAAATCGTACGTGGATCAATCAGGACGGCATCGATGATGTCCGTCATATGGCTTGCTTGGCCAGTGATCGCGGTCTGGATGTGTATTCGGATGTTTTGCAGGGGCATTTGTCCAGTTTTGATTTCGTGCCTTCGTGGCTTGTGTCGTGGCATGAAACCAGTATGTTTGACGATGAGAAGGCGGTGCAGGCGCAGAGCGAATTGGTCGGGGTGCTGTATGATGCACTCTCGACGGTATCCGGTTTCAAAGGGCTGACCGTAGGCAATGAGTGCAACCAGTTTGCCGATCGGGTGCATCCCCGGCGTATGTCGGCCAACACTGAGAGCACCGACGCTTGGTTGCGTGCACTGATCGATCCAATCAGGCAGAAGGCGCATGCCAATGGGCATGTGCTGTTGCACAGCGAGAATGATGCTGTTTGGTATTCGGATGGGCATCCCTTTACTCCTCGGCAGGCTGCCGGAATTGGAGATGTCACCGCCATTCATTCATGGGTGTTCAATGGTACGGCGCAGAAATACGGTGCACTGAGCGAAGCAGGTACTCGTCATGCCGAGTATCTCGTCGAACTCTCCAAAGCGTTTGCATTGGAAGCAGATCATCAGGTGTGGCTGCAGGAGATAGGTGCCCCACAGAATGTGATCGACGTTGAAGATGTCTCGGAATTTTGCAGAAAGACCGTGGAGCATGCTCTGGATTGCACCGATCTGTATGGGGTGACCTGGTGGTGCTCACACGATGTGCCACAGGCGATGTCCGATTTTCCACCCTTCGAACATGATCTGGGGCTTATTGACGAGCAGGGGAGAGTCAAGCCAGTGGGCAAGGAGTATGCTCAGCTTGCCAGCCAATATCGGCACCGTGCGGAACCTCAAACTCGTTCGACGGCGGTGGTTGTCGAATGTGGGGATGACGGCAATCCCACGATGCGTGCGGCTTGTGCACCTGGAGGATCGGTATTCGAGAAGTGGATGTTGCTGAGCGAACAGGGCGAACGTCCCACTTTGGTGACTTCACAGACTGCCGACGATGTTATGAGACTCCGGGCTCGCGGCGTAACCGAGTGTATGAGAGTGCCGATGAAGTCGGGTGACGCTTATAGTGCGGTTTCTGATCCGTCTTTGGAGAATGCCATCGCTGAACACTAGATATTGCAGGCCGATTATGGGGGGGGGGTATTGCTGTCCGTTATCGGCCTGTACCTGCGACTCGACGATGAGGAATTGAGATGCGTTCGCAATGTAGAGAACGATGGTCAGCGGTTGGATGCCAATCGCGCGCTTATTTCTTGTCTATGGAGAGTTTTGAATTGCAAGAGGGAGATTCCAGCTTTGGTTTTGCTCCGCTAATGCCCCGTTCATAATCCTTGGTCTTTGAAGTAGCCGTTGGATTGGCAAGACCGCAGGTAATGAGACACAGAAGCACGGTAGAAGTGGAGGTGGTCGACGGAATCCATATTCGTTTATATTCGTTATTCAATGGGATGACGATAATCAAGACGGGATAATACAATGATGAATAGGAACTTGCATATCGACGTTTCCGAGAGACTGCGACCATTATGTTCGGCTGTGGCGATTGCCGTGATCGCTGCGACCATGCTGGTGTTTGCGCCGGCCGCTGGCGCCATTGGCCAGTCGGAACCATCCGCCTTGTCCGAGCAGCAGCAAACTGCTACCCAGAAGCGACATTTCATGGTATATTACCGTGCCTGGCGCGACAAAACCATGAAAGGAGTGAACACCTCGTTGACCGATGACAACTGGATCACGATGAATGACATCCCCTACGGAGTCGATGTCGTCAATGTGTTCAGCTATGTGCCCTGTGGTCAGGACGCTCAGGCCCAGCCGTTCTTTGACAAGCTGAAAAGTGACTACGCCCCAAACCTACATGCCCGTGGTGTCAAGCTGGTGCGAGGTTTCGACTATGGAAAACTGTTGCGTGTTCCTCATGCCAGTGCCGAACCCACCGAGACCGAATATCTCGACTATGCCAAGCAGCTGAAAAGCGAGCTGATGGATGCGTGGGGACTCGATGGTCTGGATATTGACATGGAGACTCGTCCCACCACCGAGCAGATCAAGCTCTCCGATGGCGTGATCAAAGCGCTTTCGACGTTGGTCGGCCCCAAAGCGAACAATGGCACAATGCTATTATATGACACCAACGGAAGCGACCTTCGTCCTTTACGCAACGTCAGTGACTGTTTCGACTACGTGGCCTATCAGCAATATGGTGACGACGCGGCGCGTACGGCTTCGGCATTGAACGACTATCAGGATCTGATCGGTAGGGACCGGTTCGTTCCTGGTCTGACGTTCCCCGAGGAACAGGACAAGAATAATCGTTGGTATGATGCCGTGGAACCTTATACGAGCAGTCATATCAATTCTGTGTCCTCATATGTCAGAGATCATGGTCTAGGTGGTATGTTCCTGTATGCTCCTGATCGTGACGGGCGTACGTATGGTGACCCGGATTTGAACCATATCTTGCCTTCGACGATGTTGTGGACCAAAACTGCCGTTGCGCAGAGCCAAGGCATGAGCCTTGCCAAGTCAAAAGCAGCGGCAAACCACTATTTGTTGAGAATGTCATATAGCAGTCCTGCGCCGAAGTCGGTCGGTGATGCGGTCTCGTCTGCGACCAATATCTACGAGGCTAACAAGGCGTTGCTGGGGCCCGATTACACCGGCGGATATAGCAAGATCTACGATCCAACACTAGAACGCCAACTGGAAAGTGTTGATTTGAACGGCTTATTGACGTTGATGGACAAGGCAGATTCGATTCTGAATGTCGCAACTGTCAAAACGAGCAGTGAAGAATTTGCAGCGCTGCGGGTTGCAAGGGATTCAGCGGCTCAGGGGATTGCTGCCAAGAGCTATGCGCAGGTTCAGGTCGCTCAGTGGAGTGATGCACTGACTAAAGCGTTAAAGCCATATGCTCCCGCACCGGTAAAGGACGCCAAACAACCGGGTACGACGTTGTGCACATCGCTTAATGCTCATGACCCTGCCACTGCTTCGACCTCGAAGAATCAAGGACAAGGCTTGGCAAAGACGGGTGTTTCCGTGGTTGGGTTGTTTGCGGCTGTTGCCGGGTTGATATCTGGATCTGGGACGTTGCTCATGTTGCGAAGACGCATGAGTCGATGACTGGAGGATTACATACCGTTGTTCCAAGGTGACGCCTAGCGGTTTGGGCGTCGCCTTACTTATAAGGAGGGCTGTGTCCAGTGTGCTTTCCATGAATATGAAAGAGGGTGTGTTTGCACAGACTAAAGCGCTTTGCCGAGAGTGTCCAATATACTGGTTCTACAGAGGTCTGAATTGTTCCCGATTCACAATGCCATGGTTCCTTCTGATGCCGGTGGAACTTGAAGTCGAAGGGCAGGTTGCCGCAGTGCGAGTTAGAAAAGACGTATCAGGGGAAGGAGCTGGTGTGCCGGCGCACCATCGTGTCAGTCTCAAGGATGTGGCCGAGGAACTTGGTCTTTCACAGACAGCTGTTTCTTTTGCAATCAATGACAAACCGGGAGTTTCCGAGGAAACGAAAAACAAGGTCAAGCAGACCGCCAAGCGCATGGGCTGGAGCCCGGTCTATGCCGCGCAGGCCCTGAGCTCGTCGCGCACCATGACCGTGGGGTTCATGCCTTCGCGTTCGGGCGGTAACCTGCAGACCGAGTCCTTCATGCTGCATTTCATGGCCGGCCTGCATGACTCGCTGAGTCGTAAAGGTTACGGCATTCTTTACCGTCCAGCCCAATCTCTACAAGAGGAACTGAATATCTATAGGGATTGGAGCCGACGTAAAAGGGTCGATGGCGTGGTTCTGGTCGATTTGCGCACTGAGGATCCAAGACCTCGGCTGCTCGATGAATTGGGGATTCCGGCGGTGTTGGCAGGTGGGCCGGATCCGAATGACCTGGTGCCGTCTCTGTCGATCGACGACTCGGGCACAATGGACAGGATTCTGCGACACCTGTTGGATGTGGGACGCACCCGCATCGTCTATTTCTCCGGTGACCGCGACCTCGACTACAGTAAGATGCGTGTGGCTGCCTTCAATGAGCTGGCCACCAAGTATGCGTTGGAGTTTTCTGCGGTGTGTTACACCAACTTCGACTCACAGTCCGCCGCCACGCAGACCTGCTCGATGATGAACGGCGGGTTTGCCCCTGATGCGTTCATCTATGAGAACGAGACGATGGCGGCTGCTAGTCTACGTGCCTTGGAGCGATTGAGCGTGTCCGAACAGGCCCCGGACAATCTGCGCAGTATGCCGGGCAGTCCTTTCCCGAAGAATCTGCCTGCTATCGTCAGCTTCGAGGACAGCTTCGTGTGCACTGCCACCTATCCGTCGATTACCGCCGTTCACCGTGATCCCGGCGAGTACGGCAAGCGTGTGGCGAATCTGTTGATCAAGCGTCTTATGGGGGAGTCGGTTTCCGGTTCTAGGCGCATCCTTCAACCGAGTCTTGTTGTCCGTGAAAGCACGGCTGGTTCGAGCGGCATATCGCAGTGATGCCGCGAATCGAAACACGCATTATTGCGCCGCTTTTATGTGACCCGGTGTCTTATGCCCTGAAGCCGCACAATAATGCATGTTTGTTGCTGTTGTTTGTTGAACGGCGACCTTACTGCGCGTTCCTGACGGCGGTGGCAATCGAGACCGCAGGGTCGAGGAACGGCACGAGCGTGGATTGGAAGGCATGGTAGACGTCCGACTTGCCCGGCCAGACGGTGCCGATGACCTTGTTGTCCTGGTCGAGCTGGTGGAACCATGAACCGCCGTCGTGGTCAATCAGGTGTTCGTCGACGTATTGGGCGAACTCGGCATACCGCTCGCGGTATTCCTCCTTGCCTGTGACCTTGTAGAGCGTGGCGCTGGTGTTGAGGGCTTCGGCCAACGTCCAGTGCATGCGATCGGTGACCACCGGCTCGCCGTTCCAATCAACGGTGTAGGCCATGCCCAAAGTGCCGTTCCTGTTCCAACCGTCGGCCACCGCCTGGTTGAACAGATGCTCTGCGGCGTGGATATAGGGTAACGTGCCCTCTTTGTTGGCGAATGAACTCAGCGCCCACTGGACGATGAGTCTGGCCCACTCGATGCCGTGCCCCGGGGTTGCACCGTATGGTTTGAATTGGTCGTCCTTCTTGTCGGCGTTGTATTCAAGATCGATTGACCAGTCCGGGCCGAAGTGTTCGGGAATGCGCCAGTGGTTACCTCTGGCCCATTGGACGACGTGGTCGATGATGCGTCCGGCACGTTCTCGATATGTATTGTTTCCGGTGGCGTCAGCCACGGCGAGGAACGCCTCGGTGGTGTGCATGTTGGCGTTGATGCCGCGATAATCGTCAAGGGTGCTGAAAGTGGTGTCCCAGGTGTCAACGGCCAGGCCTGTCTGGTCATCCCAGAAATATCGGTCGTGGATTGCAAGCACCTCATCCAACAGTTCTTTGGCCCCTGGACGTTTAGCGAGCAGCGCCGAAGAGGCCCCCAGAATGACGAAGGCGTGCGCGTAGCACACTTTTCCGGGCTCCGGCGAGCCGTCGGCCTGAATCGATGGATACCAGCCGCCGTTCGACTCATCGTGCAGAATCCCGGTAAGTCCCTTGAGCCCTGCATCCGCAAGCTTGTCGGCGCCTGGCCAGCCCAGCATCGCGCCGATCGAATAGACATGGGTCATTCGCCCGGTGATCCACGTCTGCACACCGTGCGACAGATCTATGCGTCCTTCGTCATCGAGCCAGCCGGAGCCGCCTTGCGCGGCCGGGAAGCCTTTGCCGAACTCCAACAGTTCATATGTCTCGGCCCCCATGAACACGCGGTTTGACAATGAGCCCAACATATACTTTGGATTCGTCATGACACCGTCCCCCCTTCATATAGAACGTTGGTTTCGCAGCCCTTCCTGCCACCAATCTTCCCACGACCGCTAAACGGGGTAGCCGCGCAGAACGTCCTGCTACTTAACCGTTTTAGGCTACCATTTTCAGGTGACTTCGTGTCTTTGGTGTGTCTGAGGTCGTCGGTTCGACCGTTATCGGATAATCGTCTGAGGAGTGGATTTGTGAACTGTCCGGATAAAATCACAAGAAGTGGCGACGGCTTCCCGTGTTTTGCATACCGGATTTCACTGTCCGGCGAAAGTACAGTATCGAGCGACTTGCGGTTACAAGGAAAATTGATATACTGGTCGTAGCTTCTATAAGTAAGGAAAGTAAACTAAATATTTAGATGTATTTAATGTCTTTTCGTTACTGCCGGAAGCCCGGGAAGAATCAAGGTTCCGATTTTTCCTCGTTGGCGTATTGGACGATACGCGTTCATTGATTTGATGTGATGAAACCCTCGAAGGAGTGGGCTATGAAGAAAAAGATTTTGGCGTCTGCCGCCGTTTCGTTGTCGGTCGCCATGCTGCTTGGGGCTTGTGGCGGAGCGTCCGGTAGCAAGTCCGTCGAAGATGCCAAGGATCAGACGCTAACGGTTTGGGCGATGCAAGGCGACTACACCAATGAGACGTTGGACGCCATCAATAAGGAATTTACCAAGCGGACCGGAGCGAAGGTCAAAGTTCAGACGCAGCAGTGGAACAATATCACAACTAAGGTAACCACCGCACTCTCGACCGCAACTCCGCCAGACGTGATTGATATGGGCAACACCCAGGTCATGGGCTTCGCAAGCAGTGGCGGCCTGATGGACCTGACGAGCCATGCCAGTGAGCTGCATGGCGGCAGTAAATGGCTCAGTGGCCTTGAGGAGCCGGCGACCGTGGATGGCAAGCTTTATGGTGTACCTGCATTCGGCGCCGCCCGTGCCGTTATCTACAGCAAGAAAATCTGGAAGGATGCAGGAATCGAAAAGGCGCCGACTACCTGGGACGAGTTCACCGCCGATCTCGACACCATCGCGACCAAACACGCTTCCGACCCCGACTTTATTCCGTTCTATCTGCCCGGTCAGTATTGGTACTCCGCATTGCAGTTCGTTTGGGACGCAGGTGGTGATTTGGCCAAGAAAGACGGGGACACCTGGAAGGGCACGACTTCGAGTGAAAAGTCCATTGAAGGGCTCAAGGCCTGGAAGGATTTCCAGAACAAATACTCGAACAAGGCTTCTCAGACCGCGACGGAGGTTGACCCCGTCCAGGATCAGTTCCTGGCGCAAGGCAAGGCTGCCGCTTACTTGGGCAACAGCTCCGCGATTCCACAAATCAAGAAAATCGATTCCAGTATCACCGATGACGATCTGGGCACATTTGCGCTTCCTGGTCGCCTCGGCAAGAACCAGCCGAGCTTGGTCGCTGGTTCCGATTGGGCGGTGGCCGTCAAGAGCCAGCATCAGGATCTGGCGGTCAAATGGCTTAAGATCGCTTCCAGTGAGGAGATTCAGCAGAAGTGGGTCTTCGGGCATGACGGTTGGCTGCCTAACTCCGTTCAGGGACTTGACAAGGCCATGAAGTCCAGTGATTTCAAGCAGGTAAACACGGGCTTCTTCGAGGCCGCCAAGATCTCCAAGTCCACCCCGGCCTCGCCGCAGTGGGCGACCATCGAGGGCGACAAGTCCATCAACGAGCTTGTCGAGGGCATCGCCACGGGCAATACGTCCGTTGAAAATGCGGCCAAGACCTTCGATCAGCACGTTGAACAGGTGCTGAACAAGAAGTGACGGACTGAAAACCGAAAAGTACGTGGTCGTGGCGCGACGGTTCACCAATGGCCGCTGCGCCACAAAACCGGTGGAAGCGTTTTCGAGAGCGTTTTCACCGTTTGGACATCATGATGATTGTATCGTAAAAGAGGTTGATATGCGGACTCCAAGCCAACGGCCATCGAATGTCAAGGCACCCCCTCGACGGCTGGATGCGGGCAGACCGAACAAAAAACTTTCCCAAGGGCGTTTCGCGGCGATGCTGTTGACCCCTACGGGTGTCATTCTTCTGGCTTTGGTGCTTGTGCCTATTCTGTTCCTGATTGTTACGTCTTTCACCGATTTCAATCAGGCCTCGCTTTTCACCGGGACATTCAAGTTCAAAGGATTCGCGCAATATGTCGTAGCACTTAAGGACATCGAGTTCTGGAAGGCGTTGTTGCGTACGTTCATATTCACTGCGGCTCTGGTGATAGGCAGCCTCCTCATCGGCATGGCTGTAGCCCAGATGATGACCAAGCTGGGCACGGTGATGCGCTATATAGTCACTTTCGTGCTCATCTTTGCCTGGGCTATGCCCAACGTTGCTTCCTCGGTGGTTTGGAAGTGGCTGTTCCAGCCCGGCTATGGCATCGTCAATTGGATGCTTACCAAACTGCACGTCTTTGGCAACATGCTTAACGTGGCCTGGTCGAATAACACGACCCTTGCTTTCTTATGCATTTGGATGCTGGTGATTTGGCAGGCTGTGCCATATATCGCCATCACGTTGTACGCCGCCACCACCCAGCTGGATCAGTCCTGTCTTGAGGCTGCGCAAATCGATGGAGCGGGTCATATCCGTACATATTGGCAGATTGTCGTTCCGCTCATCAAACCGAGCATCATGGTGATTGCCATGCTTTCGATTATCTGGGACTTCAATGTGTTCAACCAAATCTGGCTGGTGTCCCAAGGCGGCCCCAATGGCACCACGTCGACAATCGGCGTGTTCACTTACAAGAAGGCCTTCGTGAACTTCGATATTGCCCAAGGCGCCGCCATATCGGTGATTACCGTCATTATTCTCATGGCGTTGACCGGCGTGTACGTGCGCAATCTTTTGAAATCGGGGGAGGATCTATGAGCGAGACCATGAATGTCGTGTCGCGGGCGCATGTGAAGTCAGGTGCGGCAATGACCGGCGCCCACAGGCGTTTCGGTTGGCGTCGATGTGGCACCAATGTCATCGCCTTGATATTCTGCGTCGTGTGGATTTTTCCGGTCTACTGGATGACTGTCACCGCGTTCAAGCCACGCAACGAGATTATGACCACTACGCCGGCGTTCATTCCCAAGCACTGGTCGTTGGTCAATTTTTATTCTGCGATCATGCAGACCAGCTTCCTGCAAAACTTGGAGAACTCGGTGATCGTCACGTTCTCGGCCATCATCATCTCGGTATTCTTGGCGTTCCTTGCGTGCGCCGCCCTTACGCTGTACCGTTTCCGCGGCCGTAGGGTCATCATGGTGCTGATTCTGGCGATGCAGATGCTGCCGGGCACCGCATTGTTGATTCCCCAGTTCATCGTGTTCAACCAGATGGGACTGCTCAATCGGTATATCGGTCTTATTCTTGCCTATATCGCCATGGTGCTGCCGTTCTCGATTTGGAACATGCGCGGCTTCTTCCTCGCCATACCTGTCGATATCTTCGAATCGGCAAGGGTCGAGGGAGCCAGCGAGTGGCAGATTCTCCGGAAGATCACTTTCCCGTTGGTGGCGCCCGGTGTGGTTTCGACTTCGGTGTTCGCCTTCATCACGGCCTGGAACGATTACCTCACGGCATACACCTTCATGCGGGATCAGGCGAAGTATACGCTTCCCGTCTGGCTTTCGAGCTTCACGACTCCTGCGGGTACGGACTTCGGCGGGCAGATGGCAGCTTCCGTGCTGTTCTCCTTGCCCGTGGTCGTTTTCTTCATGATCGTGCAGCGCAATATCGCCAAGGGCTCGACCGCTGGCGCGGTAAAGTAGCCGTGTCCGGTCTTGTGTGAAGCGTATAGGTTGTGCGACAAGGGAATTGCTCAATGGTGTCGATGGGCGGAGGAGTGAGGCGTGGTCGATGATAAGTTGCGGTGGTTCGATAAGGGAGGGCGGCGCATCGATCGCACCACGAACGATCTTCTTTCCGCTGCATCGCCCACGGATGTGAGAATCCGTAATCGTACGGCTGTCCTGAGGGCGATGTACTCAGGGCGAAAACGTTCCCGTTCCGAGCTGGCTTCCATCACCGGCTTGTCGAAGGTCTCCACTTCGGATGTTGTAGCGGACCTGATGGATGAGGGCTACCTGACAGAGGGCGGATATAAGAGCTCTGCGCGGCCCGGTAAGCCTGCCCTGATGCTTGAGTTCAACCCATCGGCCGCTTCGGTGATTGCAGTCGATCTTTCGGAGACGAACGAGATCGTGGGGGCGGTCGTCGATCTGGATGGCAGAATTTTGTGCAGGGAACGCCGTGAGCTGCCTTCCGGCAGGGGGCTTTCGATCGATCAGGTCATTGGGTTGTGCCGCGTGCTTGTGGAGAGCAATCGTTCGCCGTTGCTGGGCATAGGCGTTGCCACGCCCGGTTTTGTCGATGAACATGGCGTCGTCTTGGATGCGCCGAATCTGGGGTGGAAGAACGTGGACATCGTCGGGCTTCTCGAACGGCATTTCGGTTGTGGCGTATCCGTCGCCAATGATGCCGATTGCGCGGTGTTCGCGGAACGGTGTTTCGCGAATGGTTCACCAAGCATGATGTATGTGCAAATTGCCAAAGGGGTTGGCGCTGGTCTGCTGGTTGCTGACCAGGTGGTGCATGGCGTGGATAACACGGCGGGCGAGATCGGGCATGTGGTTGTCGATCCGGAAGGGTTGCCCTGTCTGTGCGGCAAGCGTGGATGCCTTGAGACGTTGATCGCGGTGCCGTCTCTTGAACGGCAAATGAGCGAGCATCCGGAAAAACGCTGCGAAATCATCACTCATGCAGGTCATGTGCTTGGCAATGCTTTGGCAATGGTGGTGGCCATGACTGGCGTTACCGACGTGGTGGTCTCAGGTCCTGAGAACCTCGTTGATTCTTCTTTTCGGCAGGCGACCGAGCGGTGCATCAATGATTTGGTTCATTCCCGTTTCATCGACGTGGTGAAGGTGAGGGACTCGCGTTTCCAAGGCGATACGGCTTTGCTGGGGGCCGTGGCGACGGTGCTGCGTCGACGGCTGAATCTGTTGTGAAACGTCGTTGCATCCCATTTTGGAGTTTTTGAAAGGAACTTATTTGCAATACTCAATAGGTGCGCAAAAGCGTCATTTCGACCTTATCCCGGCTCCTTCAACCGCTGAATTCTCGGGGGCGGCCATGCATTTGCCCTACGCCGGCACCATCGTGGAACGAGACGTCGAATGCGATCCTGGTTGTCTGTTTGGCGCTCAGCTGGCGGATGACATCGAGCGTGTCACAGGCATTCGCTGGGATGTTGCGAAAGGGCAGTGCTGGCGGTCGTTCATCAGGATCGAAATCGATGGCTCCTTGGGGGCTCAGGCTTATCGGCTCGGTATCGCCCAGACAGGAATAAGCGTCAGAGGCGGCGATTCGGAGGGGATCAGGAACGGGGCGCAGGCGCTCCGTCAGATCATCAGACAATGCGGCCCGGTGTTGCCTGTCGTCTTGATCGGCAACAAACCGGAATACAAGGTCCGCAGCTATTACCTTGACGTCACTCGTGGTCGCGTGCCTACCATGGCATGGCTTAAACATTGGGTCGACGAACTGTGCCTCTATCAGTACAACCAGTTGCAGCTGTATATTGAGCACAGCTTCCGCTTCGACGGGCTCAGTGAGACCTGGCGTGGCGTCGACGCGCTTAGGTCCCAGCAGATCGTGGAGCTGGATTCGTACTGCGCCGAGCGCGGCATCGAATTGGTGCCATCGGTGTCCACGTTCGGCCATCTTTACCAGGAGCTTCGTACTCGTGGGCTGCGCGATATGGGCGAGTTTCCACAGGATGCGGACCGCATGTTCAGCTTCATCGAGCGGCAGCTCCACCACACGCTGAACGTCACCGATCCGAAGGCCTTCGAATTCTCGACCTCGTTGATGGATTCGTATATGGGGTTGTTCCGATCGAAGCAATTCAACATCGGGGCCGACGAGACCTTCGATCTTGGCAAAGGGCGTTCGGCCGGGTATGCGAAGGAGCATGGCGTAGCCCAAATGTATGCGGACTACGTCACCAGACTGTGCAACCACCTGGCCGAGCAGGGTCGTCGGCCGATGCTTTGGGCCGACATCGCGATCAAAATGCCTCGGATGCTGCCCTCTCTTCCGAAGGACGCCATGCTGCTCAACTGGCTTTACTCGCCCGAAGTGGGTGAGGAGGAGGTCAGGCTGCTGGCCGACGCGGGTCTGCGGCAGTATGTGTGTGCGGCGGTCTGGTGTTGGAACTCGCTTCTGCCGAGGGTCGACGATGCGTGGAATAACATAACTCGTCTGGCCCGGGTCGGCATCAAATATGGTGCGGCCGGCTTCATGGTCACCGATTGGGGGGACTACGGTCATGTCAATGATCCGCGGATGGCCATGATCGGGTTGGCTTATGGAGCCCAAGCCGGGTGGCACCCGAGTGTTCCTGTGGAACGGGACGAGATGGACCGTATGATTTCGCATGTGGTTTTCGGCGACGAGACCGGTGGGTTCGTCACGGCCGTGGCGGATGCATCGCGTTGCCGGGCTTTTGGCTGGGATGAAGCGGTGCAGTATGTTGAGCTCGATGATGGTCATGGCGGGTTGAACCGTGAAGTGTTCGATATCGTACGAACCAATAATAGTGGTCATGCTGGGATGACCGGTGACGCGCTCAGTGTGTTCCAAGCCAGAAAACTGATGCTCGCCGGTAAATCCGAACGTCTGTCGAACGTTGATGAATGCCAAAAGAGATTAAAGCAGGCCGGTATGTGTTGCCAATCCGCGCTTGCCGCGGCCAGGGGTGACCGCTCCGGCTTCATGCGGACGTTGGCGATCGCTCTTGAGGGCCAGCTTCTACTCAACCGTTTCGGTGCTGCGATGGCTCTCAAGACAGGGGCAGTGCAGGGTGGCATCGGCACAAATGAATGCGCTGAGCTTGCGGGGGAACTTGAGCGGTGGGGCGAGGCCTACGCCGATGCTTGGCGAAGCGTCAGCCAGCAGTCCGAACTCGGACGGGTCTTGTCCGTGATATGGCGTTGCGCTGATCTTTTGAGGGAGGATGACCCGTCGCTATGAACGACGGGTGGAAACGAATAAGGGGTTTGCATTGCATTGCACTTCCTCTGGAAAGGATGAAGGATGCCTTTGTCGGAGTATAAGGTTGGCGTCGATGTAGGGGGCACGAGCATTGAAGGCGTGCTGGTTGACGCTCAAGGACATATGCTTGCCCGGCATTCTGTAGGGGCCAGGCGCGGCGGTCAGAAGGTAATTGAGGACATCGTCGGCGTCGTCCGTGCATTGGCCGATGACGCCAAGGTGCGACGTTTGGATGGGGTGGGCGTCGGGATTCCCGGTAGCGTGGATACCAAACATGGCGTCGTCAGCGATGTCGTCAATCTCGACATCATCTCGCTGCCTCTGGGCCCTGAACTTGCTGATCTGTTGGACGGCGTGCCCGTGTTTGTCGAAAACGACGTCAATGCCGCCGCCCTTGGTGCCGCAAAAATGCTGCTCGCCTCCGATGACACGGTGGCCCGGATTCCGGATACTGTCGTCTTCGTCAATTTTGGCACCGGCCTTGCCGCCGGTGTCTTGCGTCAAGGGCGTATCGAGCATGGTTTCAGTGGAGCGTTCGGCGAGATCGGGCATTTGCCGGTCAACAGCCTGCGATTACAGTGCTCTTGTGGACAAAAAGGCTGTTTGGAGACGGTGGCATCGGGTGGGGCCGTCTCCCGGCTCTGGCCGCAGGCATACCCGCCGATGCCTGATTTACTTCAGGCGGCGCGAGGTGGCGACGCGCATGCACGGGAGATCCTTGACCTCGTGGTCTCGGCCATAGCGGACACCATCCAAATCGTCGCGCAGAGCTATGATCCGCAATATATAATTCTCGGTGGCGGCATGACGAAAACCGGACGGCCCTTCATGGACGTAGTGGAGGCCGAATTGCACAGGCGTGAGGAGCACAGCCATTTCCTACGCATGCTGGATCTCGTCTCGCGGCTGCGGCTTGTGTCCAAAGGGGAGCCGATCGGCGCTCTCGGCGCGGCGCTGGCGGTCGAGGACGTTCCGAGGTGACATCAGTCCGTAACGGTGCTTTGAATCGCTCTTCGCTGTGGCGAGTACGTTCGCTGGTCAAGTTCGCTTCATCGTACGCGTTGGCATATTATTCATATAATAATATATGTACGAATGACACGGAATCATGTGTGTCTGCGCTCGCTCAGCTTTTGTACAGGCGCTCTGAAGAGCACAGTGGGCTGTGATTCGGTAGTTGTCCTCACCGATTCGCAAGCAGGAGGGAACCCACTTCATGGCGGCATCCGATACGACGATGGTCAAGGCGTTGCCCACCCAGGCAAGAAGCCATAATAAAGCGGTCGTTTTACGGTTGCTTTATCCGGATCGCAGGATGACGCGTGCCGATCTGGCTCGAGCCACGGGGCTGACCCGTGTCATCATTTCCGACATTGTCGCGGAGCTCATTGATGAGGGATTCGTTGTGGAGGGTCCTTTGAGCGATGCCAAAGGACCCGGCAAGCGCGGCAGGCTGGTCAAGATCGACGAACGGAGCCGTGCGGTCATTGCAATCGACCTTTCCCAACCATATGTGCTCGGCGGGGCGGTGATGGATCTGGCTGGACATATTCTGCGACGTAGCGAAGTGGCGGTTCCGGATTGTCGTGAGGTGCCGCTGGACCTTGTCGGCCAGTTGTGTGATGATCTTACGGCCGTGGCCGATTCGCCGTTGCTCGGGGTGGGCGTTTCCAGCCCCGGCATCGTGTCATCCGATGGGATGGTGATGCGTGCGACCAACATCGGTTGGTGGCATGTCCAGCTTCATGACTTCCTGACACAACGGTCAGGTGCACCGGTTTTTGTGGACAACGATGCCAATATCGAGGCCGTGGCGGAACTGCGATTCGGTGAACGCGACCAGGACATGATGCTTATACAGATGTCTCGTGGAATCGGCATTGGGCTCATTCTTTCCGGAGGGCTCGTCCGGGGCTCCAACATGGCCGCAGGTGAAATCGGGCACGTGGTGGTTGAACCTGAGGGCAAACTGTGCCGGTGCGGCAAGCGCGGTTGTTTGGAGACTGTGGTGTCGATGGCTGATCTGCTGGCTCGGATCGAACGAGAACCCGGGGAACGGTCGAACATTTTGCGGCAGGCCGGGGCGTATTTGGGTGATGCGCTCTCCGTGGCCTTGGGGCTTGTCGATCTTCCGAAGATCATGGTGTTGGGTGATTCGCGGGTGGTGAATGGTACATTCCTTGAAGCGGTTGAAAAGCAGGTCAACAAGGATCTGGCGATGGAGTTCCGGCGGAATATCGTCGTCCATCGTTCTGCACTGGGTGGGGATGCCAACTTGATGGGTGCCTGCGCGGCGGTGCTTGACGGTTGTTTGATGAATTTCTGATGGTGGGAAACCGCCCGGTTCCGACGGTCGAGACGACATTGGGTGGATCGTATCATGATATCCCTATTTGTTAGTATAGTATACAATGCAGGGAAGCCTCGAAAGCGACGTGGTTAAATGGCTCCACGTCGGTGTGCGGCTTTACCGACGACATGTGTGAGCAAGGAGAAAACAACATGGCAGAGATCATCATCACCAACAGCGAAGACGAGGCTGGCGAGATTTACGCTAAGTGCGTCGCGGACCTGATTGAACGCAAACCGGATGCCGTGCTTGGTCTGGCCACTGGTTCAAGCCCACTGGCCGCTTACCGGCAGCTGGCCAAGGAGGTCAAGGCACGAAATCTCGACGTAAGCCGGGTCCGTGGTTTTGCGCTTGACGAGTACGCTGGTCTTGACCCGGCACATCCACAGTCGTATCGCAGCACCATCACCCGCACGGTCGTTGAGCCGCTTGGACTCGATCCTGACAAGGTGCGCGTGCCCAATGGCAACCTTGAGACCATCAAGGACGCTGGGCGTGAATATGATGCGGCCATCGAAGCCGCCGGTGGGGTGGACGTTCAGATTCTCGGAATCGGCACCGACGGGCACATCGGTTTCAATGAGCCTGGTTCCTCGCTGCAAAGCGGCACCCGTATCAAGACGCTTGCGGAGCAGACCCGCATCGACAACGCTCGTTTCTTTGACGGCGATATCGACCAGGTTCCCACGCACTGCATCACGCAGGGCATCGGCACCATCATGAAGGCACGTCAGCTTGTGCTTCTTGCATTCGGTGAAGGCAAGGCCGAGGCCATCAAAGAGACCTGCGAAGGCGGCATCAGCGCATTCTGCCCGGCTTCAGCGTTGCAATTGCACCCGCATGCGACCATCATCGTGGATGAGGCGGCTGCTTCGAAGCTTGCGCACAAGGACTACTACCGTTACTCCTATTCCCACAAGCCGGCTTGGCAGGGCATCTGATCGCTGCCGCATGATTCCGTGTGGCCCGCCTGCCGCAGGCAGGTCGACCAAAGGCAGGCTTGTTCATGAGACTGGTCTTCCCTGTGACAAGTCCTACAATAAAGTCAGCTCAAGGCGGGGTTTGCTCATCGAATCAGATTTGTGCGGTAACATCCTCGTCGAACGGAATGGCCGTTTCGGAATTCGGAATTTGCAATTCGGAACGAGGCGCGCAATCGTCCGGTCTCCGGTTGTCCTGTCAGCGTCCCTGTTTCGGCAGTAGGTGATGATATTGCCGAAAAAGGGACGTTTAGAGTCGCTAATTGGCTCTTTTTCGGCAGTTTAAATCGTCAGCGCCAATTTGGTGCGGTGGTGGTTATTGAGCGGTCTTGTTTGAGGCGGTAAATGGACATCGAAAGAGTACGAAGCTGTGGGGCGGGCCGGTTATGGTTGTGGTCGGTACCCTCGAAAGGTGAAAGATAATGAGCGATCAGGTAATGAACGGCAGAGTTCAGACGGTGGAGCAGGTGACCAAGGTCGTCACAAGTGGGCCGGATCCGTGGATTGTCGTGCGGAACGCTCGCAAAGTGGATGCTCGCGGCATCGAACAAGACTTTTGGGTGATCGCGCATGACGGCGTTATTGCGGCGACCGGTTGCGGCGATGAGGCTTTAGCTTCGGTGTACTGCGTCTTTGGAATCGAAGACGGCGCGGCGGGTATGCCTTCGGGACGAAAAGGCCTGGCTGAAGGTGAAGGCCATGACAAAGGCGACGAGCGCGCCGGCATCGCCATGAGCACATTGCGTGCATCCGACGGTGCGCCGGTCGAGGTCGTGGACGCCGCGGGCCGTAATCTGACCCCCGGATATGTCGACATCCATGCACACGGTGCTTGGGGTATGTCCTTTGATGATGGGGTAGAGGGCATCGGCACGGCGCGCGCCGGTCATATGATGCATGGAACCACGCGTCAGGTTCTCTCCCTGATCACGAACCCCATGGACGTGATCTGCGATAATCTCAAAACGGTCCGGTCTCAGATGGACCGGCGTCCGGACGTGCTCGGCGCGCACTTGGAGGGGCCGTTCCTGGCATTGTCACGTAAAGGTGCGCACGACCCGAACTGCCTTAAAGATCCGACCGACGATTCAGTGGATCAGCTGCTTGAAGCTGGTGACGGATCCATCCGTCAGATCACGATCGCCCCCGAACTGCCGCACGGAGTCAGCGCCATCAGACGTTTCGCCGCCGCCGGGGTCGTGCCGGCCGTCGGCCATTGTGATGCGGATTATGAGACCGCACGTCGAGGCTTTGAATCAGGCGCCGGCATCATGACCCATATGTTCAATGCGATGAACGGCCTGCATCATCGCGAGCCGGGTCCGATTCCCGCCGCGGTCGAGGATCCGCGCGTTACGATCGAGCTGATCAACGATGGTTTCCATGTCCAGAATCCGGTTCTGAAGATGGCGTTGAATTTCGCCCCGCATCGCATCGCATTCGTCACCGACGCCATGTCGGCCACGGACTGTCCGGACGGTCCCTACAAGCTAGGTGCACTCGACGTGACGGTGAAGGATGGCCACGCGCGCTTGGTCTCCAACGGCGCCATAGCCGGTTCGACTCTGCTTTTGGAGAAGGCGGTCCAACGTGCGATCACCGTGCTGGGCATCTCTCCGGCAGATGCCGTTGAGGCGGCCACGCTGACACCGGCTCATGCGTTCGGCTTCGACCGATCAAATCCGGTCACCGGCGCTCCGATTGGGCTGCTAAGCCCCGGATATGCAGCCGACCTGCTGTTGAGCGATCCTGAAACGTGGCGTGTCGAACGAGTTTGGTGTGCAGGACGCATCGTGCGCTAGACCGTGTAAGCGGGACGGACTGTATTTACGGAGTCGCGGAATGAGTCGCTGCTTCGATTTGATAACCCGAGTTGCGGGCTTGGGGATCTCGTTAGCCGTCTTCGTTGTCTCCGTGTCGGCTGAAGACTGAATATATCGTTGAAAAAGCAATGCCGAGCGGATTGGTTGAGCCGCTCGGCATCGTCAGTGTTGATGTAGAAGCGCAGATGTGGCTACTCTGCTGCACTTTCGGCGGCGGCGAGATAGTCCGGCATTTCAGCTGGGTAGGTGGGCCAGGCGCCGTGCTGCGTGCAGACGAAGGCGGCGGTGTTGACTGCCGCGCGATGGGCTTCGGTAAGCGTCGATCCGGTGAGAATCCTGGCCGCGAAAGTGCCGGAGAAAGCGTCGCCGGCGCCCACGGTGTCCACTACGTCCACAATCGGGGTGTCCACCGTCGAGCTTTCGCCGCCTCGCGCGACGATGGTGCTGAAGGTGGAACCGCCGGTCAGAATCACATAATCGAGGTCATAACGCTCCATGAACCAATCGCATGCCTGCTCGTCCGACGTGCCGCCAATATTGAACAGGTCGCGCAGCATCAACAATTCGACATCGTTGATTTTGAAAATGGTGGCCTGATCCAACAATTGCTCTATCAATTCTTTGGAGTAGTAATCGCCGCGGATGTTGACATCGAAGAACTTCATGGCCGAAGGTTTCGTATGTTTCAACAGTTCGATGATGGTCTCGCGTGATTCCGGCGAGCGCATCGCCAGAGTGCCGTAGCAGACCGCGTCGGCCTGGGAGGCCATGTCGATCAGTTCCCGGGTGTACAGCAGGTGGTCCCAGGCCACACCTTCGATGATGTCGTATTCGGGAATTCCGTTTTTAAGGGCAACTTCGACGGTGGAAGTGGGCCATGCGTTGCGTTGGATGATCGAATCGACGCCCGACTCCTGGGTCGCCGTCACCAGTTCATCTCCTAACGGATCCTGTCCGACGGCGCTGATGGAATGGCTTTCGGCCCCGTTCATGCTCGCATGGTAGGCGAAGTTGACCGGTGCGCCTCCTGCGCGTTTGCCGGTGGGCAGCATGTCCCAGAGCAGTTCTCCCAATGACAGAACGATTGGCTTGGTCATGATGTTCCTTTCCTGAACCCTTATGGTGTTGGATGATGCGGCTGTTTACGTTTCAATCAGCCTTCTTTGGCTCGGCCCCCATGCTTCGGCCCTGACCTGTCGTTGTCGAAGAACCGGGAGGGATGATCCAAAAATTCGGTGATTGCGGTCGCTGCGGCGCCCAGCACGGCGGCGTCGGTGGGTAGATTGGAGACCGTGATTCGCGTTGAACGCGCGATTTCCGGAACGACCCGTTGATTTACGATTTCCCGCGCGGCTTCGATGAGTGGACGGCCGCCACGGGCGGCGATGTCGCCAAGAACGATGCTGGAGGGGTTGAATGTGTTACAGATCGTCACGCAGCCATAGCCGACGTACCGACCGATGTCACGCACCAATGCGCGGGCTTGTTCTTGTATCTCATCGGAATAAATGGAGCGGCCGATCCCGGTGGCGGTATTGTCATGACCGGATTGGTCCGGCGAGACTTGATTGCATAGGGCGAACAGCGCCTCGCATGCTTGGGCGTGACCCATGTTTCTCGAGCCGTCGACGATTCCAAGCTCGTTGACGCGTTCGTGAATCGCCCCCGCCGAGCAATATCGCTCCAGGCATCCGGTATTGCCGCATTCGCAGGGCCGGCCGTTTAACGCGTCGATGGAGACATGTCCGATCTCCGTGGCCGCTCCGAGGGCGCCCCGTATGAGTTCGCCGTTTTCGACGACCCCGAGGCCCACCCCTTCCCCAAGTAGGAAATACGCCAGGCAGTCGGTGGTTTCATGCCCGCCGAACAGTCGTTGCGCCAAGGCTCCGGCACGGGCGTCCTGTTCGATGAATACCGGCACGGGGCTTTCCGTTGCGAATTCCCTGCGGAAGTTAATGGCCCGCCAGTGCGGCATGGATGAGATGAGCGCGGCGCGTCCTTCGTCTTTGAGGTAAGGACCGGGCACCGCCATGCCTATCGCCACGATCAGGCGGTCGTGCGTGAGACTGTCGTCGACGTACCGGTGAATGGCGTCTATCGTTCGCGAGATGTGGTCGTCGTCCACCGGCGGCAGGGTGGTGAGGCTCAGGCGGGTCCCTTTCAGATCGAAGACGCCGACCTGCACGAGACTGCGGGCGAACTTGATGCCCATCACGTGGAAGTTCTGTGATTTGAGTTCAAGCCCTATCGACCGACGCCGTTTGCTGCCTTGGATGTCACCGACCTCCTCGATGATGCCGGTCTCGATCAGGTGCGCCGTGATCTTGGTGATTGCCGCCGGCGTAAGGTCTAGGGCCTTGGCGAGCTGTGCGCGCGAGGAGACGCCGTGGTGATAGAGGTGCCATAGGATGTGCGAGCGGTTGGACTCGGGGTCCTTCATGCGGGCGGGGGTTTCAGGTGAGATCGATGCGACGCGGGTTTCGGGTGGCATGGGTCGGGAGTCGTCGGAGGAAGTGGAACCGGGCGCAACGGGGGAGACGAATGGCATGCTGTTTTCGCTTGGCAAGCCGACACCTCCTCGAATCGTGATCGGCACGCACCGTCAACATGCCGATAAGTTGAGTAAACTTAATTTATATATTAACTGCGTTAACAAGAAAACGCAATGTAGCGTGTCGTTGCATCGCGATTCCGAATGTCGGTGTTGACGGAGCTGATTGGGGTGTACGGATTTGGTGTTCGTTGGCCGGGGTGCAAGACGGTGTGCATCCGCCGGGATGCAAGACGGTGTGCGCCCAGAGGTTGATCAGAGCGTCATCATCGACGATGTCGCACAAATCGATGGTCACCGACTTGGAGCCGCTGCTGCTGTCGATGTGATTTCGCGGGCCTGCCCGTGGGGCCGTTATGTTGGAATGCATATGCACTCTCCTGATGTCGAGCGTCTTTCCCGGCGTCATGTCAGGCATGAGGATATCGTCCCGTGAGTGCAAGATGCCTTCTTTGTAATCATCGTATTTCCAAGCGTGCGGTAAGTGGGCGATGCTGACCGGCTTCTGTCAAATCCGTCAAAACGAATCGGCGCGTCTGATGGTCGGTGCTTTTGATAGACTGTTTGAGTCGGCATCCGCCGACGTGGGGCTTTAGCTCAGTCGGTTAGAGCAGCGGACTCATAATCCGTCGGTCCTCGGTTCAAGCCCGAGAGGCCCCACTCATATAAGCCTTGCAACCACAGCGGTTGTTAGGCTTTTTTCTGTGCCTGAATGGTTTGTGCAAAAACTGTGTGTCATCTTTCGGTTTTTCAAAAAATAGGATCTTCGGCATGCGCGCTTATTCGGGGAGTATGGACCCGGCAGTGGATGGTTTTGAATTGTGAAGCTTTCTGAATTTCCGTTCGACTGACTTGATGTTATTTCATGCTAATATTATGATATTTATGGCAACCAAGAAAGAAAGTTTCAAAAATGAAACCAAAAGGATTGGATAAGCGCCATCTGCGTCGTCATCGGCACGATATGCAGCTTGGTCAGCCTCATTGTCACGCTGATGCAATGATGATGTGAAAGCCACGGGTTTCGAACAGCCCAGAAGTCCGGAACCCGCCGCCACAATCCAATCCGAACAACCAAACAAAAGGAGAGAAATGAACAAGACCAGAATCATGTCCGGCATCGCCTCCATCGCGGCCGGAGTGTCGGGACTCGTCTGCGCGCTGGCTGCGGCACCCGCATGGGCGACCGGACTTCTCGCGCTCGCGGCCGGAATGTTCGGCCTCGCCGGAGCGCTGCACCGGTGACCGAACACTACCTCGGCCTTACGGACGTGGCGGTGCGCCTCGGAATAACCAAAGGCGCGCTCGCCACCCTGCACCTGCCCGAACCCGACGTCATGATCGGCCGTACCCGCGGTTGGAAGCCGGAGAGCATAGACCGGTGGAACGTCTCACGCCCCGGGCACGGGGGACGGCCACGGAAGGAGGATTGAACATTCTGCTTCTGGTCATCCGATAGACATTTCGGTCTGTGGGTTCATGTAAAGCCAAGGACATGTATAAGCTTTAGGACTGACGTCGGGAGCGGATAATGAAGTCGGCGAATCGAACTGCTGTTTTTTATAGGATACAGCGAAGGTCTCGCAACATTGAAGAGTTCCTGTTCGGATGGGTTTTTCGTGGCGACATGCCCCGGTTCGTTCGGTTTGACGGGGCTTGTGCGCCCGTGCCTTCTAGATGTGAGCAATGATGCCTTGTCGTTGATGCCTGTGCGCCGCAAGGGTATACGCCGCACGTACTTGACAATCCTGGTGGTCAATACAACGGATGTATGGAGGCCCACCTGCGTGATGATGTGCCCGTCCTGTATTCGCCTTCCGCTCCGATCACCGGTGTCACGATGCGCCTCATCGGCACTCATAAGGAGTTGCGGACTGGCCATTTCGGCGCCGAAATGGCGTGCTGAGTAGGCGGATATCCCATGTGCCTCGGTCCCGAGTACGGTAAGTGCTGTGGCTGTGAAACATTTGCTCAATGCGTTGTGCCGTGGGCGGATTTGCGCCGTCCCGGCAAACGACTATAGTAGTCAAGGTTCCGGTTCACGTCTAGCCGCAGGGGTTAGGCGACCCGGGTCACCTGAATTCCTTAGGAGACAACTATGAAGCAGGGCATCCATCCTGATTATCACACCGTGCAGGTCACCTGCTCGTGTGGCAACACCTTCGTCACCCGTTCGACCGCTCCCGGCGATCACATGACCGTCGATGTGTGCTCGAACTGCCACCCCTTCTACACCGGCAAGCAGAAGATTCTCGACACCGGTGGCCGTGTTGCCCGTTTCGAGCGCCGTTACGGCAAGAAGGCCAACTAGCTTTATCGAAACGCCAGCACCGCATCTCGGGTTTTCTTCTCAGATGCGGGCTGGCGTTTTCGTATGTGGCGATACGATACGCCGCGGAATATGACAGTGGAGCAGCGGGCGTACATCGAACGAGACGCTGCGAAGTCGTTTGAATCTTTAAAAACCGAAGGACTTTAGAATATGGCTGACGATCAGTTCCCTGCGGCGCAAGGCGCATTGGAAGAGTACGAGCGCATCGAACGGCGAATGGGCGAGCCCGATGTGGCCAGTGACGCCAACGCCATGCGCAAGCTCGGTCGACGCCATTCGGAACTCGGTGTGATCGTATCGGCCTACCGCAACTGGCGGCAGGTTTCGGATGACCTCGCTGCGGCGAAGGAGTTGGCCGGGGACGACGAGGACTTCGCCGAAGAAGCCAAACAGCTGGAAGAACGCCTGCCGCAAGCCGAAGAAAAATTGCGCAATGCATTGATACCCCGCGACCCCGATGATGTGCGCGATACGATTATGGAAATAAAAGCGGGTACGGGTGGCGAGGAAGCGGCTCTGTTCGCCGGTGATTTGCTACGCATGTATACACGCTACGCCGAGAAGCGCGGCTGGACCACAACCATCCAAAGCGAGAACGGCACTGAGCTCGGCGGCGTGAAGGACGTGCAGATTGCCATCCGCGCCAAAGGCAACCCTGCTCCTCAGGACGGCGTGTGGGCCTCTCTCAAATACGAGGGTGGCGTGCACCGCGTGCAACGCATTCCCGTCACCGAGTCACAGGGGCGCATCCAGACCTCGGCGGCCGGGGTCATCGTGTTTCCAGAGGCCGACGAGGATGACGACGAGATCGAGATTGATCCGAAGGATCTTAAGATTGACATCTTCATGAGCTCCGGCCCTGGTGGCCAGTCCGTCAACACGACGTATTCCGCGGTCCGCATGACGCATATACCCACCGGCGTGGTGGTGAGCATGCAGGATGAGAAGTCGCAGATTCAGAACCGTGCGGCCGCCCTGCGCGTGCTCAAGTCCCGCCTGCTTGCGATGAAGCACGAGAAGGAGGCCGAGGAGGCGGCCGACATGCGCCATTCGCAGGTGCGCTCGCTCGATCGCTCCGAGCGCATCCGTACCTATAACTTCCCTGAGAACCGCATCGTCGATCATCGCACCAATTACAAGGCCTACAACCTCGATCAAGTGCTTGACGGCGATCTGCAGGCCGTGATCGACAGCGATATTCAGGCTGACGAAGCCGAGCGTCTGGCCGGGGACAAGAAATAGGGGAGGGCGCTGAGCGCGGGGCATCCGGCTGATGGTCATGGCCCGGCATGAATCGTATCGCATTGAATCCGTCGGTCCGATGGTTTGCCTTGACCTGATGCGTTGCCAGCGGACGTCGTTTCGTTGTCCGGCTTCGGTCGTCGGATTTGATAGGGTGGAAGCCAAGCGATGCCCGTATCATCAAGGGTGTGCGGATCGACTATTGTTTCGGTGATGGTTTAAGCGTGCTGACGGGTCGAGTTTGGGGTGGGATTGTGACAATACAGAGTGCGGTGTCTGCTTCTGCAATGTTGAACGCCGCTGCAGCGCGGCTTCTGGCGGCCGGAATCGACACTCCTCGTAACGACGCAAAACTATTGCTCGCTGAAGCCTATGCGGTCACTCCAGCGGATGTTGAGAAAGCCGTTCTACTCGGAAGACCTCTGGCTGCGCCGTTTGATAGGCCTGCCGAATCCGGTCGAATCGGTTCTGATATATCTATCGGTGCTGAGTCTCCGTGCACAGCACAAGCTGACACAACTGCCGATGGTCATGATGACAAGGGCTTCGCAACGGCCGCATATCAGCGTTTTGAGGCTATGATCGAGAGGCGTGAGCGCCGTGAACCCTTACAGTATATTGTCGGTCATGCGCCCTTTCGTTACTTGGATTTGCAAGTCGGTCCGGGGGTTTTCATTCCCCGTCCCGAGACGGAGACCGTGGTGCAGGTCGCCATTGATTGGCTTGCGAATCAATGGTTGAAGGCGCCCAGACTGGTGGATCTGTGCGCCGGCAGTGGAGCGATCGGGCTTGCATTGGCCACGGAGGTTCGGAGTTCTCAGGTCTGGGCCGTCGAACGTTCCGATGACGCGCTGCAGTGGGCTCGACGCAATGAATACGCTACGTTTGGCTGTTCTGGTGACTCGAAACGAGGCAGTGTGCGCTCGCGTCGGTCAGTGAAGGACGGATCATTCGCCGCACCTTCAGGTAAACGGGACGGAGCGATTCCGGGCGATGCACCGCGGGCTGCGATGGCGGATCGCGGACAGAGTATGGGTTCAGTCGTATCAGACCTCCGGTGTAATTATCGCTTGATTCAGGGTGACGCGACCGATGCCACCACGTTGGCGGAACTCGATGGGACGGTCGATGCGGTGGTCACAAACCCGCCTTATATTCCAGCTGACCAGATACCGCAACAGCCCGAGGTTCGCGACCATGACCCTGCAGAGGCATTGTATGGCGGGTCAGTGGACGGACTGTGCATTCCGGAGCGGATCCTGTTGCGCGCAGCGAACTTGCTACGGACGGGCGGTGCGCTCATCATGGAGCACGATAGTTCGCAAGGTGACAGTCTGGTGGCTTTTGCGGTGGCGCACGGTTTCGTCGACGCCCACACGGGAGAGGATCTGACCGGACGGTCGCGTTACCTGTTTGCCGTAAGACGGTAAATAGACGGGGCAGGTCGGTTCGAATTATCGGTGCTCGCATTGGTCGGATCGAATTGTCGCCATCAGGGCATCTGCGATGGTGCGTCGTCAAGATCCGTTCGCTGATGGACATCAAATGGTATATTCGTCTGTGTTCCTTGCATCTAAAAGCACGTCGGAGAAGGTCTTTGTTCGTCTGTGGGCAATGATGCAATAGGGGCATAGGGACTTTGGGAGGTTACATGAGTCGTGTGTGCGCGATTGACGAGAGGTCGCTTGCGGAGGCCAAACGAGTGGTGGATGCCGGTGGGCTGGTGGTGCTGCCCACCGACACCGTGTATGGGGTGGCCTGTGACCCCTTCGATACCCGGGCGGTGGCACGTGTGTATGCGGCGAAACGCCGCCCTCTAAACAAGCCGCTTCAGGTGCTGCTGGCATCGGTGGACGATTTGGATGCGTTGGGTTTGGAGCTGCCTGAACCGTTGGCGCTGTTGTCCCGGGCTTTTCTGCCCGGGCCATTTTCACCGATTGCCGTGGCTCGACCCGATTCCCGCCTCGGTACCTTATGCGAGCAGGATGGTGGTCGTCGTACCCAAGCGGTGCGTGTGCCCGATTCCCAAGCCTGCCTGAACGTGCTACGCTCAACCGGCCCGTTGGCTTGCTCGAGTGCCAATCGTAGTGGGGGTGAAAGCCCTCAGACCGTCGAGCAGGCGCTCACGGCATTGGGTGATGACGTGGATTTGTATCTTGACGGCGGACCGACTGCCGGTCATGTGGCCAGTACGGTCGTTGCTGCAGATGGCAGCGATTCGAATGGTGTCCAAATCGTGCGCGAGGGTGTCATTGCCTCGGCGGAGGTCCGAAACGCGCTCGCCCTTGAGTCTGGAGGGCTGCGGGGGTGAGGGTCTATCTGTTCATCGCCGCTATCGCCGGTGGGGTCACATGGTTGATCACGCCGTTGATTCGCCATATCGCCATCGCCATCGGCGCGGTGGGTGAGGTGAGGGCGCGTGATGTTCACAAAGTGCCAACCCCGCGTATGGGTGGGCTGGCGATGCTGATTGGTCTGATGGTGGCGATGCTGTTCGCCAGTCGCATGCCCTTCATCTCGGGTCTTTTTGTCGGGTCGCATCAGGCGTGGGCTGTTCTGGCCGGAGCGGTGCTGATCTGCCTGCTTGGCATGGCCGATGACTTGTGGGACTTGGATTGGATGCTCAAGCTTTCGGGCCAGTTGCTTATTTCGGTGTTTGTGGCCTGGGGCGGCGTGCAGATCATCTTCTTGCCGTTCGGCTCGCTCGTGACGGCTTCACCGAGCATTTCCATGGCGATTACGGCGTTCCTCATCGTCGCTTCGATCAATGCGGTCAATTTTGTTGACGGGCTTGATGGACTGGCTTCCGGCATAGTGGCGATCGGCGGAATCGCATTCGGTTTCTACTCATATTACATTGCGCGTTCATCGCCGAGCTACGCTTCGATGGCGACTCTGCTTGATGTGGCGCTGGTCGGCATATGCGTCGGGTTTCTGCTGCACAATTGGCATCCCGCCAAGCTGTTCATGGGGGATTCCGGCTCGATGCTCCTGGGTTATCTCATCACCTGCGCATCGATTATCATGACCGGCCATCTTGATCCGGCCACTGTGCACACCAGTGTTTACATGCCTGTGTTCATGCCTATTCTGCTGCCGATCCTGGTGCTCTTCCTGCCGGTGCTCGACATGTGTCTGGCCATCATACGACGGTTGAGCAAGGGTCAGTCTCCGATGCATCCCGATCGTATGCACCTGCATCATCGCATGCTGCGGATAGGCCATAGCGTGCAGGGCGCCGTGCTGATTCTGTGGGGCTGGGCGGCACTGATCTCCTTTGGCTCGATCATGATTCTGTTTTTCCCGGTCATGTATGTGCTGGTCGGCATGGTGATCGCCGCCGTGGTGCTTGCGGTGTTCACCATGGCGCCGTACGTGCGTAGCCGCCTGCTTGAGATCAGGACGGAGAACGTCATGGCCTCAGCCGCTCAGGACATCAGGCGCACGTCGGTGGCGCCTGCGGGTCCAACCGCGGATCCGACGCGTGGCAACGCAGGGCATCGTCATCATGTCGCTAATTCGCGCCACGGCAAGTAGAACTTCGTCAGGTCTGGCTCCTATAGTTGGCTCATGGCTATAAACTACCAAGAAAAACAGTCTGCTTCCCCTGAACTTCCCATGGCTTTCAGCCGTCTTGGACTCGCCTATGACGATGTCCTCCTGTTGCCCAATGAAACCGATGTGATTCCTTCGCACGTGGACACGACGACACACCTGACGCGCGAGATCACCATGAAGGTTCCCATCATTTCCGCGGCGATGGATACCGTCACCGAGTCGGACATGGCCATCGTCATGGCACGAAACGGCGGTATCGGCGTATTGCACCGTAACCTTTCCATTGACGACCAGGCCTCGCAGGTCGATGTGGTCAAACGCAGCGAATCGGGCATGATCACCGACCCGCTCACCGTGAACCCTGAGGCCACGCTTGCCGATCTTGACCGGCTGTGTGGCCGTTTTCATATTTCGGGCCTGCCGGTGGTGGACAACGACCGCAAGCTTGTGGGCATCATCACCAACCGTGACATGCGTTTTGTGGCTCCTGAGGATTACGGCCGCCTCAAGGTTTCGGACGTCATGACCCGTAAGGGTCTGATTACCGGCCCCGCTGATATCTCGCGTGAGGACGCCCATGAGCTGCTGGCCAAATACAAGGTTGAGAAGCTGCCGTTGGTGGATACGCAAGGTCGGCTCGCCGGTCTGATCACCGTCAAGGACTTTGTCAAGACCGAACAGTATCCCGACGCCACCAAGGATGACCAGGGACGTTTGCGTGTGGCCGCCGGTATTGGTTTCCTCGGTGATGCGTGGCAGCGTGCCTCGGCCCTGATGGAGGCCGGTGTCGATGTGCTGGTGGTTGACACGGCCAACGGCGAGGCGCGGCTTGCGCTCGACATGATCAAGCGTTTGAAGTCAGACCCCGCTTTCGCCGGCGTGCAGATCATCGGCGGCAACGTCGCCACGGCTTCGGGCGCCCAGGCCATGATCGACGCCGGTGTGGATGCGGTCAAAGTCGGTGTGGGACCTGGATCGATCTGCACCACCCGCGTGGTGGCCGGTGTCGGCGTTCCGCAGCTCACGGCGGTCTACGACGCGGCGCAGGTGTGCCGTGCGGCCGGCGTGCCCTGCATCGCGGACGGCGGCATCCACTATTCCGGTGACATCGCCAAGGCTCTTGTGGCCGGCGCGTCGACGGTCATGCTCGGCGGCGCGCTCGCCGGCTGCGAGGAGGCTCCGGGCGAGAAGGTGCTCTTGCATGGCAAGCAGTACAAGCTCTACCGTGGCATGGGCTCGCTTGGTGCGATGGCCCCGCGCGGCAAGAAGTCGTATTCGAAGGACCGCTATTTCCAAGCGGATGTCACCAGCAACGACAAGGTCATCCCGGAAGGCGTCGAGGGCGAAGTGCCGTATCGCGGCCCCCTCAACGCAGTTTTATATCAGATGATCGGCGGCCTGCACCAGTCCATGTTCTACATCGGTGCGCACAATATCGAGGAGATGGCCGAAAGGGGCCGTTTCATCCGCATCACTGACGCCGGCTTGCGCGAGTCGCACCCCCATGACATCGTCATGACCGCCGAAGCCCCCAACTACAGTGGTTTCCACCATGAGTGAGGCCTGAGCGTCTTATTCGCAGGAGTCAGGCTCCGCCACATCAGAAGTAATGCATTTTGCAATTCAGTCTGTTGCCCGCAGGGCCTTTTCTTTTTGCATCTTAGGTGGTTGAATCATCGTTGCGGGCACCAGCTTGTTGTAGACAAGTGTCTACAGGTATTTGCGCCAAGCGCGTCCTTGGCCGATGAAATCGGCTATAGTTAGTCATGTATGACTGATGAGACTGATTCATTGGCGAATAGGAGCCAGCATGGGCTACGGCGATGTTGACAATGGCGGTACCGGCGTTGAATGCGGCGGCGATGATCCCGTGACGCAGGACGTTGGAATGGCGAAGTCGGATGCCATTGCCCCTTTGCGGCTGGCTGTGGCCGACAACGACGATTTCACCTTAGCGGCGCTGTGCGATTTGATTCCCAAGGCCGTTCCGGGTTGCGTCATCGTTTGGCGCACGACCTCGGCGGCCACTGCCATCGAGCGAATGCTGGACCCGGAGAGCATACCCGATATGCTTCTGCTGGACATGTCGCTCGGCGTTTGCTATAAGGGTCCGCAGGTCTGTCGAACG
This sequence comes from Bifidobacterium bohemicum DSM 22767, assembly GCF_000741525.1. Classification (GTDB taxonomy): domain Bacteria; phylum Actinomycetota; class Actinomycetes; order Actinomycetales; family Bifidobacteriaceae; genus Bifidobacterium; species Bifidobacterium bohemicum. The sequence continues at coordinate 486,002 of NZ_JGYP01000001.1, read as the reverse complement.
CTTCGTTCCCGACGCTGCGAGGCGCCGATTCTCGGCATCACGTCATATACCCTGCACTACTACGCCGCCGATCTTGCCGATGCCGGAGGGCAGGGCATCGTCGCCAAATCCGATTTGAAGATGATTGTGCAGGGCATTGACGCGGTGCGCCACGGCGGCACGTTTTCGCCGGTGGAAGGCGTGAGCTTCGCCACCGTTCCGCAGGTACTGCGTCGGTTGGGGAAGATTCCAAGCTCCAGTCAGGTTCCGCTGAGCGCCCAGGAGAACCACGTCATGGAGTCACTTTCGCAAGGAATGAAGTACTCTCAGATAGCCGAGGAATGCAATGTCACTGAGTCCTCCATACGAACGGAGGCGCACCGTGCGGTCAAAAAGCTCGGCGCGGCCACACTCAGTCAGGCAGTGGTGATGTGGGTGCTGGGGGAGAATCGATGAATGTCCGAGCGTGGCCGGTCAGCGTGCTGCGGTGGCTTGAAACCCATATTACGCACGACAAATTTATTATCGCGGTTGCAGTCGTTGGGGCGGTGGGATCGTTAGCTGCCAGTGTCTTTGATAAGGAGTTCACGGACTCGCCGGTGCGGATTTTCGTAGCAGGTCTGCTGTCTTTGGGGTTGCTCGCCACTTTGATGACAACGGCCGTGAGTACTAGTGTGGTGTTTTGCTGTGTAATCGTGGTTTCCTTTTGGAGCGACTATTCACCCGTCGATTGGCTAATCGTTCTGGTCTGTTGCTGTATTCTTCTTGGATATGTAGATGAACTCAAGCCGTGGTTAGATGCCTTGCCGTTTTTGGGACTAGTATTGATGCTGATCGATACGGCCATACATAATGGTTTTAACTTCAGTGTGTATGTTCTGATGGGTGGTATCTTTATCGGGGCATGGCTTGTTGGGCGATTTGCCAGAAAACAGCAACAATTGCAGCAGGTCATGAGAATAAGGCAGCAACTAGAAATCGCCAATATGAGACTTCGACAACAACAGCGCAATCACTGGCTGGCTCGGGATATCCATGACTCGGTTACGAACGAACTGTCATATATTATTTTACTTTCCACTCTTGATGATGCACCGTTAACGGTAGAGAAACAACATCTGATTGGTCGGAAAGCGAAAGAAACTTTAAACAAAGTGCATGAAATCATTGACATTCTTGATTGCAATGGGGATGCGTCTTTGGGGATTACCGAATCATCACCGCAATCTTTCAGAGAGCGAATGACTGGCTACTGTAAAAAGCAAGATGAAGATTTGCGTCAGGCTGGTTATCAAGGAACCTCAACCGTGATTGGTGAAGGTGAACTCAACGGTGTTGCAAAATCCGTTGTCTGGCACCTGTTGACAGAATTGTATGCAAATATTGTACGACACTGTACGCCTCATGTTGATACATATTCTCTTGTTGTACGATTTACCGAGAGGGACATCAGTGTTTTGCAGACCAATACTTGCGACAAAGGGGTGCGTTATGTCAATGGAATCAGATCGGGCAAGGGCCTCAATCTGCAGCAAGCCGCTGTCCAGTCGCTCGAAGGGCAGATGACGATGACATATGAAGACGGAACGTGGCTGGTTTCTGTGAGGATACCGATTGTTTGATTGTTGTAGTCAGATGTCCACAAAATGCATAGTACATTTACATGTTGCATGTTTATATGACAAAGTATAACTGAGTTTCTTGCTAGACAAGGAACTTCTGTCGGTATGAAACACCCAATTAGAGCGAAGGAGCTGTTCCGATGAGGAAGAAGGAATCAATGCATTTCACGGATTTAGGTCCGGAAGAGCTGGAGCCGGTTTTCGGTGGAGAACGTATTGGTGATTGGCTACATACGGCTTTGCATATGTTATACAAAAATTGAGAATAGGTTGGAAAGTTTCTATTTAATGAAGGGGCATCGCTATGAAAGTGAAAGAACTCACTGATGAAGAGCTCAACGCCGTCACTGGATCTGGCGGCTGGTGGAATGGCCTTTTGAATGGCATCGGAAAAGTCCTTTTGTTCCCATTAACCCACCCGGTCTTTTGCTGATGGGGTGTTGTTGCAAATTATGTCAGGCGGAAACTGTTAGTGGTTTTTCGGCTGACATAATTTTGCATAACCTGTGTAAAAATTCTGGTGGTGCTACTGGCGGTCTTCGGTAGAACACCTATTTTACTCAGTGTTTTTGTTTTATTTAGTGGACATGAGTCCACAATTGTCTCATATTTCTAACGGGACAGAATGTTCTCGGCTTTACTTGTTTTTAGGTTCAGTAATGAGCCTCCAGCTTGTCAAGGTGGAAGGTTGGAAACAGAAAGGAATGATTGTTATGGTCACCCAAAATATGAATGTCCAAGAGCTGGCCACTGTTGTAGGTGGCGACCCGGATTATTGGTGGAAGTTCGTTGATGGGGTCTCGTACGCGTTTGGTTATGGTGCAGGAAGAGCCTCGCAAAACATTGGTTTTGGGACTCCGTGCTTATACCCTATTTGGAGGAAGAGGTATTAGGTTTCGGATTCCTGTGGTTGTTTTGAAAATTGGCGGGATTCAGTTGATTCTTGGACACAAAATTTGACACACTGTAATCGGTTCAATGCGGAACGCTGTTTCTTCTGTGTGTTAATTCAAGGAAATCGCGTGAGTTGAACCGTCGATAAAATTTGTCCTGACGATGAATGATTAGCTTAATTATTAATGAGGAGAATATAGCATGACGGCTAAAACGTTTGCAATAGTTGATGCAATTGAACTGGAAAATATTTCAGGAGGAGGTTTCCCATGGCTGCCAATTCCTGACTTAATTAGGCTGGCAGGTCATTTCTGGAACCATATTATTCTCAAGGTTTCAAAAACGGAGTACATGATTGGGAATGACGTCTTTGAAGAGCTATTGCTCGTCGGGCGCGGAGTTTTAACTCGATACTGCATGTTGGACAATAGCTTTTGCTTAATTGTCGATGAATTGTGGAAACCACAATGAGAATCATCGTAAAATGGGAAGAATATATTTGCCTGTAAAAGGCAGTAGCGTACTGAGGCGGTATTATTCTGGTATGGTTCGATATCCAAGTTTTGGGTTTGCGGCTTAAAATGTTTTGATTTTTCATTGCGAAAGCGCCGGTATATCATACGGGTATGCGAAGAGGCTATAGGTATTTCTTTCGAGAGCTATTGCTGAGCGTATTTTGCGATTTCATCGCTTTTTATAAGTGCGTGGCAACGTTCGTACATATTTACAAGGATGCAGGAAGATAGGAGTTACCGGCATGACGGGTGCTACAGACGAATCCGTAAACGAGAACGTGGACAGCAGGGTTTCTGTCTTAACTGCGAAGAAGGCGGTAGGGCGGGCTGCATCTTTTGTTTTAGCCTGGATGTTAACCGCTGGACTGGCCGGAGGTATCGTAATGCCTTTTCTTTCTATGTATTTCGATAGTAAGGGAATGCCCAATATGAGTTCGCTGAAAGTCTCGACTGCCGCTTCTCTGATTGGGGAGCCGATAGGTTCGGCAATCGTATTGTTGTATTGGTATTCCCTCGTTTCGGGTTCGCAGCCGGAATATGGCAATCGCTCATCGCTGCCCACTCACCGCGACACCATGAATGTCGGGCGCCTGATAATGATTTTCGTGCTTTTGGGCACGGTATTGCTCATAGAGTCTGGTCTCGATCAGCTGTCGCGTTCAATCATCCACTTGTCCGATCTCTCGATTGACAATCCGATGGACCCGCTTGTCGCCTCGGCGGGGAATACATGGTTTGTCTGGTTACTTATGTGCATTGTGAGCCCTGTATGCGAAGAGCTGGTGTTCCGAGGGGCGATATTGCGTACTCTGCGCCAGTATGGTGAGATGTTTGCCATCGTAACTTCTTCGGTCCTCTTCGGCTTGGGCCACATGAACATCTACCAGCTTCCCGTTATTTTTTCCGGTTTGCTGTTTGGCTATGTGGCGTGCAGATACTCGATAAAATATTCCATTTTACTGCATATAGTCATCAATATATTGGCTTCGCTCTCGATACCGGATTCGGTTATATGGGTTGTCGAAGGTATCTGTGCGGTGGTGGCAATTATTGTGTATCTTAAAACGAAAGGCTGTCGGGCGGTGCCCTGGATTCCTGACGAGCCGCATGTCTACCGCGCCTGGAGATCGCCGTTGTTTTTGGTGACTGTAGCGTTCATGGTGTCCGGAATCGTCTCTCAGTTTCTATGAGTTCTACTGGTGGTCAAAAGTGTTCCAAGCAGAATGTAAGCGTTTTGCGTGGAATCTCAGATGACGGGAGCTCTGGTGCGGACGTTGGCCGATTCGTCCGGTGCATTGCTGATGGTATCGCCTATACGATCGATTTTGCACATGCAGAGTTTCGTTTTTTGTTGGTGATTGAAGGTGAGTCGTAGATGAGTATAAGGATTACTTTTTGGTCGGGTTCTGTGGAGCGCAGAAGGTAGATTTCGGGATTGTGGCGTAGCTGTCCTGGTGTAGGTGCTTTCCGTTCCGTCAATTACCCCATATCAGGCGAAAACCTTAATGCCGCCATAAGCAGAAACATGAGTATGGTGAATATGAACAGGGGCGATAGCCACGCCCGGTAAATGTGCTTAGGCGAGGCGTTAACGCGCCTGAATTCCCCGATCTTTTTCCTGTATATGACCGCTAGTACGCACAAGAGGATGAGGGCGGTGACCTCTATGGGAGGATAGGGAATCGTGGGATGTTGTGCCTCGAGTGTGGCAATGAAATTATTGAGTGCATGAATGGCGATCGACCAAGACAATGAATATCGATTGGCGATGTAGCCCAGTAGGAGACCGGCGAGAAACGCATCGGCACCTTGTGCCACGTCGCCGTGGGAGACGCCGAATAGGATTGCAGATGTGAGAATCGCGAAAATGTCACCGTAGCAACGCAGATTTTCCATAATGATTCCGCGGAAGATGATTTCTTCGCAGATGGGTACGACGGCCCAACCGTCCAATATGCCTATAACGTTCTGATTCAGCGCGCCGATATCTGCCGATACGCTCGTCTCCTTCCAACCCAGTGAGGTGGTGATGGATTGCACCAAGGCTTCTATTCCCTGTCCGCATGCCCCCACCGACAGCATTGCCGTGGTGATAATGATCAATGCCAGGGGAGTCATGCTTTGCCCGGATCTTATGGATAGCGATAGGGCTCTCGTTGATGTTCCCTCATCCTGATCATCTTTGGATAACGCCCACGCAAAGGAGAAAATCACTGCCGTCGCGACTGGTTTGGCGATGAAATCAGCCAGAGCCAGCAAGGTCGAATTGTTCGCACTATGGTTGAGCAGCATCGCTGGGGCATATACGAACCCCATCACAAGGTCGGATATCAGAAAGAAGCCCAGCACGAATCCTGATTGCCGACCCACGAATTTTCTGGCCCGGGTAATGGCGGTCGCGCCATGTGTCGTTTTAGCCAATGTGGTTCCTCAATTACGTGATGATGGGCTTGCTGAAATACATGATACGCCTGTAAGCCTTGGTTGTGTGCTTCATTGTTTTTCTGTGGACAAAGGTCTACAAAAGTCGGGTATCGCCGGCGGTCGGTGTTGTTTTCGATTTTACCTGTTCTTAGGTCCACAGATGGGCCCGCAACCTTTCAAAGAGGAAGGTGCCGAGAAGATAAGGAGTTGATCATGGCAACAATTGAGACTACGTCGCTGAAGCCGCAGGTTCTGGACATGACGTCGGCGTTTCTCGAACATCAGGGGCTTGAGAGGTACCAGCCCCTGAAGTCCGAGGACCTGGAACAGATCGATGGCGGATTAAGTCCGTTTGGAATAGGTTTTGCGATAGGGGTTGTGTGTGGATTTGGTTATTACACATGGAAGCATTTTTGTCGTTAATATGAGAGTTGTTGAAAATCGTATTTGATGGAGGGGAAAATGAATACTGTTTTGGAATTAAGCGATAATCAATTACTGGTTATTGAAGGCAGTAAAGGCTTACAGTCTTTTGTCGACGGATGGCTTGCCGGGTTTGATCTTGGACAGATATTGGGCAATCTTTTCTGGGGCTGACCGTTCCGAGATGGCGAAGGCTTATGCGCCGATACCTCGATAGCTGGAATATAACACAGCCGGTGATTGGTGGGGGATTGTTATTGTTCTCTGCCGGTCACTGACTTCACTTTGAAGTGAACAAAAGTGCGGTTTTCTGGAGTTGGTTCTGGAGATTGGATTGCGCATCTATAGTTTTTCTCAAAGATTGGTGCTGCTCAAGGCCATTGGCGTCCATGAAAGCGATCGTGTTGTGAAGGGGTAAGAGATATGACAAATGTGACGGTGGGTGTTGATATCAAAGAAGAAGTGAACGATTTGGGCGTCAACGGTAAAGGCGTTGGTCTATCTCCACGAAAAGCCGTTGGGCGCTCGGCTCTGTTTTTGTTGATACTTATGGTAGCGACCAATTTCGTCGGGTTTATATGCGTTGGACTGCTGCACGGCAAGAATGTGGGTCCTGACGAATATACGAAGTTGACGACTGCTCTCACGATGGTCGTAGAAGTGGTGGTCGTGGCGATTGTATGCTGGTATTGTCGCTGGCGAGCCTGTGGGAAACGGCGGGAAGGCGGCAATCTCTCGGCTCACCCGACCCATCATGATGCCATGACCATCGGGCGTTTGCTGATGCTTTTTGCCATGTTGGCGGCGGTGATGATGCTTGAGACGGCATCGGGCGAGCTCGTGCAATTTGGCGTTCATGCGGCGGGGTCGTCGGCAGCCAACCCAATATCGTCGGTATCCGATTTGGCTCAAAACACGTGGTATATATGGTTGTTCATGTGTGTCGTGGGGCCGGTATGCGAGGAGCTGCTGTTCCGCGGGGCGATATTGCGTACCCTGCGTCAGTACGGTGAGGTGTTCGCCGTCGTGACCTCGTCGGTACTGTTCGCCTTGTTTCATGGGAACGCGTTCCAGTTGCAGGTTGTCCTTCTGGGGCTTCTACTGGGATATGTGACGTGCAGGTACTCGATAAAGTACGCGATTGGGCTGCACGTCGTCAACAACGTGCTGGCTTCGATGTTGTCTGATATCCCTGATCTTGCGCTGTGGGTCGTCGGCGGTGTCTGTCTGGTGGCGGCGCTGATAGCGTATTACGCCTATCGAGGTGTGCAGAAGTCGCAGTGGATTCCTAATGCTCCGCACGTCTATCGTGCCTGGTTATCCCCGCTGTTCCTGATATTGGTTGTCCTTATGATTGTCGAGATTGTCTTGCAGCTGGTAATGTGATTCGTGGGTGTTCTTGAAGCCATCCGCAGCAACGCGTGTGAGTACGCTATTGGTGTGTCAACATTTGTCTACAATGTCCGTACCGATGCGATGCCCTTTTCTTTTTCTCCGTAATCTTGTGACCATCGATTCAATCCTTGCGAAGGGGCTTTTATGCTGCATCGATATGCGTATGTACCTCAGGTTGATGCTCGGGACTGCGGGGTTGCGGCCTTGGCCACGGTGGCGAAGCATTTCGGTTCCACGTATTCGTTGGCGTATTTACGTGAAATCGCCAAGACTGATATGGAGGGTACTACGGCTCTTGGCCTTGTTGAGGCTGCAAAGAAGATCGGGATGGAGCCTAAAGCCGTCAAAGCCGATATGTCCCTGTTTGATGCAGACGATGTGCCGTTTCCTTTTATCGCTCATATCATCAAAGATGGCAAGCTGCTGCACTTCGTGGTGGTCTACAAAGCCGGCAAGGATTCGTTGGTCGTTGCCGATCCGGATCCGCACGCGGGTGTGCACAAGGTTCCGAAGGAGCGGTTCGAAAAGGAATGGACCGGTGTGGCCCTGTTTATTGCCCCCGCACCAAGCTATGTGCCGCATAAGGAGAAGAACAATGGGCTGCTGAGCTTCGTGCCTCTCTTGCTGAAGAACAAGAGGCTGGTCGTCAACATCACCATTGCGGCCTTGCTCGTCACCATTGTCAACGTGCTCGGTTCCTACTATATGCAGGGGCTTATCGACACCTATATTCCCGACCAGATGAAAACGACGCTGGGCGTCGTCTCAATCGGCTTGGTTGTCGCGTATGCCGTCCAGGCGGTGCTTTCGTTCGCCCGCCAATACCTGCTCACGGTGCTCGGACAGCGCTTGACCATAGATGTGCTGCTTTCATATATTCGGCATATCTTCAAACTGCCGATGAAGTTCTTCGCCACAAGACGCACCGGTGAGATCGTCTCCCGTTTTTCCGATGCCAATTCCATCATCGACGCGCTGGGCAGTACCATCATCTCGGTGTTCCTCGATGTGGGTACCGTTGTCGTGGTCGGAGCCATGCTCGGCTTCCAGAATGTTAGGCTATTCCTTCTGACCCTGGTCGCCTTGCCTGTATACACCATCATTATCCTGGCGTTCATGAAGCCGTTTGAGCGGATGAACAACGATACCATGCAGGCCAACTCCATGGTCGGCTCCTCGATCATCGAGGACATCAACGGCATCGAAACCATCAAATCGTTGGCGAGCGAACAGACGCGGTACGCCAAGATCGATCACGAGTTCGTGGATTATCTCGACAAATCCTTTAACTATGCAAAGGCGGTGAACCTTCAGGAGGTGCTTAAATCGGCGGCACAACTGATTCTCAATGTCGCCGTTCTCTGGTTCGGCGCCCAGTTGGTGATGGGCAACGCCATCAGCGTCGGTCAGCTCGTTACGTTCAACACCCTACTGGGTTACTTCGTCAATCCGCTGCTGAATATCATCAATCTACAGACCAAGCTTCAGCAGGCGCGTGTGGCCAACAATAGGCTCAACGAGGTCTTTCTGGTCGAACCCGAGTCCAATGAGCGTCAGACCATCACGGATCAGGCCCTGCTTCGAGGCCCAATCAGTCTTGACAATGTCTCGTACAAGTTCGGGTACGGGCGTAATACGCTTACCGATGTCAACCTTGAAGTGGAACCCGGTCAGAAACTTGCGGTCGTCGGCATGAGCGGATCGGGCAAGACCACCTTGGCGAAACTGCTCGTGAACTTCTATGACGCTACAGAAGGCTCGGTATCCATCTCCGGGGTCGATGTGCGCGACATCGATCGAATGGCTTTGCGTCATACGGTGAACTATCTGCCCCAAGATCCGTATATTTTCTCTGGGTCAATTCTCGAAAACATTATGCTGGGTGCCAAACCGGGTGCCACCCAGGCCGACATCATGCATGCGGTCGAGTTGGCGGAGATTCGTGATGAGATCGAAGCAATGCCGATGAATTATGGAACCCAGCTCACCAGCGACGCGGTTATCGTTTCAGGTGGGCAGAAGCAGCGTATCGCGCTGGCCCGTGCATTGCTTGCGGATACCCCTGTTTTGGTGCTCGATGAGGCCACCAGCAATCTGGACGTTGCCACCGAGAAGAAGGTCATCGATAATCTGCTGGGGTTGGAGGATAAGACCATAGTCTTCATTGCACACCGGCTGATGGTGGCTAAACGATGCCAATCCATCGTCGTGATGAAGCGCGGTCGTATCGTTGAACATGGGTCCCACGACGATCTCATGGATCAGCAAGGTGAATACTATCGTCTATTCGTTGACTGATTCATGATTTATCGACCATAGGAAAGCGAGAAGATGAACATGGATACGGAAATCTTTGAAAGCTCGGAATTTTACCGAAGAAGATACGATAATTTCTCCACGATGATCGTGTTCCCGGTTTTTCTTGCAGTCGTGGGGATTCTTCTGTTCTCCTTCGTCGGGCATCGTGAGATTACGGTCAAGACCGTTGGCGAAATAGCGCCGGCGGGTACGGTTGCCCAGGTGCAGTCCACGAGCAACCAGCATATCGTGGTTAATAATCTTATGGAGAACAAGGTGGTGCGTAAGGGGGATACGTTGCTTGCGTATGACGACAATCAGGATTCCACTCAGATGGCCGCTCTCCAACAGCAGCTCGATGTGGCGAATCGGCAACAGGTTGCGGCGCAACAGCTCAAGGTAGGATTACAGAATGATACGAATCCATTCTCCGATCCGGATGAGTTTGGGTATTCCAGCATGTTGGACGATTATCGCGCACAAGCTGCTGTCACAACACAGGATGACGGACGCGATGCCGCCAACGTCAATAGTCAGAATCAGGCTGTAGCGGCTGCGCGCGACGCCGCGAATCAGCAGTTGAGTGAAAATGAGGCCAAGCTCGCGGACTATCGAGAGTTGCGGCAGGCCGTGGCAGGCGGAGGACAACTGCCGGCTGACAATATCTTCGCCTCGACGTATCAGCTATATCATAGTCAGATCGAGGAGAATCCTTCGCAACAAGGCTCCATCACCGCTCAGACTCTCAGCGGCATCGATAGCTCGGTACGGGAGCTTGAGCAGACCAGCGCCACCGTCAGGTCGCAGCAGGCCAGCACCAGCTTCTCGGCGAAATCCACTAGTTCAGGCAGCAAGATCTCCGCTTTACACGCACAATATGTGCTTGAAGCGGACAAGGAACTATCGAAGATCTCATCAACGAAACTTGAACTCGAAACCAAGATCGCGCTAGGTAAGTCTCAGGGCAGCGCCTCCACTGTAAAGGCGAAGTGCGGGGGTATCCTGCATGTGAACAGTCAGATAAAAGGTATGGATACGATTCCCAACGGAACCGTTGTGGCGCAGATATATCCAGACTTGGACCATGCCAGCAACATTGAAATCGTGCTTGATGTACCGGCTGACGACATTGACGGTATCCATAATGCGCAGCAGGTGCGTTTTTCCAGCTACCAGAACAGCGCCAAACCCTTGATTATCAACGGATCGATCATTAGCGTCGCTTCCTCTCCGACGAGGACCAGACAGGGCAATTACTATGAGATCCGCGCCCGTGCCTCGGTCGATGACGTGACGATAAACCGTATCCGATATGGGTTCCAAGGCACCGCCGTCATTATTACCGGAAAGAAAACGTTCTTTGATTATTACAAAGACAGGATTCTGCATCCGTGACTGTTGTGGACGTTGTCGGGTCGTGTTTTCCGTCATGCGCATGCGATAGGCTGTAGAGTTCTGTTGTTGGCAGCGAAAGGGTCAATATTATGGTGAATGCTCAGGATGACGAGACGTATTCGGCGGAGGGTTCCCGCCTGATCTGGATCGATTGCGAGATGACCGGCCTCGACATCTTCGGCGGCGACGAGCTGGTCGAGGTCTCCGTGGTCCCCACCGATTTCAACCTCAAGGTGCTCGATGAAGGTGTGGATTACGTCATCAAGCCGTCGCAAAAAGCAGTCGACCACATGGGCGACTTCGTGCGCGCCATGCACACCCGCTCCGGGCTGATCGACGAGTGGGAGCACGGGCTGAGCCTTGCCGACGCCGAACAGAAGGTGACGGAGTATGTCGCCCGTTTCACCCCCGAAGGCGTCAAACCGCTTTTGGCCGGCAACACCATCGGCAGCGACAAGAAGTTCCTCGACCACTACATGCCGAATTTCATGAGCCGCCTGCATTATCGCAGCGTTGATGTGAGTACCCTCAAAGAGCTCGCCCGTCGCTGGTACCCGGCCGTCTACCTCAACCGTCCGCCCAAGAACGGCGGTCATCGGGCCCTGGCGGACATCATCGAGTCGCTCGACGAGCTGCGCTACTACCGTGAGGCGTTCATGACGCCAGCCCCCGGTCCGGATGATGTCGCGGCCAAGCAGATCGCCGCCCATATCGAGGCCACGAGTCTGCTGAACAAGTAACGGAGGGTGACCGGATCGGATGAAATAGCTGGCTCTTCCGGCGTGCCGAGCGGTGCAAGGCATGTTTTATCCATGTGTTTTCGTTGGCGGTATCAGGTGGTTGAGCCGCGAACTGTGTGTCTTGGTTCGCGTTCGCCGGTTTGGTTGTTGATGCCGGCGGGGGGGGGCGTGGCGGAGGTGCTTCCCGTCGTTGATGCGTTTGTCGTGGTTATGGAGGTAACGGTATGAAGCAATCCGAAGCGCTGACCATATTGGGTGCCGGTGCCAACGTGTTCATCACCGGCGCCCCCGGTGCAGGCAAGACGTATGTGCTCAACGAATTCATCAGTGCGGCCCGTAAGCGCGGCGCCAGCGTGGCCGTCACCGCTTCGACCGGCATCGCTTCGACCCATATCAACGGTCAGACCATCCACTCGTGGAGCGGGGTTGGCGTCTCGCAGGTGATGACCGCCGATCTGATGAAGCGTATCCGATCGCGCCGTAAACGGAAAATCGAAGCGGCGGACATCCTTGTGATCGATGAAGTTTCGATGCTGCACGCCTGGTTGTTTGATATGGTCGATCAGGTCTGTCGTAATCTTCGCCATAATCCGGAACCGTTCGGCGGTTTGCAGGTCGTGCTTTCTGGCGATTTCTTCCAGTTGCCGCCGGTGCGCCGGCCGAATCGCGGTGACGACATGATGACGATGATACCGGAGTTCATTGAATCACGGCGGCATTACACCCAAGCAGGCAAGGATCCAGACGGATTCGTCACCCAATCGTTGGTGTGGGACGAACTGAACCCGGTGGTCTGCTACTTGACCGAGCAGCACCGTCAAGATGACGGTCAGCTGCTCACGGTCCTGACCGACATTCGAGAGGGTGGGGTCAGCCAGGATGACCATGACGTGCTGGCCGGGCGTCTTGGGCAGGTTCCTGCCTCTGGCGAGGTGGCCGTGCACCTGTTTCCGGTCAACAAGCAGGCCGATGCGCTCAACGACCTACGTTTGGCGCAGATACAGGACGAAACGCACGGATATGTAGCCGAGTCCGCCGGTGCGGCGAATCTGGTCACCAGGCTGAAAAAGAACATGCTCGCCCCGGAAAGGCTTGTGCTCAAGACGGGCGCGGCCGTGATGGCGTTGCGTAATGACGCCGACCGTCAGTACGTCAACGGATCGATAGGCATCGTCAAAGGATTCGCTGCCGAAGCCAAGGGCGGATGGCCGATCGTTGAGTTCGAAAACGGCAACACCGTGACGATGAAGCAGGCATCGTGGGACATGATGGACGGGGAGACCGTGCTGGCCAGCGTCAAACAGGTGCCATTGCGGTGTGCCTGGGCCATTACCATCCACAAATCGCAAGGCATGACGCTCGATCGTGCCGAGATGGACCTGACCCGCACCTTTGCGCCCGGTATGGGCTACGTGGCATTGTCGCGTGTCGAAAACCTTGAGGGCCTTTACCTTGACGGCATCAGCGAGCGTGCGTTCTTTGTTTCTCGGGATGCCGTGGAACTTGACGGTGTACTGCGTGACGATTCCAAGATTGCATGCGCTCGTCTTGCCGACGAGGGTGAGTGCGCTTTCACCAAGCAGGCCGCAGGCCAGCTCGCTGCCGCTGAAGGCGACGAATTCGCGCAAGGGGATCTGTTTTAGAAGATTTCCTTGGGAGGGGTGCGTAAGGCTGGCGGCCTAGATTTATGCGACGTTTCATGAGCGTTGCAGTTCGCTGACACGTTGCGTGGTCAATCCCACTATCTGTGCGATATCCGCGAGCTTGAGTCCTTGGCCCCGTAATTTCGTGATAGTCTGCCGGGTGAGTGCCGACGCTTTGTTCTGTGCGGTTTTCGCCTCGTCCCGGGCTTTATACAGCCTTTCGACCATGTTGTCGTCTTCGGTGGTGGCCAGTCGGATCGTGACGTGGACGGCATCGACCGGTTGTCCTAGCGTCCGTGCTGCGTCGTGCACCATAGGTTCGACTTGGCTGAGCCTTCTGACCTGGGTGAACAGGTCAGGTCGCTGTGGTACCTCAACGGCCCACCACGCCCCGCTCCGTGTGGCGATCGCCGTGACTTCATCTGTGCTCATTGAGGTTCCTTTCCGCAATAGCGGATGATGCTTGTCGCTGTGATCTCGTTGATTTCGCGATGGCGTGGCATGGCCACGCGCATCGTGCGGATGAGGGCGATTGTGCGGTTGCCGCCCTGTCGAAATGTGATGGCAAGGTTGTGCTTGCGCGCTATGTCGGTCAGTATTCGTTCCAGTTTCCTCCGCTTCACATTGTATTCTTTATCTATTGATATTTCAATTCAATGTGTATTGATTTTTATGCTTCGGTCGTTGTTGGCATCACACGGGTTGGGGGAGTGGGTGATATGCTTGGTATCTATTCAACGTATGTATTCAATGACGGTCAAGGCGAAACGGGTTCTGTGGACCCAATCGAAAGGCTTCGGCGTGTCGTGGATAACTCCGTGGACGAATTCCGTTATGCATAATCTGCGTTGGGCCGTGTCCAGTTGTCGGCTTGCGCGAATAATTTAGGGATTATGACTAAAGCACTTCGTATGTCCACCATGTTCCTGCGTACGCTGCGCGAGGACCCCGCCGACGCCGACGTCGATTCGGCGCGTCTGCTGCAAAGGGCGGGCTACATCCGCAAGGCCGCCCCCGGCATCTGGACCTGGCTGCCGCTGGGGCTGAACGTCCTTACCAAGATCGAATCCGTCGTCCGTGAGGAGATGAACGGCATCGGAGCCCAGGAGGTGCACTTCCCGGCACTGTTGCCGAAGGATCCTTATGAGGCGACGCATCGTTGGGAGGAGTATGGTGAGAACATCTTCCGTCTGAAGGATCGCCACGAGGCGGATTACCTGCTTGCGCCGACGCACGAGGAGATGTTCACGCTTCTGGTCAAGGACATGTATTCGTCCTATAAGGATCTGCCGCTGACGTTGTATCAGATTCAGACCAAGTACCGCGACGAGTTCCGTCCGAGGGCGGGTCTGGTGCGTGGGCGTGAGTTCATCATGGAGGACGGCTACTCGTTCACTATTGACGAGGAGGGCCTCAAGAAGGCGTATGTCGAGGAACGCGACGCATACGAGCGCATCTTCAGACGTCTCGATCTGGGCTATATCATGGTGCACGCCGTCTCCGGCCCGATGGGCGGTTTCGAATCACAGGAGTTCCTGTCTCCGATGGCCATCGGAGAGGACACCTTCGCGAAGGCTCCGAGCGGCAAGGCTTGGAACGTCGAGGCTCTGACCACCCCTGAGGTGCCTGAAATCGATTGCTCGAAGACCCCCTCCATGAGCCTGCGTGAGCTGCCTGATGCCGAGTCCATCGACGATATGGTCCGGCAGTGCGAAGCCCTCTACCAGCGCCAGGACGGTCGCGGCTGGGTCGCCTCCGACATGCTCAAGAATGTGGTCATCGCGGTCAAGCATCCGGGTGAACCCGATGACGAGGTTGAGGAGCACCGCAAGCCTTGGCGTGAAATCGTGGTCGTGGCCCTCCCCGGCGATCGCGTCGTGGATATGAAGAGGCTCGAGGCTCAGTTTGCCCCGGCCGAGATTGAAGAGGCGAACGAGGCGGACCTCAAGGGGCATCCGGAGTTCGTCAAGGGATACATCGGGCCCAAGGTGCTCGGTCCGCAGGCGCGAGGCAAGGATTCGGGCATTAAGGATCCTGTGCGTTACCTTGTCGACGCCCATATCGCCAAGGGGTCCGCATGGGTCACTGGCGGCAACAAACTTGGCGTCGACGCTTTCGATATGGTCTACGGGCGTGACTTCACCGCCGACGGTACGGTTGAGGCCACTGAAGTGCGTGACGGTGATAT
The DNA here is from genome assembly GCF_000741525.1 of Bifidobacterium bohemicum DSM 22767. GTDB lineage: Bacteria > Actinomycetota > Actinomycetes > Actinomycetales > Bifidobacteriaceae > Bifidobacterium > Bifidobacterium bohemicum. The sequence continues at coordinate 470,486 of NZ_JGYP01000001.1, read as the reverse complement.
GAGCCCCGACGGCTCAGGCCCGTTGAGCTTCGAGCGTGGTGTGGAGATCGGTCAGGTGTTCCAGCTTGGCCTGAAATATTCCGAAGCGCTCGGCCTCAAGGTGCTCGATCAGAACGGCAAGGCCGTGCCGGTGTGGATGGGCAGCTACGGCATTGGCGTGTCGCGCGTCCTGGCCTGCATTGCCGAAACGCATCATGACGATAAAGGACTGGCTTGGCCAGCGAACATCGCGCCTGCCGCAGTGCATGTGGTGGCTACCGGCAAGCAGGAAGAGGCGTTCGAAGGCGCCGAGAAGTTGGTCGAGCAGTTGGAGGCTAATGGTCTGGAAGTCATTTACGACGATCGCAGGAAGGTTTCGCCGGGCGTCAAATTCAAGGATGCCGAGCTGATCGGCGTGCCGTTGGTGGCCGTGGTCGGTCGCGACTATCTTAACGACGGCACCATCGAGGTGCGTGGGCGTGACGGTGCCGACACCGTTGTGTTGCCGGCTGCCGAGGCATCCGATGAACTGCAGCGTCGTTTCGAGGCGTTGCTAAGTAAATAAGCGATATCGGGTCATTCCCGGACGCAACGGTGCGCCCGGGAATGACTGCTGTCGTACATGTGGGTGTGTGGTCACAGTCGTTCAAAAACCCAAGCCTTAAGCTTTAAACGCGCTTTGATCGGGTAACAAGGTTTGGCGGCCGGGCTTTTGCTTTGTATGACCCGTTCCGGGGCCGAATCTCGTCTGTTGGTCTATCGGTTGTTTTGTTTCATCACGGCGTTTCGGATTGTTTCAACAGTTGACTCTGAATTGCCTGTGTTGGGCGGTCCGATGTTGTGGATAACGCAGAGTCATCCACATGGTTATCCACGGCACGCCGAGAGGGTCTTGATTTAGACCACAGTCCTGATTTGGCTTGCCTGACCTGATGGCGACGATACATACTGATGGAACCGCGGGAATCCGGACAGATTGCACAGCAATTTGTTGAAAGCGAGGCGGTTGTGTATATAACCGCATCCCTCTGGGGGTTCCCGCAGTCCATTTTCATGTGATGACATCCATCTCGTTTGGAAAGGAATGCTGGTATGGCGCAGCAATCGACAGTAACGATCAACGGATTCGTGGGGGCCGATCCTGTCAGTTTCGGCAGGGAAGGGGATAGTGCGGCCTGCTCGTTCCGAATCGGGTGCACCCCGAGATACTACAATTCGTCAACGGGACAATGGTGTGACCGATCCACCACATGGTTGACGGTCAAAGCGTATCGTGCTTTGGCACTCAATGTCATGCGCTCCATTCACAAAGGCGATCCGGTAGTGGCCACCGGCGCCTTGTATGGTGAGGAATGGAGCAAGGACGGAGTCAAGCACGTCAAAATGGTCATGGAGGCGACCGGCATCGGACACGACCTCAGCCTCGGTGTCAGCCATTTCAAACGAACCAAGGCAAATGGCTCAACGTTCGATCCTCGTCAGAGCCGGCAGGCTCCCGGTAGCGATCCTTATCACGACGCTTCTAATGGTGCCGCTTCCTATACGGATGTGGCTGGCGCGGCTTATCCAAATCACGCTCCGCGCACCAATGATGATGCCTGGAGGTCTTCTGCGAACGCTGATTCTTCGGTGGATCAAGTTTCCCCGGATGAATTTGGCGCCCAACCCGATGAAGTTCACTGACCACGGGAAGCGTGATTCGCTATGAGATTCGTCTTTGGATCATGGGTGCTCAACGAAGGCTCGTTCGACGTGTTCGCGGGGAGAGGGAGTCGTCATCGAAGCATAGTTGTCAGTTCTTTGCAATAATAACGAAACGCCCTCTCCGCTTTGCCTCCCAGATGGTATGAAAGTCATCATAAAGGGCGTGCGAAGAGGGTGTGATGGACGGAAACGTCACCAAATGTGTACGCGTTCCTCCGGCGCCAGCCACATCCGGTTGCTCGGCGTCACGTCGAAGGCCTTGTAGAAGAGATCCACATTCCGGCTTATCTGGTTGGCGCGGAATTCCTCCGGGGAGTGTGGGTCGATCTGAAGGTACTGTTCGCAGATCTCGTCACGCTTGGAGCACCGCCAGATGGTCGCGTAGCTCAGGAAGAAGCGCTGCAAGCCGGTATAGCCTTCGATGACCGGAGCCTCTTCGAGCGAGTGCTCAATGCTTTCGGTCGAGCCGTCCTTTCTCTGGCCGTGGTCGGTGTCAAGTGCGAAGGCATAGGCCTTCAACGCGATATTGACTCCGGAAAGGTCTCCGATGTTTTCACCGGTGGTCAATGCGCCGTTGACGTGAGGCATCGAGGCGGGTTCGTCCCCATATTTGTCCGCTAGCTGGGAAGGAGTCAGCGCATTGTACTGTTCGATAAGCGCTTTGGTGCGATTCTGGAAATTAGCCTTATCGTCGGCCGTCCACCAGTCGTTCAGATTGCCGTCGCCATCGAACTGGCTGCCCTGGTCATCGAAGCCGTGGCCGATCTCATGGCCGATCACAGTGCCGATGCCGCCGTAGTTCGCGGCGTCGTCGGCTTCGGGATTAAAGAACGGAGGTTGCAGAATCGCCGCGGGGAACACGATCACATTCATGGTCGGCTCGTAATAGGCGTTGACCGTCTGCGGGTTCATCCCCCATTCCTCACGGTCCACGGGTTGGCCCACGCGCGAGAGCATATAGCCCATTCCATAGGTGCTGGAGGCCTTGATGTTGTCCATCAATCCCTTGTCGCTGCTGACATCCAAGGCGCTATAGTCGCGCCAGTGGTTCGTGTAGCCGATCATGGGCTTGAACTTGTTAAGTTTGTCGAGCGCTTTGGCTTTGGTCTGCTCGCCCAGCCAGTCGCTGCCGCTGATGGAGACGCGATAAGCCTCGATGATGTTGCCTACCAATTCCTCCATACGCTTTTTGGAGCTGGCGGGGAAGTGACGGCGCACGTACTCCTGACCCACGTCCTCGCCGGTGAGCCCATTGACCAGGGAAACGCCACGCTTCCAGCGATCGCGTTGCTCGGTGGACCCGGAAAGAACCTTGCCATAGAAGTCGAAGCTGGCCTGGTCGAAGTCATGGCTCAGGCAGCTGGCTGCGCCGATGATGGTGTGGACGCGCGTCCACAGCTTGATGTCATCGAGACTTGCGGCCGCCCACTCGTGGTCGAGACCTTGGAAGAATGGTGGTTCCATTACGTTCAGACGGGCGAACGCGGTTGTGAAGTCCGCGGGCAGTAACCTGGACGTGGGGGTTGTGTCGTACGCCTGCTGTGCGGCGTCGACCCAAGCGGCCATGTCGAAGTTCGGCATCATCGTTTGAAGCTGGTCAAAATTCATCAGATTGAACGTTTTTTGCGGATCACGTTCCGTAACATTGTCGAAATGATGTGAGGCGATTTTGGTCTCGAAAGCCATGACGCGTGCGGCTTTGTCGCGGGCTTCGGTTTCGTCGTCGCCGGCAAGGGTGAGCATGCGTACCATCATGTCCATGTATTTGGTGCGGATGTCAGCGTAGCGATCTTCGCGGTAATAGGCTTCGTCGGGCAGACCGATGCCGCCTTGACCGATCCACAGTATGCGTTTGTCGGAGGAAGGGTCCGACGGGTTGGCCTCGACGCTCATCCCGAACAGGTCTGCGCCTCCGGTCACCGTCTGCGTGCCCAACAGGCGTGTCATGGCGGCCTTGTCGGCTATTTTGTCTATGGCCTTAAGGGATTCGGCAATGGGGCTCATGCCCGCCGCTTCAATCGCTTCGGTGTCGATGAAGGAACGGTAGAGGGCCTGCGATTTTGTGGCTTTGCAGTCCGGGTCTTCGAGGATATCGTGAATCTGTTCCTCGGACTGCTCGGCGAGCCTATCGAAATTGCCGTAACGAGAACGGTCGGCAGGCATTTCAAAGGTGTCTATCCAAGGGCCGTTGGCGAAGCGAAACAGATCGTCCGCAGGATTGATGGTGGTGGAGAAGGAGGAGGTGTCAAGACCTGAAATCATCGGTGTGTCCATGGTTCCAGCGTACTGATTCTCGCTGACAAGGGACAAGGATAGCACTGTTCGTCCATCATTGCTCTCGGTTTTGGATGGGGGAGCCATGTCATGCTTATGTCGGCGGTTTCAATACCGTTGCCGATTGACTTGTGTTGTTCATGGTGTTTTTATGACGATGCTGTGTTGTTCGAAGGTTTCCGTAACTTCAACTTCTGGTCGGCAGTGTGGGTTGGGATTAAAAAAGCGGGAGTCATCATCGCACCGGATGCCCCCAAGCGTTCTATTGCACATGTGAATACCATAAAAAGCTGTGTGTGCAACCCCTGATTATGCCCTCGGCTACTAGTGGCATCATATGGCATTGCCGTCTAGAATCATACATGAACACAAGAGGCAAGGAGCTGACTGCGATGACATATGAAGACATGAACGGTAATGGCCCTCAAAACGGTGGTGAACAGCAGTACGGCGTTCCACGGGCGACCGATCCGAACGGTGCTGGGCCGCAATTCGGTGATCCGAATGGCGGGGGTACCCAATTTACGGGTCCGAACATGCCTGGCGGGCAGCCCGGTGGCGACTGGTGGCATATGAACCCATTCAAGCTGGTCGAGTCCTGGCTTCCCGAGCAGGCCAAGCGAACGATTCGCGTGGTTTACGGTGTTGTGGGTCTGGCGGCGGTTGTGCTGGGGTTGGCGCTTTTGTTCTGGCCCGGCAAGACCTTGGTCGTTTTCACCGTGGCTCTTGGGATTTATTTCCTCATATCCGGCGCCATTCGCATTGTAGGCGCCATAGTCGAGATGGGTCTGCCGGGTGGCTGGCGTGTGCTGGACATCCTCGTAGGCGTGTTGTTGGTGGTCGGTGGCATCGTGATGTTGAAGAACACCCAGCTTTCCGCCACCGTGCTCACCGTTCTGGTCACCATGACGGTGGGTATCGGCTGGATTGTCGAAGGCATCATGGCTTTGGCCGAGTCGTGGAGGATTCCGAGTTCGGGGTGGGCCATCGTCTACGCCGTCATCTCGCTAATTGCCGGCGTTGTCGTGTTGTTCTCCCCGATCACTTCGATGGTGTGGCTGATTGTGTTCTCCGGCTGCATCATGGTGGTGCTCGGCGTTCTTTCCGTGGTGCGCGCCTTCCGTTTCGGACGCAACTGATTCGGTGTGTTGAATCGTAAGTCTCAAATTCTGTTTATACGGGCGTTGCGCTATACCGATAGGTATATGTGCGACGCCTTTAGTCGTGTTGTGGCGTTGTAACCGATGCCGGCCCGGTCGGCTGCGTAGTTAAGGTAATGTGAATATGATCGAACTGAAAACACCCTCCGAAGTGGCTGCCATGAAGACGGCGGGTCGATTCGTGGGCAGCATCTTGCAGGAATTGAAGGAGACCACGAAAGTGGGCACCAACCTACTGGAGATCGACGACCTGGTGCGGCGCCGCATCGAAGGCCGCAAGGGCGCAGAATCGTGCTATGTGAACTATGCCCCTGATTTCGGAACCGGTCCGTTCAAGCATTACATCTGCACGTCCGTCAATGATGCGGTGCTGCACGGTGTTCCCTATGACTACAACTTAAAGGATGGTGATTTGGTCAGCCTCGATCTCGCGGTCAGTGTCGACGGCTGGTGCGGGGACTCAGCCGTGAGCTTCGTGGTCGGTGGCGATCCGGATCCAAGCGATCTTGCACTGATCGCCTGCACGGAAGAGGCGTTGGCTGCCGGAATCGCGGCGGCGCAGTCGGGCAATCGCCTTGGTGACATCTCGGCCGCGGTTGGCGATGTGGCTCATGAGCATGGGTATACGGTCAACATGGAGTTCGGTGGCCACGGCATCGGTCATGTGATGCATGGTGACCCGTTCGTACCCAATGACGGCAAGGCGCACCATGGATACAAGTTGCGTCCGGGTCTGACGATCGCCATCGAGCCGTGGTTCATGAAGACCACGGACGAGATATATCAGGACGCCAAGGACGGTTGGACCTTGCGCAGTGTCGATGGCTCCACCGGCGCACATAGTGAGCACACCATCGCCATTACCGAGAACGGACCGGAGATTCTCACCCTCCGCAAGTAGGCGGAACTTCGCAGCTGTCGATGGCGGTCTGGTGCCTTTGTCTAACGGCCGTTTGCCTTCGAAGGTTTGCTTATCATGGTTTGTTTGCAGTAATAAGGTGGAGCTGCGGACAAACCGGTTTTGGGCGATCCATTGCAAGTATTCCCGGTGATGTGGTGGTAGTTGTGGGGTGGACGGCGGTTTCGTCATCCTTGATCCAGGGTCTCTCGCGACGGCGCAGTGCGAATCCAAAATCACCTATATCGATGGTCGATGTCCGATTCCGCGATACCTGGGATATTCAATCGAACAGCCGTGTGGGCAATCCGATTTCCTTGAAGTCGCTTGGCTGTTCCAATATGACGAATTGCCGGATCGCTTGGAATATGAGTGCATCTGTGATGATCTGAACCACCGTAGGATGGTTGGTGATTTTCGTGGCTTCGTATCCTCCTTCCTTGGCAAACGCCCAGCCGATGAGCATATTGGCCAGTGTCATCAACGCGTTGGCGGTCTTTTACCCGGACGTCGCCGATATCGTCGATCCCGATCAACTTGAACAGTCGGTTCAGATCATCATGGCGCAGGCCCGCACGGTCGTCAGCTCTATTTTCCGCAGGAGGCACGATGAGCCCATGATCTTTCTTGATGTGGTCCGGGGTATGTCGATGATTTTTTCGCATGTGTTTCGTTGTGTCGTACGAGCCATATGAGACCCACGAATTGTCGATGCATGCGTTGGGACGGCTGTCGATCATGCACGCCGACCACGGCCGGAACTGCTCGATTTGAGCACTCAACTTGGCAATATTGCTTTGCGCGATGATTATTTCGTGTCATGTCACCTGTATCCTAACGTTGATCTTTACATCGGACTGATTTATCGCTTGCTTGGTTCCCGCTCCCTCGATGTTTGCCCCCCCCCCACTCTTTGCCCTTGGTCGGATTCCTGGTCGGATCGAGCAATACCGCGAGATGCTGGTCGACCCGTTGACCAAGATCGGGCGTCCGCGTCAGGTCCACATTGGTGAGGGCGAGCGTGACTATGTGCCGATGGATCAACGCTGAAGGCGGTTGCGTTCCAGATATGGTTTCGATGGAGAAATCCAGTGACAGGGTGTGCGCCATCGTAGGACACTGTTCTGACCGTGGACATTAAAGGTAAATGTGTCGTTACGTGAGTAGATGTGAACCAATGACTGTGTGGGAGTCACCGGACCGGTCTGTTTGTTTTTACGAATTATCCCGTTCGGCTGTGGCTGCTGGGAATCGGGAACCGTTGATGGCCAAGTGATTCATGGGCTGGTAGCGTAACCCGTTTTATAACATGGTTTCGTCAGTGGGACGAAAGCGGTGTCCCCTGAACCTCATTGGGTCATCAAGTCGGACTTGATGACCCAATGAGGTTCAGAGAAATAATCATGCTCCATCCGCTCGCTCCGGTTCAGTTCCTGTGGAGCTTGGCGTTCAGTTCGATGCCGGTCTTTCGATAGCGGGCCTCGATCGCTCCGGTCATGGAGTTGCGGATGAAAAGGATGTTGTCCCTGCCGGAGAGGTCCGCGCCCTTCACCGTTTCGAGGGGCTTGCCCGCCTCGATTCTGCTTTTGTCGTATATCGTTATCTTCGTGCCGGCCGTGATATATAGGCCGGCCTCGACCACGCAGTTGTCGCCTAGGGAGATGCCGATTCCGGCGTTGGCGCCCAGCAGACTGTGCTCGCCGATCGAGTTGCGCAGTTTGCCGCCGCCGGAAAGCGTGCCCATGATCGAGGCGCCGCCGCCTACGTCGGAGTTGTTGCCGACCACGACACCTTGGGAAACGCGGCCTTCAATCATACATGTGCCCAAGGTGCCGGCGTTGAAGTTCACGAATCCCGCGTGCATCACCGTGGTACCGACGGACAGATAGGCGCCCAATCGCACGCGGTCGGCATCCCCGATTCGAACCCCTGAAGGTATCACATAGTCGGCCATACGCGGGAATTTGTCGATTGCCAGTACGCTAACATCGGCGTGCGGGGCAGGCACGGTTGCGGTCGCGTCGCCGGTTGTCGCAGTCGATTGTTCCGCCGCGTTCATGACTTCCAACTTTCGCAGTGCGAAATCATGTACCGCGAACGGTCCGTAATTCGTCCATACAACGTTGTTCAGTGCTGCGAAGATGCCTTCGAGGTTCAGGGTGTTGGGCTTCGCCAGCCGCATGCTCAGCAGGTGCAGCTTCAGATACGCTTCGGCGGCGTCGGTGACGGGGGAGTCGAGTGGACAGACGGTGAACACCGGCACTCGTCGCACCCCGCGCGCATCGCTCTGGTTATGAGCCAGCGCTCCGAATCCGTGCTGCGGGCGGTCCGCTTCGCTTGGCGCTTGGCCGAGTTTCAGCTTCGGATACCATACGTCCAGGGTATTGCCCGCCTCGTCGATTGAGGCCAGTCCCCAGCCCCATGCGGTCTGTTCATTGCTCATCGAGTCCACCTTTCGGAAATGAAATTCAATATCTCAAATGTACCGTACGTGTCGTATTGGTCAGTGGCCTGGTCCGAGAAGGTTGGTTGGGCAGTCATCTGGAATTGTGGGCTCCGGTGATTAAGCAACCACGTGGAATAATGAAATCCGGCGTGGGCGTTAAGGTGGGTGGTATGGGACATTACAGGGGCGAGCGGGAGCGGCGCGAAGCCAAACGGCGGAACGTCGCGCGTATCGTGTGCCTGATAGTGGTGGCAGCCATGCTTTTGGCATTGGTGATTCCTGCGATTTATGCTGGTCTTTGACGACCGACAAATCAAGCGCGCGGTTTTTCGCTTTCGTATATGGCGAGTGCCGTCAGCGTATTCAATATGACTTATAGGATTGTATCGGACTGACGATTATTACAATATTAGGGGTGGGATATGGCGGAGTTTGATTTCTCGCAGGCCCTTGGTGAGGCTCGCAGCAAGTACGAGTCGATAGCCAAGGCACTTGATGTCGAACGCATCAAAACCGACATCGCGGCGCTTGAGAAGGAGGCCTCTGCGCCCAATCTGTGGGATGATGTGGACAATGCCCAGAAGGTGACCAGTCGTCTTTCCGCCGCACAGTCAAGGCTTAAGAAACTCGAGGATATGGCGGCTCGTCTTGATGACATCGAGACCCTTTTTGAGTTGGGGCAGGAGGAGAACGATGCCGATTCGATGAACGAGGCCCAGGGTCAGGTCGACCGGTTGCAGAAAGATCTCGACCAGATGGAGATCGAGACTCTGTTGGACGGCGAGTACGATGAGCGTAGCGCCGTGGTGACCATCCGTTCCGGTGCGGGTGGAGTCGACGCGGCGGACTTTGCCCAGATGCTGCTGCGCATGTATTTGCGTTGGGCCGAGCGCAACGGCTATAAGACCAAGGTGATGGACACCTCATATGGCGAAGAGGCCGGCATCAAATCGACCACGTTCGAAGTCGATGCGCCGTACGCGTATGGCAGACTCTCGGTAGAGGGGGGCACGCACCGTCTTGTGCGCATCTCTCCTTTCGACAATCAGGGTCGTCGGCAGACCAGCTTTGCCGCGGTCGAGGTGGTGCCGCTGGTCGAAGTCACCGATCATATCGATGTGCCGGATTCCGACATTCGTGTGGACACCTACTGTTCTTCGGGGCCAGGTGGACAAGGTGTCAACACCACCTATTCCGCAGTCCGCATCACCCACCTTCCCACCGGCATCGTGGTGACGATGCAGGACGAGCGCAGTCAGATCCAGAACCGCGCCGCCGCCATGGCGGTGCTGCAATCGCGTTTGTTGGTCTTGCGTCACGAGGCCGAGGCCAAGAAGAAAAAGGAGCTGGCGGGGGACATCAAGGCCAGTTGGGGCGATCAAATGCGCTCTTACGTACTGCATCCCTACCAGATGGTCAAAGATCTGCGCACCGGATACGAGACCTCCCAGACCCAGGCCGTCTTCGATGGTGACATTGACGGATTCATTGACGCCGGCATCCGTTGGCGTCATGAGCAGCGCCGCGAGGCGGCCCTTGAGGAAGAGTCGGCCGAGACCGCTTGATTCGGCTGCGCGGTCGGAGCGCGGAGCATGTCAAACGCAACTGTTGCAGGCGGGGTTTCGCAAGCGGTTCAGGCCATAAGGCATACGGAACGGCGTCTCAAAAGGTAAGGTTTTTGCAAATGTGGTTGAACTCGCGTTGCTCGTGTCGTGCATGCGATATCGTAGAGGAAGCATTATATCGGTGTCGCCGACCTGCCGGGTGGACGGCTTCAGGCGACGGTAAGGGAGACGGTGTATGGCGTTGATTACGTTGGATAGTGTCACGAAGATCTATCCCAAGGGAGCCCGCCCAGCCCTCGATCATGTCAGCCTCAACATTGAGCGCGGTGATTTCGTGTTTCTCGTTGGAGCCTCCGGTTCCGGCAAAACCACCCTCTTGAGTCTGCTGCTTCGAGAGGAAGAGGCCACGGACGGCGAGATACGTGTGGCCGGCAATGATCTCAGACGCCTGACGGCGCGCCAGGTGCCGCAATACCGACGTTCCCTCGGCTTTGTGTTTCAGGATTACAAGCTTCTGACGAATAAGACCGTGTGGCAGAATGTCGCATTCGCGCTTGAGGTCATCGGCGCAAAGCGGTCCACCGTCAGATCTTTGGTTCCGAAAGTCCTTGAAACCGTTGGCCTGACCGGTAAGGAAAAGAACTACCCGCATGAGCTTTCGGGAGGTGAGGCCCAACGTGTGGCCATCGCACGCGCCTATGTCAACCATCCACAGATCATTCTGGCCGACGAACCGACCGGTAATCTCGATCCCACGACTTCCTTGGGCATCATGGAGGTGCTGGACGCCATCAACCGAACCGGCACCACGGTGGTCATGGCCACCCACAACGAGGAAATCGTCAACTCCATGCGTAAGCGCGTCGTTGAGTTGCACGAGGGAAAGATCGTGCGTGACGAACAGGAGGGGTCCTACGATTCCGCGCTGTACTTCCCGGATGCCGAAGTGGAGTCGAAGGCTCAGCGTGTGCTCGATCCTTACAAGAAGACAGGCTCCGCTAACGTTTCCCCCAATCAGACCTCGCAGCGGCACGGTGTGGCAGGCGTCGGCATTGCCGAGTCAGCGATGACGGGGGTCACGGGGTCCGAGAATGACGGTATCGCCAGACTGGCCAAGTCCGTGCATTCGGGTCGCAAAGGTCGCTATGGCGAAGCCTTCCAGTCCGCCGAGGTCACGATGACTTGGGGTAAAGGTTTTACCCCAGTGAGCACGGAACAGTCTGCGGATGCGACCAACGGGACGCCGCACGGTCAACATGCGTCAAGCCCTGAGACACGGACTGAGGCACCTGCGATCCCTGCCCCGGCTGCCCCTGAAACTCCGACGGCACAGGCCAATGACGATTCGTCGGCTTCCGAAACCGCCGTTCGTGCCCAGTCCCATCCTCAGCCAGTTGATGCTTCGGCAGAGAAGAAAACGTCAACACCTTCGGCCGCCTCGATTCCTCCGCCTCCGACCCCGCCGGCCCGGGCAAGCCGTGCGAAAGCCGGGTCGCCGATACGTAAGACCACGACGAATGACCCCAACGAGCATAGCCAAGAGCAGTAAGGGAGATCAGGCATGAGAGCACGGTTTATTCTTTCCGAGACGTTTACGAGCCTCAAGCAGAACGTTTCCATGATACTTTCGGTGATGCTCGTCATCTTCATCTCCTTCTTGTTCATCGGCACCTCGGGCCTCATGCAGGCTCAGATCACCAAAGCGAAGGGCGACTGGTACAAGGAGGTCGAGGTCGTGGTGTGGCTGTGCCCCGACGGAGCCAGTCAGTCTCCTAACTGCTCGGCCGGCAAAGCGCCCACCAAACGTGAAATCGTCGATCTTGAGCAGAAGATTCATCGGGATCTTAACGACGAAGTCGCCAAGGTCACCTACCAGAGCCGAGATGAATTCTATAGGAAGACTTTCCTCAAGCAATACCCTGACGGCATTTACCAGGGGCGTACGTTGACGGCTGCGGATATGCAGGATTCCCTACGCCTCAAGCTCAAAGATCCGACCAAATATCATGAGGTTTCCGAGGTACTGGGCGGCACCCAAGGTGTCGAAGAGGTGCGAGACCAGCGCGAGATCTTCGATCCGGTCTTCAACGTTCTCAACAAGGCCACGGCCGTGACCATTGTGCTGGCGGCCGTGATGGTATTGGTGGCCGTGTTGCTTACCGCCACAACCATACGCATGTCGGCCGCAAGTCGGCGCAACGAGACTGAGATCATGCGTTTCGTGGGTGCCTCGAACTGGACGATTCGCCTGCCGTTCATTCTCGAGGGCGTATTCGCTTCCCTTCTCGGATCGTTGCTTTCAGTGGTGACTTTGAGCGTGATGGTGAAAGTGTTCATCACCGACTGGCTGGCCAAGACGGTGCAGTGGATGCCATATATCAATCAGACCACGGTGTGGCTGATGGCGCCTGCTCTCATTGTCGGCGCTATGGCGCTTTCGGCCTTCGCCTCGGCGATCTCATTGCGAAGGTATCTCAAAGCCTAGCTCGTTGACCGATGTTTTTGTCCTGCGTCGGCGAGGTGATTTGCCTACGGCTGTGGCATGGTGGAAAATGGTCAGACCTCTGAGATACAACGGAAAGTCGAGCGAACTGCCTGCCATATCCCTGATTTGGCGATCCGTTGGGAGTGTTGTGGAGCGATGGCTCGCGCAGGCCGGCGGTGCGGAGGCAGACATGGAGTGATACGGTCGGCCGTGGTCGAAAGTGGCGCGTAGCCATTACTATTGGGATGAACGGAGGAAGCCAGGAGGCGAGGGGCTATGGCCAAAGAGCACGGAACGCAGATGATTGCGCAGAATCGCAAGGCGCGGCACAACTACACGATTGAAGATCACTACGAGGCAGGTCTTGTGCTTACCGGCACCGAGGTAAAGTCGCTGCGCGAGGGTCGTGCGTCGCTTGCCGAGTCCTTCGTCTCCATCGACCGTCACGGTGAGATGTGGCTTGAGGGTGCGAATATCCCCGAATATCTCAACGGAACTTGGAATAACCACGCGCCAAAGCGCAAGCGCAAACTCCTTTTGCATGCCTCGCAAATAGCCAAACTTTCCCGGCAGATCGAGGCCAAGGGCTATACCATCGTGGCGTTGAGCCTGTATTTCAAGGATGGGCGCGTCAAGGCCGAGATCGCTTTGGCGAGGGGTAAGAAGGAATACGACAAGCGACAGGCGTTGCGCGAGGAACAAGACAAACGCGAGGCGTTGCGCGCGATGCGCTATAGGAACCGGCAAATGCGGTGACGCCGAAACAGGCGGTTCATTGCTTCAAGTTAGGCACTGTAGTTTGCGGGTGACTCGGATCATGCATCGGTTTTCACTGAACGTCTTTCGCGATCGATGTGGATGGATTGCCGGAACCGTTCATGTGGACAGGCTGTGTGACCGGTTTTGCATGGCTGTCGAATGGCGTGCGAAATCATGTATTCGAAGACGACGCGTGGTATGGGGTTCGTGTCATGCGAGTCGTTCTGTCACATCAGGAGGGATGTCTGCTTGCCTGAACGGTCCACCTCGGAAATGGTGTCTCGAAAAGTCCGAATACTGAGATATGTTTTGTATAAAATACATGATGATGCATAATATGCGAATGTCGGCAGACATATGGAAACACAATGATGAGGGGTGATGTGAACATGCAACATGATATGCGGAAAGTTCTGAAGCGGATGACGGCCGGTGTGTGCGTCGGTGCGATGCTGTTGGGTGTGAGTGCCTGTGGCACCAAGGATGAGGCCGATGTTGCGGCCGACAATCAAAAATCAAACGCCGCCTTTGACGTTGCTCAAGTGAAGAAGGACGACAGGATCGCCGCAATGCTGCCGAAGTCGATCACCGAGGATAATAAGTTCACCGTCGGTGTCTCACCGGATTATGCGCCGGCTGAGTTCCTCGACACGGACGGTAAAACCCCGATTGGCTACGATATGGACATGGCCAAGGCCGTTGCGGCCGTCTTCGGACTCAAGTTTTCACCGACCGCAGCCGAATTTGATTCGATCCTGCCCTCCATCGGCTCGAAATTCGATGTCGGCGTGTCCGGCTTCACCATGGATCCGGCCCGCAAGGACGTCGGTGAGTTCGTCTCGTTCCTGAATGTGGGCGCCTCGTTCGTGGTGCGGAAGGGAAACCCTAAGAAGCTCGACGCAAAGAATCTCTGCGGACACGGCGTGGCGGTGCAGACGGGAACGGTCCATGAGACCACGGTCAAAAAGTTCAACGATGAATGCGTTGCGGCGGGCAAGAAGCCGATTGACATCCAATCGATGAAGGATCAGACGGTCGTGGCCACCAACGTGGTCAGCGGCAAAGCAGACGCCTTCTGCGCCGATTCACCCGTAGCGGGCTACGCCATCAAGCAGAGCGGGGATAAGCTCGAGCCGTTGGGCAAGGCGTTCAACATGACTCCTGAAGCCGTTGTGGTCAAGAAGGGGGACATGCAAACGGCCAAGGCCGTGCAGGCCGCGGTTCAGAAGCTGATAGACGATGGCACATACGCGAAGATACTGAAGACCTGGGGCAATGAATCCGGGGCAATCACCAAGTCAGAGATCAACGATTACTCGTCGGTTCAGTGACCGGTATACGTCTGGTCAATGATTCGGTGACGTATGGAGCGTCGGGAACGGCAATGGATGTCGCTCCCGATGTCTGTCTATGCGGGGCTTCGCATAGTATACGAATTACGAGAATGATAGGTGGCGTCGTCTCGTCGCGTGATGTGTCGGCGTAACGGTGTGACGGTGTACATGTACGGCGGACGCGCGGCGCGTCTGCAGGGGGAGGGTTCCATGACACGCAGGAATCAATCGGATGGGCTTGACATCCCAGGGCGGATCAAGGCACGGCCGGTGCACCGGCCCGGTTCGCTGGTCGCCGGTATCATCGTGGCGCTACTGGCGCTGATGCTTGTTGACGGGATGGTGACCAACAAACAGTTCGACTGGCCCATCGTGTGGAAGTATCTGTTCAACGAGCATGTGCTCAACGGCATCGGTTGGACGTTGGTGCTTACCGTCACCTCCATGCTGATTGCGATTGTTCTGGCAATTGTGCTGGCGGTGATGCGCAAGTCCGTCAACGCGGTGTTGCGCGGGGTCAGCTGGTTCTGGATCTGGTTCTTCCGTGGTACGCCTATTTACACACAACTGGTGTTTTGGGGACTGTTCGCGGTTCTGGTTCCGAAGCTCACTCTCGGTGTGCCGTTCACTGATATTCACTTTTGGCAGATGGACACGGCTCAGCTCAACAAGGTGATCGCCCCGGGCTTCCTGGCTGCGATGATCGGTCTGGCACTCAACGAATCCGCGTATTTGGCTGAAATCGTACGGGCCGGGCTTGAAGCCGTTGATCCCGGCCAGGCCGAGGCCGCACAGGCTCTGGGCATGCCGCACTCGATGATTATGCGGCGTGTCGTGCTTCCTCAGGCGATGCGCATCATTGTGCCTCCGACGGGCAATGAGGTCATCAGCATGCTCAAGACCACCTCACTGGTTTCGGCGGTACCGTTCTCCCTTGAGCTGCAATTCGCCACTGATGCCATCTCGCATCGTATCTACAAGCCCATTCCCCTGTTGATTGTGGCGTGCATCTGGTACTTGGTGATTACTTCCGTGCTGATGGTTGTTCAGGCTTGGCTGGAACGATACTTTGGCAAGGGGTTCAACGCTTCACGCGCTGCTGATACTGTGGAAGGCCTACGAACCGACGGTCATGCGAGCTTCGATGACGACGTCAAGAAGAAGGCCGAGCATGTCGGTTTTCTTGGATTGAATGCGTAGGGGAGGTCGGTTATATGACAAGCGAGAATGAGGCAATCTTGAATGACGAGATCTCAACGAGCATAGGCGCGGGTGTGGGTGTTGCTGATGGCGTGCAGCCTGATGGCGGCGCCGGAACTGCTACCCAGGCTTCTGCTAAAGCCGCTTCCGACGTACCGGCTGTCAAGGCCACCGGGGTTCACAAGGCCTTCGGCGGTCTGCATGTCTTGAAGGGCATCGACATGACCGTTGAGCCGGGTACAGTGACCGTGATTCTGGGGCCTTCCGGTTCCGGCAAATCGACGTTCCTGCGGTTGATCAACCAACTGGAGACGATTACGGCCGGATCGATTGAGATCAACGGAGAACTCATTGGTTTCAAACATGTCAACAAAGGCGGGCGCGATGTGCTGCAAACGTTGAATGATCGCGAAATCGGCCGACAGCGCGCCGAACTGGGTATGGTGTTTCAACGATTCAACCTGTTCCCGCATCGCACCGCGCTCCAAAACGTGATGGAGGCGCCTGTGCACGTGGCCAAAACGCCGAAAGCCAAGGCTCGAGCCGAGGCGATGGCACAGTTGGAGCGCGTGGGTATGGCCGACCGTGCCAATTACTACCCGATGCAACTTTCAGGCGGACAGCAGCAGCGTGTCGCCATCGCGCGCGCCTTGGCGATGCACCCGAAAATCATGCTTTTCGACGAGCCGACTTCCGCGCTGGACCCAGAACTGGTAGGCGAAGTGCTTGGTGTAATGCGCACACTCGCCGATGCCGGTATGACCATGATTGTGGTGACGCATGAAATCGGGTTCGCCCGTGAGGTCGCCGATCAGGTGGTCTTTATGGACGGCGGGGTGGTGGTGGAACGTGGGTCTTCCTCCATCATTGACCATCCCGCCGAGCCAAGGTTCCAGGACTTCCTAAGCAATGTGCTGTGAACACGGTGAGTGAAATTTTGGAATGATTTGAGCTTGACCGCCCATGTCTCTGCAAAATCTCACGTAGACTTGAAAACCATGTGTGGAATCGTTGGATATGCGGGAACCGTGACGGCATGTGGCAAACCCTTGGAAGTGTGCCTTCAGGGGCTTGGACGTTTGGAATACCGGGGCTATGACTCCGCAGGAGTGGCGTTGGCTGCACCGGGTATGGCGAAAGTGGCCGTGCGCAAGAAGGCCGGCAGACTTGCGAACCTCGAAGAGGACGTCGATCGCCGTCCGATGCCTGAAGCGACCGTGGGTATCGGACATACCCGTTGGGCCACGAACGGTGAGCCCAATGATGTCAACGCGCATCCCCATGTCAGCGAGGACGGCAAGATCGCCATCATACATAATGGCATCATCGAGAACGCTGGAGTGCTACGTGCCCGGCTTGTTGAAGAGGGCTACACCTTCGCTTCGTCCACGGACACCGAGGTAGCAGCCAAATTACTCGGCAAAATGGCCAATGTCGTGATTGAGCAGACCGGCAAGCCGGATCTGTTCGAGGCATTGCGACGCGTGGCCCGCATGTTGAACGGCGCGTTCACCATTCTCGCCGTGGATGTGCGCCAGCCCGATATCGTGGTCGGCGCGAGGCATGACTCTCCGTTGGTCGTGGGTCTCGGCGAAGGCGAGAACTTCCTGGGTTCGGATGTGGCATCCTTCGTCGCGTATACGAAGGATGCGATGGAGGTCGGGCAGGATCAGGCCGTGTGCATCAGCGGAAACCGTGTGGCCGTCACTGATTTCGACGGTAACGAGATTACGGATTCCAAGCGCTTCACCGTGGATTGGGATGCGTCCGCGGCCGAGAAAGGCGGCTGGGACTCCTTCATGGAAAAGGAGATTCACGAGGATCCGACGGCGGTGAACGACACGCTGCTTGGTCGCTTCAATCAGGCCGGTGACATCGTGCTCGACGAGGTACGCATCGAACCCGACGTGTTCCGTTCGATAGACAAGATCATCGTCGTGGCTTGCGGCACCGCAAGCTATGCGGGCATGGTCGCCAAATACGCCATCGAACATTGGGTGCGTATTCCCGTGGAAGTGGAGCTGGCGCACGAGTTCCGCTATCGGGATCCGATCCTGACCCCGCGCACGCTCGTGGTCGCGATCTCGCAGTCCGGTGAGACCATGGACACGCTGATGGCCCTTCGGCATGCCCGGGAGCAGGGGTCTCGCGTGCTGGCCATATGTAATACTCAAGGTTCCACGATTCCTCGGGAATCCGATGCCGTGCTCTACACGCACGCCGGCCCGGAGATAGCCGTGGCATCCACCAAAGCGTTCGTCGCACAGATCGTCGCCGCGTACCTGCTTGGCCTGTATCTCGCGCAGGTCAAGAACACGCTTTTTGCCGACGAGATTCACCAGATAGTTGCCCAGCTCAAGGCGATGCCGGCCAAGATCCAACGAGTGCTCGATACCCAGGCCGGTACGGTCGAGGCCACCGCGAAACGCCTGCTTGATGCGCATTCGTTCCTGTTCCTTGGACGTCATGTGGGTTACCCGGTGGCGATGGAAGGTGCCCTGAAGCTCAAGGAGATCGCCTACACTTTCACCGAAGGCTTCGCCGCCGGCGAGCTCAAGCATGGACCGATCGCCTTGGTGGAGGCAGGCGAGCCGGTCGTCGTGATCGTGCCTTCCGCCAGAGGTCGCGACACGTTGCACAACAAGGTCATCTCCGGTATCGAAGAGGTCAAAGCCCGTGGCGCTTACACTGTGGCTGTGGCTGAGGAAGGCGATTCGGATGTGGGCAAATATGCCGACGTTGTCTTCTGGAGGCCCGAATGCCCCACGCTGCTTAGTCCTCTGGTGGACGTGGTGCCGTTGCAGCTGTTGGCTCTCGACATGGCGCGGTTGAAGGGGTATGACGTTGATAAGCCGCGCAACCTCGCCAAGTCCGTTACGGTCGAGTGAGGGTTGAGCGCAATTGCATGCCGGTATTGCACCTGTAACCGGGCAACGAGCATTCTTCGGGATGCTTTTTGCGGTTCAGTCTGATTTGATCGTCAATAATGCGTCTCTTCCGATGGTCGATGTTCCCGTGAGCATGTGGCACGGACTGAGTGCCGGATCAGGACGTGATCGATGAGCCGCCACCGATATGTGACCGAAGAGCCGGAGGTGCCCTTTGAACTTCGGGTGATCTACGAAGACTCGGCGATCATCGTGGTTGATAAGCCTCATTTTTTGGCGACGACTCCGCGCGGGATGTGGTATCGGCAAACGGCACTGATACGGCTGCGCGAACGTTATGGCGAGCCGCAGATCACCCCGGCTCACCGGCTTGACCGCATGACCGCCGGCGTGGTGCTTTTTGTCCGCGATCCGGCCTTTCGTGGAGCCTATCAAAAGCTGTTCGAGCGGCATCGGGTTGAGAAGACCTATGAATGTCTGGCGCCTGCGCGGCCTATTTCACGGCCCCGAACCGGCATCATTGAACGTTTGGAACCGCCGGCCGTCTTCCCGCTGCGGCGGCGTTCGCATATCGTCAAGGAGCGCAGGAGGCTGCAAGCGTATGAGAAGCCAGGCGAAGTGAACGCCGAAACCGTTATCGAGCTGGGAAAGGCTGGCAACGAGGTCGAGCATAGTAGTCAAGACAGCGATGCTTATGAGCATGTAATTGCTCGGCTTAGTTGCTGCAGTTCATCCAATTCCCAAGGATTACGTCGTTATGTTCTCCATCCCAGAACCGGCAAGACCCACCAATTGCGGGTCCATATGAATTCCCTGGGGCTTCCTATTGAAGGTGATGATCTGTACCCTCGAATTGTCGAGCCGGATTATGCCGACTTTTCACGCCCGCTTGAGTTGGTGGCCCGGCGGCTCAGCTTCGTCGATCCGGTCAGCGGTGAGCCGCGGGTATTCGTTTCGCGCGTTGCTTTGGGTGTCGGGAGATAATCCGGTGGATGCGATATAGGTGAGGTTCAGACTGTTGTGAGAAAGCGGAAGTTCGTTGAAATGAACATGGTCGACCTTTGAAGCGTAATAAACCTGGAACAAGAATAGGCTTTATAATGGCTGTAGCTAGTATTGAATCGATACAAAAGGCTCTATATGGACGAGAAACCGAATCGGGATGCGTGTGACGTGCCTACTACGAACGCTTATCTTTTCGCATATTTCACCGGGAGCGAGCAAAAGGCTTCCGATGAGCAGATATATTTCGCGCTCAGCCGGGATGGCTGTCACTGGATGGATGTCCGTCGATACGGAGATCCGGTGCTGATGAGCGACATTGGTGAACGAGGGGTGCGTGATCCGTTCCTGATTCGTGCTCATACCGGCGGTTTTTATCTGATCGCGACCGATTTGAGCATACATCATCGCGGCGGTTGGGACTGCAGTACACCGACTATGGACGGAAGTCGCAGTATTGTTGTGTGGGAATCACCGGATCTTGTCAGCTGGTCCAAGCCCTGGCTGGCCGATGTGGCTTCGTCAATACCTCAATGCGGCATGGCCTGGGCCCCTGAGGCGGTATGGGATGAACAACGTCAATGGTACATGGTGTATTGGGCGAGTAGTTGCGGAATCGGACAGGAAAACCGTGAATCGACCAATATGTACTATGCGACGACCCGTGATTTCGTCCGGTTCTCGAAACCCGTGTGCTGGATCGATCGTGAACGGAACTGCATCGATACCACCATGCTCAAGGCTGATGACGGATGGTGGTACAGGGTGTCGGGTGATGGTGAAATGACCATCGAGCGGACCCGGAATCCGTATGCGGTCGCTGATGCGGCTCAGGCATGTCTTGAAACAGGGCCAGGTATCGATGAGTGGGTCTACGTGGGTACGTTGAGTTCCATTTTCGATGACGAGAATTACAGCGGTGATTTTTTGGAAGGTCCGGAGCTTTTCCGCTTGAACCAACCGGATGTCGGTCGCATCGGCAGCAGGTCCATGAAGTATGGCCTGATGTGTGACCAGTTTAAGCGGTCCAAGGGCTATCTATCGTTCCTCAGTTCTGATTTGTCGAAGCCTTCCGGGCGATATTGGCGGCGTGTCGACGAGATCGCCTTGGGTGAGCTCAAAAAAAGGCATGGCAGTATTTTACCGATTACCGAGGCGGAATATCAGCGGGTCCATTCCGCTTTATCGCGCTGATTCGGTACATGCTTCGCGGTGTCCACGAGTCAAGGATGGATGAGCAAGATCGGGATTAGGTGCAATCGCGGCATAGGACTTCGTTTTTGCCTTCGAAGCTACGCGACGGCGGAAACTCATGGCGACGACGGAAAGTCATGAAGGAAAAACGAAAGGCGGAATTGCGCCGGATGCAAGCCATTGACGCAATCCCGCCATGAAGTTAGAAACTTAAAAACTAAGTGGCCGGATGTAGGAACCGACTTGCGGCATGACTCTCCGTATGTTGCCTTCGGCGTCATACGTCAGGGGGGCGAAGACTATTTCCCGGTGTGATCCGTCGCCGCCGTTCCAACGACGGCCGTGTGGGCCATATGCGAAGCGATGATAAGCGATGACCCATTCGTCGGTGCCGGGGATGTTGGTTATACTGTGATGGCCGGTGGCGTAGATGCCGTGCGCCGAATCCTGTGAGATCAGCGTTTTTGGTTCGCTCCAAGGGCCTTGGGGCGATTTGGACATCGAATAACGTACGCGGTATTCGGGGTCGCGGGTGTCGTTTTCGGACCAGGAGGCATAGTACAGTCCGTTGCGCTGGTGCAGCCAGATGGCCTCACGGAAGTTGTCAGGTGTCCTGGAGATCACCTGTCGCCTATCAATGCTGAGGCAGTCGTCCGATAGAGGAGAGGCGTAGGCCTGCGTGTTGCCCCATAAAAGGTATGGTTTTCCGGTTTCCGTGATGAATACGCTTGGATCGATGTTGCCCATATGGAAATCGTCGTGGTCGATCAGAGGTTGCGGCGTCGCTTCGAACGGGCCGAACGGGGAATGGGATACGGCCGTGCCGATTCGTGAATCGGCCACGAAAAACAGCACATAGTCTCCGTTGGTGTTGCGCGTCACGGAAGGTGCCCATGCACCCGCTTCGCCCTTCCACCAAGGCACGTCATGAAGATCGAGTATGGGTGTGCGTTGCCAATGTGCCAGGTCATCGGAGACATAGACGCTCAATGACGTCGTTGCCCAGTCGTCGATACCGTCGTCCGTGCAATAAAGGACATAGCGGCCGTCGATGATGGTGAGGTTGGGGTCGGCGCAATAGCGGCCTAACGGCGTGGTGCTGAGCTTTGTCGTGTTTTGTGGTGCAGGATTGAAGTACATGTTCATCGTGCTGCTCATATTGGAATCTGAAACCTTAATCGTAGTGTCGCTTGAATGGGTCGCCGGCGGTCGTGGAGAGAAGGCGCGACTGCCGGCGATGGATGACCAGGGCGAATTTCACCCCTTCACCGACCCGGCCACCAGACCGGAGACGATCCACTTCTGGCAGAAGATGAAGAAGACGAAGACCGGTAGCAATGAAAGCACCGTTATGGTCATGAAACTCGGCCAGTCGGTCGAGAACTGACCGACCGCGTTGTAGACCTGCAGAACGATGGTGCGTAGGTTCGAAGAGCTGAGGAACACATTCGCGTTCATGAAGTCGTTCCAGGTGCTCATCGTTTGGAAGACCACCACGGTAATGAGTATCGGTCGGATCAGCGGCATCACGATGTTCCAGAAGATGCGCAGGGCCCCGGCGCCGTCGATGCGTGCCGCCTCGATGAGTTCGAACGGCAGGGAACGCATGTAGCCGACGATGAGGAAGTAGCAGAAGACCGATCCGCCTAGGTAAATGATGACCAGACCGGTGAGGGTGTTGACCAGACCGGCCTGCGCCTCCATACGATACAGCGGGATAAGTGTTGATTGGGCCGGTACTACGAAGGCGACCATGAGGATGGTTCCGATAACCGCGGTGAATGTCGACTTGCGCAGAATCATGCCATAGGCCGCCAACGCGCCGACGATGACCTCAATGAGCACTCCGAATACGGTCACGATCAAGGTGTTCCACAAAGATCGCGTTGTGAAGGCGTTCGTGTAGTTTGCGAACGTCCAGTGCTCCGGGAGCGCCAATGGGTGAGAGGCCATGTCGGGAATCGTCTTGAAGGTGTTGATGATGATGTACCACAGTGGAATCGCGCAGATCAGGGCGATGGCGATCATGACCACGCTGGTAACGCCGGATATGATGCTTTTGCGACGGCTTAGTGTCAACCTGTTGGTCTTTTGCGTGCTGTCCACGTGCACGTTATTCGAGCTTGTTGCCTTGTTCATTATTCAAACCTCGCTGAAATCACATTTGAAAACCAGAGTTGGAGCATCACGACCACTGCCGTCGCCAGGAAGAACAGAACAGCCAACGCCGAGCCCACGCCATATTGCGATTGGCCGATTCCCTGTTGGATGATTGACTGGGTCACCGTATAAGTGGAATAGCCTGGTCCGCCTTTTGTCATCGTGAATGGAAGGTCGTAGACCTTAAGCCCGCCGGACATCAACAGGAACGTTGAAGTCACGATGCCTGGCATCAGCTGCGGTACGGTGATGTGCATGAACTGCTGGAAGGGGCTTGCGCCGTCCACCGTGGCCTGCTCGTAAAGGTCTGCGGGAATCGACTGCAGGAAGGCTAGGTAGAGTGTCGCGTGCCAGCCGATCTGCGCCCAGATGGCGATGAAAATGACGCAGAATTTGGCCAGTCCGGAATTGCTGAGCCAAGGGATGGGTGCTATGCCGAAAACGGACAGTACGCTGTTGACGACGCCGCTCTTCATAGGAGAGAAGATGTATTTCCAAACCATTCCCATGATGGCGAGCGATGGCACGGAAAAGAAGAAGAACACGCTTCGGACGAAGTTGTGCCCGAAGAATTTGTGGTTGACCACCACCGCCAGTGGAATCGCCAGCAGTGTCACGCCGATCATCACCACGATGGCGTACAGGATGGTGAATCCGAGCCCTTCAAGGGTCGAAGGGTCGGAGAAGACCTTGCGATAATTGCTCAGGCCCTGCCAGTGAAGGTTCATGCTGTAGCCATTGAAGTCCGTGAAGGAGAAATATAGGGTCTGGATCAGCGGGACCAGGAACAACACGACGAATACCGCCAGTATCGGTAGCAGGAACCAGAAAGATGTCACATCCTCCCTGAATCCCTGCATGCGTTTTCTGTTTCGGTATTCGCGCGATTCATGCGCCGATGCGTTGACTGAAGTTGTTATTCCACTCATCTGATGTCTTTCATGATTGTGGTTGCTGTATCCCCGGACTGGACGAACGGCGTCCTCGGCCGCTTGGGCAGTCCGGGAGCACGGGTTCATCATTGTTACTGTGCGGACGCCATCTTGGCGTCGACGTTCTTGGCCCATTGATCGGCGCTGATCTTGCCTTGAACCAACTGCTGCGTTTCGGCCTTGGTCGCGGTTTCGAAGACGTCCGGTTTCTTGTAGAAGTTGTTCATGAGGAAGTACTTGCCGGTTTTCACGTTCTTGGTGTAGACGTCCTCATATTGGCCGACGACCTTGGAGTCGAAGGCTGTCGCCGTGACGGCATCGCCGTTTCGGCTCTGCTGTTTCAATGCCCATTTGCCGGACATGAAGGCGAGGAACTTTTCGGCGGCTTTGAGCCTGTCTCCGCTCAGCTTTGAATAGATGGCCAGCCCCGGAGAAGGCGAGCCTTGTGAATAAGGCTCATAGTCCGAGGACAGCGCCGGCATTTGCGCATAGCCCCAATTGAGGCCCTTGGCTTGCTGGAACGTGCTGAAGTCCCAAGGTCCGGTGCAGATCATGGCGACCTGTCCATTGACGAACTGGGTCTTCACGTCATCGGCGCTCATGCCGACGGTGTCTCGCGTGACCAGATTCTGGTCATACAGTTTCATCCATTCCTTGATGGCCTGCTTCTCGTCTTCTCCTGGTGTTTGCCTGCTTTTGGAGGCCAGGGATGTCACATCAGTGCCATCCTTGGCGAATTTGGCTCCGGTGAAGGCGTCCGGGATGCGGCTGCGCCCGTCGGCGACCGTTTCAAGGTAGGGGGTGACGCCGGCTTTCTTCAGTTTCGCGCATGCGGCAAGAAAGTCGTCCCAGGTCTTCGGAACTTCCTGTGTGCCCGCCTTTTTCAACAGGTCTTTGTTGTAGACGATGCCGGAGGCCCATGAACTGGTCGACATGCCATAGACCTTTCCATCGCGCGTCACAAAATCCTTGTTCGCCTGCGCGATGTTCTTCATGAATGGTTCATCGGTCAGATCCTTGACGTAATGGTTGTTCATCAGGTCCGCCTTGTTTTCCGAGGTGATGACGAATACGTCAGGTGCTTGGTTGCCCACGAGTCTGGTCTGCAACGTCTGAATATATTCTGGTGTAGGAGGCGAGTAGGAGAAATCTATGCTGATGTCGGGATTCTCTTTCTCGAATTCATCGATGAATGGTTTGGAGGCCTGCTCGTTGTTCCAGCTCAGATAGCTGAGCTTTATTTTATCTGCATTTCCGCCTGCGCCGCATGACGCTAAGGGCAAGATCAACGCCCCTGCGGCAAGGGACGCCATGATGATGCGCGTTGATTGTTGAAGCTTCATTGTCTCTCCTTCATTGAAATACAAGAAGTTAAGGTATTGGGCATCCGTAGAACCGCTGAGACTTCATTGACACGATTCAAAACGGATACAATAAGTTCTACCATAAATTTGAAACGTGTCAAATCGCGATAGGACTGGTAGTATGTTGATGCAAGGCGAGCGTGCCGAGAATTCCAAAGCATTACTGTTGGTTCCGATGGGGTGATGAAAAGTGGTCACGATGGGAGATGTCGCCAGAGCCGCCGGCGTATCGCGGGCGACGGCATCCTATGCATTGCGCGGGGATTCCCGCATTGCCCTCCCGACTGCCGAAAAGGTGCGTCGGGCCGCAGTGAAGCTGGGGTATACCGCCAATCTGTCCGCTAGATCATTGCGCTCTGGGCGGAATGGTGTTATCGGCGTTGCCATTTTTGAGCTGGACAAGGCTTACCCCTCGCAGATGAGCGCCGCAATTTCCCGGGAAGCCACGCGCCGTGGCTTGCAGGCCATAGTCCAACAGACCGCGAATTCACAGGAGGGCGAGGTTGCCGTTTTGCGAAAGGTCACGAGTCAATTGTGTGACGGAACCATCTTCAGTCCTGGTCATGTTTCGGATGCGGAGATTTCCGAGCTTTCCGGGAACAAACCCATCG
This sequence comes from Bifidobacterium bohemicum DSM 22767, assembly GCF_000741525.1. Lineage (GTDB taxonomy): Bacteria > Actinomycetota > Actinomycetes > Actinomycetales > Bifidobacteriaceae > Bifidobacterium > Bifidobacterium bohemicum. Next base: position 444,531 of record NZ_JGYP01000001.1, on the reverse strand, counting down.
TTCTGCTGGACGATCGGTCTGACCGTCAGATGTTCGATACGGTCTTCACCCCTTGCCGAGCCGGAGCCAAGGCGGCCATATTGCATCTTGCTGAGGCCGGATGTCGGCATATCCTGGTCCTGGGGGCGGATCGACGCGCTGCGGCCGATGAGCCGAACGCGGTGGGCGGACGCCGCGTGCAAGGGGCGTTGGAAGGTTTCGAGCAAGCCGGCTTGCAATCATCGGAAGCTGATTTCGTCGGTCTGGCCGATTGGGATTTTGCGACCTCGCGGCGGAAGGTCCATGAACTCGTTGATCGGGGGAGCTCCTTTGACGGCCTTTTCTGCATGACGGATTCCATTGCGTTCGGCGCCATCCGCGGACTGGCGGATCGCGGGATTCATGCCCCCGATGACGTGGCGGTGATGGGTTTCGATGGGGTTGTTGAAGATGAATTTATGATTCCTTCGCTGACCACGATTGCGATAGACAACGATGATCTGGCCTGTAAAGCCGTGTCCTTGCTTGTCAGGCGTATCGAAGCAGGCGATGGGGGCGTCCAGCCGACAAGACTGACGGCCAGGTTTGATGTGGTGAAGCGCGAATCAACGAGAAGGCGGTGATGGCGGTAATGTTGTCATCGGTGATTCAGAGGGATGCGGCCACGTGGGCGAGCTTCGAAAGCCTGTGCATCGTCGAAGAGCCGCCGGGCGTGTTGAACGGGCGGTGAGTTATCGGATAATCAGCATTTTCTCAAAGCAATGGAGCGTTATATATGTTTAGCAAGGGACGATATCGTTGGCCGGAACCGTTGAAGGGCGATAAGCCACGAATCTGGTACGGCGGAGATTATAACCCCGATCAATGGCCCGAAGAGGTATGGGACGAGGATGTGCGTTTGATGCGGAAGGCCAAGGTCAACTTTGTCTCGGTCGGCATCTTCTCCTGGGCAAGGATTGAACCGCGAGAAGGGGAGTTTGATTTCGGTTGGCTCGACCGTGTCATCGACAAGTTGGGGCGTGCCGGCATCGCGGTTGATTTGGCCTCGGCCACCGCTTCGCCGCCGATGTGGCTGACCCAGGCGCATCCGGAGGTGTTATGGCGCAATGAAAAGGGTGACGTCTGCTGGCCCGGCGCCCGACAGCATTGGAGACCCACAAGCCCGGTCTTCCTCGATTACGCGCTGAGACTGTGCCGCGCGATGGCCGAACATTACAAAGATAATCCTTATGTGGTCTCCTGGCATGTGGGCAATGAATATGGCTGCCATAACCGTTTCGACTATTCCGACGATGCCATGCGGTCATTCCAGAACTGGTGCAAGGAGCGGTACGGCACCATAGACGCGGTCAACGATGCCTGGGGAACGGCTTTCTGGAGTCAGTCGATGACCGATTTCTCGCAGATTCTGCCTCCTCGTTATATCGGAGAAGGCAATTTCATGAATCCCGGCAAGCTGCTTGATTTTAAACGGTTCAGTTCGGATGCGCTCAAAAAGTTCTATTGCGCCGAACGTGATGAGTTGAGCCGTATCACCCCGGACAAGCCGCTTACCACGAACTTCATGGTCAGTGAGGCCGGATCCACCCTTGATTACGATGACTGGGGCCGTGAGGTCGATTTCGTCTCGAATGACCATTATTTCACCCCCGGTCGGTCGCATTTGGACGGACTGGCCTATTCGTCAAGTCTGGTTGACGGCATCGCACGCAAACGGCCCTGGCTGCTCATGGAGAACTCGACCTCCGCGGTCAACTGGCGTCCCGTTAACTATGCCAAGGAACCCGGTCAGCTGGTGCGGGACGCTTTGGCCCATCTGGCGATGGGCGCCGATGGCATTTGTTTCTTCCAGTGGCGGCAGTCGACCGCAGGAGCCGAGAAGTTCCACAGTGCCATGCTGCCTCATGCTGGTGAGGACAGTGCGGTCTTCCGTGATGTCCGGCAGTTGGGGGGCATTCTCGAACGTTTGGGCGATGCGGGTGTGCCTGGAACGCGGTTGTCGAAATCGGATGTCGCCATCGTCGTGGATTATGAAAGCCAGTGGGCCACCGAGCATACGGCCACACCGACGCAATGTGTGCGCCACATGACTGAACCGTTCGATTGGTTCCGCGCATTTGCCGATCTTGGCATTACGGCTGATGTCGTGCCTATTCGTGGTCATTGGGACGACTATGATGCGGCAGTGTTGCCGAGCGTCTATCTGTTGAGCGATGAGGACAGTCGGAGGGCACGTGAGTACGTCAGAAGGGGCGGAAGGCTCTTTGTCACCTACTACACGGGAATTGCTGACGAACGTGATCGCGTGTGGGCCGGCGGCTACCCCGGGTCGATCGGCGATGTGGTGGGCGTACGCAGCGAGGAGTTCGTGCCGATGGGGTCGAGCGCCGACAATGACGGTGCGCTCGATCATCTGAGGCTGAGCAACGGTGTCGTGGCCCATGATTTTGCGGATCATATAACTTCCTTGGCCGATACGGTCGATGTTTTGGCGACCTATCAGGCGGGGGAGTTCACGGGAATGGACGGCGTACCGGCGATCACCCTTAACCGGTTCGGTGATGGTCTGGCGGCCTATGTGGGTTGCCGGTTAGGGCGCTCGGGGCTTGCGTCGAGCCTGCCCGATCTGCTTGACCGGATGGGTCTGAAGCATGACCCTGATGTCGAGGGCGGCAGGTTGTTGCGTGTCGAGCGTGTGGGTGGCGCCGGGCATAGTGAAGGTGCCGCAGGCGGCAATCGGTTTACGTTCCTGTTCAACCGCACCATGGCTCCGGTCGAAACCGCCGTGTCGGGACATGTCCTGGTCGCTTCGCACGCGACGATCGACGAAGATCGGCATAATGCGATGATTGAGCCCAACGGAGTCATCGTTACCGCACGATAGGAGTTTATGTGGTCCGCATGTTAATTCCTTGAGAGGAGTCGGTCGTCAGGTGGCACGGGTTAGACTGGGCTTACCGAAACGGACGATAGAGGTGAGGTGCGGTATGGCGGCAGGCAAATGGGGCAGAAGGCTCGGAACGGCGCTGGCGACGCTTGTTCTCGCGGTCGCCTCCATGGCCGGCTGTGGTGCCGCACCTGACGACCGCACCGTCATCACGGTGTGGTCTTGGGAACCGAGCATGCGGGCCGAGGCGCGGGCCTTCGAGAAGGACAATCCCGATGTGCGCGTCGACATTAAGTCCACCAGCGGCTACGACAATCTCAATTCCGCCATTCAGGACGGTTATGATCTGCCGGATGTGGTTCAACTCGAATATTTTGCGTTGCGTCAATATGCGGTCAGTGGGCAGTTGCGGGATCTGACCGACGGCACGCGGGGCTTTGGTGATGCCTACACCCCCGGCACATGGTCCAGCGTGCAGCTGAACGGCCGGGTCTACGGGGTGCCGATGGATTCCGGCCCCATGGCCTTCTTCTACAACGAGGACGTATTCCATCAAGCCGGAGTGGACGCGTCGCGGATTCGCACTTGGGACGACTATTATGAGGCGGCCAAAAAGCTCAAGGCCATCGGGGTATACATCGCGGCCGACTCCGGCGACGCCAGCTTTTACAACGCGATGGTCTGGCTTGCCGGAGGCAGGCCGTTTAAAACGTCCGGGGACGGGAAAACGGTAACCGTCGATTTGGCCGGCGATAAAGGCACCCTGAGATTCACCGAATTCTGGCAGAAAATGATCGACGAGGGGTTGGTCGAGACAAGGCTCGCCACATGGTCCGACGGTTGGAAGTCCGCCGTTGCTTCCGGTCAGGTGGCCTCGGTGCTTTCAGGAGGATGGATGCCTTCGATGCTTTTGTCCGACGTGCCCGGAGGCGCCGGATTGTGGCGTGTGGGGTGCATGCCCACTCCCGATGGGTCGCAGGTGAACGCCGAAAACGGTGGATCGGCCTTGTCGGTGTTGCACTTGACCCGTAAGCCCAATGCGGCCATGCGCTTCGTCGAATATGTCTGTCGGGATAAAAAAGGCATCGCTCGGCGTGTGGACGGTGGGGCGTTCCCCGCCGACGTGGCCACCCTCAATTCCGAAAAGCTGTTGACGAAAACGACCATACGCGACGTACACGGCAATGACATAGCCTATTTTGGAGGCCAGGAGTTCAACCGGGTTCTGGCCCGGGCCGCAGAGAACGTGTCCACGGGCTACCAGTACTTGCCGTTCGAGGTTTACGCGCGTGGTGATTTCCGGTCGACTGTGGGCAAGGCGTATAGCTGGCAAAGCGCTGAGCAGACGCGGTTGCGTGTGCGGCGACAAATCGAAGCGGGGCGGACGAACGCTGACGGTTCCCCCTTGCAGTTGCCCGACGACCCCGGTCCCAGGGTTAGCCTTGCCGACGGCATCGCGTTGTGGCAGAAGGATCTTAAGGAATACGGCAACAATCAGGGATTCACAATCAACTGAAGGCGTGTCGTCTTGTGGAAAGCGGTCCGCACGACCTTACGAATTCAGTTGGTATATGAGTTCCATCCCCTTGAAAATAAGGTCCGGATCATATACGTCGATCATGTCCGTGTCGTCCATGAACACCGAACCAAGTCCTCCGGTGGCAATCACTTGGAATGGCTCGTCGATTTCTTCGTGGAACTGCCTGATCGTACGCTCGATGCCTCCAAGGAAATTATAGTATAGTCCTGCCTGCATGGCGGTTTTCGTGCCGGTGGCGAGTATCGAGTCCGGGCGGGTTATCTCCACTTCGGGAAGTTGTGCGGTTCCGGAAACGAGCGAATTGGCCGCTGTCTGAAGGCCGGGGCTGATAAGCCCCGACATTATGGCTTTGTGTTCGTTCACGTAGTTGAACGTGGTTGCGGTTCCGAAATCGGCCACGAGTACCGGTCCGCCATATACCCCGTAGGCCCCCACGCAGTCCGCCAGGCAATCCGCGCCCAGCGATTTCGGGTCGTCCAGACGAATCGACAGACCGGACTTGACCCCGGGTCCGACCACCATCGGTTCGAGCCCCAGGAACTTGACGATCGAGGCGCGGAATGAGTGCATCACCTGAGGCACGACCGAAGCGATGATGACGTCGTCCACGTCCTGCGCCTTGAGACCCTTGACGGCAAGGAACTGCATCAACATGAGCCCATACTCGTCCGAGGTGTGCCGTGCCGCAGTCGTGACGCGGAACGTCCCGGTTATTTGCCGGCCGTCGAGAAATCCGATGACGATGTTGGTGTTGCCGATATCGACCGCGACGAGCATACCTGCTCCCTTACTCTGGCTGAATGTGGCTGTTGGCTGCTTATTATTATAGGTAAGCCTTGGGTCAAGGCGATATCGTGGTACCGGCTTCCGACGATTGTGCGCTGCTTCGTATGGGGTTGCATAATGTCAAGCAGGACAGGAGGGGTGTAATGCCGACCGCGGCGATTGAGACAGAGGCTATTGCCGTCGTTCCGCCTGTTCGGAAGCCCGACCTGGAATGGGCGAGCAGATGTTGCGTATTGTTCTGGACGTAGTGGCATGGACGCGTACCGAACCGGATGTCTCCGGCTGGTGGTGACGCAAATTGATCCGGACAATCAGGAGGTATGGAATTATTCGGCGTAAATGGGTTCCAGGCGACGGGGTCGATCACGACGATTCTGAATTCAGTATTTGCGATATGGCACACTGGCGCCAATTCCCGGCTCGTCTGGATTCGAAGTCCGTTAATGGCGACTGCCGCGTTCCGTGTGGCGATAATGGTAGCCGTCTTTCGCGGAAAGCAGTCGGTCGTCGGTGAAATGCTGAAATTGCGGTTCTGGTTTTTACGTTTCGAAACGGTTATAGACAATTCCTTGACCACTCGATGAGGTCTTTCGTCCGATGCCGCACAATATGACGACCTTCATGGGCGACTTGACGCCAGTCTTTCAGTGCTGGGCTTCAGCATTGGCAACCTGCTTGTGGCGCTTCGGCAGTGCGGTCGTCTCCGCTGATCGGTCATGCCTCGTTCATTGGTTTTCAATCGCGGCCCTGATTTCTTGGTGGTAAGCTATCCTTGAGAAGTGCAGACGACCTTAATAGGCGGCTAGCGCAAGGGGTGTCTCCGGAGGACACCTGATAAATGGGGTACCGGTGCGTTTGATGGCGTATCGCGTTGCTGAAGAGGGGATTATGCCTAAGATGACAGGTGCGTACAACGACAATGACGCAACCGATGAAATGGCTGAGGACACTACGAATTCAAGCGTCGAGCCGGCGCCTGATGCCCATGATTCGGATACCGTCAACGCAACGCCGGGTGCGATCGAGAATGGTTCGGCTATGGTCAATGCATCCGACGCTTCTGCGGCAGGCTCGGGCTCGGGTGCCATTTCAACGAGTGGTTCAAGTACCGATCCGTCGCTCAATGCTCATGTGAAACATGTCAGAGGTGCCGGGGCTGTTAGCCGGGCTGATTCTCGTGACAGCATACATCGTCGTGGGACGGTCAGGTCGGGTGGCGGTGTTCGAGGAGTTCGGCAGGGCGTCATTTGGACCATCTTCGCTATTGTCGTGGTGGTCGCGATGATCTTCGTCATTACTTTCGCCAAACAGCAGGCCCCAAAGGTCAAGCCTGCAGGCAAGCCGGCGGATACCGTCACCATCGGGCTTAAGCTTGCGCCCACGAACCTTGACATACGTAATCAGTCGGGCTCCTCCCTCGATCAGGCGTTGATCGGCAATGTGTACGAGGGGCTTGTCGCCCGTAGCGTGGACAACAAGGTCGTTCCGGCCATCGCAAAAAGCTGGGTTAGAACCCCGGACGGCAAGTCCTACATTTTCCATCTCAATGATGGGATGTCCTTCTCCAACGGTGACAAATTGGACGCCTCCGACGTGGTGTGGTCAATCGATGAGCTTATGCGCAACGGTTATCAAGGGGCCGATACGCTACTCAATTTCAAATCCATAACGGCTGTTGACGAAAGAACGGTGCGTCTTGATTTGACGGCTCCGTATGCCGACCTGCTTTGGGTGCTGGCCGGACGGCCCGGCCTTGTGCTCGATAAGGACGGCAAGGTCGATATGAAGACGCAGGCGTTGGGGTCCGGACCGTATACCGTTGCGAAATATGTGCCCAACAGCTCCTTGACGCTCAAAGCCAATGACCGATACTGGGCAGCCACGAAGCCTGCGACTCAGACCATCGTATTGCGGTATTTTTCCGACGACAACGCGGCGGTCAATGCTTTGAAGTCTGGGGCCATTCAGGTTTTGGCGCCCATCGACCAGAGGCTTGTCTCCCCGTTCAAAAAGGATACGGACCATTATGTGGTGGCCTCCGGCGACGACACCGACAAATATGTGCTCGCGATGAATTGCGCTGGTGAGAAGACCTCTGATAGGCGGGTCCGGCAGGCGATTCGCTACGCGATCAATCACCGTGAGCTGATCGCATCCCGTGGAGGTGCCGATAAGCCCCTTGGTGGTCCGATTCCCAGCTTGGACCCGGGTTATGAAGACCTTAATGACGTATATCCATACAATCCCGACAAGGCTAGGGAATTGATGCGGCAGGCCGGCTACACTCCTGCCCATCCTCTGGAGTTGCGACTGACCTACGCCAATATCTACGGCACTGAACTGGGCGATCAGCTTCGTAGTCAGTTGAAGGCCGTCGGCATAGATCTGAAGGTCAATGTCGTCGAATTCTCCACCTGGCTTCAGGATGTGCTCAAGAATCACGATTATGATCTTTCGCTGGTAGACCACAATGAAAGTCACGACTTTGCGTCATGGGCCAACCCGAAGTATTACTACAACTACGACAATCGTGACGTGCAGTTGCTCTACGGCCAGGCAATGGTGTCCTTGAACGACAAGGATCGTGACGACTATCTTCGGCGGGCGGCGAGAAGAGTCAGCGAGGATGCGCCTGCGGACTGGCTGTTCAATTATCGAATCACCACGGCGATGGAAAAGGGCGTTGTGGGCTTTCCTCTGAACCTCAACCAGACGTTGCTGCCTTTGAGCTTAGTGAAGTATACACCGCTTGTCTAGGGTTGCCTTGTGGATTATTTGCCAAGTGGGAAGGCGGCTTGTGACTGCCGTCGGACGGGATGAGGGCAGGCAGGGTGAAGGCAAACAGGCTGTTTGTGCCCTGCATTGTTGGATTCAATGGGTTGCTTGACGGTTGCCCTATCTTCATGTAAGGGTGTTTGGAGCTTCGATGAGGTTTTTGATACGACGTCTGGTATCGTTCGCGGTGGCGTTGTTGGGGTTGTCCGTGGTGATCTTCGCGGCGTTGCGCATTCTGCCGGGAGATGTGGCTGTCGTTATGGCCGGTCTGAATTCACCGCCGGGGCGCGTCGCGCAGTTGCGGGCCGAAATGGGTCTGAATAGACCCTTGCCCCAACAATACATCGACTGGATGGCCGGCCTTCTGACAGGAGATTACGGCAAATCAATGCTGACCGGACAGTCGGTGACATCGATGGTGGTCGAGCGTGCGTCCATCACTTTTCCGCTGATTATATTTGGATTGCTCATCGCATCGGCCGTAGGGCTTGGTCTTGGAGTGGCCGCCAGTCTGGCAACCGGCAACGGTGTGCGCACCTTCTTTCGTGTCTTTGGGATAGTGGGCGGTTCGATCCCTGCGCTTTGGGGTGGATTGCTGCTTGTCCTGCTGTTTGCGCGCGGGGTCGGTTTGATTGGGCTCTTCCCGTCGCAGGGTTTTCCCCAGGAGGGTTGGGGCTCTCCTGGGGCGGCGTTCGCCTCCCTGGTGCTGCCGGCGTTGACCGTTGGTCTGATTGATGGTGCAAGTCTGATGCGGTATACTCGTTCCGCTCTCGCAGACGTAATGCATAATGGTTGTATGATCGAGGCGATGGCCTGCGGGTATACGCGAGCGCAGGCGTTGATTCACGTGGGATTGCGTGTGATTGTGCCGCAACTGGTCAGCGTGGCGGGACTCATGTTCGCCAACATGGTCACTGGGGTAATGGTCATTGAGAATCTTTTCGCGTTGCCTGGCGTCGGGTCCGGCCTGATCGCGGATTTGGGTGACAGGGACCTTATCGCGGTGCAAAGCGAGCTGTTCATGTTGGCGGCGTTCTTCCTTCTGGTTGGTTTGTTCGTTGACGTTCTGCATCGTGTGCTTGATCCGCGCCTGCGTCGTTCGTCGGAAGGGCGGATGTGATGGCACAACATGATATGTTGCCCGCGGAGACCGTGCACGACGGGCGGTTGGGAATCTCCGATGTCGTGGCCGGTTCGTGCCAGGCGGATGCCGTTGGACCGGCCGGTGCCGAGGGTTCGCCTCAAGGCAGGGATTCGAGTCCGCGGCCGGCCTTGCATACGCCTGATGAACCGGTTTCGTTGAAGGGGCTGGGCAAACTAGCCGTCGTGCTTCGTTCGATGTGGTCGCAAGGCGAGGGGCGTTTCGCGTTGGTCGTTCTTGCGTGTTGGATTGTGGTTTCACTGGCGTCTATCGTCTGGACGCCAAAAAAATTGTGGGAAACCGACGGGTATCATGTATGGGCGCCGCCAAGCGCCGATCATCTGCTGGGCACGGATGGCACCGGCGCGGATGTGTTCAGTTGGCTGATGGCCGGGGCTCGTACGAATCTGTTGATCGCGATACTGTCGGTGATGCTGGCGGGGGTGGTCGGTGTGACCCTGCTGATGGCGATGGTCTCTCGTTCGAAGATGGTTTCGGCCATATCGGTTGTCGCCGTTGACGCGCTCATCTCCATTCCCACGGTGCTTATCGCGCTTATTCTGGCTGTGCCGATGGGCGCGTCAATAGCGGTCATCATCCTTGCCTGCGGTGTGGGTTACGGGCTCAACCTAGCACGGATAGCCCGACCACAGGCCTTGTTGGCCGCTGGTTCGGACTATGCGGTCTCGGCCCGTGCCTCCGGCGCTTCCGGCGGCTACGTACTGTTCCGCCATGTGTTGCCTAACAGCCTTCCGTCCATTATGGTGCAGCTTTCGCTGTCCGCCGGCACCGCGATTCTGGCCGAGAGCGGGTTGACCTATCTGGGCGTGGGCGTGCCCAGTGGAGTGCCGAGCTGGGGGCATTCGTTGTCTACGTCGGTCAAGCTTATCGACGTCTACCCGCTCACGGTGGTCTGGCCGGGGTTGACCGTCACGGTCGTGGTCGTGGCTTTGAACCTGTTCGGAGATGTGTTGAGGCAGGCCATTGACCCAATCGTCAACACCGCCCTGCGAAAGGTCGCCGCATGAGTGTTTCGATACGCGATCTAGGTATCGTGATCGGCTCCCAAACCCTGGTTTCGGATGTCGATCTCGACATAGCGGATGGTGAGCGTGTGGGGCTTATCGGCTCGTCCGGGTCCGGTAAGTCGATGATTTCCAAAGCGATGCTGGGACTGACTCCTGATGATGCGGTGCTTTCGGGCTCCGTTAATTTGTCAGGGGTTGAGGCGGTTGGTGCCGATGAGGTCACGCTTGCGGACCTGAGGGGTCGATATGTGGGAACCATATTGCAGGATCCTTTTTCCAGCCTGAACCCGGTTACGACTGTGGGTCGTCAAATCGAACTGCCGCTGAGGCTGCACTATCGATTGAGCAAGGCTGAGCGTGCCGGGCGCGTTCGCAGGATGTTGGCTAAGGTGGGCCTTGACGCTGGTCTGGCCGACAGGCATCCAAACGAGCTGTCAGGCGGTCAGGCCCAGCGCGCCGCCATCGCCACCGCGTTGATTACCTCACCCCGGCTGATTGTGGCGGATGAACCGACCACCGCGCTTGACTCCATTGCGCAGCGTCAGATCGTGGACCTGTTGGTTCGGTTGGTGGATGATTCCGGTGCCTCGATGCTTTTCATCACGCATGATTTTTCGGTGTTGGCCAGAGCCACCACACGCGCATACGTACTGGAGCATGGACGTGTAGTGGAGTCGGGGGCGACCTCGGATTTATTGGCCAAACCCTCAACGCCGCAGGCTGGACGGCTGGTCGGTGCGGCAAGGAAACTGGCACTTGAGTAGGGATGATAATGCACATGGGTTATGTGGAGAATGCTGGCGTACGAATGGCGCGCGATGGGCGGGGGCATGATCCGCGCTTTCCGTGCGGATGAAACGGGAATCGTGAAGTTTGGTTTTTGTGTGATTGTGTCTTGACGACATTGCAGGATCCGATGTGGAATGGTGGGGAATATGGATGAAAAGCGCACCGGCATATTACGCGGGGTGGGCATAACCCGTAGCTTCGGGCGGCATTCGGCTTTGGCCGGTGTGAACGTCGAGGTGGAGGCCGGCCGGTGTCTGGCGATCATCGGTGGGTCCGGTTCCGGCAAATCGACTCTGGTGCGCATCCTTCTGGGGCTCGATTCACCGACCTCAGGCAGCGTCGATTACCGAGGTCTGCCGGTGAGCGGTCCACGTTCTGCCGGGTATCGCGCGTTGCGACGTGAATCGGGACTGGTGTTCCAAAATCCGTTTGCCTCGCTTGACCCGCGTTGGACGGTGGGGCGTTCCATCGCGGAGCCGTTGGCGATTGGTGGCGGTCATTCCGGCGATAATAGCAGTGACCATGCCGTATCGGGCCGCAAGAATACCGATGGATGGTCCGCTCGGCTTGGCGGGTTGTTTGGCATGGGCGGTCGTCGACGATTGTCCCATGACCGGCTGCGAGGCCGTGCCGCTCGGGCCTTGGCGTTAACCGGCCTGGATCCCGCCGAATTCCTTGATCGTTACCCGGCGGATCTTTCGGGCGGACAGGCGCAACGCGTGGCCATCGCCCGCGCCGTTGTCGCCGAACCGAATATCATTGCCGCCGATGAGCCGATGAGCGCCATTGACGTGGCCGCCCGTCTGCAGATCCTCGATGCGTTCGCGGCCATCCGTGAACAGCGCCCGAACACCGCCCTGATTATCGTTTCCCACGACCTTGGGGTGGTTCAGCATATCGCTGATCGCATTCTGGTGCTTCATGAAGGCCTTATCGAGCAAGAAGGCACCGTGGCCGAGGTTTTGGGCAATCCGACGTCCGACTATACGAGGCAGCTGGTGGCGGCCGCTCAATGGTGAAGCAAACTGTTTTGCTTGGCCTGCCTGTCGGCTGCGTAGGGCCATATCGCACTCATGTTTGCAAGCGCATGTTTACCGGCGCAACCGTTGTTCATCCGTTGGAGTCGTCGTTTGTGCGCCCTTGACTGATCGTTGTAAATACTGTAATTACAGATGCTGCGTACGCTGGTCATTCGGAATAACCGGTTGGCGCCTGTTGCGCGCGGACTTCGTCCAATGGTCCTGTCGGCGCGTCGTTCGTGCCGCCATATCCTTATAATCGTCAGATGCGACGATGTCGGCGGGACCTCCGTCGTGCACGCGATCAATGAGAGGCGGCATTATGGTTATCGGCCGGCGGGGTGTTCTGGCGGACAGTATACGTACGAATGGAGCCACGCCGAACCCTTGGTGGGCGGACGCGGTGGTCTATCAGATATATCCTCGCAGCTTCCAGGACACGAACGGCGACGGTTACGGGGACATCAAGGGCATCACCTCGCGGCTTGGCTATCTTGCCGACCTGGGGGTCGATGTGCTCTGGCTTGGTCCCGTCTACCAGTCCCCGCAGAACGATAACGGGTACGACATCTCGGATTATGAGGCGATAGATCCGCTATTCGGCACCATGGACGACATGGAGGAGCTTATCGCCAAAGCCCACGGACGCGGCCTGAAAATAGTAATGGATCTCGCGGTCAATCACACATCCGACGAACATGCGTGGTTCCAAGCCAGCCGCGACAAAACCGATCCGCATGCCGACTGGTATTGGTGGCGGCCGGCGCGTAAGGGGCACGAGCCGGGCACGCCAGGCGCCGAGCCGAACAAATGGGGCTCCTGTTTCGGCGGGTCGGCATGGACCTACGATCCCAAGCGTGGCGAGTACTATCTGCACCAGTATTCGAAAAAGCAGCCGGACCTCAATTGGGAGAACCCTCAGGTGCGCAAGGCCGTGTACGCGATGATGAACCGCTGGATGGACCGGGGCATTGACGGCTTCCGCATGGACGCCATCACACGGATTTCCAAACGTGTGGACCGGCACGGCCGGTTGCCAGGGGAGGCGGGCAGTCATATTCCTGACTTCCCAACCGATGCGAACGGCCATTCCTCGCCGTTCTCGGCGTGCGGCGACGGGCCTCGTCTGGACGAATTCCTGCGCGAAATGCGCCACGAGGTCTTTGAGGGACGCGAAGGCTGCCTGATTGTCGGAGAGGCTCCGGGAATACGACCAGAACGCATTGCGCGGATTACCGACCCGTCCAACGGCGAGCTTGATATGATGCTCCCCTCCGGCCATGTGTCGTTTGACGGGAAAAGGAACGACAAGTGGAATCCGGTCCCCTTCTCGGTCAAGACGCTGCGCAAGGAGCTTGAAGGCGAGCAGAAGGCCGTGCGCAAAGCGGGTTGGGAGGGTCTCTACTTCGAGAACCACGACCAGCCTCGCGTCGTCTCCCGTTGGGGAGACGACAGTCCGGAGGTGCGGGCGCGTTGCGCCAAGGCATTTGCTTTGCTGCTCCATATGCATCGCGGCACGCCCTATGTTTTCGAAGGCGAGGAGCTGGGGATGACCAACGCGCATTTCCGACTGCTCAACCAGTATCGCGACATCGAGGCCATCAACGAATACCATGAGCAGGTCGAGCAATTGCATGCGCGCAGTCCCCAGCAGATGCTCGATATCATGGACGTCCGCGCCCGTGACAATGCGCGCACGCCGATGCAATGGGACTCCTCGCGCTACGCCGGGTTCACCGCCTCCGACGCGCCCGTCGAGCCGTGGATCGAGGTCAATCCGAATCACACGGAAATCAACGCCGAGGCGGAGATGTCGAATCCGGACTCGGTCTACTCGTTCTACAAGCGGCTTATCGAATTGCGTCACACCGAGCCAATCGTGGACGCAGGCGATTTGAAGCTGGTCGACGCCCGCGACAATCTCGTCTACGCGTTCACCCGCATGCTCCGCGACGAGAAGCTGTTGGTGGCGGTGAATCTTTCGGGAGCCACCGTGCCTATTCCGGCGCAGTCCGCTCGATTGCTTGCCGAGAGCGGCAGTCTTGACGTCTCCCGCCTGCTGATTTCGACCACGGGTCGGTTGCCCGAGAACGAGCAGTTGCGACCGTGGGAGGGCTTCGCGTATCGGTTGTGACGATCGTGCGGTCATGGAATACTATGTTCGCAATGACGGCTGTGTATCAAGGCAATGATCGTGAGGGCTGGCTGGTGATGACGTTGATGGCGGCAGTACCGGCGATGACGGTGTATGGCTGGTCGGATCGGCACAATGGGGGCATGAACAGAACGATGGAATCATACAATGAGTGAAGCGACGACGAATGGGAGCGGCGGCGGTGGTCGTGCACTCGCGGCCCTGAAGCGGTATTTCGGCTATGACTCATTCCGGGCCGGGCAGTCGGGGCTTGTCGAGGCGATCCTTGCCGGACGAGATGTGTTGGGCGTCATGCCGACCGGTGCGGGCAAGTCGATTTGCTATCAGGTGCCGGCCACGATGCTGCCGGGTCTGACCATTGTCGTCTCACCCTTGATTTCGCTGATGCGCGATCAGGTCGACGCGCTGAACGAAGTGGGTATCCCTTCCGCCTTCATCAACACGACGCAAGATTCCGATGAACAGGCCATGGTGCTTGCCCAGGCTGCACGTGGGGATGTGAAGATGCTCTATGTGGCACCGGAACGGTTGGAAACCGAACGGTTTCGTGACATCGTGTCACGCATGTCGATTTCTTTGATCACCGTCGATGAGGCGCACTGCGTTTCTCAGTGGGGGCAGGATTTCCGTTCGTCGTATTTGGGCATCGGTGAGTTCATCGCCTCATTGCCAAGCCGGCCCACCGTGGCCGCTTTCACCGCCACTGCCACCGAAAAGGTGCGGAGGGACATCGCGCGACTATTGGGATTGAAAAATCCAAAGGTCACCGTCACCGGTTTTGACCGTCCCAATCTGTATTTCGACATCATCAACATGCCGACGAAAAGCAAGAACACATGGATCGCCGATTATGTGGCCAACCATCGAGATGAGTCCGGCATCGTCTACTGCGCCACCCGTAAGGAGACGGAGGCGCTCGCGCAAGAGCTCAACGATCAGGGGCTGTCCGCTGTGGCATACCACGGTGGTATGGCCTCCGAAGCCCGTGAGCGGGCCCAACGTGACTTCGTGACCGACAAGGTTCCGGTGGTCGTGGCCACCAACGCCTTCGGCATGGGCATCGACAAGTCCAATGTGCGCTATGTCATCCATCACAACATGCCTGAAAGCATCGAAGCCTATTATCAGGAGGCCGGTCGTGCGGGTCGCGACGGCGAGCCCAGCCGTTGCACCCTGCTGTGGAACGAGTCGGACATCGTCACCCGGCGCCGACTGCTCGATATGGATTCGGACAATGAGCGCCTGAGCTACGAAGAACGCGAAATCGTCCGTGCCAGTCATCGACGCCTGCTTAACGCCATGATCGGCTATTGCCGTACCACCGAATGTTTGCACCGCTATATGACTCGTTATTTTGCCGACCCCACCGGCATCAAGATTGCCGGTGAGACCGCGCCGGAGGCTCTGTCCGGCTCTGCACGTTCCGATGGAGCGAACATGCGGGCGAATGCCGGCGCTGGTTCGGTCGTGGCACCAAGTGTTCAACTTGTTGATCAACAGGTTGAACAGCCTGCCAGTGAGTTTGCAGGTGGATGCGCCGATCGGGTCAACGGGCCGACTGGCGCACCCTTTCAGGCCGGGCGGGTTACCGGTGATAGACCGGCATCTGCGGCAACGGTTGTGGCGGTTCTGCCTTCCTGTGGGCCCGAAGCGGGCAAATGCGGCAACTGTGCCAACTGCGAGCGCACGTTCGAAAGCATCGACGTCACCGACGTTGCTCGCGCCGTGAGCCGTTGCGTGCATGACCTTAACCAGAGTTTCGGCATGGGTAAGATCGTTTCGGTCTTGCGCGGTTCGAAGGCTCAGGACCTCATCAACCGCCGACTGGACCAGGTGCCCAGTTATGCGGCGCTTAGTGAGGTGCCGGACGCGCGTATTCGCGATGTGCTCAACCAAATGGCGACCGACGGATACCTGTCCATTTCGGAGGGCCGTCTGCCGGTCGTGCGTTTCGGAGATCGGGCTGCGGAAACGGTCAGTCCTGACTTCCACTACGAGCTCAAGCGTATTCAGCGCCATCGGTCCGTCGAGTCCCGTGGTCCTGCACGTGGTCTTGCGCTTGGGTCCTATGATCCCGACGATGAGGGGGCTTCAAACGCCGGCCGTGGCGTTCGCCGTTCGTCCGGCGGTCCTGGCGGCTCCTCGGCACTTGAAGACTATGAACCCACTGAAGAGGATGAGGCCCTCTTCCAGAAATTCCGCGAGCTGCGCCGCACCATCGCCAGCGAGATCGGCAAGCCCCCGTACATCGTCTTCTCCGACAAGACCTTGCGTGACATGGCCCGTATCAAGCCGGTCACCGATGCCCAGTTCCTCGCGGTCAATGGCGTAGGTGAAAACAAGTTGCGTCTCTACGGTCGGCGTTTCATGGACGTGGTTCGTTCGCAGTGAGATGTCGGTTCGCCGTATAGCGCGAATTTCCACACCCGGTGGCCTGTGTTAGACGCTACCAATGACGTGATGGAGCGACAACCACCAGTGATGATTTGTTATCGTGGGGGGGGGCTTAGGTATGTCGGGCGGCGAGGTCGGGTTGATGGCGTCAGGCGTCTGATTTGTGGCCGAGACAGTCTATATTTGACTTAGGTGTGCGATACGTAATTGCTTGGCGGTCGCTGACGACGTCATCGGTTGTGTCGGATGTGTTGGTGTTTGAGCGGTGTATAGGAGGGTTTCGGATGGGCATACACGGTGCAGCTCGAAAGGCGATGGCCGGTTGCCGTAGCGGCGGTCTTGTTCGCGATGACTACCCAGCCGGCGTTTGCGGCTGAACGTTCCAGTGCCCCCCCCCACGTTTCACAATCTGCATCCGGGGGGGGGATTCCTCGACCTTTGCACAGTCTTCTTTAACCTCCGAATCCACTGCCTCCGCTCTGTCTGATTCTGGTCCTGCGTCTTCGACTGATAGAAATTCAATCGGGGGGGGGGCTAAACGGCTTGATTCCCGGCCTCGGGCAATTCGGCGCAGGTAGGTTCTCAAACTAATTCGCCACAAACAAAAACGGTGGTTTCGCCGCAAGGCGTTACATGCGGTACGGTTCCCGCTCATACGCCATGGTCCGGCACGGGTGGAACGTTACTTCACAATATTCATCTTAGCGACGATGGCGACGATTGCGTTCTTGAGTCGGAAAGTGGCACAATACCGGACTATGGTACGCAAAGAAGCATCGTTTGGTATGGTAATCGGACGATAACTCGGATAGTCGTTTCCGGACATGTATCTGCGATATTGGCGAACCGCTTATTTGAGGGATATGATTTGGACACCGGTAACCGGTTCGCCTCGAATCTGCGGTCCGCCGATTTAGGCAAGCTCGACATTTCACGGGTGTCCGATTTTGAGAGCATGTTTGCCGATAATCATCTACTTACTTCAATTACAGGTCTGGATAAATGGGATTTGGGTCAGTCTGGCCAATCGAATGCACAAAATCTGCGGTACATGTTCGAATACTTGGGGTCTCTATCTTCGAGGGATATGTCGAAGTGGGATTTTTCTCGAATCCGTACCAAGGATGCGATGTTTTCTGATTCTCCGGGCATCCGTTTCATCCGCATCGGTGCCAATCAGACTTTGCCAGCGGCATCCTTTCGCGATGATGTTACCAGTGCGTGGCCTGGCATGCACTGGTACAGGGATGATGGTATGTGGACTGGAGAGCCCTTTGATGGCGGCATTCCATCACCTTCAAAAATGGCTTGGCATGGCCGTCCGTATACTGTCTCATTCAACGCCAATGGAGGAACAGGGTCGACGGCTGATATGAGAGGCGGATGGCCCGACCATCCGGGTGTCACCTTGGCTTCTGGTTCCGGTTTCACTCGTTCCGGCTATCGCTTGGCTGGGTGGAGCAGTAAAGCCAACGTAACTTCTCCTGATTACGCGTTGGGCAGCTCGTACACGCCAACCGACGATGTGACGCTATATGCGCTATGGGTTCCGTCGCCCATCGTCTCCAATGATTTGGTATTCCCGTGGATGAACGGCGGAGAAATTGATAAGTTGAAGGTTTCCGGTACGGTTCCGCAAGGTGGCGGTATCCGGGCGGTGCAATCCGGCGACAAGATCGAAGTCGCGCTGATGCCCAAGGGCACCCCTGACTCGACGAATCCAAGCGACGGCACGCCCGCCGCGGCTAATGACGTAACGTTGGATACGACCTCATGCTCTTCGACCGCCTGTAACTGGTCGGCCATGTTTCCGATATCCGCGTTGTCCGATGCCGACGATGTCGGTCAGGGCATGCCATATGTGTTCCGCGCGCGGCTGATGACGACCTTGGCCGGCAATTCGGATTACGCGTTCTCGGCGGGCAGACGGACTGATCTGGTCGCTCCGTCAATTGAAGGAGCGACCTTCAACAAGCGGACCCGTACGGTCTCTGCTGCCGTCTTCAGTTCCGGCGATACGTCCAAGCAGCCCAATCGTGTCGAGGAAACCAGGTTTTCGGTGACCGTGACCTGGCCGACCGGTTCGTCGCCTGTTTCCACAACGCCGACCTGAAATTCCGGCACCGGCAACATCGTCGGCGCAACCTGTCCGGCCTCAGGTTCCAACGATGGCACGTTCACGTTGCCGATACCTGATGGAGTACTGCTTAAAGGTGACTCGCAGATGCAGGCAAAGGACGCCCCGGCCGCCGAAGAACCGACGTCGATGGGCAGCGGAGAGCCCAACGTCTCGTCCACAGTGAAGTTCGATACCACCATGCCCGTGGTCGCCTCGTTGCCCATGACAGGCGGTGAGGCTCCAAAGGAATGGCGGCATCGCATCCTGCTTCCTGCCCTCTTTACCGGCGTAGTTGCGCTCGTAGTTGGCGCTTGCCGTCGGCGACACGCCCTGCGATGAGGATGTCCCGTTTTTCTTTTCGCTTAGGACTTGATGCGAACGGGCAAAAGATCCATTCGCCCTCCTGTGTCACCCAATGATCGTGTGGTTTCCCCAACTTCGTGCCTCTAACCGGTCAATAGTGCCTCCAAACGTATATTTTGTCGACAAATAATTAACGGTAAAGGGCAGGAGTGAGCGGTTAGAGGCATTTATGACCGGCTAGAGGCACGAAGTGAGGTGGATTGGGGAGGCTGCGGTTATCGTCGTCAGACGATTCATTGTCCGTGTCCGCCTTGGATCGATGCGTTTTCCGAAAGATTCTGGGTCACAGTGTGGGTGTCTACGCGCGTATGCCTGTCCGTTCATAGCGAACGGCTGCAGCCATGGATTCCAAAGCGTGAAACGGTTCGTGGCCGCTATCCGACTGGTGTGCTAGCATCTATCAGTACAAGCGCTGATCCGTTATCGGCGGGGAGCTTTCGGAAGAACGGTTGCGGGCGTGGCTTGTTTCGTGACTTATTAGAACCGACGGGAGAGCCCGAGACAGCTCGACTTCAAGTGGCTGCGCCGAGGTGCGTTGACGCGGCAAGCGGGGTGGTACCGCGGTGGTGGTGTGCGGACGGAAGCAGTACGTCGCATGGCATCCATCGTCCTCGCAGGTAGTTGATATGAACCTGCGAGCGAGGAGAGTAGCGGTGAACGAAACCACCAATGCCAATCATGTTTATCCCAAGGCCGCGGTAGGCGCGGTCGGTTCGAGCGTCGCACCGAATCCGAGCTTCCCGAAGATGGAGGAAGCGGTACTGGATTACTGGGACAAGGACGACACCTTCGAAAAGTCCATCGATCGCAACCCGTCGGGGGACCACAGCGACAATGAGTTCGTCTTCTTCGACGGGCCGCCGTTCGCCAACGGCCTGCCGCACTACGGCCACCTTTTGACCGGTTACGCCAAGGATGTCATTCCTCGCTATCAGACCATGAAGGGCCGCAGGGTCAATCGCGTCTTCGGCTGGGACACCCACGGCCTGCCCGCCGAACTTGAGGCGCAGAAAGAGCTGGGCATCGAGTCGGTCGACCAGATCGAGCAGATGGGCATCGAAAAGTTCAACGCCGCCTGCCGCGCCTCCGTGCTTAAATACACCAACGAGTGGAAGGACTACGTTCACCGCCAGGCCCGTTGGGTCGATTTCGAGCATGGCTACAAGACGCTCGACACCAGCTACATGGAGTCGGTGATGTGGGCGTTCAAGACCCTCTACGACAAGGGCTTGGCCTACAAGGGCTACCGCGTGCTGCCGTACTGCCCCAAGGACCGCACCCCGCTTTCCGCGCACGAGTTGCGCATGGATGCCGACGTGTATCAGGATCGGCAGGACACGACCGTCTCCGTGGCCGTCAAGATGCGCGACGAGGACGATGCCTACGCCGTCTTCTGGACGACAACCCCGTGGACCACGCCCACCAACTTCCTGATCGTGGTGGGTCAGGACATCGACTACGTTGAGGTAAAACCGACCGAAGGCAAGTTCGCGGGCAAGAAGTTCTATCTGGGCAAGCCGCTGGTGGGCTCGTACGCCAAGGAACTCGGCGAGAACTACGAGGTGGTGCGAGAGCTCAAAGGCAGCGATCTGGTCGGCCGCCGCTACTGGCCGGTCTTTCCGTACTTCGCGGGTGATCAGGCCGAGTCCGAGGGTCATGTGCCCGGGCCCAACGCGTACCAGATCATGGCCGCGGATTATGTCGACACCGTCGAAGGCACTGGCCTGGTCCATCAGGCTCCATATGGTGAAGACGATATGAACACGCTCACCGCCGCCGGGGTCAACTCCGTCGACGTGCTCGACGAGGGATGCAGCTTCACCTCCGCGTGCCCCGATTATGAAGGCATGTACGTGTTCGACGCGAACCTTCCCATTTTGCGCAACCTACGCAATGGTGACGGTCCTTTGGCCCAGGTGCCCGAAGACCGTCGCGCCCTGCTTTTCCAGGAGAAGAGCTACGTTCACTCCTATCCGCACTGCTGGCGTTGCGGCACCCTGCTGATCTACAAGCCGGTCTCCTCGTGGTTCGTCTCCGTGACCAAGATCAAGGATCGTCTGCTGGCCAATAACCAGTTGATCAATTGGATTCCCGACAACGTCAAGGACGGCCAGTTCGGCAAGTGGCTCAAGAACGCCCGTGACTGGTCGATTTCGCGCAACCGCTTCTGGGGCTCGCCGATTCCGGTGTGGGTCTCCGACGATCCGAAGTACCCGCGTGTGGACGTGTATGGTTCGCTGGAGGATCTCAAGGCCGACTTCGGTGACTATCCGCGCGATGGTGAGGGCAAAGTCAACATGCACCGGCCTTATATCGACAACCTCACACGGGTCAACCCTGACGACCCGACCGGTCGATCACATATGCACCGTATCACCGATGTGCTTGACTGCTGGTTCGAATCCGGTTCCATGCCGTTCGCCCAGTTCCATTATCCCTTCGAGAACAAGGAGTACTTCGAGCAGCATTTCCCGGCGGACTATGTGGTCGAGTACATCGGCCAGACCCGCGGCTGGTTCTACTTGCTGCATGTGATGGCCACGGCGCTGTTCGACAGGCCGGCGTTCAAGAACGTCATCTGCCACGGCATCGTGCTTGGCGACGACGGCCAGAAGATGAGTAAGCACCTGCGCAATTACCCGGACGTCAATGGCGTGTTCAACGACTATGGCTCCGACGCGATGCGCTGGTTCCTCATGTCCTCGCCGATCCTGCGCGGCGGCAACCTCATCGTCACCGCCGACGGCATTCGCGACACGGTGCGTCAGGTGCTGCTGCCGGTGTGGAGCTCCTATTACTTCTTCACGCTCTATGCCAACGCCGCGAACGGCGGGAAGGGATACGATGCCCATCAGTTGCATCCCGACGAGGTGTCCGGCCTGCCGAACATGGACCGGTATCTCTTGGCTCGCACGCGCCGTCTGGTGGAGTCGGTGGAGCACGCGCTCGACACCTTCGCCATCTCCGATGCCTGCGCCCAGGTGCAGGACTTCATCGACATGCTCACCAACTGGTACATCCGCAACAACCGCGAGCGTTTCTGGAACGAGGATAGGCGCGCTTTCGACACACTTTACACCGTGCTCGAGGTGCTGATGCGCGTCATGGCGCCGCTCGCCCCGATGGAGGCCGAGTCCGTGTGGCGTGGTCTGACCGGGGGGGAGTCGGTGCATTTGGCGCAGTGGCCGTTCGTCACCGAGGCCGGCCAAGGCTCGTGTGGCGCCGGGGCGGATGCGCTTTCGCCGGATGCGCTCGACAAGGGCGAGGCCACCGAACTGGGGCGTGTGCTGGTCGATGATCCGGCGCTCGTCGTCGCCATGGAGCAGGTGCGCGAGGTCGTCTCCGGCGTCCTGTCGTTGCGCAAGGCCTCGCAGATTCGAGTGCGTCAGCCGTTGGCCAATCTCACGGTGCTGGTCGATGACCCTGAGGGCGTCGAGGCGTACAGCGGTATCCTCAAAACCGAACTCAATGTGAAGAACGTCGAATTCTCCACGCTCGCAGACGCATCCAATCACGGTCTGAAGATCATTCATGACCTTAAGGTCAATGCTCGTGCGGCGGGACCGAGGCTCGGCAAACAGGTGCAGTCCGCCATTAAGGCCTCCAAGTCCGGTGACTGGCGCGTCGATGCGGAGACCGGGGCTCCCGTCGTTTCGACGCCGAGCGGCGAAGTCGCTCTTGTACAGGGTGAATACACCTTGGTCAACCAGGTCGAGAAGGACGGTGACGAGGGCCGCGCGAGCGTGGTCTCCGCAGCATTGCCCTCCGGTGGCTTCGTGATTCTCGACACCGAGATGACGGACGCACTGGAGGCCGAAGGCTATGCCCGTGACGCCATCCGTGCCGTGCAGGACACGCGTAAGGACGCCGGGCTTGACATCGCCGACCGTATCGCCCTGACGCTTAACGTCCCTGCGGTCGACGTGCCGAAGGTCGAGCGGTTCCGTGATCTGATCGCCCATGAGACCTTGGCCACGTCGATCGATGTCAACTCCGACGCCGAAGCCAAAGATCTTACAGTGAAGGTCGCCAAGGCCTGATTCCCGCCAGGCTCTTGCATCGGTTTGACCCGGCGGGCATTGTGGGCACGCACAACTCAATTTGTGCGTGCCCACAATGCCCGCCGAGGGGCTACCGGTAGGACACGAGGGCCGTAGAGACGATGGACCTTATCTGGGTACGCAAAAGCCGGGTGTATGGGTCATCGTTCAAAACCGATGAACGGACGGACCACACACCCGGCTTTTGGCCGTGCCTACTTGCTGGTCACGGATCCAACGACCTCGCCGACTTTGACGTTGCCGGAGGGGTTGACCTTAAGCGAGGCTACCTTGTCGCCGTTGGTGAAGACAACGATCATGTCGGTGCCTTTGCCTGCGGCCTTGATGGCGTCCAGATCGGCTTCGGCGACCTTCTGACCGGCGGTCAACACGTCGCCCTCCTTGACGAGGACGGTGAAGGGGGTGCCTTTGAGCTGAACGGTGTCGATGCCCATGTGCAGCAGCACCTCAAGACCCGAGTCGGTGATGATGCCGATGGCGTGCTTGGTCGGGAAGACCGTGGAGACGGTTCCGTCCAGAGGCGCACGGACATCACCGTTCGTGGGCTGCACGGCATAGCCGTCGCCAAGCATCTTCTCGGCGAAGGTCTCGTCGGAGACCTGTTCGATCGGGATGAGCTTTCCTTCGGTCGGGGCGACGATATCCTGCGTCACCGATTCGGAGGCGGACTCGACGGGGACCGCGGCCATGTCCGCTTCGACCTGTGCACGTGAGGCCTCGTCGGTAAGCGGCTCGCGGGCATGGGAACGGAACTCCTCGAGGGCATCGGCCACGAACTGAACCTCGGTGCCGACGATGATCTGGACGTTGTCTTTGCTGATGATCTTGACACCGGCGGCACCAGCCGCCTTGATGGCGGCCTGGTCGATGATGCCGCTGTCGGCCACGGTCAGGCGCAGGCGCGTGGTGCAGTTGTCGACGACCTTGAGATTGTCGGAACCGCCGAGCGCCTTGAAGAAGCGGTCGGCCATGACGACGAACCTGTCAACGCCGTTGGCCTTGGCGACCGCGTCAGTGTCGTCGTTCGTGCTGACGTCCTCGCGACCCGGAGTCTTGAGGTTGAACTTCTTGATCATGAAGGTGAAGACGAAGTAGTAGAGCAGAGCCATGACCACGCCCTGTACGAGCAGCATGTACGGCTTGTCCGCCATCGGGGACCTGAAGGCCAGCACGTAGTCGACCAGACCAGCGGAAAAGTTGAAGCCCGAGGTCCAGTGCATGAAGGCGGCGAAGGCCACGGAGATGCCCATGAGCACCGCGTGAACGATGTAGAGCGGCCAGGCGTCGAACATGAAGGAGAATTCGAGGGGTTCGCTCACGCCGGTGAAGAAGGTGGCGAAGGCCGCGGCCATCATCAGGGACTTGGTCTGCTTCTTGTTTTCAGGCTTCGCGCAACGGTAGATGGCGAAGGCGGCGGCGGGCAGTCCGAACATAAGCACGGGATAGAAGCCGGCCTGGTACATGCCGGTGACGCCGAAGGTGCCCTTGCCGGACCAGAAGTTGCCGATATCGTTGATGCCTGCGATATTGAACCAGAACACATTGTTCAGAGCATGGTGCAGGCCGGTGGGGATGAGCAGACGGTTGAAGAAGCCATAGAGACCGGCACCGAACCAGCCCAGACCCACAATGGCCTTGCCGAACATGGTCAGAGCGTTGAAGGCGAAGGGCCATGCGAACAGCATGAACAGCGAGACCACCGCCATGGCCGCGACGGACAGGATCGGAACCAGACGGCGGCCGCTGAAGAAGGCCAACGCCGTGGGGAGCTTGGTGTCACGGAATTTGTTGTAAAGAGCGGCTGCGATAAGGCCGGTCAGAATGCCGAAGAAAACGTTGCTGTTGTCGACCGCGTTGAAAGCCGGGGGAACAGGGTGTGCAGCCGAGCCGTCAAAGCCGAGGAAGGCGCCGGCGTTGGTCGGACCGAGCAGGGATGTCACGGTCAGGAATCCGACCAGACCTGCAAGTGCGGAGGCGCCGTTCTTGTCCTTGGCCATTCCGATCGCCAGACCGATGGCGAATAGAATGCCTAGGTTGCCGGTGATGGTGTTGCCGGTTTTGAACAGGAAGGCCGAAACGATATTCACGTTCTTGGGGTCGATCCAGTTTGCGATACCGATGAACAGGGCGGCTGCGGGCAGCGTCGCCACGGGAAGCATCAGGGATCGCCCTAATCGCTGTATATACTCTTTCATTAGTGGTTTTCCACCTCCTTGGGGGGAAGCTTTCGGCCTGTAACAGGCGTTGTTAGACCAATTTCAGGCAACGTTCTCTCTCGTACATCGCCTAAGCGGACGAGTATAGCACATCCCAGGAATTGTTAGCATGGTTTACTTTATGGACAGCATGTCGATGCGAGACCGTGGGCCCTCGGCACCATCAGCGCCAAGTGACCTTGCGTGCATACTGCGCCCGATATCAGTGCAGATCATGAGAAAGCGGCCGCAGATGATTGGTGTGTGCCCTCATGGTAGGGGAGTTCATTGTGGAATGGTCGTTATCGCGTTCCTTGGTTGTTCTTCGTTAAGGCGTCCGCGCCTCAAGCGCGGTATGTCATGTCCTCTTCGTTGGAATCGTATTCGTCGCGCAGGGCGTGAATTCGGGTGTCGATCAATGAAATCGGCGGCTTGTCCGAGGGAATTCGGCAGCAGCATATGGGCTATCCGCTTTGAT
Source organism: Bifidobacterium bohemicum DSM 22767 (assembly GCF_000741525.1). GTDB lineage: Bacteria > Actinomycetota > Actinomycetes > Actinomycetales > Bifidobacteriaceae > Bifidobacterium > Bifidobacterium bohemicum. The sequence continues at coordinate 418,822 of NZ_JGYP01000001.1, read as the reverse complement.
TCTGTCCAAAGTCACGCTCTGTCTTGAACGTTACAAACGGAAACGAATGCGTTTGGTCGAGTCGTTACCTTGTGGTTTTCAAAGGCTTAGAGGCGTCGGGCGGGGGAGTTCCTCTCCCCTCGCGCCGTGGTGCACCGCCCCCCTAGGGGAAACCAGCGCGAAAGATGTTGCCGGCACCTGCAGGGGTTATGTGAGCAATGTGCCGTCACGTACGAGTCCTCAATTTGTATGTGAGGTGAACATATTTGGGACCGTCTGAGAAGTCTATCGTTGTTCTGCGTGCAAAGTGGTTTGAAAGGCCTGGCCGGCGACGTGCATCTGCCAAGCTTGCGCCGGGCATCCGGATCAAGGGGGGGGGAATCATGCAGTCATTCACGTTCGTCGTCAGGGATCTGGTCGCAAACCATCAAGGATACGGTCGTATCCTTGTCCGTCTGGCGGGTCTGTTTTATCGATCAATTCCAGGCCTTCGACTCCGTTGCGACGCTGGTGGTCAATGGGAGGAACGCGGATGACGGAAGGATTTTCGGTGCAATGGCTTGGGTGCGACGTAGAGTGACGATTTCAAGGTGACCGACGAGCATTCCGACGAGGCAACGTAGCCCGAACGGCTTCTGTCAAGAAGCGCTTCACGGATAACGCCGCCACCTAACCCGAGCGTTTCGGGAGTGCGCTGAAGAAGGCTGGCAAACAGCTCAACATGGAAAATCGATGCTCTTGCGTTCGGGGTTCACTGATGGGGGGGGCGACCCTCCGGTTGTCTGCGGTAATGTCGGAAGATGCTCGTTTCGCAGAATATCGGAAGGAGTAATCAGAGGTCAAATCGTTGGAATTTCTTGGGACTCACCGATGAGTGGTAAAAATCCGTCAATTGGGCTATACTAGACGAGTCGTCAATCTTGTGGTTGATGATGTTGCGCCCGTAGCCCAATGGATTAGAGCAGCTGACTACGGATCAGCAGGTTACAGGTTCGAATCCTGCCGGGCGCACTTTTTCTCTGTCTTTTTATGTGTTTTCATGCTTCACATTGTTATGGTTCGTTCAATGCAATGCCGCATCGGGCGGGTACGTATCCGTCGGAACCAGACATCGGGCATGTGCGCGGTGTCCTACGTTCGTCGCTTGTGCCGTGCTTCGCTGTAGGGGTAGCCTGAAATGCGGGGCGAATGGTGCCTATAATGACGAAGTACGGAGTGGTTTTACTACGTTGCTCAAAGGGGACGATATGTTACAGGGGTTCAGGAAATTCATAGAACGTGGCAACATGATTGATTTGGCGGTTGGCGTCGTCGTAGGCGGCGCCGTCACCGCTGTCGTCAACTCGATAGTTGACAATCTGATCAATCCGCTGATTTCGATGCTGTTCGGCAAACCGGATCTGAGCAAAACTTTGACCATCACCTCCAACCACGCCACTATTTCGTTCGGTGCGATCCTAGGCGCCTTGCTGAACTTCCTGGTCATCGCCGCGGTGGTGTACTTCTGCATCGTCGTGCCCGTCAACAAATTCCGCGACGTATCATCGAAACTGCTGCACTCGTCGTCCAAGGCCGGCGGGGAGGACGCCGAGAAACCCAAGACTCCGGCTCCGGACGAGCAGACCGTGAAGTTGCTGACACGTATTGCCGACAGGCTTGACGCAATGGACGAGCCCCAGGCCTCGCGGTCTCCCGAAGTGCCGCAAATGCCGGAAGTGCCGCAAATGTAACGTACCATATGCCGTGCGTTCCGGTCGGACTGCTTTCGGCTCGATGTCGAGGCGTCCGGCCGTGGCCTGTGCGTGCCTAGGTGAGTGCGGTTGCATGGACCGCGTCCTTTCAGGATGGGGGCCGGGGGTTTGCGCAAAAGGCACGGCAACGTTTCGTGGCGCGTATGTGGGGGTCATATGATGTCGAGCTATTTAAGTTGAAAATGAGAATCATTGTCAAGTTGCTGGTGTATATCTTGATTTGTCGGGCGAATTATCGTTGCCGTTATCTGCGGCGTGCAGGTAAGAGCGGATGATGGTCTGACGGAAATGATGTCCACGAAACTTAGGGGAAACGGCAGATGATTCGCATGAACCGCATGGTGATTCGTGTGCTCGCCACAGTTGCGGCGGTGTCGCTCTTCTTAGGCCTTGCGGCTTGCGGAACGACGAACGAGGCATCCAGGCACGACGGTCCCATCACAGTGGTGGCATCGGTGAACCAGTGGGGCACGCTCGCCCGGCAAGTCGGCGGACCGGATGTGCATGTGACCTCGATTGTCGATTCCATTGCGGTCGACGCTCACGATTTTGAACCGAAAACCAGTGATGTCGCACGTCTTGAAAAAGCGGACGTGACACTGACCAACGGCATTGGCTACGATGCGTGGGCCACCAAAAACCTTGAGCATTCCAGTTCGGACGCCATCGACATCAGCGCGGCCGAAGCGGCGGGTGCCAAAGAGGGCGATAACCCGCACCTGTGGTTTTCCTCCAACGCCAGGAAAAAAGTCGCCAGGGAGCTGGAGTCCGCCTTCGTCAAACAACGCCCCGATAAGGCGAAGACCTTCTCCGCGCGGCTTGAAGCATGGATGGAAACCGAGCGAAGCCTTGAACAACGCTTCCGGCAGATCTCCTCAGAACACGGTGGCGTTTCATATGCTGCAACTGAGGCAGTCGTCTACTATCTGCTCAAGGACATGGGCTTGACGGACGGCACGCCCGTGGGCTTCGCCCGTGCCGTGGCCTCGGATGGGGAGCCGGCCCCGGCCGATTTGAAGGCGTTCCGTAACGTGCTGGCCGAGGGCAAGGTCGCCATGCTCGTCAACAACGAACAGGAGGCCGATGCCACGACGAAGGCGCTGGTGAAGTTGGCGGGGCAGTCCGGCGTGCCGGTGGTCAACGTTACCGAACAAATCCCCCCGGATCGGCGGACGCTGAACGATTGGATTGGCATGCTGGCCGATCACGTCGAGCGGGCGATGGCGACGGGGGCGGGCAAGGAATCGAAGGCCCACAATACATAGATACTTGAATTCAAGGTGCCAGGGTTTGGTCTGGCCTATGCGGACAGGTCGTGAATTCGGGGGACGGTCAGCCGGTTTACGGGTTTTAGGAGCCGGGGAACAACGGTCAATTTGGAAAGCGAGGAGGTCGGACATGGTCGGAACGTACGACATTGACCCAGCTGACGGCAGGGTCGCTGCGTCGAACGTCTCTGTCACGGGCGACGGGAAGCCGGGAGAACCTCCCGCCTTCGAGTTCCGCGACGCCAGCGTGCGCAGAGATGGCCGTCTGATCTGGAGTCGTGGAACGTTTACGATTCCAGCGGGTACGGTGACGGCCATCGTCGGCACGAATGGTGCCGGTAAGACGACCATGATGAAAACCGAGCTCGGACTGGTGCCGTTGCATGGCGGCTCGATTAGGATCTTCGGCTGCAAGCCGGGTCATATGAACGGGTGCATTGGCTATGTGCCGCAGGATTACGCCAGTGACATCGAAACCAATCTGACCGCTAGGCAGTCGGTGACACTCGGACTGACCGGCACGCGTTTCGGGCTGCGGCCCGTGCGCGCATCCGAGCGCGACAAGGTGCGACAGGTGATGCGATTCGTCGGTATCGACGACCAAGCCGGTCGTCGGCTTTCGCAGCTCTCGGGCGGGCAGCGTCAGCGGGTGGCCATCGCTCAGGCGTTGGTCAGCGAGCCGAAACTCATCATGCTTGACGAGCCGCTGGCCAATCTTGACCTTGCCTCGCAGCGGGAGGTGGTGCATGTGCTCGCACGGCTTAACCAGGACTTGGGCGTCACCGTGCAGGTCGTCGCACACGATCTGAACATGCTGCTGCCGATTCTCGATGGCGCGGTCTATCTACTGGACGGACACCCGCATTACGCCAAGATGAACGAGGTGCTTGACGCGAAGCTGCTCACGCATCTTTATGGCACCACCGTGCAGGTTGTAACGACGCCGCAGGGCGACATGTTTGTCACCCCAAGCCACGACGAGCCAAGGGGCGTGGTGCCGGACACCCACGACCCGGACGAAGTCGCCTATTTCCATGTGGGGCATACTGATCATGTGCGGCACAGTGGTCGATATGACATCCATGACAATGCTGGGGATTCCCGCAATCAGGAGGTGTCGCAATGAACGGCGTACGCTTTGCTTTCGACCCGGACTGGGCCATTACGCTCACGGCTCCTTTTATGATCCATGCCTTCGAAGCCGGATTGTGCATCGCAATCGCGGCCGGTGTGATGGGCTACTTCACCATTGCCCGCCATTCGACGTTCACGGCGCACGCCTTGGCTGATATCGGCCTGCCAGGTGCGACCGGAGCGGTGCTGCTGGGGTTGCCGGTGACCTTCGGTTTTGGCCTGTTCGCCCTGCTGGGGGCTGTTGTGATCGGCATGTTGGGCAAGAAGGCATCACAGCGCGAGGTCGCGACGGGTTCGGTGCTTGCCTTCGCCACCGGCCTTGGATTGTTCTTCGCGCGCATGTCGAGCGCGGCATCGCAACAGATGCAGGCGATCCTGTTCGGCTCGATTCTCAGCGTCACCGGTACGCAGGTCAAGGGATTCGCCATATTCGACATCATACTTCTTGCCGTACTGGCATTGATCTACCGTCCGCTGCTGTTCAGCTCCCTGGATGAGCAGGTCGCACAGGCCAAGGGCGTGCCGATCATGTTGATGAACGGTTTGTTCATGGCGATGATGGCCGGGGTCATCACCATCGCAGTGCCCGCCGTAGGTACTTTGCTGATTTTCGCACTGGTCATCACTCCGACGGCCACTGCCAACATTGTCACGAGCTCACCGTTCGCGGCGATGATCGTGGCGAGTGTGCTGTGCCTGGTGGCGATTTACGGCGGGCTGCTCATTTCCGTGATGTTCCCGATGCCGCCGAGTTTTATCATCGTCACGCTTTCCACGCTGTTCTGGGCCGTAGCCAAGGTGTACGAAGCGTTGCGGCGGTGAAACGATGGTTTTGCGGAGTCGGAGCAGACAGGTTGCTGGGCAGGTTTCGGGTGGACGAGCTTAGCGTTGTAGAACAACGGTGATCGGACGCAGATTGTCCCGGGCGTAGCGGGTTCGGTCTGCGGTCAGCACCGTCCGAACGGTCGGGCTTTGTCTGGATGTATGCGTTTGGTTACAGCGACGAACTTTGTGTGAGTCTGTAGGCTCGATATCAGTGTCACCGGCCTTCCCGCGATACGAGCTGCATGACGGTGATGACCGTCTTATGGACGCATGGACGCAACGTCATCTCTGTCGGTGGCGCGCCGACGTCCAAGCTGGTTGTAGGGCGCATGTTAGTCTGGTGCCGTTAACGAACGTTGGGTTGAAGGAATTGCAGTGATGCGTGTAGATGAGGATCATGAAGACAAGAACGAGCAACAGACGGATTCGCCTTTGGGTCAGACGTATCATCGCGGGTCGGTGCTGATGCGTGGTTCGCAGATTCCTAGCCATACCTCGGATGAGAATTTGCTGCGGGCCGATCCCGATAGTGTCGATTCCGGTGGAGGTCACGCGGGTGATTGGCGTCATGCAGACCCTTGGCGCGTATTACGTATTCAGTCTGAATTCGTCGAAGGGTTCGACGCATTGGCCGGCCTGGGTCCGGCGATGTGCGTGTTTGGTTCGGCGCGAGTCGGGCGCGACGAAAAGGAATACGGCGATGCACGGCGCATTGGAACGCTAATCGCAGGCGAAGGTCTTGCGGCCATCACCGGTGGTGGGCCTGGCATTATGGAGGCGGTCAACCGCGGCGCCGCCGAGGCAGGCGGGATCTCCGTGGGGCTGGGTATCGAATTGCCGCATGAACAGAGGCTTAACTCCTGGGTCAATCTGGGCATGAACTTCCGGTACTTCTTCGTACGCAAACTGATGTTCGTCAAATACTCATCGGCGATTATTGTATGTCCCGGCGGTTTTGGCACTCTTGACGAGATGTTTGAGATTCTCACCTTGGTGCAGACAAACAAAACCTCGCCCAAAACCGTTGTGCTCTATGACTCTGCCTATTGGAAAGGCCTGCTGGATTGGCTGCGCGCAACGGTGGCCGAGCGTGGGCTCATCAAGACGGAGGACGTCGATCGCATCGTTATGGCGGATACGCCCGAAGATGCGGTGCAGCTGGCTAAGGCCGGCATGGGGCGTTGAACCCGGCGTCCGTGTTCAACGCCGAACCGGAGTTTGCCGGCACGAACCGCCAGGCGCAGCGGATTGTGTACTGCGGCCAGTCCATTGTCGTTATGCCGATGGTTTGGCACGTTATCGATGGACCGGCCTGATCTTGTTGTTGAGTGTTTACCGCTTCACCGCCAGCAACAAACCGGTCCCGGTGGGGGTCAGGGCGCTGTCGAAACGGTCGTCCTCTTCGACGGCTTTCAGCAATTCCTGCATCATGGAGGCTTTATCCGGATCGTTGGAAACCGTTCCGCACATGTCGGTAAAGGCCACAATGCCGTGGCCTCTGAGCAGACGTGCGGCTTGGTTGAACGTCGGTTGATAATTCGTTGCGTCACCGCATACCGCAATCAAATCATAGCTTTCCGCATTGAGCCTGGGCAGAAAAGCCTCGGGTGACGCATTGACGGCCCGCAGAGTCGTCTTGACCTGCCCCTGGTCGGCAATCGAGGTGAAAAGCCTGCGGATTTGGCCGATGCCGTGCGACGAGGAATCAACGGCGGTAAGCAGACTATCGTTGCCCAAGGCCTCCACCAGCTCCAATGTCTCCATAATCGAACCACTGCCGACCGTGATGACGGAAGTGGCGTTCATGGCGGATGCAATGAATCGCAGCAGATTAGCCTGTGCTTGCGAGCCTTGTTGTAGTCCGGCCTGTTCCGCTTGATTTCGGGCTTCGGACAGACTCGGCCTTTCCATGTGTCGGGCGTGTTGCTCGGCCAGTTCCCATGCTTTGGCCGCGTTGGTATATGACATTTTATCCATGGAAACCACTGTAGTGGTGAGCCTCACCGGGAGGGAATCACCGTGCGTTGACGCGTTCGGTCAGACGCCACATTTCCTCGCCTACATCTATGCCGCGGGGGCATCGGCGTGAGCAGGCGCGCACGGACTGGCAGGCCGCGATGCCGTCCTGCGACGCGATTTCCTCGAGTCGTTCGGCGGTGGCGGTATCGCGGGAATCGTTGATGAACCGTGAGGCGGACACCAACGCTGCGGGTCCGACGAATGCCTCCCCGCCCGCGTAGACCGGGCAACTGCCTTCGCACACGCCGCACGAGATGCAATTGCTCAACAGTTCGATGCGCTTGAGCTCCTCGGGGCTTTGCAGGTATTCGAACATGTCGATTTTCCCGTCAGTGGTGGTGGCAAGCTTTCCATCGGCCCTGAGATAGGGGGAAAGCGCCTTGATCTGGTCCATCATCTGGGCGATGTCGACAATCAGGTCGCGTACTACCGGGAATCCGGGTAGTGGTGCCAGCTCCACGACGCCCAGGCTTGAAGTGGCTGCGGTTTCCAAGTCCGTTTCGGGCGGTACCGTCACTGATTTGGTGAGATTGCCTGAAGTGGCCGAGCCATGCACGTCCTGCGTGACGTGGGCTGACGAGGTGTTGGTTGTGAGGGTCTGTTCCGAAGACGGTATTCCGGATGATGCCTCTGCTCCGTTGACGTGCGAATCCACGGCCGCTGTCCTTGAGGTTATGCCGCGGTTGGACGTTGCATGAGCGTTCGAAACCGCACTGTGACGAAAGGCCGCCGAGTCGTTGGCTCCATTGGGTTTGGCGAATTCTCCCACCGTCGCGGTGCACAACAGCGTGGGAATGCCATTGACGGCTACCGCGTCGGATCCGCAGACCCCGTGACCGCACGAATACCTGAACGACAGCGTTGGATCGATGGTGCGCTTGATCGTCAAGAGGCAATCAAGCAACGTATCGGTAGAGCGTGCCCGAACTACGTAGTCTTCGACTCTTTTTCTGCCACGGATGCGCGGATGACGGGCTTTAAGCGAGGCGGTGGCGTCTGTCTGGTCAGAAGTATCGCCAAATGGACTGCCTGTGCGGTGGCGCGTCGTGCGGTCGAAGGGACTTCCCGTGTGTGGTGGGCGTTCCGTGGAGTCGTCGTTTGCTTTCCGGCCGAACGGGCTTGAAGCACGTGTGCGGGTGCGCGTGTCTGACGAGGCATCCTCGATGCGGCCAAATGGATTTGAACGGCGCCCTGAACGTGAACCGAACGGGCTTGAACCGTGGTTTTGATCGCCGTCGGCCAAGGGGCTGAAACGGTGGATTCTCAGAGTAACAGTATGTATTGTGCCATTTGAAACTGTCATGCAATCCGCCTCACTTGTTGTGTCTATGTGTCAGTGTGCCACACGCCATGCCCTCAAAGGCGCGGTATGGAAAATCATCGGCTGGGTTCGGTTGGTTGGGCTGGTTAGGTTGATTTGGCCGGGTGGTCGGCCTGAGCGGTTTCGGTCTGGCCGACCACGCGCTCGGCCAGTCCCGGTTTGGTCGGTCTGGTGGCCGTTCCTCAAGAACGATCGGTTGTGAGGCGATTTACCTTGACCCGGTCGTACCCCGAGCGAATTTGCTGCCATGTCCTCCTGTCCTCCTGTTTGCCCGCTTGCATCCGTTGTCGGCTGTCCTCTGATTTCCGTGTGCATTGGGGCAGGTCGTCTGCCGCTCCGATCGTGAGCGGCATCGCATGTCAATACGCGCGGGACCGGGGCGGCATGTCAACGATATGAACCGGTTGCCAATCAACCTCGCCATGTTCGTTGGTCATGGAATGTCGCAGGAACTGCTCGTCGTTTCGAGACGGGAAGTCGGTGCGCGTGAACGCGCCTCGTGATTCGTGGCGTGCCTCCGAAGCGCTGAGCATGGCACGACCCAGCTCGATGAGGTTTTGAGTCTCCCATATCGCCGTAAGCTCCTGATTGAACGCCGCAATGGACGAGTGGCATGTCAATGCGTGCGCTCGCGGAGCGACTGAGTCGGTGATCAGTGTCCGCGCGTGGCGGATGGTGTCGGCATCGCAACGGACGGCGACGGCCCGTTCCATGATGTTTCCAAGTTCGCCTATAAGTCGATAGGGGTTATCGTCTTGCAGCGCACCGTCCGGTGTTGCCGTCGCGGTGGGAGGCGCTGCGGACGTTGCCGAGGATGCCGGGGTCGTCGCCGTTCGCTCGGCTGTGGCGGGGGCCGTGTTAGGGGCGACCAAACCATCCGTGACGTTCTGGGTTCCGGGGTCAACGGCATTGGCTTGTTTGTCGCGGCCGGTCAGCAGCCGGACCACATCCAGTGAACGTGCCCGCGCCGCATTGTGCAGTGGGTCAAGAGACGGGGCCGATGCCCGGGCGTCAAGCCGTGTGGGTATTTCCGTGCCGTTGTGGTCGCTGGGGTGGCGAGTCTGCCCGGAATGATGAGCATGGTCTTCGGCGGTGTCGTTCACCAGCCGTTTGGCGATGGATTGACCGGAACGCGACCCGAACAGGCATGCGTCCAGCAGTGAGTTGCCGCCCAATCGGTTTGCTCCGTGCGCGCTCACGCACGAGCATTCGCCGGCGGCGAAAAGGCCTTCGACGACGTGGCGTGTGCCTTCGTGCCACTGATATACCTCACCATCGAGCGTGATGGGAATGCCGCCCATGGTGTAATGGGCTGTTGGCTTGACGGGCACCCACTGAGTGCTTGGATCGAGTCCGGCGTAGTCGCGTATGGTTTGAGTCACCTGAGGCAGCAACCGTTCCATGCGTTGCGCGCCGATGCCGGTCATGTCAAGCCACACGCAGTCCTTCGGACCGTCCGGGTCTTTGGGGTCGGCTACGCCACGACCGGCGTCCACCTCCGCGATGATCGAGCGGCTTACTACGTCACGAGCGGCTAGATCCTTGTGTTCCGGCGCATAGCGAGCCATGAACGGCTCGCCGTTGGCGTTACGAAGGATGCCGCCCTCGCCGCGGGAGGCTTCCGAAAGCAGGATTCCGGTATGCGCCAATCCGGTTGGGTGGAACTGGACGAACTCCACATCTTCCAGTTCCAGACCAGCTTTGAGGGCCAGAGCCATCCCGTCGCCGGTGAGGTCCCACGAGTTGGAAGTCGTATGGAACAGCCGACCCGCGCCGCCGGTGGCCATCAGAACGTTGTGTGCGGCAATGGCGTGTGTCTTGCCGGTGTGCATGTCGAATGCGACGATGCCGGCAACTTTGTGCGTCCCCTTTCCGGTCTGGTCGATTTGGTCGGTCAACACCAAATCAGTCACATACCACTCTTCGGCGAATCCCACCCCGGACCCCACGCATTGCTGCCACAGTGTGTAGAGGATCTGATGGCCGATGCGGTCCGCGGCATAGGCTGCACGGCGTACCGGTGCCTTACCATATTGCGCGGTATGCCCGCCAAACTTGCGCTGTGCGATATGCCCGTCGTCGGTCCTGGAGAATGCGACGCCGCACCGTTCAAGGTTCACCACGGTCTGTGGCGCATATTGAGCCAAAACGGCGGCCGCGTCCTGATCAACCAGCCAATCGCCGCCCTTGACCGTGTCGTAATAATGCCAATGCCAGTCGTCGTGTTCCACATTGCCCAGACTCGCCGCGATGCCGCCCTCCGCTGAACCGGTGTGACTGCGCAAAGCCTGTAGCTTGGAGATCACCAGCAGTTTTGGTGTACGTCCTTGCGCTTTCAACCGTGCGAATTCCGATGATTCCACCACCGCAAGGGCCGCAGACAGCCCGGCCGCCCCTGCACCGATAATCACCACGTCGTATTTGTCTTCTACAAATTCTGGCTCCATAGTCACGATTCTTGCACAAGCCCTGAAAGAAGCACCGTCGTTTGGTGCTGTTGGATCAGACGTGGTGCGGCGGATGGCATTGCGCTCAATCGGTTTCGAACAAATTGGGCGCAACCGTCACGTGGCTGGTCATGTGCGAGCGGGGCGAGCGCGATCGAAAGGTTCTCTGTCGTTGGATAGGAGTGTGACGTGACATAATGGGAACATGGTCGAATCGTTCAATGCAGCCGTGTATCAAGTGGTGCAACGGATTCCAGCGGGTAAGGTCGCCACTTATGGTCAGGTGGCGGCGCTCGCTGGCAATCCGCATAGCGCCAGATTCGTTGGTTACGCTTTGCATTCCAATCCCAGTCCGGGGGTGATTCCGTGTCATCGCGTCGTGTTTCGTGACGGCTCGCTGGCTCCGGGTTTCGCTTTCGGCGGACCTGATCGGCAGCGCGGGTTGCTGGAGGAGGAGGGAGTGCTGTTTATTCCTCCTGTCTCCGGTCATCGGAATGCGGGCGACCCCGGTTGGTGCGTCGATATGGAGCATTGCCAATGGCAGGCGTGATTGACTGATTGATTGAACGGGAATCGGCTAGGGCATCAAACTCCTTGAGTGTGATGTGCTTGCGCCAGCGGATTCAGACGCGGAGCGATTTGTTGCGGCAAGGCGATGGGATCCGGTCAACTGTTGCGTCGTGTACCAATAGGACTAGGCACCTGTTGCGGCACGACAATGGGCACAAGGGATGATTCGTGTCGCGTCATCGTCCGATCGAGGCATTGCTGGTCGGACTGATGACATGTGTCGGTTGCTGTCTGCATTGTCTCCTGCCCCTCGTGTCGTCTCCTGTTTTTTCGTGTCACCTCCTGTCTTTCGTCGGTTCGATGATTCCCCGAGACGTGGTGATGAAGCCGTCCAACTCCATTTGCCCCAGCATTCCTTCCAGCTTGGCTACTGACCACTGGCTGCCGGTCGGTTCAGAATCTCCATCTGCAGAGGGAGCTTCTCTGTTAAGCGTTTGCAGGAGAGAATCATGGGTTACCGGTATCTTTCTACGTCTGCAATATTGTATTGTTTCAAGTATGTCAAGTTCCGCTTGATTGCAGTCTTTTGAGTTTACAGCTTCTGAGGTCGATTCATCATGCCTGGCCTTTTCAACGGATTCGAGGATGGACGGTGTTCCCGCAACGGTCACGTGTGGCGGTGTCGTTGTGTCTTGGGATTTTTCCAAAACGGTGTCGGGCGATATTGCTTGCTTTTCGTGCGATTTTACCGTCGAATTCTTCGTTGTCTGTTGTCCGCTGCTCTGCAAACTGTTGCCAAGACCATGGGCGATCAGTGGGGCGTGGCGCTTGTGGCAAATCTCGGATGTCATGTTCACCGAATACAGGATCGTTGCCCGTTGCTCCTGGATCAACCAATTGCAGCCGGTGTTGCTGGGGATGTTGATGTTGCCCGGGGCTGCGTAGACCGGCCGACCGAGTTCGGCAGCCCAGTTTGCGGTGTTGAGTGCACCTGAGCGACTGCGGGCCTGCGCCACGACCACTGTGTCCGCTAATGCCGCGATGATGCGATTGCGCAGTAGAAAGCGGCGTGGCTCAGGAATGGTGTCGGGACATAGTTCGCTGATCAGCGCGCCTCCATTTGATGTAATGTGTTGGAATAGTTCGTGATTGCGTTCCGGGCCGATATGATTCAGCCCTCCCGCGAACACGGCTACCGTCCGACCGCTCTCCTCGGATCCCAGTTCGCCCATGGCTTCCAATGCTCCCCAATGTGCTGCCGCATCACCACCTATTGCGCCGCCTGAAATGATGAGGTGGCCTTGTTCGGCCGCTTTTTTGCCCACGGTTCTCGCGACGTATCGTCCATAGTCGTTGACGCCGCGCGAGCCAACCACTGCCAACGGCTTGGCGCAGCTGGTAAGTGCCCGGGGATCGCCGTAACCCCACAGGCATAAGGGTGAGGCCCAGTCTTTTCGGACGGAAAGGTCATCGACCTGATGCGGCCAATAGGGGCTTGTCGGTCCGATGATCCACTGGGTTCCTCCGTTGGTGAACCAGTCGGTCAGTACTTTGGCTTGGCATGTGGGCAAAAGGTGCAAACGATCCCGCCATCTGGCCAGGGCGTTATGGAATGCGTTCATGGCTTGCGGGCCAGCTCGACGGCCCCATCGTGCAGTGCCCGTGGCAAAAGCCTCATCCAGCCGATTCTGGTTTTTGCGGTCGTCAATTCGGCCCGTGATCAGCCTTAACGCATCGGGTGCTGAGCCGGCACCTTTGATTGTGGCGAAAAGGAATGCGTCGGCGCTGTCGATGAGGAATGTAAGCACTGCCCGCGCCAACGTATCCTCGTCGACCATCAGATGGGAGGTGTTGGAATATTGCGCCTGTTTTCTTGTTGTCGTGTATTCGCCCTTGCCTGGCGACCGGGGGTCATGGGCTTGGCGGGTGGCCTCTGCCGTCTTCATGCTGGGCTTGGCTTCCGGCACTGAGTCATGTGCCGCGGATCGAATATGTCGGGCGGTCATTGTCTCTGGACTTGTGGCGGTTGATGCTCCAGGCTCTGCTTTTATCTTGTCGTGCTCCACGCCCTCGTTTTGCCGTATCATCATGCCTCCCTAGTGCGAAGTGCGATGCCCTGCATCATTTCCTCGTGACCAGGGGAGTTTTTCCCCGCCAAGTCGGCGAGCGTCCACGCAACCCGCATAGCGCGGTCCGCCCCTCGCAAGCTCAATCGTCCCTCTTCGAGTGCGCGGTCGATTGAACGTAGAGCGGAGGTTGAGGTGTTGGCGCGCAACCATGTGCCGGATGCCTGTGCGTTGCAAGTCCAATGCTTGTCAAGGAAGCGTTCCTTGGCCGCAAGACGTGCCGTAATGACATTCCGTCGTATTTGTGCGCTAGTTGTTTCGGACGTCGGTGAGGCGGTGGCAATATGTTCCACTGGGGGAACTTCGATTTGGATGTCAATCCGATCGAGGATGGGGCCGGAAAGCCTCGAAAAGTACCGTATTCTGTCTTTCTCCCGACAGGTGCATCGTTCGGCGGTTCCATATCCATACCCGCAAGGGCATGGGTTGGAGGCCATCACCAGCTGAAAACGTGCAGGGTAGTATGTTGTGCCTTTCGATCGCGACAGCGAGACATACCCTGATTCCAGAGGTTCGCGCAAAGTCTGCAGGGCGCGTGGCGAAAACTCGGGTGCCTCGTCCATGAACAGTACCCCGCAGTGCGCTCTGGTGATGGCCCCGGGTTTGGCGACCCCCGAACCGCCGCCGACCAATGCCGCTGTGGAGGCGGTGTGATGAGGAGCCTCAAACGGCGGTATGTCGCTGATGCCATAGCTTGGCAATGTGCCGCACAACGAGCGGATGGAAGCAACTTCAAGTTGTTCTTCCTCGTTCAATGGGCTCATGATGCCCGGCATGCGTGAGGCGAGCATGGTTTTGCCGCTACCGGGCGGACCCGTCATCAGAAGGTGGTGTCCGCCTGCGGCGGCCACCTGCAATGCCCATTTCGTGCGTTCCTGACCGATCACTTCGGCCATATCGCCGCCGGTGGTCGCAGTCCACGCCTCTTCGTTTTGTCCGGTGCAGTCCACGGGCGACTTGGTGTCGTCTATTGAATAATGCGATGTGCCGCCCGTCATTTCGATCAACTCGCCCAAATGCCGTATGCCAATTACATCCAGCCCGTCCACCAGTTTCGCCTCCTCCAAGTTGGCCTGCGGCACGATCAGGCGATGGATGCCGTGTTCGTGTGCGTACAGACAGATGGGCAGCACGCCGTTGACTGGCAGCACCGAGCCATCGAGGTTAAGCTCACCCAGCACCACCGTTTCGGCCAAACAATCCTTGCCGATGGCACCGGCCGCTCCCAAGACGCTCACCGCAATCGCTAGGTCGTGAGAGGCTCCGCGTTTGGGCATGGAAGCCGGTGAAAGGTTCACCGTCACGCGAGTTTGCGGCCAGGAGAACCCGCTGGCTTGGCAGGCTGATTTCACGCGTTCACGTGCTTCGCTCAGTGACGCGTCGGGCAGTCCGATAATCGAAAAATATGGCAGCCCCTGCGAAACGAACGCCTGCATCTGTATGACAAATGCTTTGAGGCCTACCAAACCTACGGAAAGTGAAGTGCCGATGACCATCAGAACGCCCCCTTGATGTGATTGACGAACAGATCCCGGCCTTCCACGAGTATCGCCACCACATCGAACCGTATGCCGGTGCGTGGTGTCGAACGTCCGGGGCCTGCAAGCCACAGTGCGGCAGCGTGGCGCAGGTGCGCCTGTTTGCGGGCACTCACGGCTTCTTGACCGGGTCCATACCGTCGGGTGTGGCGTGTTTTAACCTCCACGAACACCACGACCTGCTCGGGGGTCAGCATGATGACGTCGAGCTCGCCGTAGCGTGTATGCCAGTTTCGGGCGAGTGTGCACCATCCAAGCTGTTCCAGCCACCGTGCGGCGTAGGATTCGCCGGCCATGCCCAGTTCGCGCGAATTCAGGTCGGACCCGACAAGCCGCTGTTCAAGACGGGTCAAGGTATCGGTGTGATGTTGTGCATATTCGGTGCTGTCGAAGTCGATGATCGTTTCCATGTCTTCAACTACAGCATTGGGATGCAGGATCGCCAACTCAAAACAGGCAATGTGCATAACCGAATTGCATTTTCGAAATCTTCGGCGTTTCTGTTGATAACTTCGTGATCGACTCGGTCGGTTGTGAATAACGCGGTGGTTTGCCGTTCAATCCGTTCACAACTGCATCCACAATTGTGGCGAATGGCGTAAAACGTCTGAATAAAAGAGCGGGCGAACGAATCGATGCGATGTTTCAGCGTGCATGATCAGTTGAATATCTTGAGCCAGACCTGTCCACAAGCCGCATAAAAAGGTGCGAAACGGTAATGTCCCCAACCGAATAGCGCTTGTTCAGATTGCGAGAGGCTACTTCTGCGCCAGTCCGGTCAGCTCGCCCAAGTTGAGTTCGAAACTTACGCCACGCTTTTGAAAATCCGGCTGGTGTCGCGTGGATTCCATCGCGTGCCGCACGAACTCGCCGGCGATTCGAGCCGCTTGAGCCAAATTCCTGCCTGCCATCACCGCACCGCACAACGCCGCAGCGAAGGCATCGCCGGTGCCATGGATCATATATGGCAACTTGTCGTGAACCAGCTCGATGCGCGAGGCCGCGCCGGCCTGAGCGTTGCCCACGAAGTTACGGATCTTGCCGTCGGCGCGGTCGATGCCCTTGAGCACCACGTTCTTTGCTCCCAGGTCCAGCAGCGTTCCAACCCATTCGGTGGCTTCGCTGTCGGTCAGGCCGCGTCCGGGGTAGTCCCGCCCAGTCAACAGGCTCGCCTCGGTCAGGTTCGGCATCAAAACGTCAGCCCCGTCCGCCAACGTCCTGACGGCTTGGCACATCTGCTTGGTGTATGTGGGATACATCGCTCCGGCGTCGCCCATCACCGGGTCCACCAGCCGCAGCGCCTTGGGATATTCGCGGTACAAGCGTTTAATTAACTCCACCTGCTCTGCCGAACCGAGAAAACCGGAGTAAATGCCGTCGAGTTTGACGCCGATTTTGCCCCAAGCGTCGAGATAAGCCGGCAACATGTCGGTCGTGTCTTGGAAGGTGTACACAGGAAACTTGGTGTGCGCTGAAAACAGAGCCGTGGGCACCGGGCATACGTCACAGCCTGCCGCCGAGAGGATGGGGATGGCCGCTGTCAGTGAACACTTGCCGTAGCCGCACATGTCATGGACCGCGGCAACTCGGGGAATGTATTCCGGGTTGCGCTGATAGAGTATCGTTTCCTGTTGCATTTCATGACCTTTCAGAAAGTCTATGAATAATATGATGTCGTGCGCCGATCCTGATAAGCCTCGCTTCGTCAACACCAACTTTAGCTATGTCGGCGACAAAGTGCCGGATCTCCGTCGTTCGGCTGTTGGCGCGCTCGTCTACAGGCGTGGTGGATTTCGATGGATTTTTGTCGGTGCGCCTGCGGCCCTGACTTGCGCGTTTGTGATGCTCTTAGCGATGCGTTGGAAGATTCGTGTCGCGGATTGTCAGTGAAGTCTTGGGTGGTTGGGCGGTTGGTTTGGTACCGTGTAGTGACTGATCATGAACGGCGCTTGAGAGAGTGTTTGTGGCGTGCTTCGTGGTGTTCACTGTTGTCCGGGCAGTTGTCGGCAGGTCTTGATTCATTCAAATTCGTCTAGATTCCAACGGGTTGCAATCGGTTATAGATAACGTCGATAGCCTTTCGGCAGTGTCGCGTTCGGTGACGGTTTAAAGTGCCTGTAACAGTATCGGCAGACTGATTGAAGCAACCGCCATGCGTTCCTTAAGACATTGCACGAACGCGAAACCGCCGTTTTCAAGGAGACCTAACCCCATGACTGAAACCACCTCGAAACAGTATCATTTTGAGACACAGCAATTGCATGTGGGGCAGGAGCGGGCCGATCCGGCCACGGACGCCCGTGCCGTGCCGATTTACGCCACCACCAGTTATGTTTTTCATGATTTTGACCATGCCGCGGCGCGCTTCGCTCTTGAAGACCCGGGCAACATCTACGGGCGTCTGACCAACTCCACCGAGGACGTCTTCGAACGACGTATGGCCGCGCTCGAAAACGGTACGGGGGCGCTGGCGCTTGCCAGCGGAGCCGCGGCCGTCGAGGCCGCGATCCGCAACATCACGCAGACCGGCGACCACATCGTCTCATCGTCGCACATATACGGCGGCACCTTCAATCTGCTGCAGCACACTTTCCCTCGTGACGGCATCACGACCACCTTCGTGGACCCCGCCGATCCGAGGAACTTCGAAGACGCCATTCAGGAGAACACGAAGCTTATTTATTTCGAGACGTTTGGCAACCCGAACGCCGACCTGGTAGATTTCGAAGCCATCGCCGAAATCGCGCATGCCCACAACCTGCCGGTTTTCGTGGACAACACCTTCGCTACCCCGTACCTGTTCCGTCCGCTTGAGCATGGCGCGGATATCGTGGTCGAATCCGCCACCAAGTTCATCGGCGGACACGGCACCACGCTCGGTGGCGTAATCGTGGAGGGAGGCAACTTCAACTGGGCCACAGTGCCGGGCAAGTTCCCGACCCTGACCAAGCCTGACCCCTCCTACCACGGCATGAACTTCTACGAGGCGCTTGGCGGCACGGCCTTCGTCACCCGCGCGCGTGCCATCTGGCTGCGCGACACCGGCGCCTGCATCAGCCCGTTCGCCGCGTGGCTGCTGCTGCAAGGCACCGAAACGCTGTCTTTGCGCGTCGAACGTCACGTTGAAAATGCGCTGAAGGTGGTCGAATACCTCCGGACCGTACCTGAGGTCGAATCCGTCTCGCACCCTTCGATTCCCGGCCGGCCGGACCATGAGCTCTACGAGCGCTATTTCCCGAACGGCGCCGGTTCGATTTTCACTTTCGACATCAAGGGCGGCAAGGACGCGGCACGCGTGTTCATCAACAACCTTCACCTGTTCAGCCTGCTCGCCAACGTCGCGGATGTGAAGAGCCTGGTGGTGCACCCCGCATCCACGACTCACGCCCAGGAAACCGCCGAAGAGCTGGAGAGCCAGGGAATTCATCCCGGCACCATCCGCCTTTCGATCGGCACCGAGCACATCGACGACATTCTCGACGATCTCAAAGGCGCCTTCGATGCGGTCCGCGCGTCGGGCTTGGCGAAGTAACCCGGTCCTGCTGCGAAGGGGTCTTGCTCCGGTTTCGCCGTAACCGTTAACAGACCGAACCTGACGTAGTGTCAGGTTCCGTTTCTTCATGGTCCGGGCCGCGTGAGTTCCATCATTGTGATGTAACGGAATCTGAGGGTGCATCAGATTCCTTTGATGACAGTATGATTTCAACGGATTGATGGTGGAATTCGCTCTTGACTCGCCGTACGGTGCCGACGTGGGCGTAAAAAGCGGTGCATGCGCGATTCACCGTCGGGCCGCTGCTGCCTCATGTTTGGTACAGTTGGCCAGGAAACGAAAAGGGAGGTCGCGATGGCGTTGCTGGCGAGATATTACGTTCCGGGGTTGGCGGTGGAGGATCGCTCGATCAATGTGCCGCTCGATTGGCGTGGCAACAGGCCGGGCGAAGGGTTTGAGGGGCCGAGTCTGAGTCTGTTCTATCGCATCGTCGCCGCGCCGGAACGTGTTCACGACGACATGCCGCTGCTGGTCTTTTTGCAGGGCGGACCGGGTGGGGCCGGGCCGCGGCCATTGAACCCGTCAAGTGACGGATGGATGGCGGAGGCCATCAAGCATTTTCGCGTCATCCTGCCCGATCAACGCGGCACCGGACGTTCCTCCTGCGTCGATTCCAACGTGATGCGCCGTCTTGAACCTCAAGGGGCGCAGACTCAGGCGGATTACCTCAAGCGTTTTCTCGCCGGGTCGATCGTGCGAGACTTCGAACATCTGCGCCGTACCGAGTTCGGTGGACGGCGTTGGGTGACGTTGGGCCAGAGCTATGGCGGTTTCCTGACCCTTTCCTATCTGTCGTTGTTCCCGCAAGGGGTCGCCGCGAGCTTCACCACCGGCGGCATCCCGCACGTCCCGGCCGATGCCACTGAGGTCTACGAGCACACGTTCCCGCGTATGGTCACCAAGACTGAGCAATATTATCAGCGATATCCTTTGGATGCCCAGCGTGTGGCAATCATTGCGGACAAGCTGTCCGAGGTCGCCGATTTTCGGGATTCCGACAGTGTGTGCGTAACGGCGGCAAAGTCGACTTTTAACGGCATCCCCGCCCTGCCCAACGGCGACCTGCTGACCGTTGAGCGGTTGCAGACCCTCGGAGGAAATTTCGGCATGAAACCCAGCTTCGAACGTCTGCATTGGATTGTGGACTCGGCCTTTGCGGACGGTGACGGTTCAGCATGCCCCGATTCGCCGCTTTCCGACACATTCCTGGCCTCGGTGATGAACGCGACCGCATCGAACCCCCTGTACTGGCCGCTTCAGGAGTTCATTTACGCCGACGGCGAGCTTGAGCGCCCCATAGCATGGGCGGCGCAGCGTGTGCGCGACAGCCGTCCCGAGTTTGCTCCCAGTCATAGGCCGTTGATGTTCACTGGTGAGGCGATGTTCCCTTGGATGTTCCGGCAGGAGAAGGCTTTGCAACCGTTCCGGCCCGCCATGGACGTGCTGATGGCCGACACCCGTTTCGACAAGATCTATGACGCCGAGCAGCTCAAGCGTAACGAGGTGCCGTTGGAGGCCGGCGTCTATTTCGACGACATGTACGTTGACTCCGGGATGCAGCTGGACACCCTTTCACGCGTGGGCAACTCGCACTATTGGGTCACCAACGAGTTCGAACATGACGGACTGCACGGCGACAAGGTCTTCGGCCATCTCTACCGCGAGGCACTTGACCGCGGCGATTTGGCGGATCTGATATGACAGGTTTCGCCGCAGTGAGAACATGATGGTGGTGACGCCGGTGTTGGGGCGCCCTCCAGTATCTCTCATGTTACGAAAACCGGGGGTACAATCAAAACGTCGACATCGTATAAGGAGTACTTCATGACGCAGGACATCAGCGGAATCACCATCGGATTCATCGGGTTCGGCAATATGGCGCAGGGCATCGCCAAAGGGCTGATAAACAAGTCGGTGATCGCCGGCGAGCAGATCGTGGCCAACTCCGGGCATTTCGAGAAAGTGGAGCGCGACTGCGCCGCCATCGGAGCCAAAGCCACCCATAACGCCAAAGAGACGGTCTCCGAGGCCGATGTGATCGTCGTGGCCGTCAAACCCGGGGTCATCGAGGCCGCCTTGGCCGATGTGATCGAGGATCTGCAGGGCGACAATAAGTTCGTCGTCTCCATCGCGGCCGGGCGCACGCTCGACTACTACCGGAATCTCCTGGGCGAGCAGGCACACGTGCAATGCGTTATTCCGAATACGCCGGTCGAGGTCGGCCAAGGCGTATTCGTCACTGAAAACGCCAATACGTTGACCGACGACCAGCGTGCCACCTTCGAAGCGTTGTTCTCGCCAGTCGCTCTGATCGAACGCGTGGACACCAACCTTATGGACATCGGCTCATCGGTCGCCGGCTGCGCACCCGCCTTCACCGCAATATACATCGAGGCGCTCGCGGACGCCGGTGTGAAATATGGCCTTCAGCGCGAGACCGCCTACCGCCTGGCCGCAAAGATGATCGAAGGTGTCGGTGCGCTGTATCTGGACACCGGCACGAATCCCGGGGCCATGAAGGATGCGGTGTGCTCGCCCGGCGGCACCACCATCAAAGGCGTCGCCGAACTTGAGAAGCAGGGCTTCCGCGGAGCCGTAATCAGCGGGGTCGAGGCCATTCAGACAGGAAGATAACTCGATTACGGCCACTGCCGACCAGCGTTGTCTCGACACCGTCAGGGCGCGGCGGTGACGGGAGATTTGAGTTCATATCAAGTTCGGATATGGTGTTCCGGGCATGGCCGCTGTTCCGCGAACACGAATCACCGTAAGATAGACGGTCATGTTGCCCGCTTGACATTTGCCTAGACGTGGGGATCGTGCATGTCTTAGCGTTTTTGACGTATGATATGGGTAGCAAAAGTGCAATTGTTAGGGAGGTGGCCGTTGCACAGGTTGGTGTTGGCATCCAGACCGATGCCGGCGCTCACGGCTTTGCGATCCGTGACGGCCGGCGCCTCCAATCAGGCCGGCCTTTTGCCTCAGGACCCTCTATCCGGCCTGCGCGTAGCCTATATTCCCAACGCGAACGACCATGACCCCAGCCGCCATTTTCGTAAACTGATCCTTGGCGCTCTTCGACGGGCAGGTCTTAAGGTGCGCGTCCTAGATCTCGCCCATACCGGCCGTGACATGATTGCTCGTGTGCTTGAGGAATGTGAGGTCATCTGGGTCGGTGGCGGCAACTCGTTCTACCTGCTTCAGGAATTGCGCCGTTCCGGCGCAGGTCAGCTCATCGCCCGGTTGGTGGATCATGGCAAGCCATATGTCGGCGTTTCTGCCGGAGCCGTTGTCGCTGCGCCTGATATCGCGTACATTGAACCAATGGATTCGCGAGAAATGGCACCCGAGCTTCAGGACACCAAGGGCCTGGCACTGACTGGAATGCGCATTATTCCCCATCTTGGCAACGCGATGATGGGCAAGGCCGCCAAGGCGATCAGGGACAAGGCCGCCAAGGAGTCGGGGCCGTCCATGACGCACGCCGTGAGCGATATGGAGGCTTTGATCGTCAAGGACGATGAGATTCGCCGTCTGAATCAACGCGATTAAGCTTTCTGGTGACAGCCCAACCTTTCTCGGTTCATGACGAGGTGCAGGTTCGTCTCTCGCATACCACGTTCGCCGGTTTTCGGTGAATCTTCGTCTACGGCTGAGGCGACCCATGAATGTCGCGTTTCTTCGGTTGGGGCTACGATGGAACCTCGGGAAGCGGTTCTTACGGATAGGAGGGGCAATGGCGTCACGACAAGCCAAGGCCGATGGTCGTCACCATTTATTCAAGTTCGTATTGCGTACCGGATTGCTCGCTGTGGGAGCGGCCGCTTGGGTCGTGAGCCCTCGTTTGGCCGGCACCCGCAGACGTGACGGGGTGTCGGCCGTGCCGGATGTCTGGTATGCACATCGAGGGTTGCATGATGCAGGTTCGGGGCTGACTGCAAAGTATGCGGAAGGTTCGGCTGAATATGTGGCGCTCGCGCGCCGTATGGCGCGTAAGGCGGGCTATGGTGCCGCGGTGCCTGAGGGCACCGAAGACCCGATGGGCCCGGTGATCGCTCCGGAAAACTCCCTGCCCGCTTTTGCCGCCGCATGTGAGGCTGGTTTCGGCATCGAGCTCGATGTGCGGTTGACTGCGGACAACAAGGTGGTGGTGGCGCATGATTCCACTCTTGCAAGAGTGGCCGGCGACCGCCGTCGCATCGCCGATCTGACATATGACGATTTGTGTCTTATTCCGTTGTTTCCGGCGCCTTGCAAGGCCGGCGATGTCAAAGTGCCGGTCGGCGGGGTTGTCGTGGATTCAAAGGCGGCGCAGGACAAGACCGTGACGGGTGATGCCGCTGCCACGGCGGGTCGTCAAGAGGGCGCAGGCTCGGCAAGGCGTTCGAGTCTGCAAGCGGACTGCGTTCATGTCCCCTTGTTCGCCGACGTGCTCGAGTTGGTGGCCGGCCGCGTTCCGATTATCGTGGAATACAAAATCGATCATCAGGGGTGGGACGCCCGCGACCGTGAGTTGATGGAGCGTGGCGACACGCTGTTGCGCGACTATGAACAACGGTACGGCGGCCCTTACGTGGTTGAGTCGTTCAGCCCCATGGCGATGCGCTGGTACCGCAACGCGCACCCGCAGGTCGCCCGTGGTCAGCTGGCGGGCGCCGCGCCGTTCAAACCGGTTCTCGACCATGGTGGCGGTAGGGCGTCGGTGGACTCGGCGCGTGCCTGGCTTGCCGGGCTGCTTGCCTTCGACTGGCTTTCCCGCCCTGACTTCATCGCTTACAACTGGCATGGCGGAGATTCGTTGCCGGTGCACTTGGCGCGACGATTCGGAGCCACGCCCGTGTCGTGGACGGTGCGTAGCCCCGATGAGCTCGAGCAGTGCGAGGCTGATTTCGATCGTCACATCTTTGAAGCGTTTGTGCCGTCGCAAGCGCGCCTGGAACAGAGCTAAATCGGAGACGGGGCTGGGTTCGGCCTAGAAGAGCAAGGATGACAGTCGCTTTGGCAACACCAAGGAGGCGAGGTCGTCGAGATGAGCCCGGCTGTGTTTTCGCCTGAGGACGCAGTCAGCTGATTAATGCAACGGTTTTAGGCGGAACCGAAGTGCCACCGCCCGATTCGGTAACCGGTGCCTCGTCATTGCCTGAGTGTGTTCGAAGGCGACACATCGATTTCATCAAGCGGAATGATGTGGGTGTGGTGTTTGAACTTATAGCCTAAGTAGAGAACCAGCACCAGCGGAATGTCGATGTAGGTGATGCCGATCTGACCCCAGTCCCAGTTGACGAAGGCGTCGATGTTCTGCCCGGCGATTACCACCACGCATAGGACCAGCGCAACGATTGGCCCGAAGGGGAAGAGTTTGGCGTGGTACTTGAGCTCCGAAAGCTTGTGGCCCTGGTGCACGAACGCGCGACGGAAGCGGTAGTGGCTTAGGGCGATGCCGGCCCAGGCCACGAAGCCGGTGAGTCCCGAGGCCGCCACCAGCCACATGTAAACCGTCTGCCCAAAGATCGATGCCGCGAATGCCGCCAATGAAATGATGCTGGTGACGATGAGGGCGGCTAGCGGTATTCCATGCTTGGTCGTCTTCCTGAACATTTTCGGGGCGTCGCCGTCGACCGCCAAGGAGTAAAGCATGCGTGTGGATGCGTACACGCCGGAGTTCGCCGAGGAGAGCACCGCCGTAAGCACGATGGCGTTCATCAGGCTCGCCGCGAACGCCAATCCGGCGCGGCGAAGCACCAGAGTGAAAGGCGACATGGCTATGTTGCCCCCAGCCGACGCCAGAAGGTTCCTGCTGTCATAGGGGATAAGCGCAGCAATCACGAAAATCGACAGCACGTAGAACAGCAGAATACGCCAGAAGACGCTGTTGATTGCCTTGGGTACGGCATGTTCCGGATCCTCGGATTCACCGGCCGTCACCCCAATCAGTTCGGTGCCTTGGAACGAGAAGCCTGCCACAAGGAACATGTTCAGGATGGCGGCGAATCCGCCCACGAACGGGGCTTGTTTATATGTGAAATTGCTCAGGCCGGCGGCTGGTCGGAACAAAATGCCGAGGATCATCATGAAGCCCAGGATCAGGAACACGATGACAGTGATGATCTTCACCAACGAAAGCCAATACTCCGTCTCTCCGAACGCCGAGACACTCAGGGCGTTGATTGAGAAAATGACCACAAGCACCGCTAGGCTCCATACCCAACCGGGGGTCTCGGGGAGCCAGTATTGGATAAGCAGGGCGGCGGTGGAAATGTCGACGGCCACGGTGATGGCCCAGTTGAACCAGTAATTCCAACCCATCGCGAAGCCGAGCGCGGGATCTACGTATTTTCCGTTGTAAACGGCGAACGATCCTGAAACCGGTTGGTTGGTGGCGAGCTCGCCGAGGCTGGTCATCAAAAAATAGACCATGACCCCCATGGCGATATAGGCCACGAGCGCCCCGCCGGGGCCGGCCTTGGAGATGGTCGAGCCGGAGGTCATGAACAGACCCGTCCCGATGCACCCACCCAAAGCGATCATGGAGATATGCCGGGTCTTGAGCCTACGCTTCACCCCGCCGGTGTTGTCCGGAACAGGATCGGGGTTCGTGCCGTTGTGGTCCGAGGCTTGCGGTGTCTTAAGTCCCGCGGCGCGGGCATGTCTGTTTTCTGCCGGCATGGCTTTCCCTCCGTCACATAGAGGTTCTGACGTCGGCGTCAGGCGCTCTGCTTTCGCTTTTGCTGGAAGCGACCATGAACATCTTATCGTCAGCGCTCCGCGGCCGGCTGGCCGCGACAGTCGCGAACCTGTTCGCCCCGCGCCCAACCTCCGACGGTGCACGGGCGTCGGGGATTTCGGCTGGATCCCCTTTCGCGGGCGGTCGCAGGCTCCGTTTCGCCTCGCGTCCGATACTGATGAATCCAGCGACCTCTTCGGTAATGATTGATTAGCGACAACTGTAACGGCTTTTCAAGACAAAGCGTAAAGGGGTACGCGATTGCTGGCATTGTCGGCTTAGTCCAGCAAACCTTTAGACTTGAGGTATGTCTTTAACAATCGGAATCGTCGGACTGCCCAACGTCGGCAAATCCACCATGTTCAACGCCCTGACCCGCAACAACGTGCTTGCGGAGAACTACCCCTTCGCCACCATCGAGCCGAACACGGGCATCGTGCCTCTGCCGGACAAACGCCTGCCTGTGCTGGCCGATTTGGTCCACACCGAGAAAATCGTGCCCGCCACGGTGACCTTCGTCGATATCGCCGGCATCGTCAAGGGTGCCTCGGAGGGTGAGGGCTTGGGCAACAAGTTCCTCGCCAACATTCGTGAAGCGGACGCGATCTGCGAGGTCGTGCGCGCATTCAACGACGACGACATCGTGCACGTCAACGGCAAGATTGACCCGGCCGACGACATCGAGACCATAAACACCGAGCTGATGCTCGCGGATCTGCAGACCATCGAGAACGCGCTGCCGAAGCTCGAGAAGGACCTGCGCGGCAAGAAGGTCGACGCCGGCTACGTTGATGCGGTCAGGAAGGCGCAGAGCATCCTCGAGGCGGGTGAGACCATCGACCACGCTGCGGCCGCCGGCAAGATAGACAAGGCCGACGTTTATGATCTGCATCTGATGACCGCCAAGCCGTTTATCTACGTGTTCAATGTGGATGACAACGAGCTGGCGGATGAGGAGATGAAGAAGCGGCTTGCGGACTCCGTGGCACCCGCGCAGTCGATCTTCCTCAACGCTCAGTTCGAGTCGGACCTTACCGATCTCGATGAGAACGACGCCCGAGAGATGCTGGCTGACGCCGGGCTGGAAGAATCCGGGCTTGACCAGCTGGCGCGAGTCGGCTTCGACGTGCTGGGGTTGCAGACGTTCCTGACCGCCGGTGTCAAGGAGGTGCGTGCGTGGCAGATTCATCAGGGGTGGACCGCCCCGCAGGCCGCCGGAGTCATCCACAGCGATTTCGAGCGTGGCTTCATCAAGGCCGATATCGTCTCCTACGATGATTTCGTGGCCGCCAAGGGTTCCATGACCGAAATCAAGGAGGAGGGCAAGTTGCGCCAGGAGGGTCGCGACTACGTGATGCAGGACGGCGACATCGTCGAGTTCAAGTTCAATGTGTGAGGTTTCCATTCGTTCTTTCTAATGAGAGTGGTTGCGTTATTCCATGCACGACCACTCTCATTTGCATTTGCGCTTCATCTGCGTTAGCGGTCGTTGATGAATTCGTGTTTTTGGTGAGACGGTCGTTGAATGGAACGCGACGCACGGCTAAGATGGGATGCAAGTTTCCTCGAACTTGGATCGTTCCGTTGATGGGGGTATTCGGGCGCAGGAGGCCGAACGTGTGAGCAAACCAAAGAAGGAGCGGTGCCATGCATCTGTTGTTGACCTCGATGTTGCATCCGAAGATGAGCAAAGTGCTGACCGGCAAAGTCGTGTATATCGGCGACGCGGCGAGGACGCTGTTGGAAAGCCCCGGACGGCGCAAACATGCCGATTGGGAGCATGAGCAGGTGGAGCAGCTGGGCTTTGAGATGGTCGATCTGATGGTCGCAACAACCCCTCTGGAGCAGATCTCGGACGTTCTGGACCATGCCGACAGCATCTACATGGCCAGCGGCGAGACCTTCGATCTGCTGAACGCCCTGAAGACGTCCGGCGCTGATCAGCTGATCATCAACAAAGTGCGCGAGGGAATGCCGTATGTCAGTTCTTCCGCCGGTTCCGTGGTCGCGAGCCCGAGCATCGACCCCATCGGCGTGATGGAATTCGGCCAGCCTTGCCCCGGACCTCCACGATTACACCGCCTTGGGCTTCATAGACAGGTTCATCATTCCTCACGCGCAAGGCACGGGGTCATATGGTCCTGAAGTCATCTCCGAAACCGTCGAAAAATACGGCGGCGACTACCCGCTGTTGCTGCTCAACGACGGGCAGGCGTTGGAAGTGGATGGTGACGGTCAGCAGGTGATTTAGTCCCGATGTCGGGGCTTGATTGGGTGTCCGAGCCGTCTCTTGGCGCATTGTCGGCTCCGCGGTTTTGGCTTCGGCGCAATTGCGGCGTTGCTGTGCTTGGTTTCCGGCGATTTCCTACGGCATGCCTATTTCCTTGTTTGGCAAGCCATCAGGTTTGTAAGCCAAAACGATGAAGTTGTGACTTCCGTTCAGGCCGCCTGTTCTGCGTGGCGGTATCGTTTGGATCTCCTTGCCGGTATCAGCCGACAGAACGTTTTTTGTGCGGCAGATAACTTTTTCGTTTATGACTTTCGATTGCCGGGAAAATGAGGGGGGCGGAATAATGAACCGAAGAAATAGGAGTTTGAGCGCGGTGGCGACTTTGGCCCGGATTATGCCTTTGGCTCGGCAGTCGGCTCCGACGTGCATGATAAGCAAAGGTTCGTCCGCATTTCGTATATTGATGGGTTTAACTGGTCCTGTATGGGAAGCCATTGGCGTTGTCCCCCCCCCCTCGGTGATTGCGGGTACCATGTGCCGGTAGAGGTCGGGCCACGCCCTCACGGGCGGCGGTGTGTGGCAGGTGTCTCATATTGGGATGTTTCTTTCGCGTGTGTGCATGGTTCATGGTTGAATAGTTTTTCCACGTTTTTGAAACGAAAGGCTGATGATGCAGTGACAACAGTACGTGTGTGCCAAATGCGGCAATCAGCGGTATGTTTCGGACCAGTTCCAGGCTACCGGCGGCGATTTTGCTAAGCTGTTCAATGTACAGAACAAGAAGTTCATCACCATCAGTTGCACCAACTGCGGTTACACCGAGCTCTACCGATCTGAAACGACCGCTGGCATGAACGTGCTTGATTTTCTGATGAACTAAGCCGCTGGCATATATTTGATAGATCGCTATTCGTTGCTTGTTGGTACGGTGCCTCCAGCACAGGCTACGTAGGTGGTATGTCTTTGGTTCGGTTCCGGTTGCGTATGCGTCGCTCGTCTTGTACAACGTGGTCGGTCGCGGAAAATTACGGGTTCCATCGTGCCTGTTGGCGGACGGGTAAGTTTGTATCAACCACTCTCATGGGCTCGCCTGTGCGCCAGACGTGGTTGGCGGGCGGATAGGTTTTTCGTCGCACCCGCTGGGTTCCGGTTGTGTCATGTGATGATATGAGAGATGATTGCATCATGAGGATTATGTTGAAACGTGTGTATGAGCCGGCTGACGATGGGGATGGATTCAGGGTTTTGGTCGACCGGCTATGGCCGCGCGGCAT
Source organism: Bifidobacterium bohemicum DSM 22767 (assembly GCF_000741525.1). Lineage (GTDB taxonomy): Bacteria > Actinomycetota > Actinomycetes > Actinomycetales > Bifidobacteriaceae > Bifidobacterium > Bifidobacterium bohemicum. Next base: position 390,123 of record NZ_JGYP01000001.1, on the reverse strand, counting down.
TTCGAAGGACAAGGCCCGGCTTGACCTGTGGCTCAAGGGAATTGGGCCCAGTACCGACTTGCGTAGGTGGTTTGGTCATGATCCGTCAAGATTCGATGAATTTTCGCGCCGCTATGGTGCCGAATTGGACGTCAATCGCGAGGCGGTTGACACGTTGTTGCATATCTGCCAAGACAATCCGACCGTTACGTTGCTGTATGCCGCCAAGGACCCGGACCACAACCAAGCGGTTGTATTGCGGGATTATCTCGAAAGGCAATAATATCGCTGCGTTCGCCTTGCAATCGGTTCCGTCGCGCGACCGTGGGTCCGGTCTGACCGCTTCCCGATGTCAATGTCTCCAGCGGCTGTGTTGCCGTACTGTTGACGTTCAATGGTGCTAGTGGAGTTTTGTCTGCGCATGGTCCGTGGCGCGCGTGGGCTGCGTTCCCCGCGATGGATCCTGTCCGCTTTGATGCGGATTTACCTGAAGTGCCTGTATCCGTTATTTCGACGTGTTTAAGTCATTTTTTGGCGTAGTATAGATACTATGGCGACAGTGACGTTATCGATTCCGCGGGCACGGCGGCGTGAGCGTGCCATTTGCGAGTATTTCCACATGTGGGTGACGCGTGATTTTGACCGGCTGGACGGCATTTTTGCGCCGGATTCCGTGTATGAGGAGTGGAACGGTCATATTTACGAGAACCGTAATCAAATACATCTGTGGATTGATGATACGCTCGAACATCGGGTCGTTCTCAACTGGACGGCCGCTGGTTTCACGCATGCGCGTGGTCGAGAAGGTCAGCCTTCGATCACGGTTTTCTGGACGTTGAACAGCCGGGACGAGAAAGAGGGCAAGGGCTGCATCGACGGTGTTTCGGTGTTCGAATTCAACCGGCAGAACAAAATTCAGCGTGTACGCGAGTTCAAGGCTGAGCATCGTCGGGATTACCCGTATCGTAATCAATGATGCCACAAGGAATCCTGGTCGGCTCCTGTCGGGATCGTGTCTCATGGTTCAGCGATCTCTTTCGGGTTTAGCCATGCAATGAAGGTGGTTGATTTGCAGGTTCCGTGTTGTTTTTGAAAACTTGAGTGAGGTGCACTCAAGTTTTGTTCACTCAAGGTAAAAAACGGGAAGCATGGGTTGGAATATCGGTTGACCAAAGTGACACGCAGTGAACGGAACCGCAAGGTTCAGGGATTCACGGCCGGACGTGGTGCCAATGCCGCGTGGGTTCGTCGAATCCTTCTTGATGGTAAGGAGTTTGATTATGGCTATGTTTCCGGCTTTGATGCATGATTCGTTCAGTGATTTCTTCGATGACCCGTTCTTCTCCGGCTGGCGCAATTCCGCGTCCCATGTGGGCGCCCCGGTCGCCGCGAACCTTATGAAGACCGATGTTCGTGAGAGTGAGAAGGGCTATGACGTGGCCATCGACATGCCTGGATTCAACAAGGACGACATCGCCCTTGAACTGCATGACGGCTATCTGACCGTTTCCGCCAAGCGTGATGAGCACCGCGACGAGAAGGATGAGGGCGGCCGCTGGGTGCGCCGTGAGCGTTACGCCGGTTCGTGCTCGCGCAGTTTCTACGTCGGGGACGACGTGAAGGATTCCGATGTCAGCGCCACCTACAAGGACGGAACGTTGCACATCGATGTCGCCAAGGTGCAGCCGGCGCCCAAGGTTGAGAATCGTCATCAAATCGCCATCGAAGACTGACCGAATCGATCGTCGATTGACAAGGCCTTGTCGCATCGCCAGCATGCAGCTGGTGGTTCGGCAAGGCTTTTCGCTGTGGTAAGCGCGCTACGCCTGTCGTCGTCGTTCTCGAAGAAAACCGGGCCACAATAAAATGTTTGTGATGGATCGCTTCGAATAAACTGAGCCAAGCGAACCTGCGATCGGGTTTTACGACACTGTCTTGCGGCGACCTGCGCGTGCGTCGAGCGCAGGATACGTTCTGGGTTGTGCAATAATGGAACGGAATCGATTTCTGGGAGGTTTTCAATGGGCATGCCAATGGACCTGTATCTGGTACGACATGGCGAATCGGAGGCGAATGTCATCGTCAACGCGGGGCAGCACGGCGACAACTCCCTGTTCACGCAAGACAATGTCACCGTGCCCGATCGTTCGTGGAGACTTACCGCCAAGGGCCGCAAGCAGGCATATTGCGTCGGTCGCTGGCTGGTCAGTCAGCAGCATCTGTTTGACCGATATATGGTCTCGCCTTACGTACGCACACGCGAGACGGCCGCCACGATGGCATTGCCCAAGGCTCGCTGGGAGGAGACGCGCGTGCTGCGTGAACGTTCGTGGGGCGAAATCAGCACCGTGACGCAGGACGAGTTCAAAACGAACTATGCCCGCAACTGGATGTTCAAGAAAACCGATCCGCTGTATTGGTGCCCTCCGGCGGGTGAGTCCATAGCGGATGTCGCCGAGAACCGTGTGCATAACCTCCTGACCGCGTTGAATCGTAGGGCGGAGGCGCAGTCGGTGGTGGCCGTGACGCACGGTGATTTCATGCTCGCGATGATGCTCACGCTTGAGGATCTCTCCGATGAGGAATTCCTGCGTCGTGCCGCGGCCGAGTCGATCACGAACTGCACGTGCCTGCACTACTCTCGGCGCGATCCGGTCAGTGGTCGCACCTCGGAACGTATTCAATGGGAACAGACCGCGCGACCCGTGCTCAATGCCGACACCGGTCGTTGGCAGGTCGAGGTTTCTGCCTGGCGTGAATTTCAGCGGCCGATTCTGTCGAATGGTGATTTGGTGGATGTGGTGCAAACGGTCGATCCGCATCTGTAATCGAGCGGCGCTCACACGAATGGTCGGCACTGGATGTCTTTCGGTGGCGTAGGGCGAAACTGAGACGACAAATGCTCGCACTGCTATCGGTTCTGTTTCATTTTTCCTTTCACGGTCAGGTTCAAGCAAATGCATGACCGGATCGCAACCGAGCGGATATCAGACAGATTGTTGTTTTGTGCGTGAATCAGTCGGGTATCTGACCGTATGTGTGTGTCGTCTCTTTTGTCCGCCGTTGCACTATACTTGTCTGCGATGCGCGACGGAATCACGCCGCGTGATAAATCCGGTATTTCCGTTTTTGCGGTAGTACTATGCCTGGAGGGAAGAGGAACGATGGGCAATATGTTCACATGGAAGATTCACGGCGATGGCAAGACGTTGAAGCCTGACGATGTGGTGGCTCCCGACGAGTGTCTGACGTGGGGGCGTACTGCCGGCATCGGCGCTCAGCACGTGGTCGCCATGTTCGGCGCGACGTTCCTCGTGCCGATACTGACCCATTTCGACCCCTCGACGACATTGTTCTTCACGGCAATGTCGACGGCATTGTTCCTGTTGATCAACAAAAACGAGCTACCCAGTTATTTGGGTAGCTCGTTTGGTTTTATAGCCCCGATCATGGCTGTGGCAAGCGCCGGCAAAGGCATCGCGGTGGCGAGCTTCGGCATCATGTGCACGGGTTTGCTGCTTGCGCTAATCGGCCTTCTGGTGCATTTTGCCGGAGCCAAATGGATCGACATCATCATGCCGCCGGTGGTCAACGGTGCCATCGTGGCCATCATCGGGTTCAACCTTGCGCCCTCGGTGTGGAACAATTTCAAGCAGGCACCAGACACTGCGGCGGTGACGCTTGTCGCCGTGCTGCTTGTCACCGTGCTGTTCAAGGGGCTGGCCGGCCGTCTCAATATCCTGCTTGGCGTACTGGTCGGTTATGCCTACGCGTGCCTCCGTGGTCAGGTCGATTTCAAGGCCGTCGCTGACGCCGGTTGGATTGGTTTTCCTAAGTTTCACCTGCCGGTGGCTGACTTATCCGTACTACCTATGTTCATCCCTGTCGTCATGGTTCTGATCGCCGAAAACGTCGGTCACGTCAAGTCCGTGGCGCAGATGACCGGCCGTGATTATGACGACCAGATCGGCACGGCTTTGTTCGCCGACGGTCTGGGCACCACGATCGCCGGTTTCGGCGGCGGTTCGGGCACCACCACTTATGGTGAGAACATCGGGGTGATGGCCGCGACCCGCGTCTATTCCACGGCCGCATATTGGTGTGCCGCCGCGTTCGCTCTGATCTTGAGCCTATGTCCGAAATTCGGGGCTGTCATCAACACCATTCCCGCCGGCGTGCTCGGCGGCGTCACGACCCTGCTCTATGGCATGATCGGCATGATGGGTGTGCGTATCTGGGTAGACAACCATGTCAATTTCGATCGTCCGCTCAACAACATGACGGCCGCCGTCACCATGATCATCGGTATTGCGGACTTCGGTTTCGCTGTGGCCGGGGTCAAGTTCAACGGCATTGCCATCGGCACCGTGGTCGTCCTGGTCGTCTATCACGGTCTGAAGGCCATCGGCCACCTGACCGGAGCCATCCCCAAGGGCGAGGACGACTGAGGGGACGTTGAGCATGCGTCATGCCGGGTCGCTTCTGTTCGGTTCTCAAACCGGCGGGAGCGGCGCGGCATGGTTTTCGGTTTTGGTTCCAGTCACCCATCTGCCACAGAGTGGCGGGGTCCAATCGAACATGTCTTTTCTTTCCTCGTCACGACGGGAGTACGTCACGCGTCCAGGCAGACGGCATCGTAGTTTCCGGAGTTCGGCTGTTCCGTCGGATTACGGCACCGGATGCGGGGATTCATATCGAGACAAAAAAGTATGCTCTTTGCGTAATTTAGTCATTCTTTTGACATGACCACTGAGAACGGTTATAGTGTCCATCGTCAGTGTTCGATGCAAGGACGCAGGAGAAGTTCATCATGAGTTTTCATGTCGTGATTATGGGCGTTGCCGGTTGCGGAAAGACCACAGTCGCCGAAGCGGTGCGTGACCAGCTGGGTTATGTTATGGCTGAGGGGGACGATTTTCATTCACAGGCCAATGTCGACAAGATGAGTCACGGCATACCTCTCACCGATGAGGACCGATGGCCTTGGTTGGCATCCATCAACACGTGGATGGCCGACCACGACGCCAAAGGCGAGTCGACGGTCGTTTCATGCTCGGCGCTGAAGAAGTCCTATCGTGATGTGCTCCGCAAACAGATTAATGTGTTTTTCGTTCATCTTTCCGGTTCCCAGGAACTGATCGGCGAGCGTCTGGCCAAACGTAAAGGGCACTACATGCCGTCGTCACTGTTGCCTAGCCAGTTCGCTGATCTGGAGCCGTTGCAGGACGGGGAAACGGGGGTCGAAGTCTCCGTAAACGGCTCGCCTGAAGAAGTTGAACGACGTGTTCTGGCGGGCATTAAGCAGTATTGCGCCGAACAAGGGAAGTGACCGGCGAAACCCCGTTGGAGGGGCAGTGGATCGCCTGCTCCCGTAGGGAGTTGAGATTAAAAGGCGAACCCAGTCTGGAGGGAGGGACAACGTGAGTTTTTCCATACATGATTTTGAGCTGACTGACAAGGTGGTGCTTATCACCGGTGGGGCGAGCGGTCTGGGAAAGTACTATACCCAGGCCGTCAGTGCGGTCGGAGCGGATGTCTGTGTGGTCAGTGCCACGGAGAATGGTTGGGATGAGACCAGGTCGATCGTCGAGGGAAACGGCCGTAGGGTGGTCTTCATCCGTCAGGACGTCACTGAGGACGGCGCCGCCAAGCGCGTGGTCGATAAGGCAATTGACGAGTTCGGACGCATTGATGCGCTCATCAACAACGCCGGGATCCAGCTGCGTCATGATCTTGCCGATTTCCCTGATGAGGACTGGCGAAAAGTCATTGACGTAAACCTCAATGCGCTTTACTATCTGTCGCACGAGGTCGCGAAGGTGATGATGAAGCAGAGGAGCGGCAAGATCGTCAACATCGGCTCGATGCAGTCCTATCGCGCCGGCAAGCGTATCTTTCCGTACGCAGCGAGCAAGCACGGTGTGGTCGGGCTGACCAAAGCCTATGCCGACGCGCTTGCGCCATACAATGTCCAGGTCAATGGTCTGGCTCCCGGCTATATCAACACGCCGATGACCGAGGCATTGCAGAACGACCCTGTCCGCAGCGTGGAGATTCACGACCATATTCCCGCAGGCCATTGGGGTGAGCCGAGTGAGCTTATGGGGGCCATGGTCTTTTTGTGTTCCGCCGCCTCGAACTACGTCACGGGAGTGATGTTGCCGGTCGACGGAGGCTATCTGCTTCGCTGACCATATGTGCCGAAGCCGGCATGGAGATGTTTGTCCCCCGCGTCAACGGCGCACGAAAAAACAATAATCAATGAAGAGTAAGTAGGAATCATGCCATTAATAATCGTGGCCTGCGCTGTCGCAGTGCTTATTTTCCTAATCGCAAAATGCAAGCTGAATACATTCGTTTCCTTGGTGGTCACTTCGATACTGGCCGCATTGGTTCTGCAGATCCCGCCTGCGAAGATTCCGCAGACCATCGAAAACGGCATAGGAAGCCAGTTGGGGCACCTGGCCATCATCTTCGGGTTCGGGTCGATGCTCGGTAAACTTGTATCCGATTCCGGCGGCGGACACCGGATCGCGATGACCCTTATCAACAAGTTCGGTCGAAGGCACATCCAGATCGCGGTGGTGCTTGCCTCCTTCATCGTCGGTATCGCGTTGTTCTTTGAAGTGGGTCTTGTCGTTCTGCTGCCGATTATTTTCGTCATTGCCCGCGAGATTGACATGCCGTTCATGCAGCTTGGCCTTTCGGCAGCCGTCACTCTGAATGTGGCGCATGCCTTTCTGCCACCGCATCCCGCGCCCACGGCGATCACCGGAACGCTCGGCGCCGACATGGGTCAGGTCATGATCTACGGCATCATCGTTTCGATTCCCACTGTCATCATCTCAGGTCCTTTGTTCAATCACCTGTTGCACAAGCTGCGTCCTGGTCTCTACCGCAAAGACATCTCCATTTCGGTGCTTGGCGAGTACAAGGAGTTCAAGACCGAAGATACACCAGGTTTCGGCATCTCCGTACTTACTTCTCTCATGCCCGTGCTGTTGATCGCGGTGGCGACCATTTGCTCGTTCGTCTTGCCCAAGAAGAACTTGGTTAATGACGCGATCCAGTTCATCGGTGCGCCTGATATAGCCATGCTTCTGGCCATGCTTTTTGCGGTCTGGTCGATGGGCTTCCGTCAGAAGAAGAACATGCGGGACATCACCGGCTCAATGGAGCAGTCTGTCAAGCAGATCGCCATGATGCTCCTGATTATCGGTGGTGGCGGAGCCTTTAAGCAGGTGCTCGTGGATGGCGGTGTCTCCGATTATGTATCTCATATGTTCACCAACATTTCCATGCCGCCGCTGATTGCGGCCTGGCTTATCACCGCCATCCTGCGTGTATGCGTCGGCTCGTCGACCGTCGCGTCGTTGACCGGGGCCGGCCTCGTATTGCCTCTGCTGGCTTCCACTGGTGCCAATCCAGCCCTGATGGTATTGGCGGTCGGTGCAGGTTCTGTGTTCTGCGACCATGTCAATGACGCGGGCTTCTGGATGATCAAGGAGTATTTCGGGCTTTCCCTGAAAGACACGCTTTCGTCGTGGACCGTCGTCACGGCCGTGATTTCGGTCGTCGGCCTGCTTTCGGTGCTAGCCCTTTCGCTGTTCGTGTGAGCAACGCGCCGTTATCCTTCTCCCGATTAGAAGAGCCGATCTGAGGAGTTGAGGTCTTCTTACAACTGGATTAGCAGGTGTGGGATTGGCATCTCGGCTTCGGCTTAAGTGGTTGGGTGGGGGGTGCACCTTATGACAGATTAGGCGCCGACAACGGTTCATGCACCGGCGTCTGAAGGTCGTCTCTCTATTGTGGCTGCCTCCAGGCAGTCGGTGCTGGCCGGGGGTGTCAAGTGCAAAAAGCACAAGACCGTCTTTGTCGCTTGGATTATCTGCCATGAAACCAGCGTCGGACGACAGGATTCATGCCTGTCGTCCGACGCTGGTTGGTCTATGACTGTTCCGTCGAGGCTCGTACCTCGTCGACTATACGGGTCATTGCTTCCTTGGCAAGATCCGCGTCACCCTTCCAAATCGCATCCGCAACTTGTTCATGCGCGTCCAAAGCCTCAGGTCGTGGTTTTTCCGGGTAAAGGCCCTGCTCGACGCGGCTGACGAGCACGATGCTGACCAATGACGATAGTGCGGAAAACAATTCATTGCCGCTGTTGGTGAGGATTTCATTGTGGAACCGCACATCGATCCTGTGGAATTCGTCCAAGTTGCCCGATTTGGCCTTTTTGCGTAATTCCATAGCCAGAACCGGCATGAGTGCACGGGTTTCTATGGATGCCTTGATCGCGGTGTCCGCGGCAGCGATGGGCTCCACCGCCAGTCGCAGTTCGTTGAGCGTCAGCAGTTGCCGTCTACGGTGATTGGAGTGCAGTTTCCAGCGTATTACCTGTGTGTCAAGTGAGAGCCATTCGTGAAGGTCCTGGGCAATCAGTCCCACCCGCTTTTTGACAATGACCGCGTGGGTGGATTCCAGTGTATGGGCCACCTCACGGGCGACCGTCCTGGAAATCGAGAACCGTTCCTGGATGTCGTTGAGCGTCATGCTTTGACCCGGTTTCCATCGTCCTTCGATGATGTCGATCGCCAGCTGCTCGGTGATGGCGTAGTGCATGGCCGTCGTATGGTTTGCTTTGTCCCTGTCTTCACGTGTTTCTGATTGACTCACCTGTGTTCGCGGTGTCCTGTCGTCCTTCGAGCCTGTCATGGGTCTGTACGGTTGGGTCGTTCGAGCCAACGGCTCGCCGTGTTCGCTTTTCTGGTCATTGCTCGTGATGGACGCATACCGGGACGACTGAATCATATGCATATCGTAGCAAAGGGACGGTAAGCATGCTTAATCGGGGGCAAAGGGACGGAGTATATTCAATGATACTATTTTATATTTATTTGATAATTCTTAACTGAAATATAGTATGCTGTTTTATGAGTATATTCAGCGACGATAGGAGAATCCGATGCAATTGGGAATGATTGGTTTGGGACGTATGGGCGGCAACATGGCCGAACGGATCCGTCGAGCGGGTCACGAGGTGATCGGGTACGACGTCAGCGCCGATTCCGGTCGTGACGTCGACAATCTCGAGGCATTGGTTGCGCGACTAAACGCGCCACGCATTGTTTGGGTGATGGTTCCTTCGGGCAAACCGACGGACGACACCTTGTCACAACTGGGAACTCTTCTGGAGGCCGGTGATTTGATTATCAACGGCGGCAACTGTAGGTATACGGATGATCGTAGGAATGCGGACTCATTGGCGGCCGACGGCATTCAGTACATGGATTGCGGCGTTTCCGGTGGCGTATGGGGTTCCGAGCGCGGCTACGCGCTGATGGTGGGAGGGGACGCAGATGCTTACCAGAGGGCTTTGCCCATTTTCGAGGCTTTGAAGCCGGAGGGTGAGAACGGACTGGTGCATGCCGGTCCTGTGGGTGGCGGGCATTTTGCCAAAATGGTGCATAATGGCATCGAGTACGGCATGATGCAGGCGTTCGGTGAAGGATTCGCTACCATGGAGCGCAGCGAGTATATCCAGAACACCGCCGAAGTCATGGCTTCGTGGCGGTCGGGTAGTGTCGTGGATTCATGGCTCCTTGATTTGCTGGTGCGTGCCATGAACGATGACCCCGACCTGAAACAAGTGCCGCCGGTGGCCGATGAAACCGGTGAGGCGAAATGGACGATCGAGGCGGCGGCTGAACTTGGGGTGCCGACTCCCGCGATTAGTGCGGGACTTTACACCCGGTTGGCCTCCCGTGGCGGTGCCGATGACGTCCTGCGTGTGGTCACTGCGATGCGTGGTCAATTCGGAGGACACGTCACCAAGGCGTGAACCGGAAATGGAATCAGATATGGGGCCGAGCGGTTCGGCTGCGGCTCCACGCCTAACCACGATGTCATTTCACACCGGGAACACCGGCCGGGAACACCGGTCGGTGACACGGGTTTTATTGGTCTCGCCCGGCGTCGGTTTTCCGTCCCCGACGAAGGATGCCGTCAACGATGCCGATCGCGATGCCGGCCGCGGCGGGAATCAGCCATGTTAACTGCTCACTGTAGAGCGGTAGTGAGGCCAGGAAGTTACTGACCGTTGTCAGCTCGATGCCGAAGACTGCCAATAGCCTCACCAGACAATCGAAAACCGTGAAAACGGCTACCAGAACCACGCTCCACAGGTAGACACGGGGGAACTTGGATGAGAAAGGTCGTTCAGCCATATAGAGCAGCACCAGTACGATTGCGATAGGGTAGAGAGCCCCGAGCACAGGCAGTGAGACGGTGATGATGGCGCTCAGTCCCGCGTTCGAGACGATGAAGCTGAAAATGGCGACGATGGCGCTCCACTGCTTGTAGCCGACGGCATGACCGGCCACGGTGGGAAAGTGTTCTTCGAAATACGAAGCGCATGTCGAGAGCACCCCGGTGCACACATTGAAGCATGCCACGATGAAGACCAAACCGACAAAAGTAGTGCCGGCCGTACCGAAAGCCGAGGTCGTCAGGTTCGTCAGCACCGTGGCCCCCGTGTCTTGCGCGCCGTTGACCGACCTGATGCTCCCGCTGATTGCTCCTATGAACGACAGCACCGCGTAGACCACAACCAGTAGCACGCCCGCCTCGCCGCCGGCGATTCGTACCTCACGATGGTTTGCCTTCGGTTCCGTGACTCCGAACTGGTTGATGTTGGCCGAAATCACGATGCCGAAATACAGGCTGGCCAGCAGATCCATGGTTTGGTAGCCGTTGATGAACCCTTTGAGCAGGGCCCCGTGCGCATACTCGCTATTGGGTGCGCCGAGTGGGGCGTGGGGTACGAAGACGCAGGTGATGAACATAACCGCGATTAGGATGATCAGCAGGGGACCCATGATGCGTCCGAGCGATTTGGTCAGCTTTTCCGGGTGAAGGCTCAGCAGGAATGCGATCACGAAGAAGACCAATGAATATAGGAAGAGGGCAAGCCGGTTGTTTTCGCCGATGAACGGAGTCAGGGCCATTTCGTATGAAGTCGTCGCGGTGCGAGGTATCGCAAAGCACGGACCGATGGCCATGATGATCACGAATGCAAGCACCGCCGCGAATCTGGGCGAAACGTGTGAGGCGAGATGCTCGAACCCTCCGGCCGACGCGACCGCCAGTACGCCTAGGACTGGCAGTCCCACCGCCGAGACGATGAAACCGAGAGCCGCCGGAATCGTGGCGGATTGGGCCTGTGCGGCCATCAGCGGTGGGAAAATGAGGTTGCCCGCGCCGAAGAACATCGAAAAGAAGGTGAAGGCGGTGATCATGCGGTGTTTTCCGCTCAATTTAGTAGCGCTGTTGTTGTCCGGCTTGTGGTCGGTTGCTGTCGTTGTAGTCACGCTCATTCCTTTGTGCTGGGGACGTTGCCCGGAGCGGAGCTTCGATCCTTGCCCGCTTCGTCGTAAGCTCACTATAGGAGGGGTTCCTTATATATTTCCATGAAATGCCATATTTTGGAGCACTATCTAGACTGGGCCAGGCGGAAACAGGCTACGCTTTCGGTTTCGACGCATAGCAACGGCGGCGACGAAAAGCGTTGCAGGTTGTGTCGGGCTTCGCAGAGATGCGGCAGCATTCCGTCGTTGCTCGGCAGGTCGCTGTTACAAGGCGGTCCATGGTTTGCGGAGGAGTTGGATCGTCGTCGGATGGGAGGAATGAACGCTTTTGTTGCTTGTGCCTTCATGGTTTTTAGGGTTCGACGGTTTGAGCCTGAGGGTGAATCGGGCGACACCTTTCGGTATGATGGGCGTATGTCTTTGTTTGACTTTTTGGGCGGTTTCCCCGACCCCAGCAACTTCGACCGGCCTCGACGTAGTGGCAGCGGCGACGATGATCGGGATGACGATCCTACGATTCTTCATGTGGAAACGGACGGTGAGCATTCCGGTGCTTCCGACGAAGGACATGATGGCCCTCGCCGTCCCTCGTATGGTTGGAATGTCGGCCTCGGGAATCGGCGTATCTCCAATCGGTCATATACGGTCAGACCGCCTCAGGTGGCCCGTAAGGGCACGAAGGTGCTCATCGGCATCGTTGCGGTAGTCGCGGTTGTGCTGGGGCTGATTCTTGGCCTTGACCGGTTCGTCACTGATCTGATGTGGTACGACCAGCTCGGTTTCCAATCGGTGGTGTGGACCCAGCTGTGGACGAAGATCGGACTGTGGGTCGCCTATGCGTTGCTGATGGCAATCGTCAGCTATACGGCCGCCACCATGGCGATTCGCAAGCGCCCTGACTCGGCGGACGGTTCTACCATCCGCATTCACGGTGACGTGGTGGAAGTGGGTAGGTCGGTCTCCTCGAAGTCCGCACGCCGCGTGGCTGTTGTCATTTCGCTGATTGTCGGTCTGCTGTTCGGGTCGCAGTTCAATACGAATTGGTCCGAGATTCTGTTGATGTTCCATGCCCAGAAGTTCGGCGTAAAGGATCCTCAATTCGGTATTGACAACGGGTTCTATGTCTTTGTGCTTCCCGGTTTGCAGTTGGTGCTTTCGGCGCTGACCATGCTCCTGCTATGCGGACTTGTGTTTTCGGTCGTCACGCACTTCGCAATGGGTGGCATCCGCATCACCATGCCGATCCACGGACGTGGCATTTTGTCCATGACCAAACACGCCCGTCGTCAGATCGGTGTGTGGGTTATGCTTAATATGATATTGTGGGCCGTGCGTCAGGTTGCCGATGTTTTTGCGAATCTCACCGCCGAAGGTGACCGTTTTACCGGAGCTGATTATACGACGGTCAATGCCACGATTCCGGTCACTTTTGTTATCGCTGCGCTGACGGCGGTGCTCGGGGTGCTGCTTGGGGTCTGGTTGATTCGGTCGCATTCCTTCGATGGGCCGGCAAGTGTAGAAGTTCGTGCTACCAAAGCCCTAAGGGCATGGCGTGTGCCTCTTGTAGCCATAGCCACCGTCCTGGTTATTTCGCTCGTGTTCGGTTTGCTGTGGCCCATGCTGCTGCAACGTTTCCGCGTGGCGCCCAACGAACAGGAGATGGAGTCTAACTATATCGCCCGCAATATCGAGGCGACGCAGCATGCCTACGGACTTGACAAAATCAAAGTCGAACAATACCACGCCACCACTGAGGGCAAATCCGGAGCCCTTGCCAACGATCCCGAGACCACCGCGCAGATCAGGCTGCTCGACCCCCAGATAGTGGCCCCTACCTTCAAGCAACTGCAACAGTCCAAACAGTATTATACGTTTGCCGATTCGCTTGCGGTCGACAAATACGATATCGACGGCAAAAGCCAGGATACGGTCATCGCGGCGCGTGAGCTCGACCTGAACGGCAATGACAACCGCAACTGGGTCAACGATCACACGGTCTTCACCCACGGTTACGGTGTTGTGGCGGCATCCGGCAACAAAGTTACGGAAGACGGCAATCCTAGGTTCTTCGAGTCGGGTATCCCTGTGCATGGGAAACTGACCGATTCCGAACATTACGAACCGCGTATCTATTTCTCTCCGAAATCCCCTGACTATTCGATTGTGGGTTCGCCCGCAGGCAGTAAACCGTGGGAGTTCGACTATCCGAAGGGTTCCACCGGCGCCTCCAACACGTTCGAAGGCAATGGCGGCCCAAAGATCAGCAATCCGCTGACCCGTCTCCTGTATGCGATTCGCTTCCAGTCGGATCAGATTTTCTTTTCGGACCGTGTCACTTCGAATTCGCAGATATTGTATGACCGTAATCCACGCGAACGCGTCGCGAAGGTCGCTCCATACCTCACTCTTGACGGAAGAGTCTATCCCGCCGTGGTTGACGGACGCGTCAAGTGGGTGGTGGACGGCTATACGACTTCCGACGCATACCCCTACTCACAGACCACGGATCTAGGGGAGGCGACCCGCGACTCGACCACCATCACCTCCAAGACGATTCAAGGGCTGAATTCACAGCCCGCCAATTACATCCGTAATTCAGTCAAGGCGACGGTCGATGCCTACGATGGCTCGGTGAATCTCTACGTTTGGGACGCGGATGATCCGGTCATCAAGGCTTGGCAGAAAATTTTCCCTGGTCAGTACCACCAGATCTCTGATATCTCCGGCGACCTGATGAGCCATTTGCGCTATCCGGAGAGCCTGTTCAAGGTGCAGCGGCAGCTACTGTCGAAATATCATGTGACTAGTCCTGGTCAGTTCTTCTCCGGCGAGGACTTCTGGCAGACACCGGTTGACCCGACTGAGTCCAAGGACGCACAGCAGCGTGACGTCCTTCAGCCTCCGTATTATCTGACGCTTAAAACCGGAGGATCGGATCGGCCTTTGTTCTCGCTGACCTCCACTTATATTCCGGCCGGGGCGCGCAACTCGACCCGTGAAATATTGACCGGGTTCCTTTCGGTCGATTCCGACGCCGGACATACCAAAGGCAAGGTGGGGCCGAATTACGGCACCGTGCGGTTGCAGGAGTTGCCCAAGGATTCCAACGTGCCGGGGCCGGGGCAGGCCCAGAACAATTTCAATACCGATGCGACGGTTGCCAAAGACCTCAATCTGTTGGTTTCCGGATCGACCAAAGTGGTGTGGGGCAATCAGCTCACATTGCCGTTGGGTGGCGGATTGGTCTATATCGAACCGGTCTATATCAAGTCGAGCGGGAACACCAGCTTCCCTCTGCTCAAGCGCGTGTTGGTGGCGTTTGGCGATCAGGTCGGTTTCGCTCCCACGTTGGACGAAGCGCTCAACCAGGTCTTCGGCGGCAATTCCGGGGCATCGGCGGGGGATGCCGAGAACGCGGAATCCGGTAATCCTGGTGGTGCGGCCTCTTCCGAACCTGAAAATTCCGGGTCAGGCGACCGTTCGGCGGCCGCAGGTGCCGGACAGTCCGGCAAGGACACGACATCCGGAAAGGGCCAGAACGGCAAAGCTGACGGTTCCTCCAATTCTGCGGCGAATCCTGAATTGAAAGATGCGCTTTCCAAGGCGTCCCAAGCGATGAAGGACTCCGATGCTGCGATGAGGAAAGGTGACTGGGCTGCCTACGGCAAGGCCCAACAGACCCTTAATGACGAGCTGAACCGTGCACTGGAACTCGAAGGGACCAAGTAGCGGGGACGGCTGGTTCGCGGGGTTGTTGCAAACTTGGTCATCCTTTTGTCTGAAAGGGAGGGCCGTGCGGAGTTCCGATAAGGTTTGGGTGATACTTAAGGTGACGCGGAGCGGTAAACGGAAGCTCGATTGAAATGCGCATGCAGTTCTGTGGGCGATGCCGGAATTGATCGGCCCTTGCTGAATCCCGTTTTTGTGTGGTTCCGCCGGCATTCCCAATGTAATCCGTCTAGGCGTTCCTGAGTGCCTGTTGGTTTCGATAATCGAGTAGTTTTGGTAATCGGGGGAGGTATATCATGACCACGGCCAATCGGATTCGCGACGCACGGGAAGGCGATTTGCAAGCGATCACCGACATTTACAATGAAGCCGTGATCGCTGGTGGTTCGTCCGCCGACCTCACTCCGCGTACGCTGGACCAGCGTCGTGTTTGGGTCGAAAGTCACTGCCCACGTGACCTGTACCCGGTGGTCGTCGTAGAGGATGAGTCCGGCAAGGTGGTCGGTTTCGGTTCGCTCTCACGTTTTCACCCGCGTGCAGGCTACGACGGCGTGGTCGAGCTGAGTTACTACGTGGCTTCATCGGCGCAAGGGCAAGGTTACGGCACCTCTTTGGTCGATTGGCTTGTCGGCGCCGCGCGCGCCCGCGGGCATCGCGTCGCAACCGCCCTGATCTTCGCTACCAACACCCCGTCAGTCTCGCTCGTTCGCGCCCACAACTTCCAACGTTTTGGTCTTCTGCCGCACGCCGTCCGTACCGCGACCGTCTCCGGCTATCTGGACATGTCGTACTGGTATTTGGAGTTGTAGATAAGTGCCGTTAAAACCGATAATCGATTTGCATTGATAGCATTGAATCTATAACTGCAGTATCCTGTATGGTAAGTGGAGGTTTCAATGATGAACCAGCAGAACAATCAATCGGCCAACTGTCTGCCGGAGCGATGAGGTGGAACCATCCAAACCGTGATACGTTGATTGTTTCAGATGTCTGCCGAATCGGCGAGGTTGACTGTTTGCAACGGCTTTCGATATGCCTGGCAAGGTAGCCTTTTTTCATGGATTGGAACGTTTGTCCGACTATTTCCGTTCTATGTCGTGCAATATAGCCGTTGAAAAAATGAATTGCGACATCGCTTTTAAAAGAAAATGAATTTGTGATGCGCTGGTGAGCGCCACAGGTGGTTTTCCTATTGATGAAGGTTCCCTTCATTCTCGCCTCACTTCGCTTGGGCGACGGCGATTTCGTCCCATCGGGTCGTGGAACGCGGGGAGAGCATATCTCGGCGCATTGTCCATGCTGCCCCCGTGTCCTCATTGGCCTGACCTTTGCCGCGAATGCCCGCGTAGCCGACGCCGACTCGTAGTGGACCGAAGCGTTTGGCGGCTTCGTCGAGCACGGCACCTAGGCCGTGAGTGTCCTGTTTGGGTTCCAAACCGTTCAAGGTCTTGAATCGCGCAGCATCCGTCAGTCCCAATAACAGTACGCCGGCTCGGATGTAGCGGGCGTGGGGGTCGAAGCGGTTTTCGACCGCCTTGCATGCGGCCTTGCTGATGATCAGAGGGTCATCGCTTGGGTCGGGCAGGGTTGCCGTGACATGAAGGGAGGAATAGGTGCCTTCCGCGCCGTAAGGACTGGTGGCGCAGAACACTGAAACGTATGAACATAGGCTGCCTTGCTGTCGTAGTCGGTGGCATGCTCGTTGGGAGTAGACGCTCAAAGCCTGGCTCATCTGTGTGAAGTTGGTGATAGGGGTGGAAAACATGCGGGAGCACAAAATCTCGGTGGTACGTTTGCCGCCGTTGGCGCTGGAATTTGCATCATCGTCCGGCACGCACGGTATCCCGTTGAGTTCATGTACCGTACGTTCAAGCAGAATCGAGAACCGGTGCCGTATGTCCACAGGATCATGATGCTGCAGGTCCAGTGCGGTCACAATGCCGAGGGCCTGCAGCTTTTTAGTCAGGCGTCGACCCACGCCCCATACATCGTTTATCGGCACGTTGGCGAGCGCCGCATCTCCTTCGGCTTCGACAATGTCGTTCCACAGGGCCACGCCTTCGCATTCCGGGTGTCGTTTGGCCCAATGATTCGCCACTTTGGACAGCGTTTTGGTTGTGGCCAGCCCCACGCTCACCGGCACGCCGACGCCTTTGAGCACCGCTTCGCGCATGCGTTTGGAAGTTTCCACGGCGTCGTCTGCTTCGAGAGTGGTGGTGAAAAAGCATTCGTCGATTGAATACACCTGTTGGTCGGGAAAGTATCGGCTCATCACCGACATCATCCGTGCTGAAAGGCTCGCGTACAGCTCGTAATTCGAGCTGCGTGCCACAACCCCTTGCCGTCGTGCCTCTTCGCGAATGGTGAACCACGGCGTGCCCTCCCGGATGCCTAGGCGCTTTGCTTCGGCGCTGCGCGCGACCACGCATCCGTCGTTGTTGGACAGTACGACGACCGGTTTATTGGTGAGGCTGGGGTCAAACACGCGTTCGCATGAGGCGAAGAAACTGTTGGCATCGGCAAGCACCACGAGCCGACCTGTGGAAGGTTCGCCGTCACTCACGGTTTATTCCCCCATCCCATTCGGTGGCTGGGAAGGCATATGCATTGGTGGGTGGTTGTGCTGCGCAGGAAGACCGTTGCTGCGGTCTCGTGTCGGTTGCCTGCTGGGGGTTTTCGCTGGCTTTGTATTCGCTGTTGGCACGGATGGAGGTTGTTGCGTTGTTGTGTTGACTGTGCTCGGTGGAGTGGAGCCCTCGGGTTGAGGTATTGGGCGTGGTGGCGCTGCGAGACCGCTGCCGTGTGGGTTGCGTGGACTGTGTACGGCTCATTCCCGGTCGTGTTACCCTCGTCGTGGGTCCGGATCCGCGTCCCGCGTGGATTTGCGAGTGGAAGTTGCCCACCACCACTCCCCAGATGATCAGTTCCTCGGCTTCGGCTGGTATGAAATCGGGGTAGGCTTGGTTTTCCGCGTGCAGCACGGGGTGCCCGGCTTCGATGATCAGCCGTTTGATGGTCAGTTCGTCATCGAGGATGGCGATTACGACATCACCCGGTTGCGGGTCGAGCGAACGGTCCACGACCAGAAGATCGCCATCCCAGATGCCCGCGCCTTGCATGGAGTCGCCGGCCACGGTGATGATGAATGTGGTATCCGGATGCTGAATGACGTGCTCGTCAAAGCTGAAATCGCCCGCAAAATAGTCTTGGGCAACCGAGGGGAAACCGGCGTGTACGGCCTCCAGGGCCATAGGTATGGGTGTGGGGGCAATTTTGGGTTGGAAAACCTGCTGCACGAGGCATTGGTGAACCTTTGTGCTGGTGGGCTCGCAAGCAGTCTGATAAGTCACTCGCGTTACTGCCGCAGTCCTCATGCCTACCTCCGTAATCGAACGTTTGTTCGAATAAGTATGGCTGAAAGCTCGGACATGTGATGGATTCGGCGAGTTCGGAAATAGGGCAAGGGTTTTCGAACTCGGGAATCGATATCCGCGTCCGACGGCTTCGTTTGGATGGCCGAAGAGCTTAAAAATTCCTCAGATGCGAGGGTTCCTTGACGCTGGAAGAAGGGTGCGGTTGTTCGGCGGGGTTTCATAAAAGAGCGACGCAGAATCGACTACGACCGTGTCGTGGCACGAATCGGATCACACCAGGTTGCGTTTTGCGCTCCTTAGCGGGTTCGGTCTTCGGGAATGTGGTATTTGGGCAGGGTGATTTCGAAATCGGCCCCACGCTTGTCATCCACGACTTTGACATTGCCACCGTGCAACTGTGCCGCCCACCGCGCGATTGAAAGTCCGAGTCCGGTGCCTCCCGACTCAGTGCCGGGTCCTGTTTTGCCCTTGACGTAACGGTGGAAGATGTCGGCGCGACTTTCCTTGGGAATCTGCGATCCGAAATTGACTACGTTGGTCACCACGGTGCTATGTGTGCGGTCCTCGTGTGTCTCGATGAGGATGGTGGTGTTGTCGGCAGAATGCTTGAACGCGTTTGAGATGATATTGGTGAACAGTTGGCGCAACCGGTCCTGGTCTCCTTCCAGTTCGATGCTTTCCGGCACATGAACCTCGACTCGGTGCGCATGTCCTGAGTCTGCGATTTCCAAGGGCTTCACGGTCTCGTCGATAAAGTCCGCGAAGTTAAACCGTTCGATTTCCAGGCTTGCCGCCCCGGCCTCCATGCGCGACAGATCCAACAGGAACGCGATCAAATCCGAAAGCCGGTGCGTCTGTTTGAGGATGCCTTCAAGATTGGCCGGGGTCGGTTCGACCACCCCGTCAGCCAGGTTTTCGACCATCGCCTGGAGGGCGGAGACGGGAGTGCGTAGTTCGTGGCTTACGTTGGCCACCATGTCGCGGCGCATCTGGTCGGCGTGCTGCAACTCTCCGGCCATTTCGTTGAACGACCGTGCCAGCTGCCCCACTTCATCGGTGCGGCTTTCATCGACTTTCACGCGCATCATGTAATCGCCTTCGGACATCGCCTCGGCGGCGTCCCGCATCTGGCGCAGGGGTGCGGTCAGTCCTCGCGAGAAGAAGTATGTGATGCCAAGCGCCACGATCAACGTCAATGGCATGGAAATCCATCCGCTCAGATGCATTTTCAGAAGGAACCATGCCATGACGAACGCGATGGCCGTGGCAAT
The DNA here is from genome assembly GCF_000741525.1 of Bifidobacterium bohemicum DSM 22767. Lineage (GTDB taxonomy): Bacteria > Actinomycetota > Actinomycetes > Actinomycetales > Bifidobacteriaceae > Bifidobacterium > Bifidobacterium bohemicum. The sequence goes on along the minus strand of NZ_JGYP01000001.1, from coordinate 370,404 downwards.
GACGATAATGACGCTCAGCTCGACCTTGAGGGACGAGAAAAACCCGAACGAACGTGTGCGGTCGATGAGGTCCTTCGCGTTTGCCTTATCGTCGGTCTTCAGAGGCTTTGTGGGTTCAGCTGCTGATTGTTGCGATGGTTTCAAAACTGCCTCTTTTGTTTTCGTCCTCAGAACGATTGGGAATACGAAAAACGTCTTAGGCTTCGGGTGCGAGGTCCGCGTTCTCCGGAGGTTCAAACGCGTATCCGACTCCATGCGCGGTGCGAATCATGTCGCTGCCGAGCTTATGCCGCAGGGCTTTGACATGCGAGTCGACCGTGCGGGTGCCGGAGGCGTCGGGCCAGTCCCAGACCTCCTCAAGCAGTTTCTCGCGCTTGAACACCGACTTTGGCCGGCGTGCGAGGGTCGCCAACAGATCGAACTCCGTTGGGGTCAGGTGCACCTGTTCGCCGTTCTGGATCACAATGCGCTGGCGTGGGTCGATGATCAGGGAGCCGAAGTCGAGAACCTTTTCGTTCTCGTTGTTTTTGGCAATGATGGTGGCACGCTCAACGCGACGCAGCAAGGCCTCGCACCGCGCGATCAGCTCGCGAGGGGAGAAGGGTTTGGTCATGTAGTCGTCTGCGCCGGCTGAGAGCCCTATCACCTTATCCGCTTCGGAATCCCGCGCAGTAAGCATGAGCACGGGAACGGGGCGCTCAGCGATGATGCGTTTGGTGGCTTCGATGCCGTCCATCACCGGAAGCATGATGTCCATGATCACCAGATCGGGCTTGAGCTGGCCTGCGGCACGCACCGCACTGGCCCCGTCGGAGGCGACTCGTGCGGTCCATCCGTTCGCCGTGATGCGCTGGGCGATGGCCGTGGCGAGGTCGGGCTCATCCTCCACCACCAGAATGGTGCGTGGCGTCTTCTGGGGTGCCGAAGTGTTGAGCATGTCTCTTCCGCCTTTCATGAACCGTATAGCAGATTGTCCATTATAGTTCTCGCCACACCCAATCTCACTGCCGAAGGCAGCGTTTGCGCCGTGTAAGGTCTGTATCGCAACCATGTTTGTGCTGTTTTCATGGTAAGCGGAAGGTCTGCGCCAAGTGAAATAATCGAACGAGGTTTCTGGTTTTCAGTCGTTTTCGGAGGTTTCATGGATTACAAAGTCGGCGATGTAGTGGTATATCCGCGTCATGGAGCCGCGAAGGTGGTGGCTTTGAGCCAGCGCACCGTAAAAGGGGTCACTCGTGACTACCTCCAGCTTTCGGTCCTTTCTTCTGACGGCCTGGTCATTGACGTGCCAGTCGAAAACGCAAAGAAGGTCGGCATTCGCAATATCGTGGACGGCAACGAGGTCGAGAAGGTCTTCGAGATTATCCGCACGCCCATTGTCGACAGCGAAAAGATGAACTGGTCCCGTCGTTACAAGCTTAACGTCGAGAAAATCGCCACTGGTGACGTCAACAAAATCGCCGAGGTCGTGCGTGACTTATCGCAGCGTGATGTGGACGAGCATGGGCTTTCCGCCGGCGAGAAGCGCATGCTGACCCGTTCCCGCAGCATATTGACCTCTGAAATCGCCTTGTCGGAAAACATTGACGAGGATGAGGTCCAGCGGCTGCTTGACGTCAATCTCGGCTATGCGGATCCTCGTCCTGACGATGCCTTGCATCATACCAAGGCACCTGAGGAAGCCGCGGATAAGACGCTGGCTCGTCTCGAGGCGCAGAGCAAGGAAGCCAAGAAAAAGAAGAAGTAACTTTAGACTTTCATCAATGGTGGCCTGGCTGTGCCGTTGTTTCGGTACGGTTGGTTGTATTCGTCGCATCGTCTACAACGCTCGACTCGCTTTACGGCGGAGCCCTTTTTACCAAGGTTCGCTTATTTAAGCGGCCAATTCAGCCTAGTTGCAATGCCCTACTTGCCGGGGTCGGTTTGACCTTGATTGGATGGCATGTGCTCGCTATTCGTCGGCTGGTGTTCGGAGTCGCTTATTCCACTGTCCGGGGTGCTGTCGGAACTGTGATTCCGGGAGGCATCCGCGCCATCGACTTTGCGGTGCCCTTCTTCGGTGTTGTCGAAAGCGGTCATCGCGCTCTGGAACTGCTCGATCAGGGCCGCTATCCACGAGCCCAGCGTTTTCTGATCAGACGGCATCTGCTCCGTGATGTCCACGACCGGCAGTTGGCTACGCCCGGCCGCGCCGGTTATCGTGTTCGTCATATCGTTGGCTTGCTGTGTGTCGTTGACAAGCACGTTGATGGTACGGCTGGAAGCCAGCATCCGCAGATTGTCCATATCGGCGCGATCCGGTTGCGCTCCGGTCGTCATTGCCTGTATATAACCCTGAGGCGTCTTGTCGGTAAATCCAAGGTCATCCATGAGGTAGTACGCCACGGATTCGGTCGCCGCGTATGTCGCGTCAGGGTGGTCTTTCTTGAAACCCGCCATCGTCTTTTCCAGCTTTTCCTCATCGGTTTTCCAAGCCTTGAGCCTCGCGGCGAAGCGTCGCGCTTTCGGAGGGTCGTGCCTTGGCGAACGCATTTTCGAGTTCGGTCGCCATCGCCGAGCGGGCGTCCTTGGAGAACCAAAGGTGCGGGTTATCCCCGTTGGTGGCGCCCACGGTCGTGCTTGCGGAAACGGTCACGGCATTTTTGCCGAGCTTGCCGGTGGCCCATGAGTCATAGCCGGCTCCGTTGGCCACGACGATTTCCGCTCCGGTAAGTTTCGTCGTATCGGCGTTTTGCGGTGTGAAATCGTGCGTTTTAATCGACGTCGAGTCGAGAATCGAGCGCACGGTGACATCCTGCCCACCGATCTGCTTGGCCAGCGATCCCCATTGGTTTATTGAGGCGGTCACCATGATTGGCGCAGCCGGCTCCTGAGCCTGCGGTTGTGGTGTTGGACCGGGTTCCTTGCGACCGCAGGCGCCCGCCGTAAGTGCCAGGCATGCGGCGGCGGTCACCGCAGCAATGCGCAATCCGTGTCGTTTCATCCCACACCCCCCATCTTGATCGGTTCGGAGCGAGGCGGTCCCATTCGATGCTTTGGGCCGTGTTCGCAACGGCGACGTCACCTTACTATACTCTACAATACAAGTTATTTGGCGAACCTTAGCGGAGGAGAGGTCCTATGGCACAAAAACTCGACGGCAAACTAGTGGCGGCGGCGATCAAGGACGACCTGCGCTTGCGTGTCGCAAGACTGCGCCAAACGGGCGTCGAGCCGGGATTGGGCACTATCCTCGTGGGAGACGATGTCGGAAGCCGCAAATACGTGGCCGGCAAGCATGCGGACTGCGCCGAGGTGGGCATCCGCTCGATCGCCGTCGAACTGCCGGGCTCCGCTTCGCGTGCCGAGATCCTTGAACAGATGGAACGGCTCAACTCCGATTCTTCGTGCACCGGTTACATCGTGCAGCTGCCGTTGCCGAAGGGCGTCGATTCGAACGCCGTCATCGAGCGGATCAATCCAAGCAAGGACGCGGACGGCATGCACCCGTATAACCTTGGCGAATTGGTGCTGCATATTGACGGCGGTGATTCGTCCCCTCAACCTTGCACGCCTAGGGGAATCATCACGCTCTTGTCGCATTACAACATCGATCTTAGCGGCAAGGAAGTGTGCGTATTGGGTCGTGGAATCACCGTAGGACGCACCATCGGCCTGATGCTTGCCGCACGAGGAGTCGACGCCACTGTCACCTTGTGCCACACAGGCACGCGCGACGTGCATGAGCTGATGCGCCGTGCGGATGTTGTCATTGCCGCGATGGGCAGTGCCGGTTTCGTCAAACCTGAGGATGTCAAGCCCGGAGCCGTGCTTGTGGACGTTGGGGTTTCGCGCGTTTATGACGAAGAGGCGGGCCGTTATCGGGTCAAAGGCGATATCGACCTCGGATGTCGTGAAGTGTGTTCCGCATATACTCCGAACCCCGGTGGGGTGGGGCCGATGACGCGAGCCATGTTGCTGACCAACGTGGTTGAGATGGCCGAGCGTCGGATGAACGCCGCAAACGATTTGGCCGTCTGACGGCGCCGTGTTCTCGAGTGGTTTTCGCTCCGGTTTTCAGCCACGAAGTCGACCGTTTCGACACGCCCGGAATTGTCGTCTCGGTTTGGCTAGGGGCACTAGTATTCTAGTGCACTGCATGGTTCTGAGGATCGTGCGTCCATAACTTAATAACGATAATATCCATCCAACTAATGAACAGAAACCAATTTAATGGCAGAGAACAATAACGAAGTCGCCAAGGTCGCTATCAACGATATCGGCACTGAAGAGGACTTCATCAAGGCAGTCGATTCCACCATCAAGAACTTCGACGATGGTGATTTGGTCGAGGGTACGGTAGTCAAGGTCGATCATGACGAGGTGCTCCTGGACATCGGCTACAAGACCGAGGGCGTGATTCCCTCCCGTGAGCTTTCCATCAAGAAGGACGTCGATCCCGACGAGGTTGTTGAGGTCGGAGACACCATCGAAGCCCTGGTCGTCACCAAGGAAGACAAAGAGGGTCGTCTGATCCTGTCCAAGAAGCGCGCGCAGTACGAGCGTGCTTGGGGCGACATTGAGAAGATCAAGGCTGATGACGGTGTGGTTGAAGGCACCGTTATCGAGGCTGTCAAGGGCGGCCTGATCGTCGATATCGGTCTGCGCGGCTTCCTGCCGGCATCGTTGGTCGAAATGCGTCGTGTCCGCGATCTCTCGCCGTACATCGGTCAGAAGATCAAGGCCAAGATTCTTGAGCTCGACAAGAACCGCAACAACGTGGTGCTCTCTCGCCGTCAGTATCTCGAGGAGACCCAGTCCGAGGTTCGCGAGACCTTCCTGGCGCAGCTCAAGAAGGGCCAGATTCGCGAAGGCGTCGTTTCCTCCATCGTCAACTTCGGCGCGTTCGTCGATTTGGGCGGGGTGGACGGCCTCATCCACGTCTCCGAGCTTTCTTGGAAGCACATCGATCATCCGTCGGAGGTCGTCAAGGTCGGAGACAAGGTCACCGTCGAGGTGCTCGACGTCGATCTCGATCGTGAGCGTATCTCCCTGTCTCTCAAGGCGACACAAGAGGATCCGTGGCAGCGTTTCGCGCGTACCCACGTTCCCGGCCAGATCGTCAAGGGCAAGGTCACCAAGATTGTGCAGTTCGGCGTCTTCGTGTCCGTCGAGGACGGCATCGAAGGCTTGGTGCACATCTCCGAGCTCGCCAACCGTCATGTGGAGAACCCCGAGACCGTTGTCAAGCAGGGTGACGAAATCTTCGTCAAGGTCATCGACGTCGATCTCGATCGTCGTCGCATCTCCCTGTCGCTCAAGCAGGCCAACGATTCCGTTGATCCGGCCAGCGAGGACTTCGATCCGGCTCTGTACGGCATGCCTGCCGATTACGACAAGGACGGCAACTACAAGTACCCCGAAGGCTTCGACCCGCAGACCAACGAGTGGATTCCGGGTTACGAGAAGCAGCGCGAGGAGTGGGAAAGCCAGTACGCCGCCGCCCACGATCTGTGGGAGCAGCACAAGGCGTTCGTCGCCAAGCAACTCGAGAACGCCGAGGAGTCCGCGGAAGAGGATGGACAGGGCACCAAGGCCGAAAAGCCGGTCGAGTCGACGGTTTCCGACTACTCTTCGCAGATTGAGAGCGAGGGCACTCTCGCGGACAGCGATAAGCTTGCCGCTCTCCGCGAGCAACTGCTCAACGAGAAGAAGTGAGTGAATACCACCGATAGTGTGGATTCATGATGAGGTTCGGTGCGGGTCAACATGACCTGTGCCGGACCTTTTTCGTAGCATCGATTGTTTCGGGATGAAGGGTGATTGCTGATGAGGATCGGATTGACCGGGGGTATTGCCGCAGGCAAGAGCACGGTGGCGGCTCACCTGACCGAGCTCGGTGCTGTCATCATCGACTACGACAAGCTCGCTCGTCAGGTCGTGGCACCGGGAAGTCCGGGGCTGCAAAAGATCGTGCACGCCTTCGGGCCTGAGGCGTTGATGCAGGACGGTTCACTTGATCGAGCGTGGCTGGCCGGTCATGTGTTCGGCGTCGCGGATGAAGGCGCGCGCAGGAGGCTTGATGCCATCGAGCATCCGCTGGTGTATCAACTGGCTGAAGTCAAGGAATCCCAGACACTGTTGGAACATGCGCATGTACCGGCGGAACAGACGGAGGAAGGCCGGCATGCAGGCGGAGGCCGGAGCGCCGACTTGAGGGGTGGATCCTGCGTGGTAATCGTCCATGACGTGCCGCTGTTGGCCGAGGTCATCGATGAGATCCCGTTCGATTTCGACCATATTATTACGGTCGAGGCACCTGAGGAGGTGCGTGTGCGACGCATGATGGATACGCGGGCGATGAGCCGCGAACAGGCCGAGGCCCGTATCTCTCATCAGTCCACGCGTGCCCAGCGTGAAGCCATCGCGGACGTGGTGGTTGATGCGACGCAACCAGTCGAACAAATGTTCGAGCATGTTGATATGCTGATTGCACAATGGCAAGCGTGCTGAACGGCGTAGGTCGTATCGTGGTTGAGAAGTTGTCCGTGGTGAGGGATCCGGATATGAGTGATTTCTTCGGCTGAAGTTTCGTGCGAGGTCGAGGTTCGGGGTTCAGCGCTAGGCAGGTTTGAGAGGGGTAGACGAGTATGGGGTTCAATATCGAGCGTACGCACAAGCCGTTTGTGGTCAAGTCGCCATACCAGCCTTCAGGCGACCAACCTGAGGCCATCGACGAGCTGGCCACACGCATCGAGAACGGCGAGAACGACGTGGTGCTCATGGGCGCCACAGGCACCGGCAAGACGGCCACCACCGCATGGCTAATCGAAAAGCTCCAGCGCCCCACCCTCATCCTTGAGCCGAACAAGACGCTGGCCGCCCAGCTGTGCGCAGAGTTCCGTGAGCTTATGCCCGACAACGCCGTGAGCTATTTTGTGTCGTATTATGATTATTACCAGCCTGAGGCGTATATCCCGCAGACCGACACCTATATCGAAAAGGACTCGAGCATCAACGACGACGTGGAGCGCCTTCGTCACGCGGCCACGGCAAATCTTCTGACGCGTGACGACTGCGTGGTGGTGGCCACCGTCTCATGCATCTATGGCCTGGGTACGCCGGAGGAATATGCCGGGCGCATGCTGTTTTTGCGGGAGGGGGAGCAGGTCGATCGCGATTCACTGTTGCGTAAGTTTGTCGCTATGCAGTACAAACGCAACGATGTGGCCTTTACTCGCGGCACCTTCCGTGTGCGTGGTGACACCGTTGAAATCATTCCGGTGTACGAGGAGCTGGCCATACGAATCGAATTCTTCGGAGACCAGATCGACCGCATATCGACACTTCATCCGCTCACCGGTGATGTGATCGCCCATGAGCCGGAGGTCCATATCTTCCCGGCATCTCATTATATCGCCGGTCCGGAGCGCACCGAACATGCGCTCAAGACCATCAAAGACGAGCTGGTCGATCGTGTGGCGGAGTTTCGCAAACAAGGCAAGGAGCTTGAGGCACAACGTCTTGAGATGCGCACCAATTATGATCTGGAGATGATTCAGCAGGTCGGTTTCTGTTCCGGCATCGAGAACTATTCACGCCATTTTGACGAGCGTGAGCCGGGTAGCGCGCCGCACACGCTGCTTGATTTTTTCCCCGACGATTTTCTGCTGGTGATCGACGAGTCGCATGTCACGGTCCCGCAGATCGGTGCGATGTACGAGGGGGACGCCAGTCGTAAGCGTACGTTGGTCGACAACGGCTTTCGTCTGCCTTCGGCAATGGATAACCGGCCTTTGAAATGGCCGGAGTTCCTCGATCGTGTGGGGCAGACGGTCTATCTGTCCGCTACTCCCGGCGACTACGAGCTGGGGCTTTCCGACGGTGTGGTGGAGCAGGTCATCCGTCCGACCGGCCTATTGGATCCGGTGGTCGAGGTACGCCCTGTCAAAGGGCAGATCGATGACCTGTTGGGCGAGATCAAGACTCGTGTCGCCAAGCATGAACGTGTGCTGGTGACCACATTGACCAAGAGGATGGCGGAGGATCTGACCGACTATCTGTTGGAACGCGACATCAAGGTCGAATATCTGCACTCCGACGTCGATACGTTGAAGCGCGTGGAGCTGCTACGTGAGCTACGTGAGGGCAAGATTGACGTGATCGTGGGTATCAATCTGCTGCGCGAGGGTCTTGACTTGCCTGAGGTTTCATTGGTGGCGATCCTCGATGCCGACAAAGAGGGCTTCCTGCGTTCGTATCGTTCGCTGATCCAGACGATTGGCCGTGCGGCGCGCAACGTGCAGGGAACCGTGCTGATGTACGCCGACGAGGTCACCGATGCGATGGACAAGGCCATCGGCGAGACGAACCGTCGGCGTGCCAAGCAGATTGCCTACAACAAGGCGCACCATGTCGACCCCAAGCCGCTGGTCAAAAAGATCAGTGACGTCAACGATATGCTTGCCAAGGAGGACGTCGATACCGAAACGCTGCTGGCAGGCGGCTATCGCGACGACAAGAAGGCCGGTTCCGACAGGCGCGTCGCCTTGACTAGCCTCGATGAGCAGGACCTGCAGAAGCATCGCGATGACATCATCAACGCAGGTCTGCCCGCGCAAGACCTAGCCGATCTCATTCGGCAGATGAGCGATCAGATGCACACGGCCGCCGAGCAGCTTCAGTTCGAACTGGCCGCCCGACTGCGCGACGAGATTCGCGACCTGAAAAAGGAGCTCCGTCAGATTACTGAGGCCCAGAAGTAGAGTAGCGGTTGTATGGCCAGATGGGGCTGGCGTCTTCTATTGTTTTGGTGATGATTAAGTAGTGATTGGGCAATGGCCGGGTAGCGGTTGGAGGGTAATGACTGGGGCATGGTCTTTCTTTCCGTATCCCTCTATCCCGCCGTTGCCTTATAAAACCCGGGATGGAAGTCCTGCGTAGGCTATTCGTCGTGGGTCCGGTCGGAGTGGGGATCGAGCTGAATCGATAAGGAAAAATGTTGATAAAATCAGGAACGTTAATTTCATATTTTGAAACAAGATTGTATTAAATCTTTTATTGAGTCGTTGTTAAAGAACGATTTTCCATCAGTTACAATACGATAAAATTTGTAGATAAGAATAATATATTGCTCTGCTGTAGTTTTGCTTGAAAAAGTAACACGGAGAAGCAAGCGTTCACTTTTTTCTGGTGCTTATTGCTGAGCGTCCGCTAATACTCTGAAGTACTTTCTTGTTGCGCTGTGATGTGTTCCGCGGTACCATCTTTAATCGTTTCCATTATGTAAAGGAATGGATTCGCAATGTCGTGATCGACGAGGTGCGGCATGAGAGTGAGAGAGAAGGGTACGTAATGATCCGATTCCTAGAGATACAGCACAAGCCTCCAGTTCCGGCCGAGCAGGCCGAGTCGCTGTTCGCCAGATACAAATGGTTGTCACTGGTGGGGGTGTTCGTCGGATACGCCGCGTTCTACATCGTGCGCAACAACTTCACTCTGTCGACCCCGGAGTTGCAACAGCAGTTGCACCTGAGCAAAGGCCAGGTCGGTATGCTTTCCAGCTGCCTGCTGATTTCCTACGGACTCGGCAAAGGTTTCATGAGCTCCCTGGCGGACAAGGCCAACCCCAAGCGCTTCATGGTGACCGGCTTGGTGATCTGCGCCCTGCTCAACATCGGTCTGGCGTTTTTCGGCGTCACCTTTTGGGCGACGGCCTTCATCCTCATCCTTCTGGGCTTGTTCCAAGGTATGGGCGTAGGCCCCGCGTTCATCACGCTTTCGACATGGTTCAAGAAGAAGAACCGTGGTTTCATCACCTCGGTGTGGAACACGTCACACAATGTCGGTGGTGGTCTGGTTTCCCCGCTCGCCGGTTTCATGCTGGGCGCAGTGGGAACGGGCAACTGGCGCATCGCATACTACGTCTTCCCGGCGATCATCGCGCTCGTGGTCGCCGTGGTCATCTACTTCCTGATCAAGGGCCGCCCCGAGGAAGAGGGTCTTCCGCCGCTTGAGGAGACCACCAAGGAGCAGGAGGACGTGGACTACAAGGATCTCTCATCATGGCAGATCCTCACCAAGTACGTTTTCCCGAACCCCGGTGCCTGGCTCGTCTCGTTCATGGACACCTTCGTCTACATGATCCGTTTCGGCATCCTCACCTGGCTGCCGATCTTCCTGATCCAGGCCAAGGGTTTCAGCCACAGTCAGATGATGGTGGCCTTCACGTTCTTTGAATGGGCTGCGATTCCGTCTACCCTGCTTGCCGGCATCGTCTCCGACAAGCTGTTCAAAGGTCATCGCATGCCGCCGGCCATCATCTCTCTGATCGTCATCGTCTTCTGCATCATTGGCTACTGGACCAGCGAGTCCGTCATTGTTGTCACCGTGTTCGCGGCGCTAGCCGGATGCCTCGTCTACATTCCGCAGTTCCTAGACTCGGTGCAGACGATGGAGGTCGTTCCGCCGTTTGCGGTTGGTTCGACGGTCGGCCTACGCGGCTTGATGAGCTACGTACTCGGCTCCACCCTCGGTACGAGCCTCCTGGGTGTCGAGGTCGATCACTACGGCTGGAACGCCGGCCTGATTATGCTGCTGATCGCCGTCGTGCTCTGCACCGTGTGTGCCGTCCTGTTGCACTTGTTCACACTGAAGAAGGAGCGCGCCGCCAAGCAGGAAGCCTGATCCTGGGTCAGGTGAGGAGCGGTGACGCTTCAAAGGTGCTGTGGGCTGTTTTCGGATTTGGCCCACAGCACCCCTTTTTATATGCGTCATCTCGGGCGGTCATCGCCACGCCGTAATCTGAAGCCTATGTCTACAATTCCATTTGTCTTCAAAGCCGTCACGTTGGCCGTGCTTCTCGTGTTTTTCGTCGTCGATATCTTTGTCGTCGGTCGTAACCCACGAGAACCCTCGACCAAGGAGTGCTTGCGGCACATCGTCTTTTTCGTTGTTGCCGCACTCGTGTTCGGTGCGCTCGTCTGGCTGGTGTCAGGTGCCAAACCGGCGCTGGAGTTCTATTCCGGATGGCTGACCGAATACTCGCTGAGCATCGACAACCTGTTCGTCTTCGTCATCATCATCGCGAACTTCGCAGTACCCAAAAAGCTGCAACGGTATGTTTTGAGCGTTGGCATAGCCGTGGCTTTGGTGCTGCGCGGCTTCTTCATTCTGGTCGGCGCCGCAATCGTGCAACGCTTTACCTGGGTGTTCTTTTTGTTCGGTGTGTTCCTGCTGTACACGGCCGTAAAACTGGTCGTCGGTGGATCGGATGACGACGAGGAGTACCACGAGAACGCCGTCGTTCGTTCATTGCGTCATGTCGTGCCGATTACCGACGAATACGACGGCGAGAAGTTGCGCGTCGAGAAGGAGGGTCATCGATACTTCACCCCGATGCTCATCGTCTTCCTGACGATCGGTACCACCGATGTAATGTTCGCGTTCGATTCAATACCGGCCATTTTCGGGTTGACGCATGATCCATTCATCGTTTTCACTTCCAACGTGTTTGCTCTACTTGGCTTACAGCAGCTTTACTTCCTGCTGGGGGCTTTGCTTGATAAGCTTGAGTATTTGCCATACGGACTTGCGGCCGTCCTTGGTTTCATCGGGGTCAAGCTCGTCATGGAGGCGCTGCACGGCAACACGTTGCCGTTCATCAATGGTGGCCGGTCCATTTCCTCTGTTCCCGAAATACCTACATGGGTCTCCCTGGTCGTCATTGTGGTATGCATCGGTGCGGCCGCAGTGGCGAGCATTGTCAAAATGAGGATCGATAAGGGACTCCAGGCTGAGCCCAAGTAAAGGCATGACATCGTGCGGCAGTATGTGAGCGCTCACATACTGCCGTGTGTTGTCCGTTCTTTAGTAGTGTGTTGCTAGTAAACTGATGTCTTGTGACCGGTGCAAGCCACCGAAGTACATGGTAGTAGTAACAATTTAACGGAAGCAGATAGATTTTATGCGCAAGGCAAAGATCGTAGACACCATCGGACCAGCGAGCGAATCACTGGAGAACCTCACCAAGCTGGTGGAAAACGGCATGGATGTGGCGCGCCTCAATCGTTCTCACGGCACTCCAGAAGACCATCTTAAAGTGATGCACAATGTGCGCGAGGCAGCTAGGGCCACCGGTCGCAATGTTGCGGCTCTGGTGGATCTTCAGGGGCCAAAGATTCGTTGTGGTTGGTTCAAGGAGAATGAACAGGGCGAGGATAAGGTTCAACTGACCGAAGGTCAGGAGTTCATTATCACCACCGACGACATCAAGGGTGACGAGCACATCACCTCCACGACCTTCAAGGGTCTGCCGGGGGATTGCCACGTCGGCGATCCCATTCTGATCGATGACGGCAAGGTTCGCCTTGAGGTCACCAAGGTCGAAGGCAATAACGTCCACACTAAGGTTGTCGTGGCGGGTCCGGTTTCGAGCCACAAGGGTATCAACCTGCCGGGTGTGGCCGTGAGCTTGCCGGCGTTGACCGAGAAGGATGAGACCGACCTGCGTTGGGCGATTCAGAACGGTGCCGACATGATTGCCATGTCGTTCGTGCGTTTTGCCTCCGACATCGACCGCGCCCACGAAATCATGGATGAGGAGGGGCGTCGCGTCCCCGTCATCGCCAAGATTGAAAAGCCGCAGGCCGTGGAGAACATCGAAGAGATCGTCAAGGCGTTTGACGGCATCATGGTCGCGCGTGGTGATATGGCCGTGGAGATGCCGTTCGAGGAGGTGCCGCTGGTCACCAAGCGTTGCATTGAGCTGGCGCGCCAGTACTCCAAGCCGGTTATCGTGGCAACTGAAGTCTTGGGCTCCATGGTCAACTCGCCGGTGCCGAGCCGTGCCGAGGCCTCCGACTGCGCCAACGCCATCCTTGATGGAGCGGATGCCACCATGACCTCCAATGAGACTGCGGTCGGCAAGTACCCGTCCCAGACAGTGAACACGATGGCCCGTATCTCCAATTATGCCACCGAGCACGGTTTCGAGCGGATTCCTCGTATCAATGACCTTGACATGTCCTCGACCGGTGCCGTTTCTTCGGCTGCCGTCGACCTGGCGAGCAAGGTTAACGCCAAGGCAATCGTGTCTTACACGCTGACCGGTTCCACGGTTCATCGCGTCTCGCGTGAACGCCCGTCCATGCCGATTTACGGCATCACCAACGATGAGCACACCTATCACTGGTTGGCTCTGAGCTGGGGCACCGAGGCGTTCTGCGTCGAGGAGAACTACCATGACAAGAGCCGCCATGATCTCATGGTGTTCACGGACAAGTTGCTGCGCGACGCCGGCAAGGTTGTCAACGGCGACAAGATCGTTGTTCTCAGCTCCGCTCAAGGTGAGAACAAGCCGGGTCGTACCGACTCGATTTACGTTCATACCGTTGGCGCCTGCGACGAAGACTGAGCTGACTGACAGTTCCTTCTGATATGTTTGGGCCCGCTACGATGGTGGTCATTGCGGTTATTCCGTTTCGACCATCAGCTGTAGCGGGTTTTGCGTCTTAAGACACTGGCACCGATGTGACGAAACCGGATAGAACGACGGAAGCATGAGATCCCAGTGTCAGGGTTACAGATGAATACCGGGATGTAGGCCGTTCGGCGGTTTTGTAGGCGAGGATATCGGTTCGAACCAATTCGTGACACTCATTCGACGGCCGACCAAAAAACGAAAAGGCTCGAAGAGGCAAATATGAATCGTTGTTTACTGATAGCATAATCCGAAAATGTGATGTTTGTCGTCTGTAAAGGTGTGTCTTGGGTCTCGTCAGGTCGTTTGGTCGTGGTATCGTATCAAGAGTTGCGACGCTCAAGGTGTCGTAAGATACAAGCCCTTGTATCCCAATTGGTAGAGGAAACAGCCTCAAAATCTGTGCAGTGTGGGTTCGAGTCCCACCAAGGGCACGTCGAGTCCCTTGCCGCTTTCATATGTAGCGGCTAGACTTTTTTGCCGGTCCTCTTGTTACTATTGTTATAGAAGAAGGACTGAAGAAGCAAGAATCGCGTGTGGGAACGGAAAATGGTTATGGATGAAATATTGACGAATGAGGAATTGCAGGCGGCTGCACAGGGTGAAGTCGCTTCGACTGAGGCCACCAAGCATGAAGATGACGGCAAGCCACGTCAGCGCACGGTTGTGGTGGCCGAAGACGAATCGGTGAATCGTATGGATCTTGTCGCCATGCTTGAAGACAACGGATACAAAGTGGTCGGTGAGGCCGCGAACGGCGAGGAAGCGGTTGAGCTGACGCGTAAGTTCCGTCCGGATGTGGTGTGCATGGACGTCAAGATGCCTCGTATGGACGGCATCACGGCCGCCGGCACCATTTGCGACGAGAACATAGCACCTGTTGTGATGCTCACCGCTTATTCTCAGACTGATTTGGTCAGGCAGGCCACAGGTGCGGGCGCTATGGCCTATGTCACCAAGCCCTACGAGGAATCCAAGCTTTTGCCTGCTCTCGAAGTGGCCATGGGTCGTTTTGCCGAGATCAACGATTTGCTGGATAGCGTAGAGCGCAGCGAAGGGAGGCTCAAGGAAGCTGAAAGCAAACTCAAAGAGGCTGAGCAAAAGCTTAAGAAGGCCGAGGACTCGCTCGAGGAACGTAAGCTGGTCGACCGTGCGAAGGGCTTGTTGATGGATAAGGCGGACTTCTCCGAGCAGGGTGCGTTCCGTTGGATTCAGAAGACCTCCATGGATCAGCGAATCCCGAAGAAGCGTCTCGCTATGGCAATTATCGCCAAATATGGCGATCCAAAGCCAGAATCTGGCATCGAGCGCTAAGAGGCGAAACGATAGACCGTCCGTATCCCAGCGAGTTCGCGGGATACGGACGGTTTTGTATTTGGTTCGACAGTATGACTTACCGGTTGTAGAGCGTGGTTGGGATACTGGGTGAAGCAGTAACGAGTGCCAGGCACTACGGTGCGGGATGGCAGTACGTGGGGAGATGCAATGAGCGAAGCCGAAGACAGAGGGTCTGAACAAGAGAACGGCCGGGGTGGGAAAGCCAATGGAACATTACTGGTGGTGGACGGACACTCGCTGGCCTTTCGTGCCTTTTTCGGACTACCTGTTGATAACTTCACCACCAATGCAGGTCAGCCGACGAACGCGGTGTGGGGCTTTGCCACCATGCTCGTGCAGGTTATTGAGGATGAAAAACCCGATCACATCGCCGTGGCATTCGATATGTCAGGTGGGACATTCCGCAATAAGATGCTGCCTCAATATAAAGGCACCAGGGATGCCGCGCCCGAGGATCTGCTCACACAACTACCCATCATTCAGCGGCTTTTGACGGCTCTCGGCGTCAAATACGTCGAAATGAAAGGGTACGAAGGCGACGACATCATCGGCACTATGGCAAAAATGGGGGAGGATGCCGGGTATCGCACGCTGGTGCTTTCCGGTGATCGCGATGCCTTTCAACTGATTGACGACGATGTTACCGTGCTGTACCCGGGGCGTCACTTCAAGGATTTGAAGCATATGACACCCGAATCCGTGTTTGAAAAGTACCATGTGACCCCGCAGCAATACCCGGATTTGGCGGCGATGCGGGGCGAGACCGCCGACAATATTCCGGGTGTGCCGGGGGTCGGTGACGGGTTCGCCGCCAAATGGATCAATCAATACGGCAGCTTGGAAGGCGTGCTCGAACATGCTGATGAACTGCCCGGCAAAAAGGGGCAGTCGCTGCGCGACAACATCGATCAGGTGCGCCTGAATAGAAAAGTCAACGCGGTATTGCGGGACTTGGATCTGGGCGTGCAAATGAAGGACCTCGTGTTGGGGAATCCCGATCTTGCGGCAGTCGACAAGATATTTGCCGAACTGGAATTCGGTGTCAGGACTAAAAATAAGATCCTCAAGGCGTTTAACGGCGGAGTGATACCGAAGTTCGGGGCTGAGGTGGCCTCGGAAAGCAACAACGAGCCGGAGATCGCGAGCGTAAATGTTGAGAGCATCCAAAGCGCCGACGATTTCCATCATTGGGTTGATGAGCATATCGTTTCCGGCTTCGGCCCTGTCGACGGTTCGAATGGCGGTGACGCGGCGGGTGGTCCCGGTCCGGACGAACTTGTTGAACAGCTGATTGTCGAAGGCAAGACTGGCCCGGAGCTGGTTGATCAGAATGCGCAATGCCATGAGGATGTCGGGCATTCGTGGGCGCTTCATGCCTCAGGCAGTTCCAAACCCGGAGCATCGAAACTCGAAACCGTCACGGTGTTGGCGGGCGATCAGGCTGCCATGATCGAGGCGTCACTGTTGGGTAAAACAAAGGGTTCGGATGCGGATGATTCTTCTTCCGTGGCGCGTGAGCTTCAGATGCTGATCGATCGTTACCATGGGTCAATGGTCGTGTTCGGCTACAAGGAGCAGCTTCACATGCTTGCAACGGTGGGCATACGCATGGCAAGCCCGCTGTTCGACGTCAAACTGGCTGGATACCTGGTGCACCCCGACTTCCATGCCGAAAATATTGAAAAGGCCGCTTCCCACTTCCTCAATCTGGATTTCTCCGAACAGCCGAAGAACGTTCAGGGTGAATTGGATTTCGACGGTGCCGGCGAAACGGAATCCTCGGAGAAGCATGACAAAAGCGTGTTGTGCGGGCGACAGGTCGCGACGCTTGCGGCTCTGGCAGCATATCTTGCTCCTCTGATTGATCAGAGACAGCAGTTCGGGTTGTTGCGTTCGATTGAACTTCCCGTTTCGCGTGTTCTGAGCGGTATCGAAGACGCCGGGGCGAGAGTCGACATCGAACGTCTTACCGGTCTGCTCAACCAATTCTCGGCGGAGGCGGATCAGGCACAGAACATCGCATTCGAGGCGGCCGGTCATCAGGTCAATCTGCAAAGTCCCAAGCAGCTTCAGCAGGTGCTGTTTGACGAAATGGGACTCAAGCCATCCAAAAGGACCAAAAACGGCTCATACACCACCAATGCCGCGACACTGCAAAGTCTGTACGTCAAATATGCGAACAATCAGCAGGCGAGCGATTTCCTCGGCGCTTTGCTCCAGCATCGCGAGACCAATAAGCTCAAGCAGATCGTGCAGACCTTGTTGGATTCGGTCAATCGACATGACATGCGTATCCACACAACTTTTGAACAGACCGTGGCCGCGACGGGACGTCTGAGCTCAGTAGACCCGAATTTGCAGAATATTCCCAATCGAAACGCGACAGGTCGTGAAATACGTTCGGCTTTTGTGGCCGGTCCAGGCTACCAGTCGCTACTGAGTTGCGACTATTCCCAGGTCGAGTTGCGCATTATGGCCGACCTTTCGGGCGATGAGACCCTGATCGAAGCATTCAAATCAGGCACAGACTTCCACAAATACGTGGCAAGCCTGGTGTACGGACTGCCAATCGATCAGATTTCCGCCGATCAACGCAGTCATGTCAAGGCGATGAGCTACGGCCTGGCCTACGGGCTGAGCACGTATGGACTGTCCCAGCAGCTCAAAATCAGTCCGGCCGAGGCCGACGTGTTGAAAGACAAGTACTTCGCCACTTTCGGCAAGGTGCATGACTATCTTGAATCCCTGGTCGCAACCGCAAAGCAAAAGGGATACACGGAGACGCTGTTCGGCCGCAGGCGGTACTTCCGTGACCTGAAATCGACCAACCGAGTGCGACGTGAAGCCGCCGAACGAGGGGCTCTTAACGCGCCGATTCAGGGTACTGCGGCGGACATTATGAAGATCGCCATGATCCGCACCGATCATGCGTTGCGGCAGGCCGGTCTGAACAGTCGCGTCATTCTGCAGATCCATGACGAACTGGTACTCGAAATCGCTCCGGGAGAGAGCGAATCCGCCGGCGAACTGGTTCGTGATGCCATGGAACACGCCGTCGACCTTGCGGTGCCGCTCAGCGTCTCGATCGGGGAGGGCGCGAACTGGCAGGATGCCGCGCACTGATAGGGAAGGCGGAGCGCTGTCGCACCGGGTGGCTGTTTGATTCGCTGGATCCACCGAGCGCACTACGTGGACGATAACATTGTGCCTGTATTGTTTTTAGAGTGGCGAACAGGCATGATTGCGTTGTTATCAAACAAGGAGGATGTCATGGTAACTGCTTCATATGGCGAATCGGAGCATCCAAGGGAGCGCGCCCTCCTGTCGGCTGATGCGAAAGCGCCGACTCTGGCTGAAGTCGTAAGGGTTTTACAGACGCTCTATCCACTGCAATACGCTGAAAGTTGGGATCATCCGGGGTTGATTGTGGGTGATCCCACCGACCCGGTCCGTCGTATCGTTTTCGCGGTCGATCCCACGATGGCGACGATCGATCGTGCTCTTGAAGCCGGGGCGGATCTTATCGTCTGTCATCACCCGTTGTTGTTCCGCTCGGTGCATGAAGTCAGCGGTTTCGGCGTGCACGGTGCGATTGTGGGCAAATTGTACCGGGGGCATTGCGCATTGTGGGTTGGACATACCAACGCGGACGCGGCCTTCCGTGGGGTCGGTCAGGCGGCGGCCGATGCTTTCGGACTTGTCGAGGAACGGCCTTTGGTGGTCACTGGGCAGCAGAACGGCATGCAGATTGGTATCGGACGCGTCGGTTACTTGGCCGAACCCATGACGTTGAGGGCGTTCGCACAACATGTGGCTGACGTCGTACCGAAAACCGAATATGGCATTGAGGTGGCGGGTGACCTCGAGGCGTTGGTGACGAAAGTGGCCATTTTGCCGGGTTCTGGGGACTCCGAATTCGATCAGGTGCGAGCCGCCGATGCTGATGTATACGTAACCAGTGATTTGCGGCATCATCCGGCCACGGATGCGTTGGAACAGGCCCGTCACGAGGCGGCGTTGCGTCGTGCCGGTGTGGATGTCGGCAAAATGACGGAGCGGCGGGATGATGCCGACGTCGAATTTGATTCCGATGATGCTAATGCTTCTGGCAAGTTTGACGTTTTCAGCGGAACGGCTTGTGTTGAGGCGGCCGGTTCGGGCCATTATGTTGGGATTGGTGCACAGAATCGAGTCGAATCAGTAGGGGCGGCTGACGTGATGCGCCCGGCCCTGATCAACACTCCGCACTCGGCCATAGAATCGATGTGGTTTGACTACGCCGCTCAGGACGTGCCGGCGGCCATTGAACGAGTCACCGGCTATCGTCCCGATGTTGTAAGACTGACGGAAAGCACCGACCCGTGGCTGCTGGTGCTTGGTCGGGATTGAGAAGGCGTGTGGCCTGGCGTTTCTTTAATCGTTGTAGGTCGCGGCATTGGTGGTGTGCCGTCGGAAGGTTGAGGAGTCTCGTTCACGCCGGAACGTGCACTGGTGCTGTCGGCATCTGAGTCGCTGAAGGTGCCGGTCGTTGGTGGTTGGAAGGTGAAAGGGTGGATACCGTGATTCAAAATAGGCAGAACTCGAACAATAATGCTGAGGTTCGTCATAAGGTCAATCAGCGGTTACGGCAGACTTCGGACGGCATCGACATGGACGCCGAGCCGACCGTTCTTTCAAGTCAGACGGTGTATCAGGGCGCCATTTTTCATGTCGACGATATGCGAATCGCCCTTAACCGTGAGAAGCTTGACTTGGATGGGAGTTCGGCTCAATATGGCGAACAGGGTATCGAAGCCACCGAGCACGGCGGTTTGGAGGCTGCCCCTCGGCCAAACGACGTAGTTGAAGGTAATGGTGGAAATGGTTTCGGCTCGCACGGTCAGTCTTCCGATCAGGTGGTCATTCGCAGACAGGTGGTGCGCCATGCGGGTTCGGTCGTGATGCTGTCGCATGATACCGTCCACGACTTGTATCTTATCGAGCGCGAATATCGTGTGGGGTCGGGCGGTTTCGTCTATGGCCTGCCTGCAGGGCTCATTGACGGCGACGAGAATATCGAGGTCGCAGCTCTGCGTGAACTTCGTGAGGAGACCGGTATTGAGCCGGTCGAAGACCATCCGTTCGATTTTGAAACCATCGCCAGCTGCTACCTTTCCGAAGGCATGAGCTCGGAATGTTCGAACATCATGGCCGTGCGCATGGGGCAGTGGCGGCGTGGTGAGCGACATTTCGACCCTGATGAGCATGTGCAGTCGGCGTGGGTGAATTGGGATGAGCTCGCGGCGCTTGAATTCAAAGGGGCACAAGTGATCATCGCGTTGCAGTATGAACAGTTGCGTCGCCTTCGAGCCGGTCTGATTTCGTAAAGTGTTCCGTCGTGTTCCGCTTACGTTGCAAAATATGGATCACTGTCCCGCGATTGTAAGGTTTCGGCCCGGTATGTGTGCCTAAAACTGACGACTGTGTGCGACCCCGTGCCTCTGCGATCATTGTTCATGCGGACGGTGTGATGCGGGAGTGGATTCGTCTTCCCCTCGTTGGTTTGACCGCGTCCACCGTATGCGCGGGGATGTTGACGGTGGTCATCCCCGCCAAATCCGTAACCGCCCCGGCTGCGCTGACCGCATCCGCGGTGTTCATCGAACCGCCTGACGCGAGGCTTGTCGCAGCGGCGAGTCCGGCTTCTTCGTTGGCCGTACGCACGATTTGTTCGGCGATACGGTCGGATTCAATGGATGCGATCTGACGTGAAAACATGATGAACCAGCCAAGGAAGCACATCGCGGCCAGGGCTTCGGCGTTCGTCATGGTGCTATGCCCGGTCAACCATTGCCGCATTTCAACCGAGCAGACTGCAACGGCCAGATAGCCAGCTGCATAAATCGAAATCGAGAGCTGTGGGGCGATCCAAGGCAGCGCGATCAACAGTATCGCAGCTGCGGCGGTCAGTCCTTGTGCCGAGCCGTTGTGCAGCATCGGGTGCGGGGTGTAATGGAATGTGCCCACCCCCATGAATCCCATTCCGGCGAGCGTAAGCAATAGGGAAAGCACTGTCAGGCGCAGTTTGTAGTGCTTGATGGTGTGTCCGCCTTGCAAAGGGCCTTGGTTCTGGCGCCATTCGACGCGTTGACGGTAGGTGGTGATGAGCTCGGAGACACAGAAATAGCTGATGATGATAATGCAGATGCCGGTCAGAATCGCGGTGGAGTTGAACATTTTGGCTGCGAATGTTGTGCGATCGCCCAGTTGCGAGAAATTGTTGGTGTACCAGTTCTGGTCGTCGGTGGTCAGTCCCGCGACACTCACTCCGGCTATGACGAAAACCGGCAGCAGACTGGCCAGCGTTTTCGCGTCCATCATCTCGGCCTGCACCAGCGTTACGTACCCTGCGATGCCGGAAAGACCCGCGCAGATGGCGGTCAGATAGTCAAGAAACAGCGGCCCCATAACCGCATTGACGATGTAGAGTGCGGCATACGATGTCAGGAAAATCGTGGATGCATACACCGTCGCCAGTGCAAGCGTTTCGGCCAGTCTGCGGATACGTGAGAGCCAACGGAGTCTCGTGTTTTGCGGGTTCTGTGACGGATGCGCATAGCCGAGAATAAACGAGATGGTGCCGCATGCGGCGATGATAACAGACGCCACAAGAAGTCTGCGCAGACTGATTTTCCATGCCGCGGAGAGCAGCGTGCCTGCGAGGCTCATCGCACCGGCTCCGGCGGCTGCGCAAACGAGGAATGAAAGGATGCCTGCGGTTTCGGTGCGCTGATGCAACCCCATGGCAGTTCCTTTCGTATATGCAATGACCTACGCCATTGTAGCGAGTCGTCTGCCCCCATGCGTTATACTGATATACCGTGCCGTTGTTTATGAAGCAGAACGGCACATCGGGGCGTAGCGCAGTTTGGTAGCGCGCCTGCTTTGGGAGCAGGATGTCGCAGGTTCAAATCCTGTCGCCCCGACTGAAAACCCTTGGAAACACTGGAGTTTCAGGGTATCGCCAAAACTGGAACAAATCGAGTCGGTAACGATTGGTGACGATTGCTTGCATGTCCTCGCCGGATGGCGCTGTCGGTAGCGTTGCCGGCCCCGTCATAAGAGGTGTCGCATCGGTCGTGCGGTTATCCGTTGCGTGAACGTGAAATGGATGGGCGCCCATGGCCGACGGAAGCGTGCATGCCGGCTCGTAGGCCGCCACGGGCGGTGCCATATGCGTTGGCCCATCGCTGCCGCTCTTCTGTCGTGATGGGAACGGCTTTGGCTTGCCTTGCGGGTTGTAAGACGGGTCGATTCGACGACGGCAGGACCGAATGGGTGGACCGAGCTGTTGTGTGCCGTAGTCGTGCGTTGAATCGTCCGGTCTTTCCGTGAACGGTCATGCGGGATAGACGAAACGCGCCTGATAACGCTGTTATCTTCGGTGGTAAGATAACAGCGTTATCTTTATGCAGGGGAGGAATATGGTGCATTCGGCGGCGGATTCGGAGCGGCGCTTGCTGGCGGAGACGGTCAAGGCCATCGAGCGGAACGGGTACATGAATATCTCCCTGCGTGACATCGCCTCGTCCGCTGGGCTGACCACGGGCTGCCTGTACCGTCATTTCCCCGACAAGGAGGATCTGCTGGTCCGGGCGGGCTACGTGGTCTCCGAGGATCTCGCCCGGCGCGTGGTTCCGGAGGACGGGGGTGGTGCGGACGCGTTCGACGCTCTTCTGCATGTCGGCGTGGAACTGCTCTCGTTGACGCGGACGGACCCGAACCTGGTTGATTTCTTCTTCTATGGGCCCTTGTACGCCAAGGCGGCGAAAAGCGGATACGGCGGTACGCCACCACTGTTCCTCTCCCGGATACGTGCGATCGTCGAACAGGCCTGCCTCCAGTATGAGCACGCCGGTGACCCGGACCTTCTACTCACTCAGGTCTGGTCGTTCATACAGGGCTACAGCCTGCTGGTGCGTCATGGAACCGTCGCATACGACGAGCGATCGCTCGTGATTACGTTGCGGGATTTTCTGGGTGCCCGACGTCATTGAATCCGTTTCGGAATATGATCTCCGCCGCCATCTTCGAATACGAACGCCATCGACCAGCAACAAACCGGAAGGAACACATATGAGTAACTATGTCGTCGTGTACTGCCATCCCTACGAGAAGAGCTTCAACCACGCCATTCTTGGACGAGTCCTCGAAGCGTTGGAAAGCCGGGGGCATTCGACGCGGCTCATCGACCTCTACGCCGAAGGATTCAACCCCGTCTACGACAGGGAGGAGCTGCGGCTTTTCCACACCGGCGGGACCCACGACCCGCTGGTCGGGAGATACCTCGACATGGTCCGCTCGGCCGACGGCATTGTGTTCGTCACGCCGGTCTGGTGGAACAGCGTACCTGGAATGCTCAAAGGCTTCATCGACAAGGTCATGAAGGAGGGCGAGGGGTTGAGCCACACCGTCACCCCCACCGGCATCCACGGCGAGCTGGGCAACATACGCCACACCTACGTGTTCACGACCTCGACCTCGCCCACCATCTGGCTGAGGGTCATGGCCGGTGACGGCATCAAACGCGTGTTTGTCGATGGCACCCTCAAACAGCTCGGGATGAAGGGGCGCAGGTGGGTCAATTTCGGCGGGGTCACCGGCTCCTCGCCCGAACGCCGTCGCAGGTACCTCGACAAGGTCTCCGCGATTCGTTTCAAATAGATTCCAGGGGGCGCAGCCCATAACCGTCCGCAGAAGCGGCCGTCGGCAGGCTCAGTCCGCTGCTGGTGTTGAACTCGGACGGCCGCCACGTCAACGTCGAAGCCACCGGCACCGACCAGTCATCAGTCACATACGAGAGATTCCAATGCACCTGGTGAGCCACCGGCAGATCGGCAAACCCGTCGACCCGTACATGGGCGACGGCGCCCAATGGAACGACACCGCCGCCAAACTCGGCTACCCGGTCTCCCGCAGCCCCAGGCCCGGCGACGTGATGTGCTTCGAGGCGGGAGTGCATGACACCGACCCCGTCTACGGGCATGTGGCCGTCGTCGAGCAGGTTAAGGACGACGGGTCGGTTCTCATCAGCCGGTCTGGCACCGGATGGATGGCCGTCGTCACCGAAACCATCAGCCAGCAACAACTCCAATCCATGGGCGACGGCATCAGCTTCATCCACTAAATACACGGGAGAGAGGGGAAGAGGAAGCTTGTTGACAGGAAACGCAAGAAACTGCTGATGGTACTGGAGTAATCATTGTGACCGGACTGTGCGTGATGGCCTTCTGTTCTACTATGCCAAATCATGAAGCCGCACTCCCGTCCAACTTGTTGTTTGCCCCTCCCTCCATTCCGATTCAATCGGTTATCATCAATAAACCAAAACCGATAAACATGGAAGCGACAATGATCAGCCCGCCGAATCGCCTCCGCACCTAAGGTCGTCAACAAGACGCCGCTGTCTACAATGTATTGATTGACCCGGAAATCTTAGATAGTGTATTTTCGATTGTGGTCAAGATGAGAATCGGAAAGCGGGCAAGAGGGGACACACTGAATGCCGCTTCATAGCTGAGCCATAGATGTATGCGTACAAGTAGGTTATTTTATGTAGTTCATCGGGATGTGTGAGCTTACGAGTTTCCAAATGAAGTAGAAAACCGCGATTAGCAGGAGGTTCGCGATGATGGCCGTACCGGATATCGTTCCTAGGGCTTGTAAGCTTCCGGTCTTCTGGTTGTTCCAGACCATGATCGGAAAGATGTTGATGAATTGGCTTGCACCCGCGAAGTCGGAGTTGTAGCCGATGGCCCAGGTCAGTGCGGTTTGGTGGAGCAGTCTTGGCAGGAGGACCATGCAGCCTTCTGCGATGGTCACGGAGAGGTAGATCCCGAACGTGAAGATCGCCGATACGACGACGTTCCTGAAAAGGAATGAGAGATAGGAGACGACCATGAAGATGAGGAGGAAGGCTATGATTCCCAGCAGGCGGGACGCCCTGTCGTAGGCGATGACTTTCGCCACGTCGGCTCCGGTGAGGTGCGTGGACAGCGTGTACGCGGTGAATGGGCATTCCAACAGGGTGAATACGAGGAGGATGCAGAAGAACGTCACCGCCTTGAGGGTGAGGCCGTTGGTTTTTCTGCTTGGCAATGTCAGGAGCAGATAGTCGTTGGCCCCGTTTCCGTATCGAAACAATTCGAATGCGAAATAGCATATCGTGAAGCACCATGCGATGATGCGTATCATTCCAGCGATGCTCACGACTGCGGGCGTCGAGCGGAATATGACGCTGACGGCATCGCACAGCAGCAGCATGGCCAACAGAGCCGCGCTGAAGTGCAGGTACTTGCGTGCCTGGATTTTCGTCTCGTTGAGCAGCATTCTCATTGTCGGCCGTTTCGTCATTATCTCGCCATTCTGTCTTTGAACGCCCGTTCCAGCGTGTCGGATTCTTTTTTGAACTGTTCCACGGAGTCATTCGCGATGATGCGTCCGTTGTTGATCATGATTACGTGGGAGAATATCCCCTCTATCTCGGCGATGATGTGGGTGCTCATCAATACGGTCGAGTTTTTGCTGGTGGATTTCTGGATGATCGAGAGCAGTTTGTCCCTGGTAAACGGGTCCACCGATGCCAACGGCTCATCCAGCACGTACAAGGGGCATCCCCTGGAAAGACTCAGTATCAGATGGGCTTGCTCGGTCTGGCCTTTGGAAAAGGAGGACAGCGGCCTGTCAAGAGGCAGGTTCAATTCGCGGACAAGGCTCAGGGACTTCTCCTGATTGAAGTCCGGATATCGGTTGGCGAAAAGATTCACGCATTGCTTGATGTCGAGGAACGGGTAGAGGTACGGCTCATCCGGCACATACGATATGGCATCCGGGCTTGGGGCGCCGACCGTGCCGCCGAACCGGTTGATCAGTCCCGCCAACGTCCTGATCATCGTCGTCTTACCCGCTCCGTTCGGTCCGAAAAGCCCTATGGTCTGCCCGCTGAGCTCGAACCCGTCCGCAGGCACGTCCAGAACCGTCCGTTTCCCGTATTTGACTGAAAAATCAGTGAAATAGACTTTCCCTTGGGTGGCTACGCGTTTCATATTCATACGAAATGCCTCCAAATATCGAACACCAACATTGACGCGGAATAGATCGCCACAAACCAGCTTACAACGTTTATGATCTGTGCGACTTTACCGTAGTCATGAACATGCCTAGGTTGCGCCTCTCCAAGGATAGTGAATAGAATCTTTTGTCCGTCGGATTTCAGTATAGGCAGTAAATTCCATATGATGCCATACGTAAAGATGTTAACTGCTGAGAACAAAACAGCATTTTGGAAAAAAATATTATTAATCAAGATTGTGCCTGCACCAAGGCAAACATTAGCGAAGAGCCCAGCAGAATGGACGACTATACGATCACGCTTGGGTAAAAGGTAAACTTTGTTCATCCTGACATAGAATGCTGGGAAAACACCATAATTCATCTTCATTCCCACTTTATCTATATTCGCCTTGCAGTATTTCAAGGCTAGTATGTGAGAATACTCATGGCATACTACACTCACTAGGCTATAGCCAAAAAATAATAACAGGCCTACGGGTTTTACTAGTTGAGATAGCGACGACTTATAAGAGTTTATGTACTGGTAAAGAAGATATGCGAAGGCAATAATCCATATGACAGTATAAGCAATGAATATTGTTCTTTTGATATGTGGCACTACGGGGGCCCAAATAATATTAGTCGGTAATGAGTCGACTTGTACTTGGAAATAGTGATTGTTGCTTTTGTTTCTGATGACCGCTGTGCTGCCAGTTTTGAGTATTTCGACGTCATCATCGGAGTAATATTCTTCTAAAGATGATTTCATGACTGGACTTTGTCTGGCAACGTCTTCCTGTAGGCTTGATCGATATAGGGAAGTAATGCTTCTAAAGTCTTGGAATTGGCAAATATCTTCCGGCAAAGATCGCACGGGTCAACAACGGGTACCTTGGTCAGATCAGGTCCTATGCCATGCTCTTTACATATTTCTGCTATGCCTCGTAGACCTATTCTTTGCATGAGGGCAAATAGTTTGTTTCTGGAAACCCTCTCCAAGGCGGTGTGGGTTGGCGTATTGCTCACTTCACCTATGCTTAGGCAGGTGTGGAATACGGCTGGTGAGCAGCAGGGATAGACGTCACCGTTGAAATGATATGTAATTTGTAGGCCAGGACAGATTAAAGGATCGTTGGCGTCGTAGTGTGAATAGATATTTTCTTTCGGTAATTGTGCGGCGGCTCCTACGGGAACGACTGGGAATCTGGTGATTGGTATGGTGAAACCAGCCTCGCCTAAATCGTGGATTAGTTCTTCGCCGGTATGGTCCTTTGTGACAGCCATGCTTATGTGGCAGGGAATCCCTATATATTTATTAGCTTGGAGGATGTTGATTATTCTTTGTGTGGGGATGAACTTTTCGTGGAATTCATCAAAACTCAGCGTCAGTGTCGATAATCCTGCATTCTTTAACAAGGTCAATATATTCTGGGCGTTTGCAACAGAATGTCCCCAGAAACCGTTCGATACGAGGGTGGTCTTCAGATTTCCCTCCGATGCTCTTTTCATCAGGCTTAATAGAAGATTTCGATGAAGCAAAGCCTCTCCGCCTGAGAATCCTATCGAATTGACATGAGCATTTGCAATCGCATCATCTACGATTTTTACACTTTGCTCTTCTGATAAGTGGTCTTCTGAGTGAGGGCCACAGCTAAAGCAACAATGAGCGCACGAGATGTTGCATTTAGAACTGAAGGTAAGGCAAATTGATGTCATAATGATAGCCGATTCCATATATTCTGTTACTTTGGGAAGCCCGAGGTGGGATGTATGTCATTTTGTCCCACCTAGGCTAGCGGTTGTTGATCAAGAGCCCATAATCCAGTTGCCACCGCCCTTGATGAAATACCACAGATCGTCTTGGTCTTCGAGGTCGATGACATTCTCGTTGGCCTGCAAACTGTTTAGGATTTCAGACGACTTTTCCATAATCGCCTCCTTTCGAATAAAAAAATAACAAAATGTTATTCTTATCACAGTATAAGT
Organism: Bifidobacterium bohemicum DSM 22767; assembly: GCF_000741525.1. Classification (GTDB taxonomy): domain Bacteria; phylum Actinomycetota; class Actinomycetes; order Actinomycetales; family Bifidobacteriaceae; genus Bifidobacterium; species Bifidobacterium bohemicum. The sequence goes on along the minus strand of NZ_JGYP01000001.1, from coordinate 342,530 downwards.
TATTTATTATATTATGCTGACGGAAAATATGGTGTTGCGATTTTTGATAATGTCAGGCTTGTTGTGCACTTCTGGTTTTCAGCCTTGATTGCCTTCGTGCGGTGTTTCTACCGTTTTTTCGGTTTTCGGTTCGGGTAGGGACATGTCGAGGTATCTGCGGTCTGGCCAGCTTTGGGTGACGTGGCGGATCCTCGCGGTGACGGGCATGAGGGTGCTCTTCCCGTCGAGGAACTGGCCGACGACCCGGGTCCTGCGGCGTATCTCCCTGTTGAGGCGTTCGATCATGTCGTTGGTGCGAATCAGCTTCCAGTGTTCCATGGGGAATTCCGGCAGCTGATGGGTCGTGGTCTCTCCGATGCCCTCGCACAGGTATCCGGCGGCCTCCTTCAGTTTCATGCCGTCCAGCTCCACGGCGACCGATTCGGCCTTGGCCAGTGTCTTTCCGCGGTCCTCTTATGGCAAACACGGCCTTGAGCATGGCCACCACCTGCTTGCTCTTCCGGTGGGGCACCTTGGTTAGGACGTTGCGTTCGAAGTGGACCATGCACCGTTGGTAGCGGGCCTGCGGGGGAGCAGCTCGCCGACGGCGCGCGCCAGACCCGGGTTGCGGTCGCCTATGACGAGCCTGACGCCGGCCAGCCCGCAGTCGAGCATCGAGCGGATGAACGATTCCCAGCTGGCAGAATCCTCCTTCATGCCCTCGGCTATGCCGACGGTCTCGCGGCGACCGTCTTCGCCGACGCCGATGGCGACCAGGACGGACACGTTCTCGATGCCCCCGCCCCAGCTGCGTTCCGGCCATATCCCGTCCATGAACACGTACGGGAAGGCCCGTTCCAACGGCATGTTCCGCCATGCGTCGATGCCCCCGTAGACCCTCTTCAGATCGTCCGAGAGTGTCTGGGGCGGCACCCGCTCGCCCCAGAGCGCCTGGCTGATGTCGTCGACCCGGGGTCGACACCCCCACTGAAGTGCATCTCCATGAGCGCCTCCTCGACGCTCGACTCGCGCGTCCGGTAGCGCTGGATGACGACCGACTCGAACAAAGCCCCTCTTGAGCTTGGGCACCCTGACGGTCATGCTGCCGGCCTTCACTATCAGGCTCCTTTCGTAATGGCCCGCGCGATATAGACCTTCCTTCCTACCTGTCTTGCGCTCGTAGCGCGCGGCGCCGGCGGCCTGGTCGGGCTCCGCGTCGAGTATCGCATTGAGGATCTCCTCGACCTTCGAGGAGACGAGCCGGCCGAGCTCGGTCTCGAACTTGGACTCGTCGACCTGTATGATTCTGCTGTCGGGCATGGTCCCAACCCGCTCTCCAATCAGCGATTATTTGATCTGGCGATTGAAAATCGCACACAGGCAAGGGGCCACGCCCCCTATCAAATCCGAAAACCCAATTTGCGCAAACTACCAGACACTGCCATAGGGTTGGATACCGTTTGGGTTAGAAAACGTAATAAATAGTATTGAATTTAGGTGGTGCGCATTAAGCGTAGCTTACTTGTGCGCCACCTATGAATATCTATTGGTCCACTGTTTTCAGAGATGAAAAAAGTATTGATAGTTCAGTCTGATACTTTTCTGCTAAAAGAACTGCTCTCTGTTGAATTAATGTCTTTACGATTACACAAAAAGTTTCAGCGTTCATTATGCTTAGACGGATGAACTCGTTCTTTACTGTACTGGAAAGATATGGTTCTAGGCAGAAAACGTTAATGAATGTGTCCCATCCTTTTTGCTCATCGCCAAATTGTTCGTAAAACGTTCTGTGCTTATTGTCTGGATCGTATTTACATTGGAAATTATTTTTTTGATTAAGACAAAAGAAGCCATAGATTTTTTGTAAATAAGCATCAATATAATCCTGTAGACCGGTAAATCTGCCTCGGTTTATATCGCATTGTCTGTGGTGAGGGTGCCAGCCGTGGCCTATTCCTTTTGGAGCTATCCAAAAATTCGCAAGGCAATGATAAAAAGCATAATATTCTCTTAAATAGGGTGGCCACTCACGCTTATCTTGTGAACTTCGCTTGTTTGCAGGGGCAATGTAAAAGTTGTCGTTGTCTTTCAATTCTTTGCTTGCATTAGTGGCGATTGCATTAAAGGAGTTTATCGTATCGCCGCAGACGTCTATAAAGGATTTATCGAAATTAATTTTTTTAGAATTTCCTATATAATAATGTTAATGTAATCAGGCCATAGCGCTAGATAAAACTTCATCGCTATATCGGACATATCAGGATCGTGATTACCAGATGTCACATCACATTTGTAAGAAGTAAGCAGTTGATTATTTTTTATGCTACATGTTCTTGCTTGATTTGTGCTGATTGGTAGCAGTAGAAGTTCGCTTATTTTAGACTCTGAAAGCAATTGCATGATGCTCCTTTTGCAATACGATTATGTGGCAGTATATTTTAATTTTACGATTCTTTTCGAAAAAGATTATCAAACACTTAAATTCATCCTGCCTGCAACAATAGCGTAAGTATAGTTTTGAAAAACATTTTGCGTCCGCCTATATTCCACTCTGAGGGGTAGAGACTGATATCCGGCTGCGCGTCCGCGTGGCCGATTTTCTTGCTTTTGTAAGGGGTGTGGCTGTGACGCAGTTGCCGCAGATATTGGAGTTGTTCAGTAAGTTCGCCATCATCGGCGGCGGCCTGTGGGCCGTGTGGGGCGCAATCACGTTCGGCGGCGCGCTGAAGGACCAGAACGGTCCCGACATGAAGTCGGGCATGTGGCAGATTCTGGGCGGTGCCTGATTTGCGCGGCTGCGGCGATCTTCAAGACGGTCGCCCTCTGATATGTCCGCGTTGCAGGACCTCGTCGTCGGCATGCTCAACGCCGTCGTCGGCGGAGGGGTCGGCAACCTTGCCTCGAGCCTGCTGTTATCGAGTCCGGAGGCGTGGAACAGCGGCCTCTATCAGACTGCCCTGAACATCCACCAGACGGCGGTGAAGCCGTTGACGGCTGTCGTGCTGGCGGTCATGTTCAGTATGGAGCTGGCGCGCAACTCGGCGACGGGGACGCGTTGATCATCGCGCACAACGTCGGCGAGGGTAGCCTCAAAATAACCAGCACCCCGCGAAACATGTGGAAATGCCTTGAGAACGAACATCGCATAATTGGCGGAGGACAGAGCTGCAACATCGGCAGGCTCAGTCCGCTGCTGGTGTTGAACTCGGACGGCCGCCACGTCAACGTGGAGGCCACCGGCACCGACCAGTCATCAGTCACATACGAGAGATTCCAATGCACCTGGTGGGCCTTCATCCGCCGCCGGCAGATCGGCAGACCCGTCGACCCCTACATGGGCAACGGTGCCCAATGGAACGACAGCGCCGCCAAACTCGGTTACCCGGTCTCCCGCAGCCCGAGGCCCGGCGACGTGATGTGCTTCGAGGCGGGCGTGCACGGCACCGACCCCGTCTACGGGCGTGTGGCCGTGGTCGAGGAGGTCGAGGACGACGGGTCCATCATCATCAGTCAGTCAGGCACCGGATGGATGGCCGTCGTCATCGAAACCATCAGCCCGCAACAACTCAAAGCCATGGGCGACGGCATCAGCTTCATCCATTGAGACATACGAGGGGAACAAGAGAATGTTCGACAGGAAACGAAAACTGGCGCTGGCTGCGCTTGGCACGATTATCGTTGTGGGCCTGCTTGCGATGCCTTTGGCCTGCCGGCATCCGCCAACAGGAGACACGTCCGGCCTCCCAGACCATCGGTATCGATATGCCGAAAACCGAATACAGAAAGAAGAGCCATGCCGTCCCAGTCCTGGAGCCTGAGCAGGTGTGCGAGCGGATAGCGCCCAAGGCACTTGCCGACTACGTCACCGACAGCCCGGATCGCACTGAGAAACTAAGGCAATACTTCGCCAAGGATGCTAAAGGGTTGGATATATCGCTCTCGGACATCCAGTCGCAACCGGCCCAAACCTTCAACCGGCTACCTCGCCTTCGGCCGAGACAACGACACCCCCATCTGCAACGTATGGACCGGCCTTGAAAGCCCATGGAGGCTTACTTTTCATTATCGGCAAACAAATGGTTGAAAATCTAGACAAGTTGAAGGACCTATCCAGAATGGCCTATGAATTAACTATTAGGGTTCTCATTGGTGAGTTTTGCTCATTGCCTAGATGTGAAAGAAGTCGTGGCAACTTTGTTGGTCGCATCAAATTTCATTGGGTTTCCGGTCATTCTTTCCATTAGTCCTAGGTGTAATTGAACTTCTTCGACAAATCCAGATGCACTTATGTATTGTAAGATTGATTCCTTCAAGCTTTCTGTTTGTTTGTCTTTTGGTAAGTGGATAACGCAAAACTGTATTCCAGAACACATAAACGTAACGAGATAATATTGTTTTTTAGTTCTTGCCCCATTGAAAAAACTTATCCCTGCGGAATAACCTGTTCCGTTTTCTGCTGGTTTATCCGCACAAAAAACTATAAAGTTTTCAGGTATTTTCAACTTTCCTATTGCTTGCATCCATGATTCGGGAATTCGAACTCCCTCAGCGTAAGAGAGGAGAAGAGCAGTTTTTACGCACCAAAACTTGAACTTTTCGATATTACAGTGGCTGAGCAGTTCTCCCTTTTTATATGCTTTGCTTATGGGTATTTCGATATTATCCCCTAACAGATTTGTATTATGTTCTTTGCACAGAAGACTACTTGTATATGGTTTCACTTTTAAAAGTTCGACTAGCCATCTAGGCGTGATATGTTCTACGGTTGTTTCTTGGTCGTTGCAGAGAACACATCCAGAATTAGATTTAATACGGTCTGGAATATTGTTGCTTTTTTGATCGGACTTGAGGATAATAAAATGATCATTCGGTACATCCTGTCCTCCTGCGGCGTACATATCACCAACGCCTATTTCAAAATCCCATTTTTTATCTTTACGAAGCTTTGCCTCTATTGCTTTAGGGTTCTGAGAACTGGAAGACACTGCAATTACAGGCTTTGGGTGTCCTGCCTCGCTATCGGTAATAGTTGCTACCCATCCCACCTTATGTCTGCCTGAGTCGATGAATGGAATGCCCAAAGAATGTGTGTTCTGCAAAAACCATTTTTGTCGATCATCTGCTTCGAAAGACATCATGTTTATTAGATTGGCGAATTTTCCGGTCTTTAATGCGTGTAGTTTTATCGTTGAACCCGTGAGACTGTATTTAACACTAGTGCTTACATTCCAATTTAAACACAGGATATTCTCTTGATTCTGGTTGTCGACCGTTTCGGCTTCAAAGAATTCTGCCAATTCTTTCGTTAACTTTTCATCCTCGCAATCAATGTATGGACTTGTCAAACACAAGGAAAGAGCATCCATTCCAATTTGACTTTCTTCAAGTAACCCTGATTTGCCGAAAGGCAAGGTCGATATTGCAATAGAATATTTTAGTGCCCTGTCTAAATGATTCATTGATTGAAGCCTTCGACTCTGAAACACGATTATTACAATGACAATAACTAACTATACAACTCGAATTGAAGCCTAGCCATATATTTTTAATTTCATTCTGGTTTTCCCTTTTACGAACATTATTTATTTTCCTTTAATAAAATGACCTCACGCCTCGTGTGAAATAGATATAATGGACGATTCGGTGGTTTCGAGCGCGGTATGTGCGAACAGACATGGTTCAGGATTTGACCAGGCGGGTGATGGCGGCGATGGCCTCGTCCATTTTTTCGTCGGCCACAGGACCGCCTTGGGCGGCGGCGCAAGCCACGCAACTGTTGAGATGGTCTTCGAGCAGAATGAGCGCCGCCGATTTGAGGGCGCTGGTCGACGCGGCGATCTGGGTGAGCACGTCGACGCAGTACGTGTCACTCTCGATCATCGAGGTGATGGCGTGTACCTGGCCTTCGACGCGGCGCATGCGGGCCATGAGTTTGCGTTTGTCGTGGACGTAACCCACGTGGGTGCAGGTGAGGTCATCGCTTGAATCATGAACGTGAAGACCGTCCGTGTTTTTGGTTCCGGTCGCGTTTCGCTGCGTTTGTGCGTTGCCGCCGTGCGGGCGAATGTTCACGTCTGAAGCGGCAGAGCGCGGCCGACCGGCGGTGGTGTCGATCTGAGTGGTGCCCGACTTCTTGCGCGTGGGCTTTATTCCATTGCGGCTGTTGATGTTTTTGGCCATTCGAAACCTCCGATTTGCTGTGCCGTAGGCAGTCCGGTCGTGGTTGGGATGATACCCGGCAGCCATTTCGTGGCGTATTGCATGCTGCCGTGCCGTCTGTCTCCTTGTTTTACCTGAAGCGTTACATCTTGACACAGTATACCCTAGGGGGGTATTGTTCGTAGGGTAGATGAAAAGGTTGTACGTTATTGATGCGAGGTTGAGGGGAGGATTGCGTGATGGGCAATATCGTGGTCGTGATCATCGCCGTCGTGCTCACGGCGGCGATCGTATGGTATTTCTTCGCGCCGCGTAAAGCTGCTGCGGCGAACCGCCAAGGAGCCGTGCAGGTTGCGCATATCGTGGTCAAGGGAGGCTACAGCCCGCAGGTTGTCGAAGTTCAGGCCGGCTCGCCCGTGCGGCTCGAATTCGATCGCCAGGAGGATGGTGAATGCTCGTCCCATGTGGTGTTCAGCGATCTGGGCATCGACCGCACCCTTCCGGCCTTCCAGACCACGAGTGTCGAGTTCACTCCAAGCAAACCCGGCGAGATCCCATACGCGTGCGGCATGAACATGCTGCACGGCCTGGTGCGGGTCGTGGCCAAAGGGTGAACTGGTTTTCTGGTGGCGTTGCTTTCGAGCTGTGAGCGCTTTTAAAATAAAAATTCAAATGATAAATGGAACGATGAGAATTTCGACTCCCCGCCCATCATTCGGTTCTATCTGAGGGTTCCGGTTCGATGGTCGCGCAGACGAACGGGGCCGGTGATGCGGCGAATGTAAGGTGAACGGATGATTGAAACGATGAAAAGGACCGACGAGGCGCTCCAAAACGCCAGGACTGCGAATCTTGCCGATGATGACGGCGATTCGGAGCGCCGCCGTGAGATCAAGGCGTTGATTCGCAGGTTGGTGGTGGCGGTCGTGTTCACGGTGCCGGTTTTCGTCTTTGCGATGTTCGGCATGTGGCTCAGAACGTTCGTGCCGATGGGTGTCATTGATTTCATGACCAATCCGTGGGTTCAGCTGGCATTGATCACCCCTGTCATGTTCTATTCCGGTTGGCCAATCCATCGAACCGGTTGGCTTGCGCTCGTGCATCGTTCGCCCGAGATGAACTCGCTGGTGGCGCTTGGCACCGCCGCTTCCTACGGCTACAGTCTGGCGGTCACCGCGGTGCCGGAGCTTTTACCCGCGATGGCGAGGGAACCATATTATGAATCCGTCGGAACCATTATCTCTCTGATGCTCGTAGGTCAGCTTCTGGAGGCTCGTGCGCGTCTGGGCACCGGCGAATCGATCCGGGCGTTGATCGGGCTCAAACCGCGAACCGCACGTGTGGTGCGCGACGGCACGGAAGTAGCGATTGACGCGGAGAAGGTGAAACCCGGAGATATCGTCGTGATACGTCCGGGCGAGAAACTGCCGGTGGATGGTGTGGTGGTCGCCGGCGTCTCCAGCGTCGATGAATCAATGATTACGGGGGAGTCCATGCCCGTAACGAAACATGAGGGTGACACGGTCACCGGGGCGACCATCAACACCACAGGCGCGTTCCGGTATCGGGTCACGAGGGTCGGTTCGGATACGGTCCTCGCCCAGATTATCGACCTGGTGCGTACTGCGCAGACCTCCAAGGCTCCCATCCAACGGTTGGCGGATAAAATATCCGGATTTTTTGTGCCGGGCGTCATTATCGTGGCGATCTGGACTTTTGCTATCTGGTGGCTGATAGGGCCCGCGCCTCGTGGAGTGCACGGCCTGGTCTCGGCGGTGGCGGTGCTGGTGATCGCCTGCCCGTGCGCCTTGGGAATCGCGACGCCGCTCTCCGTAACGATCTCGACGGGCAAAGCGGCTCGCTTCGGCGTTCTGTTCCGTTCGGCCGAGGCGTTGCAGAACACTCGTAGGATCGATACGGTCGTGATGGACAAGACCGGCACCATCACGCGCGGGAAGCCGGAACTGACCGATGTGGTGATGCTCGATCCCGCCGATGGACCTTCTGGTCGGCATGGCGATGCAAAACGGCAGGAGAAGGAAAATCACATACTGAGAATTGTGGCTTCGGCGGAGAGCCTTTCGGAACATCCTCTTGCTCAGGCCATCATGGAGGCCGCGAAACAACGTAACCTCGATATTGGGCAGCCCTCGTCGTTCCAGGCAACTGCGGGTTCCGGACTTTCGGCGCAAGTCGAAGGGCGGCGGATTCTCGTGGGCAACGAAGCGTTCATCACCGGTTCGGGTGTCATTTTCACTGCTTCCGAGGTGCTTGACCGGCTTGCCGATGAAGGCAAGACTCCGGTCGTCGTGGCCGTCGACGGCGCAGCCGTCGCGGTGCTCGCGGTGGCTGATATGGTTAAGCCTGACTCGGCTAAAGCAATCGCAGAACTCAAACAACGGGGTCTCAATATCGTGATGCTTACCGGAGACAACCAAACGACCTCCAAAGCCGTGGGCGGACAGGTCGGTGTCGATCGAGTGATTGCGGGCGTGCGCCCGGAACACAAGGCCGAGCGGATAGTTGACTTGCGAAATGAAGGCAGGATGGTCGCGATGGTGGGCGACGGAATCAACGACGCTCCGGCGCTCGCGGCAGCCGACATAGGTTTCGCGATCGGCACCGGCACCGATGTCGCCATCGAATCGGCTGACGTGACCTTGGTCTCCGGCTCGCTCATGGGTGTCGTCTCAAGCGTCGACCTTTCGCGTGCGGCCATGCGTAACATATCGCAGAACCTCGGCTTTGCCTTCGGCTACAACGCATTGGGCATCCCGGTCGCGGCCGGGGCGCTCTATCCGATCTGGCATGTCATGCTCAACCCCATGATTGCGGGTGCGGCCATGGCGTTCTCCTCGCTTTCGGTCGTGCTCAACGCCAATCGTCTGCGCGCTTTTGACCCTAACGCCGTCAAGCCTCGCAGAGTCAGGTTCAAGCGGCATGAACGGCATGTCGAGCTTGACGCACAATCCCCACAGGAAGGCGACCCATCGCCCGCAGAATCCCTTCCTGCCGAGCCAGACTCAGTGCAGACCACGCAAGCACGGTCGGTATCATCCGTTGGCGCATCTTCGGATGCGCCAGCCAAATATGGTCAATCAACGAAAGGAACCACTATGGATATGGATATGAACAACGGCAACAAGGTCAAAGACCCGGTGTGCGGGATGACCATCGACCCGGAGTCGGCCGCCGGTAGCCAGGAGCACAACGGGAGGACCTACTACTTCTGCAGTGCCGGTTGTGCCGAGAACTTCGCCAAGGATCCCGCCAAATACGCGGACTGAATCGTTCGGCGAACCATTTTCGCAGGGTGAGGGCATCACTGACTCCATGGTTGCCTGCACCCTGTCGGTCCGACCTTAACGGTTGTTGGTTTCGTGCATGCCGTGTGGTTTGCCTTGAGAACCGAGCGATGGCAGTGTATTCAAGTCTCCGACTTTGCTGCCGTCGATGCCGATGAGGGCATCGAAGCGATCGGCGACATCGCCAAGGCGCTGGCGGAGCGGGTTGAATAATGTTTGGTGGTTGCCGAATCAAGGAAGTTGATGAGATGGAATTGCAGGTTGATCTGCCTGGCCCGCTGCATTTTCAGGAGAGTCGGGTCAAGTCGACGGCTGAGTTCACCGCACGTCGGGCATAGGAAGTCGACGTAGATTTCGACGGTCGGAGCTTTGTGATTATACTCGGCAGGGGTATATGCAGGAAGGGCGCCCTCGCTCGTCGAATTCGCGGGCTTGACAGAGGTGGTTTGGAATTGCCGGTATGGATCATGTGGGTTCTGGCGACTCATACGCCACCATGCGACGCCTCCGATTGTTCCGACAAGTACGAGAATCATGGCTATTGTTACGGCCACTATAAGCTTCCACACATACGGTAGATGCGGAGCGCTACGCCGGGCATGAAGGGGCATCCTTTTACGGGAGGGCGCGTCATCATGTGATGTGGCCATTGCGGTCTTGGTCTGCTCGTTGCGCATATCATTGTTGAACGTCATAGCCGTCTGACTGACCCCCATCGTGTCAAAATCTGCAATGCATTACTGTCGGCAGTCAAAAGGATATGCCGTAGTGCGGACCATAAACGTTTTTCGTTTTTGTTTTTGTTTTCTGGGACACATGTCGCGTATTCCGGCAGCTGGCGTCGTTCCGGCCATGGCGCGGGTTGATCTCTGTCGCCGTAGTCATTCTGTATATAAGTGGCACTAGACTCGATGACCATGACCAATGAGGCTATCTACCAAGCGACCAATGGTCGCAAAGATTCACATTGCGACCTTCGTCGTCAGGGTGGCTCTAAGACTACGGCTCAACTCGCTGACCCGTGGCCCGCTCCCGTGGCAAGCGGCCCGTTGAACGCGACGGTCGACGTGCCTGGCAGCAAGTCGTTGTCAAACCGGTACCTGATCATAGCCGCCTTGGGTCGTGAACCGGTGACTTTACATGGCTTGCTGCGCTCGAGGGATACGGATTTGATGGCCGCTGCGTTGCGTGGACTGGGGGTCGGTATTGAATATGATCCCAATGACGACACTCTGGCAACCGTCACTCCGCCGGTCAGTGGGCGTTTTCGTGGTGACGTGACGGTATATTGCGGATTAGCTGGTACAGTGATGCGGTTTGTGCCTTCGTTGGCCTTGTTCGCTGATGGGCCGGTACATTTCGACGGCGACGAACAGGCTTACGCGCGTCCGATGCATCCGGTGCTTGACGGGCTGGAACAGCTGGGGGCGCGTGTGCGATATGAGGGGAAGCCGGGTTTTCTGCCTTTCACGATCATTCCGCCGTCGAACGATGATGTTTCCGGGGACAGTAAGGGTGGGCTGGCGGCCGGCATCACACGAGTGTCCATTGACGCTTCAGCCTCGTCACAGTTCATATCAAGTCTGTTGCTCATCGGTTCGCGGCTGCCATATGGGCTGGAGCTTCGGCACACCGGTGAAAGCCTGCCGAGTCTGCCGCACATTCGCATGACCATGGCTGATGTGGAGACCGCAGGCGGTTCGATACGCATGCCGCAACCGGGGCGGTGGGTGGTGGCCGCAAAGCCGATTCAGTTGCCGCAGGGCGTCGTCGTTGAGCCGGATCTGTCGAACGCCGCACCGTTCCTTGGTGCGGCGATGATTGCCGGTGGCTCGGTCAGTGTGCCAGACTGGCCTGTGTCCAGTACCCAGCCCGGAGCCTTGTTGCCTGGCATCCTGACCAGAATGGGGGCCACGGTGTCGTTGGACGGTCGGCCATTGACGGGTAATGATGACGGCGGGACGGATGGTTTGGCCGGCAACGATTCGTCTGGCGCACATGGGCTGTTGACGGTATCGATGAGCGGCCCGATTCATGGGCTTGGAGACGGTTTTGACTTGGCGGCCGCGGGGGAGATTGCCCCAAGCATCGCCGCACTGGCCACACTCGCTGATGAACCCAGCGAACTGGTGGGCATCGGCCATTTACGTGGTCATGAAACGAATCGGCTCGCCGCTCTGGTCACTGAGATTACCCGTATTGGCGCCGGTGCGGAGGAACTGCCTGATGGTTTGCGCATAATCCCCGCGACCCTTGACCGTTTGCATGGCGAAACGATGGAGACCTACGCCGACCACCGCATGGCCACTTTCGCGGCCATGATCGGATTGAAGGTGCCGGGGACACGCATTCGAAACGTGGGTACAACACGTAAGACATTACCCGATTTCACGGGCATGTGGAGCGCGATGCTGCGTTGAAATTCGCAGTTATCCGGATTATTCTGATTCGTGGGATTTTTGGGTGTTGAGAACCTCGGAGATCACGGTTCATCTTTCGTTATCGATTTGACGGGGCGATGCCCTTAAAAACAAAAGCGGTCTTTTCGTGATTGTGACTAATCAAGAAAAGACCGCTTTTCCTATTCGAGCTTATTTACTTCTCGAACACGTTGCCGTATGAATCCCTGCCTTCTTTTGCGATTTTTTCGGCCTTGTGGGCGATGGCCAGTTCCTCGTTGGTGGGAATGACGCAAATGGTCACGGAGCTGTCCGGTGTGGAGATGATGCGCGGCTGCTTGGAGCGGATCGCGTTCTTCTCCTCGTCCAGCTTGACGCCGAAGGGCTCCAGCTTCTTGCACACGTGGGCGCGGACCTTGTCATCGTTCTCACCGACGCCGGCAGTGAAGGTGATGACATCCACGCCGCCCATCTGAGCGGTGTAGTTGCCGATGTAACCAACAATACGGTGCACATACATCTTCATCGCGAGAATGGCGTCTTTGTTACCTTCACCGATGAGGCGATCGATCTCGCGCATGTCCGCAAAGCCGGTCATGCCCATCATGCCGGACTTCTTGTTGAACAGGTCGTCGATCTCGTCCACGTTCATGTGGGCGTTACGGATCAGGTGGAACACGACGGCCGGGTCGATATCGCCGGTGCGCCCACCCATCATGAGCCCTTCAAGCGGGGTCAGACCCATTGAGGTGTCGATCGGGCGGCCGGAAATCTGAGCGGAAGCCGAAGCGCCGTTGCCGATGTGCAGCACAATCTGCTTGAGTCCTTCCGCCGGCCTTCCGAGGAATTCCGGTACAACGCCGCCGATGTACTCGTGGCTCGTGCCATGGGCGCCGTAGCGACGAATCTTGTATTTCTCGGCCACTTCTTTGTTCAGCGCGTAGGTGCTTGCCTCTTCGGGAAGCTGGAAGAAGAAGGATGAATCGAAGACGAAGATCTGCGGCACATCAGGAAGCAGCTGTTCCATGACTTCCGCACCCTTGGCCTCGGGTCCGTTGTGCAACGGTGCCAACACAGCGAGATCCTTGACCTGAGCAATGGTCTTCTCATTGACCAGAGCAGGCTTCGGGAAGATCGAACCGCCCTGAACCACACGATGACCGACGGCGACGATCCCGGAATCCTGAAGATTCGGACCGTACTCCTCAAAGAAACCGAGAACACGCTTCAAACCGTCCGCATGCGTCTTGATTGGCTCATCGAGCTCGTGCTTCTCTCCGTTGAACTCATGCTTGTAGTGGCCGTCAATAGGCTCACCGATTTTTTCGACCAACCCATTGGCGAGACCCTCGCCGGACTCGAGGTCGACCAGCTGATACTTGATAGAGCTGGAACCGGCATTGATGACAAGGACGGTTTTCGCCATTGTGTGCATCCTCCATATATAAATTGACCCGTGGTTGGACTCCACGGCTACCAAACGTTCAGTCTACTCACGAGCTACTACAAGAGCTGTATTCCTGTGCTTTCTCGAATTCTTGCATAGGTGAGATTATGACTCGCGTTGTCAACGCTCATCCAAACCTGGACGCAGTCACAAGGTGCACGATCACGTGTCAGTGTGAATGCAGCCTGTTTCGTTGTGTGCTTTCGATATAAAAAATTCCGTCCATATTGCCGACAATGGTGTATGGATCCCGGCGATACGGACGGAATATGGTATTCGCTGTTACTGTTGTGCCTCGACGGCGGTCAGAGCGACGGTGTTGATGATGTCATCGACGTTCGCACCGCGCGACAGATCGTTCACTGGCTTGTTCAGCCCCTGCAGGACCGGTCCGATGGCCAGAGCGCCGGAGGTGCGTTGAACGGCCTTGTAGCCGATGTTGCCTGCGGCAAGGGACGGGAAGACGAACACGTTGACATGTCCGGCCACATCATTGCCCTTGGCCTTGGTGGCCGCGACGACGGGAGACCATGCGGCGTCGAACTGGATGGAGCCGACCACGGGAAGCTCCGGAGCCTTCTGCTTGACGATCTGGGTGGCTTCCTCGACAAGATCCACGTCCGGGCCTTTGCCTGAACCAAGGGTGGAATAGCACAACATGCCCACCTTGGGGTCAATACCGAAGGAGCGGGCCGTCTCCGCGGACTGGATGGCGATGTCCGCCAGTTGCTCGGCGTTGGGGTTGAGATTGATCGCACAGTCGGAAAAAACGGCTACGTGATCCTTGGAGCACATGAGGAATGCACCGGAAACCAGCGAAGCGTTGGGTTTGGTCTTGATTACCTGAAGTGCCGGACGCACTGTGTTGGCGGTCGAATTGATGGAACCTGACACCAAACCATCGGCTTTGCCCAATACCACAAGCATCGTGCCGAAGTAGCTCGGGTCTGCCAGTTGCTTGCGTGCCTGCTCAGGGGTCATGCCCTTTTTCGCGCGAAGCTCGCAGAGTTTGGAGGTCATCGGCTCCAGCACTGCCTCGTCGTCCATGGGCTGATATGTGGCCTTGTTCAGAGACTTGAGACCGAGTTGTTCGCCGCGAGCCAGGATTGCGTCTTTGTCTCCTACGATGATCAGATTGACGATGTCGCGTTCGAGCAGGTAGTCCGCGGCCTTGATGATGCGGTCTTCCGAGCCTTCGGGCAATACAATGGTCTTTTTGTCGGCCTTGGCGCTGGCCAGAAGGCTATTTTGGAAGGCATAGGGAGTGATGGGGGCGTTGAACGGAGCGCGTGCCGCGGCGACGACTTCCGAGGCCGGCGCATTATCCAAGAAGGCTTTATCGGCCTTGGATTGCGCGTCCGGGTCATCGTCCGAAGGGAAGTCCACCGCGGGAATGGTCCACACCGGCACGGGCCAGTCGGACAAAGCCCGCTTCGCGTCCGTCGCCTTCTGATCGGTGCAGCCGGTGACGAAAACGCCGGCGACCTCGCCGCCCTCGTTCTCAATGGTCCTGGTGCAGGCTTCCACCGTCGCTCTGACCTGATCGCCATCGCGCGGAATGGTGCATACGGCCAGGAAGGTCTTGGCCTTCAGGTCGGAGGCGATTTGAGCGTTAAACGTGAAGTTCTCCGGATCGAACACCTTGGAACCATCCGTGCCGACGATGACCATGGAATCAGGGTCGATGTCTGCAAGTTCGTTATTGTACGCGGCCACGATGTCCCCACGCGCACCGGCCTTGTCGGTGCGGGCGTGCCTTGGGCACAAAGCCCTCACCTCGCCGGCTTCCGTCTGACCGGCATTGGCAACGGTGAGCAATACGTCGGTGAATGACTCATGCTTGCAGGCTACGGGGCGGTAAATGGCGGTCCTGCCGAGCGCAGCAAGCGCCTTGACTACGCCATAAGCAACGACATTACGGCCGTTGCCGCCTTCCGGACTGGCAATGTAAACGACTTCATTGGCCACGATGAAACTCCTTTGTGTGCCTTTCGGCGCATTGATGTGCGGTCAATCACGATATTGACCCTCTCTATTCTATGCGCGGGTGTGACCGGACACACATGGTTCGGCGGACTTGGGCAGGATATATTCATTACCGGGAACAAATCACTGATGATATGCGAAAGGGCGTCCGAACCGCAGTCCGGACGCCCTTTCGCATATCACACGCTGAACAATGTCAACGATCGGTCATGCTCACTCGTTGTCACCAGCTGTCGCAGCGGTAGCGGAGATGCCGCCCTGATGATCGGTGTTCACGTCGGAGTAGACCCACTCGGAATAATCCGGGTGGTCGTAGCCCTTGTCGACCGCGAACTGGAAGGCATCCTGACGGAACTGTTCCAGCTTGGCGATCTCGTCGGCGTACTTGTCGGCGTCAACCATGCGCAGCGCCTCGGCGGTCAGCTCGTAGCGATCCATCTCGTTGACCCGCACCATGTCGTATGGCGTGGTGGTGGAGCCCTGCTCTTCGTAGCCGTGAACGTTGAAGTTGTCGTGGTTCGGACGGTCGAAGATCAGGGAGCGGATGTCGTGCGCGTAGGAGTGGTAGGCGAACAGCACCGGCTTGTCGGCGGTGAAGATATCCTCGAACTCGGCATCGGTCAGCGCCTCGTCGTTCTCCTTGACTCCCTGCAACTTGAGCAGGTCGACCACGTTGACCACCTTGAACTTGATGCCGATGGCCTTGAGCTTCTCGGAAGCTGCCATGATCTCCTGGGTAGGAACGTCGCCGGCGGCGGCAAGCACGACCTGGACTTCGTCGTTGTTCTTGGCATTGGAAGCCCAATCCCAAGTGGCTGCGCCCTTTTCAAGTTCGGCACGAGCTTCGTCGAGAGAAACCCACGTTGCGGCGGGCTGCTTGCCGGCGATAATCGCGTTGATCATGTTGGTGGACTTGAACGCCTTCTCGGCGACGGCCAGCAGAAGATTGGCGTCGGCGGGGAAGTAGATGCCCGTGACATGGTCGTTGTTGAAGGTCTTGTTCAGCAGCAGCGAGGTCACGCCCGGATCCTGGTGTGAGAAGCCGTTGTGGTCCTGACGCCATACGTGGGAGGTGACGAGCATGTTCATCGAAGCGATCGGCTTGCGCCACGGAATCTCGCGCACCGTGGCCTCGAGCCACTTGGCGTGCTGGTTGAGCATGGAGTCGATGACGTGCACGAAGGACTCGTAGGAGCTCCAGATGCCGTGACGTCCGGTGAGCAGATAACCTTCGAGGAAGCCTTCCATCTGATGCTCCGAAAGCTGTTCGATGACCTGACCGGTGACGGCCATGTGTTCGTCGGTCTGCTCGGACAGATAGCCGTTGTCCCACTGCTTGTTGGTAACCTCGTAAGCGGCCTGCAAGCGGTTGGAGGCGGTCTCGTCCGGTCCGAAGATACGGAACGAATCCGGGTTCATCTTAATGATGTCGCGGGTGTAGTCGCCCAGACGACGCGTGGCCTCGAGCTGGCCCCAACCATGGCCGAACTTCTCGACCTCGGAGACCTTGTAATCTTCGAGGTTCGGCAGCTTGAGATCCTCGCGGATGCGACCGCCGTTGGCGTTCGGGTTCTGGCCGATGCGCAGTTCGCCCTTCGGCATGAACGCGGTGACCTCGGGACGCACGGCGCCCTTGTCGTCGAAGAGCTCTTCGGGCTTGTAGCTTTCGAGCCAGCCCTTGAGCACCTGGAAGTGGGCCTCGGTATCGCGGGCCGAAGCGAGCGGCACCTGATGGGCGCGCCAGGAGCCTTCGGTCTTCTTGCCGTCGATGTACTTCGGGCAGGTCCAGCCCTTGGGGGTACGGAAGATGATCATCGGGTAGGTCGGGCGTGCCATATCATCGGTCTGAGCCATTGCCTTGATGTCGCAGATCTCATCGAAGACGGTCTCGAGCAACTCAGCAAAGCGGCGGTGAATGGACATGTGATCCTCGTCGTCGAAACCGGCGACGAACTCGTAGGGTTCGTAACCCATGCCCTCGAAGAACTCGTGGAGCTCCTCATCGGGGATGCGGGAAAGAATTGACGGATTGGCGATCTTGTAGCCGTTCAGGTGCAGAATCGGCAGCACGATGCCGTCGGTGCGCGGGTTGACGAGCTTGTTGGACTGCCAGCCGGTGGCCAAGGGGCCCGTCTCGGCTTCGCCGTCGCCGACGACCGCGGGTACGAACAGGCTAGGATTGTTCATGATGGCGCCGTAGGCGTGGCTGAGGGCGTAGCCCAACTCGCCACCTTCGTGAATCGAGCCCGGAGTCTCAGGTGCGAAGTGCGAAGGAATGCCGCCAGGGTAGGAGAACTGGCGGAAGAACTTCTGCAGGCCGGCCTCATCCTTGGTGATGTTCGGGTAATACTCACTGTAGGTGCCGTCAAGGTAGGACTGCGAGGTTCCGGCGGGTCCGCCATGACCGGGGCCCATGATGAACACGGTGTTCTGCTGGTGATCGGCGATCAGGCGGTTGATGTGACCCATCAGGAAGTTAAGACCCGGAGTGGTGCCCCAGTGGCCGACCAGACGATACTTCACGTCCTCGCGGGTGAAGGGTTCCTTCATCAAAGGGTTGCTGCGCAAATAAATCTGGCCGATGGAAAGATAGTTCGCGGTGCGCCAGTATTTGTCGACGCCCTCAAGCGATTCCTCGGAAACCGGCTTGTCGAGCTTCTTCCACGGGGTTCCAATAACAGGACTAGTCATGTATGCTCCTGTACTCCTGCACGTTCACGTGCTGTTGGTTATTTCTTTTTCGGTCGTGCGTTTCGGGTATTGACGAATCGCCCGGGACGCATTCCCAAATCGCCTCCAAGTTTACGTTCCGTTAACGACTTTTGGACGTTTTTTTGCATCTGTGTGCGTAAATGTTTTATTTTTGGTTATTATTGTGGTTTTTACCAAGAGGAATGTGAGAATTTCGAACGCCCCTTCGAATCGAGCAAACGTTGCAATAGAGCCAAAACATTATATTTTCCAACGATTACGCATGTTCGGTTCGCAGAAAAAACGTGCGGCGTGTTGATTTTTGTGAGGTTATGTTTTGTTAAATTGCTACTCGAAGATATAAAACCTGCCGGCTCGCATCCGCCGACCATGACAAGCCTTTCGCACAAAGCATCATGCTACAGGGTTTATGGTATAAAACGAGTAGGCACGCGCACGAAACATGTGTGGTTGGTGCAGGACGGAACACATATGAGGGAGAAGTCTTATGGCCGAGGGTCCAGTACTTGTCGTTGATTTCGGGGCTCAGTACGCCCAGCTTATCGCACGGCGTGTTCGCGAGGCGAACGTTTACTCCGAACTGGTGCCGCACACGATGCCGGTTTCCCAGATGCTTGCCAAGGATCCGAAAGCCATCATTCTTTCGGGGGGTCCTGCGTCCGTTTATGAACCGGGCGCGCCGACCATCGACAAGTCCGTTTTTGAGGCGGGCGTGCCCGTGCTCGGCATTTGCTACGGCTTCCAGGTGATGGCGCAGGAACTCGGCGGCAAGGTCGACAAGGCCGCTCTGGGCGAGTACGGCAAGACGGACACCGTGATTGATCATGCCGACGGCGTCCTGGCGGATTCACCCAACGACCAGACCACGTGGATGAGCCACGGTGTCGCCGTGGAACAGGCACCTGCCGGCTTCGAAGTGCTGGCGCACACCGCCGGCGCGCCTGTGGCCGCCATGCAGGACAAGTCTCGTAGGCTTTACGGCGTGCAATGGCACCCGGAGGTCAAGCATACGCCGCTGGGCCAGGAGCTTATCTCCACGTTCCTGCATGATTGCGCCGGTCTGCCTCGTGACTGGGATGCGTCGGGCATCATCGAGGATCAGGTGGCCAAGATCCGCGCCCAGGTCGGCGACGCCGAGGTGATCTGCGGTCTGTCCGGAGGTGTGGATTCGGCTGTGGCTGCAACGTTGGTTCATAAGGCCATCGGCGATCAGCTCACATGCGTGTTTGTCGACCATGGCATGTTGCGCAAGGGCGAGGCCGATCAGGTCAAGCATGATTTCGTCGAGGCCACCGGTATTCGCATGATTACGGTTGACGCTTCCGAGGACTTCCTTGCCGCCCTCAAAGGCGTCACCGAGCCGGAGCGCAAGCGCAAGATCATCGGTGAGAAGTTCATTCGGACTTTTGAGAAGGCGCAGCGTCAGGTGCTCGAGGAGGCCGGCGCGCGTGGCAAGGAGGTCAAGTTCCTCGTGCAGGGCACCCTGTATCCGGATGTGGTCGAGTCCGGCGGTGGTGACGGTGCAGCCAACATCAAGTCGCACCACAATGTCGGCGGTCTGCCGGATGACGTGAAATTCGAGCTCATCGAGCCGTTGCGTACGCTGTTCAAGGATGAGGTCAGGGCCATCGGCACCCAGCTTGGTCTGCCTGAAAGCATGGTCTGGCGCCAACCGTTCCCTGGACCGGGTCTTGGCATCCGAATTGTAGGGGAGATCACCAAGGAGCGTCTCGATCTGTTACGTGACGCGGACGCCATCGCACGCGAGGAAATGAGCCGAGCCGGACTCGACCGCGAGATATGGCAGTGTCCGGTCGTGTTGTTGGCGAACGTGCATTCGGTGGGCGTTCAGGGCGATGAACGCACCTATGGTTCACCGATCGTGCTACGTCCGATTACTTCCGAGGATGCGATGACGGCCGACTGGTATCGTCTGCCTTACGACGTGCTGGCCACCATCTCCACCCGCATCACAAATGAATGCCCGAGCATCAACCGTGTCGTGCTCGACTGCACCTCCAAGCCGCCGGCCACGATCGAGTGGGAGTAAGTCATTCAGGCCAGGCTCGGGCTTAGGACGATATTCCGGTCATAAGGGTGCAAACCCTTGGTCGCCGGTCAAAGCTGCGGACACCGGCCTGCTGCGGGTCTGGCATCAGTTGCTCACTGTGTCTGCGGGCATACCGTGGCCAGCTGAGAAATGCCATTGTGAAACCTGTCGGCGAAAATCATGCGTTTGCGGATTCGCTGGCAGGGTTTATCCATGTTTATGGCTACCGGTCTGCTTGTTTCGGCCATGAAAAGGCCGTGCTGCATCCAATTACGCCCGAAGCCGATTAATCGCAGTATTCGCGCCTCGGCTATTTCAGGCGTTACAGTTGAAGTGACTGACTAATCTCGATGATGAACGAAGGTGGCGCAATGACGGTATTGACTGAAACCTATACACTGAACAACGGGGTGGAGATACCCAAGGTAGGGTTCGGGACCTGGCAGATTCCGGATGGTAAGGTTTGCTACGACGCGGTGCGAATGGCGCTTGAAACGGGCTACCGCCATATTGACACCGCCTATGTGTATGGCAATGAGAAGAGCGTGGGACGGGCGATTGCCGACTCCGGCATCTCCCGCGATGACATTTTCGTCACTTCTAAGCTGCCGGCCGAAGTGAAGGACGCAGAGGGTGTGCGCGATCATTTCGAACGGACCATGGACAACCTCGGCCTTGATGTAATCGACATGTACATCATCCATGCCCCATGGCCGTGGAGCCAGGCAGGAATGGTGCGTTGCGACGACGAGAACCTCGTGGCATGGAACGAGCTGGTCAAGCTCTACCGTCAGGGGCGTATTCGCGCCATTGGGGTGTCGAACTTCGATGATCACGATTTGAAGAACATCCTGGACCATTCCGAGGTCAAGCCGGCCGTTGATCAGATTCAGTATTACATAGGCGCGACCGAGCCGGTGAACACGGCATTCGCCAAAGCCAATGATGTGCTGGTGGAGGCCTACTCACCGCTGGCGACCGGTGGCCTGTTGGATGACCCGCAAATCAAGTCGATGGCCGAACGTTACGGCGTTTCGACCGCACAGTTGGCGATTCGCTTCTGTCTGGACAACGGTGTGTTGCCGTTGCCAAAGGCCACGACGCGAGAGCATATTGAGCACAACGCGGCTGTGGATTTCGTCATCGGTCCGGAGGACATGGCTACGTTGAATTCCATGCCCGATCCTAAATCGACTGACCACAATCCCAGCCAGCATTGAATAAATGCCGACGGTTTCGAATTTTGGTGCCCAACACTTTGTTCGGGTGTTGGGCACGCTGTATTTTCGGCCCACGGTAAGTCGCATCGAGCGATTGGCCGGGCGGCAACGATAAAAGTGGTTGAATGGAGGGGTATCTGTTGTTTGTTGAAAGGAGATATATGAATACCGATGAAACCTTGGATCTACTGCGTCAGTTCGTGGCCATGCACACCGAGAACGGTAACGAAAAGGTTGTGGCCGATCTGATTGACGGGATTTTCAAAAAGGCCGGCATAGCGTCGAAAGTGCTGCCTTTCGAGGATGACCCCACGCGTGCGAACCTTGTTGCGGAAATCGGCCACGGCAAGCCGGTCCTGTGTGTCACAGGGCATATGGACACGGTTTCGGCGCAACAGGAGGGCTGGCTCCGCGACCCCTTCACGCTCACCGAAGAGGGCGACATGTTTTACGGGCGTGGCGTAACGGACATGAAAGGCGGTTTGGCGGCGATCGTCGCGGCGATGGTCAATCTGAAGGCTCATGAAAGCCAGATGCACGGCACCGTGCGGTTCTTGGCTACTGCGGGCGAGGAGGTCGGCATGCCCGGTGCCCGCAGGCTGCATGAGCAGGGCTATATGAAAGATGTGGACGCGTTGCTGGTGGGCGAACCCTCCGGTTACAGCATCATCTACGCGACCAAGGGTGAACTGAACCTGAACATCAGGATGAAAGGCAAGGCCGCACATAGCTCCATGCCCGATGCCGGAATCAACGCGGTCGAGGCCATCGTCGAGTTCCTGACCTCTCTGAAGACGTGCATACTTGACGCGGCCAGGGGAGTCACGAGCGCCGATCTTGGCGACACGGTCTTCAACATCGACGTCATTCGTGGCGGCAGGCAGGTCAACGCCATTCCGGAATCGGCCAGCGCCGAGATCAACATCCGCATCATCCCCGAGCTGAGCAACAAGGAGATTCTGGCGGTGCTTGACGAGGAGGTCGCCAAGTTCAACGAAAATCACAAGGCTAGCGTGTCCTACGACGTCACAATGGACATCGTTCCCGTCATCGGCCCCAAGGATTCCAAGCTCTCCTCGATCGTCAAGTCGGTGGGTGAACGGCATTTGAGGAGCCAGGGCAACACGGCTCCGATTCCCGTGATCGGCGTGTCCGGCGGTACGGACGGAAGCGAACTGCTGCGGGACGCCCCGAGGGATACGGCCTATGTAGTATTCGGTCCCGGCAACCGTACGATGCACTGCATCAATGAGAGCCTACCCAAGTCCGTCTTCTTTGATTTCATCGAGATGTATAACGAGATTTTCGACGAATACCTAGGCATTAACCAGTGATCGGGAGTCGAGTTTACGCCTGATTTGGTGGCGTTGACTTTGGCGACTTTATAAGCTTGGCCCCTGCGTTTGAAGATGCAGGGGCCAAATCGTTATCGGTGAAAGGTGTGGCCTGGCGCTGTATGTGAGCGCGGCGGCCGATGACTATTCAGCGGTCCTGTCGTCATTCGGGTTGACCAGGAATCGTTCTTCGCCGGGCAGTAGGGCGTTGAGGATCACCGCGACGACAAACGATACCGCGATGCAGTTGGTGGCGAAAATCGACTGGAACAGGGCGGGAAAGTTCGCGAAGATGCCGCCCACCTGAGTGAAGCCGATGCCGATCGTGAGGGCCAAAGCGGCTATGGTCGTGTTTCGTTGGCTGAATCCTGCTTCTGCGATCATCTGGAACCCCGAGAGGATGATGTTGCCGAACATCATGATCGTGCAGCCGCCCAGCACCGATTGCGGCATGGAATTGAACACCTGCGCCACACCCGGCACAAAGCTGGCGAGAATCAAGATCAAGCCGCCGGAAAAGATTACTTTGCGATTGACCACCTTCGTGACCGCGACCAGACCGATGTTCTGTGCAAATGAGGTCAGTGGCAGACATCCGAAGAGCCCGGAAATGGTTGAAATCAGGCCGTCGCCCGCAATGGCACCGGATGTTTCGCGGTCCGAGGGCAATCGGTTCAGTCCGACCTTCGACAGGGCGGCCGTGTCGCCCAGCACCTCAACGGATGAGACGACGTAAAGCAATGCGAAGGAAACGATGGCTCCGGCGTCAAAAGTCGGGGCGAACGGCATGAACTTCGGCAAGCTGAACGCTTGCAGGTTTGAGAATTCTGAGAAGTCGACCTTACCCATGCACAGGGCGGCCACATAGCCGACGACCAATCCGAACAGCACGGAAAGTTGCTTTGCCGTGCCGCGCATGAGCAATTGGAAAGCCAGGCAGGCAACCAATGAAATCAGACCAAGTGTGAGATTCTGCCAACTGCCGAAGTCCTTGGCGCCTGCACCCCCGCCGAACGAAGAGGCTCCTGTCGACAGCAGTGAGAAACCGATGGAAGTCACGACAATGGCGGAGACGATGGGGGGTACGTACTTTTTCCAGAACGTTGCGGTCAGTCCTAGAATCAGTTCAATAAGGCCTCCTACGATCACCGCGCCCACCAACGCCCCATAGCCCTGCTTGCCGACGATCGCCACTGCGGCGGCCACATAGGTAAACGAGATGCCGGTGACCATGGGCAAACGGCTTCCGATGCGCCACAATGGGTACAGCTGGAGGCACGTGCCCAGACCTGCCACCAGCAGGCCGTTCTGAATCACCATTGCGGACTGTTCGGGACTTAAGTGCGCGGCTGCCGTCACCAGAAAGATCGGGGCAAGATTGGCCACGAACATCGCCATGACGTGCTGTAGGCCGAAGGGGATGCCGTGCCAGAAGGAAATCCTCCCGTCGAGACTGGTCAAAGCCTCGGCAGTGATCCGATTGGAGCGCGCGGACTGCGGCGACTGAAAGGCGTGTATGGCGGATGAATAGTCCTGCGTCGCTTCGGAACGGCCAAATCGGAACCCAAATCCGGAATGCGACTGCGCTTGGCGGCTCTGTTCGGCCGGCTGATGTTCCGCTGTTGACGTTGTTGGTTTGTCGGATGCCGAGGCGTTGCCTGTCGGTTGCTTATCAGTGCTCAAAGGGTCTCTTTTCCGGGTGAATTGAGATAGTGCTGACAATGCTGGACCGTATCGTGAATGTCTTATAGTCCGTTACGTCGGTTGTGATGGTGATGGATGATGATTTGACGGGGACTCAGGCGAACTCGATAGTGCCCTCATCGCCGTTCATGGACTTAATGATAGCCAGCGATTCGACATCGTAACCCGCCTCGCGAAGCTCCTTGCCGCCACGTTGGAAGCCTTTTTCGATGGCGATGCCAATGCCTTCGATGATGACCCCGGCCGCGTTGCAGATATCAATCAGACCATGCATGGCCTTGCCGTTGGCTAGGAAATCGTCAAGCAGCAGTACGTGCTCACCGGGGGTGAGGAACCGCTTGGAGACGATAATGGGAAACTCCTTCTGCTTGGTGTATGAGTAAACTTTGGCCATGTACTGATCGCCATCGAGGTTGATGGACTGGCTTTTCTTGGCGAAGACGACGGGGCAGTCGCCGAAATGTCGCGCCGCGCAGCAGGCGATGCCAATGCCGGAAGCCTCGATGGTAAGAATCTTGTCGACACGCTTGCCGGCGAAAATCCGCGCCCATTCGGCACCCATGTGTTCGAAGAGGGTCACATCACATTGGTGATTGAGGAATGAGTCGACTTTCAGCACCTCGCCGGGCTTGACTGCTCCGTCGTTGCGAATCCTGTCTTCCAGTTCCTTCATCTCGACCTCTCGTCCACGGTTGTCAACGGGTTCGGCGACGTGCGCCCGCCCAAGGGATATATGAATTAAGAGCATAACCGCCGCTAGTGACGATGCTACAATTGATGAATCGCCCAAGGTGACGTGATGTTTGCAAGCCGTGTCTGCGTCATGGTTTTTTCCGTTGTCGCATATGGTGTTTTCAGTTTGGCGGCTTCGGGCTGAGTGCAAGCAATTCGAGTATGTTATGACGTTTAATGAGGGGCTGGTCGTGGGAATTACAAATCAAGCCAAAATGATCGAGACGACGATCAAGACGGTCACCGCTCTGGCGCATTCGCCGATGGTGCGGGTCGACAGGGAGGACTTCCTGCGGAGTCAGTTCGCGGATTCTCCGTATCTGGACAAGATTCTCGCTCAGGGGCCGCAGAGCGTCTACGGGCTGGAGGAACTGCGCAGGATGGCCGATAAAGTCATTTCTGGCAGCGCGACGCAAACGGCGTTGGCCTCCTTCGTGGCCGGGCTGCCGGCCAACCCGCTGATCGCGATTCCCGTAGGCGGCGTGGATGTGTTGCAGTATTTCGGTTTCGCGCTCAATATGGCACAGAGGCTTGCCTATCTTTTCGGTGACCAAGAACTGTTTGAGGACGGCAAAACCGACATTTCCGAAAAAACGCGTATCACCATCATCGCGTACCTTGGCGGTATGCTAGGCGTGGCGGGCTCAGCCGGTCTTATCGCGAAAATCTCCCGACAGGCGAGCGCCGTCGTGGGCAAGAGGGTCGCCGCCAAGGTTCTGACGATGACGATGTGGCATCCGGCAGTCGAGAAAGTCGCGATGCTGGTCGGCAAGAAAATCACCCAGAAGACGGTTGATGACGCCATCAGTAAAGTGGTTCCACTGGTCGGCGGCGTCATTTCCGGAGGGCTGACGTATGCGACCTATAAGCCGATGGGCGCACGATTCGCCGATTTGCTGATGAAACGGGCGAAGGGCGAGCTGGCTTGAAGGCAATGACGCCAAGGAACTCGAGGGATAGCCCGAACCGCGATGACAATCGTCGCGGTTTGTGGCGTCTCGCTGGCAAAGTTAGAAGTGTTGCAGTGAACCGGACGGTGTGGTACTGCATAAACGGTTCGTTGACAAGGCTGACAGGACCGCTGATTGACCTGTTGATGTGCTAGAAATGAAATCTGCGTTTTCGTCAGGGGCCGGTGCCGGATTGGGGTAGTCAGGTGCGGTCGTGCGATACGTGGATGGACTTCATACAGCGACGAACATCGTCGGTGCAACACATTGAGGAGGAACGGGCGTGCAGCAGGATCCAGAAGTCATTGCCAGAGGCGCTCAGGAACTGGTGGGCGATTTGAACCCACAACAGGCCGAGGCGGTGCAGTACCAAGGACCGGCCCTGCTGATCGGGGCTGGCGCCGGTTCGGGCAAGACGCGCGTCCTCACTCGACGTGTGGCATGGATTCTTTCACAGTTCGGCGCGTGGCCCAGCCAGATTCTGGCCATTACGTTCACCAACAAGGCCGCGGCGGAGATGCGTGAACGTCTCGGGGCTTTGATCGGACCGGTGGCCGATCGCATGTGGATCTCCACCTTCCATTCCGCCTGCGTACGCATCCTGCGTCGCGACGGGAAGGAAATCGGCCTCAAATCAGGTTTCTCCATTTACGATACGGCCGACTCGCTGCGCCTGATCAAACTTATCGCAACGGATCTCAACATCGACAACAAGCGGTACACGCCCAAAGCCATCCTTGCGAAAATCTCGGACTACAAGAACAGGCTCATCGGCTGGCGTGAACAGCTCAAGACGTACGCCGCCGACTACAAGCCGGGTCAGCGTGGCTACCAGCTCGGCCGCTACGACAATGTCGAAGAGCTGTACGCGGTGGTCTACGCCGAGTATGAATACCGTCTGGCCGCGGCGAACGCCGTCGATTTCGACGACCTGATCGTGCGGACCGTCGAGTTGTTGCGCGACCGCCCGCAGGTGGCGCAATATTATCATCACAAGTTCCGTTACATCCTCGTCGACGAGTATCAGGACACGAACCACGCGCAGTACGTGTTGGTGCGGGAATTGGCCGGGCTCGGCGCCGATTCGGTCCGGACCAATCAAACCCGCCCCGAGGAGCAGGGCGTGCGTAGTGAACAGCCGGCTTCTGTCACCGTCGTAGGGGATTCCGATCAGTCGATTTACGCCTTCCGTGGGGCGGATATCAGCAACATCGAGGACTTCGAGAAGGACTTCCCGGGTGCACGCGTGATCATGCTCGAGCAGAATTACCGCTCCACCCAGACCATCCTCGACGCGGCCAACGCCGTCATCGGGCACAATTCCGGCCGCAAGCCCAAGAAGCTGTGGACCGCGTTGGGCAAAGGCGAGCCGATCGTCGGTTACGCGGCGGACAACGCCCAGCAGGAGGCCGGTTGGATAGCCAACGAAATCGCGAACCTACGAACCGAAGAGTCGGTGCCATACTCCGACATGGCGATCATGTACCGGGCCAACGCGCAATCGCGAGCGCTGGAGGAGGCGCTGATCAACGCGGGAATACCGTATCAGCTGGTAGGCGGCACGAAGTTCTACGAACGGCGCGAAGTCAAGGACGCCATCGCCTATTTGCAAGCCATCACAAACCCGGCCGATTCGGTGAATATGCGCCGCATCATGAACGTGCCCAAACGTGGCTTGGGGGCGCGAGCCGAAGCGTTCGTGGCGCAATACGCCGACGAGCACGAGGTGCCCTTCTGGGAGGGTGTCAATCATGTGGATGATATACCCGATCTGCCTACCCGCACCCGCACGAAGCTTGGTGAATTCCGCGATCTGATGCGCTCGCTGACCGCTTTCGCGGCCGAGAACGACTCCAAGCCCTCACAGATCGTGGCCGAGGTGCTGAACAAGTCCGGCCTTCTTGAGGAGTTGCAGCGCTCCACCGATCCGCAGGACGCCTCCCGTGTCGAGAACCTTTCCCAGCTGCAATCCGTGGCGGCCGAATTCGAGCAGAAAACCCCTGATGCCACGCTCGCAGGCTTCCTTGAGACCACGGCCTTGGTGGCCGACTCCGACCAGTTGCCCGGCGAGAACGAGGACACCGGCAAGGTCACACTGATGACTCTTCACACGGCCAAGGGCCTTGAATACCCGGTGGTGTTCCTCACGGGCATGGAGCAGGGCACGTTCCCGCATTCGCGCTCGCTTGAAGACGAGACGGAGCTTTCGGAGGAGCGACGATTGGCGTATGTCGGCATCACACGGGCCAAGCGTCGGTTGTATGTGACGCGGGCGGCCGTTCGCGCCCAGTGGGGACAGGCCAACGACATGATGCCAAGCCAGTTTCTTGACGAGATCCCTGACGGGCTGATCGATTGGAAGCGACGTGAGGCCGGTGTCGAACGCATGCGCTCCGGCTGGGGTGGTGGCGCTTCCGCCTCCGGTGACGATTTCGATGACGAATTCGGCGGCTGGGGCGATGACGACGATTTTTCGGGTGGGGTCACCTTCGGCGGATCCGATTCGTCGGCGTCGTATGGCTCACGAGGTTCGAGCCGTTCCTCCTATGGCTCTGGTTCGTCGTACGGTTCGCGTTCCGGTTCACGCGGTTCGTCGTCGCGTTCGGGTTACGGCTCGCGTTCGTCCGGCGGATCCTCCTATGGTTCGCGTTCCGGCTATGGTTCGTCCTCTCCCTACGGTTCCGGTTCGAGCTATGGCTCCGGTTCGCGCTCACGCGGCGGCAAGGTGAGCACGCGTCGCACCACACCCAAATCCGCGTTGCCATCACGAGGAGTCGAATCCGGTTCGATCTCACGTGACAACAAGCTCGACATCGCCGACTTCCACATCGGCGACAGGGTGACCCACGACCAGTACGGGCTAGGCACCATCATCGACGCACAGGACAAGGGTCGCAACTCGATCATTACGGTCGATTTCGGCACCGACGGCGTCAAGCGGCTTATGCTTCGCGTCGCACCGATTGAAAAACTGTAACGGTATCCGTCGAAGGGTTGCGCTCGCGATGCCGTAGGGACCGATGAATGCTTCATGGTCCGTTGGCTCAACAGGGATGTTCGGCCAACGGACCCAGAACCTTTCGGGTGCCTGTTGTCGTTTGGCGTATCCGGATGCATTTTGCTCGTCGTCGCTTGAGGGATACGCCTTCTGCCGATGATTCTTGCCGTTACGGCTTGAGCGTGGTCACCATCGTTTGCGGGACTGCCTATTTGAAGGTCGACGTTGATTCGCCGCCTTCGGCCGCCGTCGCCTGGATGTGTCTTCTGATTTTCGGACTCGACCCGTATCCCCAAACGCATTGAAGGATTCGGCATCTCATGTCACGTGGGGGCGTCGCTGCCTTGATGCCTGGTGGATGGCGGCAATCGTGACGAACCGTGCCTAGGGTCCGTCTGAACTATGCATGGTTGGTCTGGCATCGAACGATGCATATTCGCTCGTCGCGCTGTTCCTGCCGATTGCTTCCGCGCTCCTTTCCGCAAAGATTATCGGTTTGGAGACGTCCGGGCGCATGGATGTGAAGTGGGGTAGCCTGGGGTGTTCGGCCGTTCGTCGATTTATACTCAAGTTGTTCGTGACCGGTTTTGTCCCATATCTGTGTTTCGCTCTGCCTCAGCTTGGAGCGTTTCTCGTCACATGACGATTCGGTTTTCCCGACGGCGGCCTTGGTGCAGGTGCCTCGGGCTTTCTGCTCAAGGATGTGCGGACTCGGGATTTATGCAACGCGATCCATGCCGTCAATGAAGGCGATGCGATATTGACGCCGCGTGTCACCGGTGAGGTGATCCGCCGAGGCATTCCGAAGGTGGCGGGCGATAGTGAGGCGAGGGCATTACGCGAACGTTTCGCGACGCTTGGTGATCGCGAGCTTCAGGTTGCTTCGCTTGTGGCAGAGGGGCTGAGCAACGCGGAGATTGCCGAGCGGCTGACCATTCAGCCTGACTCCGCGAAGAAGGCGGTCGCACGCGTCATGGGGAAGCTGGGCGTGAGCGAGCGTGTGAAGGTGGCCGTGATGTGGTATCGCGCCGGAATGTGAATGCTTCCGTTGAGTGTTTCCGATAGTGGCTCGCATTGTTTCAAGCAGTGTGAACCTTTTATGATGCTTCTTTGATAAATGGGTGGTATGCGAATCGATAAGTGGCGGTTCTTCTGGACCTGTAAGCGCATTGAACAAAAGTTCAATAAAATAATTTTACATTTGTAAAAAATGTGATAGTCTTAAACTTGTTCGGTCAGGGAGACCGAATCACAGTGGAGCAAACTTTTAATGGGGAAGGATTTGCCTATGCCTACGCAAGAGAGATTCGAGGGCAATTATGTTCAATGGCTGGGTGTCGAATTCAAGAAGATAAATTTGGTTGCTGCCATGATTTGGTTCTTTGGCATTGGTTTCCAGACGGCACTGCTGGTTACCAATCCCATCACGTGGCAGGCTTTTGTCACCTATCTGGCAACCGTCGTCGGCTTGGGCTGCACCGTATACATGATGGTTGGTGCGCCTATCAATGGTCTGCTGGGTTTGATCAGCGTGTTCGGCTTTGTCACGGTCAATCTGTTCGCGCATCACTGGTGGAGCGTCGTGGATCAGATCATCTTCGCCTGTGCCATTGATATCCCGTTGATGATGAAGTGGAGGACCTGGGGCCAGGATTTCGGCGCCAAGGTCCGCAAACTGCACCTCAAGGGCTGGATGGTCACGATTCTGTCCATCGTCGTCGAGTGGGGCATCCTCTTCCAAGTGGCACGCCTGCTCAAGGATTCGCAGCCGGCAGTTGATGCCTTGGTGCTCGCCTTCGGTGCAACGGCCTCCATTCTCTGCGTGATGCACGTGTCCAACACGTATACACTCTGGCTCGCTGAAGATGTGGTGAACGTGCTCCTTTGGTTCTATGCGCTCAAGGACGGCTACAGCCCCGCTGCTTTGCCGATGCTCATCAGCACGCTTATGTATACGGCGACCGCGATTTACGGACAGTTCTTCAGTGTCTGGCATAAGGCCGGCAATGCCAATGGCAAGATCGCTGTAGAAAATTGATTTTTCGAAGCAAGACGGCTGATTGGTTCAGTGAAGGCGTTCTTCGTGCTGACGGCGGTCATGCTTCATGCAAAGGATAAAGGTAAAAATAATGAATAAATCAACATTAAGCAAATATATCGATCACACCTATCTTAAGGCCGATGCGACGAAAGACGACATCATTCGGATCTGCAACGAGGCCAAACAATATAATACGGCTTCCGTCTGCGTCAACGCTTATTGGGCGGCGCTGGTTAGCGGTCAGCTGGCAGGAACCGATATCAAGACGTGCTGCGTGGTCGGTTTTCCTCTGGGGGCGACGAGCACCGCCTCCAAAGCGTTTGAGGCGCGGCAGGCGATTAAAGATGGCGCCGAGGAAATAGATATGGTCATCAATATAGGGGAACTGCTTGCCGGTGAGGACGGTAACGTCGAAGCCGACATCAAGGCCGTTGCGGATACCGTGCATGCCTCCGACAAACTGCTGAAGGTCATCATCGAGACTTCTTTCCTGGATCATGACCAGAAAGTTCGCGCATGCGAACTTTCGGAGAAGGCGGGCGCCGATTTCGTCAAGACCTCGACAGGTTTCAGCTCGGCTGGGGCCAAGGCCGATGACGTGGCACTGATGCGTCAAACGGTCGGCGATCGTTTGGGCGTCAAGGCATCCGGTGGCATCCATAGTTATGACGAGGCGATGGAGATGATTGATGCGGGCGCCGACCGCCTGGGCGTCAGCGCCACCATCGAAATCCTTGAGGGAGCGGAGGGGAACTGATTATGAAATACAATCGTATCTTCGGGTTGGTGATGGATTCTATCGGCACCGGTGCCGCTCCGGATGCCGGCGATTTCGGCGATGAAGGATCGGACACGCTTGGATCCATCGGCAAATATTTCGACGGTAAACTCCAACTGCCGAATTTTGCCAGACTTGGCATCTCGAATCTTAGGGGCACGCCCATTGAAGGCGTACCTGCGGCTAAGCACCCCATCGGATGTTTCGGAAAGATGCAAGAGGTCTCGGTAAGCAAAGACAGCATGTCCGGGCACTGGGAGATGATGGGGCTTCCCGTTGTCCAAGAGCTGAGTTTCTTCCCGAACGGTTTTCCCGATGACATTCTTGACCCGATTTCCGAATTTTCCGGGCGCAAGATCGTAGGCAATCGCGCTGAATCCGGAACGCAGATCATCGAGGAGCTGGGCGAGCATCAGATGAAGACGGGCGACTTGATCGTCTATACTTCCGGCGATTCGGTGATACAGATCGCGGCGCATGAGGAAGTCATCCCAGTGGAGGAGCTGTATCGGATTTCAGAATATGCCCGCAGTCTGGTCAACGGCCCGAAATACACCGTCGGCCGCATCATCGCACGTCCATATGTCGGTAGCGGCAAAGGGCATTTTACCCGCACCGCCAACCGTCACGACTTCACGCTCAAGCCACTGGGCTTGACGGATCTTGATCAGTTGCAACAGGCCGGCGTCAAAACCATTGGCATAGGCAAAGTCAATGACATCTTCTCCGGACAGGGCATTGACGAAGGCTACCATAATGAAAGCAACATGGACGGCATGGATCATCTGGATCACGTCATGACGCAGGACTTCACCGGTTTCTGCTTCACCAACCTGGTGGATTTTGATGCCATGTACGGTCATCGCCGCAATCCGGAAGGTGACGGCAACGCGTTGATGGATCTCGACCGTCGTTTAGGCACGGTGATCGACAATATGCGCGATGATGATTTGCTGATGATTACGGCGGACCACGGCAATGATCCGTGCTTCAAAGGAACCGATCATACCAGGGAATATGTTCCGTTGCTTGCCTATTCGCCCGGCATGAAGCAGCCCCAAAGCCTCGGGACGCGCACGTCGTTCTGTGATTTCGGGGCCACGGTTCTTGACAATTTCGGTGTGCAAGCCGATATGCCAGGTACCAGCTTCCTTTCGGAACTGAACTAGAAGCCATTGGTTGATTATCGATTTCGGTGTGTCAAATGACGGTTTCCGGGGACGGGGATACGTCGGAATCGATATCTGGTTGACGATTACAGGCCGTTTTGTTTGGCGGCAGGTAGAAATTAGACAGGTACAAATTAAAGGAGATTTGTAAAAATGAGCACTCATATCGATGCGCGGCGCGGAGATGTCGCCCAGACCGTATTGCTTCCGGGGGACCCGTTGCGCGCGAAATACATTGCGGAAAACTTTTTGGAAGACCCAAAGCTCTATAACACCGTGCGCAATGCGTTCGGCTATACCGGGACATACAAGGGTCATCCCGTTTCCGTGCAGGGCACCGGAATGGGCATACCCTCCATTTCCATTTACGGTACGGAGCTGATTAAGGACTTCGGTGTCCAAAATCTGATTCGTGTGGGCACTTGCGGTGGAATGGGCAAAGACGTCAAGCTCCGTGATGTGCTGATCGCTCAAAGCGCCAGCACTGACTCCTCGATCATCCACAACACCTTTGGCGGTGGTGTCTACTATGCCCCGACCGCTGATTTCGGTTTGTTGGAGAAGGCCTACCATGCTGCGCTTGATAACGATATTCCCGTTCAGGTCGGCAACATCATTTCCGAGGACCGTTTCTACGATGATGAGATGGACACGCAGAAACTGATCGACTACGGTATTCTCGGTGCGGAGATGGAGGCCGCCGCCTTGTATCTGTTGGCCGCTAAATACCATGTCAAAGCTTTGGCTGTGCTGACCGTAAGCGATATGATTACAACGGGAGAGAGCACGACCGCTGCGGAACGGGAGACCTCGTTCAACGACATGATCACCGTGTCCTTGGAGGCGGCCGCCAACTGAATATGAGCGTTAGATATGAAGAGAAAAAACTGAAACAAAGCATTGCCGCCGCAAGGCTGTATTACGAAGACGGGCTTGGACAGACCGAAATCGCGCACAGCCTCAAGGTGTCGAGGCCGACGGTTTCCCGGTTGCTGAAAATGGCCCGGGAAACCGGCGTTCTGAAAATCAAGATCGACGACCCGTTGCTTGACGCGGGCGATCTTAACGAGCAATTGGTCGAGAAATACCATCGTGATATCCACGTTGTGCCCAACAACTACGACGGTGAGATTTCCACCATGGACAGCCTGGGGGCCTTCACCGCGCAGTATCTCATGCAAATGGTTCGGCGCGGGGATGTCATCGGTCTGGGCTGGGGCAGAACGATTCATGCGGTAACCACGCATCTCAATAGGCATCCGGTGGATGACACCACCGTTGTGCAGCTCAAAGGCGGTGTCAATATCAGGTATCAGGAAACGTATGCAGATGAAAGTGTCACCGAATTGGCTTCGGCGTTGGGGGCCACTCCGCATTTTCTTCCTTTGCCTCCGTTCTTCGACAGCAAGGTGACGAAGGAAATCGTGGAGCATGACCGTTTCATCAGGCAGACTCTTGAGCTTGGCAAAAAGGCGAATATAGCGTTGTACAGCGTCGGGACCGTGCGCAGCGATGCGTTGCTGTTTCAGCTTGGATACTTCAACGCGAAGCAAAAAGCTTCGCTGAAACAGACGGCGGTAGGTGATGTCGTCTCACGTTTCATCGACAATGACGGCAAAATCGTCAATAAGGAACTTGACGATCGGACCGTAGGCATCGGACCAGGGGATCTCAAAAAGAAGGAGCACTCGATTGTGGTCGCTTCCGGGCTTCTCAAGGCTCCGGTCATCCAGGCGGTAATGCGGGCAGGGTATGCCAATGAATTCATTATCGATCAAACGATAGCCCAGGAACTATTGACTTATGAAGATTGAGGTGTGGTAACCATGCGAATGGTTGATGTAATCGACAAGAAAAGAAACGGCGGGGAGCTGAGCGATGACGAGATCAAATTCTTCGTCGACGGTGTTGTCAGCGGAGAAATTCCGGATTATCAGACCAGCGCTTTGCTTATGTCGATTTATTTCAAGGACATGAATGACCATGAACGTTCCCAACTGACATTGGAAATGATGAAATCGGGCGATAGGATTGATCTTTCCGGCGTGCCGGGCATCAAAGTCGACAAGCATTCCACTGGCGGGGTTGGCGACAAGGTGAGTCTGCCGCTGGCCGCCATGGTCGCGGCGACGGGTATTCCCGTTCCGATGATTTCCGGACGCGGGTTGGGTCATACCGGTGGCACACTCGACAAGCTTGAGGCCATTCCCGGCTACAGGGTCGAAATCAGTCAACAGGATTTTATCGATCAAGTCAGGCGAGAAAAGCTTGCGATCATTGGAGCGACTGGAAACATCGCCCCTGCTGACAAGAAGATATATGCGTTGCGTGACGTGACCGATACGGTTGATTCGATTCCGTTGATTGCCAGCTCCATTATGAGCAAGAAGATTGCTTCGGGAACCGATGCATTGGTTATCGATGTTAAGACCGGTGCGGGCGCGTTCATGAAGACGCTGCCGGAGTCCCAGGCCCTTGCCGAGGCCTTGGTTGAGATCGGCAAGAGGGTCGGCATGCAGTGCATGGCGGTTATTTCCGACATGAACCAGCCTTTGGGGCGCAAGGTCGGCAACACTCTCGAAATCGAAGAGACCCTCGACACGTTGAAGGGCAGGGGGCCTCAGGACCTGCTTGAGCTGGTGCTGACCTTGGGCAGCTACATGGTCGTGCTCGGCGAAAAGGCCGGCAACGAGGACGAGGCGCGTGCCATGCTGGAACGCACCATCGAAGACGGTTCGGCGCTCGACCGGTTCCGTGCGATGGTCGTTGCCCAGGGCGGCGACGGACGGGTGGTGGACGACTACGGCCTCATGCCACACGCCAAGTACCGTATCGAATTACCGGCAAAAAGAAGCGGCTACGTCTCCCAGATGCTGGCCGATGAGGTCGGCGTCGCGAGCATGAAGCTTGGTGGTGGGCGCGAAAAGGCCGACGACAGGCTTGATTATGGTGTCGGCATCGAGCTCAACAAGAAGGTGGGCGATCAGGTCCGCGAAGGTGAATCGCTGCTGACCATCTGCAGCGACCGTGAGGATGTCGAGGACATCAAGGAGCTGCTTTATGGCTGCATTGAGATTGGCGAAAAAGTCGAGCCGTATCCGATGGTCTACAAGATCATCAAGTAGTCGATCTTGGTTCGATTCATTGTTCCCGTGTGTTCTGTGTTGCTTGACGCGACGTGCCTCATAAGAAAGTGAGCGCGAAACGGGGAGTGGTGCCTCACTGGAAGTGAGCGCGAAAACGTCAGCCGGTTTCGGCCTGGCGTTCCTCTGTTCCGTGTTCACGGGCCTGGTCTTCCATGTGGTCGGGGGCCTTGTCCAAGTATGCCATGCCGGGTGTCCGGCGGCGCAGGAGCGCCTCGGTGCGCGGCCGGGCGGTCTCCTCGATCCGGTCCTGCAGTTCGTGGATGCGGCGCACCAGCCCGGCGGGGTCGGTGTCTTTCAGCGCTTTCTCGAAGCGTTCCCGCCGTTCGTCGGGGATCCACCCGCCGCCGCCCTCGGCGCGGTCGGCCCCGTCGAGCTCCAGGAGGCGCTGCCACGGGGTGCGCGGCTCGTCGTAGAGGCGTGTGGGCGGTCGCCGCGTCCCGTCCTCCATCCGTGCGGCTTCCTGGAGGGTGTGAACAGGTTGGCCTTGATCTCGACCAGCTCCCAGAGCTCGTTGAGGGGGTCGAGCTCGGGCAGCTCGTAGCGGTAGTAGAACGCGTGCCGGCGCACGACGTGGTTGTTGCGCGACTCGACGGTGGCCCCGTCGTTCTTCCGGTAGGGGCGGCTTCTGGTCTGCTCGATGTCCCTTTGCTGGAGCCAGGCGATCATGTCGTGGTTGATGAACTCGCTGCCGTTGTCGCTGTCGAACGAGCGGATCCGGAACGGGATGCGCGCCTCGATCGCCTCCAGCGCGCCGGAGAGCATCGTGAACGAGTTGTTGCGCGCGCTGGCGTTCTCCGTCCAGCCCGTGGCGAAATCCACTATGGTCAGGGTGCGGCAGAACTCGCCCATGAGGGTGGGCCCGCAGTGGGCGACGGTGTCGGCCTCGACCGCGCCGGGCAGGCCGTCGAGCTCGTCGCCGGCCTTCCTGATCGTGATGCTGTTGCGCAGCGGCTCCGACGCCGCCCTGGTGGAGCTGATCCCCCTGAGCCTGGCGGCGTCGCGCGTGGCCTTGAGGTGGCGGTCGATGGTGGCCGCGCCCATCGCCATGAGCTCGTCGGCCTCGCCGTCCGTGAACCCGTCCAGCTCGCCGGCCGCCTCCAGCGCGGGCAGCCACTGGGGCAGCATGGCCTTCAGGTACTTGCTGCAGGGCATGTCCGCCAGCAGCCACACCTGTTCCAGCAACCTGAACGAGCCGGGCGAATAGCGTGCCGTTCTGCCCCGGCCGTCGCCATCCGGCCGGGGCGAAGCGGGTTCGTTGAGCAGGCGCCTGGCCGTGCTCCTCCCGATGCCCAGGGCCGAGCACATCCGGTCGAGTATCTCGCCCTTGCCCTTCTTCGACGCCTTCGCGTACTCCGTCCTGAACCGTTTCGTTATCTGCCGTTTCGCGGCCATACTGATCCTGTCGTCCATACGACAAGCCAACCACCAAACCGCCGGTTTCGCGCTCACTTCTTATGAGGCACCACTATATTTTTCGCGCTCAGTTCTTACGAGGCACGTCGGAAGGGGCACACGTCCGTACCCTATGAGTAGAATGAACATTTGTGCCCGCCACTTGGCAGGCATTATCTGGAGCCTTAGCCCGTCAATGGGTCGGCGGTGAAATCGCGAAAGCGGCAAACCGTTAGTGCATAGCACTGTGAAGCATTGGAGAGGCCGGCTCAACACGGTTCCGTGAGGGATTGTGTTCCGTTCAGATAACGACAGAAATAAAGGAATAACATGACTAACGTTCAGCGTTCTCGCCGTCAGGTGCGTCTTTCTCGCGCCCTCGGCATCGCTTTGACCCCCAAGGCTCAGCGCATCTTCGAGAAGCGTCCGTATGCTCCTGGCGAGCACGGCCGCACGCGTCGTCGCACCGAGTCCGATTACGCCGTCCGTCTGCGCGAGAAGCAGCGTCTGCGCGCCCAGTACGGCATCTCGGAGAAGCAGCTCCGTGCCGCCTACGAAAAGGGCACCCACACCAAGGGGCAGACCGGTGACGCCATGCTCGAAGATCTCGAGACCCGTCTTGACAACCTCGTGCTCCGTGCAGGCATCGCCCGCACCACCGCGCAGGCCCGTCAGTTCGTGGTGCACCGCCACATCCTGGTCGACGGCAACATCGTCGATCGCCCCTCCTACCGTGTCAAGCCCGGCCAGACCATTCAGGTCAAGCCCAAGAGCCAGACCACCGTTCCCTTCCAGATCGCCGCCGAGGGCGTGCACCGTGATGTGCTGCCCGCGGTTCCGGGGTATCTTGACGTCAACCTCGCCTCGCTCAAGGCGACGCTGACCCGCAAGCCCGAGGCCAAGGAGATTCCGGTCGAGGTCAACATCCAGTACGTCGTCGAGTTCTACGCGCGCTGATTTTTACAAATCCCAATGGGACATACCGTTCAAAGGCCTCACGAGTTTCCGCTCGCGGGGCCTTTGGCGTATGATGATGCCTCCGTTTTCCGTTTTTGCGGGAGCTTGTGTGCCAGGTCGAATTCGCAGCATCGAGAGTGGTGGATCATGGCCTTTTCTTGGGCCGGCTTGCCGCGTGCCGCATGCCGCAGAGAAAAATGTCCGAGGACGGAAAGTTGTCGACCAATGGCTTTAGGGGGTAAGCGTAGGCGGTTCGCGTATGAAACCGCATTCGTTCTGCTCATACGATATGAAGACATGGAGTATTAAACTGTGTAGTGGGCTTGAACAGGCTTTTGTGCATCCTGTGGGTGCCGGCATGGAGACTGAAGCGCGATTGACCGATATGACCAATGATAAGAGGTGTGAATGATGACAGATGCTGCTCACAGTGGTGTGGATCGGCGGATTACTCGACCGAAGAAATTGAAGGACGTTGGGGTGCAGGCAGGAGTTCGAATCATTGAGAATGCCGCCTTCGAGGGGGAGCGTCCGTTGTTCGGGGCAGAGTGCCTGAGCGTCAAAGCAACGACGTTCAGTAGAGGGGAGTCGCCGCTCAAAGAGGGACGCGATCTGACGGTCGAAGACAGTGTTTTCGCCGGAAAATATCCACTATGGTACTGTGACGGGGTCAAAGTGGAGCATACGGTGTTTGAAACCATGGCCCGCTCCGGCATCTGGTACACCAACGATATCAATATGAGAGACTGTGATTTGCAGGCGCCGAAGCTCTTCCGGCGCTGCGATGGGGTCAATCTCGAGCATGTGCACTTTGCCGACGCGGCCGAAACGATGTGGACCTGCAGAAATGTCGCCATGCATGATGTTGCGGTTCGAGGCGATTATTTCGGCAAGGACAGCTCGAGCATCCGGCTTGACAATGTGCATGTCGTTGGCAACTACTGCTTCGACGGCGGCAGCGACATCGAGGCGCACCACTGCACTTTCGTCTCCAAGGATGCCTTCTGGAACTGCGGGAACGTGACGATATATGACTCGACGATCGACGGCGAATATTTAGGCTGGAACACCAGGAATCTGACGCTGATTAACTGCGTGATCAACAGCGATCAGGGATTGTGCTATGTGAATCGACTGACGATGCGCGGTTGCCGAATCATGGCGGGCACCGACCTGGCCTTCGAATATTGCGCCGACGTAGACGCCGAAATCGTCGGGGATATTCCCAGTGTCAAGAATCCGCAGAACGGCGTAATCACAGCACGACACATCGGTACGCTCATCATGGATGAAACGAAAATAGACGCGGGGCTCACACGCTTCAAAACCGAGACGGAACCCGGGATGAGACTGACCGGTTCGGACACCAATAATAAGGCGGTTAACCTATGACGGCAAAGGAACAGAACAAATCGATCGATACTCGTTACGACTTCACGCATGCACCCGAGCGCCGTGGTTCCGCTTCGGTCAAGTGGGATGTGGGCGAGGGCGAGTTGCCGATGTGGATTGCGGACATGGACTTTGCCACGGCGCCGGAGATCATTAAGCAAATGCGGCACAAGCTTGATCTCGGCGCGTTTGGGTACGAAGAGCCCGGAGAGGCCTATTTCAACGCCGTAGCCGATTGGTATGACAATGAGCACCATGCCCGCCCCGAAACGGACTGGATGCTGTTCGCCACCGGCGTCGTTCCGGCCATCTCGTCCATTGTCCGGCGCGTTGGGCATGTAGGGGACAACGTACTGGTGACCGCGCCTGTGTATAACATCTTCTACAACTCAATCGAGAACAACGGTCGTCATGTGCTTTCAAGCGATCTTGTGTATCATGACGGTGCATACGATCTGGATTTCGATGACCTTGAAGCCAAGCTTGCCGAACCGCTGACGACTCTGATGGTCTTCTGCAATCCGCACAACCCAACCGGCAAGGTCTGGACCCGCGAAGAACTGGAGCGTGTCGCGCAGCTGTGCGCCAAGCATCATGTGGTGATGCTCTCCGACGAGATTCACGGCGATCTGGTTCTTTCCGGACCGGACTACACCCCGGCGTTCTCGCTTTCACCGGAGGCGCGGAGCCAGGTGATTTCGTTGGTTTCACCCAGCAAGACCTTCAACGTTGCCGCCTTGCACGCGGCCACGGCCATTATTCCCGATTCGTCTCTGCGAGCTCAGGTCAATCGTGGACTGAATAGCGACGAGGTGGCCGAACCGAACCTGTTGGCGCTCGACGGCACCATCGCCGCTTATGCGCAGGGTCGGGAGTGGGTGGCGGCGTTACGTCGACAACTGCGCGCCAACCGCGACCATGCGCGCGCATTCATCGGCACCAGAATCGAAGGGCTGCGTGTGGTCGAGTCAGCGGCCACCTATCTGATGTGGATCGATGCATCGGGAGTCATCTCCGAGGCGCCGGGAAAACCGGGCGTGGAATCCGGGTACAACCCCGGTTCAGACGCACTTGCGGCGACGATTCGCGAACAGACGGGGCTCATTCTTTCGTCGGGTTCGATCTATCGGGGCAATGGCTCCGACTTCCTGCGTCTGAATTTCGCGTGCCCGCCTGACATGCTCGATGACGGTCTTGAACGGCTGGAACGTGGGGTTCGGTCTTTCAAACAGACACAGTGAAACCGGCTCAGTTAGGATGAAAGGCAGCAAAAGCCTCCTGACCGCGCCTTAGAAACCGTCTTCGAAGAACTGCAACAAATCGTTCATCGAAAGCGAGCGTTTCTCGTTGGCGTCAAGGTCGCGCACAATACGGCCCTTTTGCAATACAATTAGCCGGTCTCCGTACCGAAGAGCGTCGTCAAGCCGATGGGTGATCATCAGGCAGGTCAGGTGTTGCGTGGTGATGGTGTGCGCGGTGATTTCCATGAGCTGCTTTGAGGTCTTGGGGTCAAGGGCGGCCGTATGCTCGTCCAACAACAGCAGATCCGGCTTGGTGATTGTCGCCATAATCAGGCTCAGAGCCTGGCGTTGCCCGCCAGATAGATTGCCTGCGGGAGTCTCGAGTTGCTCCTCAAGTCCGTTACCGATGCCGGCACACAGCTCGAGGAACCGTTCGTGGTTGTTGGCCATATCGCGTATTTTGAATCGCCGGGGTTGGCCGCGGCGCATGGCCAGCAGCAGGTTTTCGGCCACGGTCATGCGCGGTGCCGTGCCCATTTTGGGGTCTTGGAACACCCGTGCGATGTATGCCGCTCGTGCCTCTTCACCTGATGACGTCACGTCTCGACCATTGATGAATATCTGACCCCGTGTAGGTGTGATACTGCCCGCGATGAGATTGAACAGCGTGCTTTTGCCTGCGCCGTTGCCGCCAAGCACAGTGACGAATTGCCCGGGGCGTACCGAAAGGTTCGCGTGGGAGAGGATCTGTTTGGTCTCATCCATGCCGTTATCCACTATGACGGTGCAGTCGCGCATCTCAAGCCGATTGGCTCCGCCGGTTGCGTTCGAAGCCGAAACCTGTGAAACCTCGGCTCCCGTGTCATTTGTGCTCGTGAATTCGTAGCTCATGACGTCTCCTTTCCATCAATCGGCGCAGCGTTCCGTGTGGCTACGGTGTCGTGCAGGTCGTCGGGATGGTTTCTGTTCGTGTATTTTTCGAAACCTGTGGTCAGATGCAACGCCCTTTTCAACTGCGGAATGAGCATGCACAGTGAAAGAACGACCGCCGAGAAGAATTTGAGGTAGGTCGTGTCAAAACCAAGGCGAATCACCAGCAGAATAAGCAGTTGATAGATGATGCTTCCTACTACGGTGGCCAGCATCCGTTCAAAGAAGGACAGTTCGCCGAACAGCACTTCGCCGATGATGATCGAGGACAGGCCTATCACGATGGTGCCCACGCCTTTGCTCACATCGGCGTAGCCGTCGTGCTGACAGATCAGCGCACCGGACAGGGCGATCAGCCCGTTCGAGAGCATCAAGCCGACGTTGGTCATCCGATCGGTGTGAATGCCCAAGGACTTTGCCATGGACTCGTTGTCTCCGGTGGCGATATAGGCCTGGCCGAACTCCGTGTTGAAAAAGACGCACAACAATCCGATGACCACACCCACGGAAACCAGTCCAATGAACACCGTGTCATAATGTTCCGGCAGATTAAGCGGTTCCAATACATCGGTTAGCTTCGGACGATTGAGCAGGGAGAGATTCGGTGACTTCATCACGAACAGCATCACCGAATTCAGTGCCGACATGACAAGAATGCCCGCGAGCACCACCGGGATTTTTCCCTTCGTATACAGCAGTCCGGTTACCAATCCTGCGCACATGCCCGCGGCAACACCGAGTAGCGTGGCCAGGAATGGGTTGACTCCGGCGGTGATCGCCGCCACGCATACGGCACCTCCCAAGGGGAATGAGCCTTCGGTCGTCATGTCGGGGAAGCCCAGGATCCGATAGGTCATAAAGATGCCGAGTCCCAGTATGCTCCATAGCATGCCCTGCCCGATCGATGATATAATCATGTCGTTCGTACCTTGTCTGTTGCTCGCTCGTTGTCTACTTGGTGGTCATCCGTGTCGCGACGAATTTGGCTTGGGCTCTGATGTCGCTCGGCACTGTGACGCCCAGCAATGCAGCTTGATCCTTGTTGACCACGGTATCGCCGGCGGTGAATGTGTAGACGGGCATGCTTGCGGGCTTTTCGCCTTTAAGCATGCGTGCGGTCATTCTTCCCGTTTCGATGCCCAGTCGGTATTGGTTGACGCTGATGGCTGCCAAGCCTCCCTGCTCGACCATGGAATCCACGGAGTTGATGATCGGCCGATGCTTCTTATTCGCTTCCTGGGTCACGGTGGGCATGGCGTTGGCGATGGTGTTGTCAAGCGGAATATAGATGAAATCACACTGGTCGCTCATTACCTGCACGGTTTGCGCAATCTCATTGCTCGACGGTACCGCGAATCTTTTGACGTTCAGGCCGAGGCGCCGCGACGCCCGCTCGGCAGTGACGACCTGTGACTTGGAGTTGTCCTCAGTCGATGAGTAGAGAATGCCGACTGTTTTGGCTTCGGGTAGGAGCTTTTTGCCGAGCTCTATCTCCTGTTGGACTGGCGGCTGGTCCGAAACTCCGGTGATGTTGCCGCCAGGGTGTTTCATATTGTTGATCAGTCCCGCGGTCACTGGGTCGGTAACGGCGCCGAGCACGATTGGAACGTCCCTGGAGGCGTTGGCCAGCGCCTGTGCGGCGGGTGTTGCGATGCCCACCATAACATCGGGCTGTTTGCTGACCAACTGTTCGCTCATCGTGGCGAGTTTGCTCTGATCGGCCTGACCGTTCTGATCGATGATTTCGAGGTTCTCGCCTTCGACGAAACCCTCTTTCTTGAGCTCGTCCACCACGCCTTTGTGAATCTGGTCAAGAGCCGGGTGGCTGACGTATTGGAGAATGCCGACACGTTTTATTCTCTGTGATGACTGCGTATCGGTGTTGGAGCTCCGAACTTGTCGCCTACCGATGCCATACATAAATCCGCCGACGAGAATCAGCGCGATCACCGCGATTGCGGCAATCAGAGCCCTGCTGTTGTTTGCTGTCCTGTGTTCCATGGTTTTATCGTTCCTGATTTGGTTTCGTTTTGCTTCGATGCTG
This sequence comes from Bifidobacterium bohemicum DSM 22767, assembly GCF_000741525.1. GTDB lineage: Bacteria > Actinomycetota > Actinomycetes > Actinomycetales > Bifidobacteriaceae > Bifidobacterium > Bifidobacterium bohemicum. Next base: position 298,465 of record NZ_JGYP01000001.1, on the reverse strand, counting down.
GTGTACGTGATGAGGTCAGGGGGACTGAAGGAAGACCGGGCGTATATGGGTTCACGCTACAACGGACAATCCTCAGTCGTCATGTTGACGGTTTTCCAAGTCGTCGGGAATGCAAATCCCTTGAAATATATGTAATACTGAATTCAGTTTCATGGCCGCAAACGGTGTGTATGCGGACTTGTTGATTCAGCTACGCCAGAAACGCGAAGCGGAACGACCAAGGAGCTGTAATGGCGATGTCATTGTCGTTGTCATTGTCACTACAAAACCCGCCTTTCGTGTTTCCGTTCGTAAGGACAACGCTACCTGGATGCATGTATCGCGGACGGCAAATGCCCGAATATTGAGATAGGGACAGTTCTGCGTCGTTCTCAAACGACATGCATCGGCATCGCCGACCGGCATTATGACGGCTCTGTCAAAGTTGATGGCGAGCCAACGGTATCGGGGGTGGCTACTTGCTGCTCACCGTTCGATCAAGCCGCCGACAATCGCTCCGACCACGGTCATGATGATCGACCCGATAACGGAGTCCCAGAAGCCCGGGATGTAGACTCCAAATCCGAACAGACCGATTGCCAGCCACGATGCGAGTTCCATGCACAGCCAATTGACCACAAGGGCCGTGAGGATGGCGAAAACGCCGAATGTCGCAATCGAAAACGGCAATGCCAGCACTTGCGAGACCACATGCATGGCGGGCTTAAGCCAAGCGTTGACCAAGGCCAGAAACAACGCAAAGACGGCGATCGCAAGCAGTTTCGGCTCTCCGATTGGTCGCATGCCCGGCAGCAGTGCCACCATGACCGCGGCGGCAATCGTCATAACGAACCAACGTGAAAAAAATCGACTCATACATAACCATTGTGCCAAATGCCACAGAAAAAACCTCCATGTTATGTCGATTGCTGAATTCCTGGCGTGCAAGTCACTGACCTATCGTCCCGGCCGACATTGGTTTGATGATCCTCGTGTCGAACACCGAGCGGCGCATTGATGATGACCTGCGAAGATGGATGGTGAGTTTTGAGTGACCGCGGGTTGAGTCGGTAACGAATGCTGCAGGTCGCCTGGTGGACGGGATGGACATGGCGGCGCAAACTTATCCATGGAGCTTGAACAATGACGCCTCATAGAGCTTTCGGCGGAGGGAAGCGACGGTTTTTAGGGAGCATGCCCGAGGGCACCCCCAGTGAGAAGATGAAGCTATGTTGCTACATCTTCATTTGGTCCGCCACGGGCAGACATACTTCAATCGTTATAACCGTTTGCAGGGCTGGTCGAATTCGCCGTTGACCGACTCCGGACTTGCCGACGCGGACAAGGCGGCTGCCAAGCTGCGCGATGTTGATTTTGCCGCGGCGTACTGCTCCGACACGACTCGCGCCCTGGAGACGGGTGAGCGTATTCTCGCCGTCAATGCCGAAGCAGGGCATACTCGTCCGCTTCTGAAAGCCGACCCGCATTTTCGTGAGCAGTTCTACGGATATTTTGAGGGTCAGGACATGAACGCAGCATGGTGGGCCGCCGGCGCTCCCCATGGGGCGAAAACATACAATGCCATCGTCGAGCGCTACGGCCTGAAGGCCACGCGCGACTTCCTCAAAGAGGCCGACCCCTTCCATGACGCCGAAAGTGATGACGAATACTGGCAGCGTGTCGAGGGTGGTTTTGCGCTGATCGCCACCGATGCCGGAACAAATGGTTTGCACGACGGTGATAACGTCTTGCAGATATCTCACGGCAATACATTGCTAAGCCTGATGCATCGCTTCGCCCCTGCCGGCTACGATCTGTCGGAACGCCCTGCCAACGGCAGCGTAACGGTCCTCGACTTTGACACTGAAAAACCCGTCGATCAGGCTGTGTCGGTGATGTCGTATAACCAATAATCGTCAGCGGGCTGCGTTGTGTTGTATTGTGTGAATCATGGTGGAGGCGCGATGATCGCAGACCCAAGTCCGCTTGCATCGTGAATGCCGTATTCGTCGCTGCGGTCTGTTCCGCCGAACCGTGCCTTCGATACGGCTTACGGCCTTCGCTTTTCGATGGTTGGAACCGTCGATTTGGGGCGCCATCAGTTGAGGCGTTGTCGTGGCGTCGCCGTCGACGTTCGCTTGATGATTATGCAAATGATTATGCGCAAGGCTTCTTGACCGTCGTGGGCGTTCGATAGCCTTGAATGGTCGTATTGGTACATGGTCTCCGTCTTCATAGGAAAGAGTCTCTCATGAGTGTTGGTGACATCGCCGGACTTATCGCCGCGATAGCGTTTGCCGTGATTGCCGGGTTCCTGATCTACCCGTTGATTCGGCTCGGTAAGCTCTTCGACCAAATCGCGCAAACCATCAAGGAGTCCGGCGACCACGCCATCCCGGCGCTCGACGAGGGTGTGGCGACGGTGCGTCAGGTCAACAAGTCGCTGGAGGACGTCAACCGCATCTCTGCGGCGGCTTCCACAACGGCCGACAATGTAGGGGCCTTGGCGGACCTCTATGGTTCATTCCTGGGCAAGCCGGTTATCAAGATAGCGTCGTCCTTCTATGCGCTCAAGGCAACGGCCAGTACGTTTATGTCCGGTCGTAAGAACCGCGCGGCCTCTGATTCCCCGTTCCCGGTTGTCAAGCAAGGTAGGAAGTAATTCATGTTCAAACGACTCTTCTGGTTCTTGATCGGCTTTGGTTCAGGCGTTGTGGCGGTGTCCAAGGCCGAGGCGTACGTCCGTGCCAATACGCCCGACAAGGCGCGTCAGTTCGTGCTTGGTCCAGACCAGAACAATGTTGCGGTCAGGACGCTTGCTGGGCTGCTCAATGACTTTAATGCCGTCCGTGTCGGCCGTGAGGCTGAACTCAACGACAAATACATCCACTGACCGGACGGTCGTATTGCCGACAATAGTGCCGACGATGGTCGGCTGAACGCTTTACTTGAAAGCGTGCGGGTCTGTCTCTTCGCCGCCATGTAAAATAAATGCGTATTTGCGGTAGTCGTTTCGATGGAACGGGCAATGACGTATTACGTTATTGAAACATGGATACGTTCTGCCCTTCGGGTGCCAGATGCCGATGCCCAAACGAGTCCGGCATCTGGCACGCGTTCGATCGTAATGAGGTCTCTGGGCGGCAAATGCGGCAGAAGACTATTGCACTACAATCTCAACCGATTTACAGGGCTTTATCTAATATAAGGAACCAGTCCATGAATGTCGCGGCGGTTTGCGCCGTGAACGGAACCAAGGAGCAAACAAGTCAATGCGCACCTCTGAAATCGCCAAACGCTTCCAACGGTATTTTGAACGGCAGGGCCATCTTGTCGTGCCTTCAGCCTCGCTGATCTCGCCAAACCCGACCACCCTGTTCACCATCGCGGGTATGGTCCCGTTCATTCCGTACCTTCTTGGCGAGCAGACCCCGCCCTCGAAGCGCGTGACCAGCAACCAGAAGTGCGTGCGTACCCTCGACATCGACGAGGTCGGCAAGACCACGCGTCACGGCACCTTCTTCCAGATGCTCGGCAACTTCTCCTTCGGCGATTACTTCAAAGAAGAAGCCATCCATTATGCATGGGATTTGCTGACCACCCCGCAGGACAAGGGCGGCCTAGGCTTCGACCCCGATACGCTGTGGGTCACCACCTACACCGACGACGATGAGGCGCGCCGCCTGTGGGCCAACGAGGGCATGGACCCCGAGCACATGGAGATCCTCGGCATGGAGGACAACTTCTGGACCACCGGCGGCCCCGGCCCCGGCGGCCCCTGCTCCGAAATCTACGTTGACCGTGGCCCCGCCTACGGCAAGGAGGGCGGCCCGAGCGCCGACGACAACCGATACATCGAAATCTGGGATCTGGTCTTCGAGAACTACGAGGTCGACAACGTCAAGTCCAAAACCGACCTGCATATCGTGGGCGAGCTGACGAACAAGAACATCGACACCGGGGCCGGTCTTGAGCGTGTGGCTTACCTGTTGCAGGGCAAGCAGAACATTTACGAAACGGATGAGGTGTACCCGGTCATCGAAGCGGCAGAGCGCATCTCCGGCCACAAATATGGCGAGAACGAGCAGGACGACGTGCGTTTCCGTGTGGTTGCGGACCATGTGCGCAGCGCTTTGATGATCATGAGTGACGGGGTGCGACCCAGCAATGTCGGCCGTGGCTACGTGTTGCGCCGCCTGTTGCGCCGTACGGTCCGTTCCATGCGGATGCTTGGTGTGAACGACCCGGTGCTGCCCACGCTGATGCCGGTTTCCAAGGATGCGATGGCGCTGAGCTATCCGGAGTTGAACGACACGTTCCACGATGTTTCCGAGGCGGCATACGGGGAGGAGGACGCCTTCCGACGTACGCTTGAGAACGGCTCGACCATTTTGGACATGGCAGTGTCCAAGGCCAAGGAGTCCAAAGACGGTATGGTCAGCGGCAAGGACGCGTTCGCTCTGCACGATACGTACGGTTTCCCGATTGAGCTGACCCTTGAGATTGCCGGTGAACAGGGCGTGCCGGTCGACCGTGCAGGTTTCGACGGCCTGATGGCCGAGCAGAAGTCCCGGGCGCGCGCCGACGCATTGAAGAAGCGTCACAACGTGGACGTCAGCGTGTATGACGATTTCAAGAAGACATTGGATGCGCCGATTGATTTCACCGGTTATCGCGAGTATTCCAGCCGTGCCAAGGTGCTGGGCATCTTCGTGGAGGGTGAAGGTTCCGTTCAGTCGGCCGAGGGGCCGAAGAACGTGGAAATTGTGCTTGATCGCACGCCATTCTATGCCGAAAAGGGCGGACAGCTGGCGGACGAGGGCGAAATCCTGTCGGATGATGGTGCCGTGGTTGAGGTCGATGACGTGCAGACCCCTATCAAGGAGCTGACGGTGCACAGCTGCCGTTTGAGCGAGGGCGTGCTCAGGGTCGGCGACGAGGTGAGTGCTTCGATCGATGTGGAGCGTCGCCGTGCGCTAGGACGTTCGCATACCGCCACCCACATGTTGCACAAAGCGCTGCGCGAGGTGCTCGGCGACCAGGCCACACAGCGCGGCTCGCTTGTGGCTCCGGACTACCTGCACTTCGATTTCCAGTGGCCCAAGGCGTTGACGCAGGAGGAGATTGCCAAGGTGGAGGCTCGTGTGGTGGAACGTGCCTGCGATGACTTGCCGGTTACGATGGTCGAGATGGATTACAGGGATGCCCTGAAACTAGGCGCGATGCACCTGTTCGGGGAGAAGTATGGCGACAAGGTGCGCGTGGTCACCATCGGTGAGGACGCGTGGAGCCGGGAGCTGTGCGGTGGCACGCATCTGAACGCGACGGGCAAGGTCGGGCAGTTCGTAATCACATCGGAATCCTCCATTGGTTCCGGCGTTCGGCGCGTGGAGGCGTTCACGGGCCAGAAGGCATACGAGTTCAACGCCTCGCAACATGCCGCTGTCTCGCAGCTGGCCGATGAGCTGGGAGTTCGTCCCGACGAGGTCGGTGAACGGGTCAAGGCCCTTGAGGCGAAGGTCAAAGAGTCCGATCGTCGTCTCGCCTCACTGTATGAGTCGCAGCTTGCGGGCGCCGTCCCGCAATTGGTCGCGTCCGCGGAAGATGAGAGCGTATCGGGACTGCACTTGGCATCTTCCAATGTCGGCCACTTCGGATCGTTCGACGCCCTGCGCAAGACGGTGCTCGATGTTCGCGGGCGGCTCGGTGAGGATGCACCTGTGGTCGTGGCACTGGCAGGTATCAACGAGGACGGCAAACCGATGGTTGCGGTCGCCACCAATGAAATGGCTCGTAAAGCTGGGCTGAAGGCCGGAGACCTCGTGCGGGTGGCTTCCAAGATCCTCGGTGGCGGTGGCGGCGGCAAGCCGGATTTTGCCCAAGGCGGCGGAGCCGATGCTGGCAAGGTGGACGAAGCGCTCAGTGCTCTGCGTCAAATGGCCGTGGAAACCATCGTCAAGGGCTGAAGGCGAATGACATGGCTTGGCGTTGACCTCGGCGAGGCCAGGGTGGGGCTGGCGATGAGCGACCCTGAGCTCTGCCTGGCTCACCCTGAAGGCAATATCGAGGCCGGGGGAGATTATTTCCGTGTGCTTGATGAGGTTGTGGACTTCATCGCCGACCACGACGATATCGATTGTGTCGTGGTCGGCTTGCCTCTATTACTGAACGGTCAGGAAGGCAAAAGCGCAAAAAAGGCTCGGCGTTGGGTCGCGAATCTGGTCAAAAGACTCAGTATCGCCAGTCAGGATGAATCCTATGGGCTCGTCCAGGTGCCTCGGGTCGTCATGGAAGACGAGCGTCTGAGCACCGTCAGCGCGCATCATCAGCTGAGCGCAGCCCGTGTCTCAAGCCGCAGCCACAGGCCAGTGGTCGATCAGCAGTCCGCCGTAGTGATTCTGCAAGGCGCACTCGATCGACATCAGGTCCCGGAAGATGGAGAAATATCAGAATGACCGACGATCTTAATGATTTGTTCGAAGCCCAGGCCGAATGGGTGGCGCCTGAGGCTACGCCGTCGCATGGTGAGAATGACCTACCTGCTCAAACCACACGTCGGGAACGTCGTCGGCAGCATGAACATAAGCGGCGCCGCTTCATTGTTCTGTGCATTTCGGTTCTGGTCGTTGGAGCACTCGTTGTTGTCGGCGGATTGGCAGCGGCTCGAACGATCAAGCGCCTTCACGCCAATCAGGCCACTACGGTAGTGGATGATTACCCCGGGCCGGGCAACACCGAGGTGGAATTTACTGTTCATGCCGGTGAAAGCGTGTCCAGTGTCGCCAGCCGTCTGGTCAAAGCCTCCGTGGTCAAGTCTTCGACTGCGTTCATCAACGCCATTGCGGCCAACAGCAGCACCATCTACCCTGGAACCTATGTTTTGAAGCATCACATGTCATCTAGTCAGGTGGTGCGCATTCTTTCTGATGCGACGAAGGCCAGCGGTTTTCTCGAAGTCAAATCCGGTCAGCGCGTGTCGGATGTGATCGTTCATGCCGCCCAGCTTTCGGGCATCGACAAGGCACAGTTCGGATCAGATCGTCGATTCCGGCGGACAAGGCATTTTGCCGGCCGAGGCTTCAGGGCATTTCGAAGGGTGGCTTGAACCCGGTGCCTATGAGGTCAAAGGCAAGGGTTCCGCCGCGCGGATCATGAAGTCGATGGTTGACAAGCGTATCGCCAAACTTGATGGGCTTAAGGTGCCTACTGGTCCCGAACGCCAACAGATACTAGCCATTGCTTCCATCGCCGAGTCTGAGGTCAATTCGACACAGTACTACGGCAAGGTCGTGCGCGTGATTCACAACCGACTTGATGCGGGCATGCCTCTCGGCATGGATACCACCGTGGCCTATGGCGCCCACGTCCAAGCCAACGAGCTCACTGACGCGATGCTTGCGGATGCCTCCAACCCATATAACACCCGTATCCACAACGGTCTGCCACCTTCGCCGATCAGTTCTCCGGGTGACAACGCCATAGAAGCGGCTCTTAACCCTCCGGCCGGACCGTGGATGTATTTCGTGACCACGAATCTGAAAACAGGGGAGACGAAATTCGCTGTTACGGCCGATGAATTCGCTCGGATTCGTGAAGAATACAAGGATTCGAACGAAAACGCGAACTAGGTTCTGCCGATTTTGCGATTGTTCCGTCTGGGGGTCGATGATCCGGAGTCATGCGCAAACCCCAGGTGTGCGACAGGAGCGAAATGGCTTGATGCCGATCGTATGCTTAGTTGCCCCTTGAATCGACGTTCGATCATGGAACATCCCGAGCTACACGGTTGCGGTTCACGGTCTCGTCCAACGCGTAGCTTAATGGTGTGTTTATGTTTTCATGGAACATGACGCTTTCGCCCGGGTGGAACCCATACTTTGCAACGACTGCGCGCCTCCCTAAGCGACAATGCAGTCGGCCGCACATTTCCCCCGGCATCTTCCGCACGGGGCCATACCCAACGGGCAGAATAATTGCAACACCCCAATTGGCGCGCATTCGTCCCGGCACCTCTAGCTGTGGGTATGCGATTGACCGAGGACTTTCAGCACAGTGCGTTTGAGATGAGATTGTCAGACCTCAGAGTGCCGCGTTCATCGCAACGGCAATAATTCCTGCCGTTACGATGACAGGGACGAACGGCACCTTCGCAACAAGTTCATTCGAACGTTGTGTACCGTCTTCCTGTGTTCCATCGGGGCCCGGTGAAGTCCGTGCGTTCGTCGAATCGTCATCCTTGCCGTTTCTATGGCGTGCGTCGCCGGCGTTCGTGCCACGGCTGACCTTCGCCGAAGTGTTTCGCTTCACCAGATGTGGCCACAGGGCAATCCAGATCAGTCCCAACGGGCCCATGACCATCCACCAGATCAGAAACGCCTCGAAACCGGCAAATCCGACGGCCTGACCGACTATGAACGACGCCGTTGCATCACCTAGGCCAAGTGAACCGGGTTGAAGCTTACCCATAGCCAGCTGAATGCCAAAAGCCGCCAGTGCATAAAGCAGTGGAGCTAAAAGGGCTATTATGCCGCCGCCGGTAGAGGCGTTGACCGCAAATACCGTGAATTGAACCAAAGCTCCCAAAGCCACCCATGCCCGAGGTACTTCGCGGTTGTGCAGATCGCTGACACTGAGTGCGATTCCGCATATCAGGCTCGGCATAAGAACGAGGTAAGGCATATCAGTTAAGATAGCGGAAGGTCGTCATTACCACCAATCGGTTCGTGTGACGGGTCGAACGTCATATGGCCCCCAAGGTATCGTTTAGTGGTGTTCGACAAGGTTCGAAGCCTTATGATCGTTGGATTACGTTGAAGGAGTAGGCATGTTGCGTTGGCAGACCGCCGGAGAGTCGCACGGGCAGGCGCTGGTCGCCATGATAGAGGGAATGCCGGCCGGCGTCGAGGTTACTTCGTCCGACGTGGTTTCGGCACTTGCACGTCGCAGACTCGGCTACGGGCGGGGCGCTCGCATGAAATTTGAGGAAGACAAGGTGCGTCTCCTGACCGGTGTGCGCCATGGGCTGACGATCGGTTCGCCCATTGCCATCGAGATCGCCAACACCGAATGGCCCAAGTGGACCGAAGTGATGAGCACCGAACCGCTTGACCACGAGCTGCCGCCGACGGGGCGCAACGAGCCTTTGACAAGACCTCGTCCGGGTCACGCCGACCTGACCGGCATGCGCAAATATGGTTTTGACGATGCACGCAATGCGCTGGAACGTTCCAGCGCGCGTGAGACAGCGTCGCGGGTGGCTTTGGGTGCCGTAGCCGCTCGTTTTCTCGAGCAGTCGCTCGGGGTGCGAACCGTGGCCCACGTGGTGGCCCTTGGCGGCGTGTCGGTTTCCGCTGATACGCCGTTGCCCATACCTGACGATCTAGAGGCTTTGGATGCCTCTCCGGTGCGTACGCTCGACAAGCAGGCTGAGGCCGCCATGATGGCGCGTATAGATCAGGCCAAGGCCGATGCCGATACCCTCGGTGGGGTGGTGGAGGTAATTGCCTACGGTGTGCCGGCAGGCATCGGCACGTATGTCGAATCCGATCGGCGTCTTGATGCGGCGCTCGCAGGGGCTCTGATGGGTATACAGGCCATAAAGGGCGTGGAGGTCGGTGATGGCTTCCTTGAAGCGGATAGACCGGGTTCGCAGGCGCATGATGAAATGGTGGTGGGACAGGATGGGCGCATCACACGCCTTTCCAACCGTGCAGGCGGAATTGAGGCGGGCATGTCCAATGGGCAGCCGATTCGTGTGCGTGCTGCGATGAAGCCCATCCCTTCGATTCCAAAGGCTTTGCGTACGGTGGATGTGGCCACCGGCGAGGAGGCCAAGGCCATCAATCAGCGTTCCGACAGCACCGCCGTACCGGCGGCTTCGGTGGTGGCCGAGGCAATGGTGCGTCTGACTTTGGCGCAATATGCCCTCGAGAAATTCGGAGGAGACAGCGTTTCGGAGGTACGGCGAAACGTGCGGTCCTATCTCTCCTCATGGCCCGAGCATATGCGTTGATGTTCCAACGGCCGAATCGGTAGGAGATGGCGGAACTGAACCTTTCGCGGTTGAACGCCCCCTATCACTGTCGATTTTGGAATTGTCGTGTGGGAAGCGGTGTCCTGTTGGAGGTGATGGGGCTGTCACGTTGTTGTTGAGCGCACTGTCGATGTGCCCATTGGTTGGTCTGGTTACGGTTGTTGACCATGTTCTGCGACGCAACCGGGTCGATGGGTGTTCTTGACGTCGAAGTCGATACGGTTGGATGCACGGCGAAGTTCGACGCGAAGTCGAACTCGATCGTGAATTGTATGTCATCTGTTAACGTCATGCGACTTGTAAGCAATGACGTTCGTATGTTGGCCGGTCTTCGTGGCCTCTTGGCGACTTGGACGCAGGAGCGCAGCGCTCCTGCCGTGACCGGTTATTATAGAGGTAGTAAATAGCCGTTAAATGCTGCCGGTCACGATGAGCATCAGATGCGTTCGTCGTGCAGGCCGGCGGAAATCTTGGAAGTTGGGTGTTTGGATGGCGGATCATCGACCGTTGGCTGTGATTATCGGTATGCCGGGCGCAGGCAAGACCCGCGTGGGACAGTTGGCTGCGCACATGCTTGATGTCGGTTTCAAAGACGCCGATGTCGAGATTGAAAAGGAAGTCGGCATGAGGATACCGGAGTATTTCCGGCACTATGGCGAAGCCGCTTTTCGTGTGGTCGAGGCACGCATCATAGCCAGACTGATCGAATCGTTCGATGGTCTCCTTGCGCTGGGCGGCGGGGCTCCGATGACCCTTTCGACTCAGCGCGTCTTGACGCGATATGTTCAACGGGGCGGCAGGTTGATTTATTTGGAGGCTGACCCTGCCGAGGCCAGAAGCCGTGCCGCCCATGGCGGTCATCGGCCTATGCTGGCAGGGGATGCCGGCAACCGGTGGAACGAGCTGTTTGCAATGCGTGATCCCGTGTTCAAGCAACTGGCCAATTTGAGTGTCCGTACCCACGGTTCGACTCCGACCGTCGCGGCAAGAAAGCTGAAAAACGCGATTGTTGAACGTACGATTCATGTCACCGGTTCCGACATCGAACCCTATGATGTGCGCGTAGGGCAGGGTGTGCTCGACGGTCTCGCGGAGGTACTTGGGCCTGAAGTGGTGCGCGTCGGCCTGATCCATACCACGCCGGTGCAGCGCCACTCGGATCAGGTGCGTGCGATGCTGCGACGTTCGGGATATGAGGTTACCGACATTGTGGTTCCTGACGCCGAAAAAGGCAAGACCGTCGCAGTGGCTTCCGGTGTGTGGAAACGTCTGGGTGACGAAGGATTCACCCGTTCGGACGCCATCGTTGGGGTCGGTGGTGGAGCGGCCACGGATTTGGCGGGATTCGTCGCCGCCACGTGGATGCGCGGTATTCGGTATGCCAACTGCCCTACTTCGCTGCTGGCCATGGTCGACGCCTCGACCGGCGGCAAGACCGGCATCAATACGGATGAGGGCAAGAACCTGGTCGGCTCGTTCTACACGCCTGCCGGTGTCTTAGCGGATCTGCGCACGTTGCAATCACTGCCGAACGATATTTTTACCGAGGGCCTGGGCGAGGTGGCCAAGTCCGGTTTCATTCGGGATACGGAAATACTTCGGATTCTTGACGACAACGCCGTGGCTCTGCGTGGCTTCGATGGTTCCGGCTTCTTTGGCACCGCTCTCGAAGATGTGGTGGGGGAGCTTATCGAACGCACCGTTCGCGTCAAGGCATATCACGTTTCGAACGACCTCAGGGAGAGCGGACTGCGCGAATTCCTCAACTACGGTCACACGCTTGCCCACGCCATTGAAGTGATTGAACGTTTCCGTTGGCGGCATGGCAACGCTGTTGCCATCGGTTGCGTCTACGCGGCCGAGCTGTCGCAGATCCTGGGGCACCTGAGCCAACATGACGTCGATTTGCATCGTTCCCTTCTTTCCTCGCTGGGGCTGCCCATCTCCTGGAACGGCGGTACGTGGGATGAGGTGCTGGCGCTGATGCACAAGGACAAGAAGACCCGCGGAAACACGTTGCGGTTCATCATCCTCGATTCCATCGGGCATCCGATGACTATCGAAAACCCGCCTGCCGAGGCGCTTGAAGAGGCGTTCAGACGAATTCGCCAGTAGCGGGGTCCTGTCTTTATAATGTCCGTCGAGGAATTTCTGTCAGCCGTCAGATTATCAGCAATTGGGTGACGAATGGATTTTCGCGCGGTTCAAGCTACAGTAGCGGTATGGAAGTGTTCGATGTCGGGTGAGGCAAGACATTGGAGGGTATGAGATGACAAAGGTGATTCGTGGTCAACGGTCCGAATTTGGGACGTCTGGGGGTTCGTGAGCCAGACGTGTACGGACGACAGGATCTGGCGACTCTACGCAAGGATTGTGTGGCATGGGGGCAGACGCTTGGCCTTGAGGTCGAAGTGCGGCAGTCCGACGATGAGGCGGAGGTGATCGGCTGGATGCACCAGGCGGTCGACGAAAAGACACCGGTGGTGATGAACCCCGCCGCTTTCACCCATTACAGTTACGGTTTGGCCGACGCGGCGCATATGGTCACCGATGCCGGCCTGCCGCTTATGGAGGTGCACATTTCGAACCCATCGGCACGCGATCAGTTCCGCAGGCACAGCGTCATCAGTCCTGTGGTCACCGGCACCATCACCGGTCTGGGCTTTTTCGGTTATAGGCTCGCCCTTGAGGCCGTGGCGCATTTGATTCAGCAATGAGTCAAACAGAACGGAACCAGGGTTTTCGCCTTGAGGTGCGTAGGAGGGATGCGAAGGACCTCAAAGGGTAAAGCGATTACGTCGACGCTGGTCCGCGATGTGAGGGTCTAGACGGTGTTTTTTGACCGGAGGCCGGTGTCTTCCTTCGATTTTTCCAGAACACGCCGAGTCCTACGGAGCTGATAGGCTGAAGTTCCATGGTCAATAGAACACATGAGCATTCCTCTGAGCACGTCACTAAGCATATTTTCGTCACCGGAGGCGTTGTGTCTTCCCTTGGTAAGGGGCTTACGGCCTCCTCTCTCGGTCGACTCCTGCGTAGTCGTGGTCTGCGTGTATTGCAGCAGAAGCTGGACCCGTACATCAACGTTGACCCTGGCACGATGAACCCGTTCCAGCATGGTGAGGTCTACGTTACCGAGGATGGCGCCGAGACGGATCTTGACATCGGTCACTATGAGCGCTTCCTTGACGTCTTCCTTTCACAAAAAGCCAACGTCACCACCGGACAGATTTACCAGTCGGTACTCGACAAAGAGCGTGCGGGCAAATACCTCGGCCAGTGCGTCCAGGTCATTCCGCACATCACCAACGAGATCAAGAGCCGCATGCGCGCTCAGGCCGCGGATGACGTCGACGTGATCATCACCGAGATCGGCGGCACCGTGGGCGATATTGAATCCCAGCCCTTTATGGAGGCCGCGCGTGAGGTGCGCCGCGAGCTCGGGCCGACCAACTGCATGTTCGTTCATGTTGCGTTGGTGCCCTACCTTCCAGCTGCCCACGAACTGAAAACCAAGCCCACGCAGCACTCCGTGATGGCCCTGCGTCAGCTTGGCATCGTACCCGACGCCTTGGTACTTCGCAGTGACCGTCCGTTGAACCAGTCCATCAAGGATAAGATTTCGCTTATGTGCGACGTCAACCCTGAAGGCGTGGTCAACTGCGTGGATGCGCCGAGCATCTACGATGTCCCTAAGATTCTGTTTAATGAGGGACTCGACGCGTATGTCGTGCGTACGTTGGAACTGCCGTTCCACGACGTCGACTGGGCCGAGTGGGATGAGTTGCTCGAGCGTGTGCATCACCCCAAGCAGGAGGTCAACATCGCCATCGTCGGCAAGTACATCGACCTGCCCGATGCGTACCTGTCGGTCATCGAAGCTGTGAAGGCCGGTGGTTTCGGCAATTTCGCCAAGGCGAACGTCAAGCTCGTGGCGGCCGATCTATGTGAAACCGAAGCCGGTGCGGACGCCGAGCTGCGAAACATGGATGGCATCGTCGTGCCTGGCGGTTTCGGCATCCGTGGCATCGAAGGCAAGATCGGTGCGCTCCGTTATGCGCGTGAGCACAAGCTGCCCGCGCTGGGTCTGTGCCTTGGCCTGCAGTGCATGGTTATCGAATACGCCCAGGACGTGCTGGAGCTTGAGGATGCCAGTTCCTCCGAGTTCGACCCGGATTGCAAGAACCCGGTCATCGCCACGATGGAGGAGCAGAAGGCGTTGCTGGCCAACGGCGACATGGGTCACACGATGCGTCTTGGCTCTTATCCCGCCAAGCTCAAAGAGGGGTCACTGGTTGCTTCCCTCTATGGCACCACCAACGTCACTGAACGTCACCGTCACCGCTACGAAGTCAACGTGGCATATAAGGACCGTCTGCGCGAATCGGGACTTGACATTTCCGGGCAGAGCCCGGACGGCGAACTTACGGAATTCGTCGAACTGCCTCAGGACGTGCATCCCTTCTATGTGGGCACGCAGGCGCACCCTGAGTTCAAATCGCGTCCGACCAAGCCGCACCCCCTGTTCAAAGGGCTTGTCAAGGCCGCGCTTGACCATCAGGATGCACGCCTTGCAGCGAAAAGCGTCGGTGTCAAGGATTGATCGTATGAGTGTCTCATGAGCGTCGCCTGGCGCGACTCCTGTGTCCTGCTCACTGAGAACCCCGCTTCGGCGGGGTTCTTCTGTCGGTGCCTCGGGAATAATCATGTTTCCGGTACTAAAGCCATCGCAGCACGTCCGAACGCCTTGCGCTAAAATGGGGGGGGGTTGATACAGTCAATTGGATTGCGGCGACAGGCAATGCCGGTCCGTTGATGGCCGCTAGACATCATGCCGGTTGCGAATGTGAAAATAGTCGATCATCGGCGTTCAAACGTGTCCTATTTCACAGTTCAGCCAACAAATAAATTGATCATGACTCTAGTAATTCAACTCGATTTCTGTTAGGTTAGAATGTGGAATCTTCTGAGGATAGGAGGCAGCGCGCGTTGGTAGATCAAGTAGCTGCGAATGTCGCGTCTGACACGGAGATGAGCCAGTATGTGGCTGATCGTGAACGTGTCAACGAAGACAAGATCAAACAGGATGATGAAATCATCCAGGAATTCGGTGAGTATAACTACGGGTGGCATGATTCCGATGCGGCCGGAGAAGCCGCGAAAAAGGGGATCGACGAGAGCGTGGTTCGCGCGATTTCCGCCGATAAGCACGAGCCTGACTGGATGTTGCAGATGCGGCTGAAAGGCTACCGTGCGTTCATTGAAAAGCCCATACCTCAATGGGGTGTGGATCTGTCTCAATTCGACGCCGATGACTTCAAGTATTACGTCAAGCCGGTCGACAAGCCTGCGAAAAGCTGGGAGGATTTGCCCACTGATATCCGTACCACGTATGATCGGCTCGGAATTCCCGAGGCCGAAAAGCAGCGTCTGGTTTCCGGAGTTGCGGCGCAGTATGAATCCGAAGTGATTTACAACTCCATTCAGGAGGACCTACGGAAACAGGGCGTGATTTTCACTGATACGGACACCGCGCTTCGTGAGTACCCTGAAATCGTCAAAAAGTATTTTGCTACCGTCATCGCCTATGACGACAACAAATTCGCCGCGCTCAACACGGCGGCCTGGTCGGGCGGCTCATTCGTCTATGTGCCCAAGGGCGTCCATGTTGACATCCCTCTTCAGGCGTACTTCCGTATCAACACACCGAATATGGGGCAGTTCGAGCGTACGCTCATCATCGCGGAGGAAGGCTCGTACGTCCATTATGTCGAAGGCTGTACGGCCCCGATCTATGCGACCGATTCCCTGCACGCCGCGAACGTCGAGATCATTGTGGGCAAGAACGCCCGTGTGCGGTACACCACCGTGCAGAACTGGTCGAACAACGTCTACAACCTCGTCACTCAGCGCGCCTATGTCAAGGAGGGCGGCACGATGGAATGGGTCGATGGCAACATCGGCTCCAAGGCCAGCATGAAATACCCTTCATGCATCCTCGCTGAGCCCTATGCCAAGGCATCCACGATGTCGTTGAGCTTCGCCGGCAAAGGGCAATATCAGGACACTGGAGCCAAAATGATTCATCTGGCTCCTCACACCAGCTCCACCATCGTGGCGAAGTCCATTTCACGTGGCGGTGGGCGCTGCGCCTACAGGGGTTTGGTAAAGGTCGTCGACGGCGCGAAGGCCTCAAGCTCGTCCGTCAGTTGCGACACCTTGCTGGTCGATGATTATTCACGTTCTGATACATACCCGCATGTCGACGTACGTGAAGATGACGTGACCATGTCGCACGAGGCGACCGTTTCAAAGGTCTCCGAAGATCAGTTGTTCTACCTGATGAGCCGCGGACTCGAGGAGAAAGAGGCGATGGGCATGATCGTGCGTGGCTTCGTGGAGCCAATCAGCCGCGAGCTGCCTATGGAATACGCGTTGGAGCTCAACAGACTTGTCGAGTTGCAGATGGAAGGATCAGTGGGCTGAGTCATGGCCGAACAAGAAATTACTATACCGGCGGCGGATCCCAACGACCCGTACGCGGTGCCGGCGGCCATGCCGTCCAGCGCCGACAACGAACCTCGTTCATTCAAGGTCGGGGATTTTGCGATTCCGAACCGAAAACAGGAGGACTGGCGTTATACGCCGGTGGAACGGATCGAGGAGTTCTTCGATGTGTTCACACCCAGTGGCAGGACGAAGGTTTCGGTCACCAACATTGACGGAACGCCGGTCGACGGTACGAATGTTCAGGTCACGACCGTGGATCGTGCGCAGGCGCCATCCGGAACCGTGATGAAACCCAATGACCGTGTTTCGGCCGTCGAATGGAACTCGGGCGACAGGACCTTGGTCGTATCCCTGTCCGGGGAACTGGTGCAACCGGTTCTGGTGGATGTTCAAGGCAATGATGCGGCATTGGATTCGCTGCATTTGGTTCTTGAAGCGGCCGATCGTACTCACGGCGACATCGTCGTGCTCCACAATGGGCTTGCCAGGTTGGCTGAAGGCGTTGAAATCGTGACCGGAGCCGACTCCCACATCTCTACCACTTTTGTGCAGGAATGGGAAAAAGGCTCCAAGCATGTGGGTAATCAGCGCATTCATGTCGGTAGCGGCGCTTCGTTGCGTCACGCAGTCGTCACTCTTGGCGGCGATATCGTGCGTATTCGCATGGATCAGGACTTCGGCGGACCGCAAGGTGATTTGAACATGCTTGGCGTTTATTTCGCCGAGGCCGACCAGCATGTCGAGCATCGCACCATGGTGGTTCACAACTACGCCGATTGCAGGTCACGCGTGGTCTACAAGGGGGCTTTGGATGGCAAAGGGGCGCATTCGACCTGGGTCGGTAATGCACTGATCAAGCCGACCGCACCCAACACCGACTCTTATGAGCTCAATCGTAACCTTGTGCTGACCGACGGTCCCATTGCCGATTCGGAGCCAAACCTTGAAATCGAAAACGGCAACATCGTGGGGGCCGGTCATGCCAGTTCCGTAGGTCATTTCGACGATGAGGAGCTGTTCTACCTGCAGTCGCGCGGCGTCTCGGAGTCCGAGGCACGCAAGTTGGTGGTGCGGGGATTCTTTGCCGATCTCATCGACCAGATCGGCGTGCCTTCCATCGCCAGTCATCTGATGGATGTGATCGAACGCAGGCTGGCGCGCGGCGAAAGCGCCGATATTCAAGCGGTATTGGAGGATAAGTAAATGTCTACACTGGAAATCAAGGATCTCTACGCATCGGTGGAGACCAAAGAGGGGCGCAAGCAGATTCTCAAAGGCGCGACTTTGACGGTCAATTCGAACGAAACGCACGCCATTATGGGTCCCAACGGTTCGGGCAAGTCCACCCTTGCCTACACCTTGGCTGGCCACCCGAAGTATTTCGTGGATTCCGGCCAGGCACTGCTTGACGGCGAGGATCTGCTCAAGATGAAGGCTGATGAACGCGCCAAGGCCGGGCTTTTCCTGGCTATGCAGTATCCGGTTGAGGTCTCTGGTGTCTCGATGACCAACTTCCTGCGTACCGCGAAAACAGAGATCGACGGCAAAGCCCCGGCCATCCGCACCTGGACCAAAGATCTTCAGGCCGCAATGAAGAATCTGCGTATGGATCCGAAATTCGCATCACGCTCCGTCAACGAAGGCTTCTCAGGTGGTGAGAAAAAGCGAGCTGAGGTATTGCAGTTGGAGTTGCTCAAGCGGAAGTTCGCCATCCTCGATGAGACCGACTCCGGGCTTGACGTCGACGCACTGCGCATCGTGTCGGAAGGCGTGAACCGTGCCAAAGAAAACACCGGGCTCGGCATTCTGATGGTGACTCATTACACTAGGATTCTCAAGTACATTAAGCCGGATATCGTTCATGTGTTCGCTGACGGACGTTTTGTGAAAACTGGTGGACCGGAGCTGGCCGATGAGCTTGAGGAGACCGGCTACGATCAGTATCTTCCCGAAGGGGCTACCGAGTCCGCGATTGCGTAGAACCCCTTTGTAGACAGTCCAGGCTCGGTATTTGGTTTCGTTTCCGCAGGTGGTCGTGGATTGGGGGGGGGTATGCGATGTTCGACCATGGTGCCTGGCCGAGCGGTCCGGAGCGTGTCGAGCGTTGCTTATCCCGCCGCTCCGCGGCAGTAGTCCTGAAGAGTTGGGCGATAAGAAGGAACACATAATGGCAGACTTTGGAACGATCCGAAACGAGTTTCCGATTCTGAAGCAGGAGATTCACGGGCGGCCTTTGGTGTACCTCGATTCCGGGGCTACGGCGCAGAAACCGCAATGTGTTATCGATGCGGAGTCGGGGTTCTACGAGACCATCAATGCCGGGGTGCATCGTGGGGCGCATGAACTGGCGGCTCGCAGCACAGTGGCGTTTGAAGAGGCACGCGCCAGGATGGCGCGGTTTGTGGGTGCTGACGATGGTGAGGGCGAAGAGGAAATCGTGGTGACGGCCGGTGCCACCGCGGGTCTGAATTTGCTGGCCACCGCCTTCGGCAATGCTTCACTTGGACGAGGGGGAGCGGCGGCACGACGGTTTGCGCTGAAGCCTGGCGATGAAATCGTGGTTTCCCAGGCCGAACATCATTCGGTGTTGCTGCCTTTTCAAGAGCTTGCGGCTCGCACGGGAGCGACATTGAAGTGGTTTGATCTGAGCCATGATGGTCGTATTTTGGCGGATACGGCCGACGACGTGATTACGGAACGCACTAGAGTCGTCGCAGTCACGCATGTAAGCAATGTCACCGGCGCCATCACCGATATGGAGCCTATCGTCAGACGTGCCCACGAAGTCGGCGCCATCGTGGTGCTTGACGCCTGCCAGTCCGTGCCGCATCTACCCATTGATTTTCATGCTCTCGGCGTCGATTTCGCCGCTTGGAGCGCCCACAAGATGTATGGACCCACCGGAGTGGGTTTCTTGTATGGCAGGCGTGATCTGCTTGAGGCTTTGCCGCCCGCTACGTTCGGCGGATCCATGGTCGAGCTGGCATGGATGGATAAGCCGGCGCAGTATATGGATCCGCCGGCGCGGTTCGAGGCCGGCACCCAACCGGTTGCGCAGATGATTGCGGCAGGGACAGCCGCGGATTGGCTAGGCGGCATCGGCATGGATAACGTAGTGGCACATGAACGCGCCATTACCGACGAACTGCTCAAAATCGTCGATATTCCAGGTGTCCGAATTCTTGGTCCAACCGAGAACGTCAATCGTATCGGCACGGTCGCATTCGACGTTGAGGGCGTGCATCCGCATGATGTGGGCCAGTTCCTCGACGCCCAAGGCATCGCCATCCGGGTCGGTCACCACTGCGCCCAACCGGTGCACCGTCATTTCGGTCTCTATGCTTCAAATCGGGCCTCAACCGGTGTCTACAACACGGTCGATGAGGCGCGCCAGTTCGTCGAAGCGGTCGCGAAAGTCCGTCCGTTCTTTAAGGTGTGAGTATGAGCGATTTTGTTATGAGCGACGATGACCTTGAGCAGATGTATCAAGAGGTCATTCTTGATGCGTCGAAAAATCCACACGGCAAAGAATCCTTTGCCTCTGACCTGACCAGCGAACAGTCTGGGCAGAACGATTCCGCCGACTGTACCGTGCATGCGAGCCACGAATACTGCACGGCGGGCCAGTCGCACCAATTCAACCCCACTTGCGGTGACCAAGTCACGGTGCATGTCGAGGTATCGAAAACCGAACCCCGCCGCATTGAGCGATTGGTGTGGGATGGAAGCGGATGTTCCATCTCCCAGGCCAGTCTGTCCATGATGGTCGATCTTGTAGCAGGCAAGACCGTCGACGAGGCGATGGGTCTCGAGGCTATCTTCCAGAAACTGATGAAGTCGCGCGGGGTCGGTCTGGGTGATGAGGCGGCGGAGGAGCGGCTTGGCGATGCCGTGGTGTTTCAGGGTGTTTCGAAATATCCCATGCGTATTAAATGTGCGCTTCTGGGATGGGCCGGCCTTAAGGATTCCCTGGCGAAAGCGTTGGCTCAGTAGGCTCGACAAGTCTGGCAGGGCTCTCCGTTTGCCCCAGTGATGGTGGCAGTACTTGCCTGATTCGTACGTGTCCGTGAACGGTTGGAAAAGTCGGGAATGTGGTCGTTTACGATTGGCGATCAGATTTCGATGCGGGCTTAGGCACGCTAAGGTCGCAGAATGTCTGTTAAGACGCTTGTGTATTTTGCGCTCAGTGCCTATACAATGGTTCTGAGCCGATGGAATTCGGGATGAATCCCGATGAAGGATGAAAAATGACTGACAACGACAATTTGGTTTCCGCCTCCGCGTCTTCGATGTCGGACGTCGAGACCAAGGTTCTTGGTAGCCAGGAGAAGGGAAGGGCGGCCATGATCAATCCGCAGACGGTGAGTGCATTGGGCGGCGAAGATGACGGTCATGCCACTGAAGATGCCTCAAAGAATTCGGTCAACGACGTCACTCGGTCCAGCGTCGATACGAGCGACACGGACTCGGTGAAGGACGAAAGTACGGGCATTCCTCTGATCGCCCTCGATGATATCGGCAGGGCGACGGCGGCGGATGTGAGCGAAGCGCTCCATCAGGTCATAGACCCCGAGCTTGGCATCGATGTGGTGGATCTTGGGTTGGTGTATGGGGTTGAGATCGATGAGCAGGGTCGTGCCATCATCACCATGACACTGACGACTCCGGCTTGCCCGCTGACCGACCTGTTGGAGGATGAGGCTGCTTCGGCTCTGGCCGGACTCGTCGAGGAATTCCGTATTGACTGGACATGGCAGCCGCGTTGGACGATCGATATGATCCGCCCGGAGGGTCGCGAGCAGTTGGAGTCCATCGGTTTCAATTTCGACAACATGCCCAAATACTGACCATGTCGAGCCGTCTGATGGTTGGCCTGCCACAGGCGGCTTTTCTCTTGTCCGTCTTCGTTCGATTGGTCGGGTCGTGCGATGTCCCTCGAGTGCTCACCGTGCAGGTGCCGATTCCTGGACCGGTGCAATTAGCGGCACACAACACGGTTGGATATCAACCCGTAGTCCGGTCGTTCCTCGTAAAAGTCACGTATACCCAAGAGTGGAAAGTTGACGGGCGGCGTTGCATCGTCACTCGGCGACCTCAGTTGCGAACGCGTGTGGCGTAGAAGGTCAATGCGCTGGAGGCTGCGACGTTGAGACTGTCCACGCCATTGCTCATCGGAATTTTCACCGTCAGATCGGTGTCGGCAATCGTGCGTCGCGTCAAGCCATCGCCTTCGGTGCCGAATATGAGGGCAAGTTTGTCGATGTGGTCGGAGGCGCTCGGTTCGTTGTTCAACCGGTGCACCAGCTCGTCAAGGGTTATCGAATCATCGCTCAACGCCATGGCCACGGTGGTGAAGCCCAATCGTTTCAACTCAGCCATGCCTGCATCCGGCCAGCAGCGTTTGTCCTGCCGTTTGGTATGACGATCGTCGTCACTGCCGCATGTCGCTTGGTTCGGAGAATCGCTGACCGTACCATCAATGGTCTTGTTCGCCGTCAACTTTTCGGTTGATGCTTCGTTGTCGTTGCGATTTTGCGGGTTGCGAACACCGCCCTGATTATCGGACTGCCATGTATCGATGGAATTTTCGGTAATGTCCGAACCGTCGCAATCAAGAGTCTGTTCGCAGATACGTGTCCATGGCACTTGGAACACGGTGCCCATGGAGACGCGTGCGGCTCGGCGATAAAGCGGGTCGCCGCACGAAGGCGTCACCAGCACGGCGTCGACGTCGAGGGCGGCCGCCGAACGCATAAGCGCACCGACGTTCGTATGGTCCACGATGTTCTCCATCACTGCGATTCGTCTCGCGCCACGGCACACGGTTTCAATACTTGGCAGCGGCCAGCGCCGCATGGCCGCCAAAGCGCCTCTGTGCAGCCGGTAGCCCGTCAATCGTCTCAATTGCTCGGAGGAAGCGACGTAGACGGGTATTCCGGAGCCCCACTGATGGTCGATACGCGCAAACATATCCGTCATGCCTTCAAGCCACTGCTGTTCGACCAACAATGAAATCGGCTCACGCCCCGCCGCCAGCGCCCGATCGATCACCTTGGGGGATTCGGCTATGAACAGTCCCTTGGCCGGTTCGAGACGGTTTCGGAGCTGCAACTCGGTCAGATTGCCATATGCGGCCACACGTTCATCGTCAATTGAATCGATATTGATTATCTGCATGCCCTTCGCCTTTGCTGTTTCTCGCGTCTGTCGGTTCTGTCCTTCGACTTTACCAGCATCCCAACTCGTCGACGTCGTGCGGGTGATCATTTTGGAAGAAGCTCGTTTGCGGTCTCGATGGGGTGGGCGGAGTGCGGTCGATTTAACGTTTTCGGTCTGAATGTTTTCGGAAAACGCGTAAGGTACCGGGGTAGCGGTGATTGCCTGCTCCTTGGCGTTGCCGCATCGAGGCAAGATGGCTGTTTGAAGACCATGGATACAAGAAAATCCCTTGCTGATTAAGGGGTTTTCTTGCTTTGATTTTCGTGCCCAGGACGGGAGTTGAACCCGTACGCCTGTAAAAATGAGGCACTAGCACCTCAAGCTAGCGCGTCTACCATTCCGCCACCTGGGCAGGTGTCGACAAGCAACAAATAGAAATGATACACCATTCTCAGCCCCGCCGTCTACCGGTGTGTCGGGAGGTAATTTGATCGGCCGGAAGATACTCGGCGGTTCGGGTAAGCCTGAAGATTCAAGGCTATGGGTTCGCCCCTATCATCGAGCAGGCCTGACAATACCCGAGGTCCAGCTCGATCGTTTTTCTCGTGCCGACATTCTGAGCGCTGAGCATTGAAGGCTAAGTCCGTCCGTTCGATACTCTTGTACTTATGACGACCCCCTTGTTTGTAATCGATCCGGCGCATGATGACGTGCCGCTTAATCGTGACGGCCTACACCCAGGTTGGAGCCTGACGCTGCCGGCTTCGGTTCGCCGTCACGCCATAGCGGCCATGCGTTTGACGGACGGGGACGAACTTGAGCTTTCCGATGGCGCCGGATTACGAATTCGGGCGCGCCTGTCTGACGCGCAGAACGGTGTTGCCGAGGTGACCGGTTTCAATACGGAGCCGCAACCGGTCACACGTCTGAAACTGGTACAGGCGCTTGCCAAAACCGGCCATGACCTTGCGGCGGTCGACATGGCCACGCAAATCGGCGTGGATGCGGTCGTGCCCTGGCGGGCTGCGCGTTCGATCGCCAAATTCAAAGCAGGGCGTACGGATGAAAAGTGGAGGCAGACGCTGGTGGCCGCCACCGAGCAATCTCGCAGGGCATGGGCGCCCGAATTGGGCGAATGCGCCTCAGACAAGGATGTCATAGCGATGTGCCGCCGGGCCTGTGTACATGGTGAAATGGTCATCGTGCTGCATCAGGACGCCACGGCGTCTTGGGCGGACGTTGAAGCAAACGTTGCTCAGATGGCCGGCAGGTGCGTTGAGGATGGTAGGCCGCGTGCCGTTGCCGTCGTGGTCGGTCCTGAAGGCGGCATCAGCGAGGAGGAAGTGGAGACTTTTGTCGATGCCGGAGCAGTCAGCTGTGTGCTTGGAGCGAACATTTTGCGGGCATCGACCGCAGGTCCAGTGGCGCTGGCGTTGTTGGCGCGGGCTCTTGGGCGGTTCGCCTAGTCGCTCCTTTCGCTGATTATCCGTGCGGGCTAATACCATTGAAAGCAGATGACGGTTCAATGGTCCCTACCGATTTCAGGAGGAGAGAAATGGCTGACGACTGCCTGTTCTGCAGGATCATCGCTGGGGATATACCCAGCGACAAGGTCTACGAAGACGAAACCACCTACGCTTTCAAAGACATCAATCCCAAAGCCAAGGTGCACGTGCTGATTGTTCCCAAGGTGCACTGCGACAACGTCGCTCAACTGGCGAAGACCGATCCGAGTGAACTGGCGCATATTGTCGAGGTGGCTCAACATATAGCCGATGACAAGTTCCACGGTTCGTATCGCCTGATTTTCAACACCGGACGGGACGCGGGGCAATCGGTCTTCCATGCGCACGCGCATGTGCTTACTGGTCAGCGGCTTGACGAGTAGGGCGGATCGGTACTTCATTGGCTAGCGCGAAACGAGTCATCACTATTCCCCACGAGCTTGATCCCGTGGTGGTGCTGGGACCTGGAGACAGTGTATTGCGCCAGGTCGAACGGGCTTTTCCGACTGTACGTATTTTCGTGCGCGGTGATCGCATTGAATTGTCGGCTTACTCGAAGAGGGACGAAGTCGAAGCGGAAAAGGCGGCTGATGCGCTCGATGACATCATCGAATCCGCTTGGCGAGGTCCGGTGGACGCACGGGACGTCAGGCGTGTGCTGGAAGGACGCGAAGTCGGGAAACGCATCCGGCTGTCTTCAGCACCTTCGGGCCATGTTCGTCATAACCCGTCTTTCGAATCGTCGGATACCGATGGCCTTGCCGTCGGCAATGATATCGATCGTCGGTACGGTTCCTTCGCGACGAACCGTGAGTTTTCCGGGGACGACGGTGGCGCGGATGATGAAGACGACGGTTTCGACGTTCGGCGAGGATCGCCGATGAAGCCTGTGCGCGAATCGGCCGAACAGGGGCATGAACGCCGCATTCCCGGAGATCCCAATGGTGCTTCCTGGGGCGAGGACGAGAGCGAACAGGCACCCCAACGCCGGTTTAAGGCTCGTATGCCGGGTGTCATTGCCTTTGCGCATGGTGAGCCGGTACGAGCCAAAACCGCTGGTCAGGTGCTCTATGCGGGCGCCATAGACGCCAATACCATCACGTTCGGTATAGGGCCGGCCGGCACGGGTAAGACATACTTGGCCGTCGCCAAAGCGGTCCGGGCATTCGAGGATGGCAGGGTAAGCCGTATCATTCTTACGCGTCCGGCAGTCGAGGCCGGCGAAAGCCTTGGTTTTTTGCCGGGCACACTCAACGACAAGGTCAATCCATATCTCCGGCCACTGTACGACGCGCTTTCGGACATGTTAGGGGCTGGACAGCTGCACCGTTTTATGACCGATGGCACCATTGAGGTGGCGCCTTTGGCGTACATGCGCGGTCGGACCCTGAACGACGCGTTCGTCATCCTTGACGAGGCGCAGAATACCACAACCCAACAGATGAAGATGTTCCTGACGCGACTGGGATTCAACACGAAGATGGTCATCACCGGTGACGTCACCCAAATTGATTTGGCGGTGCCGCATTCGGGGCTTAGGTCGATTGAACGAATATTGGGCGATGTCGAAGGTGTCCGGTTTGTGCATCTCGGTTCCGGCGACGTGGTACGCCATGAGCTGGTGGGGCGCATCGTCGAAGCCTATGACGCGTTTGATCGTCGGAATCGTGACAGCAAGACCGTCGGAACAAAAGGAAGGAACGCCGTTGAGCGTTGAGGTGACCAACGAGACCGTGTGGCAGATCGACCCCAAGATTTTTTCGGATCTGGGGTTGTGGGTCATGCAGCGCATGCAGGTGAGCACCAAGTCGGATTTGACGATCTTGTTTGTCGATCCGGACCCAATCGCCCAGTTGCATATGCGCTGGATGCAACTCGAGGGGCCAACCGATGTGATGAGTTTTCCGATGGATGAATTGCGACCGGGCGAAGGCGGCACGGTTGAGGAAGGTGTGCTTGGGGATGTCGTGATCTGCCCGTGGGTGGCCGCTCAGCAGGCTGCCGCTGCCGGTCATTCGGCGATGGATGAAATGTTGTTGCTCACCATTCACGGCGTGTTGCATCTATTGGGGTATGACCATGTTGACCCGCTTCAGGAACGGCAGATGTTCGGACTGCAACGGCAGCTGTTGCTGACCTTTTTTGCTGTGCGGGGACAGTGTATTCCGTCAGCCACGCTTCCAAGCGGTTCGGCTGATCTGTTGGCTTTGTGGGATGCTTCGCACGCTACAGGCGACAACAAAGGTGAGTCTGAATCATGATTGATGCATGGACCCTTGCAGCCGTGATTATCATGGCTTTGGTGGCGTTGTCCCTGGTGTCGTTCTCGTTGATGGTCGCTTCGAGTGAGACCGCCGTCTCCCGCGTGACGAGGGCGAGCCTGAACAACCGGATCCTCGAGGTGCAGACCGACGACAGCATCGGCCACCTGGCCAAGGCCAAGCAGATCGACAAGATTCACAAGGTTCAGCGACTGATCGTGGACCGTTACGCCACGGCCGGCTCCTGCGCGTTCCTGCGTATCACCTGCAACGTGTTCGACGGGGTGCTCGTGGCCGCCATCGCCATGACGCTCTGCTCGCCGCTGTGGGGGGCGCTGGTGGCCGGAGCCGTGTTTGCGCTCGCGGTCGCCGTGCTTTCGGTGATGCTCAGACCTCATTCCACCGAGGACTCCAAGCCGGTGGACGTCATGCTGCACTACGCGCGCATCGTCTCGCTGGCGGTGGCGCTCACCCCGTTCTCCAAAACCGGCGAGGAACGCAAGGCCCGGCGCCGTGCGGGTGCCGGCGACCTGTCCGACGACGAGGAGCTGGAGAAGATCCAGCGCGACCAGGGCCGCGCGATGGTAGACCGGCTGGTCGAGTCCAGTGACTTTGATCCCGAGGTCGGTGAGATGCTGCGTAACGTGTTGACCCTTTCGGAGACGTTGACACGTGAAATCATGGTGCCGCGTACCGATATGATCTGTGTGGATTCGAGCAGTACTTTGGAACAGTTCCTTCAGCTGTGTTCGCGTTCCGGTTATTCGCGCATACCGATGATCGGTGACGACGTGGATGATTTGAAAGGTATGGTGTACCTCAAGGATGCGGTGCGTGCCATGGCGTTCAACCCCGGGGCTCGCAAACGTAAGGTTACTTCCATTCGTAGGGAACCGATGTTGGTGCCGGAGTCCAAACCGGTGGATGATTTGTTCCACCAGATGCAGCGCACCCGGCAACATGTGGCGATGGTCGTGGATGAATATGGCGGCATCGCCGGGTTGGTGACCATCGAGGACGCGCTGGAGCAGATTGTGGGAGAGCTTGACGACGAGCATGATCGCATCCAGCATAGCAAACCCGAGAAGATCGGCAAGGGTAAGTGGCGCATGCCCGCCCGCACGCCGATTGCCGAGCTGGAAGACATTTTCGAAGTGGATATTGACGAGGATGACGTCGATACCGTCTATGGGCTGTTGACGAAGCTTCTCGGCCGTGTGCCCTTGGTTGGCATGCATGCCGTTACCCGCGGTCTGAAGCTTACCGCCTCCGATACTGCTGGTCGTCGCAAGCAGGTGTCCATGGTTGTCGTTGAGCCGGATGGTTTGGACAGTGACAGCGAAGAGGGACGGTTTGATGACAACGAGACTGAGGATGAGGCAAAGGATACTGAGCAGAATGACCGATAACGTCATGGATGATATGACTGATTGGAATGACATAAACGACATGAATGACATGACAGATGTGGATGGAATGAACGACATGAACGATACGGACAATATGAATCGGATGGCGGACGGCGGCGCGGCAGGCAATATGCACGAAGACGCGCGTGAACCCGGAATCGAAAACGGTCCGGTTTCGGACGGGTATCGCTCCGGTTTTGTTGCGGTTGTCGGGCGGCCGAACGTGGGCAAATCGACACTGATCAACGCTTTGGTCGGCGCGCAGATCGCCATCGCCTCGAGCCGTCCTGAGACCACGCGCAAGGCTATTCGCGGGATCGTCACCACCGGCAACGCGCAGCTTGTGTTGGTCGATACCCCCGGCATCCACCGTCCGCGCACCTTGCTGGGGCAGCGCCTGAATGATGTGGTCGATGAGTCCTTGAACGACGTGGACGAGGTGGCGTTCCTCCTGCCTGCCGATCAGGAGATCGGGCCGGGAGACAGGCGCATTCTGAGCCGTCTTCGCAGTGAGTTCTCACGAAAGGACAAGGTGACCGGGCGGTTTGTGTGGCGAGTGCCGCTCATTGCCGTGGTCACGAAAATCGATGAGTTGAGCCGCAAAGAGCTGATGGACAAGCTCGTGGAAATCAATGCCTTCGCGGACTTCGCCGACGTGGTGCCCGTGAGCGCTTTGAAACGTGACAATGTGACGGAGGTTCAGCAGGTGCTTATCGACCATTGCCCGCAAGGTCCGCAGATGTATCCCGACGACCAGGTCACCGAGGAGAACCCAGAGGACACCATTGCTGAGCTGGTGCGCGGTGCATTCCTTGAAGAGCTGGACGATGAACTGCCGCACTCCCTGGCCGTGGTGGTCGATGGCATCGACCGTCCGGGTGAATCGGATAACCCGGCAACCGAAGACGGCAAGGCGCATGTGACGGTCTCCATCTATGTGGAGCGCGATTCGCAGAAACCCATTATCATCGGCCGCCACGCCGAGCATTTGGTCGCCGTCAAAAAGCGTCTGCGGACCGCCGTCAATCGCATTGTCGGTCAGAAGTCCAAACTTGACCTGCACGTCAAGGTCGCCAAAGGCTGGCAGTCGGACCCTAAGCAGCTTCAGCGACTCGGCTTCTGATTCTCCCCTTCCCGCCATTGCACTCATAGGCTATTTCGGTGAGGGACCAGGCGTTAGAAGGTCGGTTTCCGCCTACATCACGGCCAGGTGGCGGTCTCTGGCGAGGAACAAAAAACAGCCGTGGAGGCATGCGATTACATGCCTTCACGGCTGGTTTGAAACAGTGGGCGCAAACCCGCGGTATCACTTCTTCTTCGTGTACATCTGTGTGTTGAGCAGCGTTTCATAATGCTTGATGACGGCGGGCCGTTTGACTTTCATGGAGGGTGTCAACAGACCATCCTCTTGGCTGAACTCCTCGGGCAGCAGGATGAACTTGCGCACTGACTCGGCGCGGGAGACGCCTTCGTTGGCCTTGTCGACCCAGGTCTGCACCTCGGCGCGCACCACGGCGTTCTCGCACGCCTCATCCATCGGCATGTCGCGATCGAGACCCGCGGACTCGAGCCACGAGCGCAGGGAGGTCTCGTCCATGGTGATCAGTGCCGAGATGAACGGGCGCTTGTCGCCCAGCACCAGCGCCTGCGAGACGAACTTGCAGCGCTGGATGACTTCTTCGATGGGTCCGGGCGCAACATTCTTGCCGCCGGCCGTGATAATCAGGTCTTTCTTCCGACCGGTGATGTAGAGGAAACCGTCGTTGCTGATACGTCCGAGATCACCGGTCGCATACCAGCCATCCTTGGTGAACGCGAGCTCGGTGGCCTCGTCGTTTTTGTGGTACCGGTTGAACACGCAGGTGCCTTTGACCTGAATCTCGCCGTCTTCGGCAAGTCGAATCGAGAAGCCGGGGTAGGGCACACCCACCGAGCCCTCGTGGAACGGGGTGCCCATGGGATTGAACGCGCATGGAGCCGTCGTCTCCGTAAGCCCATAGCCTTCGTATGCGGGGACGTTCGCTCCGCGGAAGAAGGCCAGCAGTTTCGGGTCGAGTGGTGCGCCGCCGGCCACGAACCATTCGGCGTGTCCGCCGAGCACTTCGCGTAACGATCTATACACTGGGCGGTCGAATGCGGCACGGCGGGCCCTGGCCACAAAACTGGCTGACCCATTCTCACTCATCTGGTGTTCGTACTCCTGAGCGGCCACCACGGCGGCTGCGAAGGCCACGCCTTTGGTGCCGTTGCCGGCTTTCTGCGAAGCCGCGTTGTATACTTTCTCAAGCACGCGTGGCACCATGACGGTTACGCACGGCTTGGCTACTTGGAGGTCGCCGAGAAGCGTCTTGATGCCTCCGGAGATGTAGATGCGCAGATCGCTGGCCACCACGATGTAGTTGACCGCGCGTGCGAAGGTGTGTGCCTGAGGGAGAAACAGAAGCACGGACTTGCCTTTTTGCTTCAGCAGACCCGGCATATAGTCGCGTAGGTTGAGCGCCGTGGTGCAGTAGTGCTCGTGCGTCATTTCCACACCCTTTGGCGCGGCAGTGGAGCCGGACGTGTAAACGATCGAACACAGGTCCGTTTTCTTGATCGAATCAATGCGTTTGTTGAGCATCTCGTCCGTAATGGATTCGCCGTAGTCGCGCAGTTCGTCGAGCGCTCCCGTTTCAAGGCAGTACGTTTTTTCGAGGGTTGGGCAGTCCTCCACGGCACCGCTGGCCTTTTCTCGCATCTCAATGGTCGCCACAATCAACAGGCGTGAGTCCGAGTTGTTGACGATGTTGCGTATCTGCTCAGCCGAATCGGTTTCATAAATGGTGGCCAACACGCCGCCGATGGCCATCACCGCCGCATCAACCACATCCCAGTCGTAGGATGTCTGGCTCATAAAGGCCACCGCGTCGCCCTTGTCGATACCGTAATGCAAAAGTCCCTTGGCTACGGCGCGCACGTCCTCAAGAAAATCGTTGGCGGTCTTCGTGACCCATTTGCCGTCGTCTTTGTATGTGTAGAGAGGGTCGCCGCCCATGCGTTCTGCACGATCGACGTACAGGTCATAGATTGACATGCCCTCATCAATGGGTGGAATTCCTGCGGTTTCGACTGTCAGCAGGCCGGTCTTCTCGTCCAGGAACAGGGTGGTGGGGTAGCCGGGACCCCACTCATGGCTAGAGGGCAGAGTGGCCATGTCGACAGGGGTGATGGTCACCTGATGGCGATCCTCATTGAAATCCGGATTCTCCGGATCCTCGCTGTTGACGGGATGTTGAAAACCCCCTGTGACGTTAAAGGCTCGTTGACTGAGTTTCAGGGATTGCTGCTTAAGCATTTCGATGAGTGACACGCGGAACCTCGGCCTTCTTGTTTCTTATTGTCTTGAATCAAACCGTACAAAGACCGATTCTAGCGGGTTTGTCTCTTTCCGTCACCTTACGGTAGCGTAGCAAGTTCAAGTTTCAAGGCCAGTCATCCTAGGTGGCGGGTGGCAAGGCTGCCAAAAGACGGTAAGGCATCATGAGACGGCGCGTAGTATGCGAACGCGGATATGGATAAAGGATTGTCCACCTTGACGGTATGATGGAAACGTTGTTGAGATGAGCGCTCGGCTCGTTTGAGTCGTTCGTATGTCACGCTTTGGCGAGGGGAAGTGATTCCCGTTATCGACTGAGCTGAAAGATGTTGCAGTCTCCTTTGAGACAGTGGTCTTCGGCGCGTCGATGCGTCGAGACAACAGACAAGACACCGTACAGGCATGTTAAGGAGACCATTATGGCAAATACGATCACCCTCGAAGGTGAGCTCCGTACCGAGTTCGGCAAGGGAGTGGCCCGCCGTATGCGCGTGGCCAAGCAGATTCCGGCCACCATTTACGCCGGCGGTAACGAGCCGGTGTTCGTGAAGCTGCCGATGCGGGAGAGCACGCTGGCCCTGCGTCGCGCCAACGCACTGTTCACGATTAAGTACGGCAAGGAATCCAAGATGGCCGTCGTCAAGGAGGTGCAGCGCAACCCCGTCAAGCGCATCGTCGAGCACATTGATTTCTATGAGGTCAAGACCGGCGAGAAGATCGAGGTCGAGGTGCCGGTCTTCGCCGTTGGTACGCCGAAGGGTGCCGCCGTCGCCTTCGTTGATGTGCAGATGTTGCGCGTCAAGGCCGATGTGGCCAACCTGCCTGAGCGTATCGACGTGAACGTCGAAGGTATGGCTGATGGCGATAAGATCTTCGCCAAAGATGTCCAGCTGCCTGCTGGCGTCGAGCTGGTGGAAGCCGACATGGAGGATTCGCTGGTCAGCGTTGTGGTGCCTGAGGATGCCACCGCTCCCTCGGAAGCTGTTTCCGCCGACGCCGCTCCGGCCGAGGGTGGGGATGCCGCTGCCGCAAGCGATGCAAAGGAGAAGTAGCCTGTAGGCCGGGATTTCTTCCGGCAATAGGCGTTTCGTTTACATGATCAGGCCGATGTCCAGCGTGATTGCTTCCGCTGGCCATCGGCCTGATTGTCTTAATAAGGATATGTGTTTTCACCACAGGTTTCCAATGACGCCTCGTTGATGAGTTCCGGCAGATGAAGTGAACCTTTTCAATATGTGAACGACTCGACCGTGAGGGCGGTGGTTTGTGCCACAGTATCTGGTAACGCGCGGATGCCGGAAGCGTCCCGCTGACATGAACCCGAAGGCCGTCCATGCGGCGCCAGAGAAGAAGTGAATATGACAGAGCAAACCCATCATGACCCAGCGGCGTTGTCGAAGCTTGCGGATGCTTTCGACGTCAAGCCGAATCCGAACCCCGTTAACGACGAGCGACGTGAGCAGCTCATCGACAAGCCTGCGTTCGGACAACTGTTCAGCGACAGTATGATTCATATGGTCTGGCACAAGGGCGACGGGTGGGGCGACCGCCGGGTCGAGCCCTATGGTCCGCTTGATATGCAGCCGGGCGCCTCCGTTTTACATTATGCGCAGGAGTGCTTCGAAGGGCTTAAGGCGTATCGTCACGCGGACGGCAGCACATGGCTGTTTCGCCCGGACGCCAACGCGGAGCGCTTTGCCAACTCCGCCAAACGTCTCTATCTGCCGGAACTGTCCGAGGAGGACTTCCTCGGGTCTGTGGCAGCGCTGGTCAGGCAGGATGTTCAGTGGGTGCCGACACGTCGTGAATACACGTTGTACATTCGTCCGTTCATGTTCGCCTCCGAGGCGTTCCTAGGCGTGCGTGCGCCGGAAACGGTGGACTACTGCGTCATCGCATCTCCCTCCGGTCCGTACTTCCCGGGAGGGGTCAAGCCGGTGAGCATCTGGGTTGAAGATAAATGGTTCCGCACTGGTCCCGGAGGGACCGGTTTCGCCAAGTGCGGCGGCAATTATGCGGCTTCGCTGCTCGGCGAATACCGTGGCGCCGATCACGGGTGCGAGCAGGTGTGTTTTGTCGACGCAGCTACCAGGACCTATCTTGAAGAGCTTGGCGGCATGAATATGTTCGCCGTGCATAAGGATGGGCATTTGGAAACTCCGTCGCTCACCGGCAACATCCTGCCGGGCGTGACGCGTCGTTCGCTTATTCAGCTGGCCCATGATGAGGGACGGGACGTGGTTGAGACCATGATCAGGCTTGATGGGCTGCTCGACGACATCGAATCCGGAGAGGTGACCGAGGTCTTCGCCTGCGGCACGGCCGCGATCATCACTCCGATAGGCCGCTTCAAGTCGGAGACCTTCGACGTCGAGGTCGGCGGCGGCAGGTCCGGCGAACTGACCTGCGCGTTGCGCGAGAGGCTTCTTGGCATCCAGCTTGGCGAAATCGACGATCCGCACGAGTGGATGTGGAGGGTCTGCTAGACGGTTTTCATGCAGACGTTCTGCTTTCTTTTTTGATTATTGTGCCCGAAGATGTGGCGTGCCGGCCAAGACACACCGACGTCTTCGGGCACGGGCTTTGCTGGCATAATGTGAATCATGAAGGTCGAATGTGTCGAGCGCCCGTAAAAATCGGCTGAAAGCATTGGGAGTGGATTCATGCAGCTGGCATTGGAAAGCAACGCGTTCTTCTGGGCCATCGAATATCTGGCAACGTTTTGCTGTGGCCTGCTGGGCGGTTTGTGGGCCGTCAGGAAGCGTTACGATTTCATTGCCATTCTCATGACCGTGTGGCTCACAGGCCTTGGCGGTGGAATTATCCGCGACGTGTTGCTCGGCATTTTCCCGCCTGTCGGCGTTTCGAATAAGGGGTTGGTCATCACCACTTTGCTGGCCTCCTGCGCCGTGGCGGTGGTCTATCCTGAGGTCGATGGTCTGAAGTGGACGATGGCGACTTTGGATGCACTGGCTTTAGGGCTTTATGCCGTTAACGGCACCCAGAAGGCCCTCATGTACCACACCTCTGGAATGACCGCCGTGTTCATGGGGCTGATCACCGCCATCGGTGGTGGACTGATTCGTGACGTGCTGCTCAATCGGGTCCCTTCCGTGATCGGCGACAGCCATTGGTACACGGTGCCGGCGCTTATCGGCAGTGTTCTGACGGTGTTTTCCACGCGTGCATATGCGCGGGGCGTTCTGAGCTTCACCGGTGAATTGGTTTGCGATCTGCTCATTGTGGCGCTGGTGGTGTGTCTGCGCATGCTTTCGGTAAAATTCGACTGGAAGGTGCCCGGCGCCATCAAGCGTAAGCAGTATAGGTTCTGATGGTCTTTCGTCGTCTATTGTTCAATGAAATACAGCATGTTGTCGTATTTATTGAGAAAATACAATGAAGCTCGATCGTTTCTGACGGCATTACGTGATTCAAACGATGAATCGAATTTAAAAACGTGGTTTCGGGAATGCCGTTAAGCGCCGTTGGATATCGTTGTGGTAATCGACTCGGTCCGTTCGTTCAAGGCTGAAGCCTACGCTCCGAGGGGAACATGGAGCTGATTGATGTTGCGATTCCAGTGATTAACGCCTTACTCGCGCTTGCGAATGCAGGAGCGGCCGGCTTGTTCGGGGGGGGGCTGAACCGTTGAAACGGGCTTGTCAAGCCCTCTTGAATGCATGTGCGTCATGTTACTATAACTGTGATGTGTTTCACAAAAATACACTAAGGAGAATGTCAATGAAGGCCATGGTTTATTACGGGGACAATGATGCCCGATTTGAAGAACGTCCAAGGCCGGAGATTATCGAACCGACGGATGCCATTATCCGGATGACCAAAACAACGATCTGCGGAACGGATTTGGGGATTCTGAAAGGCAAGAATCCCGAGATCGAGCAGACCGCCATCGAAAAGACGGGAAGCTTCAACGGCAGGATTCTCGGTCACGAAGGCATCGGCATCGTGGAGGAGGTCGGCTCCTCGGTCAAGAACTTCAAGAAGGGAGATAAGGTCGTCATCTCTTGCGTGAGCCGTTGCGGCACTTGCGAGAACTGCCAGAAGCAGCTGTACTCCCACTGTCTGAACGGTGGCGGCTGGATCATGGGCTACATGATTGATGGCACGCAGGCCGAGTATGTCCGCACTCCGTTCGCGGACAACTCGTTGTATGCGTTCCCGGACAACCTGGACGAAAAGGCCGGTGTGTTGCTTTCCGACGCTTTGCCCACGGCGCATGAAATCGGTGTTCAGTACGGTGACGTGAAGCCCGGCGACACCGTTGCCATCGTCGGTGCAGGTCCTGTGGGCATGGGTTGCCTGCTTACCGGTCTGCTCTATTCCCCGTCGCAGGTGATCATGATTGATATGGACGACAATCGTTTGGCCATGGCCAGGCAGATGGGCGCCACGGATACAATCAACTCCGGCAAGGAGAACGCCGTCGAAAAGGTCATGGAGCTGACGAACAACCGTGGTGTCGATTGCGCCATCGAGGCCGTCGGCATCGAACCGACGTGGGACATCTGCCAGAAGATCGTCAAGGCCGGTGGCCATTTGTCGAACGTCGGTGTGCACGGCAAGCCGGTGAACTTCGACATTCAGAAGCTGTGGATCGACAACCTGACCATCACCACCGGTCTGGTGAACGCCAACACAACAGGCATGTTGATGAAGACCTGTTGCTCGGGCAAGCTTCACGCGGAGGACCTGGCCACGCATACGTTCGATTTCGACGACATCGAGAAGGCGTATGACGTTTTCAAGCATGCCGCCGATCAGAAGGCCATGAAGGTCATGATCGATCTGTGATCGATGGCCTCCACCAATTCGGCAGATGATAGGCATAACGGAGGAGGCCCGGGAATCATTCCGATTCCCGGGCCTCCTCCGTTTGAATGGTAAGCTGAGATAAGCTTACAGCGCGTTGATCGCCACGGCGAGGTTCGACTTGCGGTTGGCGGCCTGGTTCTTGTGAATCACGCCTGCGCTGGCGGCCTTGTCGAGCTTCTGGCCGGCAATCTTGAACGCGGTCTCGGCGGCGGCCTTATCGCCCGCCTCGATGGCCTTGCGAGTATCGCGGATGGCGGTCTTCAGACTGGACTTCACGGCGACGTTGCGCTTGTGCGCCTTTTCGTTCGTCAGCACGCGCTTCTTTTGCGACTTAATGTTTGCCACATTTACTCCAAACAACGTTTTCTATTAAGGACATACAAGCGTACATGATAACACCGCGCGCGGATAAAGGCGTGTGACCACCGTTCGCCGCCTTATCGACCGGGCATCCGGCCCGTTTGCCCACCGCGGCCGATATCATGGGGACAGATACGTCTAGGGAGGGCAGCAGTGGTCGAGGCGACAAACAAACCGGGGTACACCGACCAATCGCTGATACGCAATTTTTGCATCATCGCGCATATCGATCATGGCAAGTCGACGGTGGCGGACCGCATTCTGCAACTTTCCGGCATCGTGCCGGAACGTGAGATGCGCGACCGTTTCCTCGACCGCATGGACATCGAGCAGGAGCGTGGCATCACCATCAAGTCCCAGGCGGTGCGTGTGCCGTGGACCTTTGAAGGCACTGAATACACGCTCGGGATGATCGACACCCCCGGACACGTCGACTTCACATACGAGGTCTCGCGTGCCTTGGCTGCCTGTGAGGGTGCCGTGCTGCTTGTGGACGCCACGCAGGGCATCGAGGCGCAGACGCTGTCGAATCTGTATATGGCGATCGAAGACGATCTGACGATCATCCCGGTGCTCAATAAAATCGATCTGCCCAGCGCCGAGCCCGACAAGCACGCCGAGGAGATGGCGAATCTTCTGGGTTGCAAGCCATCGG
The DNA here is from genome assembly GCF_000741525.1 of Bifidobacterium bohemicum DSM 22767. Lineage (GTDB taxonomy): Bacteria > Actinomycetota > Actinomycetes > Actinomycetales > Bifidobacteriaceae > Bifidobacterium > Bifidobacterium bohemicum. The sequence goes on along the minus strand of NZ_JGYP01000001.1, from coordinate 261,406 downwards.
ATGTTCTACGGGTTTCGGGCAAGACGGGGGAGGGCGTGGCCGATCTGCTCGATCAGATCGTCATGGAGGTGCCTGCTCCGCACGGCGAACCCGAAGCACCGGCCCGAGCCTTGATCTTCGATTCGGTCTACGACTCCTACCGTGGGATCGTGACCTACATCCGCATGGAGGATGGCGAGCTCAAAAGCCGTGAAAAGGTTCATATGATGGGCATCGGCATGACGCATGAGCCCATTGAGATAGGCGTGATCAGCCCGGATATGACCCCGACCAAGGCCTTGGGCGCGGGTGAAGTGGGCTATATCATCACGGGCGCGAAGGACGTGAGTCAGTCGAAGGTGGGCGACACGCTGACCTCCGCCGTTCACCCGGCCACCGAACCGCTTCCCGGCTACCGAGACCCCCGTCCGATGGTCTATGCCGGTCTGTTCCCGATCGATAACGCGCAGTTCCCCGAGCTGCGTGACGCGCTTGACAAACTCAAGCTCAACGACGCGGCGTTGACCTACGAGCCGGAGACCTCGGTGGCGCTCGGTTTCGGCTTCCGTTGCGGGTTCCTGGGGCTGTTGCACATGGAAATAGTGTCTGAACGACTCAGTCGTGAGTTCGGCCTGGATCTGATTTCAACGGCTCCGAACGTCACGTATAAGGTTACCGCTGAAGACGGCAGTGAGCACGAGGTCAAGAATCCCAGCGAATTCCCCGATGGCAAGATCAAGTCGATCGTCGAGCCGATGGTGGCTGCCGACATCATCACGCCCAAGGAGTTCATCGGTGCGGTGATGGACCTGTGTCAGGATCACCGTGGCCAGATGGGCACGATGGAGTACCTGAGTCCCGAACGCGTCGAAATGCATTATCGAATCCCCTTGGCAGAAATCGTGTTTGACTTTTTCGATCAGCTCAAGAGTCGCACCAAAGGCTACGCTTCGCTGGACTATCACGAGGACGGCGAGCAGGCCGCGGATCTGGTGAAGGTCGACATCCTTATCCAGGGGGAGAAGGTGGACGCGTTCAGTGCCATCGTGCATCGCGACAAGTCATACACTTACGGCGTGATGATGACCAAGAAGCTGTCCAAGCTCATTCCTCGCCAGCAGTTCGAGATTCCGATTCAGGCCGCCATAGGCTCGCGTATCATCGCCCGTGAGAACATCCGCGCTCTGCGTAAGGACGTGCTCGCCAAATGCTACGGCGGCGACATCACCCGCAAGCGCAAACTGTTGGAGAAGCAGAAGGCCGGCAAGAAGCGCATGAAGATGCTCGGTCATGTCGAGGTGCCGCAGGAGGCGTTCGTCGCCGCCTTGCAGACCGGTGAGGGGGTGGGGCCGAACGCCTCGGTCGACATCGACACCAAGAACAAGATCCGCGCCGCTGAAAAGGCGGCGAAGTAAGCGGATCCGTGGCATCGGCGCCACGGCCTAGATGCGGTATCGCGACCGGTGTGCCATAACGTTTTGACGAATACAAAAGAACATTCCAAACCCTGTTCGACGCTTGCGCGACCGATTTGCCGGATCCATTCGCCGGACATGCGGGTTTCAGGCAAATTCGGCAGATGTTGAAGGACGAACTCTACGCATTTGAGCATGTGTTCGGAGGCTATCTGGCTGAAACGCAGAGTGATCCCGAATATCGCAAGCGCGCGACCTACTATGGGAAGGCAATGTTGAAGGAAGGGCAGTTCGCTGATTCGGCGACACCCTGTGCGCGCAGCATCCTGTCGTTCAATTACACGCAACCGTTCGATCTGGACGATCTGCATGTCACTCAGATGCGGAACATCCACGGGGACTGCGGCGCGCCGATCCTGGGCATCAACCCGATCGGTCGTGAGCATGTCGGCGCGGCCTACGGTGGAGACGAACCATATACCGACCCGATTCGCGATGAGCGTTACCCGTTCACCAAAAGTTTCCGTGTGCTCGAACAGCGGGGGAATATGTCATACAAGGGTATTCTTGATCCGGCCGAAGACGGCAGGCCGTTGGATCGCATTTCGATATTCGGCCATGGTATGGGAGATGCGGACTACACCTATTTCAAAACGATTTTCGACGCGGCGAACCTCTATGATGGTTCGGTAAACATCGAATTCCTTTATACGCGAGGAGATTATGAGGATTCGGTTCGCGCTTCACTTAATGAGGGCATCAGGAACATCATCACCCGTTACGAGCAGGATGTGCCCGAAGCCGACGGGCGCACGGACCTGCTGACGAAAATGGAAATCGAAGGTAGACTGACGATCAGACCTCTGCCAGAGTATGGGGGTTTAGCGCCGTTTCGTGTCAGAATCGTCTTTATGGTAAGCCGGCGTTGATCCAAGTGATGGCCAGCTGGGTGCGGTTGGACAGACCCAGCTTGTCTAGGATACCGGTGATTCGGTTACGTACGGTTCCTTCGCTTAAATACAGGTAGGCGGCGATCGTATGGTTGTCAAGTCCTTTGGACACAAGGCTCGCTATGTCGCGCTCGCGGTCGCTGAGCGCGGCGAAGACGGAAGTCCGTTCATTGGTTGAGGCGGATTGGGAATCGGTGTTGGTTCCAATGCCCGCGTTCCTGTCCGGTGATGCGGTTGGCGATGGTGGTGTCGAATACGACGAGAACCATGATGATGCCGTTGTCGGTGCCGTTGGCGTGTGGGCTGTCGAGAGTCTGTCGAGCACTTCCGCGCCCAAGACGATATGTCCGGCCATTACGGCCTGCAGCGCGGGGCCGACCGCCGTGACGTCCTGTTTGATCAGGTAGCCTTTGGCTTCCAAAGCCAGCGCCTGATCGATGTATGCTTTGTCTGCGAAGGTCGTGAGGAACAGGATCCGTGCGGTTTTGTCGCGGGCCAGTATTCGCTGTGCGGCTTGAAGGCCATCGACGCCGGGCATTTGGATGTCGATGAGCAGCACATCCGGCCGGCTTGCGGGATTGCTGAAATAATTCGTCACGGCCGTTTCGCCGTCATTCGCGGTCCATCGGACTTCAGCGGCTTCAGTGGTTTCGAGGATCGTGGTCAGTGATGAGCAGACAATGGGGTCGTCATCTACGATTGCCGTTTTCATGCTCCGGTCCGCTCCTTGTCAATAGTAGCCATCCCGTCACCGATCGCTTCGGTCCGTGCGCCAGCGTCCCTGTCGGGTTTGGCCCATGGGGCTTTGGGTAATGAGACGAACACACGCCAACCGTCTCGGTAGGGGCCGCACAGGCAGGTTCCGTCAAGAGCCTGAACTCGTTGCTCGATAGTAGCCAAGCCCATGCCTCGTAGATCATGGCGATTCTGTGGTATGGGCCGGTGCGTTGTATCTCCGCTTTTGTTGAAGACCGACAATTGCCAGAATGCAGGGTAGTCATGCAGTGAGACGGTTGCCGTGCTCGTGTCGGAATGGCGAATGACGTTGGTCAGCGCTTCGCGGATGACGGAGGTCAAGGTTCGAGCCACCGGAGCTGGGGTGTCGGTGATATCGCAGTCCAGAGAGACTGTAAAAATCGGGTCGAGCAGCATTTATCATATCGACGACACCGGCGATTTGTGCGTTGAAATCGGTGCCGTCGTCTTCCAGATTGTGCACGGAACGTCGGACCATCGTCATCGCTTCATTGAGGCTTGTGCTGATCTCTGACAGTTCCTTGGCCGATGCCTGGTTTCCGGTTGCTGTGGCGACGGCGCTGGCTGCCTGTGTCTGCATCAGCGCGCGGGTGAGTATATGACCGACGTTGTCATGTATTTCTCGGGCGATGCGAGTACGTTCGCGCAAGGTTGCCACGTGTGTTGATTCCGCTTGACTGTCGCGTAGCGTTTTGACCTGGGCCGCGTTATGGCGTCGGGTTACTCTCATTTTGTCGAACAACTGGAGCAGGGATTGGTGCTCGGCGTCGGCCATGGTATACGCATGTCCTAACAGCGCAGCCAAACATGACAGCAGGATGACCGATCCGGCTTCCAGCGCTGGCACGGCGTTAAACTGTTGATGACGCAAAGGGGGCGGATCTCCAGCGGACGTATAAGCCCAATATGAACGGATCAGGGGGATTGCCCAACACCAGACCGTTATCAACTTCAACCATCCCGAGAATTGGTCAATCTGCCCTAGGCGTGCATTGCCGATGATTCGGTTCATCCCGTCATCGTTATACTTGACGGAAAATCGTCCTGATGCCGGCGCGTGTGTTTTTTGCCGACAGTCCGCCGTGGTGATGGGAAAATCAGCTAAGACCTTCATCGCGTCAAAAGCAAGTAATGGGGTGTATGCAAGAAATTCAGGTATCCATAGTGCCACGACGCACAGCCCAAGCCGAATGATGCATACGAAGGTCTGCAATCTGCTGGTGCTGCCGCTGCGGTCGCTCAGCCATTGTGTCAGCGCTGAGCAGCAGATGGATGCCAGCAGTGCGACGATTGCGACAGTGCTGAACGACCCGCGTTCCCGTTGCGCTTCCAGTAGGGCACTACAAGCCAGCAGCAAGATTCTGGCTGCAAAATCCCTATGTTGCGCGTTCATGGTTTCGACATTAGCACTTGGTGCCGTGATGCTCTTGCGTCTCAACCAGTGACAAATGTCATCATCGCAGGTTAAGAAATGACAACACTCACTATCGCTGACGCGGGTGTCCACGGGAGAATGGAAATAACGATTAATGGATGAGAATTGAAAGGCGACGGTATATGAACGCAAAGATCGGCGGTGATGCGCCGGCTTCAGACGGTGCTTTGGCGCTTCAGGTGAGGCATTTGGTCAAGCGATATGGCGACAGTCTTGTGCTTGATGATTTTGACCTCAACGTGAGGCAAGGCGAGATTTTCGGACTGCTTGGACCAAACGGAAGCGGCAAAACCACTTCGATCAATTGCATATTGTCACTGTTGACTTACGACTCGGGCGATATCAAGGTTTTTGGGCATGAGATGACGCCTACGGCTTACGTCCTGAAGTCGCGCATCGGACTGGTGCCTCAGGAAGTGGCGGTGTTCGATGAACTGAGTGTTCAGGAAAACATTGACTACTTCTGTTCGCTGTATGTCGCGCAAAAAGACAGGCGCAAGTCGCTGGTGGACGAGGCGATTGCCCTGGTGGGTCTCGAGGACTTTCGCAAATACCGTCCTGGGAAACTCTCCGGCGGACTGAAAAGGCGTCTGAACATTGCGTGCGGTATCGCGCATAAGCCGGATATGATTTTGTTCGACGAGCCCACCGCGGCTGTCGACCCGCAGAGCCGAAACGCGATTCTTGAAGGCATCCAACGTCTCAATCAGGCCGGCGCTACGGTGATCTATACGAGTCACTACATGGAGGAAGTCGAACAGATCTGCGACCGTGTGCTCATTATGGATCACGGTAGGCACGTAGCTGAGGGTACGGTCGATGAGCTCAAAGCGATGGTTTCTAGCGGCGAGCTCATCACCGTCGAGACATTGGATCTCGACGGTGATGCGATGGCGGCTCTTCGGGGTCTGCCGACCGTGGCCTCAACTGATTACGATGGCAAGACCCTCACCGTACGGTGCAAGTCCGGCGCTCGTAACTTGGTCGATGTACTAGACATGTTGGAGCGTTCTGGCGCGAACATCGGCCATGTCTCCTCGAACCCGCCGACGTTGAACGATGTGTTCCTTGAGATGACCGGCAAGGCTCTGAGGGATTAGGGGCACGATATGTTCATAGCTTTCAAGACCTATCTCAAAGCGGGGTTCAGAAACTTCAGCATTATCTTCTGGGTGCTCGTCTTCCCGCTGATCATGATGGCGCTGTTCCAACTGATGTTCAACGACGTCAACGACATGATGCATGTGAGCGCCCAGCCTATGGCTGTGGCGCAGGATGCCAATTGGAACAAACAAAGCGGGGTGGCCAAGACGGTCGAAGCGCTCGCCGGCAGGCACAGTGGCAGCGCTGAACAGGGTGGCGGCAACGATAGTGAGCAATTGATTTCCATTACGCGTGCATCCTCGATTGAGGCAGCCAAACAGTTGGTGGTAGACGGCAAAGCCAAAGGGTATCTGTACGTTGGCGATGGCGGGGATTTGCACATGACGCTCGCCGACACGACGGTGAATTCATCGGATCAGGTCGTCACGCTGGCAACAACCGCGATTGATTACGCATTGCAGCAATATAATGAGACCGGACGAGTGGTCGGGGCGTTGGCAGCCAAGAACCACGCTATCATGGCCGACTCGCGTTTTTCGTCAAGCGTCGGTGATTCCACTGGATTCCTGCGGCATCTCGGTTTGACTGGTCATGTATTGAGTCCTTTTGCCCGTTACTATTTTTCGATGTTGGGCATGGCGTGTCTATTGGGCATGAGTATCGCCATTGACTTGATCACTCTTACCCAGGTGAACCTTTCTGCCTTGGGCGTACGCGTCAGTGTCTCACCGTCTTCAAAAATAAGGCAAATAACCGCTGTCCTCATGTCTTCGTGGTCCATCTCGTTCACCTGCATGTTGATTGCGTTCCTGGTGATGCGCTATGTGGTCGGCATTGGCATCGGTGGTCGTGAGCCCGCCGCGGTGCTTGCCGTTGCGGCTTCGACATTGATGGCAAGTGGAATGGGGCTTCTGATTGGCGTCATCCCGAAACTTTCCGCACGCATCAAGCTGTCCCTGGGTGTGATGCTGACTCTGTTCCTGTCATTTTTCACCGGATTATACGGCACTCAGGCCATGGCGTTGGGTGATAGATTGCGTAGGCAGGCACCTGTATTGGCTCGAATCAATCCCGCAAGCCAAGTGTGCGACCTGTTCTATGACTTACTGTATTACGATGATTATCGTCCGTTCTTGATCGGATTAGGGCTTATTCTCGCCACGACGGCCGTGTTCATTTTGGTGGCGGTCGTGATGCTTAGGAGGCAACGCTATGACTATTTGTAAAACCGCTCTTGAAGTGGCCAAGGTGCACCGATCTTACATATTGCTGTATTTGGTCGGTCTGAGTGTAATCATGACGTTCTTTCTGACGCAGTCCGTGCCAGGGGTTTCTGGTTCGAAGCCGGTTTATGCCCCTTTGAAATCGCACGTGGCTGTTGTCGATAGGGATGAAGACAAGGGTGGCGTCGCTTCCGGGCTGCGGGAATACCTTGGGCGAACCAACACGGTCGTGCGCGTTGATGACGACAGGCGTGCAATTCAGGACGCGATGGCCACTGACCAGGCGGATATCGTTTTCGTTGTGCCGAAAGGGTACATGCGCGATTTTGCCCAGGCGGCGCTGTCCGGTCAACCGCCGAAACAAGTGGATTCAGTCCTTCGATCACGGAATGACAAGCACGATCTTTCCGAAATGAAGGTTCTGACCTTCCTTTCCAATTTGCGAACCGCATATCTCGCAGGTGGCATTGCCGGAGGAGACGCTCATGACGATACCTCCGGTGCCTCATCGGCGGGCTTGCCGGCGGATGGCCTGTCGGCAGATACTCTGTCGTCCGCTGATTCGGCGAATTCCAAACAAACGCTTCAACCGGACGACGAATCGGCAATGCGCAGAGCCGTGACCGATGTCTTGCGTGCGACAAAGACGGCCAGCGAGGATGCCCACGTTTCGGTGGTCGCCACAAGACACGGCTCCGGCAATGTCTCAGCCTCTCGCGTATTCGGTCTTTCCCTCACTTTGGGCAACTATCCGATCGTCGCCTCCACAATCTCCATCATCGCGTTGGTGGTCGGCGCCTTCACCAGTGAATCGATGCGTCGGCGCATGGAGGTTTCGGCTGAGCGACAGCAGTCGGTAAGTTTCGGTTTATTGGCGGCCTGCGCAGTTATCGGCCTGCTGGTGACGGTCTATTACTTGGTGCTTTCGGTTGGTGTGACTGTATGGCAGACCGGTTCCTTGGCCGGTTTGGCATGGGGGCCTGTCGTCTTGGCGACGTGTTCGATGGCGGTGTATGTGTGCTTCGGTGTTTCCATCGGTTTTGTCCTCGGTCGTCTTGCGCTCTCCTCTCGCGCGGTTAACGGGTTGGCGAACGTCGTGGGGTTGGTCATCGCCGCCACGTCGGGGGCGTGGTCGTTCGGCACTTCGGTGATGACCGGTCCGGTGGCGCTTGTCGGCAAACTGTTGTGCGGCCGTTGGTACGTGGATGCCATCGACCAGGCGATGGGTTTGGGGGCGTATGCCGGCTCTGGATCGAGCATCGCGGGATGGTTCGTGTCGACTGGCGTTGTCGCGCTTTTCGCGCTCACCATGGTCTGTGTAGGCTTGGCCGTCAGGCATTCCGTACATAAGGTTGTTCGTAATACCTAGCGCGGAATTACGGCGACCATCAGGCAGCGAGATATAACGACAACATGTCATTTTTGTCATCATCATGATCGGCCAAAGTGTTTGGACACTTCTGTGCAATCCAAGGTTGTTCGTAAAGCCATAGCGTTGCGACTGACAGGCATCGGGGGTGTGACGGGTGGACAAGAATCAGGAGGCTGCAACTGGCTTGGGTTGCCGATAGGGTTGTGGGCTATGTTTGAGGTTTATGTCCATGTGCCGTTCTGCTATCGCCGTTGCGGGTATTGCGACTTCAACACGTACACCGCCGTTGACATGGGCGGTGGGGCGTCCCGCGGGAATTACGCGAATCTGGCCATTGAAGAGATGGGGCTGGTCAAAGCGTGGCAGGAACGGCACGGCATCAATGAGCCCGCCGCCTCGACTGTGTTCCTCGGTGGGGGAACGCCCACGCTGCTGCCGGCGGACGACCTTGGGCGGGTGCTCCGCGCAGTGAACGACATCTGGGGCGTTGAACCAGGTGCGGAGATAACCACCGAGGCCAATCCCGACACAGTGGATGAACGGTATCTTGAATCGTTGGCGACCGCGGGATTCACGCGCATTTCCTTCGGCATGCAGTCAGCAGTTCCGCATGTGCTCAAGACGCTCGACCGCACGCATACGCCGGCCAATGTCGAGGCGGGGGTGAGGGCTGCGAACAAGGTGGGGTTGCGTTCCAGCGTAGACCTGATCTATGGCGCACCCGGCGAAAGTATGGACGATTGGCGGACATCGGTTGAAACAGCCATCGAGCTGGGCGTCAATCACATTTCCGCGTATGCGCTGACCGTCGAACCAACCACGAAAATGGGGCGGCAGATCAAGGCCGGCACCATCGGCAAGCCCGATGACGACGACGAGGCCGCGAAATACGAATCGGCGGACGACCTGTTCGCCCAAGCCGGCCTGCAATGGTACGAGATATCCAACTGGGCGCGTCCGGGCCATGAAAGCCGACACAACCTTGGATATTGGCGCAATGTCGATTGGGCCGGAATCGGCCCCGGAGCGCACTCGCACTATCGCACGTCCTCGATCGGTGCATGGCGAGAACATGCCGATCTCGGCGCTCGCGACATCGATGAGGACGGATTCCGTAAAGTTGGCGTCACGTCCGCAGACCAAGAACCAATGGGGCAGGAAGGCGCGGACGCCGTCCGAATGGACGCCAGCCAGTTCGGCGTGCGTGCATGGGACATCGCGCATCCGAGGCAGTGGGCTGAGGCGATGAGGCAAGCAGACGTGCCTTGGGCCGGCAGTGAGGTCATCACTCACGATCAGAACCTTGAAGAGACCGTGATGCTGGGCCTGCGGCTAAGAGAGGGGCTTGACGTTTCGAGGGTCGAACAGGCTTCCGGACATCATGTTGACCGTGCGCTCCTGACTTCGCTGGAGCGTGAAGGACTGATTGAGTTTCTTGACAACGGTCGTATCGCCCCGAGTCGGAAGGGGCGTCTGCTCAACGACACCCTGATCGCCCGAGTCTTGGATATTTGCGATATGTAGTCATCGGGCCCGTTACGATGGTGGCTGTTGCCGAATGGGCTTGGTATTGCATGGATCGACGGTTGCGCTGCGCAGGCGAAGTTTCGCCGGGTGTCGGATAAGGCGGCATCGGTCGCGTATGATATCGACGGGGAGCGGTAAGCGTCCATTATTCGAACAATTTGTTGTCGTTTGTGGACTTCGATACATTTCTGACATGATGTGAGGTTAGTCTGTGAAACGTCCGGTGCCGCAATCGGTTTGTGATGTAGGTGCGATGACATGGATAAAACGAGGTGATCTGATGGCATGTGAAACCCCACTTGATTTGACGGTCCGCCCGTCCGAAGGGCTGTACGATTCTGCCGCCGAGCATGACGCGTGTGGTGTGGGCATGGTAGCTACGTTAAACGGCGAAGCCGAACGCAAAGTGGTCGATGACGCCATGGAAGTGTTGGTGAACCTCAATCACCGAGGGGCCGTCGGAGCCGAAGAGAATACGGGTGATGGCGCCGGAATTCTTTTGTCGATGCCGGACGAGTTCATGCGTAAGGTCATTGTGCTGCCGCAAGGCCGTCAACTGCCATCGTTTGGACGGTATGCGGCCGGCATGGCCTTCCTTGACCGCGACCTGGCCAAATCCGCCGAACAGAAACAACGCATCGCGGCCATTGCCTCAGAAGAAGGGCTTGAGGTGCTCGCATGGCGGACCGTGCCCACCAACCCTGATGGACTGGGGTTGCAGGCCCTTGCCTCCATGCCTTCCTTTGAGATGCTGGTGGTGGGCTTGCCGGACGACGCCGCAAAAACAGGTCGGCAGACGGTTGGCGAACAGGAGTCGAGTGGTCTAGGTCTGGATCGCCTCACTTTCCGCGTACGCAAGCGCGTCGAACATGAGGTGGGTATCTACTTCGCCTCGCTTTCGGCGCGTACCGTCACCTACAAGGGCATGCTCACCACCATGCAGTTGACGGGTTTCTTCCCCGATCTGCTCGACCCGGCCATGAAGGCTCGTATCGCTGTTGTCCATTCGCGTTTTTCCACCAACACCTTCCCGAGCTGGCCGTTGGCCCAACCGTTCCGTTTGATTGCCCATAACGGCGAAATCAACACGATACAAGGCAATCGCAACTGGCTTTCGGCCCGCGAAGGCAGGTTCTCAAGCGAACTGATCGGGCAGTTCGAGCCTTTGCTGCCGATCACCACGCCCGGGTATTCGGATTCCGGCACATTCGATGAGTGCCTTGAACTGTTGCATCTGGCGGGGCGCAGCCTTCCGCACGCCGTGCTGATGATGCTGCCTCCGGCTTGGGAGAACGATACGAGCCTCGACCCTGACGTGCGCGCGTTCTACGAATACAACAATTCCCTGATCGAGCCGTGGGACGGCCCTGCCAACATCATCTTCACCGACGGAACGTTGGTGGGCGCTCAACTCGATCGCAACGGCTTCCGTCCCGGACGCTGGCAGATCACCGAAGACGGATATGTCGTGTTGGCCAGTGAGACCGGCGTGCTGCCCGGCACCGATCAGAGCCGTATCGTGGCCAAAGGCCGTCTTGAACCGGGCAAGATGTTTTTGGTGGACACCACGGCCGGCCGCGTCGTGCCTGACGTGGAAATCAAAAGGAAACTCGCTTCGCAGCACCCATACCGTCAATGGGTTGAAGGCAATAGCGTAAGTCTCGGAGAGCTTCCGGCCCGCCAGCATGTGCGTCATTCAGGGGTTTCCGTCGAACGCCGTCAACGCGCTTTCGGTTACACGCAGGAGGATCTGAAAATCCTGTTGACCCCGATGGCCAACACCGGCAAGGAGCCGATCGGCGCCATGGGTAACGATGCGCCGCAACCGGTGTTGTCGAATCATTCACGCATGCTGTTCGACTACTTCACCCAGAAGTTCGCCCAGGTGACGAACCCGCCGCTGGACTGGGAGCGCGAGCGCATCGTGACTTCGCTGGCCTCGGCCATCGGCCCGGAACCGAACCTGTTGGAGGATATGGAACTGTCCGCCAAAAAAATCGTCATACCATACCCTGTGGTCGATTCCGATGAGATGGCACAGCTCAAGCGCCTCGACCGTGCCAGCGTGCTAGGTGGCTATTACAAGCCGTTCATTGTTCGTGGCCTGTACCAAGTGGCCGGCGGAGGCAGGGCGCTCGAAGCCCGGTTGGATGAGATCTTTGACGAGATCGATCAGGCCATAGCCCAAGGATGCAATTTCATCGTCCTGTCCGATCGTGACTCCAATCATACTTGGGGGCCTATTCCGTCGCTCCTGTTGACCAGCGCAGTGCAGCACCACTTGCTTCAAACCCACACCAGGACGCAGGTCTCGATGGCGGTGGAGGCCGGTGATGTGCGTGAAATTCATCATGTCGCGCTGCTGGTCGCGTATGGCGCTGCATGCGTCAACCCGTACCTCGCTTTCGAGACGGTGGAGGATTTGGCGGCATCCGGATTTCTTTCGGTGGACGCCAAAACAGGAGTTGCGAATCTGCGTCAGGCGCTTTCGACCGGCGTGCTCAAAATCATGAGTAAAATGGGCGTTTCCACCATCATGAGCTACCGTGGCTCTCAGCTTTTCGAGGCCGTCGGCCTGAATCAGGATGTGATTGACCGATACTTCACAGGTACCACCTCACGTGTGGGCGGCATTGGCTTGGACCAGATCGCTCAAGAGGTGCAGTTGCGACATGGCGTGGCCTATCCCAACCAATGGACCGCCACGCCGCACCGTAGGTTGCGCGTCGGAGGTCAATACAAGTGGCGGCGGACCGGCGAGGATCACCTCAACGATCCGGAATCCATCTTCCTGCTCCAGCAGGCCACCCAGCGCGGTGATTACGACCTGTTCAAGCGTTATTCGAAGCATGTCGACGACACGTCGAACCGGATCATGACTTTGCGCGGGTTGATGGAGTTCAAGCGGGGCCGTCAACCGATACCGATTGACGAAGTCGAACCGGAAACGGAGATCGTCAAGCGTTTTTCGACCGGTGCGATGAGTTACGGTTCCATCTCGCAGGAGGCTCACGAGACGCTTGCGATTGCCATGAACTCGCTTGGTGCGCGCTCCAATTCCGGTGAAGGCGGCGAATCGGACGACCGCATCGCCGATCCGTGTCGTTCCAGTCGCATCAAGCAGATTGCCTCCGCCCGTTTCGGCGTAACCAGTGATTACCTGGTCCATGCCACGGATCTGCAAATTAAGCTCGCCCAAGGGGCCAAACCGGGAGAGGGAGGCCATCTGCCAGGCGCGAAAGTGCCGCCGTGGATCGCCAAAGTACGCCATGCCACCCCCGGTGTCGAACTGATCAGCCCACCGCCTCACCATGACATCTACTCCATCGAGGATTTGAAACAGCTCATTTATGATGCGAAGATGGCCAATCCCAAGGCGCGGATTCATGTCAAACTCGTCTCCGAGTTCGGGGTCGGCACCGTGGCGGCGGGGGTCGCCAAATGCCATGCAGATGTCGTACTGATTTCCGGGTCCGACGGTGGCACCGGAGCGGCACCGCTTAACGCCATCAAGCATGCGGGCACGCCTTGGGAGATCGGGCTTGCCGAAACCCAGCAGACCTTGATTCTGAACGGTTTGCGCTCTCGCATCGTCGTGCAGTGCGACGGCGAGCTCAAGACCGGGCGAGACGTCGTGATCGCGGCACTGCTGGGTGCCGAGGAATTCGGCTTCGCCACTACGGCGCTCATGGCCGAAGGCTGTGTGATGATGCGGGCGTGCCATCTCAACACCTGCCCGCAGGGCATCGCGACCCAGGATCCTGAACTTCGCGCACGCTTTACCGGCAAACCCGAATATGTGGTCAACTTCTTCATGTTCATCGCCCGTGAAGTGCGAGAGCTGCTGGCTGAGCTTGGCTTCCACAGCCTTGAGGAGGCGGTGGGCCATGTCGAGTGCCTCCAGACCGATCAGGCGGTGAGGCGTTGGAAATCCCAGGGCGTGGATCTGACGAACATACTGGCTCAGCCCGGCCCGACCCCCGGCACGATATTGCATAATACCGAGGCGCAAAACCATGAGTTGGACAAGGCGCTGGATCACACCCTGATCGAACGGGTACGCCCGGCGTTGGAGCAAGGCCTTAAGGTGTGTCTGAACGTACCGATTCGTAACGTCGACCGCACCGTCGGCACGATGATCGGCTATGAGATCACACGCCGGTATGGTGCCGCCGGACTGCCTGATGACACGATTGATATGACGTTGAACGGATCGGGCGGGCAGTCCATCGGCGCGTTCATTCCACGAGGCGAGACCTTGCGTATAGTCGGAGAAGTCAACGATTACGCAGGTAAAGGCCTTTCCGGTGGAACCATTGTCGTCCGTCCCCCCGAAAACGTCTGCTTCGACCCTCACCAGAATGTGATAGCGGGCAATGTCACCGGTTTCGGTGCCACCAGCGGGCGGATGTTCGTTGCGGGCCGGGCCGGTGAGCGTTTCGCCGTGCGTAACGGAGGGGCGACTTTCGTGGTCGAGGGTGTGGGCGATCACGGTTGCGAATACATGACCGGCGGTTCCGTCGTGGTGCTTGGGCCCACCGGACGCAACTTCGGGGCCGGTTTCTCGGGAGGCCACGCATATGTGCTTGACCTCGACATGGGCAAAGTGAATCCTTCGGCGGTGGACGACGGAGCGTTGCTGTTCGAGCCGCTGGATGACGGCACTTCCTCGACGGTGAGACAACTGGTTGCAGAGCATGTCAGTCGGACAGGGTCCGCGTTCGCCCGGCAGCTGCTCGAGGACTGGGATGCATCTGTCGGGCGGTTCACCCACATCGTTCCCAAGCAGTTCGTGGCCATGACGGCCGCCATGGACCAAGCGGACGAGGACGGTGTCGATTTTGATGCTCCGGGCGCATGGGAGCAGGTATATGAGCATGTGATGGAGGCTAGCTGATGAGTGACCCAAGAGGATTCCTGAACGTTCGTGCCCGTCATGAGGTTGCCGACCGGCCGGTCGCGGAGCGTATCCACGACTGGAACGACGTGCACGCCGAAGAGGGGTTGCAACCCTGGACCCAAGAACAGGCCGCTCGGTGCATGGACTGCGGCACACCGTTCTGTATGACAGGCTGTCCGTTGGGCAACCTCATACCGGAATTCAATGATCTGGTGCGTCAAGGCAAATGGGAAGAGGCGTACCACCGACTTTCCAGAACCAACAATTTTCCGGAGGTCACCGGACTGATCTGCCCTGCTCCCTGCGAACAGGCGTGTGTGTTGGGCATTCACCAGCCACCCACCATGATCAAGGCCGACGAACAGACCATCATCGACCAGGCCTACAAGCTCGGCTATGTCCAGCCGATGCCGCCGCAGAGGCTGACGGATATGACCGTCGCCATCGTTGGTTCCGGGCCGGCAGGGCTTGCATGCGCACAGCAGCTTACGCGCGCCGGTCACACCGTCGTCGTCTATGAAAAGGACGAGAAGATAGGCGGCCTGATGCGTTACGGCATACCGTCGTTCAAACTCGATAAGGGTCTGATCGACCGTCGGCTTGCCCAGATGGTCGCTGAGGGCACCGTGTTTCGCACGGGTGTGGAGATTGGCAAGGACATTTCGTGGGATGATTTGCGCTCCCGCTATGATGCCCTGGTCGTGGCAATCGGTTCGACGGTGCCGCGTGACGTGAAGGTGCCCGGGCGCGACCTGAACGGCATCCACTTTGCAATGGATTATCTGCCGGACGCCAACCGTCGCCTCGAAGGCGGTACGCTGCACCATGGCATCGACGCGAAAGACAAGCGCGTGGTCATCATCGGCGGCGGCGACACCGGTTCGGACTGCCTTGGCACCGCAATTCGGCAAGGTGCCCGGAGCGTGACCGTCTTGCAGATCAACCCGAAAGAGCCTGACGTCCGTCCCGAGAATGAGCCTTGGCCGACATACGCCCGTCTGTATCAGCCGACGACATCCATGCAGGAGGGAGGTGTCTACTGCTACAACACCGATACCGTTGAGTTCGAAGGTTCACAAGTGACCGACCGGACGAGCGTCACCCTTGACGATTCGGGTCTTGTTGCCGGATTCACGGCCGACGATACAGGTCATGTCACCGGGGTCGAAGTGGTTGACGTGCACCGGGGGATCGGTGGCGCGCGCGAACATGTGCCCGGTAGCGAACGTACGATTGAGGCCGATCTGGTGCTCGTCTCGACAGGGTTCCATCATCCCGACACCACCACGATGCTTGACCAGTTGCCGGTTGAACTCGACCGTCGCGGCAATCTCGCCAGAAATGCCGATTTCAAGACCAGCCAGGACGGTGTTTTCGTCTGCGGGGACGCCGGACGAGGCCAAAGCCTTGTCGTGTGGGCGATTGCCGAAGGACGCAGTTGCGCCGCCGCAGTCGACCGGACTTTGAGTGCCGGCGGTTCGACCGAATTGCCCGCCCCGATCGACTCGACCCAACGTCCGATGTCATTACGGTCGCTCTAGCCGTTTCCGTCGGTTTGCTTGTTTGCCTGGTTCCGGCAAAGGTGTGCGTCGTGACCGTTAGGGTTTCGGTGGTTGCTTTGCGGCATGGCGACTGCTCATGCGGCACGTTTTGGCTCGATTGGCGCCGACTGCGATAGAATCGTAGTCATACCTCATCGTTGGAAGGAGCAGAAATGCCAAATCGCGCCGAGCGTAGGGCTCAGGCCAAGCGCACCCGCCAAGGTACCCAAGACCGGTTCGATAGAACCCGAGGCCGCACCGGCATCGTCGACGAATACGCGTTGCAGGAACGTAGCCGGCACCTTATTGAAGACGGTGGTACCGGCTGGAAGCCGAAGGCCGAGACGCTTTCCTCGCCCACTTTGGACGATGACCCGGATCTGAAAAACCCGACGGTGCTCCGCGCCCCGCATTCGGTGCGTCAGTGGTTCCGTGTGGCCAGCTGGGTGTTCATCGTCGCGGCTGCCATCGCCTTCTTTGTCGTGATGTGGCTGCCGAGTCACCCGCTGTGGCTCATGATCACCGTTTCGGCCGTGTTCGTCGTCGGTGTCATCAGTCTGTTCTTCACCGCCGGGGATTACCGTCACAACCCCAATCTTGATGCGAACGGAACCGCTGTATGAGAGCCTGAGGACGCGGCGGAACGGCCCTCGACACGGACAGTGAACCGTCCGTGTCGAGGGCCGATGTTTCGGCCTGGAAACTGACGGATGTCGAGTTTCGATGCGATAGGCGTGGCGCTTTGAAGAACGTGAACCTTGACGTGCGGAAAGGTGAAAAGTAGGGGCTGTTCGGCTCCTGCGGCATCGAATGCATGCCGTGTTTTACATAGTGGGACATTCCTTTGCATATGCCTTGCGATGTGCCTAGATTGACATGGACATCATCGGTTCGAGTGAGAGGTATCCATTATGGCATTGATTCGAAAAATCGGTATCGTCGGTCAAGGGCACGTCGGCGCACACGTCGCGAATCGTCTCTTGGAAACGGGCATTCCCGACGAGCTGTATCTGTGCGACATCAATGAGAGGAAACTCGCCGCAGAGGTTCAGGACCTGACCGACACGCTTTCGTTCTATCCTCATAACTGCGCCATCGTCGGCGTGGGTGATGAGTACGAAAAGCTGGCGGGTTGCGATGTGATCGTCAATGCGGCCGGCGATGTGCTCTCCTCGGCCAAGAGCCGCGACGGCGAACTGTTTGTCACCACCGATATCGCCCGTACCTTCGTGCATCGCATCACCGATGCAGGCTTCCAAGGCATTTGGGTTTCGATCGCAAACCCCTGTGACGTAATCGCCACCGAAATCTGGCGGCTTTCCGGCTATGACCCCAAGCGTATCATCGGTTCCGGTACCGCTCTTGATTCCGCCCGCCTCCGCAACGTCATCTCACAGCATACCGGCATCGACCAGCACTCGATTAACGCCTACATGCTCGGGGAGCACGGTTTCTCCGAATTCGCCGCGTTCTCCGCGGTCACTTTCGGCGGCAAGTCGCTTGACGCACTGACCGCCGAACAGCCCGAGCGTTTCGGGTTCGATCGTGCCGATGCGAACGATCACGCGGTTCACAACGGCTATATCGCCATGGAAGGCAAGCATTGCACCGAGTATTCGGTCGCCTCCGCCGCCTGCCGCATCGTGCAGGCGGTCGTCTCCAACGAGCATTACGTCACGGCCTGCTCCACGCTGCTGACCGGCGAGTATGGGCATAGCGGCCTCTTCGCCAGTATTCCGTGTGTAATCGGTGCCAACGGTGTCGAGCAGACGCTTCCGTTCGCCCTTACCGACGAGGAGCAGAAGGCGTTCGACGCCTCCTGCGCCCACATCGCCGGCAACATCGAGCGGCTTGGTGACTGGTGGCGGTCCGAGTCTCGCGTTAAATAGCGTACGCGTCGAGTTTGGAGCGGAGAAGCCGATTCTCCGCTCTTTTATTGTGCGTTTGTCGCTCGCCACTTCATGGTTCCATGCTTGCTTGCCCTGTCGAGTATGATGTAAAAGGTTAATTTTTTAATGAATCGTCGCATAACGTGTCCAGTCATGCCGGGTTCTTGTTTGTCGCAGGTGCACGGAATGAAACAGCGGCGGGCTTGTTCGGTTGCAGCACCGGGCGGCAGGGCGATTGATGATCTGATTGTCGTTGGTGAAGAAGGGAAAGGCGAGGTGATGGCATGCCGGGATTCGGCCGGTTGCAAGCGGGGGAGAAGGTTCAGTTCACGGACCGCAAGGGCAAGCGTATCACCGATCAGCTGGTGCCGGGCGGTTCCACGCAAACCGAGCATGGACTGATTTTGCATGATGACGTGATCGGCGGTACAGAAGGGGTTGTGATCACTACCGTCACCTCCAAGCGCGAGGCGCAGGTCGAAAGCGCCGTGCCTGGCCACGACAAACCCAAACCGTGGAAGGCCGCACGCGCCATCGGAGGCTGGCAGTATGCGGTGATGCGGCCGAGGCTGGCCGACTACGTACTGTCGATGCCGCGCGGCGCCCAGATCATGTACCCCAAGGACATAGCGCAGGTCATCCAGCTGGGGGATATCCGCAACGGCATGAAAGTGCTTGAATCAGGTGCGGGCAGTGGTGCCATGAGTCTTAACCTGCTCGACGCGGTAGGTTCCACCGGAACCCTGACCACCATTGAAATGCGTTCTGAATTTGCCAAGGTGGCTCGGGCCAACGTCACGCTCTACTACGGCAAGAAGCCTGAATGGTGGAATCTGCTCACAGGAGATTTTGACAGTGTCGCGGCAAATCTCGCTGAAGATTTCAACGTTGCCGGTGGACAAGCGGTCTCGTCGTGTCATGCAAGTGCTGAATTGTTGCGTTCGGAAGATGAAACGGAACTACGGCAATTATCGCGACCATCGTCATCGTCACGCCCATATGACCGTATCGTGCTTGACATGCTGGACCCGTGGAACCGTCTGGAAGCGGCGTATCGCGTCATTGCCCCTGGGGGCGTTCTTATCTGTTACGTCACCACCACCACGCAGATGTCCCGGTTGTGCGAGGCGTTGCGCGGGGCTGAATGTTGGACGGAACCCGAAATTCAGGAGAGTCTTGAACGTCAGTGGAAGGCCGAGGGTCTTGCTGTACGCCCTGACCATCAGATGATCGGACATACGGGCTTTCTTATTGTCACGCGCGCGATGGCCACCGGATTTGCGGCCCTGCGCAAACGTGACCGGCCCACCAAAGACACGGAAACCGACATTGATTGTCTGACCGAATCGGAACGTGCCGACCGTTTGGCCGACCTCGAGCTGCGCGACATCTCCGACCGCAAGCTGCACAAGGTGCTGCGCGACTTGGGCGATCAGCTTGCCGTGGTGCCGAACCTTGGCGATGAGGGGCGATCGGCCTGAACCATCGAAGGAAAGCCAACTTCGGTTTCTCAAGAGAAACCGCACCGCACCGCCATTTTGCGCCGTTGGTCTAAATTGGATTTATAGCGACATGCACGGTGGACTAATGACCTTTGAACGTGAGGGTTTGGTAGGCTAAGGGATAGTCTGTCGTCGAATCATTTTGGAGGAATCATGTCCGTTCTGGCATCCGTCTCCGGTTTTCCGCGCATCGGGCGCGACCGCGAACTTAAAAAGGTCATCGAAGCCTATTGGAAGGGCGCCGCGCGCCTCGACGACGTGCGTGAAACGGGCGGGAGTCTTCGCTCCGCGCACTGGAAGCTGCAGGCCGACGCCGGCATCGATCTGATACCGAGCAACGATTTCAGCTACTACGACCAGATGCTGGACACGGCCATCATGCTTAATGTGATACCCCAGCGCTATCGTCGACTGGCTTTCGACAACGCAGAGGACACTCTCTTCGCCATGGCGCGTGGCTACCAAGGCCCTCAGGGCGACGTCACCGCACTGCCGATGAAAAAATGGTTCACCACCAACTATCACTACCTGGTGCCGGAAATCGATTCCACCACACAAATCAGACTCAACTCCACTAAGCCGTTCGATGAATTCAATGAGGCCAAGGTGCAGGGCATCGACACCAAACCGGTGCTTATCGGCCCCTATACCTTCCTGAAGCTCGCGCGAAATCCACAAGCCGAGGAACTCGAGCTCGATCAGGGTTTGGTTGACGCGGTCGCCGGCGTATACGCCGAAATCGTCAGCAAGTTCGCGTCTCTGGGTGCCGCTTGGCTTCAGTTCGATGAACCGTATCTTGTGCTCGATAAGGAAGATGGGGACGAAGAGCTGTTCAAGGCTCTGTATTCGGTTATCCTGTCTGCACGAAATGGCGCTGACGGATCCGTCAGGATTCTGCTCAACACCTATTTCGGTCATATCGCCGATATCTACGAGACCGCGAGCCTGCTGGGCTTTGACGGCATCGGCCTCGATTTGAACGAGGGTCGTGAAGAGAACCTTGCCGCCGTGGAACGGTTCGGCGTGCCGCAAAGCACCACTATTTTTGCCGGCGTGGTCAATGGACGCAACATCTGGCGCAACGATTACGCGACCAGTCTCGGCCTTATCGATGCGCTGAAGACCAAGACCGGCAATGTGGCCGTGGCCACCGCCTCGTCCCTGCTCCATGTGCCGTTCAGCACCGAAGGGGAGACCGGCCTGAAACCGGAGGTCCGCAAGCACTTCGCGTTCGCCGTTGAGAAGCTTGGCGAGGTGGCCGATATCGCGGCTTTGGCCGATGCCGATGATGGAACCCGTAAGGTCTCCAAGGCCCTCGCGGCCAATCAGGCCCTCTTCGACGGCAGCCGCGTCGCCGCGGACAAGGCCGTGGCCGAGCGTCTGAACGCTTTGGACGACAAGGACTTCGTGCGTCAGCCCGCACGCGCCGAGCGCCGTAAGGTGCAGCATGATCAGTTGGGGTTGCCGGAGCTGCCGACCACGACCATTGGCTCCTTCCCGCAGACCCGCGAAGTGCGTTCCACCCGGGCGAAGCTGCGCAAGGGCGAGATCTCGCAGGATGAGTATGACCAGTTCATCGCCGGCCAGATCGACCAGGTGATTGATCATCAGGAGAGAATCGGCCTGGACGTGCTGGTGCACGGCGAATTCGAACGCAACGACATGGTCGAGTACTTCGGTCAGCACCTGAACGGCTACCTGTTCACCAAGAACGCGTGGGTGCAGTCCTACGGCACCCGCTGCGTCAAGCCTCCGATCGTCTGGGGCGACGTCTCCCGCGCCGAGCCGATCACGGTGCGCTGGAGCAAGTACGCCCAGAGCCGCACCAAGCATGTCGTCAAGGGCATGCTCACCGGACCGGTCACCATCCTCAACTGGTCGTGGCCGCGCGAGGACATCAGCAACGAGTTGCAGACCCAGCAGCTGGCGCTGGCCATCCGCGACGAGGTGCTCGATCTCGAGGCCGCCGGCATCAAGGTCATCCAGATCGACGAGGCCGCACTGCGCGAGAAGCTGCCGTTGCGCCGCTCCGATTGGCATAAGAAGTACCTAGACTGGGCCGTTCCGGCCTTCCGTCTGGTGCACTCGGGAGTCAAGCCGGAAACTCAGATCCATACCCACATGTGTTATTCGGAGTTCAACGACATCATCAAGGACATCGATGATATGGACGCTGATGTGATCTCCTTCGAGGCATCACGTGGCGACCTCGTGGTGCTCGACGCCATCGAGGAAGCGAACTTCGAGACCGAAGTGGGTCCCGGCGTCTACGACATCCATTCGCCGCGCATCCCATCCACTGATGAGCTGGTCGAGCGCATCCACGCCATCCTGAAGAAGGCTGACGCTGGCCGCGTGTGGATCAACCCTGATTGTGGTCTGAAAACCCGTGGCAACGAGGAGACCTGGCCAAGCCTTGAACATATGGTCGAGGCAGCCAAGAAGGTGCGTACTGAACTGGCTGCCGGCTCTTCGTTGCGTTGATCGGTGAAGGTGTTTCGCGGCTCTCGCCTTTATCGGGCGATGGCCGCGAATCCTCTTGAAGTATAAAAGGATACAGGAGATTGACAAGGATGCATTCGCCGGTTTTTTCGCTTGAGGTCTTCCCTCCGAAGAACTCGTCTCCGGTAGGCACGATTTATGATACGCTCGACGGCCTTGAAGACGTCCATCCTGATTTCATTTCCGTCACTTATCGGCAGGGTGCGTTGGCTGACCGGACCGTTACCGCTCGGATCGCAAAGACCATCAACGACGAGTACCATATTCCGGCCGTGGCTCACCTGACCGCATTGTACAACGACGAACAGGCCATCGATCAGGCGCTTGACATGTTCGAGGAGGCGGGGGTCAAAGCGGTGTTGGCGCTTCGTGGGGACTTTATCGAAGGTGTGGAACCGTGTGGCGTGTTCAGTCACGCCAGTGACTTGGCCGCCTACATCAGCCGTCGTAAGCCGGGCATGCGCATCTATGGTGCCTGTTATCCGGAATGTCACGTCGAGGCTTCGAATCTGCAGACAGATATAGACAATCTCAAGCGTAAGATCGACGCGGGTGTGACCCGTCTGATTACCCAGCTGTTCTATGACAACGCCGACTTCTATCGGTTTGTCGATTTGGCGCGGGCCAGAGGAATCGACGTTCCGATCGAGGCGGGCATCATGCCTGTGCGCAGTGTCAAGTCCCTTGAACGCATGACAAGTTGCAACGGCTGTTGTCTGCCTCCTGCCGTAAAGGCCATGGCCGACCGTTGGCGGGACAATCTTCCGGCGCTCAAGCAGGCCGGCATGGTATATGCCTCGCAGCAGATTGCCGATCTGGTGGCCCATGGGGTTGATGGGGTGCATCTGTACGCCATGAACCGCCCCAGAACGGTGCGTAAAATCTGGGCCAACGTCAGCCCGCTATTTGACGAAGCAGCGTAGTGTTTTACAGGCATCTTCGATGGTCGCGCACGGTTCGGCTCTCTGTTCGCCATTGCGGAGCGCAACTTGGTACGCGTGCCCGCGCCTACCGTA
Organism: Bifidobacterium bohemicum DSM 22767; assembly: GCF_000741525.1. GTDB lineage: Bacteria > Actinomycetota > Actinomycetes > Actinomycetales > Bifidobacteriaceae > Bifidobacterium > Bifidobacterium bohemicum. Next base: position 238,295 of record NZ_JGYP01000001.1, on the reverse strand, counting down.
TGTATGACATTTATGTATGACATTTCAATCGTGACGAACGGCCAGATCGATCCCTGCTTACCGGTATCGGACAGCCCGGTAGGCAACATCCGAAAAATCCGGTGAACACCTCTCACAAACCTGATTCGGGTCGCGGTTCAGCGATGTTTTTTCTTCCTGTTCACGTGGTTCCTTTTCGACTTACGGCCAGGCTTGGGACTATTGACATCGGATTGTTTGACGGGCGTCTTCGGTGCGAAGGCTGGGAATTTGCCTATCATGGCACGGTGCAGGGGTGGGATGCGGGCCACGGCGACGCCGACGACCGCCGCTATAAGAATGGTCCAGGATGGTACGTCCTGTCTGGTGACCATGAGTCCCAGCACAACCAGGACGAAACCGATGCCCCACCATTGCTGCCAGCTTCGCTGCTGCTCGGTCATCAGTCCGGACCGTAGCGGCATGGTGCCAAACGCAAGCCCGACCAAGAGTCCGGCTAGAGCGCAAGCGATGGAAACGACTAGGGTGACAACATTCATGTTCCGTGTTCTTTTTCTTGATTGGTTGACGTTACTCAGCGAATTCAATATTCCGCGGTATCTACGGACCGTAAGACTCGTCGGTGCTTGCCGCCTGAAACTGCATCGTTCGGTCTATCAGAGTGCGTCGGCTCATAAGGTTGTCATATTGATTCATGCTGGTGATGGAGTCAAGATTCGCGCTGCTGCCATTGACTCCGGCGATCTCGGCGATGATCTGTTCATAGCTGGTCTCAAGTGTTTCGTGGATGCCGTTGATTCTGCCGTGGCGTAGGACGATGATTCGGTCGCTCACGGCGAATACGTCGGGTAAATCATGTCCGATGAGAATGACCGAGCGACCCTGCGTGCGCAGTCGCTTGATATAGTTAAGCACTTCTGCGGTCTGCATTACGGATAATGAGGCCGTAGGTTCATCGAGCAAAATGAGCTTCGGATCGTTCAGAAGGGTTCTGGCAAGGGCCACGGTCTGCCGCTGGCCCACGGAAAGCGTCGAAATCGGTTGTCCGACACGAATCGCAGAGGAAAACTCCTGAAGAATCTGCCGGGCCTTCGAATTCATGGATTCGTCATCCCGCATGCCGTGGGAGTCCTTCAATTCATGGCCAAGAAACAGATTCGATGAGACATCGAGGTTGTTGCAGAACTCCTGGCCTTGAAACACGGACACGATGCCGATGGCGTTTGCTTCGTGTACGCTGTGGATGCTCGCCGGTTGCCCGCCGTATTCGATATCGCCTCCGCTGGGTGTCTGAAGTCCTCCGATGACTTTGACCAGAGTGGATTTACCGGCGCCGTTGTCTCCCACAATGGCTACCACTTCGCCGCTGAAAACATCGAGACTGACTTCCTTTAAGGCATCCACAAAGCCGAACCGTACCGAAATGTCGCGGAGCTTCAACAGTGGCGCGTCATCGCGTCTGAACATCGTTGCCTCTTTTCCTTGTCCTTCTAAATTATCAGGTATTGTGAACCTTTTCCGCTTCATGTAGGGACAGTAATGCAGCTCCGAGCATCGGGCCATCGACGGGGTGGGCTGCCTGTGCAACCTCAATAGGTTTGAGGACATAGGGGAACAGCAGGCGTTGCAAGGCTTGGGAGAAGGGTCCGCTGAAATCTTCACCGGCAAGTGAAAGCTCTCCGCCGACCACGACGACCTGCGGGTCGATGGCGATGCACAGTTCTGCGCAGACGGTGCCTATACGCATCGCGGCATCGGCCACGACCTTGCGGCAGCCCGGGTCGCCTTTGCGAGCGGTTTCGACAAGGTCCTCAAGGGTGAGATTGCCGTGGGTCACATTGAGCAATGACACCAGACGGTCCTCGCCCACCACGGTGTCCAGACACCCGCGGTTGCCGCAGCTGCATATGCTGCCTAACGGGTCCACTTGAATGTGACCGATCTCCCCGGCCAACCCAGTTACCCCATGCCATAAACCGCCCTGCGTGACGATTCCGGCGCCCACACCGCCGCCGGCATTGATGTAGACGAAGTCGGGCATGCCCTGTGCCGCGCCCATCCTTGATTCGCAAACGGCCCCGCAGTTGGAATCGTTTTCCAAAACAACGGGTACGTGGAAGGCGTTGAGGAAGGGGGTGGTGATGTCGGCTCCATCCCAACCCGGCAGGATTCCCGGAAGCATGATGGTATGGGTGCGTATGTCGACCGGGGCGGACACCGCGATCCCGATGCCGAGTATTTCCTCGGCTCCGGCTCCAAGGTTGCTCAGTGTCTCGTTGATCAGGGTCAGCGATCGGTTGATGGTGGTGTCGGTCTTGTGGTCGTGCGCCAAAGGCAGATTGTGCTCGGTCAGGATTTGTCTTGCCGCGTCGATGACGCAGATACGCAGGTCGTGCCGGCTGATGTGCAGACCGATGCCCAGACCCTGCTGCCTGACTATGGTGACAAGAGTGGCACGCCTGCCGTTGCGGACGGTGTTCTGTGTGGTCAGGCGGTTTTCGTCCACAAGCTGTCTGACCAGCGTTGAGATCGTAGCGGTTGAAAGCCCGGTGGACTCGGCCAGCTCGATCTGTGTCATCGCGCCGAAACGATGGATGTGATCAAGTATGGTGGCACGGTTCGCCTCACGCAGCGACGTCTGTGAACCAAAAAGTTTTGCCATATCTTTAGCATAACCGATACCCGTAATCCGTGATGACCGATTCATTGATTCGTCTTGTTTTGTTGAGTTAGGAAACATAACAGAAAATTAATTAATTTTGTGTTATGGATTTGACAACTTAACGCAATTGGGTCAGAATTGTCTCGAACCCCAGAATGAACTGGGTGACCCTCGAAGCGGAAGGAGAATGAATGCAAGCACCAAGGAAAATCATGGCTATTGCCCTGGGAGCGGCGATGTGCCTGGGTATGGGGGCCTGCGGGTCGTCACGAGGCGGCAACACGGCGGGAAGCGAAGAGATCAAGAAGGGCGATACGATTGGCATTTCGATGCCCACCAAGTCCGAGGAACGCTGGAACAAGGACGGCAACAACCTCAAGAGGAAGCTTGAGTCCGCTGGATACAAGGTCATCCTCTCGTTCGCGGATGACAAGCCGCCGCAACAGAACGCTGACATCGAGAACATGGTGAACAACAACGCCAAGATCGTCGTGGTCGCTTCCAAGGATGGTACCGCCGTGGGGCCCGCCGTGGAAAAGGCCCGGGACGCGGGCGCCAAGGTCATCGCCTATGATCGTCTGATCATGAACACCAAGGCCGTGGACTACTATGCGACCTTCCAGCTTGAGCAGACCGGCGTGCTTGAGGCCAACTATCTGATCGACAAGCTTGGTCTGAAGACCGGAGCCAAGGGCCCGTTCAACATCGAACTGTTCACCGGTTCCCCGGACGACAACAACGCCAAGTACTTCTTCAAAGGCGCTTGGAATCTCCTCGAGCCCTACTTCAAGTCCGGTGTGCTGGTCAGCCCCTCCAACCACGGCGGCGGCGTGAAGGCCGATTTCAAGCTCGCGGACTGGCAGAAGATTTCCGTTCAGTCCTGGAAGGCGGAGCAGGCCCAGAAGGATATGGAGTCCATCATCGACTCGACCTACGCGCACGGCGAGAAGCTCGACGCGGTGCTGAGCCCCTATGACGGCATTTCCCAAGGTGTCATCAACGCCATTCAGGAGAAGCGTCCCGACATGCAGCCGGGCACAGCCTCGTGGCCATATATCACCGGACAGGACGCGATGGAGATCGCCGTGTCCAACATCGCCAAAGGCACCCAGGGGCAGACGGTGTTCAAGGACGTCAACAAGCTTGCTGACGCGACGTACGACATGATTCTCGAAATCGCCCAGAACAAGAAGGTAACCGGCATCAACGGCAAGTTCAATAACAACAATATCGACGTGCCCTCGAAGCTGCTGGATCCGCAGAACATCACCAAGGATAACCTCACCGATCTGGTGAAGGCCAATTACGTCACCCAGCAGCGCTTCGACGCGCTGACCAAGTGACGTGGGGAACAAGTAGATATGATGCCGATGCGCTCGTGTCGTGACCATTTTGTCGCGCCTCGGTGCATCGGCACCTACAAGGAAGGATGAGCATGACAGATGACGACGTCATACTGAGCATGACAGACATCACCAAGAAATTCGGGCCGGTCATGGCCCTGTCGGACGTGAACCTTGAAGTGCGTCGTGGCGAGATCCATGCGATCTGCGGGGAGAACGGCGCCGGCAAGTCCACACTGATGAACGTGCTTTCCGGTGTCTACCCTTATGGCAGCTATACCGGCACCATCAATTTTGATGGACAGGAGTGCAGGTTTCGCAACATCAATGATTCCGAGGCCAAAGGCATCGTCATCATTCATCAGGAACTGGCATTGAGTCCTTATCTTTCGGTGGCCGAGAACATTTTCATCGGCAATGAACGAGCCAAGGGCGGAGTGATCGACTGGGATGCGACGCGCGCGGAAGCGGCGGCGCTTATGGAGCGAGTCGGGTTGCCTGAGTCGCCGGACGCCAGGATCATGGACCTGGGCGTAGGCAAGCAACAGCTTGTGGAGATCGCCAAAGCGCTTTCCAAGAACGTCAAACTGTTGATCCTCGATGAGCCCACCGCGGCTTTGAATGATGAGGATTCGGCTCATTTGCTCGATCTCGTTCGTCAGCTGCGCGATGAGCATGGGGTTACCAGTATCCTTATCACCCACAAGCTCAACGAGGTCGCCTCGATCGCCGACGACGTGACCATTATCCGCGACGGATCAACCGTCGGACAGATGATGGTGACCCCCGAAACACCTCTCGACCAGGATGAACTGATCCGCAAGATGGTAGGTAGGGAACTGACCAACCTTTACCCGGATCATACGCCGAACGCGCCCGGAGAAGAATACCTGCGCATCAAGGATTGGACCGTTCACCACCCGCTCGATCCGGGTCGTGTGATCGTCGACCATGCCAATATTTCCGTGCGAGCCGGTGAGATCGTCGGTTTGGCAGGTCTTATGGGTGCGGGTCGCACCGAAATGGCGATGAGCGTTTTTGGTCGTTCCTATGGTTCGGGCATCTCGGGTGAGACCTACATCAAAGGGAGGAGAGTCGACCTTCCTAACGTGCAGGCCGCCATTGACGCGGGACTGGCCTATGCCACCGAGGATCGGAAAATGTACGGATTGAACCTTCTGCAGAACATCCGTGAGAACGCTTCGATGGCTGCACTGAAGAAGATGAGCCGATACGGCGTGATGGACGACAATATCGAGCGCAAAGACGTGCAGGAGTACAGGGAGGACTTCAATATCAAATGCACCAGCATCGAAGAGCCGGTCAGTTCGCTTTCCGGCGGCAACCAGCAAAAAGTGGTGCTCGCGAAATGGGTGCTTTCAGACCCTGACATTCTCATTCTCGATGAGCCGACCCGTGGCATCGACGTAGGCGCAAAGTACGAGATTTACGAAATTATCGACAAGCTTGCGGACGCTGGCAAGGCAGTTCTTGTGATCTCCTCGGAATTGCCTGAGCTCATTGGCATCTGTGACCGCATCTATACGGTCAGTCAGGGAGTGGTCACCGACAATGTCGAACGTAACGGATTCACACAGGAATATCTCATGAAGGGCATGACAAAGGAAAAGGAAGTGGCAATACGATGAGTTCAACAACCGCGTCTCCTAGCAAAAAACCAATCGACAATAAGGAAGTTTCCGGCAGTATGCTGTCCACCGTTGCCAACAACGCGCGGCAGTACGGTATCGTTGCGGCGCTCGTGGTCATCGTCGTCGCGTTCGAGATCTTGACCAAAGGCGTACTGCTCAAACCGAACAGTTTCGTCTCGCTGATTCAGCAGAACGCCTACGTGATCATTTTGGCCATCGGCATGGTCATGGTCATCATCGCCACGCACATCGATCTTTCGGTCGGCTCCCTCGTGGCGTTCATCGGAGGTGTCTGCGCCCTGCTCATGGAGAGACAGGGCATGAACTGGATGCTCGCCATCGTCGTTTCACTGATTGTAGGTCTGATTATCGGATGCTGGCAGGGTTTCTGGGTGGCCATCGTCGGCATTCCCGGTTTCATCACCACATTGGCGGGTATGCTTATCTTCCGCGGTCTGGCCACCGTGATCGTGGGTGAGTCCGTGCCCATCACATCAGATGCCTTCCGTGGCATCGCCCGCAACTACGTGCCCAATATCCTCGGATTCTGGGGGCCGTTCGACGGGCTGAGCATCGTGGTCGGCGTGCTGTGCATCGCCGCTTACATCTGGAGTCAGATTTCAAGCCGTAAGCGGGCCGAAAAGGTCGGTCTTGTACCTGAGCCGATGACGATGACGGTGGTCAAATGTGTCATAGTCTCCATCGTGATCGCCTTCGTCACTTACCTGATCGCCTCTTCCGGCAACAACAACCAGGGCGGCATTCCTATCATGCTGGTGATCGTAGGCGTGCTCGTCGTGGTCTACAACTTCATTCTCACGCGCACCGTCTTCGGTCGCCATGTCTACGCGGTCGGCGGCAACCGAAAGGCCGCTGTGCTCTCGGGCATCAACACCAAGCGCGTGGACTTCATTCTCTTCGTGCACATGGGCTTCCTGTCCGCGGTGGCCGCGATCTGCATGCTCTCGCGTCTGGCTTCCGCGACGGCTCAGACCGGTATGGAGTTCGAGATGGATGCGATTGCCTCCTGTTTCATCGGCGGCACCGCCGTCGCCGGCGGCGTGGGCACCATCCCGGGTGCCGTGGTCGGCGCTTTCGTAATGGGCGTGATCAACCAGGGTCTGTCGATTATGGGTGTCGATACCGCAGTCGTGAAGACGATCAAGGGTCTTGTGCTTTTGCTCGCCGTCGCGGTCGATATCATATCCAAGCGTAAGAAGAGCTGACGGCAGCCCCGTGCCTGGCGATGCCGCCTGTTGACAAGTGAGTGTCGCGTGCGTCATTTGACGGCCGGACGGTTTCGTGATTGCAAACCGTTCGGCCGTCTGACTTCAATGGCGGCGCTCATCGTCATGAAAGAAGCGGGTTTCAATCAGCGATGACGGCGCAATAGCGCATCCGGTGATATCCGGTAACCTACGGAAAGGTGTTGTGATGAAACTGTCGGGACACAGTCAAGGCGTGTTGTATGGATTGACGGCGGTCGCGTGCCTGATCTGGCTGGCGCAGTCGGCGCTTCAGGCCTGGCGGAGCGGAACCTTTATGACATGGCCGAATCTTGTATTTATGCTCTGCCTGGCGGTTGTGGTGTGCTATGGCGTGTTCGCGGCGGTTCGCAGCTTTACAACGGATCGGGTGGATTCCTCCGAAAACGGAGACGATGCCGATAGTGATGAATTACAGCGGTAGCGGATGTTCATTGACCGGCCACGTTATTGGTTGACGCCCGGTCGGGCGGCGGATTATTTCAGTTGCCGAGAATTGATGTTCGGAACCCGCTTTCAGCGCATCGGGAATTCGTTCGATGGAGGATGTTCGGCGAGGGAACGAGCTGGTTTCTGACGTGGTCGTTGTAGATTTGAGGCATGAACGATTCCCGTGACATGCCTTCATCGAGCCTAATCCACGCCGGGTTGCGCGATCTGGACGCGGCACGCGCATGTTTTGATCGTTTGGCGGATCATGGGTTTGAACGGTCGCATTTTCAAACGTTGCTTGCCGCGCTGGGGCGTGCGTGCGACGCGGATACCGCCGTCATGCATCTGGTGCAGATCGTTGACCTATTGGATGATCAATGCCGTACTGCCTTGGCCGATGATCAGGCCGCATCGACCCGACTGGTCGGCGTGCTCGGGGCTTCGGACGCGATGGGGCGGCTGATGCTGGCCGATCCGGCGATAGCGTGGGCAGCTGCTTTCGACACCTGTGCAAGCCATGCTTACACCAGAGGTCAGCGCATTGACCGCATGCGTCAAACGGTTTCGGCTCGGTCCTTTACGCTGGCAGAGGCCACGGAAGTGCTGCGTCGCGACTATTATCTGCAGCTTGCCGCGATTATGGCCCAGGACGTCGAAGCCGATGACCCCGTGGTGGTTCAGCCGGCCATCAGTCGGAAGCTCTCCGATTTGGCGGACGCTGCGCTCGAAGCGGCGTTAAGCATCGCCAAGGCTCAGGTGCCGGAGGGTCAGCGTTGTCGCTTCGCGGTCATCGGCATGGGCAAGCTCGGTGCACGGGAGCTCAATTATGTGTCCGATGTCGACTTGATCTATGTGGTCGAACCGGTGCGCCCGACCCTTGTGCCTGATGGATCGTACAAGCTTCAAACAACTGATGCCGCCACGAGGCATGATGTCTCGCAGGACTTGCGAACGGAGCGCGTTTCCAGCGTTTCCGGCGATCCCGGCGTTCCGGAGCTCTCAACTGCGGAACTGACATTGGTGGGCACCCGCATCGCGACCACCCTGCAGAAGATATGCCAGTCAGTCATCGCAGGCGTCACCATGCCGCCGTTGTGGCAGATCGACGGTGGGCTGCGTCCGGAAGGCAAGGACGGTCCGCTCGTACGTACCCTTACCTCGCACAAAACATATTACGAGACCTGGGCTGACGACTGGGAGTTCCAGGCGTTGCTTAAGGCCCGGGCCGTGGCAGGAGACAAGGCTTTGGGCGGGGAATACGAAGCCATGGCCAAACCCTTTGTCTGGACCGCCTCGCAACGTCCGAATTTCGTCACTGACTGCCAGCGCATGCGTACGCGCGTCGAGGAGGGCATTCCGCCGGCGTTGCGTGATCGAGAGATCAAGCTGGGCAGGGGAGGCCTGCGTGATGTCGAGTTCACGGTGCAGATGCTGCAGCTCGTGCACGGACGATCCGATGAGAGCTTGCGCGGCCGGGGTACGTTGGAAACGTTGAGAGCCCTTGCGGATGGCGGCTATGTCTCGCGCTTGCAGGCCGCACGTCTCGATGAGGATTATCGCTTCGAGCGCGTTCTCGAACATCGCCAGCAGATGTGGGGACTCAAACGCACGCACCTGTTTGCCGACCTGGGTGGCCAAACGAATACAGGAGGGCTGGATTCGGTGCGTCGTCTTGACGCGAAAGCGCTGTCCGGCAACGCCGAACTGACCCGGCTTGCCCGTGCGTTCGGACTACTGCCCGATTGTCTCGTGGAACGTTACGATGCCACCCGGCGCGAGGTGCGACGCCTGCACACCGACATCTATTATCGTCCGATGCTTTCCATCACTTCGAGTCTTGACGATGAGGAGGTGATGCTGAGCGAAAAAGCCACCAAAGAGCGGTTCGCCTCCATAGGCTTTGCGGACCCGGATGCCGCCATGCGCCATGTCAAGGCGCTGACCTCTGGTCTGTCGCGTGCGGCGAAAATCAACCGCATCATTCTTCCATCCGTTTTGCAGTGGCTTTCGGAGGGACAGGATCCCGATATGGGATTGCTCCAATGGCGCAAGCTCGAGGAGAATTTCGGAGGAGGAAGTCCGTATCTCGGATTTCTGCGCGATTCGCCGCTGGCGGCTCGTCGTCTGTGTCGTATTCTGTCCGATTCCCGTATCCTCGGCGACGCCTTGGGCAAATCCATCGAATCGGTCAACTGGCTGGGCGATGACGAAAAGCTGAAAGTCCGCAGCCGCGAAAGTCTGGATACCAGAGCCGTCGGTGCCGTCGAACGGTATGCGGGTGACACGAAGTCATTCGCCACGTCATTGCGTGCCATGCGCAGACAGGAGATTGAACGCATAGGCCTCGGTTGGACCTGTGACGTGGTCGATCAGCGGGCGAGTCTGACCGGTATGACCGATGTCTACGATTCCGTGATTGACGCGGCATTGACCTGGTCGGTCAATCGGCAGATCGAACGGATGGGACTTGATGCCGCCCCGGCTCAGATAGCCGTCATCGGAATGGGTCGGTATGGGGGCCGTGAAGTGAACTTCAGCTCCGATGCCGACGTCATTCTGCTTTACCGACCGATGGATCCTCAACGACTTGGGTGTGTTCGGGCCGGGGAAGATGCGGTCGGCGGTCAACGTCCGGATGTTTCGCCTGCCTTGGATGCGCAGGCCGCCGTTTTCGCGCGGCATGTCGTTGCGGATCTGCGAGAAGTCTTGCAGGGGCCGGTCAGCGTCGAAGCCGGTATCGATCTTGATTTGGGCCTGAGGCCGGAAGGGCGCAGCGGCCCGCTGATCAGGTCGTTCTCGTCGTGCAGGCAATATTACACTTCGTGGTTCAGTACTTGGGAACGACAAGCGCTGCTGCGAGCTCGGTTTGCGGCCGGCAGCGAAACATTGGCGAAGGATTTTCTCATGCGGTTGGCCGATCCTCTGCGCTATATGGATCGAGCGCTTACCGAAGACGAAATCGCCGAAATCCGCAAGCTCAAAGCACGAATGGAGTCCGAGAGACTGCCGCGAGGGGTCGCCCGCAACCGTCACCTGAAACTGGGCACCGGCGGCCTTTCCGACGTGGAGTGGACCGTGCAGCTGTTGCAACTTGAGCATGCAGGAGTCAATCCGGGGCTACGCGTCACCTCCACCCTTGCGGCTTTGGCGCAATTGGAACGACTTGGGATAGTCGTTCATGAGGATGCGACCGTGCTACGCGAGGCTTGGACTAAGCTCACCGCCGCCCGCAACGGCAACTACCTCTGGTCGGGCCGGGCGTCACAAGCCGATGTGCTGCCCTCCGACCTCGACGCACTTAGCGGAGTGGCTACGTTCTTGGGATACGATCCGAACAGCGGTCAATACTTCGAAAATGATTTGACCGCCGTGATGCGTCGTTGCCGTGAAGTGGCCGAGCGTCTGTTCTATGGTCGCTGATTCGGTTGTCTTCGTGCGGCTTGTCGTGTCCATGTCGCCATAGGACATGTTATGTTCTTGTGTCGTGGATAGGGGCGGATGTTTGTCATCCCGATGGAACATGTCCTGGAATCAAAGGCTTTGGGGCGTTCCGCCTTGCCGCCACCGATGCCTTCAGGTCCGCGAACTGGCCTGTCCCGGATTTCTTGTGGCGGCAGGCTGCGGCGTTGCTGGTCTCCATTCTGTCGGCTGGTGCGGGTATCTTTGATTTGGTCACATGTGGTGGCCACCTTGTTCGAGAAAGGTGAGCCTTGTCTGTTGCGAAAATTCCTTCGAGCTCTTCCATCGTCGGGAGTCGATCATCAACGTCGGGTCCGGGGCCGTCTCCCTGTGAAGCCTCGTTGGTCGGTAAAAGCGTGGTGACGTTGGATGACGTATCAACCGCCGATATCACCGATTTGATGAGTAAGGCTCGATACATCGACTCCCATCGTCGTCAAGTGGCTGGCACCTGTAGTTCAAGGGTGCTGGCCACTTTGTTTTATGAGCCTTCGACACGTACCCGTCTGAGCTTCGAGACCGCGATGCTGCGTCTGGGAGGTAAGGTGATCGGCTTCGCCGGTGCACAGCTTTCCTCGGCCACCAAAGGCGAGACGATTCACGACACCGTGAAGGTCGTTTCGCAGTATGCCGACATCATCGCCATGCGCCACCCGAAGGAAGGCGCCGCGTTGGTCGCCGCGCAATCGTCCGACGTACCGGTCATCAACGCGGGAGACGGCGGACATATGCACCCCACCCAGACCCTGGCCGACCTGGCCACCATCGACGCCCGCTTCGGCCGAGTCACCGACCTTACCGTCGGTTTGTGCGGCGACCTTACCTTCGGACGCACCGTCCACTCGCTTATCGAGACCCTGTGCCGCTTCGGCAACGTCCGCTTCGTGCTGATCAGCCCGAACGAGTTGAAGACCCCGAGGTACGTCCTCGATCGAATCGACGCCAGCCCGACCTGTTCATACGTCGAAGCGACGGATCTCTCGGCCGTGATCGGTGACCTCGACGTGCTCTATATGACGCGCGTGCAAAAGGAACGGTTCTTCAACGAGGACGACTACCTGCGTCTGCGCGACACCTACATTCTCGACGAAGCGAAAATGAGGCTCGCCAAACCGACGATGGCGGTGCTGCACCCGCTGCCCCGTGTCAACGAAATCGCGGCGGAAGTGGACAACGACCCGCGCGCGGCCTACTTCGAGCAGGTACGCAACGGCATGTTGATGCGCATGGCATTGGAAAGCACGTTGCTGGGCGACCCACTGCCCGGCTACGCTCAAAGCAAGGAGGTGCAGGCCTGATGGAAGTCACCAGCATCAAGGACGGCGTCATCATCGACCACGTGGAGGCAGGCACCGCGTTGACGGTGCTCGACTATCTCAACGTCAACCCCTCCACCACCAAGCTGGCGCTCATCATGAACGCCACCAGTCACGCCCTAGGGGTCAAAGACATCATCAAGATCGAGGATGTCGCGGATCTGAACCTCGACGTGCTCGGCTTCGTCGCGCCACACGCCACCGTGAACATCGTGCATGGCGGGCAGATCGTGTCCAAAATAAAGCCCGAACTGCCTCGGCGATTGATCGGGGTGGTCAAATGCAAGAACCCGCGTTGCGTCACCACCACCGAAACCGGCCTTGAGCAGCGTTTCCACTTGGCCAGTGCGGCAAGACGCGAATATCGATGTGACTACTGTGACGAAGAGGCCGAGCGGTAAAACGTGAAAAACGCTGCGACATTCGACCTGTCTACGGCCTTTTGCCATCAGAGCGCCACTGCCTCTTTGAACAAACGGATTAGAAGGGCGACATATGCTGACCATTCATGACATTGCGGTATGGGACACCGGCGAGCGAATTGACCTTGTGGTGCCGGGCGTCGACACGCAACGTTCGCTAATCCAGGCCGGTGCCGTCACTTCAGGCCATGTTGACGGTTCGGCCCTGACGGTCGCACCGGGACTTGCCGACCCGCATGTGCATTTCCGCGACCCCGGGCAGACGGACAAGGAGACCATGGTCTCCGGAGCCGCCGCTGCGGCCGCCGGAGGGTATACACGCGTGCTTATCATGCCCAACACCCTGCCGGCGGCTGACGGCCGGGATGTGAATTTCGACGATCCTGCGCTCGCCGATCGGTCAGGCATCAAGCAGTTGCGCGAGGCAGGCTGTGCGAACGTGCTGGACTATCTGCAATGCTATGAACGGATTCACGGTTCGAAGCTGCCGGTCAGATACGACCTTTCCGTGTGCGCTTCGGTCGATCGTGCCGGCGGGACGGCGACAGGAACGGGCGTTTTCGGACGGTTCATGGATCTTGGCGATAACGTTTCGGATGTTGTGTGCGAGCACCCACTGCGGGCCATCTCCGATGACGGGTCGGCCATCAGCGATCAGACCCTTGAACGCGTGCTCGAAGCGGCCAAGGCCGGTGGCTTGCCGGTTCTGGAACATTGCGAGCGACATGATGCCAGCCAGGTCAACGTCAATCGTGGCGCGGTCAGCCGGGAACTCGGTGTACCCGGTGTGCCGGCCGAAACCGAGCTTGCCGTCGTAGAGCGCGATATCGAGGCTGTTCGGCGCACCCGCGTCCATGTGCATTTCCAGCATGTCTCGACCGCCGCCGCCTTCGACGCGGTGCGCAAAGCCAAAGCCGAGGGGCTGCCGATTACCTGTGAGACGGCACCACACTATCTGGCCTTGTCTGACGAAGCCGTGCTGAAGTACGGATCGATGGCGAAAATGAACCCGCCGTTACGCAGTGAAGCGGACCGTCGAGCCACCCTAGCCGCCGTTTCGGATGGAACGGTTGACATGATCGCCACCGATCACGCGCCGCACACCTTAGTCGAAAAAAGCGGGGAATTGGGCAAGACACCCAACGGCATCGTCGGTCTGGAATGCGCGTACGGCGTGTGTCGGCGTGTGCTGGTCGAATCCGGCATCATCGGTGACGGGCGCCTGATTGAGCTGATGGCGCTGGCTCCTGAGCGTCTTATGGGCCACACGCCCACGGACGTGGCCGGACTGCTCAACGCCTCCTCGCATTGCGGGCTTAAGCGCGTGCTTGACCTCGGGGCCGTGGAACATCCGGAATTGGTCGATATGGTCGTACTGGACACGAACGAGCAATGGACCGTGGATTCCACCCAATTCCATTCACTTGGACGGAATACGCCCTTTGACGGATGGGAGCTGATCGGACGTCCCGTCGCCACCGTCATCGGGTCGAAACTTGTCTACAGTCGGCTGGAAAGGCCGGGACAATGAGGAGAAATCGAAACTGTTATGTTTATGCATAGTACAGATATGCGAACTGTGCTGTTGTAAACATAACAGTCGTTCGCGCTAAAACATCATGTCGCCAGTGAAGATTATTGAGAAAGGAACGTCATGGACCGTTTGATTGAGGCCATTGAGGCGAAGGAAAGTCCTGTCGTCGTTGGACTTGACCCGACCGAGGCGTTGGTGCCGCCACAGGTAACCGCTTGCCTGAATGATTTCAGGATTGATGATGTTGATCGGTTCATCACTGATTTGAAGGCAAGCGACAGCCCCGACGACAAGCGGCTTTTGACATGGTTGAATGAAGCCAATGAGTCCGAAACGAGACGGATTGCCGCTGCCGCGATGGCACGTTCGGCGCAATTCTCCGGCGCGTGCATCGTCATGGGCTTTTATCGGTTCAACCAGGCCGTCATCGATGCGGTCAAGGATATTGTGCCTGCGGTCAAACCGCAGGTCGCCATGTATGAGGCATATGGATCCATCGGTTTCGATGCCTATCGCATGACCTGCCAATATGCACAGGAACAGGGCTTGTATGTGCTCGGTGACATCAAACGTGGCGACATCGGCTCGACTGCGGCCGCCTACGCCAAGCACCTGACCGGCGTGAACTCCTTGGAAAATGACTGCAATGGCCAGCCGTGGCGAGAGGATGCCGTCACCGTGAACCCCTACTTCGGCGTTGATGGGATCAGGCCCTTCACCGACGCGGCGAAGGCCAACGACCGTGACGTCTTTGCGCTTGTGCGCACTTCGAACCCCTCGAGCAGAGAGATTCAGGAGCTTGAGCTCGTAGGAGGCGAACGGCTGTACGAACATGTGGCGGACCTGGTCGAGAAATGGGGTTCGGACAGCATCGGTGCATATGGCTATTCGCGATTGGGGGCCGTGGTCGGGGCCACGCACCCTGAGCAAGGCCGAGCGCTGCGCGAACGCATGCCTCATACCTTCTTCCTTGTTCCGGGCTATGGGGCGCAGGGTGGCACCGCACAGGATGCGGCGAATATGTTCGACGCCGATGGACGGGGTGCCATCGTCAATTCATCGCGCGGCATCATCGGAGCTTGGAAAAAGTCCGAACAATGGCACAACGATATGACCTCGGACGAGGCTTTGGATCTCGTGGGACGCTGTGCCCGCGAGGCTGCCATCGCGATGCGCGACGATTTACGGACGGCCTTGCATGAGCGCTGAGGGGCTTGGGACCGTGCGACGGCGGTGATGAGGCTGTGTCGTAAAAGCAAATTTCGAACCGTGGTAAATGACAGACAAGGGGAGTGGTAGCAATGACCGAAGAACGATTTATGTCAACCGCCACATCGGCGGCCGTTGTACAGGAGGCGGAACGTTTCGGGCGTAAACCCGGCAGACGCGTGGATGAAATAGTCCGTGCCGGCACGTTGGCCGAGGGGGTTTACGAACTGGTCATTCGTGATGCATATGTGGCGCGCAACGCCAAACCGGCTCAGTTCGTCAATCTGTACCCTGCTGACGCTTCTTTGCTGCTTCCGCGTCCATTCGGCGTGGCCGAAGTCACGGGCGACGAAGTGACGCTCATCTATCAGGTGGCAGGTGCCGGCACTCGACAATTCACGCAACTCGCCGCAGGGGATGCCGTCGACGTGCTTGGGCCTTTGGGCAAGCCATTCGATCTGGACAAATCCGCCAACTACGTGTTGGTGGGCGGCGGTCTTGGCATACCTCCGGTGATGCTCGCCGCGCAGGCGCTTTCCGTGCGTGACGACGTCACAGTCACCACAGCATTCGGCTACCGGAACGAACGTTTCGCGGACGATCTGGTGGCGCAGTATGTCGACGCGCCGCACAGCATCACGAATGAGGAAGGCAACGTGATCGACCTGCTTGATTCCATCGTCCCGGAGCTGGAGGCCGCCGCCAAGGCCGGCAGACCGCCGATCGTTCTTTCCTGCGGCCCTACGCCGATGATGAAGGCCGTGGCGCAGTGGGGCGGCCGTCATGGCGCCGAGGTGCAGCTCAGCCTTGAGGCACGCATGGGCTGCGGCTACGGTGCATGCGTGGCCTGTGTGGTCGATACGCCGCAGGGCCGCCTCAAAGTCTGCAAGGACGGTCCGGTCTTCACGTCGGAGCAGCTCGGCTGGGTCGTCTGAAATGACGTCACGACTCGCCTCGGCAACTCCGTTCGAAGCGGTAACGGGCATCAAAGACGCAAGTGAATCAAAGACGCAAGTGACAGGGGAACGCAACAATGACAGCAACAGTTCGACCAAGTGAACCGATGAACGTGATAGAACCGCACGAATGGCGGCACGGCACCGTGGTCGCAGGCGTGAAATGGAAGAACCCGGTGGGTACTGCCTCGGGGACCTTCCAGCTTGACGCCTGCGGCGACTACTATGACGTGACGCAGATGGGCGCTATCTGCACCAAGGGCGTCTCGCCTGTGCCGTGGGAGGGCAACCCCGGACCGCGTATCGCCGAATCACCTGCGGGAATGGTCAATTCCGTGGGCCTGCAGAACCCCGGCGTCGATCATTATCTGGCGGATGAACTGCCCAAACTCAAGGAACTTGGCGCCTTGGTCATCACGAATGTGGCGGGGCACAGCGACGAGGACTATGCCGAAGTCACCGCCAAGCTCGCGGATTCGGACGCGGATATGCTTGAGATCAACGTCAGCTGCCCGAACGTATCGCACGGCGGCATGAGCGTGGGCACCGACCCTGCGACCCTGAGCCGGCTGATCGGACGGTTGCGCAAAATGACGGACAAACCCATGATCGTCAAGCTGTCGCCCAACGTCACCGATATCGTCACCATCGCGCACGCTGCCGTGGATGCCGGTGCGGATGCGCTGAGCCTGATCAACACGCTGGTGGGCATGCGCATCGACATCGATACCGGCAAACCGATCATGGCCAACCGTACCGGTGGCGTTTCCGGCCCCGCCGTCCTCCCGATCGGTCTTGGCTTCGTGTGGCGCGTGCGTCAGGCGATACCCGACATCCCGATCATCGGCATCGGCGGCATCGACTCCGGTGAAAAGGCGCTTGAATATCTGTATGCGGGAGCGAATGCCGTGGAGGTCGGAGCCGCGGCCCTCACCGACCCCACGGCACCGATGCGTGTGGCTCGTGAGCTGGACGACCTGCTTGATTCACGTCCGGATCTGGCGGCGAAGCTCGCCCAGGGCAAGTCTTGGTGACTGATGCGTTTCGCTCCTCATCCTCGAAGCGCTGAATCCATGTAAGGTTGTGAATAATCAAAAACGGAAGGAAGACCACTATGAGTGACAGCAAGCAACAGGCGACGCAGAGCGATAAGAGCGCCGGTCGTACACCTATCGATGAGCGTTTCACCGAATTCCTGCTGGAATCCGGGGCGTTGAAATTCGGTGATTTCACACTGAAGTCGGGTAGGCAGTCACCATACTTCATCAATGCCGGCGCCTTCAACGACGGCCGTAAGATCGCCACGTTGGGGGCGTTCTACGCCGAAAAAATCACGTCGGCCATCGCCGATGGCACATTACCCAAGGACGTCGCCACGATTTTCGGACCCGCATACAAAGGCATCCCGCTGGCCGTTTCCACCTCCATCGCGCTGACGAGCATGCACGGCATGGAGGTAGGCTACACCTTCGACCGCAAGGAGGCCAAGGATCACGGCGACGGCGGCATCCTCGTAGGTACCCCGCTTGAAGACGGCATGAAGGTGCTGCTGGTCGACGACGTGATGACCGCCGGTACCGCCGTGCGCGAGGTCGTTCCCAAGCTCAAAGCCGCCGCAAACGTCGATATCGTGGGCTTGGTTTTGTCCGTCGACCGTATGGAGAAGACCAAGGGCTCCGACGTTTCCGCCGTCAAGTCGGTCGAGCGGGAGTTCGGTTTCCCCGTCATCGCAATTGCGAACGTCCGTGAGATCTTCGCCGCCGCCTCCCGCATGGTCACGCTCGACGGCACGCCTCTGCTTGACGATGACACCCGCCAGAGGGCCGACGCCTACCTGTCGGAATACGGGGCCTGATTAGATAAGGCTCCGAATCGGTGACGCTGTGTTGGCGAAGCACCGCGGCTGTGCTCGTTATGTTGCCGCCGACACGCAAATAAATCGAACCCTTTCACTAATGGCGTGAATACGTTTGCGAAAGGGTTCGCGTGCGTTTATGGCCGTATCCAATTATCGTGGGTTGAGGTTGTCAATGACAAAAAGTCGTTTTCCTTGTATTCTCATACAATGCAAAGCGACAAGTGTCGTTACGACAATGTGAACTATGGAGCTATGATGACTACTGCAAAGAAGCCTGTCAGGAGAACGATTGCGAAGAAGTCAGGGGCCAACGCTAAAGGGAAAGCCGCGGTGAATTTGAAAGCGGCCGCGGCTATCATTCAATTGGTGGAAGGAATCATCCCTCCCGAAGCGGTGGATCAAGCGATGAATTGGTTGAAGGAACAGCATTTTTCCGACAAGTTCATCGAACTGACCAAGCAGATTCGTCTTCCTGATAAGAAGGATCCGCTTTCCAAGGTTGAAAACCAGTGCAAGGCGGTCGAAGAATTGATCGAGACGCGTTCCTCGGTGCTTGCGGACGATGCGCCGATATCTCAGTGGCGGTTGGAAGTGGAGAAGATTCGAGCGGGGGTTGAACTTGTTCGCAACGCCGCCGGCGGAGACCTGAAGATGAGAAGAGAGCTCGAGAAGCGGGCCGGAAAGCTATATGACAGTGCCTTCAAAGCGGCACTGGGCAAATAGCGCCGTCACTTCTCTGGATTTAAGGAGAGTAGTTTATGACTTCAGAAGAACTGACCTCTCAGACGCAAGGTCCGCAATCCGTTCAAGTCATGCAGGATGAGAACGGAATCATGGTTCTTGGCGAAGATTCAGCCGTGGATGCATGGCTCAAGAAAACAGGGTTGGGGGCAGCAAGCCAGCTCGGTGAGTACTCGCGCTCTGCAAAGCGTGCGC
Organism: Bifidobacterium bohemicum DSM 22767; assembly: GCF_000741525.1. Taxonomy (GTDB): domain Bacteria; phylum Actinomycetota; class Actinomycetes; order Actinomycetales; family Bifidobacteriaceae; genus Bifidobacterium; species Bifidobacterium bohemicum. The sequence goes on along the minus strand of NZ_JGYP01000001.1, from coordinate 219,272 downwards.
CAGCGGTATTCAAACACTAGCGGAAGCCTCCCAACAGAGCGGACGTTGGGTCAAACTGACGGAGGAGTCGGCTCAGAAGGTCAAACAATTCGGGCCCACTGGAACCGGCGTGCTGCGTGATAAGAACGGTTCGATCATCGCTCATCTCAAGTTCGAAGATCTGACGAAAGTCTCGTCATTGGCCAATCCGGAGATGTTGGCAGGTGCCGGGGCGGTGATGACGCAAATGGCGCTCGAACAATCGATGAAGGAGATAACGGACCGTCTGAATAAAATCAACGGCAAAGTCGATGATTTGTTGCAGGACCAGAAAGATCAGACGCTGGCGACCCTCATCGGCACCGCGCGTTTGATCGACGAGACAAAAACCATACGTGACAAAGTGGGAACGGTTAGCGATACAACATGGTCCAAAGTGGCCGATTGCCCGCATGATTTGGCAAGCGCACAGGCATACGCATTGGTGAAAATTCAGAATCTGGCATCCAATGTTGCGAAAGAAACCAATGCCGCCAAGGCCGCAGATAAAATGAACAACTTGTCGCAGGACTGTGCCGGCTGGCTGTCGGTCATAGGCACCTCGATTCATGCCCAGGACGAGCTGAGCATCATCGAACTGGATCGGGTGATGTCCGAGAAGCCCGAATCGGTAGCGCGATATCGTGAAGGCATCAACGAGGCCCGAAAAGCAAGATTGCTCACGATTCAAAAAACACTTGAGCAGCTCGACCAGAGCATCCGGAATTCCTCCAAGATCTATCGTGGCCAGAAGGTCATTCGACCAAATGCGGTGAGCAAAGTGCTTACTGTCATGCAGGGGACCAGTTCTAAGATGTCCAGTTTTGCCAACGCTGTTGGCATTGAAGCCAATTCGACGCAGATTGAGATGGCTCCTCGGTGGACTCAGGCCGCTGGCGAACTACTGAACAGCACGGCCTTGGAAATCGAATCCAATGCCAAACAGTTAAGCGGCGAAGTTACGGAATTCGGCAAAAATGCTGTCAACGCAGTCGGTGAGGGTGTAGGATTCATGGGCGATTATGTCGGGCAGCTTGGTCGGAGCCTCAAAGAGACCCAAGACAAGCTAGCCGGGAAATTCGCTCAGAATCATTCTGACGACGACGCAAACCCTGATGCCCCAAAGGCGGGTTTGAAGCTGCAACTGCACGACTTGTTGCCAAAGCACGAGGAATCCAAAAGGTAACCATAGTTGTGATAAAGTGTAAAACAGACATGCGTGCAGCCATTTGATCACCGTCGTTATATTCCTTGAACCAGGTGGACAGAGGTTTCCTCTGCTTTATCCCGGATGGCGAATCAGCTTCATGCGCTCGCAGACTGATTCGTCGCTTGCGCTTCCGGTGTGAAGATGTCTTCAATGGTGCAATCGAAGAGTTCAGCCAAACGGAAAGCCAGCGGCAGGGAAGGGTCGAAGCGGCCCTTCTCAATGGAGATGATGGTCTGGCGGCTTACACCAACTGCCTCGGCGAGTGCCTCCTGTGAAAGCCCTTTGTCTGAACGCAGTTGTGGAAGTGTGTTTTTCACCGCGTTCCTTTCCAATAGTGGAAGCCATATCCGACCAGACATGCCATCGGTCCCAGGAAAAGGCACCCCACAAGCACCATTTGCACCAGTTCGACGCTGATTGGCCCAGTGCAAAACCATGAAGCGATAAAAAGGGCGGTATTGGTCAGCAGCAGTACACAGTAGCCCCAGCTTGTCGACTGTCGCACCCATGCGTTCTCGACGTTTTCTTCGTCGTGACTGTTTTTGCCTTTGATGGTTCGTTTGTCCACGATGACAAACCAGCAGGCGATGATGCCCACGAAAGCGATAGGGAAGGCCTCTGAGATGGCAACCGTCAAAGCATTTTTCGACGACTTGGACGCAACAACGAAAATTGCAATGCCGCAGCAGATTCCGATCAGCATGCCAACGGTCACACATATGGCCCAGAGTGCCGGTTTGCCGCCGCCGAATCTGGTGCTGGTACCGAAAGGACTCGTTTTAAATGACTCTGTCGTCAAGCAAGGCGGTTCTTCGCCAGGGACGGTTTTCATCGGTTTTCCGGTTCCGTTGGCTGAGGTAGGGTCGTTGGTGTCCATTGCCGTCTCCTTGTCGTTTGTGAGATTGCCGGGTGCCTCATTTTAGTAAAGCAAACTTTACTATGTAAAGGGAACCATACATCATGACTGAATGCAAGTCAATTTCGGAGGGGGGTGGACTGACGAAATTTGACGAATGTATGATATTTCAATTAATTTTGAAATATCTGATGAAACATGCTACGGTATGAGTATATTTCAAAGTTATTTGAAATATAGAAACATGGAATGTGGATGAAAGGGGAATAATGAGCGTACAGACTACGTTGTCAGCGCTTGCGGATCCCGCGCGGCGCGAGATCCTTCAGCTGTTGAGGCAAGGAATCATGAACGCCGGCGAACTCGCCGAGGCTACGGGGCTGTCGGCATCACGGCTGTCGTATCATCTTCGAAAATTACGCGAGGCCGGGTTGGTCACCGATAGCCGCGACGGCACGACCATCTGGTACGAGCCGAATCTGACCATGCTTGACGACACCATTGTCTGGCTGAAACAATTGCAGCGAAACGAGGCCGTTTCCAAGGCTTCCGGATATGCAAAGCGGTCGGTCACGAGGGGCGCGGTCAGGCTCGATTCGCAGAAACTCGCCGCTAGAGAATGGAATGATGAAGGAGCGTAACATGAATGACCCGAGAAATATCGGCGACGAAGTCGGGGAATCGCCCCTCCTCAAGTCCGACAATCCGGCAATGGTGAATTCGCCGATGTCAAACAGCGCAGGCTGGAAAGAGGTGCTGCTCGGAGCGAAAAACTGGAATCTCGCGATGGTGCTCATTGGCCTGCTGCCACTGATAATCTACCTGCTGGCCCTGCCCTATATGCCCGATCAAATACCGGCGCACTACAATATTCATGGTCAGCTTGACCGTTGGAGCAACAAATACGAAGGTCTCTTCTTGGGTGTGATGTCGCTGTTGATGTGTGCGGTTTGGCTGGTGTGCGAGATTCCTGTCGGGCGTTCCGCGCGTAAACTGTCAAATTCGGACATGAACCCACAAACGACCGTACGTGTGTGGGCGATGGGCGGATGTTGCATGTTCGTCGTATTCAATGTAATTAATCTCTGGATGATCTCAGACGCTTTTGGCAAGGGGCGTGCGGGTTACGTCGTCCCGTTGGAACCAATCCTGAACGTTGTGACGGGACTGGTGTTCATCGTCCTCGGCAACATCATGCCGAACGCCAAGCCGAACGGATGGTCTGGTATACGTGTGCCGGGTGCATATAAAAGCCGGGAATCGTGGCGCCGCTGCCAGCGCTTCGGTGGTTTCGCGTTCATCGTCGGCGGCGTTGTTTTGGTCATCGGCGGACTGGCCGTGCGTTCGCCGCGTTTCGTGAACCTGTATGCCATCCTGGTTGTGTGCCTGGCGATGGTGGTCACGTGCTGTATTTACGGCATCTACGCCGGCAAAAAGTATGGAGAAATCGGAGGGTCGATAAACCGGGAATGACCGGTATGTAGTGGTAGCGTCATGGTTCATCGGGCGATGGGATTCTTTGTCCGATGAACCTGTTGTGCAATCTCATCGGACAGGCGTTCGACAGGAGATTGACAAGACTGATTGTTGGCCTTTCGAAAGACGATTGGACCCGAAGGCTACGGTCGAATCCATACCGGAACCGCTGACAGCCATCGCGGAACGGACGCCTTGACGTTTGATGGGCTCAAGTGGTCCGGCGGCTTGAACGTCGTGTTATTCGATGAGCTGGTAGCCGTGGCCGGCGACCACCGTCTTGAGTTTGGTAAGGTAGCTTTCGGCGGCGATGGAAAGGTTGGCGCGCTCATTGGCGATCCAGCCGACAAGCATGGTCTCGTCGCTTTCGAGGGGCACGGTGACGATTCGTTCGTTGTTCAGGTCGCCGTTATCGATGCCGGTGCAGACCGTGTAACCGTTGAGACCGATGATGAAGTTGAGGATCGTGGCGCGGTCGGTGACGTTGATCTGCTTGGGGGAGTCCTTTGGGCACACGGCCTCCTCCGCGAAGTAGAAGCTGCCCTCCTCGCCCTGCTCGTATTGGATGAACGGGTATGGGTTCAGGTCATGCATGCTCACGGTACGTTTGGCCGCCAGAGGGTTGTCGCGCGAGATGAAGACGTGCAGCGGGGCGCGGAAAAGCGCGTGAAACTCCAGGTGCTTGGACCGCAGCAGTTTGCCTATCACGTCCTTGTTGAAATCGGACAGGTACAGCAGGCCGAGGTCGGACTGCATGTTGGCGACCTGGTCGATGATGTCGCGGGTTCGCGTCTCCCGGATGGTGAACTCGTACTCGTCGGATTTGATCGAATTGATCATCTCCACGAACGCCTCGACCGCGAACATGTAGTGTTGCGTGGAGACGGTGCACAGCTGTTTGCGCGGCTTGGCGTGCTTGTAACGCTCCTCCATGAGCTCGGCCTGATCGAGTATCTGCCTGGCGTACGTGAGGAATTCGGCGCCATCGACCGTCAGTGCGATGCCCTGCGAGGAGCGGGTGAAGATCTCGATGCTCATCTCGTGCTCCAGCTCCTTGACCGATGAACTGAGCGCGGGCTGTGAGACGAACAGCTCGTGCGAGGCCTCGTTCATCGAGCCGCACTCCACGATTTTCACGATGTATTTCAGCTGCAGCAGTGTCATAGTTGAATCTTATAACGACGAATGTATCGCCGAGGTTAACCTATAATGCGAAATGTCGGTTCAACCGACGTCGGTATGGTATCTCCAAGCCCTTGATAATCGGGACAAGCCCCGATAATCGGGATGTTGTTCAGGTGTCGACAAAGGAGACCTTCGTGCCATGACGTAATCGTTTGATCGATTCACGGACTTAACGACAGAATCAAACCAGACGCGCCTGACCGTCAACGTGCCGTATTCTTTCCGCAAACTTCGGACTGCACATCGTTTTACACCAAAACGCCGAGCGCGGACAAATCGGCTCGAGCCGTCTGGGCGTTGACGAACCGTCGTCCGTGGATCCCTACGGAGTCGGCTCCTTCGACATTGGCCGCAGTGTCGTCGAAAAAGACGCAATGGTCGGCGGTCAGGCCGAAACGGTTCAAAGCCAGCTCGAAAATGTCGGCGTTCGGTTTATGCATATGTTCGGCTCCTGACACGATGGTGTCCTTGAGCAGAACCTTAAGTCGAGGGAACCTCTCGAACGCGAAGTGGAAGGTCTCGGCCGACCAGTTCGTCAGTCCCCACACTCTGATGCCCGCGGCGATCAAATCGACGAGCAGCGATTCCATGCCGTCGATCATCTTCGGCAGAGCGTTGTCATAATGTTCGATGTAATATCGGTATACCGCCGCGAGTTCCGGACCGTATGCAGCTTCATAGTCCTTGATCACCATCGCGAAATCCTCGCCTGCGTCCATGCGAGCCTCGGCGGTGTAGAAGCCGTATACGTCCCGATCGGAGCAAACCTGGTCGATAAGCGATTCGGGGAAATGCCCTTCGAGGCACGGGCGATAGTTCAGTTCGAGCAGCACTCCACAGAAATCGAAGATGACGTCCGTGATGGCGTCGCCTGCGTCGGCGGTTGCGGCGGCAGTCTTACCGCTGGTCTCCGTGGCTGTTTCGTTGTTCATTTGAGGTCTTTCGTTTTGGTGCTGGTCCTGATGCCCGGAAGTGTCGCTTTGTCATACGTTCAACAGCATGCCAAAGACGTGGGGGAGTTGGCCGATGACATCCGACGCCACGATAGGGTGGCCGGTTTTGCGATGCTGGGCTGGTTCGGAACTGTCGTAGATATACGGCGGCCTCCAACCGCAGCAATCGGATTCAGAGGCTTCGGCAGCGGCGATACCGTGGACGAAGGCGGACGTCGCCGCCGCTTGAACGGCCGATCCCGGATTGCGTTGTAACGCTCCTTCGGGCTGCTGAGCGAGCACCCCCGACATCAGTCCGGCCAGTACATCGCCCGATCCGGCAGTCGAAAGCCATGCCGGGCCGCTGCCTGAGACGACGGTTATGGTGTGGTCTGAATCGGCGTCGATGCCGGTGTCGGTGTCGCGGCGGGTTGTGTCGTTGCTGCCATCATTTTGGGTGTCGATTACATCCGCATTGGTGACGGAGTCTTCCCCTACGACGATGGTGATTGCCCCTTTGAGCAGCACCGTCGCCCCGGTGAGTTTGTGCGCCCTCGTGGCCCAGTGCCACGGGCGATCCGTGATATCGTCCGTGGTTACCGCTTGGCCGCGGTTCGTCAACAGGCGCGCCAGTTCGGCCGCATGCGGGGTGATGATGACCTGCGGCGGAACACGTTGCGGCAACAGGTCGAGGGCTCCCGCATCCACGCAGATCGGCGGCATGCTCCAAGGATCCTGATTGCTCATATGATGCGGTGTTGTGTCGGAGTCGTTGAAGTTGTCCAAGTGGTCAGGGTGTTCGACCCCATCGTCCGACGGAGTGCCGTCCGTCCAGTCAGGTAAGGCGTAGTGGGCAAGCAGCGTGGCAATCGCTTCGCGCTGACCGTCAGTGTGACCGTCTTCGTCGTGTGCGGCCGAAGAGCTGTTCGCCGGCACTCCCGATCCGACGGCCCATGCTTGGACGCGCCCTTTGCCGAGCACGACTTCGGGAGCCTTGTCAAGCACCATGCCGCTGGCTATCGCAGGTCCGAGGTAGCGGACCATCCCTGTATTGGAATGCATCGCGGCTTCGACGCTGAGCACCGCGGCGCCGGGATAGTGCGTCGATCCGGTGATCAGCCCTGCCACACCGCGTGAATATTTGGAGTCGGCTGTTTTCGGCCGGCGTAGCATTGTCCTCGTGCGGGCCTGATTCATGGCTGAAACCGCTGGGGGTCTGCCGGTCAAGTCGAAACCGAAATCGACCAGAGTCACCTGACCGCAGGCAAAGGAAGCCGGAGGCAGCATGGCGCAGGGTTTCATCGCGCCGAACATCACTGTCGCATCCGCGTCAATCACATCGCCGGGAATTGTCCCGTCGTCCACTCCGATACCTGAAGGCGTGTCGATGGCGATCACCAGTGGTGCCCGTGCCCCATTTTCATTGGCTTGGCGTATGTTCGAGCAGATTTCGTGCGCCATGGTTGCCGCCAGTCCGCGCAGCGCTCCAGTCACTCCGATCCCGGTCATGGCATCCAGCAACACGTCCGATTTTGCGACGATCTCGATGGCCGCCCGTAGCCGTTCACCGGCTTCGCCGGCACCAAAACCGCGCAGTTCCGGTGTCATCGTTGCTCCGGGGTCAAGTATGAGCAGCTTTCCACCGGAACGGGTCAGTGCTATCAGACCTGCAGGATGCAACGACTTTCCTACGGCGATCACCGTGACTTCAGCCCCGGCGCGAGCCAGTGCAGCGGCGGCAAAAAGACCGTCGCCACCATTGTCGCCGGCCCCGGCGAGTAACGATACGCGCCCGCCGATCACGTCAATGCCGCTGTCCTCGAGCAGTTGCGCCGTCACTTGCGCCGTCGCAGAAGCGGCCATGCGCATCAGAGGCACGCCCCGTTCAAGCAACGGACGTTCCATGGAACGTACTGTTTCCGCGCGATATGCGCAGAGCCGCAAGGCCTTGCTGCGTTCCATTCCGTCTGTCGTCTTGCCCATGCTGCACTCCTTGCCGTCCAACCAACCATTCTATACGCTTTGGTCGGTTCTTTCCGGTGTGTTGCGAATTCATGACGTTATTGCCAAACGGTTCGCATGCCACCATAAAGCGATGCGGCTCAAGTGGATGTCTTACTATTCTTCGGCGACCAGATCGAGGTACTCGTCGTTCCATAGATCCTCATCGCCGTCCGGCATCAGCAGCACGCGTTCGGGGTTAAGCGCCTCTACGGCACCCTCGTCGTGGGTCACCAGCACGATGGCGCCTTCATACTTGGCGATGGCCTTCAGAATCTCGTCACGAGAGGCTGGATCGAGGTTGTTCGTCGGCTCGTCCAGCAGGAGCACGTTCGCGCGCGAGGTGACCAAAGTGGCCAGCGCGAGTCTGGTCTTCTCGCCGCCGGAGAGCACCTTCGCCGGCTTCATCGCGTCGTCCCCGGAAAACAGGAAGCTGCCCAGAATCGACCGCGCATGCGTGTCGTCGAGTTCCGGTGCCACGTGTTGTAGATTCTCAAGCACCGTGGAGTCGAGATCCAGGGTGTCGTGTTCCTGTGCGAAATAGCCGATTTTGCAACCATGCCCGTAGACCACTTCGCCGGTGTCCGCCTCCTCCTCGCCTGCAAGAATGCGCAGGGTGGTTGTTTTACCGGCACCGTTATACCCGAGGATCACCACGCGTGAGCCTTTATCGATGGCCAGATTGATGCCCGCGAACACGATATTCGATCCGAACGCCTTCGAGATGTCCTTGGCCTGGATTGGGGTACGGCCACAAGGCGCAGGTTCGGGGAAGCGGATATCGGCCACCTTTTCCTGCCGTTGTGCCTCGTTGGTGTTTTCCAGCAGCCGTTCGGCGCGGCGCATCATGTTCTGGGCCGCTACGGCCTTGGTGGCCTTGGCGTGCAGGCGTATGCCCTGCTTCATCAAGCGGGCGGCCTGTTTCTCGGCCACCTCGCGTTCACGCCGTCGGCGTTCCTCATCCACGACCCTTTGATGCAGATATGCCTTCCAACCCAGCGAATACATGTCGATGCGCGCGGTTTGCGCGTCGAGATGCCACACCTTGTTGACCACTTCGTCGAGCAACTCGGTCGAATGGGAGATGACCAGGAACCCACCTTCGTATTTCTTCAGATATCCGCGCAACCACTCAATCGAATCCGCGTCCAAGTGGTTGGTCGGTTCATCCAGAATGAGCGTGTCGGCGTCGGAGAAGAGAATGCGCGCCAGTTCCACACGCCGCCGTTGGCCGCCTGAAAGCGTCCCCAAAGGCTGCTGCATCACCTCATTGGGCAGCCCCAGGCTTGCCGCCATGGAAATCGCCTCGGACTGTGCCGCATAGCCGCCAGCCTTGTCGAAAGCCTGCAACGTCTTGTCGTATTGATTCATGGCCTTTTCCATGACTTTCGGATCCGGGCTGGTCATGTCTTTTTCGGCTTTGCGCATACGTCTGATGATCGCGGCGATGTCGCGTGCGCTCATCATACGATCCAAGGCACTCTGCTCTGGGTCGGCGGCGTGGGTGTCCTGCGGCAGATAGCCGAGTTTGCCGGTGACTCTGACCTTGCCCTCCGACGGCAAGGTCTGACCGGTGATCACGCGCGTAAGAGTGGTCTTGCCGGCACCATTGCGGCCCACCAGACCGATTTTGTCACCTTTGTTCACTCGAAAGTCCGTCGGTTCGAGCAATGTGCGCGCACCGATCTGAATGCCGAGTCCCTGCCCCTCTATCGCCATGCCGCCTGCCTATCCTGTCCTGTCTGGTCGTTTCGGTTCGTGTTCGCTTACGTAATAATGGACGTTTCGCCGGCAGTGTTTGTCGCGGTGAAGCAAGTATCGTTGCAGTCCAGAAGGCTATCATAGCGGTACGGGTACCGAATCGAACAATTGTTCGAACCTTCGTTTATGATGGATGAACAAAGCAGCATCGGTGTGAGGGCAAGGGGTTTACGTGGTAAAGCAATCCGAGGTGAAATCGACGATGGTTGATGAAGGCCGTGCCGTGTCTACGGAAGAACCGTTGGTGATCAATGGAGACGAGTTTCTCACCCAGCAGATAGCCAAGGCACCGTTGCGGCAGTCCAACGGTACGCTCGTGGCCGATATCTCCCATATCCCAAGCGACTTGAAGATCACGATACAGGGCGCTCGCGAGCACAATCTCAAGAACGTCGATCTTGCCGTTCCGCGTAACCGCATGGTCGTATTCACCGGTCTGTCCGGTTCGGGCAAGTCATCCTTGGCTTTCGACACATTGTTTGCGGAAGGGCAGCGGCGTTACGTCGAGTCGCTGAGCGCTTACGCCCGTCAGTTCCTTGGACAGATGGACAAGCCGGATGTCGATTTTATCGAGGGGTTGAGCCCGGCCGTCTCCATCGACCAGAAGACCACTAACCGCAACCCGCGCTCCACCGTGGGTACGATTACGGAAATCTACGACTATCTTCGCCTGCTGTTCGCGCGCACGGGCGTGCCGCATTGCCCGGTCTGCGGTGAGGTCGTCAGTGCGCAGACGCCGCAGCAAATGGTTGATACGCTGTTGGAAAACCCGGATGGCACACGTTTCCAAGTGCTCGCGCCCGTTGTGCGTGGACGCAAGGGCGAGTTTGAGGATCTGCTCGAACTATTGCGTTCGGATGGTTACTCGCGCGCGCTGATCGACGGAACGATGGCCCAGCTTTCCGATGACATCAAGCTCACCAAGCAAAAGAAGCACACCATCGAGGTCGTGGTCGACAGGCTGGTCATCAAGGACGGTATGCGTCAGCGGTTGACGGATTCCATTGAGACTGCTTTGAAGCTCGCCAAGGGTATCATCGTCATCGATTATGTTGACCTCGACGAAAAAGACCCCAACCGTCGACAGCCGTTCAGCGAGAAGCGCTCCTGCCCCAATGGTCACCAACTTGACCTCGATGAGGTGGAGCCTCGCACCTTCTCTTTCAATGCCCCGTACGGCGCCTGTCCGGAATGCGACGGCATCGGCTACAAGCTCGAAATAGACCCGGAACTCGTCATCCCGGACCCGAGCAAATCGTTGAACGAAAATGCCATTGAACCCTGGGGCATGACCAAGGGTACAGGGGATTATTACCGTCACGTGCTTGAAGGGCTGGGCGAGGAGATGGGCTTCAGCCTAGATACGCCTTGGAGGGACCTCCCTAAGAAGGTTCAGCACGCCGTCATGTACGGCCATGACTTCAAAGTGAACGTTTCATATCGCAACCGATGGGGTCGTCTCCGTGAATACAGCACAGGTTTCGAAGGTGTGGTCCGTACGCTGATGCGCAGGCATGACGAGACCGATTCGGAACAGATGAAACTGTATTACGAATCGTATATGCGTGAGGTGCCATGCCAGGCATGCCAAGGCAAAAGACTCAAGCCTGAAGTGCTTGCGGTTACCGTGGACGGCAAGTCCATCGCCGATGTGTGTGATATGCCGGTCGAAAAAAGCCTGGCGTGGGTGCGCTCGCTGAAACTTGAAGGTTCCGCGGCCCTGATAGCAGGTGAGGTGCTCAAGGAGATCCGAGCCCGGCTTGGTTTTATGAATGATGTCGGGTTGAATTATCTGACGCTTTCCCGCGCGGCGAAGACCCTGTCCGGTGGTGAGGCGCAGCGCATCAGGCTCGCCACGCAGATTGGCAGTGGGTTGGTCGGTGTCATGTATGTACTTGACGAACCCTCCATAGGTCTGCATCAGCGCGACAATGACCGTTTGATCAAAACGCTGCACCATCTGCGGGATTTGGGCAATACACTGATCGTGGTCGAGCATGATGAGGATACGATTCGCCGCGCCGATTGGCTGGTGGACATAGGCCCCGGTGCCGGTGAACTTGGTGGCGAAGTCGTTTATTCGGGACCTGCCGCTCATGTCGTGGACGCACCGCGTTCCATCACCGGCGATTACCTCGCGGGACGTCGTCGGATCGAGGTGCCGAAGAAGCGTCGCAAACCGAAGCGCGGCAAGCAACTGAACGTCGTTGGTGCCCGCGAAAACAATCTCAGGAATCTCGATGTGAAGATTCCATTGGGCGTTTTCACCTGCATCACGGGCGTATCCGGTTCGGGCAAATCGACGTTGATCGACTCGATTCTTTACCCGAGCCTGGCAGACAGGCTCAATGGGGCTCGCATCGTTCCGGGCAAACACACCCGGATTGAGGGAATGGACCAGTGTGACAAGGTGATTCACGTCAATCAGAACCCGATAGGTCGCACGCCTCGTTCCAACCCCGCCACCTACACAGGCGTGTGGGATAAAATCCGTCAGCTGTTCGCTCAGACCCCGGAGGCTCAGGTGCGCGGCTATGGGCCAGGGCGATTCTCCTTCAATGTCAAGGGAGGGCGTTGCGAGGCTTGTCACGGCGATGGAACGATTAAGATCGAGATGAACTTCCTGCCCGACGTGTACGTCGAGTGTGAAGAGTGCCATGGCAAGCGTTACAATCGTGAGACGCTCGAAGTCAAGTACAACGGCAAATCGGTGGCGGATGTGCTCGATATGCCGATCTCCGAGGCCGCTGACTTTTTCAAAGCCTATACGGGTATCTCGCGTTATCTCAACACTCTCGTGGATGTTGGCTTGGGGTATATCCGTTTGGGGCAGCCCGCCACCACACTTTCCGGTGGCGAGTCCCAACGTGTCAAACTTGCCACCGAGCTTCAACGTCGGTCCACTGGTAAGACCGTCTATATCCTCGATGAACCGACCACAGGCTTGCATTTCGAAGATGTGCGCAAGCTATTGACCGTCTTGCAGGAACTTGTCGACAAAGGTAACACCGTCATCGTCATCGAACACAACCTCGACGTGGTGAAGTCCGCGGACTGGATCATCGACCTCGGACCGGAGGGCGGTGACGGCGGCGGCACCATCGTTGCTGAGGGCACGCCTGAGCAGGTGGCGCAATCGCAGAAAAGTTGGACGGGTCGGTATTTGGCGCCCATGCTTGGGTCAGTCGACGCTAGTGTAGCCGACGGTTCCGAACCGGCAAAAGGTGCCGTCAAGAAAACAAAATCGGTCAAGACGTCCAAAAAGTGAAAGGCCGGGTTGGGTACGGTTCGATTCAAGCCGAGTACTGAGTGACTGATACTCGTTATTGAATCAATGTCGACAGGAACACGACACGTTGGCGGGAAGGAAGGCGACATGTCATCCACGGGAAACAGTATGTCGGATGATAGGTGGCGCAGAACGGCCACGATTTCTCAAGGTACAGGTACACACAACCTCGGAGATACACGCGACCTGTTCATTCCCGCGACCGGTGACATTCCCGCCAATCCCGGTGTGTACAAATGGCGTGACGGCAATGGTCGTGTCATCTACGTGGGAAAAGCGAAGAACCTGCGCAACCGTTTGACCAACTACTTCCAACCGCTCAATCAGCTCCATCCGCGTACGCAGAACATGGTGCTCACGGCCCGTAGCCTCGAATGGACCGTGGTCGCCACCGAGCTTGAAGCGCTTACGCTGGAATACACGTGGATCAAGGAGTTCGACCCGCGTTTCAACGTCGTGTTCCGTGACGATAAAACCTACCCGTATCTCGCCGTTTCGCTAGGAGAAAAGGTGCCGCGCGTCTGGGTCACACGAAACCGTAAACGCCAAGACACCCGGTATTTTGGTCCGTACGCCAAGGTGTGGCCTTTGCGTCACAGCCTTGATCTGCTGCTCAAGGCTTATCCGGTGCGCACATGCACCAAAAACGTGTTCCATCGCGCACAGATGACCAACCGCCCTTGTTTATTGGCTTCAATCGGCAAGTGCTCGGCTCCGTGCGTCGGTCGTATCGACCTTAAAGAACATCGTCGGATGTGTGAGCAGCTCGCTGGTGCGCTTACCGGCAGATACGGCAAGTCCTATATCAACGATTTGACCCGGCAGATGAAACGTGCGAGCGATGATTTGGAATTCGAAAAGGCTGCACGTCTGCGCGACCAGATTGACATGCTCAATACCGTATGCGAGCAAAACGCCGTGGTGCTGGATTCTGATGTGGACGCGGATGTGTTCGGTCTGGACTCCGACGAACTCGAGGCATCGATCCATGCGTTTTTTGTTCGTTCCGGCAGCATTCGAGGAGAACGTAACTGGAGCGTCGAGCGCGTGGAAGACATCTCCGACGAGGATTTGCTTTCCGACCTGATTGTGCAGGTGTATTCGGAGTTGATGGAGGAACCCGATAATAAGGCCATTACGCCGCTGAACCTGCCCAGTAACGGCGAAGAGTTGCTTGAGGCCAATGAGAGCGCGGAAACGGATTTTTCAGACGTTGCGAATGTCGGCGCTAAGAGTACGGATGATTCAGACGATTTCCAGGCTGTCGATGACTCCATAACCGTCCCGTTGCCGGCTTCGGTCGGGGGTGTTTCGATTCGAAAACGGCGTGATGCCCTGGGGTCCACCCAGGCTCTGACGGCTACCAGCGCCCTTGATCGGGCGCAGGCGACCCGAATTCGCCGTGAACGGCAGATGCAGACCGGTCGCAACGACTTCCTTGCGCCGATCGCCCCTGTGCCACGGGAGGTGTTGGTGCCGGTTGAACCGTCGCGACGAGTGGAACTTGAGCAGTGGCTCAGCGGTCTGCGTGGTTCGGCGGTCACCATCAGGGTGCCCAGCCGAGGTGCCAAAAAAGATATCATGGAGCGTGCGGTAAGCAATGCCAAGCAGGCATTGCAGCGTAGCAAACTCAGCCGCATCAGTGATATAGGTGCCAGGACGCAGGCCATGAATGACGTGGCCAAGGCGTTGGGGCTGTCCCAGGCGCCCTTGCGTATTGAAGGTTACGATATCTCCAACACCATCGGCGGCATTTATCAGGTTGCTTCCATGGTTGTTTTTGAGGATGCCGTCGCCAAGAAGTCGGAATACCGGCGGTTTGCCATTCGGGGCAAAGGCGGCAAGGGACAGGCCGATGACCTCAGTGCCGTGTACGAAACGCTGGCCCGTCGTTTCCGTCATGGGAACATCGCGGGCGACACCGGTGAAAGCATCGATAACGAAAAGCGTATCGAGCAGGCTGCCCGCGATGGGGATATGGCCGATTCAGCAAAATCGACACAGGCTGGTGTCGATGGGGTTGCTATAGTCGCACCGGTCACATTACCCGAGCAAGATGATGGCGTGCGTTCCTCTCCGAGTACGCATATGGGAGTCACCGCAACGCAATCTGCCGGTACTAAGACATTCCCGACCGACCGCGCGGGTCAATCGACCGACGCCTCGATTGTTCAGAGGGTCGACGACGAAGTCGCGGCTCAAGTTGTCCAGCAAAACACGCAGCCGCGTCACTTCGCGTATAAGCCCAATCTCATCGTTGTAGATGGCGGCAAACCACAGGTCGAGGCCGCAGCCAGGGCATTGGCGGACTGCGGTGTGGACGATGTGGCGGTCTGTGGGTTGGCCAAGCGTCTTGAGGAGGTCTGGCTGCCGGGGGAGGATTACCCGTTGATTCTCAAGAGGCAATCCGAAGGTATGTATCTGCTGCAGCGTGTACGCGACGAGTCCCACCGATTCGCCATCACCTACCACCGCAACACTCGCCGCAAAGGTGCCTTGCGCTCTGCGCTTGACGATATTCCCGGTATCGGTGACAGCTACCAGAAGCGTCTGTTGCGTGCCTTTGGTTCCGTCAAGGCGATTCGGGCTGCAAGTATCGAGGATTTACAACGTGTCAAAGGGATCGGTGCCGCAAAGGCCCATTCCATCTACAACGCATTGCATCCCGCTGCTGATGAAAAAGGCTCTACGGATTGATTCACGTTGTTCGCGCAAGTATGGTTATCCTGGGCGTCTATGGAGGGGGTCCATTTCTGTTTTATGCGGTCGGGAGGAATGAGATTCGGGCATGGGTTTGGACAGGGTATGGCAGTTCTGCAATCATCAGCATTAGGTTAATGGATCGAGGATCATAATTGAATCTAATGGCGCTTACCCTACTACTACTTGAAAAGGTTACATGCCAGAAACGTGATCAACGGCTTGCTCATCGGCGGCTCAGTGGGAGCCGGCTTCGCTTTGGTCGAGACAATGAGATACACCGGTCAATCTAATGCCCGGCTTCGAGCGCGCAGGATCCACCTCAAGGTGCGCACGGATGCCCTGACCTGCCGCTGATGACACCGGCAGGTCAACTCCTGCCGATGCCTTAAGGCGGACTTCACGGCTTGCGACCGATGCCCAATCCTGTCTTCAGGAACCGAATCGGTGGGCCGTCTCCGCTCCATCGGGTACATTGGCATAGGCTCGCGTCGTTTTGATTACGTCAACTCGATTGAGTCAAATGCAAAGGAGGGACAATGAATCCGGTCAATCATCGATGCGCTGTATTGGGCAGGCCGATCGCCCACTCACTTTCTCCTGTATTGCACAATGCTGCCTATCGTTACCTCGGTCTGACCGACTGGGTGTATGGACGGGAGGAAGTGGGCGAGGACGAGCTGCCGGGTTTCCTCTCCACCCTCGACGGTTCCTGGCGGGGCCTGAGTCTGACGATGCCGCTGAAACGGACGGTTCAACCGTTCGGTGTGCCTTCCGATGCATGGTCGAAAGAGTTGCATGTGTCGAATACCGCAGTGATCGTGCGCGAGGGTGATGACGATGATTCGCAACCTGTCATACGTCTGTATAACACGGATATCCAAGGTATCGTGCAGGCGTTCAGGCACGCGTGGGACATCGATGCCTCTGACGGAATTCCCGACTCCGATATCGCGGAGGCGTCTATCGGAAAACCGTCGGCTCGTTCATGGGCGCGCCAACAGGGTAAACCCGGTTCGACGCCGCACAAGCCGGGAGCCAATGCCGTGATTCTTGGCAATGGCAATACCGCGCTTTCCGCTCTTGCGGCGTTGAGTGAGATGACGATTCCCAAAAAAGGAAAAGTGACGAATATCACTATTTGTGCACGCACCATATACACAAGCGATGCTTTGCGGAATCTGGCAGAACGTCACCGTCAGGAATTTGCCTATCGTGCCGT
This sequence comes from Bifidobacterium bohemicum DSM 22767, assembly GCF_000741525.1. Taxonomy (GTDB): domain Bacteria; phylum Actinomycetota; class Actinomycetes; order Actinomycetales; family Bifidobacteriaceae; genus Bifidobacterium; species Bifidobacterium bohemicum. Next base: position 202,622 of record NZ_JGYP01000001.1, on the reverse strand, counting down.
TCCGCTCGCCAAAGCACCGAAATATCTAAACGATGCGGACGTGGTCGTCAATACCATACCTTCACACGGAGCCGATACGACAGCTCATGATTTCGTGGATTCGAGGCCCGCGGTTTGCGGAACACTGCTCGACGTCGTCTATGACCCAAGACCCACTGAATTGATGCTTGCCTGGCGCAAAGCCGGCGGTAAGGCCCTGGGAGGGGAGCGGATGCTGTTGTATCAGGCCGTCGCGCAAGTGCTTTTGATGACGGGTATGCACATGCCACCCCGTTCGGTTATGATGGAACCGACACGGAAATTAAACCGGACCTCTGTCCCAAAGACGGGGGGCTTGGATCTTGTCGGCCTTGAAACGGCCATGGAAGACGCGTTACGGGAGGCGTTGTGAAGTCAAGTCTTGACAGTGGAGAGGATGCAGAAGCACCGTCGTCGCAGTCCATGAACGTTGGGCTCGCCTGCGGCGAGCCCAGACCGGCCAGCGAGTTCGAGGTGTTGCTGATCACCGGCATGAGTGGCGCCGGCCGTTCTCAAGCCGCCGATAGCGTGGAGGACATGGGCTGGTATGTCGTGGACAATCTGCCGCCGAAGCTGTTGATCCCCCTGGTGGACATGATGACTTCTTCGGGTTCGAAGGTCCATCGTCTCGCCGCTGTCATCGATGTGCGTTCGCGTAGTTATTTCGACGATCTTTCCGCTGTTCTGAGCCACTTGGATGACCTTGGGGTACGTACGAGCATTCTGTTCCTCGATGCCAGTGACCAAGTGCTGGTTCAGCGCTACGAGTCGGTGCGCCGCCCGCATCCGCTGCAACACGGCAATCGACTGATTGACGGCATCCATGAGGAACGCGAACTGCTCGAGAATCTCAAGGAACGGGCTGATACGGTTATCGACACTTCCGCTTTGAGCATTCATCAGCTTTCAACGAAACTCTATGAGGCTCTGTTGGGTTCGGGTCCCAAAACAGTGGCCGTCCACATCTTCAGTTTTGGCTTCAAATACGGCATTCCGCTCGACGCCGATTTTGTGGCGGATGTTCGCTTTTTGCCGAATCCTTACTGGGTGCCGAGTTTACGCGAATTAAACGGACGTGACGGCGCCGTGAGCGACTATGTGCTCTCAAGCGAAGGAGCCTTGGAATTTCTGGATGCGTACGAGAAAGCACTGCTTATAGCCGTCAAAGGCTACGCCGAGGAGGATAAGCATTTTGTGACCATTGCCATCGGATGCACCGGTGGGCAGCATCGTTCTGTGGCCATCAGTGAGGAACTGGCACGGCGGCTTCGGAAACAGGGATTGGCCGTGACGGTTTCGGCGCGGGAATTGCAAAAAGTCGACCGTCAGTGACGGATTTTGTCGAATGGAACATAGTAGAACTATCGAGTAACGATAGGATTTGTGGTAGATTCATAGCTGTTGAGCATCTGACGAGGCTCTGTCCCTAAAGGTGCCGCTGTTCGATGAATTTACTACACTTTAAGAAGAACAGGAAGCAGGAGGTTGGACTTTGGCTCTTCTGAATGATGTCAAACGGGAGCTGGCAGGAATCGAGACCGATCCGCCGGTGGCGAAAATGGCTCAGGTCGCCACTATGTTACGGTTCGGGGGTGGGTTACGACCGGTGAATAACAAGGTGGTCATCCACGCGCAGTTCGATTCGATTGAGGCTGCCGAATGGCTTAAAAATGCCATATCGCATCATTTCCAGCGTGAAGCCAAAGTGACCAAGGTTTCCCGTCAGACCCCAAGCGGGACCGTTCAGCGTTATGAGATGCTGGTTGATCGTGGGGCTACGGCGCTGGCTCTTCAGACGGGATTGCTTGATCGGCGTATGCACGTCGTGGTCGGACTTCCCGCCGAAGTCATCAGCGGCAATATCTCGCAGATAAAAGCCGCATGGCGCGGGGCTTTTCTGGCTCGCGGAACCATTTCCGACCCCGGCAAAGCGAGCTATCTTGAGATCGTATGTCCCACCCATGAAAGTGCGGTCGCGCTCCAGGGTGCGGGTCGTAGGTTGGGTATTACCGCTCAAACCAGGAAGGTTCGTAGCTCCGAACGAATCACTTTACGTGACGCGGATGCGATCGAGCGAGTGCTGAACCTCATCGGTGCGCCGCGTGCAGCCAGGGAATGGACGGGAAAGCGCGCAGACGGCGAGGCACGGGGCAAGGCCAACCGGCTGGCCAATTTCGATGACGCCAATATGCGTCGTAGCGCCAAGGCGGCCGCTGAGGCGACGCAGAAGGTGCTTCATGCGTTCGAGGTCCTGGGCGACGATATTCCCGAAAACCTCAAGGCGGCCGGTGATCTTCGTGTGTGGCATACCGATGCAAGCCTCGAGGAATTGGGGCATCTGGCCAATCCGCCGATTACCAAGGATGCGATTGCCGGTCGTATTCGCCGGCTGCTTCAACTGGCCGCGAAAACCGAAAAGGAACGCGAACAGGGGACGAAGTAACGTCGCGTGATGCCGTAAATTATCCGCCGCATCGAAAGGACACTGAAAATTCGTAAGTCCGAAACTATGTGAGCGTTAACAAACGAAGGTATAAAACCATGATTGAACGTTCGGTTTCGAACTTATTTGTTGATTACCTCTTGTAGGATGGTAATTGAAAGCTTTTGGTGAGAGGCTCATAGTTTTGTGAGTCGGCTCTTCCAAGTGGGCTGCCTCCGCCCGTTGACAGCTGAATGCGGCTTACACGTCGGAGGGTTACGGAAAGGGAATTCATGAAGACACTCAAGGATCTTGGAGATCTTAAGGGCAAGAAGGTGCTTGTTCGTGCGGACTTCAACGTGCCGCTGAAAGGTACCACGATCACCGACGATGGCCGTATTCGTGCGGCGTTGCCGACCATCGAGCAGTTGCGTGCCGATGGAGCAAAGGTCATTTTGATGGCCCACCTGGGTCGGCCAAAGGGCAAGGTGGTTCCTGAGCTGTCGCTCGCTCCGGTGGCGAAACGGCTCGGTGAGCTGCTTGGCGTGAACGTGCCGCTCGCGAATGACACGTATGGCGAGGATGCCCAGGCCAAGGTCGCCGCCATGAACGATGGCGACGTTGTGCTCCTGCAAAATGTTCGTTTCAACCCTGAGGAGACCAGCAAGGACGATGCCGAGCGCGCGGCGTATGCCAAGAAGATCGCCGCTCTGGGCGACGTCTTCGTCTCCGATGGTTTCGGTGTGGTTCACCGCGCACAAGGCTCCGATTATGATGTGGCGACCGATCTGCCAAGCGCAGCCGGTAAGCTCATCGAGAAGGAAGTCAAGGCACTGTCTCGTGCCACTGAAAGCCCTGAGCGTCCCTTCACCGTCGTGCTGGGTGGCTCGAAGGTCTCCGATAAGCTTGGTGTTATTGAGAATCTGCTTTCCAAGGCCGATCGTCTGCTCATCGGTGGCGGCATGGCTTTCACCTTCCTTGCTGCCAAGGGTTATGAGGTTGGCACCTCTCTGTTGGAGCAGGATCAGATCGATACGGTCAAGGGTTACATTGAGACGGCCAAGAAGAATGGCGTCGAGCTGGTTCTGCCGGTTGATGTCGTTGTCAACAAGGGCTTCCCGAGCGACGACGTCCCTGCCGATCCCGAGGTCGTTGACGCTGACAAGATGCCGGCCGACAAGATGGGTCTTGATATCGGCCCGAAGTCCCAGCAGATCTTCCACGACAAGATCGTCGATTCCAAGACGGTCGTGTGGAACGGTCCTGCCGGCGTGTTCGAGATCAAGGAGTTCGAGGCGGGTACCCGTGCTGTGGCGCAGGGACTTGTGGATGCGACCGCCAATGGTGCCTTCACCATCGTCGGCGGTGGCGATTCCGCTTCGGCCGTGCGTAACCTCGGTTTCCCCGAAGACGGCTTCTCACACATTTCCACCGGCGGCGGTGCTTCGCTCGAGTTCCTCGAAGGCAAGACCCTGCCTGGACTGAAGGTGCTTGAGTAGTCCAAGAACGAGCCACACAAAGTACAGAAAGCCGCACGAGGCGCAACGATGCGTATCGTGCGGCTTTTGCATTGGTCCGACTTTTCCTTGAAGAACAACAATATACGGTTCGTTGGGCGTCTGGAGTAGAATCAGTTGAATTGTCGCGATTCGTCTCAGGCCATTGAGTCTGGCGGGTTTTAGATTCGGCTAGGGGGAAGGCGTTTATGGCTCGGGCACGTATACCATTGGTAGCTGGCAATTGGAAAATGAATTTCGACCACTTGGAAGCCACCTATTTCGTGCAAAAGCTCGCATGGCTGCTCCGTGACGCTCATTTCGACTTCAAGCGTTGTGAGGTCACTCTGATGCCCTCGTTTACGTCACTGCGAAGCGTACAGGTGCTGGTGCAGGCCGACAAGCTCAAAATCACATACGGGGCACAGTCCGTTTCGGTCACCAACCAAGGTGCCTTTACAGGCGATGTCTCGGCGGATATGCTCGCTCGTCTTGGATGCAGTTATGTCATCGTCGGCCATTCGGAGCGACGTAAGTACCATCCTGAAGACGATGCCAACATTGTCGATCAGGTGCGCGCCGTGCTGACGGCCGGCATGCAACCGATTCTCTGCGTAGGGGAGAGCATGCAGGAGCGCCGCAAGGGGATAGCGCTCGACTATGCGGTCGGACAGGTGCACGATGTGACGCGCGACCTTTCCGACGAGGAGGCCTCGCGTCTTGTGATTGCCTATGAGCCGGTGTGGGCCATCGGCACGGGATTGGTTGCGACCCCTCAGAATGCGCAGGATGCGGCTTTGGCCATACGAAACGACCTCACTGAAAGTTTTGGTTCCGATGTAGCTCAGTCCGTACGTATACTGTACGGTGGTTCGGTCAGTTCCCGAAATGCGGTTGAGCTGATCAGTGAGCCGGACGTCGATGGTTTTCTTATCGGTGGCGCTTCACTGGATCCGGAGGAGTTGGCGAAGATTTGCAGGCTCACCGAAAAAACCACGTCTGTTCGCCGCTGACATTGCATCCTTCAAGGGTTATTCGAGATACTTTAGCATTGCTGTTCCTGCTGACTGATGGTTTATTCGGTTTCTTCCATGCCATGCGATAACATGACTAAAGTATTCCGTTCATGGAGGTTAACAGTGTCGACAATGGCCATCGTCAAGCTTGTGTTGCAAATCATTCTTGTGCTCTTCAGCATTTTGCTGACGTTGCTGATTCTCATGCACCGTGGTAAGGGCGGTGGTCTTTCTGACATGTTCGGGGGTGGCCTGACTCAGAATGCCGGAACCTCTGGCGTGGCTGAGAAGAACCTGAATCGTTGGACCATCGTATTGGCTTTGCTCTGGGTGGCGATTATCATCGCACTGGGTCTTATGACCAAGTTCAAGCTTATTTAATGGCTTGACGGATCTTTTCATGTTTCACGGCCTTCGGGTCGTGGAACTTTTTTATTGCCGAAACGGTATCGCGGGCGCCAGACGTATTTTTAAGGACTTGGTTCGCGTTTCATGGTGCAATATGGAGTCGGCATCAGGTTACGTTCACGGTTGTAAACGCTTAAGCAGTCGAAGGAATTGGAGTGATGGTGAAGCCTCGGGCATATACGGTCGTTGAAGGTTCAGGAGTCCCTGTGGTGATGCTTCACGGAATGGGAGTCGATCACCGGTCGCTAATGGTGCTTGATGATGCTTTTCCTGAAGGAGTTCAACGTATTTACGTTGATTTGCCCGGCCATGGCCGTACCTCTGCATTGCCGGCTCCCGGAGGCCTGCCTGAGTTGGTGGATTGGTTCGCCGAAACCATCGATGATCTGGTGGGTAGCCGTGCCAGGTTCGCGCTGCTGGGTAATTCCATGGGTGGTCTCCTGGCTCGTGATTTGTTGTCTCGCAAGCCGCAACGTGTCCTTGGCATGGCATTGATTGCGCCCGTGGTCGATCCGGTTTATGCGCACCGAACGGTTGCCAGGCATGTGGTCAACGATCCGAATCCCGACCTCACGAGTAATCTGCCGCAGGACAAAGTCGTTGACTTCCTGCAGATGGGGGTCAACCAATCGTTTGAGGCGTGGAGACGATATCAGCGGTACATTCTACCAGGAACGGCATCATGCGATCGAGAGGCCAACGAGCGGCTCAGCGACCGCTACTGGCTTGACACGGAACCTGAAAGCCGGTTCGGTACATATTCAGGGCCCATGCTCATTGTCGTCGGCAAAGAGGACCAAATTGTTGGATATGAAGATCAACGTGCCTTGCTGTCCCATTATCCGGAGGCTGTTTTCCATATTGTAGACCCGGCTGGCCATAACATTCATATTGATAATCCGGAAGCGGTAAAACCGTTGGTTCGTCATTGGGCGCAACGATTGCTGAAGGAATAATCCTTTTATGGGCCGGTTGTTCGTAAGGAACGATAATCTGAGAATGTGCGTTTGGTTTTTCTTGCAGGCTTTGAGACATTTATAGTGCAGTGATTGTCTATCGTATGAACACAATTGACACGGGAATCCTGTTCCGTGAGTGCGGTCTTTGATGACACGGCTATTGAATCGGCCGAACGACAGGGATCGTTCCATTGGAAAGTGGCCGATGCAAAGTGAAACGCAGAACGTCCTGCTAGGAAGAATGCTTCCTAGCAGGACATCAGGCTACGGTGCATCCGATGAGACGATGCGTCGTAATCATCTACTTATACGCCTCATCAAGTTCGGCGTCGATATCAGCGAACCTCTCGACGTGCGGATGCCACACAGGATGACCGGCGGCAACGACAAGCAACGGGTGCTCCAGCGTGCGCAGATTGTCGACCGGGTTTTCGTCCAACACCAGGAGATCGGCGTATTTGCCTTCTTCGAGCGAACCGGTGACATCTGAAACGCCAATGATCTCCGCTGTCACTTGAGTGCCGGCGTGGAAGGCCTCAGCGGGGGTGAATCCGCCGAACCGCACCAGAAGGTACATCTCACGCCAGGTGCCGTACTGCGTCACAAACGGCATGGCCGTGTCCGTACCAACTCCGACCTTGATGCCGGCCCTATGTGCCTGCTGGGTGCCATTGACCATTCCCTTGACCACGTCAACGGAGTTCGCCATCTGGATGTCGGTCATGTGCAGTGCTTCCTGAGACAGGAACTTCATTGGCAGTCCCGCCGAAAGTGTAGGTTCAAGCGCGCTGTAGCCGCGCAACGACCTCGGGTTGTTCAGGAACAGATCGATAAGCTCGTCGTCAAGCTCGCAGCCGTGCTCAATGGTATCGACTCCGGCTTTCAGGGCGCGGAACACTCCTTCACGGCTTTGCGCGTGAGCCGCCACGATGATGTCGTTGGCGTGGGCGGTTTCGCAGATGGCGCTCATGTCTTCAATGGTCATCTGTGGAGCACCGGCCTCACCCAATACCTGTGAATCGGTCACGCCGCCGGTGGCCGCTATCTTCAAGGCGGTCGCACCGTGGTCGATATTCGTCTCCGCGTTCCTGCGGGCCTCCTCCGGGGTGGTGCTTTCGAGTGCGAGCAACGGAGCCCCATGGCCGTCAGGAATCGCAAGCATGGGTCCGGAAGGCAAGATGCGGGGGCCGACTTCCCGGCCGGCTTCGATGCGGTCCCGCAACGTCGCGTTTTCGTAGCCGACATCACCTACGGTGCGAATCGTGGTGACTCCGGAATTCAACAGGGTCATTACGTTGGAGCGGCTGTTGGCGTACATTGCAGCCTTGCCGATGGGGGAATGCGCCAGCTTTGCGGCTTTGCGTTGGCCTTCCGGAGTGCTTCCCTCCGGGTCGAGCGGCTTGCCCTTTGAAAACGTGTGAACGTGTCCGTTGATCATTCCGGGGGATACGACTTTGCCGGTCGCGTCGATCTTGTGATATCCCGGCGGTACGATGACCTCGCTGCTGGGTCCCACGGTGCGGATTCTGCCGAGGCCATCAACGACGATGGTGCTGTCGTGGAGGGTACGTCCGTCCTCGTCTCCGGTGGCGACGGTGGCGTGTTCAATGGCGAATGGCTCTATCTCCGTTTTAATATGGCTCATATTTGCCTCCTTAAAGCCGCGTCGTGGAATCACGGGCGACAGAATGTCGTAACAGTTTCACTTTATCAAAGTTTGATGGGCTTCGCGGGCGTTTCAGAGATAATCGGATATACCTATATGTCGTAATCGCCACAAAGCGGCAACATAAAAGTTGGGAAGCTTTCATCGCCAAGGTTGCCAAGGCATGGTATGAAAACCGATGAATGCCACTGCATAGATCAGACACAGGGCGAGAAACGCAAGGTCGCGCTTGTTCAGTTTCAGCTGATGCCAGTGTGTCCGTTCGATGCCTTCCTCGTAGCATCGTGCGTCGAGGGCCAGTGCAAGGTTGTCCGCGTGACGAATCGCACCCGCAAAAACCGGCACTATGATGGCCGCAGCCGCCCGTATGCGAGCCCGAGGAGAGCCGGTTTCGATGGATCCTGCGCGTACCGCCTGTGCTTCGACCACCGTTTTGGCTTCGTCGGAAAGCGTTGGCACGAACCGCAATGCCAGGCTCATCACCAAAGCCGTCTCCTGACTGTGCAATCCAAAACGTTTGAAGGGTGACAGCATTGAATCGAATCCGTCCGTCAGGGTTGTCGGTGTGGTCGTCTCAAGCAAAATCGCACCGAGCAGTATCACCAACGTCAGTCGGCAGATGGACAGAATGGCGGAAATCGCCCCGTCGGTGGTGATCGGCAATCCGAACACGCTGACAAGAGTATCTCCGGAACGCACGAACAGCATATTGAATATTCCGAGTATGATAAATATAATCAAGAACCCTCGGGTCTTGGACAGCAGTTGCAGCGGACTGATACGCCCGAGGACGATAAGACCGATGATCATGATGGCGCCCAAGACAAGCTCCTGCGGCGAGCCCATCGCGAACGAGGAAAACATCAACGCAAGGAAAGAGAGCAGTTTCACACGAGGGTCGAGTCGGCCGAGCCGCGACGACGGTACCGAAGTTTCCGGCTGACTCGTTTGCGGGGAGCCTCGGTGAGTCGTGGCCGTTTGAGTATCCTGTGCATTGTCGGCGCTGTTGATGGATGCGGTGCCGGTTTGAGACACGGTCTGACTGCCATCGTCCAGTCGGACCGTGCGACTGGCGGCGCCGTCAAGCGTAACGATCTGGTCGGCCAAGCGATAGGCCTGGCCGCGTGAATGAGTGATCAGAACGATTGTCACGCCTTTTTGGCGCAAGGTGCCGATCAGCTCCTCAATCCGGATCGTCGCTTCGGCGTCCAGTCCGGCGCAGGGTTCGTCAAGTACCAGGATTTGCGGCTGGCAGGCGATGATTCCGGCGATCGCTGCTAGTCGTTGCTGTCCACCCGAAAGCGAGAACGGAGAACGGTTCGCAAACCTGTCGAGTCCCAGCAGTTTCAGACTCGTTTCAACCCTGTGCGCCACCTCGTCTTCAGACAATCCAAGGTTCCGTGGTCCGTAAGCCACGTCCTGCTCAACGGTGGAGGCGAATAACTGCTGTTCCGGTCGTTGCATCACCAGTCCGAGTGTGGATCGTAGCCGCTTGCGGTCACGTTTGGATAGTTTGGAAAGATTGCCGACCCCATCCACGGTTATCGTACCGTTGGTAGGTTTTCGCAAAGCGGCCATCAGTTTGGTGAGGGTCGATTTACCTGAGCCATTGCGTCCCATGATCGCTATGGTCTTACCGCGGTTGATGGTCAATGACAGATCATGGATCGCGTCAACCGAGGACTGCGGGTAGCGGTATGAAACATGAGTGAACGAGACCGCTGGTCCGGGATCGCCCTGAACTGATTCGGTCTCAAGGACAGCGGGGGTGGATTCCGTCAGACGCTCTATCTGCTCATGCGCGTGCTGCTCCGTCGCCTCGTCGGTTGAAAGCAACGCTATGGCATCGGATCTGCTTGTTTCACGCAGGTGTCCGCCTGTCAGTTCGAGAATACGGTCGGCATCAGAGAGCTCTTGTGGTTTGTGTGTGACATGAACGATGGTGACGCCTTGGTGCTGTAATGCATCTAAAGTCTGCATGACGTCCATGCTCGCTTCGGAGTCGAGCATGGCCGTCGGCTCGTCGAGCACCACCATCTTGGGCGCCATCGCGAGGATTCCGGCCATGGCTACGCGCTGCTGTTGACCGCCGCTCATACGAGATGGATTGGCATTGGCGAAATCTCTCATATCAACGGATGCCAGGGAGGAGTCGACTTGTTCGGTGATTCGAGAGCGCTTAAACGCGAGATTCTCCGGTCCGAAGGCAACGTCGTCGGATACCACGGTGGTCACTATCTGATCCATCGGGTTTTGGAAGACGGCACCGATTCTCCTGCGAGCCGTGCGATATTGCGCCGGCTGCGAGCCGTTTTCATCGAACACGCCGTATCCTGCCAGTTGCACCGAACCGGAGTCCGGAGCAACCAGTCCTGCCAGAAGTCTGGCAAGTGTCGATTTGCCTGATCCATTACGGCCGATCAAACAGATGCGTTCGCCGGCGGCGATCCTAAGATTCACGTCGTCGAGTATCCACGACCGGCCCCCATCGTAGCTGAATCGAACGGATCTCAAGTCGGCCATGGGCACGTCGGTCATTGGCGGCCGTGGATTCGTTAGCATCAAGACCTCCGGATTCAGCGGTTCAACAGGTCTGAAATCGGCTTGTAGATCAGAAAGGTGATCACGCCGTTGATGGCGAACTTCACCAAATTAAACAGCAGGAGAATCGGAATCAGTTTGACGACTTGGGCCATGGTGGTGCCGGGCAGGTAGAGCGGTGTGATCAACAAATTGAGTCCAATGGCCCCGGCAAAGGCGAGCAAAGCTCCAACCACAATGCCGACCAGTGCGCCTTGTCGTGTGCGCAATCGTCGGTAAATCGCGGCTGCGGGCACACTGAGCAGCACACTGACCGCGATGGCTATGACCGCTCCCCACGGATCCACGAACAGATGCGGAACAAATCCCAACACGCTGACGATCAGTGCGGCAGCTGGGCCGAAGGCGAAGCCCGCAATCAAGCACACGATTCCTGAAGGGTCGTACTTAAGGTAGGAGACACCGGGAATAATGCTGATACCGATGAAGGAGGTCGCTATGGCAAGAGCCACGAAAAGCGCATAAACTGCAATGCGTTGCGTGGACCAGCGGCCACGATCCCCAACTCCGGTGGCATGTGCGGATTGGGTTTTATCACGGCCTTTGCCTGTTGCCGGCATGGGATTGTCATGATTGTTCGGGGCATGCGAAGATGCGCTCATGATGAGCCTCGTTTCTTTCATCCGGACTGTTACCGTTGGCTTCGGAATCGCACCGAATCAGCCACTTGCGCGGCGAGCGGGCTTCGTGCGGAAGCCATTATGAACTCGGCTCCACGCGTTACCGCCAATAAGGGATTTCACCTTCCTTGAAACTTGCCATTCCAGCTATACACGAACGGGTGTCCAAAGGCGAAGAATGCACCGCAAGCATCCCGTTGTTTCGAACGGTCGGATATAGGAAGAGCGGTATTGTGCAAGTCATGTCATATGGAACGAGACTTTTGAAAACAGAGAATGAAACGCTCGATTGCGCCAGAGCGGTTCGTCTACCGGAATCCGATCCATGCACGTGCGGAATGCCACTGAATGACTCGATTGCGGCGGTGCATGCCATTGGCTGCGATTGCTCGGCAGATTGACGGAGTCAATTGGAACATTGCGGACGTCACGGTGGTGTCTGGTTATGGTGGCTTACCGCATATCCGCAAAACCTTCGACGTTGATAACTGGGATATCGCCGTTGTGCGCCCGGTAGTTCGCGCTCGGATATGAACCCGTTACCACGTCATGCGCAATCGAGGTGATGTGGTCTATTGCGTCGTGGCATAGGCGACTTTACGACGACACTGTTCAATTTTCGAACCCTGCTTCCGGTTATCAAGAAGTCGACTTGTCGGTTTCCATAGATCGTAACCGCTTGGCACACGATTCGAAGGCATTGACTGAAGCTCGAATCAACCTTCACAAGGCGTTGCATCACCGGACCATAAGTGCCGTACAAACTTTAGGGGGATACGCTTTGATGACTTTGCAGGCTGGTTCGTGGACACACCGAAACACGGCACATGGCGTACACAAAACCCTTGATTCAGACCATCTGCGTGTGCTTGGGTATCGGGCGCGGTAGGATACCGAAAGTTGTGAGTTGCTGTTCAGAGCCGATTCTGTGAGCTCTTAACAAACCGAAGGGGAAGTCATGATTGAAACAGCGCAAGCTTTCGGCGTTGATATTGGCGGTTCGGGCATTAAGGCCGCTCCGGTCGATTTGGTCAACGGTGTGTTCGCGGAACCACGTCTGAAAATATTGACTCCGCAGCCGTCCACTCCAAAAGCTGTGGCGCAAACGGTGCGTGAGGAGCTTGAACATTTCGAAGTAGGGCCCGACGTGCCCGTCGGTATCGCATTTCCGGCACCTATGAAGCCGGGCAAGTCGATTGAATTCATCGCCAACCTCGATCAGGCCTGGGTGGGCATCGATCCAACCGAATTCTTCTCCGAAGTGTGCGGTCGGCCGGTCACGGTCGTGAACGACGCCGATGCGGCGGGTCTTGCTGAGCAGCAGTTTGGGGCTGCCAAGGGGCAGCAGGGCCTGGTTATCGCCACGACTCTGGGCACCGGCATCGGGACGGCGTTGATCTATAACGGCGTATTGTTGCCGAACACCGAGCTGGGTCATATCGAACTGAAAAAAGGCAAGGGTGACGCCGAAAAGTACGCCGCATCCTCGGTTCGTGACGCGAAGAGCCTCGGTTATAAGAAGTGGGCCAGGCGTCTGACCAAATACTATTCGCTGCTCGAAATGTATTTCAGCCCTGACCTGTTCGTCGTCGGCGGCGGGGTCAGCCGCATGAGCGACAAGTTCCTTCCGTTCATTGAAGTGAAGACGCCTATGGTTCCGGCGAAATTACGCAACGAAGCCGGTATCATCGGTGCCGCATACTACGCGAACGTGCAGCACAACAACGTTCCCGAGACGGTTTACCCGCCCACGGTAGTGGTGGCGTCGCGTGCGAATAATCCATCACTCGCGTGATTCGTTTCTCTTCACGCGTAGGCTCCGAGACGTTGAACGTCATCGCACGAGCAGAAGCAGTCGCACGTGCTGACGGGCGCACACTCGTCAGCGTCAATGATTCGAATCCCACACGTCATGGTTTGGCTCCCGACCAGGTGCCGGGAGCCTATGTCGCCGATCCTAGAGGGTCTCGGGCTGCTCGAGAGCAACTTGCCGACTTTCTGGGGCGGCGTTCCGCTCGCGAGGGAGTGTCACGGGCGGTCGATCCATCACGGCTGTATCTGCTGAGTTCCACCTCACAGGCGTATTCGTGGCTGTTTAAGCTTATGTGCGATTCCGGCGATGTGGTGCTCGCTCCCAAACCCGGTTATCCTCTGATCGAGTCAATCGGTCGCTTGGAGAACGTGCGGACGCTGGAATATCAGCTGGAGTTCGATGGCTCGTGGTTCATGGACATGTCATCCATAGAGGCCGCACTTGAGGGCCCGGACGCGACCGGCGTGCGTGCGATCGTCGTCATCAACCCGAATAATCCCACAGGATCATACGTCAAACCTCAGGAACGCGAACGGTTGATCACCCTGTGCCGTCAGCACGAGATCGCCATCATTGCCGATGAGGTGTTCTTTGATTATTCGCTTGAACCGTTTAGTGGCGACAGGCGTTTTGCAGGTGAAAATGGCGCACTGATTTTCGCGCTTGACGGTTTTTCGAAACTGTTGGCGGCTCCACATGCCAAAGTTGGATGGATAGAGGTCTCCGGGCCGAATGACTTGGTGGACCAGGCCCAACGTCGTTTGGATGTTATAGCCGACGATTATCTGCCGTTCAGTGACATCATCGCCGAACGTATGCCTGAGCTGCTTGCGGCCGTGCCGGACCAGCTTGAGCGGGTTCGGAACCGGACGCGAGGCAATCTGCTTGCACTTCATCACATGCTCGTTGACGATTCCCAGGGTTTAGTCTCGGTGCTTAGGGCGGAGGGCGGCTGGAACGTGCTGCTGCGATTCCCCTCGGTGATCGAGGAGAACGCTTTGGTATTGAGGCTGATCGATGATTTTGGGTTGACAGGGCAACCCGGTTATTTCTTTGATATGGTTCACAATGGCTACCTTGCTCTTTCCCTGCTGCCGGAGCCGTCTGATTTCGAACGCAATGTTCGCGCCATACTTACCGCCGTTCAGCGAGAGATGGGCAATTGAGCCGGCTTGCTGTTAAGCCGGCTCAACGCCATGCCTTGAAGGTTTTCATCACATGGCGGCTAGCCGTCATAGGAGCGCTTATAGCTTGAACCACGAGGCCACGGACTGATAAAGCGCCGGATTGGTGCGTGTCAGTGCGTCTTCGCGGCCGGGAACGAACATGCAAAGTAGATCAACGATCAAGCTGAATACTATCAGCAGTGTTGCGATGAGTCGCAACGGATACCTGATCGAGCCTCCAAGGTGTTGGATGCCGGCAATGACATGTGCGAAGAGTGGTTCTTGCTCAACCAACGTTTCGTGGCGATCGACCGAATGCTCTTTGCCGCATCGGGTGATCGCGGCCAGAGCTGTCGAGGCCGGAATGGCGATAAGCCAGCCGAAATCGACCATATATCGCCATCCGAGACCTCCTTTGAGGCTATCGAAGACGAGCAACGCCAAGGCGAGCGGAAGCATGGCAGTGACGGTCGGTCTGATCGTCGAATCGTTCATGATTCTGCGTACGCGAGGCAACGCCATACACGCGGCCAGTAGCAGTGCGGGGCACAGGGCGATCAGTCCGCCTATCATCGGTTCGTTGTAGTTCCAAGTGGGCAAAGGCGTGGGATTGATGGAAAGGAACGGAAAATCCGGTGAAGTCCGCAATGGCAGGAACAGGTAATATCCTATACTGGGCAACAGGTTCATGGTCGCCATATGGTGGTGCATCATATCGGCTACCGTGATTTGGTAACGTTCACCGAAATCCACCGCTGAACCGAAACGCAGCATGTTGTAGAGGGTCAGCGGTGCGACCACGATGAGTGCGGGGATGATGATCGAGCACAAAACGACCATAGCGGCTCTACGGTCGGAACGCCGCATCGACCGTAAGTTGCGTAATTGACGTAACTGAGGGCCAAACAATACAAAAGCCAGTAAAGCGACGAGCGTGAAGGTCGGGCGACAGCCGAAGTTGGCGGCGATGAAACATGATCCGGCCATCAGGTGCGGCCATGAAAGGGGGTCGGAATTGCCTATGGTCACGGCGTGTCGTGTGTGCGACATCGTTGCGCCGATCCAGAACCACAATCCCAATGCACTGACTGCGAGCGAAGCGGCGAATGGAATCGAATAGAAATTCATTCTGAACGACAAATATCCGGTGTTCGATCCCAATAGAAACAATGTCAGCGCCAAAATCGTTGAGGCGAGACTTGCATGGGGAACCGTGCGCGAGATGATGCGGATAATCAGCAGTGAGCCGCAAATGATGAACGCGAACAGTAACACCGCGGTGGCGGCTTGAGCCGGGAGCATCAAACCGCCGGGTACGAATATGGCTGTGATCAGACGATATGGCACGAACAGGAACAGAGCCGGCAACACTCCGAAATATGAGTACCAATGTCCCGAACGATAGACATAATCCCAGTACATCGGACCCTCTCCTTTGGCGAGCATCATCTCACGCACGGCAGGGTCATAGGGATTGGCGACGGTGGCCAGCGCGTCAGACTGCGGCAGGTCGAGCCAAGTGCGGCCTTGGATCAGAGAATCCGCCAAATGCCCGTATTGGTTGAAATCGTAAGTGTATCCTCTGGGTTCATGAAACACTCCGGGTGAAGCCGACCGGATCGAAGAGATAACGACGGTGCTCATCAATATGGCATTGCAAATAGCGAATCCCGCGAAAGCCAGGCGCTGCGGCCGGCTGCCCGTGTCAAGCCGTGTGTTCCATAATGCGGCATGGGGACGAAATGCGATGAGGAGCATTGCAAATGCAGCCATCACCACAAAGCGCCAGACATCGAACCGGAAGGGGACACGAACATTCGCCCGCATGGCGCTGATTGCAATGGCGGTGCCTTTGGGCTCCTGAATCCATAGTCTGAGGGTCGCCGCATGGCCGGGCGACCTCAGATACAACGAATGAGCCACGCGCGTGTCAACCGACTGCCCAGCCTGTGATGCTCCACCCGTGTCAAGCCGGACATGAACGTAAGTCTGAGGCATGTTATCGCTGTCGAGTTCGGTTTTGGTCGTGTGTTTGTGAAGTGGGGGCGTTGTCGCTTCCAATCGCACGAACGGGGAGCTTCCGTCGGCTGTGACCTCCATGTACGCATTGGTCGGGTCCGTGACGGTCAGAGTGCCGTCGTCTTGACGGCGTAGCCCCGATCCCAGCGGGTTAACTGCCGAAACCGAATCGGTGCTGGCTCCAAACGATGTCCAGAATGGCAAGTTGCATGGCACGACTTCGATTACGGCTATGGCGGCAAGTATCAGCGCGCACGCAATCCACATGGGGCGGTGCCGATCGAAGTCGTGCTTGAAAATGTTCATCACCATTATTCTATAAGCTTATGTCTGGTTGCGTTGCGAGAATCGTTACCATGCCTAGTTTCATACCACGCCTGCGGGATTTTGCATCGAATTGGGAACGTCGAGTTGCGCGACGGGCCGGTGGCGTGGCCAGTCATATGAGCACCGGATATGGTGATCGAGCAGCTGACCCACACGCATCGCGTCATGCCGACCATCCGGGTGAGCAACGCTCCGAAGGCTTGCGGTCGTTCACAAAACAACTATATGAACATTCCACCACGGTAGGCCCGTTGGTCAAATATCGGATTTTCTCTGATTTCCCCTCCACCTCTGAAATTATAAGGCCAGGTTGGGTTCAGATGCCGGAACTTCATGGACGCTTTTTCTCCATCGGCTTATTTTTGGACTCGCGTCGTTTCTGCCAGCTGGGGTTGGCTGACGGAAAGGGACGAGTTTTCCTCGGATCCGATACCAAAATGGACACACAAGTGCTTGAACCCGCGTTGGTATTTGGCAAGGAAGGCGAATTTACCTTAGCCGACAACGCAAGATCACGTGTCGGACACCATTTTCGGGAAGATAGGGGCGCAACCGTGACGCAAGGGAGCGTTGTCGGGCGTGATCCGTTCGGTCAGATGTCCTGGCTGGCTTCATGGATCAAAGACGGTGATCGCTACACCCTTGAACAGATGCGTCTTTTGGTACCAAGGCATATGCGTGTCGATTTGGAATACCGTGACGCGCTTTCCGTCGCGTTTTTCTCCACGTACATGCTCCCGCAGCTTGACGGCCGTCTTATGGGCTTCGGCGCCGGCAACATCTTCCGCAGGCTCAATCACGAGGCGCCGCTGGGGGCCATACGCCGCAGCGTCAAGGATTCCGAACGAGCCAAGGCCGTTGGGCTGCGAGTTTCAGGCTTGGAGGACTATTTCGAGGAACTGATGGCCGATTGCGGTGCCCTCAGGCCATCTCCTGGACTAGAGGTTGTTCATGGCGCCGAGCCATTACATCTGTTTTCATCGAGCTATTCCGGCAACTATTTCTTCTCATGGGACGATTCGCTTGATCTTTCCCCTGCTTTGGAGGCGTTGGACATCGAAGCCGGACTCAACCGCTTTGCAGCGGTGAGTCTGTGGCTTGAACGCAACATGCATATCGGTTCGTTGCCGGTTGAGGATACCGTGACGCGCGACCAGGCGGCACGCATCGATCAAACGCTACTCGACAACCCTGCCTTGCTGGCGTTGAATTTTGAAAACGCGAAAGACATCAGCCTTGATGAGTCCAGCCGTGAGTCGATACGGCGCGTTATGCAGGCGGCTGAACAACAGTCCGTCAGTGTATCGCAGACGGCTCCCTTACCGGTGGCCCAGGTTGAACTTGCCTCGAATCCGAGTGAATGGATCTACCGCCAGTCCGTATCCACGTTATTGCGCCGCCTGAAGGTCCCTTATCGTTTTGAAACTGAATTCCGTTCGAATCTGTACGATGGTGAGGTTGCAGTAAGCCTGACCAGTGTCGGTGAGATTGTCATGCCTGCCCGCAGATATGATGGTTTTTCACGCAGTTGGCGTGATCTGGACGATGCCGAACGTGCCGCTTTGGGCCGTCGTTATAACCTGCGTGTTGGTTTGATTGTGGCGGCGATGTGTTTCGGGGCGGGTCCGGACGTTGATCATGTCTCCATTCGCATGGATTCGATGGGTCTTGATCAGGCGGTCAAACAGCAGGATTCCGCGATTTCCAAACTGATCGCTCAAGCGTTGGGTATGTTCGAACGTGGTTTGAGGCCCGATCATCATGGTCCCTCGTCCAAGGCTGATCCTAAGGACGGCGATTTTCACGGGGATCCGGCTCATGCGCCCTCGGTGACGCAAACACCACTTCGGTCCACCTCAGATTCGTGGGTTTCTGCCGGGCAGGATGACCGCAATGTTCAATCTGATCGCAGCGGGTCCTCCGATCGTTCGCAGACGGCTTCCGAACATGCGGACTCGTCTCCAACATCCTCACACGCTGAGGAGGCTTCCAGGAATGGCGTTTCGGATGAGGACAGTGGTCCAGACGGCACTCATGATCTCAACGACGCGACGGTCGACTCGGAATTCGAATCACTGATGCAAGGCATCGATATGGATTCCATGGCGTTCCAGACAACGCAGGGTGAGCTTGATTCCGATGCCTCCGGCTCTGTCCTTTTCCTTGACCATCAGGACGATGGTGATGACGACGATCCAATGTCCGTGTTGCGCAACGGTCCGACCATGAGGAACATGGCATCAGTCACCTTTACACGCGACCGCTTTCTCGCTCGGATGGAGCAAGATGGACTCGATCACCCGGAGGAAACATATCGTCTGTTCGGTGCCCAACTAGATATCGATGACACTGGAGACACGGATGGGGCTGCGAGCCGAGAGCATTCCGTCGCAAATGCCGGTTCGACCGCCCAATTCACGCTGAGGGATAAACGGTTTTCGCCGTTTGGCAGCGGTGAGGAACCGGAGTTCTCCGAGGTGCCGTTTACCGATGAGCAATCCGAAGTTCTTGGCTGCCGCGATATGGTCGGACTTTCGATACAGCGGGCCGATCTGATGCAACGGGCGGTTTCCGATTTTCATCGAATTGCAGTGAATGACTCGCTGCCCAGTGTCGCCAAGGCGAATGAAGCGATGGAGATTGTCAGAGCTTTCGGAGACCCGGAACTAGCTGATTTTGCTCCCACGATCAATAGTGCGCTGATCGACGGGACAGATACGCCTGATTTGCATTTTACGTTGGCCGATGAGATTGATCGTGCGCGCCTCAAGACCCGGGATTTGCTTTTCTCCGGTGAGGTTGAACAGGCGTTGGAGGAGTTGAGTGGCACCGTCGCCAAAGTGGATGCGCAGTATGCCGGCACCAAAGCGCCACGTTATTTCAACTCATATGCAGAGCGTGTGGTATATAACCGTCTTTTCGCCACCAGCGACGAACATACGGTGCTGATACCCGACAACCTTTTTTACGCCCATATGGAGTTGGCTGACATGCTGGCTCAATTACAAGGCGCCAAGGCTGCGCTGCCTCATTTGAATGCCCTTGTGGCCTACGCCCCGGCCTATCCCCTTTCGCATCTGCGCTTGGCTGTGCAGCTGGCTCGTGAGGAGGACTGGAACTCGGCGCGTGCCGCGTGTCTTAACGCATTGCGGGTATGCCTCGATCGCGACGATGCGGCTTACGCCTATTATCGGCTTGCCTATGCCGAGTGGATGAGCGGCGAATTCGCGGTGGCAGTGGCTTGCTATATCATGAGCGAACATATTTCACCAAATAAAATCGGATCGTTGGATTCCGAGTTGCAGGAACTTCTTTCGCGTGCGCGATCTCAGTGTATTTTGGTGCCTACTTCGTACACGGCTGCCCAGCAAGTGCTTGAGGGTTATGGCGTACCGGTCTGGCCGCGAACTCAGGTGGCGGATATCGTCCGACAGGCTGCGCAGGTCTGTGTTGACGGCGGCATGTTCGTTCCTGCCCGCACCCTGTCAGTGGCGGCCGCCCGCATGAATGACAGCTTCGATGAAGGCATTGATATGGCGCAGGCACAATTCCTGCGTTCACTAAGTGCGTGAATCCAGTGGCGGTTTGACTTTCTTGTTCTGGAATAAGCGTGGGCGCCTTGCGATTGATCACGCCGGTACGGAACCAAGTACCATCCCGTTCGTAGAATCGGGAATCAGGATGGCATAGGTTTGAAATGGATGTGGGGCAAACGGTATGACGACTCATGAACCGAACGGCAATGGGACGGACCGCGAGAACGGCCGAAACGAACAACTGGCATGGGATTTGACAAGTGATGATGTTCTGCCGGCAGCCGATACCGGTAGAAGGGATTTGGTGCCCGGCTCTCTGGAATGGATTTCAGCTCTGCAACCCACCGATGCCGATGCAATCAGTCTTGACGAACTCGATGTCACTGAGCTGACCAATCAGGCTGCGGCCCGGCTTTGGGCGCGGGTGGCTTCGTGGGTGGAGAACGACCAGGTGGCATACTATATCGACGATTCACCGGTTTCCTCCGATTCCGCCTACGACGCTCGCGTACGATGCCTGACGCGTCTTGAATCGGCTTTTCCCGCCCTCGATACCCCGCAATCACCGACGCACCGCGTCGGAGGAACGTTCTCCAATGATTTCGCCTCGGTGCGGCATCCTTCGCAGATGATGAGCCTCGACGACGTGTTTTCGATTGAGGAACTGCGTGGATGGTACGACGGTGTTCGGCAGTCTCTGGGACTAGCCCAAGGTGATGTATTGCCGATGAGTTGCGAAGTCAAAATAGACGGCCTGGCACTGAATCTTCTGTACCGAAATGGGGTGTTGGAACAGGGATTGACACGTGGTGACGGTGTGACCGGTGAAGACATCACGACCAACGTGCGTACCATTGGCTCGATTCCTGCGACTTTGGCTGGCGAAGCCAGCGACATCCCAGAGTTTGTGGAGATACGTGGAGAGGTATTCATGCGTTGGGATGACTTCCGCGCGTTGAATCAGGCCAATGAGGACGAAGGCAATGCCGCTTTTGCAAACCCGAGAAACGCGGCAGCAGGGTCGCTTCGTCAGAAGGATCCTCGCATCACGGCTTCGCGGCATTTAAGTTTTTACGCCCATGGACTTGGTCAGTTGCGTTGGGGTAGCGATTCGGTCCATCGGGGTCACGATGAGGTCAACGATCAGTCCGAGGCATATGAGCTGTACCGTAAATGGGGCGTTCCAATTTCGCCGCACAACCGCGAAGTGACCACGTTCGATCAGGTGCTTGAGATGATCGATCACTATGGTGAACATCGCGACCAGATTGAGCATGCACTCGATGGCATCGTACTTAAAGTCGATGATCTGCGGTTGCAACGACGCTTAGGCGCCACTTCCAGGGCTCCGAAGTGGGCTATCGCATACAAATACCCCCCTGAAGAAGTCAATACCAAGCTGCTTGATATCGCAGTGCAGGTTGGGCGTACCGGACGTGTCACTCCGGTCGCCGTGCTTCAGCCCGTGTATGTCGCCGGTTCCACGGTGGCTGCCGCGACACTGCACAACCCTTCGGAGGTCAAGCATAAGAACGTGTTGATCGGAGACACCGTGGTTGTGCGTAAAGCCGGTGATGTCATTCCGGAAATCGTCGGTCCCGTGCTTGAATTACGTAAAGGGCATGAGGAACAGCTGCGTGAATTTGTGATGCCTGAATATTGTCCGTCGTGCGGCACGAAGCTGGCGCCGGCGAAAGAGGGCGACAAGGACATTCGCTGTCCGAACATCGAATCATGCCCGGCACAGTTCACCCAACGGATCATGAACCTCGCCGGCCGCAAGGCGTTCGACATCGAGCATTTGGGGGAGCAGAGCGCGATTGCTTTGACCAATCCCGAAGACAACCGGCCTGATTCCGTGGCCACCTATGCCCCCGATTTGCGTGATATCGAGGTGGCTCCGGGGCAGGAGCCTGAGCCGTATACGCCTGCTCCTGGATTGACCCTGCCCGCCAAGCAACTGCCGGTGCTCACCAGCGAGGCGGACCTGTTCTCGTTGAGCGCGGACGATTTGCGTGATGTCGAGGTGTGGCGCGAATCTGCGATTATCGAGGTCAGCGAAGCGACCGATGCGAAAGGCAAGCAACGCAAGATACGGCGTCGTGTGGGTGGTTCCGGATTGTGGCATCGCGTTCCGGCCTTTTGGACGGCTCCCACATCGGCCAAAAGGCTGAAGTCGAAGAATTCGGCGGGCAACGCCGATGATTCCGAATCTGTCCAGACGGCTCAAACTCCGATGGACAATTCGGCGGCGTTGGGTGACGAGCCGGGTACGCCGGTATTGAATGACCGGAATAGTTCCCGTTGGCCCGGTTACGACGTGCCAGCCGACGCCGTGGTCGTCGGCACGCGCTCCGGTGGAGTCAGGAATTTCGAAGGACGCCCCGTATATGTGCGTCCTGCAGAGAATACGCGAAAGATGCTCGAAGAGATAGGCAAGGCCAGGCAGGCTGACCTGTGGCGCGTGTTGGTGGCGCTTTCCATTCGACGTCTGGGTCCGCCCACGGCGCGGTTGATTGCTGGGCGCTTCGGCTCGCTTGATGCCATCAGTAAGGCTGGTGTGGAAGAGCTGGCTCAGATCAACGGGATTGGCACTGAGATCGCCGAATCGGTCGTCGGCTGGTTTGCGGCAGCGCGTGAGCCCGGCGATTGGCGTGGCAAAATACTCGATGCTTGGAAAGCGGCCGGTGTCGGCCAAAGCGTAGAGGAGAACACCCTACCGCAGACACTTAGCGGAAGGACCGTCGTGGTCACCGGATCGCTTGAGGATTACAGTCGTGAAGGTGCTCAAGAGGCCATTGTCGAGCGCGGTGGCAAGGCGGCGGGCTCGGTGAGTAGGAAAACCGATTACGTGGTCATCGGCGCCAACGCCGGATCAAAGGCGTCCAAGGCTGAGGCATTGGGGATTCCCATGCTTGATGAGACGCAGTTCAAACAGTTGTTGGTAACCGGTGAGCCGGGTGCAAAGGCGAATGCGTAATCCGCTTGTTGACCAGGTTGCAATGCCGTCAAGCCGTTAGGGATGAGTTGCGATCAGTTTCGTGTTCCGACACGTACAACATTGGCGGACTGCACTCACGTTTTTCTTGGTTGCTCTGGCAAGTCGCATTTCTAAACGCTATCGTATGAGTGGAATCGTGAGGAGAGACGATATGACAGATATGATGGACCCCCATACGATTGAGGCGGAGGTCTATGAACGGCTCAGCCG
The DNA here is from genome assembly GCF_000741525.1 of Bifidobacterium bohemicum DSM 22767. GTDB lineage: Bacteria > Actinomycetota > Actinomycetes > Actinomycetales > Bifidobacteriaceae > Bifidobacterium > Bifidobacterium bohemicum. The sequence continues at coordinate 179,344 of NZ_JGYP01000001.1, read as the reverse complement.
TGTCATTGACCCGGAACTCGGCCGATCAGTCACCGACCTCGGCATGATCGTCGCGGTGGTTGCTCGGCCTGTCGACGACTGCAATGCAACTGTCGCAACCGCAACGGACGGTGGCTCAGGCGTAAAAGACGGATCAATTCTGCCGCCGGATTATGATGGTGCGCGGTCGAGCGCCGACCGTTATGATGTCACGGTCAAAGTTGAACTGACGGTTCCGGGCTGTCCGCTGTCTGAAACGATCACGGACCAGATCAACGGCGCGATCAGCTCATATCAGGCTTGCAAGCTGATACCGCATATCGAAGTGGGCACGATGGGACCCGAGAAGCTTGACTCGCTTGTCTCTCGTCTCAAGGCCGAACGTCGGCAGAACCCGTTCAACAAACCGGGCATCAAAACCCGTATTTTCGCTGTGGCATCCGGCAAAGGCGGTGTTGGTAAATCATCGGTTGCGGCGAATCTTGCCGCCACGTTTGCCGCGCTTGGCTACGACACGGCCGCCATCGACGCGGATATCTATGGTTTCTCGTTGCCGCGTCTATTGGGAGTGCACACACAGCCCACTGATCTCAATGGCATGCTGATGCCCGTTACCGCTTGGGGCGTCAAGCTCATTTCCATCGGCATGTTTGCCGGGTCGGACCGGGCGATTCTCTGGCGAGGCCCGCGTCTGCAACGCTCGCTGGAACAGTTCCTCGCCGATGTGTGGTGGGGAGAGCCGGATGTGCTGGTGCTGGACATGGCTCCGGGAACAGGGGACATGGCGCTCTCCGTGGCGCAGACCCTGCCCAACGCCGAGTTGCTTGTGGTCACCACCCCGCAGCCGAGCGCCTCCGAAGTGGCCGTGCGTTCGGGCCTGGTGGCGCTGCAAGTGCCGATGAAGGTGCGTGGGGTCATCGAGAACATGAGTTATTTCGATCACCGTGGTGAGCGTCTCAACATTTTCGGTGAGGGCGGCGGTGTTCGCGTCAGTGAGCGACTCACCTCGGCGCTGGGTTACGATGTGCCGTTGCTGACCCAGTTGCCGTTGCTTCCGCAGATTCGTCAGACCGGAGAAGCCGGGCGACCTGCGGTGTTGCAACCTGATGGAACCTTGGGCACCGGGCCACTGGCCATGTCTTTTACGAATCTGGCCCAAACGCTGATGCGATAGTGCATGTCGCTGGGGGCGCTGCAGAGTAAATAAAAGTTGTTTTAGCGCCACATATGACGAAGGCGACGTCATTACATTCTGGCAATTGACGTCGCCTTCACATGGCATTGAGTATTCGACTTTCAGATGTTGAAGTAAAGCTCGTACTCGAGTGGGGTGGGAGCCAACCGCTGCTGGTCGATTTCATCGCGCTTCAAAGCCACCCAGGTTTCCAGCAGATCAGGAGTGAACACATCGCCGGCGGTGAGGAAGTCGTTATCCTCCTCAAGGGCATCGAGCGCTTCTCCCAATGAGGCCGGTACGTGCTTCATGGTGTTCAGTTCCTCCGGCGGAAGTTCGTAGATATCCTTGTCAACGGGAGCCGGCGGCTCGATGTGGTTGAGCACGCCATCAATGCCGGCCATCAGCTGGGCGGAGAATGCAAGGAACGGATTGGCCGAAGGGTCGGGCACGCGGAACTCAATGCGCTTGGCCGCCGGCGAGGTGCCTGCGAACGGTATGCGGATCGCCGCTGAGCGGTTACGCGCCGAGTATACAAGATTCGTCGGGGCTTCGTATCCGGGCACCAAACGCTTATAGGAGTTCAAGGACGGGTTCGTGAACGCCAGCACGGACGATGCGTGCCTAATCAGGCCTCCGATGTACCAGCGAGCAATGTCGGAAAGACCGCCGTAGCCGTTCTCGTCGAAGAAGAGCGGTTTGCCGTCCTTCCAGAGCGACTGGTGGCAGTGCATGCCGGTACCGTTGTCACCGGCGATGGGCTTGGGCATGAAGGTCACGGCCTTGCCTGCCTCGAAGGCGGTTTCGTGCACGACGTACTTGTACTTCATCAGATCATCGCCGGCATGCAGCAACGTGTTGAAGCGGTAGTTGATCTCCTGCTGGCCGGCGCCGCCCACCTCGTGGTGGCTGCGTTCGAGGATAAGGCCGACCTTTTGCAGATTCGCGACCATGTCGTCGCGCAAATCCTGATTGTGATCCTGCGGAGCCGGCGGGAAGTAGCCGCCCTTGACCCTATTCTTGAATCCGATGTTCGGCGAACCGTCCAGTTCGGCCTCGGCGCCGGTGTTCCAAGGGGCCTCGTTGGAATCGACCTCGTAGAATGAACGCTGCATGGAATTCTCGAAACGCACACTGTCGAACAGGAAGAACTCGGCTTCAGGGGCGAAGCAGGCCGTGTCGGCAACGCCGGTGGACTTGATGTAGGCCTCCGCCTTGGCAGCCACCTGACGAGGGTCTCGTGAGTAAGGCTCCATGGTGATCGGGTCCACGACGGAATGCGAAACGATGAGCGTCTTGTGCTTGCGGAACGGGTCAAGGTATGCCGTCGAAACGTCTGGAAGCAACTTCATGTCAGAGTTCTCAATAGCCTGGAAGCCACGGATGGAGGAACCGTCAAACGGTTCGCCGTCCGTGAAGGCGTCCTTGAGAAACTCGCTGGCGGGAACCGTGAAGTGCTGCTGAACTCCAATCAAATCGGTGAATCGCACGGAAACGTACTCAACACCTTCTGTATTAATTAGGGCCTCAAGGTCCTCCTTGGTTTCAAGTGCACTCATGGAGTGTTCCTTTCGTTCGAATTGGATAATGACATCAGTGTGGACGATGCGGATTTCGTCGATTCGTGATTTGGGTTACATCCATGTTTCGTTTATGTCCATAGTCGAGACATGGATCATGGCTGCACTCAGCGGCCGCGCATCGCACGACGGCTGATATGTTGGGGATGGGTTGGATCCATGCCCTTGGGAATGCCCAGGCCTCGCTTTTCCTGCAAGGTCCGTAGACGCTCATTAAGCGTGGTGAGTTCTTCCTTGGTCAGCACGAAACGTCTACGCGGATGAACCTTCTGCATGAGGAGGAACTTATGGTCCGTGGGTTCGTAGGTTTTGCACTTGAGCACTGTTTTGCGCAGATCTCTGAGCTTGGTTTGACCGGGCTCGGTGCCTACGGAAATGCTGTACACCGGAATTGACGAGCCTGCCACAACACCCTTGATGGCCCGCTCCTGACGTTGCAGGGGGCGCGCCAGACGGCTTCTGTTGCCCTCCGCCAGCAGGTAGATTCCGTTGTATCCAGTTCCGCGCCAGATGGCTTCCTTGGTCTTCGGGTCGATCCATACGGGAGTTTCAGAGAAGTAGTAACCGGCCTTGTTGATGTTGCTCAACACGCTCACCGCCGCACCCGGCTTGCCTTCGAGCTTCGCGAAACCGACCTTGTCCGCGCGATTGGTGAGCGTCATTGTGAACAGAAGCGCTCCGACCATGACCACCAAGATCATCATGAAGATCCATGTCAGCCAGTGCCAGTGCATGATAAGACCCAGAACCACGCCGAGCACGATAGGCAGCAGGAACGCGCCAAGCAACATCCAGGGCAGCAGTGGCTCCTCCGGCTTGGTGTACTTATAAATCTGAATGATCTGCCGGATGATTTTCGGCCCTTTGTTTTTGGCTTTCTTCTCTTCTGCCATTGGCTTTCCTTTGCTGTGCTTTCGCGATGAATGCTATGTCAATCCTAGCAGTGCCACTGACTGCCTATGTCAGCACTTGTTCTACCGCGTGTTGAGTGGTCGTCCGTCTGCTTTGAGCAATGCCTCGCCCATCGCCTCGGCAAAAGTCGGGTGTGGATGAATCAGGCTTGATGCACGGTCGAGCGGCACCCTATTCCCGATCAATTCTTCGGCCTCGGCAATCAGATCGCCTGCGTCGGGGGCAAGCATGTGTGCGCCGAGTAGCACGGTCACGTCCGGAAGCTCGGTGTATCGGCCGGTGACGAGCGCCAGTGAGGCGGGTTGGCCACTCATCATGATTCTTGGATTGCCCAGCATCGGATAGATGGTTTCCTCGGCGGAGATAACCGCGTCATCGTCATTCGCCTGGTCAAGCGTCAATCCCACGCTGGCGGCTTGTGGCGTGGTGAACACGACTTTGGCGACGGTGTTGTCATCCACCGGCTGTGGATGGAGTCCTGCGATCGTTTCCGCAATAGCCAGTCCCTGCGCAAAGGCCCGATGAGCCAGTCCCGGCCCTTTGGTGATGTCGCCAAGAGCCCAAACATGCGGCAAATTCGTACGTCCGTATTCATCGGTGACGACCAGGCCGTGCTCGTCCAAATTCAGCGAGTTCGTCTCGAACCAAGGTTCGTCGGTGTTCGGGTCGCGTCCGATGGCCACCAGCACGATGTCGGTCGTAAGGGTATGTTCGCCATCGTCCCCTTCGGTGATATAACGCAACGCCGTAGACGGTTGAGACCGATCGGAGCCGTCTATTCGCAGTGCATGACTGTGTGTGATGACGTTTACGCCTTGCCGCTTGAGTGAGCGGGTCAGGGCTTGGGATGTGCGTCGGTGCCAAGCCGACAGTACGCGGTCGCCACGGATGAGCAGCGTGACCTCAACACCGGCCTGACGCCACATCGAGGCGAACTCAACCGCTATGGTTCCTGATCCGATAATCGTCGCCTTACGAGGGAAGCGTGGAAGGTCGAGAGCGGTCGTGGAGTCGATGACCGTTCCTTCGAAGGGGATATCCGGCAGTGGTCTGGGCCGAGAACCCGTCGCCAGCACAATATCGTCGGCCTCGATGATGCGGACGCAAGCCTGAGCGTGCCTTGCGACCCTGTCGGAATCACCATCCGTACGCTCACCTGTTCGGTGCCGCCGGTCTTCGGATCCGGGGGCATGATCCTGGTTTGATGGGCTGACCGCGATCTGGCGGGGGCCTGTCATTTCAGCCGATCCGGTGATAACCGTTACGCCACGAGCCTTCAGAAGGGAGGACAGACCCTCCGTCATGGAGACGACCGAATCCTGCTTGTAGCGGTTGAGCCGTTCAAAATCAATGGACTCGATGCTGGCGTTGATGCCCATACGCGCGCCGTCACGCACATCGGCAATCGTTCGTGTCGCTTCGATCAGCGCCTTGGAGGGGATGCAGCCACGGTTAAGACACGTGCCTCCGAGCTTCTGGTCCTTTTCGACGAGAGCCACGGAGAGCCCGAGCTGCGCGGCCCTCAAAGCCGTGGAATAGCCGCCCGGGCCTGCACCGATGATCGCAATGTCGTAATGCTCGACCATTCTGCTCCAATCGATTTCAAATGTTTTGGCAACGGGTTGGTTTCCGGGGCGCCACTTGCTTCGGTCATTTCGACTCGATTAATGTAATGCGACGTCGTCTGCGCGGAATTCATATTGAAAGTCGTTTGAAACAACGTCGCATGAAACCATGGTTGTTGAGTCTGGTCCGCCAACCGTGTCACGCATTTATGATACTCGCTGAGCGTTGGATCGAACCGAGCCGATTCTGTGGTCTACCTCGGCCATTCACCGCGCTTCTTGGCGCGCGGCTTGGGTATGCGCCAACGTCGGGGCTGAATCGTGCGCTGCATGGCGTACGAAAACGCGCGTGACCCCTTGGCCACCGACTTTTCGCCGTATTTTTCAATCAGTTTCGGCTTGAGCTTGCGCCACATGAGCCACACATCAATGACGCAGGCGAAAAGGTAGACGTAAAGGGCAATCATCAACGGCAAATAGAGCGCCGGCCACTGAACCATCAGCACCATCATCAGCAGAAGCACGATGAGTGTGACCGGCATGAAATATTCGGAGATATTGAACCGTGCGTCGATATAGTCGCGCATGTAAATGTGCGCCGGATCTTGTTCGAGTCGGGGCATGTTGGGAATGTCGCCGGTGCGCATCGCCTCGTACTGTCGGTCCTCACGCTCACGGATGCGCTTCTTCGCCGCTTTTGCCTCGGCCTTGCGATCCTTGGGGACCAACGGATGCAGGTTGCGCGACTGCGCCTCTTTCATCTTCGGGGTGGGTCGGCCTTTGCCTTGGGTCGCTTCGGTTTTCGCTTCCGGCTCAGCGTCGACGTCCTTCTTGTTTTTGCTGCTGAAGGGGTTCCATGTCATGGCTTTGAGATTACGGGTAAGCCTCGACTCGCCGGTCGCAACGTTCGCCGTGTTCGCGTCATAGCGTTCGTGTCTTTATACTGGTTCTGACAAGCCGCTTTGAGTGCGGGTCAACAATACGGGGGGAGTGCGGATATGACGGCATTGGACGCCGAGGAGCTCAGAGGTCGCGTGGAAAGCGATTTCTCAAGGGTGGTTGATTTGCTCAACCAGAAGATAGCGTTGAAATCCGTGTCTGCGGAAGGCATCACCGGCGAGCATATGAAGCGTTCGGCGCAGTTCGTGGCCGAACAGCTGGCGCAAGAGGGCGTGGACGCTCGAGTGGTTCAGTCCCGAAATCCCGATGGCACCGACGGAGCCTATGAGGTGATCGGTTCCAAGATCGTCGATCCTGCGGCGCCCACTGTACTCCTTTACGCCCATCATGATGTACAGCCTGTGCCCGATGCTTCGGCATGGAGCACCGACCCGTTCGTCGGCACGGAGATCGATGGTCGTCTGTTCGGCAGAGGAGCGGCTGACGACGGCGGCGGCATTGCCATTCATTCAGGGGCTCTTCGGGCGTTGGGTGACGACCTCGGGGTCAATGTCAAGGTGTTTGTCGAAGGCGAGGAGGAGATGGGCTCGCCCAGTTTCATCCCGTTCATCGAAGCGCATAGGGACGAGTTCGATGCGGATGTCATCATTGTCGCCGACTCCGGCAACTGGAGCGCGGAGGTTCCAAGCCTGACCACCAGCCTGCGCGGCAACACCGATTTGGATGTGACGCTCAAAGTGCTTGAACACCCTGTTCATTCCGGACAGTTCGGTGGCCCGATTCTCGATGCCAACACGCTATCGGCCATGCTTATCGGCTCAATGTATGACAAAGATGGTGAACTGGCCATCGAAGGGCTTGCTTCGCAGGAACCTGTCGGGGGTCTGCAACGAGACATCGACGAGCAGGGTTTCCGTGCGGATGGAGGTGTTGTCGAGTCGTATCGGCTTGCAGGCAGGGATTCGCTCGCCTCTCGCCTTTGGGTGAAGCCCAGTATCGCCGTCATCGGCTTTGACGCGCACCCGGTCGAAGGCTCGTTCAACGTGATCGCCGACACCGCTCGATTCCGCTTGTCCATTCGTACCGCACCAAGTCAGCGTCCCGAAGACGCGGCCAAGGCCGTGACGGACTTTCTCATTGCCCACGCCCCGTTTGGCGCCGAAGTGAGAGTCGAGACCTTGGATCAGGGCATGGGGTGGAGCATGGATCCGGACGCGGAGGCATCGAAGGATGCCATGACCGCGATGCGCGAGGCGTTCGGTGTCGAGCCGGTGAACAAGGGCGAGGGCGGTTCGATTCCGTTCATCCCCGAACTGCAGCGCATCTTCCCCGACGCGCAGGTGCTGGTCACCGGCCCGGAGGACCCGAAGGCCAATGCCCACAGTCCGAACGAGTCCATAGACCTTAAGAGCCTGAAAAACAACATCCTCACCGAAGCGCTGATCCTATCGAAGTTGGGTGAGTAGCTACTGTGGATTGAGTTTCAACCTTGGTTGTGGGTGAGGTCGAAAGGCCCATTGTTTTCGACGCTCAAGGCGGTTCGGCCAAGCCTATGCAGAACATGGGTCTGTCCGTCGCACACCCCTGTGTAAGGGGATGTAACTGTTAAGCGCGAGTGGACATGGCATTAATTGCATATCGCGTTTATGATAACAAGCCACCTCCATGACCGTGGTTGGATCTCGTTTTTCGTCAGCGGCTGGGGCAAAATAGGTGTTGTTCGGGAGTAAGACCGGTCGAGCGACCCGGAGTGCCTCGAACAACACGTCTTTTGCCTCGGCCATGCCGTCCCATCATGCATTGACGAGGGCATGCTCTAGGATATCGAGCTGACACGGGGGCTGCGTCGGTGACGGTTACCGATATGGCTGAGATGAGGGTTGTCCCTCGACCGGATGAACGTGATTCCAGATAATGCTGGCGCACGGATGTCTATTTTCCCGTGCCTTCATGCACGCCGAAACGCGGCGCGTATAAGCGAAAGGCACAATTATGTCACAATCTGAACATGAAGTGATTGCCGGCCCGAACCTCAGGTGGAGGGTCGTTGACATCGCCGTGGCCTCGGCGATCGGTGTGGCCAGTTCGATCATCTATTGGGTCGTGGGTCTTCTGTACTCGCCTGTTTTCACGCCTCTCGACGCTTTGGTGCCGGGGCTCGCCGGGTTCATCAACGGACTGTGGCTGTTCGCCGGGCCTTTGGCGGCCCTTATCGTCCGTAAGCCGGGGGCCGCGATCTACGCCGAAGTCATCGCGGGCGTCCTGGAGTCTTTGTTCGGCAATCAATGGGGAGGGCTGGAGACGTTCCTCCAATCCTTTGTGCAAGGTGCATGTGCCGAGATCGTCTTCGTCGTCGTGGTCTATAAGATCTGGAACCTTGGGACCGCAGCATTGTCGGGCGTCGTGTCGGGCATCGGCTGCTGGACTTTCACCTTCCTGACCCATCTGCAAGGCTTTAATTTCATGGGTGTGTATGGCGTGTGGTACCTCGTGACCACACTGGTTTCGGGTGGTGCCATCTCCGGCGTGCTCATGTGGTATCTATATGTGGCCATCGCCAAGACCGGCGCAATCGACAAATTCGCGTCGGGTCGGGCCATCCGTCGCTCATCCGGTTTCGATTCGTGACCGATTTGGTGCATTGCAAGGTAACCGAACGAATTCACTGAAGAGGACGCATGCGTACTGAACAGTTCCCGGCATTTCATCCGAAGACCGCGCAGGTTTCACAAGGGGGCCAGATCGAAGCGAAGGCCGGAACGCCAACGCCCCCTAGTGTTTCCGCCCCTTCTCCCGCCGTAATACGGTTCGACAATTGGGGGTATCGGCATGCGTCGCGTCGCCATTTTGCGGTGCGGGGGCTGAATCTGACGATCGAGGCCGGCCAGCGGGTGCTGTTGCTCGGAGCCTCCGGCATCGGCAAGTCGACCATACTCGAGGGTGCGGCCGGCTTGCTGGGTGCCGAGGGTGCCGGCATGGACGGCGCTGACGAGGCCGGACGGTCTGTGAATGAACCGGCAGCCGGTGCTGCCGTGCTGATGGAGGACGCGGAAGGCGGCCTGACCGAAGGTTCCGTGCTGATTGACGGCGTGCCGGCCAGTCTGGCGCGCGGTCGCGTGGGTTTGGTGCTGCAGGACCCTGATGCGCAGGCGATTTTCGAGCGTTTGGGCGATAACGTGGCTTTTGGGCCGGAAAACATGGGTCTGCCCCGTGAAGACATCTGGCCTAGGGTTCACGAGAGTCTTCATGCCGTCGGTCTGGATGGCCTACAACTGCACCGTTCCACCATGCATTTGAGTGGCGGGCAGATGCAGCGGCTCGCCCTGGCCGGAGCCTTGGCCATGCGACCGGGTGCTCTGTTACTGGATGAACCGACCGCAAATCTGGACCCGGAAGGTGTGGAGCAGATTGTCGGCGCCGTGGGCGACGTGCTTCATGCGAGCGGATCGACCATGCTGTTGGTCGAGCACCGTGCCGGGCCGTGGATCGACCTGATTGACCGGGTGGTCGTATTGGGACTCGAGTCCGACGAGCAACGGCGTGTGCGCGTGACGCAGAGCGGTGACGCGGCTGAAATTGACCACAGCGGCTTCCGTCGCACCGTTATTGTGGCGGACGGTTCGCCAGAAGAGATTTTCGCTGACCCGAACCTTGATTTTGCGGGTTTGGGCATCTGGGTGCCAGGCCAATATCAGAGAAAACAGGATGTGATCACCCGTATCCATACCGCAAACGAGCCGACCACCGATCCGGCAGTTGGTTCGGACCAACCATTGCTTTCCGCCAACGATCTGTCGATAGGCAGGGACGGCAAGGCCATCGCCGAGCATATCAACCTAAGCTTCAACGCCGGCCAAATCACGGCGTTGGTGGGGGCGAACGGAGCGGGCAAATCAACGCTTTCGCTCACTCTGGCAGGGTTGTTGGAACCAGTGTCGGGCGGTGTGGTCGCTGCCTCAGTGCTGGCCGAAGGGGCCAAGGGTGACGATCCGATGCGTTGGCGTTCCATGGAACTGGCCGCGCGCATCTCATATGTGTTCCAAAATCCAGAGCATCAGTTCGCCCGTGGCACCGTGCTCGACGAGGTGATGCTCGGATTGACGCGTATAGGCACGTCTAAGGAGCAGGCCGAGCGACGTGCCCGTGAGCTGCTTCAACGGTTCAGTCTGTCCCAATATGCCTCGGCCAACCCGTATACGCTGTCCGGCGGGGAGAAACGCAGACTGACCGTGGCCGCGGCCCTGGCCTCCTCGCCGCGCGTCATCATCCTGGATGAGCCGACGTTCGGACAGGATCGTCGGACCTGGGCCGAGATCGTGCGACTGATTCATTCGTTGCGCGGTGACGGGGTGAGCGTCATCGTCGTTACTCACGACCGTGAACTCGTCACCGCGCTCGGCGCCCGCGTCGTCGAGCTTGAGGCCATCGGTGCGTCTGGCGACGGCCTGCAGAAGGACCGTCCTGCGTCAGACGGTACGTCAACGCTAGACGGAACGTCGCCCAACCAAACATCCGCATCAAGCGGAACGTCCACGATGAACGGCCAATCGTGTGGTCCTACGGATACCTCGGAGTCGACGGGAGCCATCAAGGCCGGAACCCATATCCCGGTCAGTCCGGTTGAACACCGCGGTGAGGCGGTTCGAGCCACGAGTCGCTCGCCGTTTTTGTCGTCCCTGAATCCGGTGTTCCGCCTTTTCGGCGGATTTTTGATTGCTTTCCCCATGATTCTCAGCCTGGATTGGGTTTCCGCAAGCGTTGCGCTGGCCATTGAGTTTGCGCTGTTGCTCTGCATCGGCTTTTCGCCGCTGCAAGTCATCAAATCGTCATGGCCCGTATGGGTGGGGGCGCCCGGTTCCGCATTGGCCGTACTGCTCTACGGCAAGTCGGGCGGGGCGTTGTGGTGGCAATGGGGCATGATTCATGTCACCAGCCGTTCCGCGTTCCTTGCGCTGGCGACCGGCATCAGAATACTGGCCATCGGCATTCCTGCGATCATCGCGGTGCTTGGCATCGAGACGACCGATCTGGCCGATGCGCTCAGCCAGATCCTGCACTTGCCCGACCGCTTTGTCTACGGCGGGCTCGCGGGCATGCGTCTCTTCTCGGTGCTGCGTGATGACTGGGTTGCCCTGACGGCCTCACGCCGTTCGCGGGGTCTCGGCGACGAGAACAAGGTCAAGGCGTTCTTCCCGCAAACCTTCGCGCTGCTGGTTTTGTCGATCCGCCGTTCCACCATGCTCGCCACCGCCATGGAGGCCCGCGGCTTCGGCGCCGACGTCCCGCGCACTCATGCCCGCATCAGCGTGGTGAATCCCCGGGACTGGGTCTTCGTGGCGGTGTGCCTCGTCATCCCCGTAATCGCCCTGACTTCGGCCGCCCTAGCCGGTGCCTTCGTCTTCTTCGGCGGGTAAACCGTCGAACGCAAATCTCGTTGATGGCGGATAGATTTAAAGGCGCGAGACGAAGACTTTGGGCTGCGATTACGCTCAAGCTGGTTGATTTTGGGCCATGCGTAGACTCTGGCCGTTGCTATGGTGGCAGATGCCGGAGGTAAGGCGGACGCCCTCTGGAACGGCGAGCCTTGGTGCTTAAATTCAGGCGCTCACGCACGAACTTGTCGGCTCGGTTCCTTTTGCGCACTTCCCGCGTTGCTTTCCCCGAATATCCGGGCGCTCAGGTGTATGCCCTGCTCTGCATTGGCGTATATGAGACTCGCCTGGGTGTTCGCGAGGCAAACCGGCATGCGCCTGCCGCGATTTTGAATCGGGGTGCGGTCTGCTTGTCGAATTCTGTTGGCTCACATCTCCGGCGACTTCGCGCAGTCCCTTGTCATCGACGACGAATACCGCCGAATTCCTTGCAAAGAGACTGCGTTCCCAAACGGATGGTGATTGAATGACACCATTCGGTTGATTGAACGATTTTGAAGATGAGAATGTCAGTATGTGCTGCATTATCGTGGGAATCGAGGCAGCTCAAGGTGCAGGAAGTGGCGGCGCGCTTGTGCGACAATTGTAATTCCGGCAAGGCTGAGTACTGGAACGGTCAGGAGCGACGACGGATGACGGCCGTTGCCATCGATCCGGAGTTGTTCGCTGACGGTTTGTGAAATGCTTTCAAAGCGCCCTGAGCCTGCCATATAGATGACTGAAAAAAGAGGGAACCTGGCTTGGTGCATGCGTCGCGTAAAGTTGGGAGCATGCCTATGAACCCTGATGTCATCGAGAACGTGAAGTCCGAGCGCGTGCGGCGCGTGGCCGATCTAGCCAAGTCGCACGGACGGAAGAAAGCGGGGAGGTTCCTTGTCGAGGGACCTCAGTCCGTCCGCGAGGCTGTGCGCTGGGTGCCCACAGCGCTCGTGGATGTGTATGTACAGATGGGGGACGGGCCGCAGGGGCTGTTTTCCAAGGTCGTAGCCGACATCGTGGACGAGGCTGACCGGCGAGGATTGTATATACATCATGTCACCGCTAGTGTAATGCATAAAATGAGCGATGATTCACAGGGCATCGTCGCCGTGGCTCAGACGGAAACCTTCGAAAGCGTGATGCAAGAACGTTCTGCCGCATTCGCCAATTCTACGTCTTTGTCGCCAGACCGTAAGACCGATGGCGCCGAAAATCCGACATCGATGGCAAATGCCGTTCCCGCCAGAGGGCGACGGATGGCTCCGGGCGACTTGTCAGAGGTCGTCTTGAAGGCCGATGCGCACACGAATTCGAACACTGAGTCGACCACGGTCGCCGCGTTCTGGCAGGTGCGGGACCCGGGCAATGCGGGTACGGTGATTCGGTCCGCGGATGCGGCCGGGTGCGCTGCGGTTATCTTCGTCGACGACTGCGTGGACCGGTTCAATCCCAAGGTCATCCGCTCGACCGCGGGCTCCCTGTTCCACATTCCCGTTGTGACGATGACAACGGACGAATTCTTTGATTGGGCGCGGTCGGACGGTCGTGAGGTGATGGCGGCTGATGTCTATGGCACGCCGGAGGTCAGGCCCGAGTCTCTTGTCGAAGTCATCGGTGGAGATTTGCACGCTTACCGCATGCCTTCTGATCGGCAGACCGCTGGCGACGAGGTGCGTAACGATGGAAGGTCACCCCGTACCGTCCTGTTCGGCAACGAGGCGCGTGGCCTGCCCGCAGAAGTGCTCGGGCGAGTCGATCGCATCGTTTCGATTCCGCTTTACGGCAAGGCGGAGTCGTTGAACCTCGCCACGAGTGCGGCGGTCATGCTTTTCTCGCTCGCTATGTCGAGTCATATTGAAACAATGGGGAGGCTGTGAAGGCTTGATATTGGTGCAATTTGCGCATGGCGCGATTCGTGCTGAAGTGAAGGGAAAGGCTACTGGTGGCAGGGAGTTCGACATTCGACGCCGAAAAGGTGACCGACGCGGTCATTGAGGGCATCGCGAAGATCAAGGATGCCTCCACGATGGAGGGTCTCAAGGCGATCAAAGCGCAATATGCCGGCGCTGATTCGGTGATGACGCAAGCGAGCCGGGCCATTGGTGGTCTCGGCAAGGACGAGAAGAAGACGGCCGGTCAGCTCATGGGCAAGCTTCGTGCGGACTTCGGACGCGCCTATGGGCTCAAGGAGTCGGAGGTCAAGGCCGAGGATGAGGCGCGAAAGCTCGGCAGCGAGACGGTGGACATGACGTTGCCGGTCAACCGCAAGCCGATCGGTAGCCGTCATCCGCTGCCCAAGCTCATGGAGGACGTCGAGGATCTTTTCATCTCGATGGGTTGGCAGATTTCCGAAGGCCCCGAGGTGGAAACCGAATGGTACGACTTCGACGCACTGAACTTCGGCCCCGACCATCCCGCGCGCCAGATGCAGGACACGTTCTACGTCAAAGGCAACCAGGCCAGGGACGCGGCGGGCTTTGTCGGTTCCAACATGGTCCTGCGCACGCAGACCTCCTCAGATCAGGTACGTGGCCTGATTGCTCGTGGCGTGCCGCTGTACATAGCATCCCCGGGCCGTGTGTTCCGCACGGATGAGCTCGATGCGACGCATACACCTGTGTTTCATCAGTGCGAGGCGCTTGCGGTCGACAAGAACCTCACGATGGGCGACCTCAAGGGTGTGCTCGACAAGCTGGCGGTCACCATGTTCGGGCCGGAGGCCAAGAGCCGCCTGCGTCCCAGCTACTTCCCCTTCACTGAGCCGAGTGCGGAGCTTGACCTATGGTTCCCAGACAAGAAGGGGGGACCTGGCTGGATCGAATGGGGCGGTTGCGGCATGGTGAACCCGAACGTTCTGAGGTCCGCAGGCATCGACCCGGATGTCTACACCGGATTCGCGTTCGGTGTCGGCATGGAGCGCACGTTGCTGCTGCGCCATGATATCAATGACATGCACGACCTTGTTGAGGGCGACGTGCGTTTCAGCAAGCAGTTTGTGATGGGGGAGTGAATTTCCAATGCCGATGATTGATATTGACTGGCTCAAGGAGCATGTCGAAGTTCCCGCCGACCTTACATACGAACAGCTCGCCAAGGATTTGGTGCGTGTCGGCCTTGAGGAGGAGGAGATTCACGCCTCCCAGGTCACCGGGCCCATCGTGGTGGGCTACGTGGTCGACTGCACGCCCGAGCCGCAGAAGAACGGCAAGACCATCAACTGGTGCCACGTGGATGTCGGTGACGAATACAACGAGACCGACGAGAACGGTGATAAAGTGCCGCGCGGCATCGTATGTGGAGCGCCGAACATGGCCGCCGGCGAGAAGGTCGTCGTCACGCTGCCCGGTGCCGTGCTTCCCGGCGACTTCAAGATCGAGCCACGAAAGACCTACGGGCACATCTCGAACGGCATGTGCGCCTCCGAACGCGAGCTGGGGCTTGGCAACGACCACAACGGCATCATTCTGCTGAACCATTACGATCTCAGCAAGGAAGAGGCCGAAGCGCTCAAGCCAGGTGACGACGCGATGCACCTGCTGCACCTCGATCAGCCCGTTCTGGAGATCAACATCACCCCTGACCGTGGCTACACGCTTTCGTACCGGGGGGTCGCGCGCGAATACCATCATTCCACCGGCGCAGCCTACACCGATCCGGTGGTCGCCTTGAACGCCAAGGCTCCTAAACCTGTTGTGGAAGGCGACAACGGCGGTGATGTCGCCGTTGAGATTGATGACGGCAATCCGATCCACGGCGTGCCTGGCTGCGACCGCTATTATGCGCGGATCGTACGTGGATTCAACCCCGATGCGCCCACGCCGGGCTGGATGCGTCGCCGGCTGATCCGTGCCGGGATGCGTTCGATTTCGCTGGCCGTTGACATCACCAACTACGTGATGCTCGATTTGGGCCAGCCCATGCACGCCTACGATCTGGACAAGATCGAAGGTCCCATTGTGGTCCGCCGCGCCAACGCGGGCGAACATCTGACCACCCTCGACGGCAAGGACCACGAGCTTTCGCCCGAAGACCTGCTGATCACTGATTCGCCCAATGGCGTGCGCGCCAGCCGCATCCTGGGTCTGGCCGGGGTGATGGGAGGACTGTATGGCGAGGTGACGGCCGAAACCAGGAACGTGTTCGTTGAGGCCGCCCACTTTGACCAAGTGACGATCGCCCGTTCGGCACGCCGTCACAAGACCCCTTCGGAGGCGTCGAAGCGGTTTGAGCGCGGTGTGGACGATCAGTTGCAGCCGGCGGCGGCTCAGATGGCGGCCGATCTGCTCGCTTCGTGCGGCGGCGGAACCCCCAGCGACACCCCGGTGGACGTGGACCGTACCCAAGCCCGTACGCGGATTGACTTCAGGCTCACCGAAACCAAACGGTTGACGGGTCTTGATACCTCCGACGAGCGTATTCGACAGATTCTCGAAGACATCGGGTGCGCCGTCTCCGAGGGTGCGGAACCGGGACGCATTCTCGTATTGCCTCCATCGTGGAGGCCGGATCTGAACGATCCGTGCGATTTGGTTGAGGAGGTCGCGCGTCTGGTTGGCTATGACGAGATTCCCGTCACCATGCCTCCGGCTCCGGTCGAGAGCTCCATAGGATTGACGCCCAACCAGTTGCGCCAGCGCCAGGTGGCGGACGAGCTTGCCGAATACGGCCTGGTGGAGACCCTGAGCTACCCGTTCGTGGGGTCGGCGGACTTTAAGGCGTTCGGCTACGATGAAGACGACATCGAACCAGTCAGCGTCGAGGTCGCGAACCCGCTTGCGGGTGACCGCCCCTACTTGCGTCGCACCATTCTGCCCACTCTGGCGCAGACCGTGCAGCGCAACATCCGCCGCGGCATCGAAGACGTGAGCCTGTATGAACTCGGCCATGTCTATCTGTGGGATCCGAACGCGCCCGCCATTCCGGCGTTGCCCGGCGGCGTCAAGCCCACCGATGACCAACTCGAGGCGCTTGACGCCGGTCTGCCGGAACAGCCATTGCATGTGGCTGCGATCCTGACCGGCAAGGCGGTCGAAACCGGTTGGCTTGGCGAGCGTCGTGCCGTTGATTGGACCGATGCCGTCGAAGCCATGCGCCGTGTGGCCGACAGGCTTGGTGCCAAGGTTCAGCTTGACCAGCCTCGGTCCCGGGATGTGCCGGCACAATGGCACCCAGGGCGTGCGGCCAAGGTGATGGTGGGCGATGTGTTCGTTGGAATGGTGGGTGAGTTGCACCCGCATGTCAATGAGGCTCTCGGTTTCCCGGAGCATTCCGCGGCTTTCGAACTCGACCTTACCGCCTTGTTCTCGACGCTGAACGGAAAGCCCGTGCAGGCCAAGCCGATTTCGACCTTCCCGCCGGTCAAGCAGGATCTGGCGTTCTCGGTGCCCAAGACCATCAGCGCGGAGCAGCTCAAGCAGGCGATTGTTGAGGCTGCAGGCGATGATCTGGAATCCATCGAACTGTTCGACGTATACACCGGCGATCAAATGGAAAGCGACGAGAAGTCACTGGCCTATGCTGTGGTGTTCCGTTCACCGGACAGGACCTTGCAGGCCGCCGACACCGAGGCTCTTCGTGCCGCCATAGTCGAAAAGGCCGCGCCTCTCGGGGCACAACTGCGGGCCTGAAAACCGCAATCGATCAACACCCAAGGACTGCCATGAACAACAACGACGATCAAATCAACAGGACCGGAGATTCCGGACAATCTGCCACCCCGGAATTTGGTGCCATGTCAAGCCAGTTCGGTGCGGGATACAACCCTTATCTGTATGGCGCTCCGGAGCCGAAGGACAACGGGCAGCCTGATGGCGGCGCTACCCCGGTCCAGACTGGTATGCCGGGCAATGGCGGCGTGGGCAATCAAGGCCAAAATCCATTCGGATACGGTTTTCGCAATCCTGGCGATCACGGCAACCAGGGCGGCGTCGGTAACTCAGCGTTCCCCGCAGGGCAGAACGGTTACCCCGGAGCTCCAGGCTATGGCTATCCCAATCAGCCGATGCGGCAAAACGAAGCAGACCCATACCCGGGTCAGCCCGGATACCAGCCTGATATTTACAACGGTATCGACATGAACGACCCTAGCCAAAACCCACTCAAAGGCCGCTGGGACGCCTTCGCAATCCTCGCATTTGTGCTGGCTTTCATCGGGAATCCGGTTTTTCCGTTGATTTTCGGCGCTATTTCCCTGCATCGTACGAAAAAATTCCATATGAAAGGTCGCGGACTCGCCTGGGCGGCAGTGATTATCGGCGTGCTTGTGCTCATTTTGGAGATTTGGTTGTGGTCTCAAGGGTTTAACCCTATGGACTACATGCAACAGATGTTGAATAGTGGTTCGGGCAACAACGGTGGTGGCGGTTCAGTCAACGCTTGATGGTAAAGGTCTTGTTCTTGTGGACAAGGCCTTTTTTGTTACTGGCTCCCTTAACGCGCGGTGCGTCTTGTCGTCACGGAAGGGCTTGTTGCGAGAACGCCGGTGGCGTCCGAACCGGCATGTGGGAATTGGTCTTTACGTGCCTGTTGACGGACAGGCCGGACAGCTCGTGTCCACTATGTGGATGAATAAATATGCATATAAATGAATATATGTATTATGTTGTACGTTACGGAAGGGGACGTCCATGCGTACATACACAGTGGCGGTGGCTGGGGCCAGTGGATATGCGGGGGGAGAGATGCTGCGCCTGCTGGCGTCCCATCCTGCGTTTGAGGTCACGACGGTGACCGGGGACTCGTCGGCAGGGCACCGACTGGGCGAGTGCCAGCCGCATGTACCCACCCTTGCGGACATGGTCATTACGGCGACGACACCGGAGAATCTCAACGGTCATGACGTAATCGTACTTGCTTTGCCTCATGGTGTCTCGGGAGCATTGACGCAGCACCTGAAAGCCAAGTGCGCCGTGGTTGATCTCGGTGCCGACCATCGGCTTGAAAATGCGCAGGCCTGGTCGGACTATTACGGAGGGGACTTTCATGAGCCGTGGATTTATGGGCTGCCGGAATTGATCGTCGGCAAGGATTCCGGTGGCGGCTATATCCGGCAGCGGCATTTGCTCATGGGCGATGGTGAAGCGCTGCAAGGCTTTAGTCACAAGGTTGCGCACAGCGAGTCCGGGTTAAACGAAAGTGACTGGATTGATGGCGAACCTCATTCCGACAAGCAGGGCGTCAAACGTATTGCAGGTCCGGGATGCAACGTCACTGCGGTGACGTTGGCCTTCCAGCCGGCTGTGGCCGAAGGACTGGTTGACTATGGTGACATTCTTGCGGATCTTGCCGTCGGGTATTCCGGAGCCGGTAAAAACCCTAAGCGACCGGGTCTCCTGGCGGCGGAAGCGTTCGGATCGGCCACCCCCTATTCCGTGGGTGGCGTGCATCGACATATCCCGGAAATCGTACAGAATTTGATGCACGCTTCACAGGCAGGTGCGGTGAACGGTCGGTGCGAAGAGGATCCGGTGGGCATGACCGTCGCGTTCACACCGATACTGGTTCCTATGGCTCGGGGCATTCTTGCGGTGGTTTCGGCGAGGCTCAGCGACAAGGGCATGACTTTGGACAACGAGGGAATCCGTTCCGTTTGGCATGAGGCATACCGCGGGGAGCGTTTTATACGGGTTCTCGACGAGGGCTGCATGCCGGCCACCGCTGCCGTGCTTGGCTCGAATGCCGCACAAATACAGGTGGCCGTCGATAGGCGGGCGAAAAGGCTCTACGGTTTTGCCGCAATCGACAATCTCGACCGCGGCACCGCCGGTCAGGCACTTCAGTCGCTGAACTTGGCATTAGGGCTGCCGGAGGAGCAGGGACTGACAACGATAGGAGTGGCGCCATGAGCGTGACATTTGCAACAGGATTTTCGGCGGCCGGCGTTCATGCGGGCATCTCAGCGAATACGCAAAGACCCGACTTGGCGCTGGTCGTCAACCATGGACCGCTTGATGCGGCGGCGGGCGTCTTTACGGCAAACCGTTTCTGCGCGGCGCCGGTGCAGTGGACCCGTGACGTGGTCAGGGATGGACACATTAAGGCCGTGGTGCTGAACTCGGGCGGCGCCAACGCCTGCACGGGTCAGGCTGGTCTGAAGCAGAGCGAAGCGACGGCCGTCAAAGTTGCGCAGACATTGACCGGTGACATGCAACGGGGCGATGATGCGGCTGTGGTTCCCATCGAGGAGGTTGCGGTGTGCTCAACGGGTCTGATCGGTGAACTGCTGCCGTTGGAGCATGTGCTCAATGGCGTCGAGCTGGCGGCGTCCGCCCTCGGCTCCGACGATCAGGCCGGCACCGACGCTGCCAATGCCATTTTGACCACAGACACCAAGCCCAAAACCGTGCGACTGTCCGGTTCCGGTTATCGCGTGGGCGGTATGGTCAAGGGCTCTGGAATGATCGCCCCGCAATTGGCGACCATGCTCTGCGTGATCACGACGGATGCCGTGGTCGATGTGGAACAGCTACAATCCGCACTTACCTCGGCAGTCAGCCAATCCTTCAATCGCATAGACGTGGACGGGTGCATGTCCACCAACGACACGGTGCTGCTGCTGGCTTCGGGCGCTTCCGGAGTGACTCCGGAATCCGATCGGTTCGCAGACTTGGTTCGTCAGGCGTGCAGCGATCTCGCTCGGCAAATTATCGGTGACGGGGAAGGCTCGACACACGACATCGTCGTCACTGTTTCCGGTGCCGACGCCGAAGATGCGGCACTGGCCTGCGCCCGGGCTGTGGCGGGATCGAATCTGCTCAAATGCGCGATTTACGGCAATGACCCGAACTGGGGACGCATCGTCAGCTCGTTGGGCACCGTGCCGGTCCATGTGGCTGCCTACGAACCCACGGACGTGACGGTCGATATCAACGGAGTGCGCGTGTGCGAACACGGGGGCGCCGGTGTTGACCGTTCCGAAGTGAAGATGGACGCACGACAGGTCGATATCCACATCGACCTTCATCATGGCACGGCTGCCGCCACGGTTCTGACCAACGACCTGACGCATGATTATGTGCACATCAACGCGGACTACGAATCGTAAGGACGGCTATGACTGACAACGGTAACGATGGACGGCAAACGACGCATCAGGCCTTCGAGCGAATCTACACGACAGGTGACTTACGACCGGATCAGAAGGCGGAAGTGCTTATCGAGGCGTTGCCTTGGCTCGAGGAGTTCGCCGGTCAGCGCGTGGTCATCAAATACGGCGGACACGCCATGATCGACGAGCATTTGAAGGCATGTTTCGCCCAGGATGTGGTCTTTCTCAGACAGGTAGGCATGCATCCGGTTGTGGTGCATGGAGGCGGGCCACAGATATCCGCGATGCTTCGTGATTTGGGTATCGAATCGGAATTCAAAGCGGGGCTGAGGGTGACGACAAAGCAGATCATGCGGGTGGTGCGCATGATACTGACCGGTTCGGTCTCCAGGGAGCTGATCGGGTTGATCAATACGCATGGACCGTTGGCCGTCGGGCTTTCCGGTGAGGATGGATCGCTGTTTGCCGCCAAGCGTTACCGTCCGGTAATCGATGGGATCGCCACCGACATCGGTCTTGTGGGAGAAGTGACTGAAGTCGACCCCTCGTCTGTCGAAAGTCTGATCGACGGCGACAGAATACCTGTGATTTCGTCCATCGCTCCGAACGCGGAAGACGCGACACAGGTGTTCAACGTGAACGCCGATCTGGCCGCCGCCGCACTTGCCGTGGCTCTTCACTCGCGAAAACTGGTTATTCTTACCGACGTGGAAGGGCTTTATTCCGATTGGCCTGACCGGGATTCACTGATCAGTTCCATCGGCGTCGATCGGTTGCGGCAAATGATTCCGACTCTGGAAAGCGGCATGGTGCCCAAGATGCGCGCATGCATACGCGCGCTGGACGGCGGTGTTCCGCAGGCCCACGTCATCGACGGGAGACGACCCCATTCGCTGCTCAATGAGGTGTTTACCAGCGATGGCATCGGCACGATGGTGGTACCGGGCGACGGGCTTACGTTGAGAAGGGGCAAGCGGTCGCCGGTTACGTAATGTAAATGGATGCCTGGAAAGGATACGAAGATTCGACCGTTGTCCTGGCCAAGGCGGGCGTCCAACGGCATCCATGATCTTAAAAGTCATCATCCATGATAAAGACACGAAATTACCTCAAAAGATGTTCAATCGAAACGAAAGCACATACCACGAAAGCTGAATCTTATGACGAATGAAGGTAAGGGCATAGGCGCTGACAATGCCGGCAATATGAACGATTTCGTACATTCCGGAATGACGAATCCCGACTGCACGGCCAAACGGGAGAACGATTCAGCAAAGCCTTCAACCCGGACTTCTCTCGGGAGCGGCAGTGCGGAATGGATCGAACTCTACAACACCGTGCACACTCATGCGTTCGGTACCCCGTTACGGGTGATGGACCACGGCAAAGGCGCACGACTGTGGGATGTGGACGGCAACGAATATCTCGATTTTTTGGCGGGGATCGCCGTCAATTCGCTGGGTTACGCACACCCAAGATGGGTGGCGGCGGTAAACGAACAGGCCGGAAAAACGGCGCATGTGAGCAATTATTTCGCTTCGGTGCCTCAAATCGAACTGGCCGCCAGACTCCTCCAAATCGCCGGAGCACCGGAAGGCTCGCTCGTATACTTCGCCAATTCCGGAGCCGAAAGCAACGAAGCGGCAATCAAACTTGCACGACTCTACGGCACAAAGCTGCTAGGAGCCGAGCGTGAACAAGCAGGTGCGCCGGCGCGTATTATCGCGCTTACCCACGGATTCCACGGACGCACGATGGGGGCTTTAAGCACCACATGGAAGCCTTCGATCAGGCATCCGTTCGAGCCGTTGCTGCCAGCGGTCGAATTCGTTGAATGCGGTGACCTTGCGGCCATGCGTGAGTCGTTCGATTCCGCCGGTCGGCCGGGGGTCGGGCCCGTGGCCGCGGTGATGCTCGAACTGATTCAGGGCGAAGCGGGAGTGAGGCCGCTCGATCCGCGCTATGTAAAGGGTGTACGGGAATTGTGCGACAGCCACCGCTCGTTGCTGATCGTCGACGAGGTTCAAACCGGTATCGGCCGGACGGGCCAATGGTTCGCGTTCCAACGTGAGGATCTTTCCGGTGGCGTCATGCCCGATATCGTGACGTTCGCCAAAGGTGTGGCCGGAGGTTTCCCGATGGGCGGCATGATCGCATTTGGGAGGCCGCTCGCCTCGCTGTTCACTCCCGGTATGCACGGTTCAACGTTCGCAGGAGGCCCGCTGGCTGCCGCGGCCGGGCTCGCCACGCTGAGCGTCATCGAAGAGGAGGGGTTGGTGGGCAACGCCGAGCAACGAGGAGAGCAGCTGCGTCGTGGGATCATGGCGTGCGGCAATCCGCTGTTCGCAGCGGTTCGGGGACGCGGTTTGCTCAACGCGGTTCAGTTGGCGCGTCCTTGCGCCCATGCCGCGATGAATTGGGCTTTGGATCACGGCCTGATCGTCAACGCGGTCGCCCCTGACGTGTTGCGTCTGGCCCCGCCCCTGATCGTTTCCGAAGCCGACATCGCTGAGGCGGTGTCGATTCTGGCTGCGATGCCGACAGACTTATCGTCGGACTGATTGGCTGCGGCTCACTGAGATCGGGCGGTCTCGTCGTCGTTTGAATGACCGTTCGAGACCGCGGTCGGAACAAAGAACAAAAATGCTCGAAAACGGCAATGAATGTGGAATGTACCAATATACAGGTATAGAATAAATATACTAGGATTATGCAGCATAGAGCGCACTGAACAGAAGGGAAGTGGCTATGGCAGGCCAGCTTCGGCATATGTTACGGGACGACGATGTTACCCATGACGAGCAACGCCAAATACTGGAATTGGGCATGAAATTCTGGAAGGACCGCTATTATAGGCGCCCTTTCGAGGGGCCGCAGGGCGTCGCCGTGATCTTCGACAAGCCCAGCACGCGCACGCGTTCGAGTTTTTCGGTCGGTGTTGCGGAACTTGGTGGATATCCATTGGTTATTGACAAATCCGGCTCGCAGCTTGGCCGGGGCGAGCCTGTGGCCGACACGGCCCGTGTGCTCACCCGCATGACCAGCGCCATCGTCTGGCGTACATTCGGTCAGGATCGAATCGAAACGATGGCGCAATATGCCGACGTTCCTGTCGTCAACGCGCTGACGGATCAGTTCCATCCGTGTCAGATACTCGCGGACTTCCTGACCATCGCACAGCATCGAGGGGGAGTCCGGGCCCTTGCCGGTATGACCATCGCCTATGTCGGCGACGCGGCCAACAACATGTCGAATTCATATCTGTTGGGTGGTGCCACAGCCGGCATGAACGTGCGTGTGGCCGGTCCGCAGGGCTTTTTGCCCGACCCGCGGATCGTTGCCGACGCCAAGCGGATCGCCGCTGAGAACGGCGGTTCGATTATGGTGACCGCTAACCCTCGTGAAGCCGTTGAAAACGCCGATTGCGTTTTTACCGACACTTGGGTGTCAATGGGCGAGGAGGGTGAATATGCCATTCGCTCCAAGCCGTTCTGGGACTATCAAGTCAACGATGGGCTGATGTCACTGGCTAAGCCGGATGCGTTGTTCCAGCATTGTCTGCCGGCCTACCGTGGCAAGGAGGTCACCGCGAGCGTCATCGACGGATCGCATTCTGTGGTTTGGGATGAGGCCGAGAACAGGCTTCATGCGCAGAAGGCCTTGCTGACTTGGCTTGTCGGGATGCAACGAGGGTGCAGTGAGTTCCTGGAGTGATGCGTATTTGCGCGTCTGAGTGTTCGTTGTGATGTTTTGATTTGGAGGATTTGGATATATGTCTGCCGAGGATTCGATGGATGAGCATGGCTCGCAGCTCTACCACCCCGCCAACCGCACGGCTCGTCTGAGCGTGATTCAGGAGATCCTGACCAATTCGGTCGTTTCGTCCCAGGCGCAGCTCTCACAGATGCTTGCCGACCAAGGCATTGAGGTGACGCAGGCCACGCTCAGTCGTGATCTTGACGAGATGAAAGCCGTCAAAACGCGCTTGA
Source organism: Bifidobacterium bohemicum DSM 22767 (assembly GCF_000741525.1). Classification (GTDB taxonomy): domain Bacteria; phylum Actinomycetota; class Actinomycetes; order Actinomycetales; family Bifidobacteriaceae; genus Bifidobacterium; species Bifidobacterium bohemicum. The sequence goes on along the minus strand of NZ_JGYP01000001.1, from coordinate 154,788 downwards.
GGACGGGGGAGATGGCCTATACTCTGGGCATCGAACCCGAACATGACGATGAAACGGCGGAAAAGATCGATCAGCAACTGTCCCGTGGATTATCCAGTCTCGTCGTTTCGGCGGCGGCGGCTCGCAATCTCGTGGTGGTGCACACGCCGGAAGGCGCCGCCCAATATGTCGCGAGCAGCCTTGACAAGCAGTCCATTGATGGAATCCTGGGCATCATAGCCGGTGACGATACCCTGCTCCTGGTATGCGCGGATGACGATGTGGCGAATCAACGCATGCAGTGGCTGCTTGATATCGTTTCAAGTCGTCGCGGCGGTTCCGGACGGTGACCCATCCGCATATCGGACATATCCGTCCAAAAATTGAATGTTTATACAATTGAGCGTATATATAGAAGAGTCATGAAGAAAGGCTGAAATGAGTAACACAAATCGTATCGTATTGGCATATTCCGGCGGTCTCGACACTTCCGTGGCGATTCCATATCTCAAAGAGCGCACCGGCAAAGATGTTGTGGCGGTGTCCTTGGATGTCGGGCAGGGCGGCGAAAGCCTGGACACCATCAAGCAACGCGCTTTGGCGTGCGGTGCCGTTGAGGCGTACGTGGTCGATGCGCGCGAGGAGTTCGCCAGTGAGTACTGCATGCTCGCGCTTAAGGCGAACGCCAAGTACGAAGGGGTTTACCCGCTCGTTTCCGCCATTTCCCGGCCGTTGATCACCAAGCACCTGGTGCGGGCGGCACATCAATTCGGCGCCGATACCATTTCTCACGGGTGCACCGGTAAGGGCAACGATCAGGTACGTTTCGAGGTTTCGATCGCTTCGATTGACCCCGACCTCAAGGCCATTAGCCCGATACGCGACCTGTTGCTGACTCGCGACGTGGAGATCGCCTTCGCCAAGGAGCACGGACTGCCTATATTGCAGACCGAAAAAAGCCCGTATTCCATCGATCAGAACGTGTGGGGACGTGCCATCGAAACAGGCTTCCTTGAAGACCCGTGGAACGGACCGACCAAGGACTGCTACACCTATACCGACGACCCGGAATTCCCGCCGGTGGCCGATGAGGTGACGATTGAATTCAAGCATGGCATCCCCGTCAAAATCGACGGCCGCGAAGTGACTCCCCTGCAGGCAGTCGAAGAGATGAACCGCCGCGCCGGCGCTCAGGGTGTGGGTCGTATCGACCTGATCGAGGATCGTCTGGTCGGAATCAAGTCGCGCGAACTGTATGAGGCTCCTGGCGCAGTCGCGCTGATCGCCGCGCATGAGGAACTCGAAAACTGCTGCCTGGAAAGGGAGCAGCACCGCATCAAGCGTGACATCGACAAGCGCTGGGCCGAACTGGTCTATGACGCCCAATGGTTCTCACCGGCCGTCCGCTCGCTCAATGCCTTCATCGAGGAGACTCAGCGGTATGTCTCCGGTGAGATTCGGATGGTGTTGCACGCAGGTCGTGCCGTGGTGACCGGGCGTCGCAGCGACACCTCGCTCTACGACTACAAACTGGCCACCTATGATTCCGGCGATACGTTCGATCAGAACGCCTCCAATGGTTTCATTGAGATTTACGGTCTGCCCGACAAGGTGGCCGCAGCTCGCGACGTGCGTTTCGGCAACGGAGTCGAAGTGCCTAGCGACACCGTGGAGTGATGATGGCTGAAGAAGACAAGCATCTGGCGTTGTGGGGCGGGCGGTTCAAATCGGGCCCCTCGCCGCAATTGGCTCGGCTGTCGAAGTCCACCCAGTTCGACTGGCGTTTGGCTGGCGACGACATCGCGGGCTCGCGGGCGCATGCCCGTGCCTTGGGACGGGCCGGACTGCTCAGCGCCGATGAACTCGAACGCATGGAAGCTGCGCTCAACGAGTTGCAACGACGCGTGGATTCCGGGCAGTTTGCGCCGGTGGAGGACGACGAGGACGAGGCCACGGCGTTGGAGCGTGGGCTGTTGGCCATCGCCGGTGACGAATTGGGTGGCAAGCTGCGCGCAGGTCGCTCCCGCAACGACCAGATCGCCTGTTTGATTCGCATGTGGCTTCGACGTCATGCGCGCGTGGTGGCAGGATTGTTGCTTGACGTGACGGATGCGCTGATCGGCCAGGCCGTGGCTGCGGGTGACGCGGTGATGCCGGGTCGTACGCATATGCAGCACGCGCAGCCGGTATTGCTGGCACATCAGCTCATGGCGCATGTGTGGCCTCTGCTGCGTGACATCGACCGACTTTCAGACTGGGATAAGCGCATGGACGAAAGCCCATACGGTTCCGGAGCTTTGGCCGGCAACACGCTCGGATTGGACCCGCAGGCCGTGGCGAGCGAACTTGGTTTCTCCCGTGTTGCGGCCAACTCCATCGACGGTACGGCCAGCCGCGATCTGGTGGCCGAATTCTCGTTCGTGGCTGCCATGATCGGCGTCGATCTGAGCCGTCTTTCGGAAGAGATCATCATCTGGAACTCGCAGGAATTCGCCTTCGTCCGTCTCGACGATGCCTATTCGACCGGCTCCTCGATCATGCCCCAGAAGAAGAATCCGGATATCGCCGAGCTGACCCGTGGCAAATCCGGTCGTCTGATCGGCGATATGACGGGGCTTATGGCCACGTTGAAAGGTCTGCCCACCGCCTACGCCCGCGACCTTCAGGAGGATAAGGAGGCCGTGTTCGATCAGGTCGACACCCTTGAAACACTGCTCCCCGCCTTCTCCGGCATGGTACGCACCATGACCTTCGATCTCGACCGCCTGAAGGCTGAAGCACCGACCGGGTTCGCGCTGGCTACGGACATCGCCGAATGGTTGGTGAAGCGGGGAGTGCCGTTCCGCCATGCCCACGAACTGTCAGGCGCCTGCGTGCAATTGGCCGAGGGCAGGTCAGTGGAGCTTTGGGATCTGACGGATGCCGATTTCATTGAAGTGTTCAAAGACTTCCTGCCGCCGCAGGTTGCGCCGAAGGTGCGCACGGTGCTTACGGTGGAGGGATCCGTCTCGGCCCGTGATGGCGAAGGCGGCACCGCTCCGGTCCGTGTGTGCGAGCAGATTGCACAGGCACAGCGCCATGCGGCGCAGGCACGGCTTTTTGCGAACTCCGTGAGTGATGGCCCTGCCTACGTGGCTCCCGGAGCGTTGAACGCACAAACTTGATCCACAACCTTTAAAACACCATGCTCCGTGTAGTCTCGACACACTGGGATACTTGATGGTGCAAATTCGTGGTGAGGAGTGGATTACATGACGATTGGGATCGGGACACCAGTTGCGACGATCGAGGCTTTGTGGGCCAAACATACCATTCATTTGGCCGATGAGCCTTCAGGACAGCGTTCGGGTTTGGTGAGCCCGCCAGCCGATTCTGGAGCTTATGCGAATGTCGGTGCGGCGCTTGATTCCGATGCCCGAGCACCGTTGCGCTTATGCGCGATCGGCGATTCGATGGTGGCTGGCTGTGGCACGCCGGACCAGCGTGACGGCCTTATCCCTGCGATAGCCAGTGGTATGGCCGAAGTGACGGGGTGGGATGTTCAATGGCAGGCGCACGGCAAACTTGGAGCGACGATGCGGCGTTTGCGCTATCGCATTTTGCCTGAGGTCTTGCAGTCAGGAGAGCGGTTCGACTTTCTGCTGGTATGCGCCGGTTCGAACGACATCATGGCCAATCGCAGTCTGTCTGAATGGCGTGACGACCTTGAAGCAGTATTGGTTGCGGCGCAGCCAATCGCTGAGCGTATCTTCGTCCTGAGTCCCGGTCAGATGCAGCATGAACCGTCATTGGGGAGGGTATTGCGTCGCGTTCTGGAACGGGAGATGGACGCCCAGGCCGCGGTGAGCAACGATGTTTGCGTCAAACACGGCGCCGTATATATCAATCTGATTCATGACGACGTGCATGCTTCGGATCCCGGCTTCTTTTCTCCCGATCATTTCCATCCAAGCCCTGTGGGCTACGGGTTCATCGCCCAAAATGTTGTCGCCGATATCGAGCCCATGCTACGTTGACCCCAGCTTGCGATCGCATCTGGTGTCATCAAGCAGGATGGTCGCATCGGACGATCACGATGCGCCGACTGCGGCAATTCATTGATGTGTGACAAAGCCCGCATGTCAACGAACCGATGTACCAGGCTTTTGCGGCGGGTGTGCATGGCGTCGTCGTTATCCATGTTTTGATGCGGGACCGGCTTTGACGAACTTCGATACGAGACGGTTCTTGTCTATGTTGCGGAATGTCGCTTTGTTCCAACCGACGTCATCGGGAACCATCATTGCTGACGATTGCCTCGCGAAACGCTATGGTTCCGATAAAACCATCTGTCGATTCGCGCGTCGCATGTGTCGTCGTCTCCTGCGAAAATGGATTAGTTAAGGGTCTTTTCGGCCCTCGTCTCTGACCAACGCATAAGGGGAATAAGGTTATGGCTCACGTCACCAACTTCAAGGAAGCGGGATTCGACTCCCTCTTCGATGAATTGAACTGGCGCGGGTTGATTTCCCAGTCCACGGACCGGGATCAGCTCGCCGAGACGTTGAACGGTGGGCCGATCACCTACTATTGCGGCTTCGACCCGACGGCCGCATCACTTCACATCGGCAACCTTGTGCAGCTGATTAACATGCGCCACCTTCAGGAGGCCGGGCATCACGCCATCGCCGTGGTAGGCGGAGCCACCGGACTGATCGGCGACCCGCGCCAAAGCGGCGAACGCACCCTCAACCCGAAGGATGTGGTAGCTGGATGGGCTAAGCGTTTGGAAACCCAGATCGGGAGCATTCTGCGTACTGACGGCGACAACCCTGTACGTTTCGTCTCCAACTACGATTGGACCGCACAGATGTCGGTGATCGATTTTCTCCGTGATGTGGGCAAGAATTTTCGTATGGGCACGATGCTCGCCAAGGACACCGTGGCAAGGCGTCTGAATTCGGAGGAGGGCATCTCCTTCACCGAATTCAGCTATCAGGTGTTGCAAGGTAATGATTTCCTTCATCTATATGATGAGTATGGATGCACCCTTCAACTGGGTGGCTCGGATCAGTGGGGCAATCTCACCAGCGGTCTTGACCTGATTCGGAAAGTGCGCGGGGTGAACGTCAATGTCTTCACCAGCCCCATCATCACAGACAGTCAGGGCAAGAAGTTCGGCAAATCCGAAGGCAATGCGGTTTGGCTCGACCCGACCATGCTCAGCCCCTATAAGTTCTATCAGTTCTGGCTTAACCAGCCGGACGGTGAGATGGTTAAACTGCTCAAGGCATTCACGTTCCTACCCAAGGATGAGATCGAGCGGCTCGGTCGCGCAGTCGAGGAGAATCCCGGCGCGCGTGAGGCGCAGAAAACACTGGCGTGGGAAGTGACCAGCTTTGTGCACGGAGAGGACGCCACGCGTGCCGCCATCGACGCCGCCGATGCCCTGTTCGGCAGAGGCGGAGACATCCACGCGATTGACATGGATGTGCTTCAGGCCTCGTTTGAAGGTCTTAAGATCGTCGATGAGGATGGTGAACGCCGATTCGCAAGGGCCGTGGTCGGTGAGCGTATCGCTCAGGCCGGGGTTACCGCAGGTCTGTTCAAGTCCGTTTCCGAAGCTCGAAAGACGATTCGTTCCGGGGGCGTGTACGTCGACAACGTCAGAGTCGAGGACGCCGATCAGGAACTCGATGGCTCCGACTTTCTGGGAGGGCACTTCGCGCTGATACGTCGCGGCAAAAAGGCACTGGGCGTGGTCGAGCTCGGATGACAGATACACCGGGTACAAGAAAGACTCGGTTCTATAACGTTTAACAAAAAGTACAAAAGGTAAAGGCAATATGGCGGAACAACAGCATGGCAATCACGGCGGCAACTCCTACGGACATGGCTCGTCGCGTCCCGGTGGCGGATATCGCGGCAGGGGGGGCAAGCCGTCGTACGGTCGCGGTTCAGGTGGCTTCCATAAGGGGGGTAGCTCCGATCGTTTCCACGATGGTGAACGTCGTTCCGGCCGCGGTGGGTACCGTGGCGGCGAAGGGCGTAATGATCATGGCGATAACGAGCGTGGCGGATATCGCAGTGGTCAGGGCCACGGGGAATACCGCGGGAACGAGGGGCATGGCAGTTTCCGTCATGATGACCGTCGCGGGGGCTATCGCTCTCGTGAAGATGGTGAGCGCCGGGATTCCGGTCGTTCCGGTTTCGGCGGCGGGCGTTCAAACGACTTCCGTCGTAACGACGACAACCGTGGCGGGTATCGCGGTCATGGTTCCGATCGCGATAGCCGTGGTGGGCGTGACGGCAATGGCCGCGGTGGTTTCCACCGTGATGGAGAACGCGGTTTCGGGCGTGATGACCGGCACGATAACCGTCGTAACGGTTCCCAGCGCGACAATGGGAGACGTTCCTATCATGAAGGACGCGGTTTTGACCGTGAAGATGGCCGCGGTGGTTTCCGCGGCGGTGATGATCGTCGTCAGGGTGGTCGTCGTGACTTCAACCGCAATGATCGGCGTGATGGTGGCCGTGATTTCCGTCATGACAGCCGGCGAAGCAACGACCGTAACGACCGCCGTGATTTCAGGCGTGACGATCGTCGTAATGACGGTCGCAATGAACGCCGTGATTCACGTCAGTTTGATCGTGGCGGCTCGTCTCGTGGCGAAGGCCGTCGTGACGGCATTGATAATGGCCGTCGTCAGTTCATGGATCGTGGTGCTCGCCGCAACTCCGATGGAACCATGTCGTTCCCTTCACAGAACCCGTACACTCACCGCAGGCCTGATGAGCCGCGCATGCCCCGAGGCATGGAGTGGTCGATGCTTTCCAAAGATGAAAAGGAGCGTCTAAGGGGACTTTCCAAGGAGCACGCCGAGAACATCGGTTTGCACATTCTGGCTGCCTACGCTCTTGAGGAATCCGACCCGCAGGGCGCATTGGATCACGCGCGTTGGGTGGCTCGACAGGCGTCGCGTGTCGATTTTGCCCGTGAGACGCTTGCGTTCATTGCGTATCGTCAGGGCGATTACAAGACAGCTCTGCGCGAATTCAAGACCGCGCAGCGTATGAATGGTTTCGATGACTACACGCCGTTCATTGCGGATTGCGAACGTGGTTTGGGCGATCCGAAGAAGGCCGTGGAACTTGCGCTGGCTCAAGATTCAGCAAGACTGAGCGGTGAAGCGAAGGTCGAGTTGTTCCTGGTATACGCCGGTGCCTTGGGCGACTTGGGATTGTGGGACAAGGCCATCGACGTTGTCCGCAAGCTCGCCGGTTCGAACGGACTGCCGGGTGCCTATCGCATGCGTGCTCTGCAGGCCGAGCAATACTTCCTCGAGGAGTCTGGCCGTAGTGAGGAAGCCTTGGCTCTCGACCCCAGGATCGAGCAACTCGAACTCAGGTACGCCGATGAGGATGAGGAAGATGCCGAAGTGCCGGTTATCGACTATGATCTCGAACGCTTGCCCGACGATATGTTGGAAGAACTTGGCATTTCCGAGGACGATGCGCAATACGCTCCCGAGGATGACGACGACCACGCGGACGATGAAGAGGATGGGGCAACACGGGACGAAGACACGTCAGAAGGTGAGCCGTCCAATCACACGGTAGACTCCGACATCGTTTCGGAAGCTGAGGCAAGCGCCGCGAATCTGGGTGTCGATGCCCCGGCTGAAGGGCTTGCGCGAGAAGTCGAACAAGTTTCTGGCGACTCCGACGATGCCGACGATTTCGATGATACCGACGAAACGGATGTACCTCGTCAGGAGGTCGAACAAGGCGCGAATGCCAATGACGATCCTGCCGAGCTGACGGACACCGACGGCTCGAATGCACAGGACGCGCCGGTGGAAACCGTGCCCCTTGAGGTTGCGTCAGAACCTGAATCTTCACTGAACCAACAGGACGAAGAGGCGTGAAACCATGTTAAAAGGAATCGGCGAGGCTGTCCAGACGACATATAGGCTCGCGCTTCTTGATCTTGATGGCGTCGTCTATCGAGGTAAGGAACCAGTGGCTTACTCCGCTGAGAGCATCACCGCCGCCGAGCAGGCAGGGATGACAGTGGAGTACACCACCAACAATTCCTCTCGTTTGCAGGCCACGGTTGCCCAACAGCTCCAAGGCTTCGGACTGACCGTCGAGCCGTGGCAGGTCATCACCTCATCCGTCGTCGCCGCACGCATGGTTGCTCGTGAAGTACCCAATGGCGCGAAGATACTAGTCATCGGGGCCGAACATCTGCGACAGGAGGTGGCTGGGCGGGGGTTGACCGTGGTTGACGACGCCAAGGATGAACCCGCCGCTGTCATTCAAGGCTGGTATCCCGAGCTTTCTTGGAACGAGTTGGCGCAGGCTTCATATGCGGTCGAGCATGGTGCCAAATATTTCGTCACCAATCGGGATCTCAGCATTCCTCGTGAGTTGGGGATTGCGCCCGGTTGCGGTGCGTTCATATGCGCCGTGGTTGAAGCCACCGGAGTCGAACCCATTGCATCGGCCGGAAAACCGGAATCTGCAATGTATGATGAAGCCCGGCTGCTGGCCGCACACGATGGTGAGAATCTCGTTCCTAAAGAACAGTGCATCGCCATCGGTGACCGTCTTGATACCGATATTGAGGCGGGTAATCGCGGTGGGTATGATTCACTGGTGGTCCTTACCGGCGTGGCTGATCCGCTTCAGCTGATGACGGCACCGGTTCGTCTGAGGCCCAGCTTCATCGCGAGAGACTTGCGAGATTTGGCAAGCCCGATGCCTCAACCACTCAGAACGGGTCAGGACGAATGGGTTTGTGGTCAGGATTGTGCCATTCTGGAAAGCGGACAGGTCAAGGTCACTGATGTTTCAAGCGTCGACTCGTTGCGCGCGGCCTGCTGTCTGGTATGGGACATCATGGACAAAGGGACTCAATCGGTCGACTCGCTGGAACTTCCTGGCTTCGATCGTGCGGAGTTGATATGAGTGATTCGTCAGAACGGTTGAACCCGACCGATGAGGCAGAAGACCCGTCCTCGCTTCAGGAGCTTCGTGTACGGTATCCGGCGCTTGATGACCTCGCGGCTCAAGACGATGAGCGGAAGATTGCCGCATTTTCCTTGGTGCTCAACGACTTACGCGGCAGACTCGATCAGGATGAGCGGTAGTTTCAACGATGACCCGGTCGGCCATGTCGCCGGTAGGTCCAACAGAACCAGGCTTGATGCTGTCCTTGCACAACGCGGCTTGACCCGCAGTCGTGCTACGGCTCAACGGCTAATTCGTTCCGGCAAGGTTTCGGTGGAAGGCAAGATCGTACGCAAGCCGTCCCATGAAGTTGAGTTTTCATCGCGGATATGTGTTGACAACGGCGATGATTTTGTCTCACGGGGGGCCTACAAACTAATCGGGGCCTTCGAGCGATTCGGCCTGCAAGGTCTGTCGAGCCCCCAGGGACGAGACTGCCTTGATATCGGCGCCTCCACAGGGGGATTCTGCGACGTGTTGTTACGCCGCGGTGCAGCCCGCGTCATCGCGCTTGATGTCGGTCATGGTCAGCTCGACCAGCGTATTGCCGGCGATCCGAGGATCATCGAAATGAGCGGAGTCAACATTCGCGATGTCACCGCCGACGATCTGCCGTTCAGGCCTTCGTTGGTGGTTTCGGATGTTTCGTTCATCTCCTTGACTTTTGTCATCCCTGTCATCGCCCGCATTGCCGCCCATCACGCCGATGTCGTTCTGCTGGTCAAACCGCAGTTCGAAGTCGGCAAGGACCGGATCGGAAGACATGGTATCGTTACGAGTCAGGATTTGCGCGAGAAGGCACTGCAGGACGTTATCCTTTGCGCCGAACGTGAGGGTTTCATCGTTAGAGGTACTTGCGTCTCTCCGTTGACCGGAACCCACGGTAATGTTGAGTACCTTCTCTACGCTACCTTGCGTTGATTCCGATAAGCCGGGTCTCCGATGAATCGTGTAAGTTCGACCGAGGATGAGACGTCGCGCCGAAAACGTTCGGCATACACCAACTCGCGAATGTCGCTGTGACCGGTCAACTCGACGTCGTCTGCGACGATCTTACGGCATCGTATCCAGTGAACTTGAGCAACTTGAGCCTCGATAAGGTCGAATCGGCTGGGCGTGAGATATTTTTTCATGTCAAAACGTTCAAACATGGCGCTTCGAATGGGTTTGACAACAAGATGACATGCATCAATGGAACCGATTGAGCAGTGTCCGATCATTCTTACGTCCCCCGGTGTGCACAGTGATTCTGCTTCGAGCATGCCAAAAACAACCACGCTGGAACCGGATTGGATACGGGATGTCACGGTCATCTCGCCGGTCAAGGTTATCCGTCCGCAACGCAGCGAACCATGAATGTCAAGGTTGCCTTGCCCTTCTATACTGTCGACCGTCAAGTCGCCGTCGCAGGACAGCACACCCGATTGCATTATAATACGTCCGCCGTTACAGGCTCCGGCGATAACGACACCGCGTATGATCAACGTCGCGAACCGCACGCCGGCTTTCAACTGGCACCAGCCCTGGGCGACGACGACATCGTAATCACCGGGTTGTATCAAACCGCCGAAACTATTGAGTATCATGGCTGCCCTCCTTGCCCAATTCATCCGATACCGAACATCGGTTCTGTCTACATACCTCAGTTGAAGGCAAAATCAAAGTTGCAATGTCGAAAATCAATAAAATGGACGAAAAATGGATTTTCTGGTCTGATGATATGCACAACAGTGGGCTTCGATGCCACCGCATATCGCAATTTTCCTTGAAACGCGGTATGCGTCGGACGGCTGCTATTCGGGACGAACGGTTCCATTCCATGCCCGACTATGGCACACCTAAGGATAAGATAAGTGAGAAAGCATTGAAAGGGTACGCAATGACAGTTGAACGACGGGCCGTCGTGGTCACTCATGCCAGGCTGAGGCAGACCAGTCCTGTGGTCCGTGAAGCGGTGGATGAGCTGGCCAGTGCCGGGTTTACTGTTGAGCTCGTCGACAACATGCCTGCCAGATGTTTCGGATCAGCGTCATCGAAGGTTCGAGAGAATACCGAAATCGTCGTGGTTCTCGGTGGTGATGGTACAATTCTCGGCGCGGCCGAACTGACATACGGCACGAACGTACCCATTCTGGGCGTCAATCTGGGCCATGTTGGTTTTTTGGCCGAATTCGAAAGTTTTCAACTTCAGGAGGCCATTCGTAGGATCGCTTCGCATGACTACTCAATAGATGAACGAACCCTTGCCCGCGTTGAGGTGACTACTGGCGAAGGCGACGAACCTCTGGTGGACTGGGCCTTGAATGATATGGCACTGCAACAAGCCGGGCGGGGACGCATGCTCGATGTCTCGGTCGGTGTCGACGGCGTCGAGGCGAGTTCATTCAGTTGCGACGGTGTGATCGTTTCGACCGCAACAGGCTCTACGGCTTATGCCTTTTCCGCCGGGGGGCCCATCATCTGGCCCAATGTCGAAGCCCTGCAACTGGTGCCTCTTGCCGCGCATGCCCTGTTCACAAGACCGCTGATAATCGGTGCCGGTTCAACGTTTTCTGTCGATCTGTTGAAGGATTCAACCAGTCCGGCCTTCCTTTCGAACGATGGCAGACGCACCATGGCGTTGACGCCGGGTTCACGAATCACGGTGTCGCTTTCGGAAAACAAGTTGCGTCTGGCAAGACTTTCAGGGGTGCCGTTCACCGACCGTCTCGTCACAAAATTCAATTTGCCGGGTGTCAGCTTGCGGGAACGGGCGAGGCTTCAGGAGCGTTGTCGCGAGCAGGCGATCACCAGACGCACCGATGACGGCGCTGATGACGAAACGCCGGGAACAGAGCACGATTTGAGCACTGATTTTATCAACCGTCGTGGTGATGGCGCCCGACATGGTTCAAGGGGTGACAGTGATGCTTGAGGAACTTGAGGTTCGTGATCTGGGGCCGATTCATTCGGCGGTTCTCACGCCTGGTGCTGGCATGACCGCCATTACCGGTGAAACTGGAGCAGGGAAGTCGATGCTGCTCAATGCGATACGATTGATTTCCGGTGAGGCTTCGAACGTGGCGACCGTATCATCACGTGCCAAGTCTGCGTGGGCTCAGGGTGTGTTTACTGTTCCTCAGGGTTCCGCGGCAGCGCAGATTGCGCTCGAATCGGGTGCCTTGGATGACGACAAATCGCGAAATGACGGAAATGAAAAGGTCGATGGCGATGCGTTAGACGCCGAACTGTTCCTTTCAAGGTCCGTTCCCAAAAGCGGCCGGTCTCGGGCGGTGCTCAACGGTCATTCGGTGCCGCGCACACTCCTGGCCGAGCTGGCCGGCGAACTGGTGACCATTCATGGGCAAAGCGACCAGTTACGTATAGCATCGAGTGCGCGTCAGCGTGAGTTTCTCGATGGTGTCGCTGCCGACGAGTCTGAATTAAGCGCATACACAGAGGCCTGGCGGACTTTAACGGCTATGGATGAGAGACTGGCCAAGACGTTGGGACGTCAGGCATCCGATCTGCAGCGCGTGGATTATCTTCGTGATTCCATAGCGCGAATCGAACGGTTGGAGCCGCATCCGGGCGAGTATGCTGAACTCAGGGAGCGTCGTGCACATATAGAAAATGCCGCTGAGATCAATCACGGAGTGGGCGCAGCGCTTGGTGCGCTTGATGCCTCGCAGATGGATGAGCAGGCGGACGGTGTTGGAGCTATTTCCGCCGTAAATACTGCGATTCGGTCACTCCGTTCGATTAAAGCGGAAGGTAATTTCGGGCAACTTGCCGATCGTCTTGACACGTTGAGCAACGAACTGTCTGACGTGGTTTATGCGCTGAGCCTCGAGCTTGACTTCGATGAGGACGCCGGCGCATTAGACGATTTAAACTCCCGCATCCACGATCTCGACGAATTGATGAAGAAGTGGGGCCCGTCCTTGGAAGATGTGCTTGCTTGGCATGACAAGGCGGTGTATGAGGTTGAGGATCTCGACGCCTCACCGGAGAAAATCGAGGAGCTTAAGGCAGAACGCCAAAAGGCATTTCAAGCGGCGTTAAGTGCGGCGGAGGTATTAAGTGACAAACGCAAAAAGGCCGCGCAACGACTGTCTGCCATGGTGACTAAGGAGCTTTCGTCGTTGGCGATGGCGGGCGCCAAATTCGACATCCGCGTCAATTCTCGTGTTCATTCGGCAAAAGACAACACAATAGGCGATGGAGCTTTCGACAAATCAGGGCAAGTTCATGACACCTGGCCTCTGGATGCCAATGGCTGCGATGATGTGGAATTCTTGTTTACGCCGTTCTCGGGTTCCGCGCCATTGCCGATGGGCAAAAGCGCTTCAGGGGGTGAGCTCAGCCGACTCATGCTCGCTCTGGAACTTTCAGCGGCATCGATGAGGCCAGATGGGACAACTTCGGACAACCGGCAACAACCATCGAACATGACATTCATTTTCGATGAGGTCGATGCGGGCGTCGGTGGTAAAGCGGCGGTCGAATTAGGACGAAGGCTCGCCAAACTAGCACGTGACGCTCAGGTTATTGTCGTTACCCACTTGCCCCAGGTCGCCTGTTGGGCGGGTACGCAGTTCGTCGTCAGCAAAGGACCGACGACATCGACCGCAACGTCGACGGGAACCCGGGTTGAGACCACCGTTGCCGAAGTGACCGGGGAACAGAGGGTGCATGAAATCGCGCGCATGCTTTCGGGCAGCGAATCCGCTACATCGCTCAATCATGCAAAAGAACTGTTGGAATCAAGCCGTCTGTAGCTGATCATGGTTTGAAGACGTGATGTGCGGTCCCGACTCGTTCGGCATGTTCTGACTTACGGTCGAATTTGTAGGGCAGTTCGCTGACGGTACAACGAAACGTCACCGAATCGGCGTCTTTCGTTACGGTCTGAGACGGGCGTTGAACAAGGAAATGGCCGGGGGGGCGAGTGAGGGTGATTAATAGCGGCAAAGCCGCCATCTTCGACATCGATGGAACCTTGCTTGACTCGATGGACATATGGCATCAGATCGATCTCGATTTCTTCGCCTCGCATGGTCTTGAACTTCCCAGTGATTATATGGCCGCTGTCTGCCCGATGAAGCCAATGGAATGTGCGCGCTATACCATTGAACGTTTTCATCTCGATGACCGACCTGAGGCTTTGGTTCGACTTTGGGATCAGATGGCGTTGACGGCGTATGGGACGACCGTCAAACCGAAGCCGCACGCGGTGCAGTACGTGCGCTATCTCAAACAGACCGGTGCGAGTCTTGCCGTCGCCACCTGTCTGACTCCGGTTGTGCGTGACGCCGCGTTGAACCATCTTGGCATCGCGGGGTATTTTGACGTGGCGGTGAGCGTCGACCAAACGACAAGTGTGGACAAAAACAGCCCGGAAGTGTACCTGCTCGCAGCTGCTGGGCTTAATATCGCTCCTGAGTGTTGCACGGTGTTTGAAGACCTCCTGGTTTCGACTCAGGTGGCGAAATCCGCAGGAATGAAGGTGTGGGCGATGCGGGACGATTATGCGAAAGCTGACTGGGAGGCGATCGCCGCCGTTGCCGATGGTGTTATTGACGACTTCGACAGCGCGCCGAGACTGCTGTGAACCGACTTGGATGTAAGAGCATATTCTCTAGAGGTTCTCATGCTTGGAGCTCTCCGAAGGCAACTGTTATGTTCTGCACTTGCACAGTGCAATCAGCTGTGTTATAGTGATATATAACAGCAGATATAGTCAGGCCTATCACCGAGCTATGCTACTGGTGCCGGTACCGGTAACAAGAAGGAGACATCGATGAAACTGATCATCTCATCAGTGTCCGGGGAACCAATTTATGAGCAGATTAAACGTCAGATTCGTCATGCGGTATTTGATGGCGAGCTCAAGCCGGGGGATGCGTTGCCCAGTCTGCGCAGCCTGGCACGTGAGCTACGCATCTCGGTTCTCACGGTCACTCGCGCATACAACGAGCTTGCAAATGAAGGCATCGTGGTCAATGTGCAGGGTAAAGGATCGTACGTGGCCGATCATGCCGACGCAACAATGCGCGAAACGCTTGCCGGTCAGGTGGACAACGCCTTGCGCCAGGTGGGCGTGGCGGCAAGGGCGGCAGGTATACCGATCGTCGATTTGATGGGGATGCTCGAAAAGGCATACAACGAAGCCGGATAAAAGGCCGTTGGAATCTCAGCGGAACATTGGTCTGTTCGCTCCTGAGCAGGCTTCACCATACCCGAAGACGCAATGCTCCATGGTTCTGGGAGAGAGGAACAATATGCGCGTCAAACAGATGCAAACACCGACACCGAATGAAAACGATCATACAGTTCATCGGGCCGATGAGCCAAACCGGTCGCCGGCATTGAGCCTCAGCGATGTGAGCAAACGATATCCGTCAGGCTTCACTCTTGGTCCGGTCACCTTCGATCTGCCGCTGGGCTATATCATGGGGCTTATCGGCCCCAACGGAGCAGGCAAATCGACACTCATCAAGCTTATTGTCAACATGACATCGCTCGACGCCGGTTCCATTGCCGTATTCGGCCTCGACAGCCGCAAGGACGAGGTTGCGGTCAAGCAGGAGTTGGGTATCGTCTTCGACAGCTGCTTTTTCTCCAACTATTGGACGGTGGGCATGGCCGAGGAGTCCATGACCGCGGCCTACCCGGCATGGAACCATGAATTGTTCGAACGTCACCTTGAACGGTTCGGCGTTGATGGGAAAAAGAAAGTCAGGGATCTGTCCCGCGGTATGCAGATGAAACTTATGCTTGCGGCGGCGTTGAGCCATGATGCCAAGCTGCTGATTCTGGACGAGCCGACCAGCGGTCTTGACGTGCTGGCACGCGACGATCTCATGGACATTCTGCGGCGATACGTTGAGGATGGACGGCACAGCGTACTGTTCAGCACCCATATCACCGGAGATCTGGAACATTCGGCCGATCTGATCACCTACATCAGCAAAGGACGATTGTATTTCACCGGTTCAAAGGACGAGTTCGACGACTCGTTCCGACTCGTCAAGGGAGGGCCCGATCAGCTGCGAATCGTCAAACCGACAGCGGTGGGTCTGCGCGGTTATAGCACCGGTTTCGACGCGCTGGTGGCCACCGAGGATGTTCCCGCTCTGTTGCGAAGCGACGCTCGTCTGCTTGTGGAACCAGTGAGCATGGATGACATCATCAGACTGACCAACGGCCGTGCGGCACATGCCGCCAGTAAAGGAAAGGTTGCAAGATGAACGCTGTAAGCCTCGTACAAGTAAAACGATCGATGCGTATCGATTTTCTGCGGCTTTCTGCCACCGGGAAAAGCAGCGTGTGGGTGATCGTGCTTATGCCGCTTCTGTTTGTTGTTATGGGCATGCTCGGCGGAGATGAAATGACAACGTTCGGTTTCGCCGGTTCAGCGGTCGGTGTGTGCGGGATGTTCGCCAGCATGTTGCCGATGATTGTCGCCAGCAATGAGGAGATGTCCGGCAATTCGAGCATGAACGGCATCATACCGGCCACCAGGTTGAACCAGGTCCTCGCTCGCTACGCCTTTATGATTGTCGTTGACATCCTCGCGGCCCTCGAAGCGATGGTCTGCCTTGTTCTGCTACTTCATTTCGACGAACCACCGGTAACGTCCCTTATCGGAATCGGCCTGTCCGTTCTTTCTGCCGCTCTTTTCGTGGGCAGTTTGCTGATGCCGCTTTTTTACAGGTTCCCGGCAACGCAGGCGATCGGGTGGGGCTTCGGCTTGTTGGGTCTGTTGTGCCTCGTCGGATTCGGGCTGTATCGTTTTGTTCCGCAATCAGCTTTCCTTGCATCCAAAACGTCCTCTCTATTCACGACACATATGGGATTAATACTGGGTATCGTTGCGATCGTTGCTGTGTTGATCTGCCTTTGCTCGTTCCTCATCTCCAACCGCATCTATGCAAACAAGGAGCTGTGATGGACAAACGGCATGCCGACAGTGACCCGAACAAAACGGTCCGATACCTGATTGCCGTCGTTGTGCTGCTGCTTGCGCTGATGGCATTGATGCTACTGCTGGATTCCGATGATGGTCAGGAGCGCATGCCGATAACGGCGTTAGTGGTTATCGATATGTCGATGCTGGTGATCGTCGGTGTCCTGTCGGCCATCAATGGTGCCATGGCGGCATCCAGGACGTCGGGCTTGGCGCATCAAAATTCCCCTGCTCGACGGACACGGACCGACGTGGTGGCAGACGACGGTGACGATGGCGACGATGGCGGGCAAACACACGGTGATTCCATGCATCGGCGTCCTCGACCAACCGGATCCATCAAGAATTGATTGGTGCGTACGGGGATAGTTGTCGATCACGAGCATGTCCTGCCGATGCCGCCTTGAATCGGTATCGGCAGGACATTGCTGCCTTAAGTTCGTCAACAGCCGGTAACAATCCGATCGTCAACCATGCTGCCTGTCGTGCTCAGAGCCTGGCTGAGGCGCGACGCACATAGTCCGGCATGTCCCTGACGTCGATGACGTCCGTGAACCGTTCGTCAGCCCCCTCAAGTTTGCGCAGGTTGGCGGGGGTGGTGGTGCCGGTCGCCTCTGCGAGTCGATCCATGCAGTCGAAGTCGCCGCCTGAAACGTCCAGATCAAGCGCCTTGCCGACCACACGAGGGAATTTGTAGGGACTTGCGGTGCTCAACAGGATCCTCGGCATGCCGGCCTCACGGGGCATCTGCTCAAGCAGATAGTAGCCGCATGCGGTATGCGGGTCGATCACGTAATGATTGGCCTTCCAGCAGTCGGTGATGGCCTGGCTCACCTGGCTTTCATCGGCCCAACCGCAGGCGAAGACCTTGCGGATCCTGGCAAGCAGGGCCGGCGGGATCTCAAAGGTCCCCCAATCCTTGAGGTCGTTCATGCACATCTGAACCAGTCGCGCATCGCCGTCGGACATGTAGTAGAGCATGCGCTCCAGATTCGAGGAGACCAGAATGTCCATCGACGGGGATGTGGTCTGATGGAACGGGCGTTGGCGGTTGTAGGTGCCGGAGGTCAGGAAGTGGAACAGCACGTTGTTCCGGTCGCTGGCCACGGTCAGACGACCGACGGGAAGCCCAAGTCGCTTGGCGTAGTAACCAGCCAGAATGTCTCCGAAGTTGCCGGTAGGCACCACGAACTCGACGGGGGCTCCCACGCTGATGGCTCCGCGCTCCACCAGTTGGCAGTAAGCGGAGAAGTAGTAGACCACCTGTGGCACGAGGCGCCCCACGTTGATGGAGTTGGCGGAGGAGAGGGCCACATTGTCGCGATCGTTCAATTCGATGTTGAGGTCGGTGTTTCCGAAAATGTCTTTCACTGCTGACTGTGCATCGTCGAAATTACCCCTGACGGCGCAGACCTGCACGTTCGATCCCGCCTGAGTGGTCATTTGCAAACGCTGCACTTCACTGACCTTGCCTTCAGGATAGAACACGGTGATTCCGGTGCCGGGCGTGTCCGCGAAACCGGCGAGCGCCGCCTTGCCGGTGTCGCCGGAGGTCGCGGTGAGGACCATCACCTTGCCGGCATCCACATTCCCATCCGTGGTGCAGGCCATGAAACGGGGGAGGATCTGCAACGCCACATCCTTGAAGGCGCTGGTTGGCCCGTTGAACAGTTCAAGGATGTAGTCGCTGCCCAAAGGCTTAAGCGGGGTGATGGACGGGTCGAGCCATTGCTCGCCGTACGCCGCGGCGATGCAATCGCTTAGTTCGTTTTGGGTGAAGTCCGGCAGCAGTTCGGTCAACACCGTGAGGGCGGTAGCTTGATACGATTTGCCCACCAGCGATGAGATATCGAGTCTGCTCTTGCCCAGGTCGTCGGTGACGAACAATCCGCCGTCGTCTGCCAATCCTTGACGAATGGCCATTTTGCCGCTTAAAGCTGTATTCGTGCCGCGTGTGCTATGGAAGGTGGTGGTCATCGTCCCTCGTTTTTCTTCGTATTGTCTGAAGTGCTGCCAACTGCCAGTCTAGCTTGCTGAAAGCCCGGGTGCTTTTCGTGTCCAGAATCACAGGTTATCAGGGTTCCATGGTCAGCCATGGGCGATACCCTTGGCTTAAGAGATCTTGTATTTGCCGGTGCGTAACGCGCAATGTGTGGGAGGTATGACCTATGGTCATGAGTGATCCATCCGATCGTCCAGTGGAACTCGATATGGGCGTTTTCACTCAGGTCTGCGACATGGCCGACGCCGCACGGCGCGCCCAGAGGCAACTGGCATTGGCGAATGCCGCAAGCAGGAATGCTTTGCTTGAAGCCATGGCCGACACCTTGTGTGGCTCGAGTGATGAGATCGCCAAAGCAAACAGCGCTGATCTTGAACAGGCCATTGCCGATGGCATGCCCGAAGGCAAGATTGACCGATTGCGTTTCGATCAACCCCGAATCGTTCAGGCCGCTCAGGCAGTACGCGATGTGGCTGCGTTGCCTGACCCGCTGGGTCAGTTGGTGCGAGGTTCGACGCTTCCTAATGGTTTGCGGCTCAATCAGGTGCGAGTGCCCATCGGCGTGTTCGGAATGATCTACGAGGCTCGACCTAATGTTACCGTCGATGTGGCGGCTCTGTGTTTGAAGTCGGGCAACGCCGTTTTGCTACGGGGAGGCCACGAGGCCGAAAACACCAATGCGGCCACTGTTGAAGTCATC
The DNA here is from genome assembly GCF_000741525.1 of Bifidobacterium bohemicum DSM 22767. GTDB lineage: Bacteria > Actinomycetota > Actinomycetes > Actinomycetales > Bifidobacteriaceae > Bifidobacterium > Bifidobacterium bohemicum. The sequence continues at coordinate 135,162 of NZ_JGYP01000001.1, read as the reverse complement.
GCGAAAGTGTTGGAATCACAAGGCTTTGACTCTTCCCTGGTTGCCAGTGTCGACCGGTTCGGCCGTATGGGTGCCACGGCCATGATGCAGGCGCGTGGCCACGTGGATGTGCTGGTGCCCAGGGGTGGGCATGCGCTGATCCAATCGGTGGTGCGCAACTCCAAGGTGCCTGTGATTGAAACGGGAGCTGGCAACGTCCATATTTACGTAGATGCCGAAGCCGATTTTGACAAGGCCGCTGATATCGTCCTGAATGCCAAGACCCAGCGCGTCGGGGTGTGCAACGCGGCCGAAAAACTCATCGTCCACCGTGATGTGGCCGAGGCATTTTTGCCGGTGATGGCCCAACGTCTGGCTCAAGCCGGTGTCATCTTGCATGCGGACGACCGCTCATACGCCATCATTGACGAGGCGGGCTGCCCGCCATCACAGTTGGTTCACGCCACACAGGATGACTGGGATACGGAGTATCTGTCGTACGACATCGGCATCAAAGTGGTGGATTCCATCAATCAGGCGGTGTCGTTTATCGCAGAGCACTCGACCAAGCATACGGACTGCATCATCTCAGAAGACTATTCAGCCATCGAATATTTCACTCGTCGTGTTGATTCGGCGGTGGTGATGGTCAATGCTTCCTCGCGATTCACTGACGGCGGGCAGTTCGGTTTCGGGGCCGAGCTGGGCATATCGACCCAGAAGCTCCACGCACGAGGACCGATGGGTCTTGAAGCGATGACCACGACCAAATGGATTGGTTACGGTACCGGACAAGTCAGGCAGTGATGGAAAGGAAACGAGACACGATGAGTGAACCGGAGCAGACGAGGACGCGCGAACCGGAACAGGCGGGCATTGGAGCTGGAACCACCGAGGCTCTGCATACCGATCGAACGATTTCCATTGGGCTGCCCCAGCGGACCGATCTTGAGCAGGCAGCTGCCCGCGGCATCGACATCAACGATCCTCGTATCGGACTGAAGGTGGCCTCCGAACGATTGTCCATTGTCCGATATGTATTCCTCGTCGCCATCGAAGATGGCATCGCAACGGCCGATCAACGCGCAAGCCTCGAATATGCCGACGCGGCGTTGATCGGATGGCCGGAGATGGATGCGGACGACATCGTTGACTTGGAAGCCGATGAAATGACGACGGTAAGTGAATTGCTTGACTCCATGGAACGATACATCACGCAATTCCGACGCCAGGAAAGCGATGGTGACGTTGACGGCATGACCGATTCGTTGGTTCACACCACCGAATGCACGATGTCGATTCGTCGGCTGTATCAACCCGAGACCCAGCTTCCTACCTATGATGAAATCCGTCACGTGGTCCAGGATGAATGGGATAGGGACATGGATCAGATCGACCCGCCGATTCACGATGCCACCGTGGAGACGATTGAAGAGGAGACCGAACAGGCAGACGAGCAGCGCCAGAAAACAGGCAATGATAAGCCCCAGACACAAGGCAGGGTTGGCCGTGCTTTGTCTGACGCCAGGAAAGAGCGAGCGTGACTTCGGCAAAGTTATCCATGACTTCTCAGACCCTTGACAGTGTGGCGTCGCAGACGAATCGGATCGAGCTGTCGGGACGGGAGCGCAACATGTCCGGCTTGTCCCAAACGCACGAAGGGCTTGCCTGCGGCGTGTCTCTTGCGTTACCTCCGGATTCACTCAGTGCGCGAAATCCGAGGATCACACCGAGCGCGCACGCCCGACGGCGTATCGGCATCATGGGCGGCACCTTCGATCCGATCCACAACGGACACTTGGTTGCCGCCAGCGAGGTGGCTTGGGTGTATCAGCTCGACGAGGTGATTTTCGTGCCTACCGGGCGCCCAGTGTTCAAACTCGACCGTCAGGTGACCAACGCCGAAGACCGCTATCTGATGACTGTCATCGCGACAGCCTCGAATCCACGATTCACGGTCTCCCGCGTCGATATCGACCGGCCGGGCATCACATACACCATCGACACCTTACGTGATATTCGTTCGTTGCATCCCGACGCGGAACTTTTCTTTATCACCGGTGCCGACGCCGTGGCGCAGATCCTCAAATGGAAGGATGTGCACAGTTTGTTCGACCTGGCACATTTTGTCGCCGTCACGAGACCCGGCTATTCAACGTCGGCCGACGCCTTGCCGGAGGAATTCAAGGTCGATGCATTGGAGATCCCCGCGCTTTCAATATCCTCAACGGACGTGCGTGAACGAGCCAGGAAAAACGAGCCCGTCTGGTATCTGGTTCCTGACGGAGTCGTGCAATATATTTCCAAACATGGCCTGTATGCTTAAAGCGTTTCAACTTATGCCGGTGGTGCAGGCCACTCAGTCTGTGTAGTTAGCTAGTATGGAACGTGATTCACGGCAGCGAATGTTGGGAGACATTGTGGGCGCTATTTTCGAAGGCAAACCAAATAAGAATCTGATACTTGTTTCGGGTAGATCCTACCCGCAGCTAGCTGACAATGTCGCCAGTCAGCTTGGAATCGAAGTACTTAAGACCACGGCCTACGATTTTGCCAACGGCGAGATGTACGTGCGTTACACCGAATCGGTGCGAGGCGCGGATGTCTTCGTTCTGCAAAGTCACGCTGGGGACGTCAACAAGGCCATCATGGAACAGCTGATCATGATCGACGCGCTCAAGCGCGCTTCCGCTCGGTCAATCAGTGCCGTGTGTCCGTTGCTCGGTTATTCACGTCAGGATAAAAAGCATTTGGGCCGTGAACCCATTTCCTGTCGTCTGGTGTTTGATTTGCTTAGGTCTGCGGGCGCGGACCGTGTCATGAGTGTCGATTTGCACGCCGCCCAGACGCAAGGGTTCTTCGACGGTCCGGTCGATCATTTGATTGCCATGCCGGTGCTGGTCGATTACATCCGTGACCGTTTCCAAGGTGAGTTCTCCAACGTGGCGGTCGTCTCTCCTGACGCAGGGCGCATCCGCGTGGCTGAGCAGTGGGCCCAGCGTCTGGGCGGCGGTCCACTGGCCTTCGTGCATAAGACCCGCGACATCACCACCCCGAATCATGCGGTGGCCAATCGTGTGGTCGGTGATGTCGAAGGCAAGGATTGCGTGCTTGTGGACGACTTGATCGACACTGGTGGCACCATCGCCGGGGCTTGTGAGGTGCTGAAAAAGGCGGGTGCGAAGTCCGTGACCATCGTAGCCACGCATGGCGTGCTGTCCGACCCCGCCGTCGAAAGGCTGAAGAACTGCGGCGCCCGTGAGGTCGTGTTGACCGATACCGTGCCGATCGACGAATCGAAGCGTTGGGACGGTCTGACCGTATTGTCGATTGCCCCGTTGCTTGCAAGCGCCATCAAGGCCGTGTTCGAGGACGGTTCGGTTGCCGAGCTTTTCGACAACTACCCCGTTCATCACGGCCAGGGCTTCCTGTTCGCCTGAACGTGTATCGTATAATTCCAACTTGTTGATATCATGCGTCGTCTGCGGTTCGGAAACGTCCGTCGTCGACGCATGACTTGATTTTTTGGGCTGTTTTCACTGTGTGTCGCCTTGTCAGGGCACACCGGCATAATAGTCACTTGTGATTCGGCAACGAATCCACTCCTCCATGGTGTAATGGCAGCACACGGGTCTTTGGAACCCTTAGTCTTGGTTCGAGTCCAGGTGGAGGAACCGGATAGGAGTAGGTATTATGGCTCTTTCAGCGGCAATCGTCCTCGCGGCTGGCGAGGGGACGAGAATGCGTTCAACGAAACCAAAGGTATTGCATGAATTCGCGGGTAAGACCTTTCTTGAACGGGTGATGACGTCTGTGAAAGGACTCGACCCGGAGACCTTGGCCGTCGTTGTTCGTTATCAGGCAGATCGTGTAGCGCAGGCCGCCAAGGAATATGACGACGATTCCATGATTGTGGTGCAGGATGAGATTCCCGGCACTGGACGCGCAGTGCAATGTGCGATGAAACAGCTCGGCCAGGCGTGTGAGGGTGCCATGCAAGGGTTGGTGCTGATTGTAGCCAGTGATATGCCTTTGCTGGACACGGACACGCTGAAGGCGTTGATTGATTTCCATATCGCCAGTGGTGATGGTGCTACCGTGCTGACCACGCGTCTTGGCGACCCGACCGGCTATGGCCGTATCATCCGCGACAGCAACGGCGACGTCCTGCGAATCGTGGAGCAGCGTGACGCCAATAGCAGTGAACTGGCGGTGCATGAAGTCAACACTTCCGTCTATGTATTCGATGCTGCGTTGCTTGCCCAGGCCATTGAGGGGTTGAACTCCAAGAACGCCCAAAGCGAGTTCTATCTGACCGACGCACTTGAAACGGCACGTCATTCGGGCAAGGTGGGAGCGTTTACCGCACCGGACGCTTTGAGCGTGGAAGGCGTCAATGATCGCGTGCAGCTCGCGGCGCTGAGCCGTGCGCACAATCTTAGGATCTGCGAACATTGGATGCGCCAAGGAGTGACGATCCTCGATCCTTCCAGCACTTGGATCGATGATGATGTGGAGCTTGCCGGCGATGTGACCGTGTTGCCGGGTTCGTTCCTTCGAGGCCACAGCGTCGTCGCGGAAGGTGCCGTAGTGGGCCCATACACGACCCTGATCGATGCACGTGTTGATTCCGGGGCCACGGTGGAGCGAAGCTGCGTGCAGGAATCGCATATCGGGCCGAATGCGACCATTGGTCCTTGGACGTATCTCCGCGCCGGAAACGAGTTGGGCGAGGGAAGCAAGGCCGGTGCCTTTGTGGAGATGAAGAAAGCACATATCGGCGACGGCACCAAGGTTCCGCACCTAAGCTACATGGGCGATGCTGAACTCGGCGAGAATTCCAATATCGGTGGTGGAACCATTACCGCGAATTATGACGGTGTGCACAAGAACCGTACGCATATAGGTTCGAATGTGCATGTAGGCGCAGGAAATCTGTTTGTCGCACCGGTCGAAATCGGTGACGGAGTGACCACCGGAGCCGGATCGGTCATTCGGCATGAGGTTCCCGACGATTCGATGGTGTACTCGGAGAACGCCCAGCATGTCGTTCAGGGCTGGAAGCCTGAGTGGGAACGGTAGCGTCTCGTCCGACGGCTGATGGGCTTCGGCATCCGTTTCCGACACTCATCTGTCCGGCATTCGGAGCGTTTTCGTTCGCTCTGCCTGATACCATAGTTACGGATAAACACGAGTACAAAGTAAACATGAGGGTCTTTGTATGGCTCTCTGCCGCATTTCGTCACAAGGTCACAACATATGACAGCATTGCAAAGTTCCGTCGACGGCCTCAAACTGGCCGCACAGGCCGCAGACCGCATCAAAGCAGAGGACATACTCGCATTTGACGTTTCGATGGCTATGGGCATCACCGATGCCATGTTCATCGCCTCGGCATCCAGCGAACGACAGGTTCTGGCAGTCGCCGAGGAAATCGAGAAGGATTTGGCCACCAAAGGAGAACGCCTCAAGCCGCTAGGGCGAGAAGGACTTGACGATGCACGTTGGGTGTTGCTTGACTACGGTGACTTTGTCATCAATGTGATGCATGAGGATGACCGCCGATACTACGAGCTCGAACGTCTGTGGAAGGACTGCCCGTCGATCGACCTTCAACTCCTGCCGCATGTAGCCGATGACATGGCGGAAGAACACTGACGGCGATTAGCTGTGAAAGCACCGGAGTGAGGACGGCGCCCTTGTAAATATAGGCGCAAAGCGTTAAAAAAGGCTTAACGGCTGCTGATGATGCACCGGTTCGATTAGCTTCGGACCGGTGCCTTTCAGTGGTGCGACCTCATAAAAATCCAAGGCAGACGACAACTGCTTGCCGCCCTCATAAATCGCTCTCAACTGCGGGGCACCGTCCTTGAAAGGATCCAGCCAATCATCCACCATGTCGTCCGGTACCAGCAGAGGCATGCGATTATGAACGGTGGCCGGTCCCTCAATGGCGTAGCAGGTCAGTATCGTTGCGGTCAACGTCCACGGTGCGGCAGAAGAGCCGCGCCACCACGAGTAGAGACCGGCCATTGAAAGCGGTGCACCGGTTGCATCGTGGAAATAGAATGGCGTACGACGATTGAACTCAAAATATCCTGATGCGGGGATGATTGCCCTGGCCGAATGGGTGGCCTCCATGTACGTCGGGGTATGCGGAGCCGCTTCCATTCGGGCGTTGTAAGTGGTGAATCGCAGTTTCATGGTAGGAGACCAACGCGGCACAAATGACCAATGGCCTCCGGTCAGATGACGGTTGCCGTCTCGTCCTTGCGCGATCACGCCTATTGTCTGGTGGGGGACGACACTGAATGTCGGAATGGGCAGATTGTCCAGGTCAATGTCCTTGATCGCGAACCCGGTTCCGACGGCTTCCCAATCGAGCTCCATTGCGAAATCTCTGCACACGGGCGTATTCCTGCCTTCCTGAGTCAGCCCAGGCCGCAGCCGTCAGATAGAAACGTATCTGATAATATAAATTGTATCACAATATAACTAATAACCTAGGCAATCTACTGCTATCTGTCTAGCATATCATGAGAATATCGGAGACTTAAAGGGTGTCGTTGAGACATGGAACGATATTAAGGCTCTGTGAAGAAGGCCCTCCGCATATTGCATGCGGAGACCCTTGTGCAGTAAGCATTACTCGGTTCACCACCTTGGGTTCATGGTTATCGAACCCAAGGGATTTGGATTTCAGTCCTTGGAAATGGTCTTCCCGGCGTTGGGGCCCGCCGAAAGATCCTGAATCTCCGTGATCTCAAGAACGGGGATGACTGCGGGCTTCTTGGTGCCGTTCTGCTCTGCCACCTTCACCTGCTCATCATAGATGGCGTCATCGGAATGCAAGGTCACATTGCCGCGGAAACGGTAGCCCTTCTTGCTTTCAAGGTTGGCAAAGCAGATCACCAGGTCACTGCCGTCCTCAAGGTTGCGGTAGTGCTGACCTGCGGTGCGTTCGTGATAGGCGAGGTGATTATCGTCCAGCACGAACATCGACATCTTCGGGCCAAGGTCGAGTTGCCCATCCTTGCTGGAGGTCGCGATCCAAGCGAGGTTGTTGCTGATGAATTCCTTCATCTCCGGGGTTAACGTGGTCATGACGTCGTCCTTTCATTGCTTTCAATATGGCATATCCGCCACTTGCTTCCATCGTACCTGCTTTTGCCGCACCTCATCGGTAAAAGGCTGTGAACTGGCTCACCGATGCGTAATCTGAAATACATTTCCTTGCTTTCCCAACAGCCAGCATGGAACGACCATGACGTTTGCCGGTATGTGGATTCCATACCGTTTTGGGCGTGTCTTCGCTCTGCGATGAATTAAATTTGCAATGAGAAGAACAGATCCAGTCATACGCTGGGGAAAGGCATACGATGCGGTACCAAGCGGCAACACACCTGCCTGTCGAACCGAACGCTGAAGACGATTCGTCCCAGTATGTCGATGGAGGTTCCGATTTTCGCGAGCGTGACGGTTTTTCTGGTTTACGCAGCCGTTTGTCACGGAACTTTCCGCCAAATCTCGCGAGACTTATGTTGTTGTGCTGCGCTGCGTTGTGGGGCGGCAGCTATATGGTCTCCAAGGTGGCGATGAGTGCCATCAGTCCTCAATGGCTCATGACGATGCGAACCGGCGGAGCATGTTTGGTCATGCTGGTCTTGTTCCACCGTGTCATCATTCCCGCCCTCAATCGTCGCATCCTTGTTCCGGCGCTGGTAACAGGGCTTACTTACTACGGTACGATGGCCTTGCAAACCTATGGACTCAGAACCATAGACCCGGGTAGAAGCGCATTCCTGACCGCGGTCTATTGCGTGCTCACGCCTTTTGTCGCGTGGTACACGAACCGTCGCCGTCCAAGCATTACCAATGTGGCCGCGGGATTCGTCTGTCTGGTCGGCGTGGGCTTCGTGGCCCTCAAACCTGGCGGTCTGACCATGACATTAAGCGCCGGGGATTTCCTGACCCTGGCGTGCGCCGCGGTGTTTTCGTTCAATCTGACCTATCTGGGCATTTACTCGACACGGTTCAATCCCATCGCCGTCACATTCGTACAATTCGCCGTAGCCTGCTGCTGTTTTCTTTCTGGTGCCCTTATTGCGGAGCCCGCACCAAGTGCCGCATGGCTTGATCCTAAGGTCGTTGTTAGCTTCCTGTACCTCTTCCTTGGAGCCACGACTTTGGCGCAGATTATGCAGAACATCGGACTGGCGCACGTTTCGGCTTCGTCGGCCTCCGTCGTCATGTGCACCGAAAGCTTGTTTTCAGAACTGTTTGCCACCGTTTTTTGGCATGAGTGCATCGTCCCGACGACCTTGGCTGGTTTTGCGCTCATCTTCGCGGCGGTGCTGCTGACGATTCTTTATAAGCCCCGGATGGCGGGCTGACCTGAAACGGGACTGCCATCATACTGGTCAGGAGACCGGAGTCCATGTGCCTGGGAAGATGCCCGATCGTCGCGAAATGCCATACGATGACCGACGTGCATCAGGTCATTGAATCACGCATGTTCGCCCACTGCGCATTAAAGTGAGCGTTCTGATAAATTTTGGTTGACATTCAGACTTTCTTGAAGTCATGGCATTAGTTTGGAAGCGTGAAGAATTTTTTTAAAGGTATTTCTTTTTCGCAGATCATGGCGGGTGCACTGGCGGCGGTCACCTCGTTTCTGCTGTCTGCCAAAATCGGCATAGCCGGTTCGGTGATCGGCGTGGCAGTAGGTTCGATCGTATCCGCCGTCGCATCGCAGATATATCAGAACCTTCTCCGCGAATCCGGACGCAAACTTCAGGCCGCCGCGCCGTTCGACGGCGGTGACGACAACAAGGATTCAACCGTCGAGGCGACGGAACCTGGGACAGGCGAAATTCATGGGGGGAGCCCAAATCGCACGATAACAATGCAGGGACTTGGTGACGCCGTGGAGGGCACTGCCTCCTTGGCTGAGTTGGCGCGTAATGGAGCAGGCAAACCGCAGGATCCCGTTGCGACCACTATATATAAGAACGCCGATCTCAGCAATGGCGACAATACGTCAGATTCAAGCACAAGCATCATGCCGTCCGTGATGCAGGGCGCTAAAGCAATAGGTTCCGAGACGACCAAGGAAATGCGTCGTGACGGCAATGGCTCCCGATCCATTAAAGGCCAGGCTGGGAACAGGGCCGTTCGTGACATGAACGACCCCAAACGCGCCAAACGCACCATGGTCATCATTTCGATCGTCAGCGCACTGGTCGCCGTGGCCATCACCGCGGGCGTCATCACCTTGGTGACCCACGGCAACGGTACTGATGATGTGGTGCGCAATGTCGTGAACAATTCGCAGACGGGCGGAGGACGACAGCAGAAACTCAATACCGATACCGATGCCCCAAGTCAGCCAGGTAATTCGGGTAATCGATACGGCAACGGTGGCAACACAAACAGCGGTAATGGTTTGAACGATTCGGGCAAGGTGCCTGCTCCCACTTCCGGTGAATCGGGTTCAGGCTCTTCTGGAACCGGCACGTCCGGTTCGGGTTCAGGGTCTACTCCTAACTCTGGCTCCACTTCAGGCACCACTGGTGAAAGCGCTGGCTCCGACAACAACGGCAATAGTACCGGTAACGGATCAGGGAGCACTTCAGGAAACGACGGCACGGCTGATTCATCGGGCACCGGCTCTGGTTCGAACGGTTCGGATGCGCCATCCAATGGTTCGACTCCGCAGAACTCGGGTACCGTCGGCACTGGTTCAACCAAGGTGAACAAATAAAGGCAAACGTCGCAACAACTTCATCGGACACATATCACAGAAAGGCCCGGAGCATTGGAAACGTCTAGTGCGACGGGCTTTTTGCTCTTTTGAATCGGTCTTCGACACGCCGGTTTGGCAATCGTGGGATTCTGTTGTATCCTATATAAGGCTTCGCAAGGAGCCAATAACTAAACAAGACCGGGGCTATGGCGCAGCTGGTAGCGCATCTCCATGGCATGGAGGGGGTCGGGAGTTCGAATCTCCCTAGCTCCACGGTTAAGGCTTTCGAGGATTTCCTCGGAAGCCTTTTTTTCATGCTGATTCACCAGTGTTTTCAAGGGTTAGGGTACGGTTTCCATTCCAACGTCATCGTCTCACGTTGACTCACAATAGGTCAGGTTGGCGTATACTTAGGTCGCAACTTAGGTTCCACGCCTGACCGGGAGGGTCGGTGTGTCATGCCGAGGAGAAAAGCCATGCGTTCAGCGTTCGGGAGTATAAGGGGCGCAAGAACGGGAGTGGCGAGCTGGTGTCGCTTTGGGCGCAGTAGGGCGTGAAAGTTTCCGTCGTTACTTTCAGGGGCGACCTAGTTGATACTTCCATGATCGCGCCAAACTTCTTGTACAATATAAGCTTATGGATGCTCGACTGTCACTTTGCTACCAGACCATGGTTATCCGAGATCTCTGTTGGTTCAACCGGCACCTCGATGTGAGAGACATGCTCCTCTAGAATGTCTGATTCGTATGCCCCGATGAGACACATCTCGATTGGGTCACCACAAATCCGATAACCGAGTTCAGCAATCTCTTCCTTCATCTTCTCATAAATGTTTACGGATTCAAGGAACGGTCCTTCGAAGGTACGGCATGCGTACAAGCCTTCTTTGATGATATACGGTACTTCTGGGTTCTTCTCGCCGGTGTAGAGCATGATCGCTTTGGCCGGGAAACACCCATTGACCGTTTGCGTGGTGTCAACTAAATATGTGGGTATGCTTCTGAGCGTTTTCAGACGTTCGTGCTTGTTGGTGGTCATATATTGAGCGAAGGCGTAAGGGATATCCTCGTAGAACAGCAAGTCGGTGGAGGCAAGCTCGCACGGTCGATCGGGAAATCGGACAAAGGTCGTCTTTGAAGATTGAGCTTTCGAAAGTGCGGTAAGGTCGCGCTTGAGTTCCTCTGTGATGTCCCGTTCCTGTTGGACCAGTTTATCGCGTTGTTCCCTGATTGATTTCAAAGCCTTGTCCATCAAATTTAATGTTGATTGGAAATCGTGATGTCTCAGATATTCCTGAATATCTTCTAAACTCAGACCCATCGCACGTAGTTCCAGAATAACATTGAGTCTGAAAAAATTTTCGGAAGTATAGACTCTGTAAGAATTATAGGGATTTCTATGCGGCACCACTAGTCCAAGTTTCTCGTAATAATACAGAGTATCGATGCTGATGCCGTATGTTTCAGCGGTTTCTTTGATAGATTTTCCGTCATCGATAAGATGTTTGACATGCATGGATGATTCCGCCTTTGTTGTTCCTTGACCCACACTAGGGTTATAAAAAGCCATTCTATTGCTTGATTGTCCAAAATCCGCCTGACGCCCTACAAAAATAGTAAAATCTGGACCTCTTTGTCGAATTATTTTCTTTTATTTGAAGTTTGACCCTCTTGTGACTCAAGGGTATACCCTGAAACGGATTTGAGAATAGGGCATTGTGATGTGCCCATATTCTTCTCAGGGAAAGGAATAATGATGCCAAAAGTTACTACCAAAACTGGTGTACTCGTTGGTAAAGTGTTGGACGGCGATGTCGATGCATATCTAGGTGTTCCGTTCGCCAAGCCGCCGGTCGGTTCCTTGCGTTGGAAGGCGCCGCAGCCTTTAGACCCGAGTGATCGTGAAATCGACTGCACTGAGTTCGGCAAGGCCCCGATGCAGAAGGTCGATCCGGTCATGATTGATTCGTGCAGGGAGCTTAGCGAGGATTGCCTTAACCTCAACGTTTGGGTCAGGAATCCTGAAGGTAGGACGGATTTGCCTGTTATGGTGTTTATTCACGGTGGTTCCTACATGGAAGGCGGCATTGCTGATCCCGAGATTAATGGTGCGCAATTTGCTCGTCGCACCGGCGTGATTTTGGTCAATTTAAACTATCGACTCAATGCGTTCGGATTCCTTAATCTTGGATCGTTGCCAGGTGGCGAGGAATTTCCGGATGCCAGTACCTGCGGTATCCAGGATCAGATCGCCGCTTTAAAGTGGGTCCATGAGAACATTGCGGCTTTCGGTGGAGACCCCGGTAATGTTACGTTGTTTGGTGAATCCTGTGGAGGCGGATCCGTGATGCTGCTGTGCGTGGCGCAGGGAGCCAAGGGGTTGTTCAACAAGGCTATATGTGAATCTGGCCCGATCCAGTTGTACAACACGCCAGAAACCAGTGCGCCGTATGCCAAAGAGGTCATGGAACTGCTTGATTGCAGGAATGCGCAGGAACTTGCGGCCGTGCCCGTCGGAATCGTTCAGGAAGTCCTCTGCGACAAGTTCTTCCACAACCATGAGCATGATGTATCCCTGCTATACGCGCCTACCTGCGATGGTCGTGTGCTCCCGAAGAAGCCGTTGCAGGCTTTGAAGGACGGTGCGGCAAAGGACATCGAACTGATGATCGGCACCAACAACGACGAGTTCGCATACTGGGGACTTTACTGGGATCTGGCTACCCAAATGCCTGATTTCTGGCATCATCAGGCGGTCATCCACTTTGACGGCAAGCTGGACAACAAAAAGTACGAGACCGCATGGACCAATGCTTACCCGGATCAGGATCCCGGCGAGAGGTACCTCGAGTATACCAACCAGATTGGTTTCCGCGTGGGCTCTGACCTCATCGCGCAATATCAGTCTGCGTACAACAAGGTTTATCATTATCTCTTTGCTTATGAGTCCAAGGTTCCTGGCATGCATTCCTGTCATGCGCTTGAGTTGCCGTTCGTTTTCGATAACCGTGACGTGCCTGGTGTCAATAAAGGTCTGACCGGTGAGGTTCCTCCTCAACGACTCGCCGATTCGATGCAGGATGCGTGGGCGTCCTTCGCGCGCACTGGAGATCCAAGCACCCCTTCAAATCCGCATTGGGATCCCTACGACACCAATCACCGCAATACTATGGTTATGGATGAGAATTCATGGTCATGTGAGCAGAACATCAATGATAAAAATGACGGACTGTTGCGCTCTGCATTCGAAGAGTGCTTGCTCGAAGATTAGTGCAATTAAGAGAAAAGAACGATTATGGACAAGAAACAAACTCCTACATATCGTTGGGTTATTTTGGTAATTGTATGCCTTATCGGTGTGTTGTCGAATTATATGCAGTATCAGATTTCTGCTATGGCGATTTCCTTGACGCCTCTATTGAAAATTGACCCGGCAGGTTTCTCGACATTGCTAATGATGCCCATGCTCACAGCAGTGTTCCTAAGCATCCCCATGGGTACCCTCGGTGACAAAATGGGGCCGAAGCGTGTCGTCTTCGCTTGCCTGATCGTTGCGGTCATCGGCGCGTTCCTGCGTACATTCTTCTTGAATTTCCCAATGCAGGCGGTCTCGATGTTCCTGCTTGGTGCTGGCATTGCCGCGTTGAATGCCAACTTGATTAAAATTCTGAGCGTATGGTTTGGAGAAAAAACGCAGGTTGCCATGGGCTTCTTCTTCGGAGCTGCTGGTGTAGGTGTAATTCTGGCTCAAATGGTGGCGCCTCGTATGAGTGTGTTCGTTTCGTACCTGAGCTCAGCCATCATTTTGTCTGTATTCACCATCATTTGGCTGGTGCTTATCAAGGATATGCCTGACGGGATTCCGATGCCTCCATCGTCCGGAGAGTCTCCGGTCAAGTATTTTGGCGTCGCCGCCAAGTCGAAGAATGTGTGGCTCATTGCCTTTTGCTATGGCTTCTCAATGGCTGCCTCTACCTCGTTCGCGGGATTCATCCCGCAAACGTTACGAAGCCTTATACATTTCGATGTGACCCAGGCTGGCTTGGTGGCTTCCGCTGCCGCGTTTGGATCCATCATCGGCTCGGTGATCGGTCCTCAAATCAGCTCCAGATTGCGCACGTGGAAATGGTATCTGGTATTCACCATTGCGGTGGGCGCTGCACTCATGGTCTTTTTCTGGGCTGTCGTCCTGAAAATGCACGTAGTGCCCGCTATCCCTGTTTTGGTGATTATCATGATGATTTCGGGTACGTTCGGTGCCATGAACGGACCGATAGTGCAGGCTATGCCCTACGCGTTGCCTGAGATTCGTGGTAAGTATGCTGGCAGTGCCGGTGGTCTGGTCACCGCTGTTGGTTTGCTGTGCGCATTCGTGATTCCGGTATGCGTTTCCAAGCTTTGCGGGTCAAACCTTATCCTGAACCTCGCCATTGAAAGCGTCATCTTCCTACTCTCGGCAGCGTTCGTGATTGCTTTGCCTGAACTTGGTCCTGGTGGCAAGATTGCTCAGGAAATTGCGGCAGAGGAACAGCTTCCGGCGTGAATCGACCTGTAATAATGTGGGCTGATTCAAGTTCATAAACCACAACCCACATTTCCATCTGAAAGGATCCGTTGGTTTCAACGGATCCTTTCAGTGTTTCTCGCTTGTGGGTTAATCGTCGAAATGTGGGCTTTTGGATGTTGGAGCGTGTAGCTTGCATATCCTTTTCTGATGCTGGATCCTGATTTGCAGGGGGTTGATTGTAGAGTCGTCGGAGGGGTCCGCCAGTGCCGTCGATGGTGACCACGCCGCCAAGGCTCATATCCAAATCTGAAACGTAGAGATCGACGGCACCGAATGGGCGTGGGGGCGACCGTTGCGGAGGGGGATGGGCAAATTCGGGAACGATCATCCGGTGGACACGTTGTGCCGGACGGAAGGCAACCTGATGATCAGTCCGAATCGTTCATATTGCGGCACTTCGAAGGCAAGCACGACGGGCATTGTTCATGGCAGAGGTCAAGCAAGGCATACTATATCCGTTCGACGACCGAAATAAGTCTGTGGCATAAACCAACAGAGGAGCCGTCGCGAGAACAGCGAGCTGTTGTCATACGCTGGATGATCGAAGGTGGGGGTAGGTCACGGTATCCACTGAAACGCTTGCACGATAAGGGCTATCTCCTTGGTGTTTTCACGATTCTCCGGATGCGCGTCGCTTTTTGCCAGCCATCATTCGATCATGTTGTTGATGTCCGACCCCGTTTGACGCGTCTGAGACGCCGTCAACCGTAGGATGTGGTCGGAGCTCGTGCCGGCCTCCACCCATTCTTCGGCCACTGCCTCCATGTTGTCAAGGTAGCGTTCATAAGCCTGCTCATACGGGAGTGCGGCCGAGCGCCGGAACAAATCTCCTTCGTCAAACCGTTCTTCTGGCGTCTCTGACGTATCTTCATCGATGTGCGTTGCCGGCTGGTAGGCCCTCCACCAACTTTCTCTTTTGTCAACATCAGTCGGATGCATCTTTTCGACCAGCCTCATCATCGGCAGTTGTTGCAGATGATAGCTGATTGGGCCAGGGGGAGGGGGCAAGTCGAGCTGTTTGCTGATCGATCCGACGGTTTGTGGGTCGTTCACTTTCAAAGCGCCCAGGATTCTCATTCCGACGGGGTTCGATATCGCCTTGAGCATGTCCGAGTCGGATGAGTCCCCCGACTTCCTTTTGGGATGTTCTCTGGTCGCCCGAAGTTTTCCGATGCGTCCAGTGCTCCTTTATGATGGAAGTTGTCTCACAGCGAATTGTTTGTACAAGAATCTTGCGCAAACAATTCGTCGATGGTATAGAGAAACGTGTGCGTCGATCCGAAGACCTCACTGCGCTAAGGCGCGAGGTCAGGAAGCAGGCGGATCACGATACCCGTTGGCTTTGGGGACGTGTGCGGCAGCGGTGGCGTCGAAAGTGGCGTTTAATTGCCGTCAGAGGCAACGACGAATGCGTCAACTGTGGAATCGAGGCACGGAGATGGACTCGAAAAGGCTTTTGACGGCTTGAACCATACCGTTCGTGGTTTACGGCCGATACCGCTTCAGCTACAGGTGCGGCACTCGGATCGTTGGCGATATCGCTGGTCGGGTATTCCGTCTTCAATTCAACATCGACGGCGGGCTGGCTCGGCACATTCTCCTTAATCGCCCAGCAGGTAACGAATGTGTTCGGGGGGGGGACATACGTCGATAGACATGACAGGACCACACTGATCATCGTCGACGCGGCTGCGGGCTTCCTGTCCCGGGGCCTTGTGGCCGTTTTGATGGCTACCCTTGTGGTCTGCGCCATTCTGGTGGTGTTCTGTGCACCGATAAGGCGAATTCACGAAGCGGGTCGTCGGGAGGGCACCGAACTGGAATAGTCGTCATGTCGAAACTTGCGAATGTAGACGCGACCCGAACCATTTGCTTCGTCCTGAACGGTCCGAACCGGTAAGGCCGTCGCAAACCGGTGCCGTCTACGGGTTCGTAATGAGCATTGACGGGACTTTCCGATTCCCTGTGTGCGCGGCGAGGGAACCAGATGCGCCCGCTTTGCCGTTTCGTGTGCCTACCCGATCGCGGCGTTGATGGCGTCGGTGACCGCTCGGGGGTCGGCGACACCAAGAACCAGGCGGTCGTATTTCTCGTCGTGTAGTTGGATGACCAACGGTTGTTCGGGCTGTTTGATGTTCCAGAATTCGACATCGCCGTCCGCGAGCCTGAATGTGCCGGTCTTTTTACCGGACGTTGCCAGTCCCGGGGAGCGGAACGATCCATGCAGGTCGTCAAGGATTCCCCGGTCGATCGTCGCGCCCATTACATGGGCCAACGGTATTTCAAGGCCGCTGGTGAACGACCAGACCTTATCGAGGCCGTTGACTGTGACATGCAGCGTTTCGTCAGCCAAGGTCACGGTATTGCTGGCCTTGCCCTTTGGGGTGTTCTCGCTTGCGTCCAGGGCGTTATCGTCGGCGAGGTTTACTTCACTCATGATTGCATCCTTTGCTGTGTCCTTGTGGTTTTGTCCGTCTTCATTCGTCCGGTTGCCCGACGTGAATATGGCTTCGGTCGAGCAGACACCGTCCCAGTGCCTCGGGTAATGTGGATTGCCGTTCCGTGTTCAGCTTCGAAACCCAGTCGATGAGCATGCCCCGCACCTTCCGATCATTGGGGGCCAGTTCAAGGCACGCGATCGCGATCAATGTGAGGTCTTGGACGGAAGGCCGACCATGCCTCCGGTTCAAGGTCGGTGCAGGTCGCCGCTCCTCGGCGTTTGGTGCGAGCCGTTCAGGCCGCCCGTCGAACTGTTTGATCCTCGATTGGCTGTCAGACAACGCCGAATCGGGTTTGCAGGCGGCTTCCTCCTCCTCCAGGGATTGGCCAAGCGCGGCCACGAACAGACCGTGCTTGCTGCCGAATGCCTGATACAGGCTTCCCCGTTTGAGCCCGGTGGCCGCCGTCAGGTCGTCGATGGAGGTCGCTTCGTAACCGTGCGTGCAGAAAACGGCGCTGCATTGCTCGATAACGTCATGTTCGTCGAAGCTTCTGGGTCTTGCCATGAAAGACAGTCTAACAGTATTTGAACAATCGGTCAAGAACTAGCGTGTTGAGTTCCTCTCGTCGGCATGGCATCAGAAAACGAGGAATATGGATATCAAACGGCAAACGAAGCCAGGTGACCTCCTCCGATGGCTGGAACCCCGTTGCGCAGCAGTTGAGCCAAACGGACATGCGGTTGACTCACAAAGCCGAGGCCGTACCGGTTAGGTACGGCGCTTTGACAAGATCGTTCGTAGCGGTGGCATCACGGTTTGGGCTTGTATTCATCCTTCAGAACCTCGAACAGCTCTTCGGGCGTCAGGTCGCAGTCGTTGCCCAGCCACATTCTGAAGATAGCCGTGATTCCTGCGCGGAAAAAGGCCGAGTGGTACTCGATGTTCTTTGAACCGTAGTATTTTTCGGCAAGTCGCCGATCCCTGACTTGAGGGTTGAACTTCAGATCAAGCCCAAGCCTGAAGTACGCCCGATAAAACGACTGATGGTCTCTGATGTTGCAAAAGAGCTTCGAGAAATCGTTCGAATTGTATTTACGGGTCAGTTCATCGGCGTAGATGGTTTGGAAATCGCGGTCATCTTTTCCTCGATGTTGTCCATCAGGTCACGAATGTCGAGGTAGCCGGCATAGAAAGTGCTGCGGTTGACGTTTGCGCGTTTGCAGATCATCGTCACGGAGATGCGGTCGATGTCATGCTCCTGCACCAGCTCGCTGAACGCCTGTTCGATTTTGTTTTCGGATTCCGGTTTCCGTCGATTTTCGTTGGTACGCATGGTCTTCCCGTCCTCAACCCGACAATTCCTGGCTGAATCGTCGGGTTGTTGCAGCTTTTTCCCTACGGTACGGTGTACACCGGTCATACCGACAGGTGTCGGGCTGACCGAGAACGACCTGAAAGGAACATCGACATGGCCAAATCAAAACTGGTGAAAATCAACAAGAGCATAGCATCCTTAGCGCATATCGGCTTCGACGCCATACGGGATAACGTCATGGACGGGTATGAACATGTCGAGAAGCCATTCGTGGACCGATATCTGACCGAGGAAGACGAAACCGTTGAAGAGGCTCAGCGTCGGCTCAAAGCCGAACAGACCGAAAGAAAGGCGGAACAGGAACGAGGCCGGGCGCGTCGTCGGGTGACCACCGAGAAACGTCATCATTCGCACTGACTCGTTTCGGATTAAGCGGTTTCGATGGCGGACGACGGTCCGGCCCCGCCGACGATCCGATGGCGGGACCCGACCGATAACCGATTAAGGTCTCAGTCAATCACTCGGCTTTTGGAGGCACGGTGGTACCTGCGAGCGCCTTCTCTCCCGGGCGCGCCAGCGGTCCGACCAGTTCATGTGCCGTGTACGCTTCCTCCATGTAGTCGATGTCCTCCTGTTCAAGATGGACATTCATGGCTGCGACGGCCTGTTCGACGCGTTCGGGGGAGCTGCAACCCACGATCGGTGCGGAAGGCCCGTGAACCCACTGCCAGGCGAGGGCGATCTGCGCCATCGGCTCATGGTATTTCTCGGCCACCTGCGCCACCCTGTCGATGATCGGCTGGTCCTGAGCCCTTGCCGAATCGTATTTGTTGCGGATGACCTTGTCGGTCTGGAACCGCTTGGAGTCCGAGTCCCAGGTCTTTCGGGCAAGATGGCCGGACGCGAGCGGACTGTATGGTGTGGGCACGGCCCCGTACTGCCGAGCCACGGGAATCAATTCCCGTTCATCCTCGCGATAGAGCAGGTTGTAATGGCATTGCAAGGTCGACAGCTTCGTCCAGCCGTTGCTTTCGGCGGCCGCCTGGAGGTCGTGGTACTGGTATCCATACATCTCGCTGGCTCCGAGCGCGCGGACCTTTCCTTCGCGCACAAGGTCGTCAAGGGCCTGCATGGTCTCCTCGACGGGCGTATCATAATCGAAGCGGTGCAAAATGTAGATATCCAGATAGTCGGTGCCGAGCCTTCTGAGGCTTCCTTCAATTTCCCGCTTTATCGCTGCGGCCGAGCTGTGACCGTCATTAAAATACACTTTGCTGGCCAGCACGACCTTGTCTCTTGGCACGCCGATGTCTTTCAGTGCTTGTCCGATGTATTCCTCGCTGGTGCCTCGTGCGTAGCAGTTCGCTGTGTCGATGGCGTTGACGCCCAGTTCAAGGGCACGGCTGATGACCTGTTCCGTGGCCTTCTGGTCAATGGTCCACAGGTGCTGATCCGGGTCGGGCTTGCCGAAGGACATGCCTCCGAGGAACATCGGCGGAATAATCACCCCAGATTGCCCTAATTCGAAATGCTCCATGTCGTTGCCTTTCTTTCTGCCATTGCTTTGTGGCCGGCGCGCATCGTCTTGATGCGACCCCGTTGACCACCGTATTGACTTCGAGCGCTTGAAGTCAATACGCTGTAGATGGTCACGGCGCGTATCGCCGTGGAGTCAACGGAAGGAAAACGAATGAAAGCGGCCATGTTTGTAGAGCCCGGGCGAATGCAGACTACGGAAGTTCCGATGCCGGTGATTGAAAAACCGACCGACGCGATTATCCGTATCCTGCGTGCGTGCGTCTGCGGATCGGATCTGTGGTGGTATCGCGGGATTTCGAAGCGTGAACATGGGTCGCTGGCGGGTCATGAGGCGATTGGCGTGGTGCAGGAGGTCGGCCCGGAGGTCACGGCTGTGCGGCCAGGCGATTTTGTCGTCGTTCCGTTCACCCACGGTTGCGGCAGATGTGCTGCATGCCGTGCCGGTTTCGACGGCAACTGCATGAATCAGGAACCGGGCGGCAATGCCGGGTACCAAGCCGAATACCTTCGTTTTGCAAGCGCGGACTGGTCTTTGGTCAGGATTCCCGGCAAACCTTCGGATTATTCCGATGAACGGCTCAACAGCCTGCTTGCCCTCTCCGATGTGATGGCCACGGGCTATCACGCCGCCGTAAGCGCGGAAGTGAAGACCGGGGACACCACCGTGGTCATGGGCGACGGGGCCGTGGGGCTGTGCGGAATCATCTCCGCGAGATCACTCGGCGCGGAACGGATCATCGCCATGAGCCGACATGACGATCGCCAGCGCATGGCGTGCGAATTTGGAGCTACCGATATCGTTGCCGAACGGGGTGATCAGGCCGTCGAACGTGTCATGGAGCTCACCGGAGGGTCCGGAGCCGACTCGGTACTTGAGTGCGTGGGAACCGAGCAATCCACGATCACCGCCTTGAAGGTCGGTCGTCCGGGATCCATCGTTGGGCGTGTGGGCGTGCCGCAGAACAGCGAGCTGAACACCACCGAACTGTTCTGGCGCAATATAGGCTTGCGCGGAGGCATTGCTTCGGTGACGACCTACGATAAGAACGTGTTGCTCGACGCCGTGCTCGATGGCCGGATCGAACCGGGACGCGTGTTCACCAAACGGTTCGACCTGGATCACATCCAGCAGGCATATGAGGCGATGGACGAACGCGAGGCGATCAAATCGCTGATCGTTGTCGCGGAAGCGTAGGTCCCGGATGCCGCCTTTGCCCCGACTGATGGGTTGGGGCGATTGTGGATGCGGAATCGGCAGACCTTGTAAAGGTTCGTCTCCTCGGGCGGACACATGGGCTCATCGCAGGGTCGGCGTGGCGAATCGGAATCGTGTATCACGCCGGTGATTGCAAGCGGTGCCGTAGGAGTCGCCTTGGCGGTCGTCCGGTGAGCCCGATTGACTTCGAGTGCTTGAGGTTTTTATAGTTGATACTGACCGCCGGTAGAATCGGCATGATACGAAAGGTGCGACAATGACGGTACTAGATGAGGCATATACGTTGAGCAACGGCGTCACGATTCCGAAGCTCGGCTTCGGTACATGGCTGATCGATGACGACAAGGCGGGGCAGGCGGTCGAAACGGCGATCGCATGCGGGTATCGCTACATCGACACCGCCCAGGCCTACGAGAACGAGCGAGGGGTCGGCCAAGGCGTGCGCGACTCCGGGCTCAAGCGTGAGGACGTTTTCGTGAGCACCAAGGTTCGGGCCGAGCATAAGGACTACCAATCCGCCAAAGAATCGATAGAGGCTTCGTTGACCAGACTCGACATCGGTTATATCGACCTGTTGCTGATTCACGCTCCCGAGCCTTGGAGCCATTTCCATGAGGGCGACCACTGCTTGGAAGGCAACCTCGAGGCTTGGAAGGCAATGGAGGAGGCCGTTGAAGACGGAAAGGTCCGTGCAATCGGCGTCTCCAACTTCGAGGATGTCGACCTTGACAACATTCTCGACCACTGCACCGTCAAACCGGTAGTCAACCAATTACTCACCCACATTGGCAACACGAGGTTCGATCTGCTTGACTATGCGCAGAAACACGACATTCTGGTCGAGGCGTATTCACCCATCGCCCACGGTGAGATGGCGGGGGACCCGACCATTACCGGCATGGCGGAGCGGTACGGCGTCTCAGCGGCACAGCTGATGATCCGGTACTGCCTGCAAATCGGGACATTGCCGTTGCCGAAAGCCTCTTCCGAGGAACACATCAGGGCGAACGCGGATGTCGATTTCGTCATCAGCGAGGCGGATATGCTCACGCTGCACCAAATACCCAAAGTCATCGACTACGGTCGGTCAAGCGCGTTCCCCGTATTCAGCGGGCGCTGAATACGTTTCATGCTAAAACCTGTCCTCACGTGGTTCGCCTTTTATGCTCGGTTGTCGGGAAAAGCGCAACCATGTGTCCCTATCGTCAAGAAAAGAGAGATTGATGTCCACCACATTCACCAACCCCAGTCCGTTCCCGCTAGGGAAGCCAAACGATGCCTACGCCCGATATTTTGAGGGTCAGAGCTATTTGGCGCCATTGGTCGGCACGGATACCGTGGCCGTCAGCAACGTGACGTTTGAAGCCGGCTGCACCAATCATTGGCACATCCACCACAAGGCCACACAGGTTCTGATTGCGGTGGGTGGGCGCGGCTATTACCAGATCGAAGGTGAGCCGGTTCGTCAGTTGCGCCCAGGCGACGTGGCGGTCATCCCACCCGAGACCAAGCATTGGCACGGTGCCAGTCCCGACGAGCCGTTCTCGCATCTGGCCGTCATGGTGCCTCAGAATGGTTCAAGCAACGAATGGCTAGAACCGGTTGACAGTAAGACTTACAGCGAGTTGGTCTGAAACTCGAGTACGAGCCGAAACGCACGACGGATAAGGGAAAAGCATGACTATCAAACAGACCGCAGGACGCGAGCAGCTGGGGCAGTTCGCCCCTGATTTCGCGCACTACAACGATGACGTCCTCTTCGGCGAGGTGTGGAACGACGAGACCATTACACCGCATGATCGCTCCATGATCACGATTGCCGCCATCATTGCCATGGGCGCCACCGAGCAACTCGACGCCCATCTGAACATCGGCAAGGGCAACGGCATCACGAAGGAGGAGATTGCGGCCGAAATCACCCACTTGTCCTTCTATGTGGGGTGGCCTAAGGCCTGGTCGGCATTCAATCGCGCCAAGGAAATCTGGGGCGACGACGCGAAACCGGATGTCCCGGAAGACTAAGCCCGGCCGTGCTTCGGTGGATATGGAGTTGACTTCAAGTACTTCAAGTCCGTACCATAACGGATATGACCGATTCACGTGGCACCTCCGAAACTCAGTCCCCGCGCTGGTACTCCATCCGCGAGGCCTCGCTTTATTGCGGGCTACCTGAAAGCACATTGCGTTACTATGAGCAAATCGGCATCATAGCACCCGTGGCCCGGGATCCAAGTTCCGGCCACCGGTGCTATAGCGACGATGACCTGCAGGCCCTGTCGATCACCGCGTGCCTCAGTGCCACGGGCATGCCCTTGAATCAGATGCGCGACTACATGGAACATCGCGACGAAGGCGGCGATGGAGCCGATCATGAGGTCGGACTGCTGCGTGAACAGCAACAGCGGATAGAGCGCGAGCGCCACGTACTCGACATTCGTGCCGACTACGTGGGTCTTAAGATTCGTTACTGGCAGGCCGTTAAAACCGGCGACGAAGAAGAAGCCGCGCGAATCGGCCGGCAGGCGCACGATAAGATCGACGAACTTAGACGATAGTCGGCCGCGCCCGATTTGTCTTACGGGTCGGGACAGGTTTTTCTTGCTTGCTTTCAGAGCCGGCGCATGAATGCGACAATCAGTTCGGCCCGTTGCCGGCATTCGAGCGGATTGCTCCCCGATGTGTTGAAGACTGCGGTATGCTATGAAGCGTTCAATACCGATAGGGGGAGTAAGCCATGAGACGAGCGGTGGTCGGCATTGCCGCACATGTGGATGCAGGAAAGACCACCCTGTGTGAGGCGTTGCTGTATCGTTCCGGCGAGATACGCAAACTCGGTCGGGTGGATCACGGCGACGCTTTTCTCGACACGGACGCGATGGAAAAGCGTCGTGGCATCACCATCTTTTCCAAGCAGGCGATTCTTCAGACCGATAATGTCGCTTTCACTATACTCGACACGCCGGGTCATGTCGACTTTTCGGCGGAAATGGAACGAACGCTGCGCGTGATCGACTACGCCATTCTGGTGGTCGGAGCCAATGACGGTCTACAAGGGTATACCGAGACGTTGTGGCGCATCCTCGAACGCTACAACGTTCCTACGTTCATCTTCATCAACAAAATGGATGTTACCGGGGCCGACAAAGAGTCCTTGCTTTCTTTGATCCGTCACCGTTTTTCTGAAGGCTGCGTTGATGCAGACAATATCGATGGACTCGACCGTGACGAACAGGTGGCTTTGCTCGACGACACCGGCATCGCCGTCAATCAGCTGCTGGACGACGGCCGCATTCAGGATCAGACGCTACGACGCCTGGTCAATGAGCGACGGCTTTTCCCGTGTTTTTCGGGTTCCGCCTTGAAACTTAAGGGCGTCGACGAATTCCTGGCCGGACTTGAACGCTTCACCAGTGCACGGCAATATCCGCAGGATTTCGGCGCGCGAGTATACAAGATCTCACATGACAATCAAGGCAACCGCCTGACATGGCTCAAGGTGACGGGCGGGTCACTTGCGGTCAAGGACTCTTTGAGCAACATACGTTTACCTGAAGACCCCGATGAGGGCTCGAGTCCGGTGGGGACTTATGATGCGCGAACCGGCGCGGATACGCCTTGGAGCGAAAAAATCGACCAGATTCGCCGGTATTCAGCCTCAAAATACGAGTTGATCGACACTGTCGAGGCGGGTGAAGTGTGCGCCGTGACCGGATTGACCCGTACTTTCCCGGGTGAGGGACTCGGATTTGAAGATGACGCTGACGCGGCGGTACTTCAACCGGTTCTGACGTATACCGTCTGGCCGGGAGCCGACGACGACAATCGACTTCAGTCAGTTGAAGCCGTAAACAGCGTTGAAACGGCTCGCGACAGTGCTGCAGATCACGTCGGGACTCGAGACGCGCACCTGCCTTCCGGCTCGCATGACCGTACGGCGCCGATCAAGGATGGGGCGGGGCACTTGGCTCCTGAGGTGCAGGCGGCTGAGGTCACCCCGGAACTTCACCATATTTTCACGGCCTTGCGTACGTTGGAAGATGAGGACCCAAACCTGGGGGTACGTTGGGTGCCGCGCTTGGGACAGATCCAGATCCAGCTGATGGGGGCAGTGCAACAGGAGGTCATCGTGCAGATGCTGCACGACCGTTTCGGCATGGATGTGCATTGCGGATCCGGCGGCATTCTCTATCGCGAGACCATCAGCGCGAGTGGCGAGGGGATCGGTCACTTCGAACCGTTGCGTCACTATGCCGAAGTCCATCTTCTTCTTGAACCCGGCCAGCCGGGCAGTGGTATGCGCTTTCGGTCGAAATGCAGCCTTGACGATCTCGATCGTAACTGGCAGCGTGCGATCCTGTCGCATTTGGCCGAAAAGGAACACCTTGGGGTGCTGACCGCCTCGCCTATCACCGACATGAGGATTTCGCTGATTGCGGGGCGCGGACATGACAAACACACCGAAGGAGGCGACTTCCGCGAAGCCACCTACCGAGCCGTGCGACAAGGACTGATGGAGCTCAAGCGGCGCGGCGCCTGCCAGTTGCTTGAACCCTGGTATCGTTTTCGTCTTGAAGTGCCTCAAGAAACGATGGGTCGTGCGATATCGGATATCCAGCGCATGAGCGGCACGTTCGACACTCCGATGTATGACGGCGAATATGCGGTAATAGAAGGCCGGGCACCGGTGTCGCAGATGCGCGACTATTCAAACGAGGTCAATGCCTACGCCCGCGGGAGAGGACAGCTCAATTGCGTTTTTGACGGGTACAGACCCTGCCATGATGCGCAGACGGTCATCGACCGGATGGCCTACGATCCCGAAACGGATATGGAAAACACGCCGGATTCGGTTTTCTGCGCTCACGGCGTAGGATACACGGTCAAATGGAACAAAGTGCCGGACTTCGCGCATGTCACAGCCAAAACGGATAACGGCCACTGACGACTCGGGCGGTTCTTGAAGATCCATAGGATAACATGGTTGGACCGTGGTCCTATTCCATTGTTTCCGTCGGTTTCATAACTGGTTCATCGTCGCCGTTGTCGGGCCGATTGAGGACGCTGCCATAAAGCTTTCTCGGTCTTTCACGGTTCTGTCGCTTTGAGATTCTTGAAATGAACACGTATGATGTTTGCTTAGATGCGTTAAGGCAGACCTGGACTTGAAGCGTCGGTATGATCACGTTCATGCTACGGGTCCAGCCTCTACGACCAACGCAAACAACGTGAAGACCGAAAACAAGGAGAGGTGCGAAGGTGGACAAGAAATTCCAGATTTCGGCACAGAAAATGCGCGAGCAACACATGAGCCAGACCTCCATTGCCCAGTTCGAGAAGCTTTACGAGGCATGGAGGAATCAGGAGGCCAACGCCTGGATTCGCGAGACCGACGTTGAACCGTTGACGAACGTACCCAGTTTCCATGACGTCTATCAGACCATTGACCACGACAAGGCGGTGGGAGCCTTCAGCCGGACGGCCTTCCTGAAACTCAACGGAGGCTTGGGCACATCCATGGGGCTTGACAAGGCCAAATCCTTGTTGCCGGTTCGTCGTCACAAAGCCAAAAACATGCGGTTCCTTGACGTCATCCTGGGCCAGGTCCTCACGACGCGAGAGCGTTTGAGCGTCCCTCTGCCTCTGACGTTCATGAACTCGTTCCGCACCTCCGAGGATACGATGGCTGCAATCAGGAGGAACCGTAAATTCCGTCAGAGCGATGTGCCACTTGAAATCATCCAGCATCAGGAGCCTAAGATCGATCTGTCCACAGGTCTGCCCGTCGAGTTTCCGTCCAAACCCGGACTGGAATGGTGCCCGCCAGGTCACGGTGACATTTATTCCACGATTTACGAATCCGGCCTGCTTGACGTATTGCAACAACTTGGATTCAAGTATCTGTTCATTTCGAATTCCGACAATCTCGGGGCACGGCCGTCGCGCACCTTGGCGCAATATTTCGAGAACACCGGCGCGCCGTTTATGGTAGAGGTCGCCCAACGCACATATGCGGACCGAAAGGGCGGGCATTTCGTGCGTGACAAAGCTACCGGACGCCTCATTCTGCGCGAGATGACACAGGTTGACCCGAAGGATGACTCCGCGGCTCAGGATATCGAGCGGCACCCGTATTTCAATACCAACAGCATCTGGGTGCGTATCGATGCGCTCAAAGCGAAGCTTGACGAGTATGAAGGTCTGCTGCCGTTGCCCGTCATCCGTAACTACAAAACGGTTGATCCCACGGATTCGACAAGCCCGAAGGTCGTTCAGCTCGAGACTGCGATGGGCGCCGCGATTGGGTTGTTCGAAGGTGCGATTTGCGTGAAGGTCGACCGTATGAGGTTCCTGCCGGTCAAGACCACGGATGACCTGTTCATCATGCGTTCCGATCGTTTCCATCTGACGGATTCGTACGAGCTCGAGGACGGCAACTACATCTTCCCGGCCATCAGCCTCGATCCTCGATATTACAAAAACGTGAACGACTTTGATGAACGGTTCCCGTATTCATTGCCGTCGCTGGCGGCCGCCAATTCGGTGACGATACAAGGCGACTGGACCTTCGGACGAGATGTCGTGTTTTACGGTGATGCGGTTCTGGAGGATACCGGTCGACCCAGCTATGTGCCGAACGGCGAATTCGTCGGGCCGCAGGGCATTGAACCGGACGAATGGATCTGAGATTCACTGCCGAATATGGCGTTTTACACAGATAAAAGGAATGAAATTTGCAAAAATCAGCAATTCGCCGAAGAAAAGCACTATTATAGAAGAAGTGTGCGTATGCGTACACCCAAGATATGCAATGCAATGGTAATGATACGTGAGGACTAATGGCAGAAGGAAGCAACGGGAGGCGGCGATTCTCCGACAAGTGGGGCAAGCACGAACTGGATGTCTTGGCTGTGCTTTCGTCCGCGTTCCCCCAATGGCTGACTTCCCGGCAGATTGCGCAGCGGGTCAAGGCGTATGCCGATTCGTACGGAGAATTGGCCGATCAGGCGGCGAAGGCAGCTTTCGCCAAGCAATTTCAGAGGGATCGCGCCAAGCTCGCGGCCATGGGCATAGCCATCGAATCGCGACAGCCCGAATATTCATCCAAGTCGGAAGGGCAGGATTTCGCCTCCTACCGTTTGCAACTTGGAGACGAACCGAGAGTGCGTCTGAGGTTTTTGCCTGAGGATATGCCGGTACTTGCGGCAGCCAATTATCTTGCCCGCTCCATGTCCATTTCATCCTCCTCGTCAAAGCACGAGGAGCAGCATGCATCCCGCACGGCACCGCGTGTGCCGCAGACCCCGACCCCTGGTCTTGGCCTTGATTCCATAGCGCCGGGACTTGGAACGCAGCCGATTCCCGATTCATTCGTCAAAGTCATCGATTCGCGACATTTCGCGGCAACGGTGGATGTCGACGGTGAACACATGAACGTCGCATACAGCGATTCCGACGATCTGGCAATGTTTGTGCTCGAACATCCCGGAGCCTTCATCGTGTCTCCCCAGGAGGCCGTGGACGCCTGGAACCGCAGGCTTAATGCGGCTCTTGAATTCGTGCTTGCGGACGAGACATCCGGCAAAGGCGCTCGAAAGGTCGTGGCCCGTTCCATCAGCAAGACCAACATGGAGGGTGTCGACCCGGAAGACGCCAAGTCTCATGCCAAACATTCGCAATCCTTCCAGACCGGCAGCGAAGTGGACCGACGATTGCGACTTATGCTATTTTTGTCGGCTCATCTAGGCGAGGAGTATTCGCTTGGAGAGTTGGCCGAGCGTTTTATCGGAGAACCGCAGACCGAGGAAGAAAAGAAGAAGTCAATCGCGGTCATCCGTAAAGACATCAACACGTTGACGACCGTTTCGGATGATGGTGAGATGGCCGGAAGCCAGTTCTTTGACATTGATTGGTCGCTGTTGGATGCCGAGGGCATCGTGTCGGCCACCAATTCGCTCGGACTTGAGCGTCTGGCAGGTATTTCACAACAATATTTGAGTATGTTGACCGCTTCGGTCAGTTATCTTGCGCACTCCTCATTGTTGCCGGCCGAACAACGAGAACAGGCCGAGGATCTCTATATGCGCCTACGGCAGCATGTCAAACCAGGGGAGACCCCTTGGCTGAGTCTGACCGGCTATGAGGTGGAGCCGAACAGCTTCGATATGGTCAAACGCGCCATCAGCACCGAATCGTTGCTCGACATGGAATACACCGACGGAACCGGTCGTACGCGCCGTAAGCTTGTGGCTCCATCCAAGATTTTCGCAGATGAAGGAAAGTATTACGTAGCGGTCTGGACGGATGTCGATGCGGTGGCGCCCGAGGATGAAAAACGGTTCGTTTCCAAGGACACGACCATCAACAAGGCCAATGGGCTGCCTCGCATCTGGCAGGTGTTGCGGCTTTCACGCATCGAAAAGGCGACGTTGGTCAAGCCCTTGGGAAGGTTGGAGATTCCGGATGTGCCGGTAGCCGAACTCCGTAAGTGGAGTTTCGACAACGGCACTCCAGCTGTGTTCGTCACTGATGAAAAGGGACTGCCGTTCATCAAGCGCATTCAAGGAGCGACCGTCGAGCCCTGCGGACAAGGCGAGAAGGTGTATCTGACTGTTTCATCCGATTCGTGGTTCGTCGCTTTCGCCATCGCCCACGCCCGTCACATCGTGGCTGTGGCGCCAGACACTCTACGTTCCATGATCGTGGCCAGGGCACAGCGCGAACTGAGTCTAGAGACCGAATAGGGAGGCCATAATGCGTTGGTGGACGTGGCTTATTCTGGTCATATTGGCGTTGGCCGTTTTCATACTGGCAGTCGTCTACGTGGTCAGACGCGGTTCGGACCTGGCTCAACAGATTTCCGGATCGATGGGGAAAGCATCGCCGTATCTCGAACAGATGCAACAGCTGTGTTTACCTGACCGCACCGAGTTCAGGCCAGCCTTTACCGAACCGATCCGGGTTTCCGCTTCGCGCTACAGCAAAAAACACGAAGCGGTCATCCGACGTAAACAGGCTAACCAGAATCGTCATGCGGATACTTGGAACCGTTGGCAATCCCAACCGATTCCAGCCACAGACCTCGCCGAAGAAAGCAAGACTTCGATTCGATGACCAAGCATTCCCATCATCGCCGTCACGGTTCCACTCAGCACGAACGTGACCTTATTCATGACCGTATAGGCAACAAAGCGTTTTCCAACCATCGGGACGAGGATTTATCGATGGTCGCCGGTGAAAGTGCCGGCCTCTCGCCGGCGCAACGCTATGCGGCCTTCCGCAGTCGTCAGGCTTACGACGACACGCTTGTCGCGCAATTCGCACGATCGCTGCCTTTCGAGCTTGATCCGTTTCAATTGGAAGCAAACCGGGCACTTGAAAATGGTCAGAACGTGCTCGTGGCAGCGCCTACTGGCGCAGGCAAGACCGTCATCGCAGATTTCGCGATGTATCTGGCTCGGGAACATAACGTGAAAGCCTTCTACACCACGCCGATCAAGGCGTTGAGCAACCAGAAATACCATGATCTGTGCGAGGCTTATGGTGCGGACAATGTGGGACTTCTGACGGGAGACACCTCCATCAACTCAGAGGCCAACATCGTGGTGATGACTACTGAAGTCCTGCGCAATATGTTGTATGAGAACTCCGAGACGCTGCGTGCCTTGCGGTACGTGATTCTTGATGAGGTACATTATCTGGCAGATCAGTTCCGCGGGCCCGTTTGGGAAGAAGTGATCATCCACTTGCCCAAGTCCATAAAAATCGTCGCTCTTTCAGCTACGGTTTCCAACGTGGAGGACTTCTGTTCGTGGATCCGATCGGTGCGCGGGCCGACCAAGCTCGTCGTTTCGGAGCATCGACCAGTACCGTTGGAACAGCATGTCATGGTGCAACGGGACGCCGAGCATGAGCCCGAACTATTTGATCTGTACCAGCGCGACAAGCATGATGTACAGACGGCCGTGCTCAACACGAGGCTACTTGACAGAATTGACCAACTCGACAGGTTGGCCGCCCGTAATGATCCTCGAGCGCGCAGCGACGACCGGCAGTCGGCCGGACGAGGTCGCCGTCGTCGCGGCACGGGAAAGAGCCACGCGCAGACCATGTCGCGCCACCACCCGCAAAGACGCGCCCCACGACGTTCGGCCGTGGTTGATGAGCTTGATTTCCTGGGTATGCTTCCTGGAATATACTTCATCTTTTCTCGTAACGGTTGCGACGAAGCCGTGCAGCAATGTCTTGACGCCGGTCTGGAACTCACCACGGACGATGAGGTCATACGTATCCGACGCATCGTCGATGAGATGGTCGAAGGTCAGCTTCCCAAAGAGGATCTCAAAGCCCTTGATTTTGCGCGATTCCGTTTTGCTCTGGAGGAGGGGTTTGCGCCGCATCATGCGGGAATGGTGGCTCTTTTCCGTCAGATTGTCGAACGTTTGTTCGATGAAGGACTGGTAAAAATGGTGTTCGCCACCGAAACGTTGGCTCTGGGGATCAACATGCCGGCCAGGTGCGTCGTGGTCGAAAAGCTTGAGAAATTCAATGGTGTCGATCATGTCGCTTTGACGCCGGGGGAGTTCACCCAGCTGACGGGCAGAGCGGGTCGCCGTGGCATCGACAGCCTGGGTCACGCGGTGGTCGTCGATCACCGTGGGTTCGTGCCGACCACGGCCGCTTCACTGTCAAGCAAACGCGTATATCCGATACATTCGAGTTTCAAACCGACATTCAATATGGCAGTCAACCTCCTCAACAGCAGTAGCTATGACAAGGCCCACGATACCTTGGACCATTCGTTTGCTCAGTGGGAGGCGAATGCTTCGGCTTCAAGCCTTGAATCGCGTATGAGCCTGCTGCAGCATTCCATTGTCAACTATGAGCATGCTTTCCGTTGTTCGATGGGCGATTTCAAAGAGTTCATGACCATACGTCGCGAGCTGTCCGATTTGCAGCGCGACGGGCGCCGCAAACTCAAGCGTCGTCAATTTTCAGACGAGGACGATCGCAGGCAGGCATATCGTGAGCTTGACTCCCGCATCGCCTATCTGAAGCAAGCCGAAGCCGATCATCCATGCCGATCATGCCCGGACCTCGATGCACACCTGAAATGGGGCAATCGTTGGTTGAGGGAACGCAAGGAACTGACACGCACCGAAGAACGTTACGATTCTCGCACCGGCTCCGTCGCACGCCAGTTCGACCGGATTTGCGCCATACTTACGCTGTTGGGATACCTTGATCCGAACGAGCCTGCAAGTGATTCGCGTCGGTCAAACAAGCAACCACTTCAAAAACGGCAAATGGAGGGTCAGGACTATCTTTTGACCAAGCGTGGTCAGCTGCTCAGACATCTTTATAGCGAATACGATCTCGTTCTGGCGGAAGCCATTGAAAATGGCGTACTGTCCGGACTTGATGCACCGGAGCTTGCCGCGGTACTTTCCTCACTGGTCTACCAGTCCAGGAGGGGCAGCGGCAACGAACCACGACGGTATCCCGGCGGAGCCGATGGCCAGGTAGCGCAGGCATGCGCGACATTAAGGCATGTGTTCGGCCGCGTTTCAGCAATGTGCGATGATGCTGGTTTGGAACCTATGGAACCGCTGAATTTCGGGCTGGTCGATGTTATGCATGACTGGGCCAATGGAAGAAGTCTGTCTTCGATTCTCATGGGAACCGAGCTGACCGGCGGTGATTTTGTTCGTAACGCAAAAAGGCTGGCCGACATTCTTCGTCAGATTGCAGCGGCCTCCGAATACTACGAAGACACCGATCCAAGCCTGGGCAATATCGCCCACCAGGCTGCGGTCGCAGTAAATCGTGATATTGTGGCTTATTCAGGTGTTGACTGACACACGAAGTTATCTTGTGGAATATTAGGCACGTCGGAACTGTTTTGTACTGTTGGAATATCGATGTCAAATAAAGGGGAGGCTCCTATGGCGGAACGCAGTCTGCGCGGTATGAGTATCGGTGCGAAATCATTGGAATCGGATGACAACGTGGACTTCGCAGATCGTAGCGAAGTCGTCTACGTATGCCCGGAGGGTCATCGGACGATTCTTCCTTTCGCAGAGGGTGCGGAGGCACCGGCTGAATGGGAGTGTCGTTGTGGGCGTATTGCCAAGCTCGAGAATTCCGATGGAAATGACTTGGATGAGGCAGGAAAACCGGTTCGTACTCACTGGGACATGCTCAAGGAACGCCGTAGCGAGGAGGAACTCAAGGAGCTGCTCGATAAGCGTCTGAAAATGCACCGTGACGGATGGTTCCCGGATTACGAGTGAGCCTTATTGGCAAGTGACGTTCTAAATGCCGGACTCGCCTATATTGTGTAGGAGTCCGGCTTTTTCATATTGATTTCGGAGACTCTTTGACACGTTCCATTGAAGTAAGAACACCACGTCAGTGACGCGATCAAAAGCATGCAATCGTAAGTCATCCTTATCGCATTCAAAAGGGTTGCCCCTAAACAACCGCGCCAACCCATAACAAAGTCGAACGGAGGAGTGGTGCTTCGTTACGAAGTTCAAATGTTGAGTGGCACATAATGTAAACTCATGATGCCATATTGTAAATCTGACATAACGTACATTATCGGATAAACGTATATATGGTCATGCTGATATTCGCACGTAAAAAATCACCACTGACACATAGAAATATATACAACGACGAGCGTTGCGCTCTCAATCCGCAACGTTCTTGTCGGCAATATTCCCGGCATGGCTGACGTCAGCCAGATGGGCCTGCATGATCAGCAGTACGATATCAGCCAACAACATGATTCCCATATAGATTGCAGATGGTATCGAGACTTTTGAATACCACATGTCCACTTGGTTCGACAGATGTTCGACGATCGCTGGATAACAGCCATAGGGCACGCATGCCAGAACCACCGAAATCATCTGGGCGACGACCTGACCAATAGTCAGGAAACGCGTTTTTGAGATAGTAGATTTAATATGCAACGCACCTTTGTGTATTGCGATTACGGCAATGGCCAAACACCAAAGCACAGCCATCACCCAACACAAAGCAGGAATAAGCCGCATCATACCGATCCCTTCCTCTGCCCGCTTGCCATTTCTCTATGCTATTTTCGTTCGCTCCAGACGCTGTGTCTCGATCTTTTCACGCATCCTCCGCTCCATCAAGTCCTCGATGGGCTGAGTGGGCAATCCTTCGGATATCGCTCCAGAACTCACTGTGACGCACGGCTGATCTTGAAGTGCCGAATCAACTTCATGCCACATTTTTCCGACGGAAACGGCGAAAATGGCAGTACCTTCCTCCACCAGATCAAGAACCTGTTCATCTTCACGACACTGCCTGACACTGGTTCCATTGCAAATGATGGTCATGTGCTCCAACGCGTCCACGGTCTGGCGATTCAAAAACGTAATGGCCGCCGTGACGTTCTGCAGATTGACGCCTGTGTCCAACAATCGTTTGGATACTGCTAAAATCAGGATATCCTTGAACGAGTATAAACGACGAGAACCCGAACCGCTGGAGGGGTTGATTGAAGGCTCCAAAATACGTTTGCGTGCCCAGTAGTCGAGCTGACGGTAGGTGATTCCCGCGATTTTCGACGCCACCACGCCACGGTATCCCTTGACTTCACCGTTGTTTTCAAGTAGGTCGAAAATATCTCCCTGAACCAACACCGACGGTTGAACATGCGTGGATGCGTTGCCCGGCATTCGTTTTGATGTACGGGCACGAACGGACTGAGGTTTGGGGCTAAGCGTTGAAACAGGTCTGCGTGGAGTGATGACTGGTGATGTTGACGATCTGTCGCGTTCTTGGTCGGCTTCGACGATCTCCATGTTGGCTGATGCCGGCACCGACCGGGTTGAAGAATGGGAATGATTGGACACAGTCGAATCGACGGAATCTAGGTGACGGGAACTTCCCGGTCCGCCCGAGCGGCTAGACGAAGCGTCGGTGCTGGGTGAATCGGTTGCCACATGGATGTCATTGCCGACCGGAACATCGAAAAGCGGTACGTTGTCGCCCTGTCCCCGCAGTCTTTTGGTCGCCATGTTCATCCTCGATGATTATATGTCACCCCTGTTAGGTGAGAATTGTGATACACTCTGTTTTCCGAGTTTGTCGCCCGTAATCAATCACATGTTCAACGCACAGCATCAGCCGCGAAATATACCAGACGGAATTTACCGATCATGATCTCATCGCCGTTGCGCAACACCGCACTGTCCACCCTTTCGCGGTTGACATACGTGCCGTTAAGGCTTCCGGAATCGTCAATGACGAAACCATCGCCAAACCTGCGAAAGACTGCGTGGGCACGAGAAACGGTCGAGTCGTCAAGCAGAATATCGCAATGTGGATCACGTCCAACGGTCACTTTGTCTTCATCCAACAAGTATCTGGAACCCGACACGGCGCCGCGCGTCGAAACAAGCAGTGCTGAACCGGGCGAAAGACGGGTGATGGTATCCAGATCGTCCTGAGTGAGTGGACGGTCGCCCGTCAAAGTGACAGGGATGTTTACTGCAGGCAGACCGATGATCGTGGTCTCCCCTGCGCTTGGAATCGGATT
Organism: Bifidobacterium bohemicum DSM 22767; assembly: GCF_000741525.1. Lineage (GTDB taxonomy): Bacteria > Actinomycetota > Actinomycetes > Actinomycetales > Bifidobacteriaceae > Bifidobacterium > Bifidobacterium bohemicum. Next base: position 99,786 of record NZ_JGYP01000001.1, on the reverse strand, counting down.
GGTCATAATTCCCTATTCTATAGTCTTTGCGTATTTATACTGGCTAGGCTGTCGTGTCTTGCTGATTTCAATGTTATCGTCAGGGGTCACCGTCACCTCGGAACCAAACTTCACCTTGAGTCGTGAACCGACTCCCCCGGCAATCGTAACCGCATTCTGCAAGTTCTGCGGATCTCCTATGGCCTTCAGAGTATAGGGCGCACTGATGTTTTTCCCATCACAGATCAGACCGTTCTTAGTGTCATCGATATACGTGGAAGTGACAATCCGCACATCGTTCAGTTCCATAACTTCGACTCCTGCATTCCGCAACTCTTCAAGTAGCTGGAACATGGTCGAAGCATCCACTCGCTGTCTGGATCCCCTGTCAATCGTAATAACCACGCCTTTGCCGGTTGCCGGTAACCTGCCGGAAAGCAGGCCACTGGTCTGTTCATTCTGTTTGGCGATACGCTGCGCCTCCTGCTGTTTGTTGGCCGCTTCCTGAAGCATATTCAGTTGGTTGGATAGCTCGGTTTTCCGCTGTTGGAGGCTTTGGGCCTGCGTGCTGGTCTCGCCGATCAGGCGTGTCAATTCCTCCTCGCTCATCGTCTCATAGATGGAGGTGGAGTTATTGAGCTGGATGACATACCCCCAGCCGAGCGAAGCACACAGCACGGCGATTAACAGGCTTGAGAGCAGTCTGGCCATTCTACTGCCTTCGACCAGACGCGGTGGTTTTTTACGGATTACCGGGAATGAACCCGTTGCCGTCTCGTCATTTACCGAACCGCTTGCGTCGTTGATCCGCGATTTGCCGCTATGTTTGGTCCAGGAAGAAAGCTTTACCATCACTCACCCCTTGAAGATGAAGCGACGAATGGCGGACACATTCGAGAATATACGAATGCCCAGTACCACGATCACCGCTGTTTGCAGTTGTGAACCGACGCCAAGCTGGTTGCCGAGAAGCACAAGCAATGTGGCCGTCAAAACATTCGAAATGAATGAGATAATGAAAACACGATCGGAGAATGAACGCTCGAAATACGACCGTGCTGCTCCAAGCAATGCGTCTAGCGCGGCAACAACCATGATGGGAAGATATGGCTGCAGGACGATCGGAATGTCAGGTTTGACGAAAATCCCGACGATCACACCTATGATAAGCCCGAGCACAGCTGCCATCATTCCCTCTCTTTCGCATAGGTCAGGTCTTTGGACTCGGCCGCCGGTAACTTCAAGGTTACCGCAGGTCTAACCTGTGGATGTATGCCGGCGTCATTCAGCTCACGGTAGAACTGAGCCGAAGCCGGCGCATCGAAGACGGTCCGCATATCCTTCGCATCGCCTATCGCCTCTATATTATAAGGACTGGTAACCTGATTGATGCCAATGAGAATGGTCTGACCTGCAGTACGCACCGAGGTGGACACTCCTACGCGATTGCCGTTGATTGCGATCGCCTCGGCCCCGTGTTGCCAAAGCAGACGTACGACATGCTGTAAATCCGCGTCAGTGACAACACGTTTGAAATGTCCGGTCGTCTTTTCACGAGGGTTGAAACCAGGCTGTTTATCGTTGGCGGCTCCCGGATCGGCAACGGTGATTACAACCCCCGAGCCTTTGACCGCGATCATGCCGTTGGACATCTCGTCGCTGTTCAACGTCGGATCATCGACATCGACAGGCATCGTCCGGGTCTTTTTGACGACATCTGCATGAAGGCGATTCACCTCGTTGTTGAGTTTATCGAAATTCGTATTCTCTTGTTGGAGTTCGCCGATTAGGCTTTCTCTGACCTGTTTACGCGGATCCGTGTGCAATTGACGTACGAAAATCGCACCGGCCATACCCACGACAATGCACAGAACGAAGACGACCATTTTTGTCAAAAAAACAGTCAGTGGTGAACGGGGGCGTTTCTGGGTCAACAGCGCGTCCGAAAACAGTGGATCCATAGGTCGATTCGTCAGATCGTCAATCAGACGCAGACTGTCGTCATCCGGTCGCCTGCGATGCCGCTGTTGAAGCGTCTGGTCATCTGTGGCGCCAACATGGTTCGCATCGATGCCGACCGCTCCCCTTGAGAAGACAGCACGCCGCCTCACGGGCGCATTCGTGGCGTTGACCGGGAAGGTTCTTGGCATGCCGTCTAGGTTTCTCATGGAGTTACTGGCTATCCCTGATCAGCCTGACACCCTGACGCACATAGATGTAACCGGCCATCCAATACAGCGCGATGCCCCAGATTCCTGCGGCCAACGCCGCCAGATGAAGCATGTCCGCAAACGAATTACGCCACAAATCGGCAAAAATCAGTGCTGTGATGGAAATCATCATCAAAGCCGTTCCGGCCTTGCCTATGAAATGCACCGGCAGTGGCCCATAGTCGTATTGTGCGAGAATGACGATCAGCACGAGCAGCAGCATATCCCGCAATGCGACCACAACAAGCATCCACATAGGAATGATGCCCGCAAGACCGAGCGCTAAAATACTGCAAAAAATAAGCAGCCGATCCGCGATTGGATCGAGTATCTGCCCAATTTTACTGACCTGATTGTACCTGCGTGCAATGATTCCGTCCAGTCCGTCACTGGCGGCCGAGATCGCCAGAACGAAAAGGGCCGGAACCATCTGATGCTTTGCTACCAACCAAGCGATAAATGGTATGGAAACGATACGCAATGCACTGATGGCATTCGGAACGGTCAGATATATATCCCTCGCATCGGGACTGTAACGTTTGGTGGGCATCTTCATAAAACTGCGATTCTAGATACGTGAGGCCTGCAAAGCGGTAACGATGATGGCGTAAGAACCTACACCGTAAAGACCGTCCATCAGTTAGTTGACCTTCTCCTTGGGACCATGACGCGCAGAGCGCACCAATTTTTGTCATGCAACGGCAAGATAACGGGACTCTACAGTCCCGATGTCACGGCGACGGCAACGGAAACCTGTGAGACCGGCACATCATAATATATTATGACATACGGCCTGGCAGTATTCACGCCTTCCAGCCGACGCTTGACGACGATGGGGTTCTTGCCGTTTTCATCCATATGCGAGACGCGAATAAGGATGAAAACGGATTCCAACAAGGGCTCTGCGAAGACATGAAGCCCCGCGTTGCGCACAGTGGTGCCAGTTAAAACGACATCTGCTATCAAATATGAGCTGGCTGATTTCTTCGGCTGTACGGTCGGCGCCTTCATGTTCAGCGGCAAGACATATATGACCGGCCTCTGCTACGATTTTCTTGCCGATGAAGTGGGAGCCCTGATTGCGTTCTTCAACCGTCTTTGACTGGGCAGGACGACCGAGAGCCTTGTCGCTCAGTTTTGCGAACAGTGATTCGAATGTCTTCATTGTTCCGCCTTCTTCTTGTATGATGCTTGATCGAACGGGTCGCTGCACATGTCAATATGCGTTTTAAGATTGGTATGCTGCCTGCGCCTTGTTTCGAATCTCGTCAATCGCATTCGCACGATCCTGGGCACCGTATACGGCCGAACCTGCCACCAGAACGTCAGCACCCGCGTCCGCGACGATATGGGCAGTCTGTGGGCTTACCCCACCATCGACCTGAATGTGCGTGGACAAGCCGCGTGCCGTAATTTCATCACGCAGTCTACGTACCTTGCCCATTTGATTGGCAAGGAACTTCTGCCCACCGAATCCGGGTTCCACCGTCATGATCAAAATCATGTCGAACTCATCGAGAATATCGAAAATCGGCTCCACCGGTTCCGCAGGCCGCACCGCGAAACAGGCTTTGCAACCCATGTCGTGCAGTTGTCGCGCCAGACGCACCGGTGCGTGCGTCGCACCCATGTGGAAGCTGACGGAGGCCGCACCGAGCTTGGCATACTCCGGAGCCCATCGATCAGGATCGTCAATCATCAGGTGAACGTCCACCGGCAAATCCGTTACTTCGCAGATGCGTCCCACAATGGGCTCGCCCAAGGTCAGATTGGGCACAAAGTGATGGTCCATTACATCCACATGAACCATATCGGCATGGTCAATGGCTTTGAGATCGCGCTCGAGGTTGCAGAAATCCGCCGAAAGAATACTGGGTGCTATTTGAATGCTCATGGCTCCCTATCCTAGGCAAGACGAACGACTTGGACGCGGTCACTCCTGAGATTTTTTGGAATCACATGCTTCATGACCAACCTCGGCATGTGAAGAATTCTGCTTGGAAGCCTGTCGACGCGATTGCCCATCGGACTGTGCCTGAATCTCAACCTCGGTCAGGGTGCGTAATTGTTCCACCAAAGCCACCTGTCGGGAGCCGGTACGCTGTAGAATAACGAACGCAACGACCGCGAAAATGAACGCAATCATGGAAATCCACACATTGACACGCATGCCGAAAATTACGTGCGCAAAGTCGATTCGCAAAGCCTCGATCCAGGTGCGACCCGCGGTGTACCACATTACGTAGATCACGAAAAGACTTCCGGCTTTGATGCGTTTCGCGGCTTTACGGCCAATCCAGACGATTATCGCGGCCCCGACAAGATTCCAAACCATCTCATAAAGGAACGTCGGGTGGAACAACGTTCCTGTCGGACAGCTCGTGCCGTCGTAGCATTGTTCCTCGTGTCCGATGGCCGAACCGGTTGAGTTCAGTTTCAGTCCCCAAGGCAGTTTCGTCGGCGCACCGTATAGTTCCTGGTTGAACCAGTTGCCGAGCCTTCCCACGGCTTGCGCCACAAGCAAACCCGGAGCCACGGCATCTGCAAGAAGGGCCGTTGGATAGTGCTTATGACGACACCAGACCCACGCTGCCAACCCTCCGAGAAGCACGCCTCCCCAGATGCCCAGCCCACCGTTCCAGATGCGAAGAATTTCGACAGGGTCTCCATTAGGTCCGAAGAAACGTTCCGGAGTGGTCACTACGTGATACAGGCGCGCCCCGATGATTCCACATGGAACACAGACGAGGGTGATGTCGAGAATCTGGTCGAAATTTCCCCCTACCTTCTTCCAGCGCCTCGCAGTGATCCATACTGCAAGGATAATGCCGGCAAGGATACAGAGCGCATAAAAGCGAATCGTCAACGGACCGACTTTGAACTGAGAAATCGAGGGGGAAGGGATATAGGCAAGCGCACGGCTCGCAATGGCTGTTGAAACATGTTGTAACGTCATGGCACCTCAAAATCACGCGGCTCTGAATCATTGTGCGCCATCATACGCGCAAGTGACCCCTTCGAGGACCTCGCTCATTATTTGCCGGTTATGTTCTGCACGTGAACGCACGACGACAGGCAAAGATCCTCCGGCTCCAAAACATGAACGGGAACCGGCGTGACAGACCGCACTCACCGCATCAACCCCCGTGTTCTATCGTCCACCCGCAATCGTGACTTCAAAACTAAATTCGGTGTGCGGCTGACCACGTTCGCGCCTAGCGTCGATCGAAAGCAACAAGAACCTGACTGCCGAAGCGTCCAGTCACGGCGCTGATCGGATTCGAATTATTGATGGCGGCGTATCGACACTTATTGTATCGACCCTGTATCTGGGCGGGAGCGTCCACGTCTTCCCGCGTGCACGCTCCCGCCCACCACAACGGAATGAAACCTCTCCAGCGACCCTTGTAACGGTGTCGAACATGTGCGTCGATGGGTATTGCTTTAGGTGGTAAAGCCAAGAACCGTCAGCTCATCGGCACCTGCGTTGTAATGGCGCGCTGCCGGTTGCACCCGGCCCCCAACGTCCTTGAGATGTTCACAGAGTGCGCGCCTTTGAACACGCGTCCGTCGGCCACATCAAGACACGGGATAACCCTTGCGGCTGTCGTTATGGCATTCATCTTTCACCGTATGGCCTTTTGGCGCTAGCTTCGCTTGTTGAGAACTCGCGCAGCAAGCTGACCACAGGCACCATCGATATCCGACCCACGCGTGTCGCGCAACGTGGCCGGAATGCCCGCGCTGTTCAGTATCTCAAGGAACCGGACTTCATCCTCAGGTTTCGAGGCTGTCCACTTCGACCCCTCGATGGGGTTGAGAGGGATGGGATTTACATGGACCCAATGGTCGCCATAATGGTTGAGACGGCGTGCCAGAAGGCGAGCGTGTTCTGGCTGGTCGTTAATGCCGCGCATCAAGGCATATTCGATGCTGACCCGCCGATGGCTGGTCAAATAGTAATCGTGGGCGGCATCGAGCACCTGACCGGAATCAAAGCGACGGTTCATCGGCACCAGCTCATTGCGCAGTTCGTCGCTAGGGGCATGCAGGGAAACCGCAAGGCGCACGGGGATGCCTTCGGCGGTCAGCTTTTTGATGCCAGGTACCACGCCAACAGTGGAAACGGTGATGTTCCTTGCCGAAATGCCGAAACCGAAGGGCGGTTCAGCGCTGATCATGCGCACTGCCGCGAGCACGGACCTGTAGTTGCCCATCGGTTCACCCTCACCCATGAACACTACATTGCTCAGCCTTCCCGGACCTCCGGCGACTTTTCCTTCGGCCATCGCCTTGGCCGCGACACGCACCTGCTCGACGATCTCCGCAGCGGAAAGGTTGCGGGTCAAGCCCAATGAGCCAGTGGCGCAGAAAGGGCATCCCATGCCGCAACCGACCTGGCTTGAGATGCACAGCGTCGCACGATTGGGATAGCGCATGAGCACAGACTCGATATGTGAGCCGTCGAACAGCTGCCAGAGGGTCTTGATGGTCGTACCCGAATCAGCCACCTGATGAGTTACTTCGCTGATGAGTCGGGGAAAGAATGCGCGTTGGACATCAGAACGTAACTGCGCTGGGAAATCCGTGTAATTTGCCACGTCGGTATCGTAATGAGCAAAATAATGATTGGCGAGTTGCCTGACACGGAACTTTGGCAGACCAAGCGAAGTCGCAGTGGCGGTTCGCTCCTTTTCGGTCATGTCCGCAAAATGCAGCGGCGGCTTTCCTCGCCTGGCGTGGTCTTTGGAAAGAACATCACGAAACGTTCCTTCAAGACCTCCCGGAGTGATGCCGCTTTCAACGGTTTGGTCGATGTCTGTCACTGCCTGCTCCATGTCCGTTCCACATTCCTAAGACCACACTGATTCATATTCCATATCGCGCTTTTATTCAGCTTGCACAATCCATGTCATAGACCTGTAGCCGACAGCAAGACGACGAAGAACGGCGCGCATAGAAGAATCGAATCGACACGATCCATGACGCCACCGTGACCTTTGAGTAAATGCCCCATATCCTTGATGCCCATATCTCGTTTAAGCATCGAGGCGCACAGATCCCCGAACGTACCGACAATGCCGACCATCACACCAGCCAGTACGGGCACCCACCATCTGCTCGACCACAACTGAGGGTATGTAACGGCGAAAACGACCAAAGCCCCAGCCATCGCAAAAAGTATCGAACCAATCAGTCCCTCCACGGACTTCTTCGGCGAAATACGTGGTGAAAGCTTGTGCTTTCCAAAGAAAGCACCAGCAAGCAGACCGCCGGTATCAGAAAGAGCAGGTAGAAAAATGACCATGACCACGTGGGCGACCGGGTGTCCGTTGAAGGTCTCAGGCAGAATGATGCACGACGCAAGCACAAGAACATACAACACAATGAAAATTGAAACCGCAACATTGTCGAAGCTGTTTTCGCCTGCGCTCCCGGGCTTGGTTCGTACGTTTTTCGATTGAACCGATTCGACGCTTGCAGAGGCTGCGGCATTGCGTTTATCTTCGATTGCACTGGCCAAGCGCCTTCCGACCGTATGGCGTGCGCTTGCGGCAACCGTGACAGCAAGCACGGAGATGACTATGCCCAGGCCTGCCGCAAGCAGATGGTTTGGCGCATAATACAGCGCTATCAGTGTGCCGGTGCAGCAGACCCATAAGGTGACCAAAGGAACATACAGATGCACTGAAGCAAAATCGACATGAAGTTCGCGCAGAGCCAACAACATGAAGAAGATAACCAGGAACACAAAAAGTTCGATACGTATCATCAGACATGCCACGATGGCCGCAATCAATATGACGGCTGTCAACACCGCTTGTGGCATATTTCGTCCGGTCTTTTTGTTGATATCGGCCAGTGCCGACGCGGCTTCAGTGTGCGAATGCCTCTCTTGACCCTGTGTTGTCATCTTTTCTCGTCAGTCCATATCGATATTTGTGTCTATAGCCACCGTTGTCAATCCGGGTCGCCACGCCGGTGAACAGGCTGTCAGATCTCCATGATCTCCTTTTGTTTGCTTTCAAGAAGCTTGTCGATGCTATCACTGATTTCCTTGGTGACCTTGTCGAGGTCCTTCTGCATGCGATCGCCCTCATCCTCGCCAAGATCGCCATCCTTGACCGACTTATCAATGGATTCCTTGGTTTTGCGCCGAATATTTCGTACCGCAACCTTGCCGTCCTCGGCCTTGGTCTTGGCAAGCTTGACGTATTCCTTACGGCGATCCTGTGTCAGCTCCGGCATGGTCATGTGAATGACATTGCCGTCACGGCGTGTGCTGCCGCCAAGATCGGAATCTCGGATTGCCTTCTCGACCGCGTTCGACTGAGAGGCGTCGAAGGGGGTAATGGAAAGCGTCCGCGGCTCAGGAACACCAATCGAAGCCACCGATTTTATCGGTGTCGGTACGCCATAATAATCGACTGTCAGACCGTTCAACAGAGCCGGATTGGCACGCCCGGTACGAATGCCGGAGAAATTCTCTTTGGTGGCCTCCACGGACTTCTGCATCTGTTCCTTGGCCTGCTCTACTGGGTTTGCCATTGTAACTCCTTATTATTTGAATCTCCGCCTGACGACGGTTACATTCACTGCTATCGACCTATACGTTACGGTTTTACTGATGATTCGATGTTGTTGTCAGTCCAGAACCTGCGACTCTTGGTTTGACACCAATGTTCCAATCGGCTGGCCCAGCAAGGCCTTAGTTACGTTGCCCTTCTGCTCCAAACCGAAAACGAGAATATGCTGATCGTTGTCCCGTGCCATGGAAAGCGCTGCCGCATCCATTACGGCAAGATTGTCGACCAAGGCCCGTTTGTAGCTCAATGTCTTGAACGGCTTTGCTGTTGGATCTCTGCGCGGATCCGCCGTATAGACGCAATCCACACCGTTTTTGCCCATGAGTACGGCATCGCAATGGATCTCCAACGAACGCTGAATCGAAACCGTGTCGGTTGAGAAATATGGCATGCCGGCACCAGCACCGAAAATCACCACACGACCTTTTTCCAAGTGGCGAATGGCTTTGAGGGGTATATAGGGTTCAGCAACCTGACCCATGGTGATGGCCGTCTGGACACGTGTGGCCTGACCTTCCTGTTCGAGAAAGTCCTGCAGCGCCAAACAATTCATGACCGTGCCAAGCATGCCCATGTAGTCGCCACGGGTGCGTTCGATGCCGGCCTGCTGCAATTCGGCACCACGGAAGAAATTACCTCCGCCAACCACAATGGCCACCTGCACGCCTTGTGCTACGGCAGCGTGGATTTCCTGAGCTATGCGGCGAATCACGGTAGTGTCAATGCCGACTTTGCCACCTCCGAAAGCCTCTCCCGACAGCTTGAGCAATACTCGTCTAGGTTTGTTTGCATCTTCATGGTCAGTCATACGAACCCTTTCCATCACCCTGAAATCAAACGCACTATTACCGCTTGTCAAGATTATCTGTCCACAACGACAGAAAAGCCAACCGAATTCATACGACAGTGGGGCGGCACCCTTGAAGATGCCACCCCACTCGTAGTTCTGAAGCTAATCAGAAGCGTGTGTCGTCACTTCTCGTCGCCCTTGCCGACTTCGATGCGTGCGAACGACAGAAGCTTGCCACCGGCCTGCTTGAACAAATCGCCGACGGACTTGGAGGTGTCCTTGACATATTCCTGCTCAAGCAGCACATTCTCCTTATAGAAGGCATTCATACGGCCTTCCACGATCTTGGGGATGATCTGCTCCGGCTTGCCTTCGGCCTGGGACTTCTCGGTGGCTACCCGACGCTCGGACTCAACCACATCGGCCGGCACATCCTCGCGAGAAAGCCATTTGGCGCCCATGGCGGAAATCTGCAGCGCGGCCTCATGGGCCACGGCGGCTCCCGCCTCATCGGTGGCGACCATCGCCACAATGCTCGGAGGCATTTCAGCGGACTTCTTGTGGGCATAGATCTCGACCTTGGGGCCTTCGACCTTCGCAACCTGACCGACCTTGACGTGTTCGCCAAAGAGAGCTGCCGCCTCCTCGACCGATTCCTTCACGGTGCCATTATCGGACTTCGCCGAGAGTACCTCGTCGGCTGTCTTGGCGTCTGCACTGATGGCGTCGTCGAGCACACCGTTTGCAAATTCGATGAACTTCGGGGTCTTGGCCACGAAATCGGTTTCAGAGTTGAGCTCGACGGCATAGCCCGCCTGGCCGCCGTCAACATCGACAACTCGAGAGGCGATGGTGCCTTCCTGAGCACTACGGCCTTCGCGCTTGCCGGCTGCCTGAATACCCTTGGCACGGATGATTTCCTTGGCGCGAGCGACGTCGCCCTCGGCCTCGGTCAGCGCCTTCTTGACGTCCATCATGCCTGCGCCGGTATCCTCGCGCACCTGCTTGATAAGGGCTGCTGTGATTGCTGCCATATATGTATCTCCTTATAAGTTTTTATTCTCGTCTATGCATCATCGGCGGTGCGCCGGCCGGACAGGTCTGCGCACCGCCGATGACACCGGTAGGTCAGGCCTTGGCTTCTTCAGCCTTCGACTCCCCGACCGCGGACTTGGCCGCGGCTTCGGACTTGTCGTCGTTTTCCTTCAACAGATCCTTCTCCCAAGCGGCCATAGGCTGCTCGGTCCTGTCCTCGGTCTTTTCAGCCTTGCCGCTGCGTTCCAAAAGACCGTCGGCCACCGCATCGGCCATAAGGCTGGTAAGCAGTTCGATGCCACGGATGGCGTCATCGTTGGCCGGAATCGGATAGTTGACCAGGTCGGGATCGGTGTTGGTGTCGGCGATTGCAACGACCGGAATGCCCAGCTTGTGGGCTTCCTCAACAGCAAGTGCCTCCTTGTTGATGTCCACGACGAACATCGCCGAGGGCGTGCGGTTCATGTTACGGATGCCGCCAAGCTGCTTCTCGAGTTTGTTCTTCTCGCGCTCGAGCAGCAGGAGCTCCTTCTTCGTCAGTCCAGAGCCGCGCACATCGGTGAAGTCCATCTCCTCGAGTTCCTTCAGGCGAGCAACACGCTTGGAAACCGTCTGGAAGTTGGTGAGCATACCACCCAGCCAACGCTCCGAAACGTACGGCATGTTCACACGGGTCGCCTGAGTCGCGATGGCTTCCTGAGCCTGCTTCTTGGTGCCGACGAACAGAACGGTACCATTGTGAGCAACGGTCTGCTTGATGAAATCGTACGCGGTGTCGATCATGTCGAGCGATTTGAACAGGTTGATGATGTGAATGCCGTTGCGGGAGGTGAGGATGTACTGCTTCATCTTCGGGTTCCAGCGACGGGTCTGATGGCCGAAGTGCAAGCCTGCCTTCAGCATTTCGCTCATTGTGATTTGAGCCATGATACTGCTACCTTTCAGTCGGTTATTGCCTGGTCATGCAGGTCTGCATGCAACGTTTCCGGTTTTTGCATTACCGAATACGCCGACCGACACAGCCCATCACGCGCATGACGCGTTTTCCGTGCGTCAGGTCGGTGTTGCCTTGACTGCAGGCAGCGAGTCCATGATGGCGTGACACCCACGGGCCCATACGACGCACAAACCTAGACGATACCATACCCTGAGTATAAACACTCCTCATTCGACCTACTGCGAAAAGGGCGTCACCCTACCCACAACCGCATCTTGGCATCAGGAAACACCTGAGGCGTTTACCGGTCCGGATCCTCGACTTTCAACATGGCATACTGCGACTCGTAGAGGCGATAGTACGCGCCCTTTTGCCTCAGCAATTTCTCATGCGACCCATGCTCCACAATCTGACCATGGTCGATGTAGAAGATTTCATCCGCGTTTTCGATTGTCGATAGCCGATGGGCAATGATGAACGAGGTCCTCCCCTTGAGCAGGTTATTCAGACCGGCCTGCAACGCCTCTTCGGTTCGTGTGTCAATATTGCTTGTGGCTTCATCGAGGATGAGGATCCGTGGATCGGCCAACAGCACGCGTGCGAAGGAAATCAACTGGCGTTGTCCTGCCGACATGGTTGATCCTCGCTCCTCGACGATCGTGTCATAGCCTTCCGGCATCTGTCGGATGAACTCGTCTGCATGCACCGCGCGAGCGGCGTTCTCAACCTCTTGGTCGGTGGCTTCGAGCCTGCCGTAACGGATGTTCTCACGAACATTGCCGGAGAAAACGAATGTGTCCTGCAGCATCACACCCATTTGGCGGCGCAACGACGCAAGCGTCACCTCACGCACATCATAGCCGTCCACGGTAACGGACCCTTCCGAAACGTCATAGAAGCGCGACAGCAGATTGATGATGGTGGTTTTGCCCGCTCCCGTGGGACCTACGAGCGCAATGGTCTTGCCCGGCTCAATGTGGAAGTCGACGAGGTTGAGGATGTTACGCCCTTCCGGTTCATATCGGAAAACGACATCATTGAAGTCAACTCTGCCTCGGATGGGCGGCAGCGGAGCGGCGTTGGGCCTGTCTGTAATCGACGGTTTGATGTCCATCGTCTCAAAGATGCGCTCAAGATAGGCCGAGCAGGTGATCAGCTGATTGTAGAAATTGCCGATATCGATGATTGGGTTCCAGAAGTTGTTCGCGTAGCCAAGAAAAGCGATCAATACGCCGGTGGTGACCTTCACCCCTCCGAACTGCATGATTCCGACGTAATAGATGAATGCGATGGTGATTGATGAAATGGTCTGCACGCCGGGCCACATCAGGCTCTGGATGTGCACCGCTTTCATCCACTGGGAACGCACAATGCCCTGTTGTTCCTGGAAAGTGTCGAACTGCTTCTTTTCGCGAGCAAAGGTCTGCGTGGTTTTGATCCCTGCGATGGATTCGTGGATATATGCGTTGAGATTGCTTTGCTTGTTCGACAAAACCTGGTAGGCACGACGCTGCCAAATTTGTAATATGCGCACCCAGACAACCAACAACGGGAAGAGGATCAGGCTCCATAAAGCCAATTGCCAATCGATGGCGAACATTACCACAAGCGTGACCACGAACGTGAAGATATCGGAGATGACATTGATCAGCCCGCTTGAAAGTGTGTCGGACAACGTGTTGACGTAATTGACTACACGCACCAGAATCTTGCCATGAGGACGGGAGTCAAAATAGCTGAACGGCAAGGTCTGGATGTGGGTGAACAGATCTCGACGCATGTCCTTGAGCATCGACTGTCCGACTCTGGTAATGGCCACGGTGCGGTAACGCACGCCTATTTCGTAAAGAACGATCAGTACCGCCAAGAGTCCGGACAGTTGAGCAAGAAGCGTGATGTCTTTCCGAGGAATGGCCGTGTCGATCATGATCTTGGTCAGGTAAGGGCCGGCAACGTTGATGCAGCTCATCATCACGACGACCGATACGATGCGTGCAACCTGCCCGGAATACGGTTTGAGGTACGCGGCGATGCGGATGATGTCGTGAAGGTTGATTTTTTCTTCGAGTTCCTCGTCCTCTTTATATGTATTACGCTGTGCCATTTCGCCCCCTACTTCTCGAATCCCTGCGACTTGCCGGCTTCAAGGCCAAGTTGCTTTCTATAGATTGACCAATAACGTCCATGAGCGGACACAAGGTCCTCATGGGTGCCGCGTTCCACGATACGCCCATGTTCCAGGACAAGAATCAGATTCGCATCCTTGATCGATGAGATGCGATGTGCGATGGTGACGATCGTTTTGGAGGCGTCAAGATTCGACAGTTGTTTCTGGATTCCGGCTTCCGTCTCCATATCGACGGCTGACGTCGTGTCATCCATGATGAGGATGGGCGGATCATCCGCCAATGCTCTGGCCAGGCTCAGCCGTTGCTTCTGTCCGCCGGACAGCCCCACGCCTCGTTCGCCTACCACGGTATCGTAGCCTTGCGGCATTGAACGGATGAATGCATCGGCGCCCGCCACCGACGACACTTTGCGGATATACTCCGGATCGTCACGTCTTGTGGCTCCAAAACTGATGTTGCCGCCAATGGTGTCAGAAAACAGGAAGGTATCCTGTGCAACGATGCTCACTTGGCTGCGTAGGGTCGCCAGCGGCCACTCACGCGCGTCTATGCCGTCAATGAACACATTACCCACCGTCGGGTCGTAGAAGCGGGCAATAAGGTTGACCAATGTAGACTTTCCGGAGCCCGTCTCCCCCAGGATCCCCAGTTTTGTGCCAGCCGGCACCAGGAAGTTGAGATCCTTGAGAATCGGCGTATGCGGATCGTCCGGGAAGGCAAAGCTGACATGATCGAAACGAATTTCACCACTGATACGCTCCGGAGTGGTGGACGGCTGAGCAATGCCGACACGTTTACGGATGTCCACAGCCTGAGCCACGGTCTGTTTCGCGTCCGGTTTCTCTTGGATGCGAGCTGTGGCCGTCAGCAAACGCCGGATCTTCACGCAACTTGCATCAAAACGCTGCCAGTCATTAATCAACCAGCCTGATTGGCGCACGGGGCCGTCGAGCATCCACAACATCGAATTGAAGCTCACTAACGCGCCCAATGTCATATTGCCCTTGATGACCAGCAGACCGCCAAAGCCCAAAGTAATCAGTTGAAGCGAAAAGCCCAGCCCATCCAGCCAAGGCATGAACCTGCGATTGTTGTAGGCCGCGTCCATGTTTCGTTGCATGTAATCGTCATTACGCTCGTCAAACTTCTGCGTTTCGTAGTCCTCACGCACAAACGCCTTGACGACCCTATTGCCTTCGATGTTTTCCTCGACCATGGAGTTCAGATCTGCCAGCGAGTTACGCACCGCATAGAACAGCGGTGCCGCGTGCGTGGACAGCTGACGCGTCAGGAAGAAAAGAATCGGAGTGACGCATGCCAAAGCCAATGCCAACGGCCAGCTGAGCACGAACATAGCCGCCAGTGCGGCCACGAACATCACGATACAGTCCGCCAGCTGGTAGCTCACCCAGCTGAGGAAATGACGGATTGCGTCGGTATCGGAAGTCATGCGGCTCATAATGTCGCCATTGCGTGTGTGATTGAAATAGGTGAAGTCGAGTTCGTGCAGTTTCTCATATTCGTCGCTTACGAGACGGAATATGGAATTCTGTCCGAAACGTTCCATCCACATCTGATAGCCGTATCGCGATCCGACCCGTACGAGAGTGAGCAACACCATGGCCACGCACAGCTTTGTGAGCAGTTCCAAGTGACGTTTGGTGATTACCTCATCAACGATAACGCCCCCAAGAATCGGCAAAGCGATGGCCATGGCATCATTGACGAACAACAAAATGACCGAGCCGATCACACGAGGTAGGTCGGGCTTGCAATAAGGCAGAATCCACCGGAGATTCCCGGCGTTTTGATTGCGCGTAGGATCGACGTACATGTGCGGAGGTTCCTTGCATCTTCTGGTATATCTGGTCTATTCTACGGCTTACGTTGCCGCAACGGTTCGCAGCGACGCAAGCCGACATACACCCTGATGACGCTTCCGACGTGTCCGGTGCCTTCATACTGCAAACAGGTACCAGTCTAGACATAACCCCGTCGTATCTGGGGCAGTGTTCGGCGTGTTGCAAGTTCGAATGTTCGAAATATCGGCATGCCACATACCATATCTCGCCGCATGCTCTTCCTTGACGAATACGGCGAGATGCCCCACGATTTAGCGTGCGCTCTGTTTACGCATGAACCGTAATGCCTCGCGCCGCTCATCCTTTTCCAAACGATCGATGTAGACATGCCCGTCAAGATGATCGGTTTCATGCTGCAACATTCGACCCATAAGACCGCGACCCTCAACGACGATGGTTTTGCCGTCAAGGTCGATGCCACGAACCCGCGCATAATCCGCTCGTCGAGTCTTGTACCACAGGTTCGGCAACGACAGGCACCCTTCGTCACCGTATTGCTCCCCACTGGTCTGCTCGATCACGGGGTTGATTACGTAGCCGAGCCTGCCGTCGATATTGTAGGAAAATGCACGCAGATTCACACCGATCTGATTGGCTGAAAGACCGGCTCGACCTGGATCGTCAACCGTATCCAACAGGTCTTGGATGAGACGGCGGACCGCCGACGTAATCGTCGTTATGGGTTCGCAAGGTGTGCGCAGTACCGGATCGGGCACTACCCGAATCGTTCGCAATGACACGATAAACTACTCCTCTTTGTCGCTCTGGTCTGGTGTCGAACCTAGTTTGGCACCCTCACCGGAAGTTACCACATCCGTGCCACCCGTGACTTGTGCGCCGGTATCTGACTCGACTGAACCGTCATCGGCTTTCATATGGCCATTGACGCTTTGCTTGGCCTGATCGAAGGCTTTGCGAACCTTAGGGCTCACCGCGTCGCTGGCCTGACGCACGGACACTGCGGCTCGGTCGATCAGTTCCACGGCCGCCGAGGGAGCCTGTCGTACGCCTGCCTTGGGAGCATAGATCTGGTTGTTGATGACATCCGCATACTTCTCAAGCACCTTGGGACGCACGACCTTCATGCTAGGGGTGAGAGTGCCGGCCTCCTGGGTGAACTCGTCTTCAAGAACAACGAATTTACGAACGGATTCCGCACGGGAAACAGTGCTGTTCGCCTGATCGACATACTGCTGGATATTGGCACGGACGGCGTCGTTCTGCGCGATTTGCGACATCGGCATGCTGCTGTCCATGCCACTGGCCTTCAGCCACGAACGAACCATGTCTGGCTCAAGCTCAATAAGTGCTGAAATGAAAGGCTTGCCGTCACCAATCACCACGGCATGGGAAACCAGCGGACATGTGCCGATAACGTCTTCCAAAGGCGCGGGGCTGATGTTCTTGCCACCGGCGGTGATGATGATGTCCTTTTTGCGGCCAGTGATGTAGACGAAGCCATCGTCGTCGATCTGCGCGATATCGCCTGAATGGACCCAACCACCAGGCTCGGTGGCCTCCGCCGTCAACTCCGGTTGCTTGTAGTATCCAAGGAACACGTCCTCGCCGTTAATGAGCAATTCGTCGTCATCGGCCAACTTGACGGCGATACCCGAGCCGGGACGGCCGACGGCACCGACCTTGTTGAAATCCTGGAAAGCGACAATGCAGGGTGCAGCGGTTTCGGTCATGCCGTATCCTTGAATGAACGTAATGCCATCCATGCCGTTGAAGAAATGCGCCAGGTCTGCATTCATGGGAGCTCCGCCACAGGCGAGATATTTAAGGTTCGGCCCCAGGGCGCTGCGCACGGAAGCTCCGACCGTCTTCATGTAGAAGGAGTGCTTCGCCTTTTCGAGCAGCGTGTGGCCATTCCCGTCCTGCTCATCCTTCGACCACTTGACGAAGTGGGTGAAGGAGTTGTTGAACACCCGACCCTGCAGACCCGCTCCGGCCTTTTGGGATGCGGCATTGTAGACCTTTTCGAACACACGAGGAACACCGAGCAGATACGTAGGTTTGAAGGTTCGAAGATCGGACAACAGACGTTTCGTGTTGGACGTATAGCCGACCACGCCCTGTGAGCCGATGGCCACATATTGGATGTACCTGGCAAAGCAATGGGCCAGGGGCAGGAAGAGCAACAGGCGGCTGGGCTGATAGAGCATGTCGTCGAGCACCGCCCAGCCGATGAATACGGTCGAAACGAAATTTCGATGCGAAAGCATCACGCCTTTAGGGGCTCCTGTGGAACCGGACGTATAGACGATGGTGAGCATGTCGTCGGCCTTGACCCGGCTGATTGCCCTGTCGAGATCAGCATCGTCGATGGAACGGCCGAAATCAGCCACCGCATTCAGACCGTCCTGAGTGAAGGAGAAAACGTATTTGAGTTCATTGTGCTCATGACGCAGTTCCTCTAAGGTTTGAGCATGTTGTGAATCATCGGCGAATGCGACAATCGGGTTCACCTCTTTGACGATATGCGACGCTTGTTTGGGCGAGTCGGTCTCATAAATCGGCACGCTCACGGCACCGATCGCCGCACAAGCGAAGTCCACGATTCCCCATTGATAGCACGTGGCAGCATAGATGACGACCATACTGCCCGCCCTGACGCCCAAGCCCATCAGCCCCTTGGCGACCTGTCGAACGGTGTCCAGCATCTGACCGGCATTGACGCCGACCCACTGGTGGGTGTCATCATCCTGCCATTGCGCAATCATGCCTTCTGGATCTCTGGCGGCACGCTTTGCGATCAGGGAGTAAATAGTGTCCTCATCGGTAGTTTTGGTAATGGGATCAAGCTGAAATTCTCGCAACATACTTTGATTATAACCAATAGCAACCCCAAGCCTACGGTTCCGTAACTTTCAGGGTGTCGTCAGCCTGCGAACTACCCCAGATCCGCAGTCGTGCACACCCATCGGTTTGATTCACACCTGAACACCAGCGAAACCCAATACTGCACCTGACCGATGGTCGCCCCCACCACGAACTCGGTGGTTTCCGGGCTCACCAGCACACCATTGATCAGGGTGGGCATGACCGCGGAAGATAACAGAGCTGCTCCTTCAACTCACGATGCGTGCGCATATGGTTTTTCAACAGGTACGCCATCGTTTCCAACCGCTTCATGCAAGAGGGCGAGACTGCTCGTTGCAGATTCTGCGGCGGCATACGTCCTCTGACCACATCGACGCACATGTACGCTACCCTGCAGGCCGACATAACCAGTTCCTGACATTGACTCGACTCGAGCGTGCCGGGAAAACATCGTGATATGTGGTACGGCACCGGTCTATTAGCCAATTCCATGCCGATGGTCCCGCTATAACTCATCACAGACGAATACTGCCCGGTTTCCAGCTCATCGCTCAGACTTGCTGTTGTTCCCATGCTCACCTCCACGTTATGGTCCGGTCGCCCAACGAGCGTTGAACTGCTTCTTAGAGTCAACGTTTCCTTGAGATTCCTCTGAAGATACGCATGCCAACCATTGAAGTCAAACGCAACAGAGCCTTTAGAATGTAATTCAAGAAAGAATGGACGTTCTCAGGATTCCGGACATGGTCTTGCCCTTATGCTCCGACCGACTCGCCGGTTCAAGGTGACGGCCACGGAACCGTTCGAAAGCCCATTTAATGGACATTTCGACGTTGCAAATGGAGTCCTTGAGCGACAACCGTGTCAAGACGTCGATCGGCGCGGTGCCGGCCACGGACCAACCGGAAGACTTGACATCCAGAGCACTAAAGGGGCAGCATGGGAAAAATCAAAACTGAAGGCCTTGTGGCCGAGCCTAACGGCGATGAAATGACACGCGTGATTTGGAAGGAAATCCGCGAACGTCCTATTCTCCCCTACCTCGACATCAATCTGGACTATTGCGACCTGGGCATACAAAACCGCGACGCCACCGACTTCATCAAGCTCCACCACGTCGGGGTCAAATGCGCGACTGTAATCCCAGATGAAGCACGGGTCAAGGAGTTTGGCCTCAGGAAAAGTGCGGAAGTCCCCCGACGGCACCACTCGCAATATTCTAGGCGACACGATTTTCCGTGAATCAATCATGATCTCCAACATTCCGCGTCTGGTTCCGGGATGGACCAAACCCATCGTCGTCGCACGTCATGCATTGGGTGACCAATGCGAGGCCACGGATCTCGTCGTCGATTCACCGGGACGTCTGACGGTGACTTTCACGCCTGCAAATGGCGGTGAGCCGATTGAACACGTAGTATACGACATCCTGGCAAGGGGGTGGCTCAGGTTCAGTACAATGTGGACGCATCGATTCAGGGGTTCGCCCGCGCGTGCTTCAACTACGGACCGATGCGCCACTAACCCCATGTACCTTTCAAGCAAAAACACCATTCTGAAAGCTTATGATTGGCGTTTCAAAGGCATCTTCGCTCAGATTCACGAAACGGAATACCGTGCGGGATTCGAGGCCGGAGGTCTGACATATGAGCACCGCCTCGTTGACGACATGATGGCGAACACCATGAAATGCATGGCGACTACGTGTGGGCTTGTAAAAACTACGACAGAGACGTGCAGTCCGATTCCATTGCCTAGGGTTTCGGCTCGCCGGGGCTGATGACTTGCGTGCTGATGACCCCGGACGGACGAACGGTGGAAGCTGAGGCGGCGCACGGCACGGTGCCCGTCATTATCGACGTTGGCAAGAAGGCGAAACAACCTCGACCAATCCGATAGCTTCGATATACGCATGGATCGGAGGTATTAAGCAGCGCGCCAAACCCGACGGCACACCTCAACTCGCCCACTTCGCCGAAACGGTGAAGCACGTCATCATCGAGATGGTCGAAAGTGGGCGAACGACCAAGGATCTGGCCATGTTGGTTGAACCTGAAACCCCTTGGCTCGACACTGTCGGTTTCATGATACATTGGCCGGCGAACTCAGTCGCGCCATGTCCACCGAGTGATGGAAACAAACGCGCATCATATTCGATTAATGCAATCGGATTGCGTTTCAATCCGATTGCATTAATCGTATCCTCGGTCTGCCTTCAGCCCGAAGCCGCGCGACCGGTTTCCCCAGTGAGTCGAGTTGAACGTTCTTAGACTCCATGCGTTATCATCGGAAGCTGTAGACATCTCAAAGATATGAAGGGTTGCCATGAGTTCGTGCATCGCGCGTTACCTGACCAGACTGCTTGCCACTGTGGTCACGGTAGGTCTTTTGTTCGGTTTGGGCGGTTGTTTTGGTCAGTCACGACAACCCGATGCAGGCAGTGTCAAGACCGCGACACAGCAGATTCCAGCTGATTCCAGTGTTGCCGTGTTCACCCCTTCGGACGGCATTTCAATCTCACAGCACACCCCATTGAACAAGTGGACAAAGCTCGTGCCGCGTTTGACTAAGGCAATGGTCGCCGAAGGATTCCGACCCAAAAACATATCGCATCGCAGCGATGGGGATTTGAAAAGTCAAAGCAACGCCATTCAGGACTTCGTCGTCAGCAAATTGTCATCAGCCACGGCAACACAGGCCAGACGAACCACCCTTATCGTGGCGCCGATCATTGAAACCGATGCGGCTTGCAGGCAATATGGCGACTATTTCACCGCTCCTTCGCAGGACACCAAGGCAAAGGACGGAGGCACTGATGCAACCACTTCGAGCGAGTTTAGTCAGTCGGATCCGGCGAACGATGGGAAAGCCGGCGACAATCCTCATGACACGAGTCCTAAATCAGGCAGTGACAGACCTTCCGACACATCGGACGACATGTCAAAAGGTGGTGCCTCCAAGGACACGGATCAGCAATCCACCAGAAGACTGGCAAAAAGTTTGCGTCTGGCGCAGCGAGCAGGTGCGCATGTAGTGGTGCTCTCCAACCCCATCGACGGTGTCAAACCGGATGCCTTCGTCGACTTGTCCGACGCGAAGACGATTGGCCGCATGCAGGCCATGCAATTGACGACCAAACTGGCGTTGGACAAGGCGACCTCCAACCATCCCAAAGCCATCGAAATACTGCTGCCCGCCGAGTCTGACGACACGGGCGTTTTATCCAACAAACAGGACGACAGCCCCTCTGAATCAGATATTTCTCACCGGTTTAGTCAAGAGGCGTTCTCGGCGATATGGGAAGTCCTCGGCCCATACTTCAAAGACGGCCGCGCCATAAGCCCATCAGGATTGCTCACCGGTTCAAGCACCAAAGACGATTGGAAGCATCTCGTTGTTGACGCTTCCAAAACATCGCAGATCCGAAGCGCTCTTGATGGCCGTCTGACTGATTCCAAGGAGGAGGCCAAGCATGTGGATGGAATCATAGCCATGAACGATTTCGTCAGCTCCGCTGTCGTCGATGAGCTCTCCTCTCTCAAGTACACAGGGTCTTCGGCCGACATCAATCCGGATATCACCGTGTCCGGCATCGTCGGCTCAATCACCGGGCGTCGAGAAGTCAATCGGCAGGCGGTACCGGCTCCCAAAGGTAGCGGGGCGGATTCAAACGGCTCCAAGGATGCGGGCGAGAAAGCCGGTAAAGACAGTGAAAAAAACGCGGTTGATCTTTCCTGGCCGATCGTGACAGGTTACGGCGGATATATGGATATGTTGCCCCATATCGTGGATGGTGCCCAATGGATGACAGGCTTGGAAAACATCGACAAAATCGGACAGGATATCGCGCAGGTGGTCGTCAATCTCACCGTCGGCGAGCCGATTGATTCATTCCCCTTCATAAGTACGACCACAACAGCAGCAGGCAAGGTTCTGACCATTCGCGAAGAGCTGATCGCAATCAGTGCAAGCAATCTCAAAAGCACTCTGATCGATCCCGGATATATCTCCTTGGCGGACGCTGGCCTATAGCTTCAGACAGCTGTGAAACGCTAATCAACAGGTTTGAGCACGATTTTGCGCTTTTCGGTACGTTTGACGGGGTCGACATAGCGCTTCTGGATTTTTCGTACTCCCCAATGAACGCATGCTCCGGTGCAGTGATCGGACAAACCGGCGACAACGGCGAATGGCATTCCCCTGACGACCGGCGTTCCTATGGGGAGTTCAGTCTGAGCAGGTTCGAACGTCAGGGTCAAAGCGCGGTATCGTATGCTCACTACGGATTTTTCGGCCACAAGACCCGCGAAACTGATTACACCGTTTGCAGGAGCGAACAAGGGTGTGCCTTCCACGGCTACCAGATCGGCTCCACGGTGCCCCGAACCCCATGCATGTCGAGGAGCGTCGAATTTTCGTAGCACCACTTGCGGAATGACTGGTGAACCTAACTCAGCACGGCACTGCCCCACACCCTCTGTCTGCGGTGGCGTGGGAATTCCTCCGAGACCCGATGCCGCAGATTCGACGTCAATCGTCCGCGTCATGGAAAAGTCATCACCTGTCGCATCGTCAACCAACGTTTGATTTGATAAGTAATCCATGTCATCGGAGTCACATACGGATGAATTAAACGACGGTACACTGGTCCGGCTCAGCGCCGGCACTAGAGCCGAAACGACCACAACCGACAAGAGCATGCATGACGTTTGCATAATCGCCACGCGCGCACGCTTGCGATCACGCAATAGCTGCCGCCGAGCAAGCTGCCTTACCTGTTGAGCATGCCGGTTCTGTCCTATGTCAATCATGCCGTCCACCTTTCGTTTATCCCATACAAGCCTCATTCCGGTGGACTCACTTTGCGTCTTGTCTGGCTCCATAACCACCTGGGACTGGGCATGTGACCCAAACCGAAGGGTTATGCACATAGTTCGGGCGTGTCGCCCAATTCATCCACAGTCCGATTCCAATTGCCAACTCAAGCAGAATCGGCGACAGATGCCAAAGGGGCGATGCGCCAAGGAATTGGCGGATCTTCGACAAATTCAGGAAACGGAATAGGCGAATGAAAGCAGACATGGCCAGTTGGTCAGCACCAAGGCCTTATTGCCCGCACAGGGCTCTACGAATCATCATGGCATATGCTGCGCGTCCTCCACCCTCACCTGGGGTCAGGTGCGTGCCATCGGCATAAAAATACTCAGGATGCCCTTCGCTGACTCTATACCAATCGAGCAGACCGACATTGGAATGCTTGGCGGCTATCTTGCGCAGGATATCGTTGTTCGCGTCCTGCCAGTCGACGGGGGCGCGCACGGTCGTGAAGTACAATGGCTGGCCGTTGGCCGCATTAATGATTTGCTCAACCTGATCTTCATCGGCAATCGGCCCGTTGGTTCCAAGGGCAATGATGGCGACACGTCGGCCATGTCCCTGCGCCTGATATTGGCGATAAAGGCCGAGTCCTGCACTGAACGGCCTACCAACCAGGTTATCCTGAACAGCATGTGGAAATGTCTGTTGCACCTCAGCCTGCGCCCCCATTTCAACCGAATCACTGATGATCAGAGGGTCGGCGTTGCTCACGTCGCCATACACATCGTACGTCCACCCGGTGGTGTCAAGATTCTTGGGAACCTTCGCGGCTTTCGGGGAAAGCCGGGGCGGCAAATCCAGCGTCGGCTTAGGAACACGCTTGCGGCGGACCGTAGTCGCCGTCAGGTCATCATGCATTGCACCCGGCCTATCAACAATACGTTCCACAGCCAAATAGTCGTGACGGACCGCATCAAATCTGCTTTGTGCCAGCGCATTCCAGTCAACAGGTAGGAAAGTCACGATCATCGTCGCCATAAGGCCCAGAACAGCCAGCACCTTGCTGCAAATACGTATGCGGCCGAGTATCCCCGGCTTGGCGCAATCGACGCTACGTACCGCTTCAGCCAACTGGTAGAACAGCTCAGCAACAATCCACAGCGCCAGGACTTGGACAATCCACTCCCAAGGGCGCAACGGGGTGGTGCGTATCGCCGGGTTCATGATCTGCAACAGCGGATAATGCACCAGATACAGGGAGAAGGAACGTGAACCCAGATAGCGCAAGGGCTTTGAACCAAGCAGCAGCGCACATGGTTCTTTCTGATCGATCGTCAGCACGACAAGCGACGCGGTGATAACGGCCATGAGCTGGTAGCCTCCCACATACAGCAGCCTGTCAGAGCCGTTGGCCAGCGCGAATGAAATCAAAAGTGCGCCAAGCAGGATAAAGGGGCCTATCGAGCGCACCACAATGTGGCCACCAGTCTCGTTCAAGCGAGCGATATTGCGGGAAACCGGCACTTCATGGATATTCGGTAGCTCAAATCGTCGGCCCCTTGATTGCCCGGCGATTCGTCGATCCTTGTCATCACTGCGGCTCTCAACATAAAACGCCGCCAAAGCCCCGATCATCAATTCGGCCGCACGAGTGTCCAATCCGTAGTATGCCCGAGTGACGTCGGTTCCGAATCGGGACAGCAGCATCATGAGGAAGGTGGAGCCTACTGCGATCGTCAACGTCATGGCAACCTTCGTGTTCAATCTCAGTCGACAGCGATGCATAAGCCACAACAGCAACGGCCATATCACGTAAAACTGCATGATGACGGCCAGAAACCAAAGATGCGTCAAAGGAGACGGCAAACCCGCGGTCTGAAAATAGGGCAGATGTCGGAAGATATACACCCAATTAATCGCAAACAACGAGGCGGGAAGGCAATCCAGGTGTAGCTTCGGCAATGAACTCGGAGCAAACGCCCACAAAGCCGGCAGCAAAAGCGCTTCAAGGGCCAACAAAGGCACCGCCAGTCGTATAAGTTTACTCGCCAGATATGAGATGTAGCGGAAGCCGACCGGCCCGGACAAACGACGTTCAACACTTGCGGTGACAAGAAAGCCTGAAATGACGAAAAACAGGGTTACGCCGATGAATCCGCCTTTGATCAGCCCCGGACGCATATGGTAGCCGACCACGCCGATGATCGCCAACGCACGCAGTCCGTCGATTGCCGCGACATGGTGCCGCAGCGGCAAGTCACGACCATCTGCATGGTCGTTTTTCGTTGTGCCTGCAAGGCTCTCAACTGGAATTGCGGCACTGTATGAATGACCTTCATCGCATTCGATATCACGCTGAAAACGTCGCAATTCCAAGAGTTTTGTACCTTTCAAATTCCGCGCCTAAGATCAAGGCTCGGGTCGAGGCCAAGATTAGCAATAGGGATAGATGGCACCGTATATGAGCGTGGCGCTACCGGAACCGGATAAAAAAATTCCGGAACCTTACGATTCCGGAATCCAATCGAGCTCCCGCAGCTGGGCTTGAACCAGCGACATTTCGATTAACAGTCGAACGCTCTGCCAACTGAGCTATGCGGGAATGTCCCGTACGTTGCATCAGCACCGCACAAGACCTATACTTTACACTATTATTTTCTAGAGGCAAATCCAGCGTGTCGCCCACAAAAACAACACTGATTGGTAATGGTCATACACTTATGACGTCCATCGGCATCGCAGAATCAATCGCAAAGTCCAAGGAAGACGGCCGCACGCCAGCTTCCACCAGATTGACACCGAGCATGGCCACCATCGCCCCGTTATCAGTGCATAACCGAAGTTCTGGAATGCGCACTTCGACGTCATGACGTCGGCCGGACATGATCAATTCCGAGCGCAACTGCGAGTTGGCAGTGAAACCCCCACCTACGATCAGGGTTTTGGAACCGTATTGTTCGCACGCGTGCATCGCCTTATCCGCCAGCACACCGGCCACGGACGAAGCCAGCGAAGCGCACACGTCATCTACCGGAACGGGCCGACCAGCGGCACGTTCGGCCTCCACCCAGCGCGCGACAGCCGTTTTCACGCCCGAAAAACTGAAATCGTAGGGATGTTCCTTACCGGATTTGCCCTTCGTCAACCCTTGAGGGACATTGATTGCATCAGGATTACCCAGCCGCGCATGTCGGTCGATATGAGGCCCACCCGGATATGGGAACCCCAGAAGCCGCGCGACCTTGTCGAAGCACTCCCCTGCCGCGTCATCCAGCGTCGTGCCCACCACGTCCACATGACGGGCGACATCAGCGACATGCAACAAGGAAGTGTGGCCACCGGAAACGATAAGCGCCAATGTATCCTTCGGAAATGGACCGAACTGCAACTGAGTGACGGCAATATGACCGATTACATGGTTTATGCCGTAAATTGGCTTTCCACTGGCCCAAGCCAGGGCCTTCGCGCCGGAAACCCCCACCGCCAGGCATCCGGCGAGCCCGGGGCCAGCGGAAACGGCGATGGCGTCGACATCGTCGAGTTCCATGTTGGCATCGGATAAGGCCTTGGACACCACCGGCACGAAGGCTTCGGCATGAGCGCGCGAGGCGATTTCAGGAATGACGCCCCCATACCGAGCGTGTTCATCCATTGACGAAGCCACGACATTGGACAACAGGGTGCGCCCCCTTACCACGGCCGCCGCCGTCTCATCGCAGGTCGATTCAATACCCAGCACCACTGGTTCACTCATGTTTGGTCCCCTCTCGTCTATGGTCGTTGTCGCCGAGAACGCCTACGAAACCTACCGTCCTCGGTTCCAAATCAAGCGCCATCTCATCGGCGTCAACCCCTTGTCCGTAATAATTTTTAAGCCTCGTCGTATGCCTGAATCCGAATCCGTCGTACAGGGCTTTGGCCGGGATGTTGTCCGGGCGAACCTCCAGCGTAAGGCGTTGAATGTGATGCCTTTTCGCGTCCTCGATGATCCATTTGACCAGTCCGGCGCCCACGCCGACACGGCGATGGCGAGGATCGACATTCACGCTGGTCATCTCGCCGGACAAACCATCGTGCCAGTAACCCGCATAGCCGCGCATGACGGCAGTTGGCCTCTCGCTGGTCCACCCGTTCGCTAACCACGTTTTGGTATCGTCATCTGCCGCGAAATGACCCGTTCCTTGGAATTCAGCCTGCGATCCAATGTCCGAGCCATCTGAGCTATTCCTGATGTCGGCTATATAAGTGCGATCGGGAGCAGTCAGTTCCCGCTGCACTTGGGTTTTGGTCCATCCGGTTCGATCGTCGAGTCTTGATTCGAGAACACTGACCTGTTCGATGGCCCAACCCTCGTCTAATTGACACATGGCCACTATCATGTCACTGGTTCCCATCGTCGAGGGACGGCACACCCGCATACGAGCCCTTCGAGGTTGTGTGGTTGTCTCTAAGCACATGTTTCAGCGGGTTTGGGGTGGAAACATCAGGACGACGAAGATACAGCGGCTCGACGGGTTTATCCGCACTTGACCCCAAAGGAGCGCATTGGGCGAACAGCTCGATACCCTTGGCTTTGAAGTCCAGAATCGAATGGTCGACCAATAGGCCCATGCCATCGCCGAACGCTTCCCATGAGTCCGCGTATTTGCCGGCTCCGTGACCCATTACATCGATGACCACTCCGGTGCAATCCTTGCCAAAACGTCGCTCAGTCGCTTCGAGCACCCGCTTCGCGATATGGTCGGGGTAGTCAATATCCATATCGATAAGCGGCTTCGACCGATCTTCACCGTCGAAAAGCTCAAAATACAATTGCTTACGACGTGCATCATTGACGGCGAGGCTGACATGGCGAGTCTGATCCTCACTGACGTTTCGTTCATTCGTCGTATCCGTCTTCAAACGGCTACCTGCATTTCGAGCATCATGGCCATCCACCGACACCTCGTTTCCATGACGACTGAGCCTGAGCGCGTACGCCTGAGGGGCAAGTACATCCTGACCGATCAGTTGGGCTCCGGTTGCGAATGCCATCGCCTTTGCAGTCACAATGCCGACCCGGAGACCGGTGAATGGGGCTGGCCCCACGCCCACGACAATACGGTCGAGGTCGCTTGGAATCAATCGCGCCTGGCGGCAAGCCCGTTCGATATTGACTTGCAAGCGTTCGACATGCGTTCGTGAATCCGGCTCATAAACGGGCTCGTGACCCACGATACCCACTGTCGAGCCATACGAGGTATCTATCACCAACGTATTTGTCATTGCTACTTGTTCCTACCTCTCATGCTTGTTGGCCTGTCCCGGTGCCATCCATACCCGCATCCGTCCGCGACGGCCTCCTACAGCGAACCAATCCATTCTAAAATCTTGAAATGGATTGGCGACATTTACAAAAACGCGTTCAGTGAGCAGAACCACTCTCGCGCATCGTCTGCTCAAGCGCCCGAGGAACGTCGCGCCATCGATTGCCCACTGCAACGACGCTGACCGAACGCGGACCCTCTGCGCTCAACTGTTCGTTGGCTGAGCAGACATCGTCCGACATCGGACGGGCGATGTGAATCTCCAACCGTTCCGGAGCCAGGGCCGAAACCATCTGCTCTCCCCATTCCATCAGGATCACTGTCTGTTCGCCGGGATCCTCCAGTTCCTCATCCAAACCCATAGCCTCGAGTTCATCAAGCAAACGATCGGTACGATCCTGGCCCGGCGCATAGCCTTCGCCTCCAAGACGATAGGCATCGACATGAACGAGGTGAGCCGGGGTCCGGTCGGCAAAATGACCGTCAAGCTCTCGAGCAAGCGTGAACGTGGGTGAGACTATCGGATCCTGAATGCCCAAGCCTGCGCCGAATCCTTGCGCAAATGTTGTTTTACCGGCTCCCAGCGGGCCCGATAGCAATACCACGTCACCGCCGTGCACAACACCGGAAACCACTGCTCCGAAATTCCGCATCCGTTCGCCGGTCGAGATGATCAATGAATAACTCGACGTTCCCCGACCATCCTGAACCTCCCTATCGTCGACATCCATTTTCATGTCCTTACCGTAATCGATGGCTTCCGTCATATTTCACGCCGACCTTTCGTGCCAATCAGCGCAATCGCTTCTTCAAGGGCATAGACGGGATCCCCGCCATTCGATTTATTTTGTTCATCGACCCAAGCCAATTTTTGAATGCATCGAGACAGTCCGGCGGATGTCCAGCCGGACAGTTGCCTCATCGAATTCTTCAGCACCCACGGGTTGACCTTCGCCTCGGCCTGTGAGATCACTCCGGAACGAACCGCTGATGCCTTGGCCAAAGTTCGCAACTTCATCGCGAGCGCCCCGACCAACGCAATTGGCTCGGTTCCCTGTGCCACAGCCGAACGCATAGCCGTCAAAGCACCGGCGACATTGCCCGCGAGCGCCGTGTCCGCGACGGTGAAACCGGTAACGGTCGGATTGGATGAGAGGTATTGGTTGACCTGATCGAGGGTTATTGTCTGAGTTTTGAAGTCAGAGCACAGTTGGGCGCACATCGCCGCCAGCTCGCCTGTTTTTTCGCCCAATACCGCTACCAGTTGTTGGGCCGCGGACGGCTCGATGCCACGTTTCTCACGCTTGAATCTTTGTAAGACGAAGTTGAGCTTGGCGTCGGCCTTTTTAAGGTCGGGCACTTCCTCTTTCCGTGCCCCGGATTTTGTGAGCGTATTGAGCACGCCACGACCTTTGGGTCCGCCTGCATGCTGCACAATCACGGTGCTGGCAGGACCATCATTATTGGCTTGTTTGCAGTAGGTCGCCATCGCATCGACAAGACCCTCGTCGGCGGTTTCGGAATGACGAATCGTGACCACGGCTGTGGAACTGAACAGCGAGGGCCCCGTGGCTTCGTCAAAATCGTAACGGTCGGCCGTTTCTGCGTCCAACTCGATTAATTCGGCCTCAGCATCTTTGCGCACGGCCTGATCGACCAGTTGCCGAACTCGTTGATCGTTGAGAAAAGGGTCACCGCCTACCACCAAGGTCATAGGCGACCGCTCACTCTTGTTTGTTGCAGTCATGCCCCTCCCCGCTTGTACCTAAACTTCTTGCCTCGCTCTGCCGCGATGCCCGCGGCAGATGCTGGGCGTGATTCCTTTCCATATCGTAGCATCCCCTATCTGCTTTCGAACATTTGTTCGGTTTCATGAATCCATGTTGCCATGCGCTGCGGCCACGTGGACACGAACCGTTCACCTTCGAACTCCGGTTCATCGGTGGTTCGTCGTCGAATCCATGAGCTCGACTCCCGAGCTAGTGTGATCGCCAGAATTTCGCAGACAAGAACGAGTAAGGCCCCTGATGGTCCACCTACACAAGGCAAGGTGGAGACCGACAGGGTTCCGAACATGTCCGCGCACCAGCGCATGATTTCGGTGCCCAGGCTTGATAGCCAGGCCAGCGAATAAGCCGGCCACATGCCCAAAGGTGACAGCAACAGCGCCAAGAGTCCGGTGACGGTGGACCAGTTCACGAAAGGGGCAACAATAAGATTCGCAGGCAAGGCCAGCAGAGGCAGTTGAGGGGTCATCAACACTTGTACGGGCAAGGTAAAGGCCTGAGCGGCAAGGGTGACGGAAGTCGCTTGCGCCAGTCTCAACGGCAATATGGCGTTGAGCCATTCGGTCAAGGGCTCAGTACACAGCACAATGCCGAGCACAGCGGCACAGGAGAGCGCAAAACCAAAACTACGCGCCATGCTCGGGTCGAATAGCAGAACGGCGATCACCGTCCATGACAGTGAGCTTAGTGGCTGTGCCCGGCGTCCCAAAGTCATGGATAGCGCAGCAAGCGTGCCCATCGCCAATGCCCGCAGCACTGAATCCGACGGAAACATCAGACCTGCCAGACCGAAATAGGCCATCAAACTCAGCAAGGCCACTGCCTGTCTGGGCATACGCACAAGCGCGCAGCAACGTTTGACGAATTCACCGACAAGGGCGAAATGACCTCCCGAAACCGCCATCAAATGGATGATGCCGGAATTCCTGAAGTGCATTTCAAGAAGTTTGGCGAAAGTGGCATTGACCGGCTCTGTCCCATCAGCCCTGTCACCGACGAAGTCCTGCCCCAGCAGTCCGATGGTCAATCCGGGCACCAATACGCGCCCCTGGTCCGGAAGACGCTCCGTAACGGAGAAGAACGATCGCCGCATCGACGCGGCAATTCTCATGGGCAGTGAAGCCGGTGTAACCAACGTCACTTTGCTTCCCGCTGTTACGGTAAGCCAGACGGGGCGACTGCCATAGCGGGCTGATTGAATCTTGCCGTGCACGCGTATCGTCTGCCCGTCGTCGATCGAGCCACAGGTCGAGCCGCTGGCGAACAGCTGCACCCGAGAATGGCTGTTCGTCACGATATTTCCATGCTCGAATGATTCAATGACGGCGTTTGCCTGACAATCTGCCTGCCACGTACTTGCGGCAGTGACAGGTGACGTCAAACGCATCACTGCGACAACGAACGAATCACCTTGACGTGTTGCCACTATGGCCGGATCACGCATCTGCGTGTATTCAACGGCCATCGAGGCCTCTGTCGCTATCATGGCCGCACATATCACCATCACCGTCCATGGCCACCGGACGAGCATGCAGGCGATTTTTATCAATCGGCCGGCCTGACTTCGAACGCTCATTGCCACAACCAGAAGCACCACGGCAAGCAGCACGACCATGAGAGACGACGATACTTCAAGGTTTGCGGATCTGTCAGAACGACGAAGCGAAGCTGGTGCCGGGAAAGGCGGACGACTTGGGCCTTTGCCGCATCGCTCAAACCAAGCATGCACGCCAAGCATCGTTGCCCACATCGCCAGCGCGACAGGAAGCATACGCCAGTCCCGATCTCCGTCTTCGAGCAATGAACCCGCCCAATCGGACGCCATTCGGTTTATTTTCGTCATGTCTTCACCTGACTTCGCATTTTTCCGAGCGTCTTCTGACCGATGCCCTTGACGTTCAACAGATCATCGACACTGGTAAAACGGCCTACAGACGTCCGATACTCGATGATTCGTTTGGCCGTAACGGGCCCGACACCTTTGATGCGTTGCAGATCCTGGGCGTCAGCGGTGTTCAGATCAATAAGATTGTCATCACCGTTTGTCTGTGGCCCAGATGCGCTTCGGGAAGATTCCGCCGCATGTTCCTTGTCGGATCGAGACGTGTTCTGCGTGGTCGTTTGACCAGGGTCGTCATGGGATTTTGGTCGATTTCCCGGAGGATTTGTCCTGGCATTGGAAGTCGCCGGATGTGCCGCCCGCAGAACCGCTTGTTGGCTTGAAAAGTTGATCGACTGCTGAACCAGCAGCGTCAGGCTCGCACACAGCGCCGCAACCAGAACCAGGATGACAATGACGGCATGCAGGGGTTTGATGCTCAATCTCGGTGATCGTTGCACACGATTGAAGGCAGCCATTTCACCGTTAGACGGCGCGTCGACCCCCGATGATCGAACCGGCCTCTGAAACGTTGCTGGTTGCGGCATTGCAAAGACTTCTGTGGCTGATCGACAGGCAAACGAAGGTAGCGGAACCGGCTCGTAGTCATCGGACGCTCCACCCGAATCCTGCAAATCAAAGGTGGATGCGTCCGGAGATTGTGCTCCGAGAGCAGACGAATGCATGCGACGGCGCACGGCACTCGTCGAAACGTCATCGCGTCCACCTAAGCCTATGTTCAAATCCATCACTCAATCGTGCATACCGATCGCACGCATCGCAAACCTTGAAGTAAGATGTGGATAATCGAATGGACATATCGACATTCGAGGCGTGTCGTGCACTCCGCACGAAAGTTGTGCACAGCAAATGCGCACAACGTCGAGCACTTATCCACACCAACCTTCGACAAGCTTTGGTGACAGCAAGGAAACGGCATAACCGATCACCACGGCACGATTCGTCAATCATCGAGCCAGTGCTCGGAGCGGATATCGGCCACGACTTTCGCAGTCCGACAGGCACAGCAGCATCAGCCTCGAATCATTCTGACCCGTCATGACGCTCAACCGTCATGACACGAACCGAAATGAAGCCGGACCACCATCGCATTAGAACAGCGGGGCATCGCCGATCAGCGGACGATGCCCCACCTAACGCCGTTCAACAGGCGTCTACGAGCGAACTCTACTCGGCAGGCACAATCGACACGATCTTCGGCGCCTTGACAATAACCTTACGAGGCTCTTTGCCCCCCAGGCGTTCAGCGACGGCCTCCAGCGCCATTTTTTGCAGCTGGTCAGGATCAATCGAGGGGCTGACCTCGAGCTTGGCGCGGACCTTGCCCTTGATCTGCACCACAGCGGTGACGGTGTCCTCACCGGTGTAGCGTTCGTCAGCCGTCGGCCACGGTTGGTAGGCCAACGATTCGCCATGGCCCAAACGGCTCCACAATTCCTCACAGATATGCGGAGCGACGGGCGAGAGCATGAGAATGAGCGGCTCGACGGCGGCGCGAGGCACACCGTCCTTCAGTCCGGTCAGATGGTTGTTGAGCACGATAAGCTTGGCGATTGCCGTATTCGGGCGCATGGCCTCCATCTCCACGGTCACATCGGCGATGGTATTGTTGAGCAACTTCAATGTCTTCGTATCGGGCTCGGCTTCACAGACCGTCACCTCACCGGTCCGTTCATCGACGACATTGCGCCACAAACGCTGAAGGAAGCGCATGCCACCGACCACGTTTCGGTCATTCCAAGGACGGGACTCATCCAGCGGCCCCATGCTCATCTCATAGAGACGGAACGTGTCGGCGCCATAGCGCTCGTACATGTCATCCGGCGTAATGATGTTTTTGAGACTCTTGCCCATCTTGCCGAACTCACGGTTGGCGTGCCGACCATTCCAGCTATAGGTCGGCTCACCGGTGGATGGGTCGACTGGCCCCTCCTCGATTTCGGCTGCCGGCACATACTGGCCACGGTCATCGGTGTAGGCGTAAGCCTGAATCATGCCCTGGTTGAACAGCTTGTGGAACGGTTCAGGGCCGTCCACATATCCAAGGTCGAAAAGAATCTTATGCCAGAAGCGGGAATACAGGAGATGCAATACGGCATGTTCCACGCCCCCCACATACAGATCGACTCCCCCGGTCGGCCCGACAGAAGCATTGTGGTCCGGCCCCATCCAATAGTCGTATTCATCACGTTCAACCATGTGCTCGGTGTCGGTGGGATCGATGTATCGCATGTAATACCAGCAGGAGCCCGCCCAGTTGGGCATTGTGTTGGTGTCACGGAAGTACGTCTTGGGTCCTTCGCCAAGGTCGAGCGTAACCTTGACCCAATCCTCGTTTCGGCTCAACGGCGCCTCGGGGTCGCTTTCGGCGTCCTGCGGATCGAAGGTCTTCGGACTGTAATCCGGCACGTCCGGCAGATCGATCGGCAGCATCGAGTCCGGAATCAGATGCGGAACACCATCCTCATCGTAGACGATCGGGAACGGCTCGCCCCAGTAACGCTGACGGGAGAAAAGCCAGTCACGCAGGCGGTAACTGACGGTGCCCTTGCCCACACCGGCGGATTCAAGCCACTCGTTGACCTTTTCGATCGCGGCGTCAACACTCAAACCGTCGAGGCTCAATGCATCACCCTTTGCCTTGGTGGCGTCGATCGAGGAGTTGACGACGATGCCGTCATGCGAGACGAACGGCGCCCTGCCCTCGTAGTCGGACAGGTCATCGCCAGAATCCGGCAGAGGTTCGACCGTGTAAATGACCGGCAGACCGAACTTGACCGCGAAATCATAGTCGCGCTGGTCGCCACCGGGAACCGCCATGATGGCGCCGGTGCCATAGCCCATCAGCACGTAGTCCGCCGTGAAGATCGGCAGTTTCGCACCGGTGATGGGGTTAATGGCGTACAGCCCGGTGAACAGCCCCGTCTTCTGACCACCTTCGGCCACACGGTCCTGAGCGGTCTTCGATTCGGCGGCGACACGGTATGCCTCCATACCCTCGGCGGGAGTGTCGTAACCTCCCCTCCAGTCCTCCGGCGTGCCGTCGGGCCATGCCGACGGAACATGACGCAACAAATCATGCTCCGGTGACACGACTGCGAAAGTGGCGCCGAAAAGCGTGTCCGGACGGGTGGTGTAAATCTCCAGATCCCGTGTGCCACCGGGCGTATCGACTTCAAAATGCACCGAAGCGCCGTGGGACTCCCCGATCCAGTTGCGCTGCATGAGCTTGACTTTTTGAGGCCAATCAATCTTGTCCAGATCCTCAATCAGACGGTGGCCATAAACAGTGATGCGCATGGACCACTGGCGCAATTCGCGTTGGAAGACCGGGAAATTACCCCGTTCCGACCTACCTTCGGCCGTGACCTCCTCGTTGGCCAGAACCGTGCCCAATCCCGGGCACCAGTTGACCGGCGACTTGGAGATGTAAGCCAGACGGAAGTCATTAAGCACATCGGCTTGTTCCACGCTCGTCAAATCGGCCCACCGCTTGCCGGTGCCCTCGAAACCGGGTATGGCGCGCTCGCCGGCCTGGAACTGCGCAATCAGCGTGTCGATCGGACGTGCCGACCCTTTTCCTCCGTCTTCACGCACAAAGTCAGGGTCGTACCATGCATCGTAGATCCGCGAGAAAATCCACTGCGTCCAGCGCACGTATTCAGGGTCGATGGTGGCGAATGAACGACGGTCATCGAAACTCAGCCCCATACGGTGCAACTGCCTGCGCATGTTGGCGATGTTGGCCTCGGTGGTGATTCGCGGATGCTGGCCGGTCTGCACCGCGTACTGCTCGGCCGGCAGGCCGAACGCGTCATAACCCATGGCGTGCAACACGTTCTCACCCTTCATGCGGTGGTACCGCGAGACCACGTCGGTGGCGAGGTATCCGAGCGGGTGTCCTACATGCAGGCCTTTCCCGGACGGATACGGGAACATGTCCATGGCAAAATAAGGCGTCCTTCCTTCCGCGTTGCGCCCCTTGCCGTCCTTGAGATCGCCGCTGACGTTGGCGGCCCAGAAGGTTCCTTTATCGTCCCATTGCTTCTGCCATTTTTGCTCGATCTGCTGCGCCATAGCCGCGTTGTATCGGAAACGCGGCTCTGACGCTCGCCCGTTGTAGCTGGTGGTGTTGTTCTCGTTTTCGCTCATGGGTAAGAATTATCGTAGTTCAACTGGACACAGCGGTCACTTTGGCGCACTATGAAGACTCACCATGAACGCGAACGGACGTTGAGGCTCACATTTACTTGAAGAACTTTGAACGGGTCAGCCACCAAGCAACCAAGGCAGTCACGACCAACGATATGACGAGAACGATGATGAACCCCCAACGCGTATTGGTGAACGGCATACCGAGCATACCGTTCTGGAAGTTCATGCCGTACATTGAAAAAATCAGGGTCGGAATCGAAATGACAATGGAAATGATCGTGAAGATACGCATCACGTTATTAAGGTTATTGGAAACGATCGAGGCCGAGGCGTCCGTCATGTTCGTAAGGACCCCGCTGTAGATGTTCGCCATCTCGATGGCCTGCTTATTTTCGGTGATCACGTCATCAAGCAGATCCTCATCGTCCTCGTAGAGCCGCAGCAGGGACTGGTTACGTATCCTGCCGGAATTGGGCAGGACCGAGTCCGCCAGCCGATGCACCCGGTCATTGGGCTCGTCCGCCCGGGGCAGGATGCGCAAGCGCTCCATCACCAGCTCGTTCGACTTGAGACTGGTGGTGAAATACACCAGTGTTTTGGACAGCTCAAGCAGTTGCAGAATCTCCCGGTTCTGCATGGAATGTTGCAGTTTGAGCTCGAGATTGTCGGAATTACGGTCGATAACACGCAAATAACGCAGGTACATCGTGGCATTCCTATACAGGACCTGCAGAACGAAGCGTGACTTCATATAGGTATTGAACCCGCGGATGGTGCCTTCCATGAACGGATGAAGCACCGGCGTGTCACGCATGCAGACGGTGATGACCAGTTTCGCCGTCACGACAATCGAAAGCGGGATGGTCTCGTAATGGTCGCGCCCATCACGCTCCTCAACGGTGGGAATATCGACGATGATCATCGTATAATCATCGTCGGAGTCGACTCGCGAGCGCTCCTCATCATCCAGCGGAGCCCTCAGCGCGGCAAGATCGACGCCCGTCTCCTGTGAAACGGTGGCGAGTTCAACGTCGGTCGGGTCGGAAAGACAAACCCACGAACCTTCCTCGGTCGTTCTTACCTGCTCCACCTGCCCGTTCACGGTATTGAAGATTCTGAGCATGCTCTCACCCACCTTTCATGCATCGCGCCTCAATCGGCCGATTTGCGGCCCGCAGTCCACCGACGGCTACCAAACGTCAACAATAATGCCCGCGATGAACTTTCACACACCGCTGCACCCAACGGACCAGCAAGCAGACCATATTCATACGAATGAATCCGCATTCGACTCCCGAGCCCATCCTCACACGAGCGCCGGGAACGGGGTGGCAACGGGCATGGATGGGTTACGCAACTCCTGCGGTCCATTGGCCCAGTCGGTTAGTGCCGCGATGCGTGGTCGACCGTTGAATTCCTCAAGGGTCCAGCCGGCCACCTTGCTGTTTTCCTGATTGTACGAGGGGCAAAGGCGTGTCCAAAAAGCGTTCTGGATTGGACCCAACGTAGCTACTTCAGGGTCAAGACCGATCAGCGTCTGAATGGTGGCGGCCATGAACGAACCATGCGTGACAAGCATCAGCGTGGTAGGGATCCGTTCCGCTTCATACTGATTCACCAGTTCGTTGACCGCTTGCGCCCCTCGTTGACCAAGATGCGTCCTCGATTCCACGCCATACTGAGCCTCACCGCCCGCACCCGCCCTCCAGGAGCGGAACGCATCAGGGTCGAGCTGGCGTATCTCCTCGTAGGTAAGCCCCTCCCACCGCCCGAAACAGCGCTCTCGAAGACGTTGATCGAGTTCGACCGGAAGGCCGAGGATGTCGGCAAAAGCGTGCGCGGTCTGCGCTGCGCGGAACAGGTCGCTCGAAATGACCCGCATACGGCGCTGAGAGGCGGAGGCCTTCCGATATTCCTCGACACTGCTTCGCACCACCGCCTCATGTCCGGGCTGCGGCAGTTGTTCGGGGTTTTCGACGATGTTGCCGGCTTTCGCCCAGTAGTACCGCTGCGCCAGCTCCATGCCGGTCTGCTCCACCTGCCACTGCCCCACGATGTCGAGCGGCACGTCGATCTGGCCTTGAAGCCTGTGCGCCAGATTATAAGACGTCCTGCCGTGACGCAACATAATTACTTCGTCGATCATGCTTACTCCATTCCCCGATCATCCTGATTCAATTGTGCCCCGACCTCACGATACGGCGCGTCGCCATTCGGGTCGATCGCGAATTCCGCGGTATACATTGGCAGATGCAACGTGTATCCGTGGCCTCCCCGCGAAGAACCGACCCACAACCGAGTGAGTCGAAGACGGGTTTCGCCGCCACCGAGACGCCGGCCTGGGACACCGGTGGTGACTGGGACGAATTCCGCCCCCGACCGGATACCGAAACGACCGAATAAAACCAGACCATCGGACACGCAATCCGGCCGGTAACCTGATCGTGTCTGCAATCGAAAAGCCTGGAATCCCGATGTCTTGAAAACATCGGGATTCCAGGCTTCTATCGTTGGATCGACGGGATTTGAACCCGTGACCACTTGTTGAATTGACAGTTGAAACGTCCGGCAATGAATAGCGCCGGGAAATGCCGGCACCACAGAAATTCCAAAAAGTCCGGATACTCCAAAAACGGTACAGACGACCGGTGCCAGTCGAGGACCGCGGTCATGATGCCTGAAGGAATTGTTACGGCTGTTGCACCCACTTGGATTATTCGATCTCCGAGTGCGTATACTGCGAATCGACAATATCACTCCCGGCGAGAGAACGCTGTGAACTGCGATACCTTTCCGGCGGCCGCCCGCACATTGATTTTTGTCATACAGTCGCAGACCGATATGCATATTTCGGTCTGCGACTGTATGACTATCATCCACCTATTCGAGAATGATGCCAGGCAAGCTGATCGCCACAATCGATGCCCGTTATTCTTGATTTTCGATATTGAGGGTCTTTTCGCCTTCAACCGTGACCGCGGTTTGTGCCTCTCCACGGCGCTTGCGGAACCGTATGATCGCGATGGCCTCGAGCCCGAGAACCAGTACTGCCGTCGCGCCCCAAACCACATACATGGCCATGCGCCAGGCAGGGGTCTTGGTGCCGGGTTCGCCATGCTCGTACCGCCAGCAGTTGACGGCCGTGTAGAGGATGTTCTTGCATGCTCGGCGCATCTGCTTCACCGAAGTGGCCGACCTGTCCGTGATGTGGTTGGTCGTCTTGGTCGTGGCGAGCATCGCATCCGTGCCTCCGCGGATAATCTGATCGGCGTTCTGGTAGCTGTAGTTCGGCCCGGAGAAGTAGTCGGTCTCCACGAACCCCTTGAATCCCCACTCGTCACGGAGAATCGTCTGGTTCAGCGTCGGGTCGGCGCTGGTGTAGGTATTCCCGATGTAATTGAAAGAACCCATGATGCCCTGTGCATCGCCATCAGCCTTCACAATGATCTCGAACGGCTTCATGTAGATTTCGCGAATGGCCTGTTCGTTGCTCCAGGTGCAAAGCTGCCCGTTGCGCTGCGTCTCCTGCTCATTGAGCACAAAATGCTTGGTGAAGGAATACACGCCCTTGTCCGCGGCGCCCAGGACCTGCTGTGATGCCAAATCGGCGGTCAGAATGGGATCTTCGGAGAAATACTCGAATGAACGTCCGCCGAATGGGGAACGATGGATGTTGACCGAGGGCGCATACCAGCCGGAAACCAGCATCTCATGGGCCATGTCGCCGATGGTCCTACCGAAGTCGCGCGCCAGTTCGGCGTTCCAGGTGCAGGCGAGGGAGACGTTTGAGGGCAGACCGATGGAACCGACCTTGGTGAAGTTGTCCTTCAACGCGGCAGGGCCGTCCACGTCCGATAGACGGATCTTGCCGATGGAGCCGATCGCGGGATTCTGGTAGCCCGTATTGGCGATGAGGCTGTCCATGTCTTTGAAGGTCAACTCGTCGAGCAGTTTCTCCCATTGAGGGTCGTCATACGATTTTCCGCGCATGGAGGCGAGGCGGATGTTGTTCTTCGCACCCATTGTCGGCATTTTATCGCCGGCCTTGTCGAACTTCTTCGGGTCATAATTACCATTGTTGTAGTAATTCTTCTTGTACTTGGCACTCATGTCGAAGTCCGTCGGAGCGGCCGTGGCTGTATCGTAATTGGCGAAGTGGTTCGCACGAGAAAGATAAGTCGCGTTGCCACGAGCATCATCGAACCTGTTGGTGGCTACCTGCTTGTCACCATTGTGGGTGTTGGACTTGGTGTTATAGATGTCCTTTTTCGCCACGGAAACCGTCTGATGATCAAGCACCGTATGGGAGTCAGACCGGATGGAAATGTCATAATCACCGTCGTCGAGGACGTAGGCCTTCGCGTCCTTGTCATCGTAAGAGGCCATATCAGAATCATTGAAGGTGATCTTAATATCCTGAGACTGTCCAGGCTGAAGAGTGCTGGTCTTCGAGAACTTGATCAGGTTTGTTGAAGCCTTCTCGATACCACCATTAATATACGGCGGATCATAATAGACCTCGACCACGTCCTTTCCGGCCTTATTGCCAGTATTGGTAACAGATACGCTAAAGGAGACTTTGCCGTTATCGTGCGAGACCCGGCCCATCTTCTGACTGAACCTCGTGTAGCTCAAGCCGTAGCCGAACGGATATTGCACCTCGTCGGCGTAATTGATCAGCCCCTCTTTGGCGGCCGTCTCATAGAAACGATACCCCACGTAGATGCCCTCGACGTAGTTGACGAAACGTGGCGAGCGCACGCCACGGGCGGAGTCGATCTTGAACTCGTCAACGTTCCTGTAAGGGAAATCGCCGAAATTGTTCCACGACGGGGTCTTCTTCAGGTCGGTAAGGAACGTGTCGGAGGTACGGCCCGATGGATTGACCTTGCCGCTGAGCACGTCACCCAGTGCCTTGAAACCGGCCTGACCTGGGTGCGGTGCCCAGAGTACACCCTTGATTTGTGGGTAATTCTTCAGGAAATTCATCTGGAAGACATTCGCACCGTTGTAAACAAGAATCACATCATCGAAATTCCTCGTCACCAAGTCAAGCATGTCATGCTCGGTCCTGTTCAACTCGAGATAGTGCTGCCCCGGAGCGAAATCCTCATATTTCTTGGAGTTGTTGTTATAGACGACATCCTTGGCATGCATGTCGGTGGGCAGATCAAGACCTTCACCACCAACACGGCCGATGACCACCACCGCGGTCTTTGAGAATTGCTTCGCATTATCAACCAACGAACTCGAATAGTCCTCCGCCGGGGGCTCGGGAAGCGTCCAGTCGGCAGAGGTCACCGCGATCTCACCGCGCTTGGTCGAATACTTCGTATAGAAATCACTCAACCGCGTATTTGTCCTAAAACCGGCCTGATGCAGGCCATCCAGCAAGGAAGTGGTCCTATAGGACCCATCCAAGGAACCGGAGCCGGTTCCTCCGTAAATCGGATTGGTCGAAGCCCAGCCGAAGACATTCAACGGCTCACTGCTCTTCAAAGGTAGCACGTTATCCGTGTCCTCCAACATCGTAATCGCTTCATTCTCGATGTTGACCGCCAAATCGTTGGTCTTCCTGATCGTCGCCTGCGTCAGATGCTGCTTCGGCGCCGACGCATTGTCCATCAGGGTCTGCATGGGACCGGTCAATATCATGGACACCGCTATGACGGCACCCAGCAGCACTACGATCCAGGCCTCGCCGTGCACGAGTTTACGCACGGCCGCGTTCTGCACCGTCCTCTTGTTGACGGCGAAGCTGATGACGATACCGGCCACGAACAATACCGCAATACCCACCAAATAGGGCACCAGCGATTGCATGACTGCAATGACATCATCGATGTTGACATCTAACATAATCTGCATTTTCTCCTAATATCTCGTTGAACCGATTGTTCAACAGTGGCGCTGAACGCCGGATGCCCGGAACGGTGAACACACTTCGCGGTGATTCCGTCATTCAGATTATTGCATGGAAACTTGCCGTGACGCTCACGCTAGCTGTCAGAGTCTTTACCGCCGGCAAAGATACCCATTATTCATGTCTTGTTAACTTTTGGCCATATTTTTCCTTTCTGGTTTAAGGTTCTTGTCTCGCCATGAAAGGTCGCATCTATTGACTGAAGAGAATGCTGATGGATGCTTCGATTTCTGGTCTGAGCAGTGCATGCGGCGGTTTATCTCAAATCGGCAATCGATATCTCGCACAGAAAAAGAAGTACCCCATTGTAGATATTTGTGTTTCAGTCCCTATCAGCATCAAAAAGCGGGTTCATGATTGGACTTGTCGCGGCAATCAAATGGAAGGTCTCCAACGTGACAGCCTCATGCATGCATCAATGATGAACCAATCGACAGTGCCGAGAACCTCAGCCCCAATTCGTACACGCCCATTCTTTGTCCCATGAACCGCAGTTTTGTCCCTTTTCGTTTTCCGGATGGAGTATCGTCATTCGGGAATCCCGAACACCAACTCAACCATGAGCAAAGGCAGAGGCATGAGTCCTCGGATTAACCAAACATAACGAGCGACTTGCCTCCGGAACGCCATCTTGTTGCATTTTGGCTCTCCCCTCGTTGCGACAATAGAACAAACTGATTACACAACAGAAGCATTATATGTTCAAATACCTTTGTGGCATGGTATTCCATAGACAAAATGCATAGAATTGATTTCCTGTCCAACCGAATCTCAGGCGACATAATCGTTTCGGCCGGAAGTTCGATCGTCAAGGAACGAGCTCCGGTCGGCGTTCGGCGCACCGATCACATCCATCCTTTCACCGATCCGCCAAGTGCTGGACCCGATCTCCAAAAATCCAAATACCTTCTTTAAACATGAAAAGCCGACCAGTAATCGTCACCTCCATCTTTTCACCGGTTTACGGAACGCCAGCCCACGATCCGCCAGCTACAGTCTCGACAAAAGCACAAACCGACGGAAGATGTTCGGCCAGGTTTCAAGAGCCTCAAGTTCTCAGGGTTTTGGAATCGATACTCCAAAGACCTCAGGCACCTTGAAGTAAAATCCGAATAATCCCGATCACGGCACCCTTTGATTGAGGAGTATCATGGACTGACGTCGGCAATGCACGTGATCGCCCCTTCGTCGCTATCTGGTTTACGTGCTGATGGCGAAGCGCCCTATCCATTGACCGAGACAGACGAAGAGGATGAGGGAAAACATCGAAGCGGCTGATACGGATCCGGGCACACCATGCAAAATATTGATACAGGGAGGTAGAAATGCCGGAGAACAAACAATATGAGGACCTGAACGACTATCTGGCAGATGATGACCGGATGTCCGACCTGAGCATCCGAGCGCTCCGTTGTTTTCTGGCCGTCGCAGAGGAGGGAAGCATCACCGCAGCGGCAGAGCTGCTCCGTGTATCCCAACCTTCGATGTCACGCCGAATCAAGAATCTCGAGAAGGACCTCGGAGCCACGCTGATCAACAGAAGCAACCGCAAGGACGAGACCTCCCTGACCGATGCAGGCAGATTGTTTTATGACCGGGCACGAACCATGGTTTCACTGATGGAAAAGGCTGAGGACGAACTCAAGAACGCCGATGCCGAGCTTAGCGGTGAGATTACCATCGGATGCGGGGAGATGCGTGGCATGCGTTACCTCACTCAGGCCATAAGAGAATTCAGAGACGATTATCCAAAAGTCCGCTTTACGATTTTCAGCGCGGCGGCGGACCTTATACAAGAGCGTATGGAGCAAGGCCTTCTGGACATCGGTCTGCTCCTCGAACCCGTGGACACCCAGCGTTATGACCATATACGAACCAACGTGGTGGAACGCTGGGTGGCCTTGCTTCCCAAAAGCTGGCCGTGGCCGCCGAACAATGTGGCCACCGTGGACGACCTGTGCGGCCTGCCCATCATGCTTCCCTCCCGGAATTCCGCCCAAAACGTCCTCAAGGGCTGGTTCGCCCCAAAGGCGGATGACGTCAATGTCGTCGGTTATTGCAATCTCACCGGCAATGCCGCGACTATGGTCGCCGCCGAGCTTGGCGCGTTCCTGTGCATCGATACCGGCATCATCCATCCTCAGGTCAGATCCTTGCCACTCAGTCCAAGCCTGACCGGAGAGTCGGTGATCGCCTGGAAACGAAGCGGTGAACATTCCATGGCCGCCGCACGGTTCATCGATTTTCTGCAAAGGCGCAACAACCAGAACCCGAAAGAGGAGTGACTTTTCGTAAAATCGCCTTTTGTCAACAAAGCATCGGCCCTGATGCCGCTCAGTGCAGCTGCAATGTCTGCGTATAGGCATGTGGTCCGTCGTCCTCGCAGAAATAAACGCAACCTCATCGACATGTGCCCTTTCAGTCATAGAGGCTTGCCATGCATGGAACACATGACAAGCCATAGAGAAAACCTATTTGAACATAACTCCTTGCCGAGGTGAAATGATTCCATACGACTCGACAACAAGAAAGGGGCGCCATGCCAGAACGTGAAGGGGAGGCCGAAGAACTGCCTGATATCATGCGGCGTGAACTCGCCG
This sequence comes from Bifidobacterium bohemicum DSM 22767, assembly GCF_000741525.1. Classification (GTDB taxonomy): domain Bacteria; phylum Actinomycetota; class Actinomycetes; order Actinomycetales; family Bifidobacteriaceae; genus Bifidobacterium; species Bifidobacterium bohemicum. The sequence continues at coordinate 54,942 of NZ_JGYP01000001.1, read as the reverse complement.
GGGAATCGATATCGCCCGATGAAGAGGGCTATGAGGCCATTGCGGAGGTCATCGAACACGCCAAACGGGTGTGCGCCAAGCTGAACACAGGTTACCACACCCGCGAAGAGATACATGACCTGTTCGAAGAGCTCGTCGGCCACCCCGTGGATCCCACGTTTCGTCTGAACGCACCGTTCCGCACGGATTTCGGACACAATATCAAAGTCGGTCGCGACTCCTACGTGAACTGGGACTGCTTGTTCATGGACCGTGGTGGCATCACATTGGGCGACGGCGTCCTCATCGCACCGAAAGTCAATCTGATCACCCTCAACCACGTGAGCGACCCCCATAACCTCACTGCAACCGTGTGCAGGCCGATCGTCATCGGCGACCGTGTTTGGATAGGCACCGGGGCAACCGTGCTGCCGGGAGTCACCGTAGGCGACAACGCCGTCATCGGCGCGGCCGCCGTGGTCACCAAGGACGTAGCGGCCAACACCATCGTCGCCGGCAATCCGGCACGGGTCATCGGGCGCAAATAACCATCGGACGTGACGCAATACCCAAAGATGCGGTGGCAAAGCCCAACAAGAACAATCAAGGCGGCATCATGGACAAGAAACCACTAGTCACCTACTTCTCGGGTACCGGAACCACAGCAGAAGTCGCAAAAAAGCTCGCGCACGCGATAGGCGCGGACGGCCGTCGCCTGCACGATTCGGCACCTGCAGCAAGCTGGAAGACCGGCCGTCGCTTCGACGCCCGCGTGGACGAGAAGACGCTCGTCAGCTGGGTCGATGGACTCGACCTGTGATTTCAGGCGGACAGTCATCCAGTGACGGCATGGAATGCGCATAGACAGAAGGAACAATCGATATGAGAACGATGAAAAGAATCACGACAGCCTTGGTGCTTTTGGCTTCAATCGCATCACTGACGGCGTGCGGGGGTAGCCAGTCGTCCCCAAACCCCGGCTCGGAATCCTCTTCCGTGCAGGTTCAGAAAGGCGACAAGACGAAGAGCGGGCATGACGACGCCGAAAAGACGGAACCGAAGAAAGGCGGCGGTAAATCGCTGATAGTCTACTTCTCCCACACCAGCACGACGAAGGCCGTGGCAGACGCGATCGAAAAGCAGACCAAGTCCGACATCTTCCGCATAGAACCCACGAAACCTTACACAAGCGATTACAACGAGCTACTCGCCGTCGCGAAAAAGGAAGGCAGGGACAACATCAGGCCCGCCATCTCCGGCGAGATTAAGAATCTTGACGACTATAGTCTGATCTACCTGGGCACGCCGATATGGTGGGGCGAGGAGCCGATGATCATCAGGACCTTTCTAGACCGCTACGACCTATCAGGCAAGACGGTCGCGCCGTTCTGCACCTCGGGTGGATCGGGATGCTCGCAGTTCCGCGACGACCTTGTCTCGGCCGAACCAAAGGCCAAAGTACTGGATGCATTGCATGTCGAGCACCCTCAAAAAGATCAGGCCGACAAACTGGCCGGCAAATGGCTCAAGGACAACAAGCTGTCCTGAACGTCAAGCTGCCGATCAGACGACCCGATCGGCCTCATGCTCGTTTTTCTGCCGTTTTAGTAAGCAGGAAGACGAGCATCTTATTCTCAGCCGGCTTCGGCAAACCGGTGATTTTGAACATATTCGCCGATTACTCTAAGTTCAGTGTAGAAAGACGATTTCAATCATGACCAAGAAACACAACCTTTTCTTCCGGCTTCCGATTTTCTGGCTGTCAATATTGATTCTCGTGCCGGCGCCTTTCATGGTTGTTTTGGCGGTTTTCATCAATCCGATCTTCCGCGAGATGTCGATGCTTCCGATCGCGTTGGGCGTCATCGCCTATATCTGGATGCTGGAATCCGTGTATTTAAGCTGCCGCCCGCATTGGCTTGACCGGCTGGTCGGCCTGCCCGATTTATATCTGGCGCACGGCCTGCTGGCCGTGTTCGCCTTCGGCATCTCCATCATTCACCGTCTTGAGCTGCCGACGTTCGGTCTGGCCAAGACATTCGGCGAGATCGCGTTCTGGTCGCTTCTGACGATGGTTGCGTTCTCCGCGTTGTTCATGACGCGACGCCTCACCGACTTGATCACTCCAGTCAGAAGCTTTTTGACAGTCCACGAGCCGCTCATCAAGCACGAAATTACCGTATGGCTGCACCGACTCGTTTTGGTCACGGTGGGCGTGGCCTGCGTGCATTTCCACCTCACCAGCTACATCGTCAGCGTCCGGCCGTTCATCGTTCTTTGCGACGCCGCCACGATAGGCGTACTGGCATACTACATCCTGTTCAAAATCCGAGAGCACCATCCCAAACTCCAGGGGCAAATCATCTCCCGGGAAATGCTGGACGGCAACATCTGTGAGCTCACCATACATGTCCCCGGCCTCAGCAAGAATTGGGAAACCGGAGATTTCGCCTTCCTGAGACTTCCGGATTTCAAGGAATTACGCGAATATCACCCATTCTCGATGGCCGACGCCCCCAACAAGGACGACAACGCGACATTCATAATACGCGGCGAAGGCGATTTCACCACCCTCTTGCCGATCTTCGCTTCTCCCGGCGCGCGGGTTGACCTGCAAGGGCCGTTCGGGCGATACCACCGGTTCATCAAGGAACATGAAGACGACCGGCCCTTGGTCCTCTACGCCGGCGGCACTGGTATCGTTCCGCTGTTGGCGATATTGAACGCCTACGGGGCACAAAGAGACGGAAGACGGATCACCCTCGCATATTCGGCGAAAAACGAATCGGAACTCATTCATCAGTCGCAACTGAGGCGATGGGCGGAACGGACTGGCAACACTATCATGCTCAAGGTCGGAAGGTTCAACGATGAAGAGCTACGCGCAGCGGTGACGCCGAAGGCCGTCTATCTGCTCGCGGGCCCGACCCCGATGTACCGTTCGGTCCGCCATATTCTGCGCCATGAGGGTGTGGCGGCAAGCGACATCTACCATGAGTCGTTCTCGTTCTGAACCTTCCGGGGCACAGAGATACATCCAATCAACAGGAATGAAAAAGAATTCCTATCACAAACGGCGGGGTGCCGACGCAAGCCACAACCATCTGGCTTACGTCGGCACCCCGCCGAGTTTTCGTCTATCGGACAAGGCTAGAATCTGATCAGCGACTTGATGGCACGCCGCTTATCCATGGCGTCGTAGGCATCGTTGATGTGGTCGATGTCGAATTCCTGGGTGAACACCAGCTCGGGGTGAATCGAGCCGTCGAGTACCTTGTCAAGCAACACCGTCCTGTCATAGGTCCGCACCGGAGCGGAACCGCCGCGCAGGCCGATGTTCTTGTTGAACAGTACGTCACTGTCGAGCTCCTCGCCGTGGGGGACGCCGACACGCCCGATGAACGCGCCCGGCATGACCAGGCCCATCGCGGTGTCGAACGACAGTTTCGACCCCACGCACTCGAGCACCGCATCCGCACCGTAGCCGCCGGTCATGGACAGAACCTTGTCGACCGCATCCTGCCCGCGTTCGGCGACGATATCGGTCGCGCCGAATTTGCGGGCCAATGCCGCCCGGTCCTCATGACGGCTCATGGAGATGATGCGACTTGCACCGCGCAATCCGGCCGCGATGACGCCGCAAAGGCCCACAGCACCGTCACCGAGCACGACCACGGTGTCCCCCGGCTTCACTTCGGCGCTGGCGGCCGCGTGATAACCGGTCGCCATCACATCAGAAAGCGTGACCAGCGCAGCCAGCATGGTGTCGCTGAAACCGCCTTCCGGCTCGTCCACCTTCACGACGGTGCCGTCGGCCTCCGGCACGCGCAGGTATTCGGCCTGGCAGCCGCTCACGGCACCTATATATCCGCCGTTGGGGCAGGAGGATTCGAAACCGGCCTTGCACACCGGGCATTTCCCGCAGCTGTACGGGAACGGGACGATGACGAAATCGCCCTTCCGCACGCTCTGCACCGCGGAACCGGTCTGCTCGACCACGCCGATGGCCTCATGGCCCACCGGCGTTCCCGCCTTGAAGGCATCAAGCCCCCGATAGAACCAGAGGTCGGACCCGCACACGCATGCGCGAACGACCCGGATGACGATATCGTCATTATGCTGTACCGACGACTTTGGTACCGATTCGGTGGCAATGTCACCAGGTCCCCGGAAAATCGCGGCCTTCATCATCTGTGACTCACTCATGAGTCTCCTTTCCGGCGCCGTCCGCCCAACAATGCGACCATCGTCCGGATTCATGCACCATCTAGAATCGTAAAAACCTCCAGCACTCGAAGTCAAACCACCGCTTCCTTCGGGCTTCTCCGGCACCTGCCTCCCGTTTGTGCGCCGGCGACCTGAAGCCCTCACGCGGCATCCGTGTCGAGCGCCGGTTCCATACCCGGCACGACACAACCCGTTTTGACTTCAAGGACTTGAAATAAATACGATATAGCGAAGGCCATCCTTGAAACCAACCATGTCGAAAGGCGACAACCAAGATAATGACGACGTACAAAAACAGCTATTTCGAGGGCGAGAGGCCCCTGTTCGGGCAGCATGACGCCGATGTGGAAAACGTGACATTCGGGAAAGGCGAGTCGCCGCTCAAGGAGGGGCGAAACCTGAATGTCCGCGGTTCGATCTTCACATGGAAATATCCGCTGTGGTATTGCAAAAACGTCGAGGTGAGCGACACCGTCTTCGAGACCATGTCACGTTCCGGCATCTGGTACACCGACAAAATCCATATGAAAGACTGCGACTTGCAGGCGCCCAAGCTTTTCCGCCGCTGCAAAGGCGTGAGCCTGGAAAGGGTGCATTTCGCCGACGCCGAGGAGACGATGTGGACCTGCAAGGACATCAGCATGAACCATGTGCAGGCCGTCGGCAACTACTTCGGCAAGGACAGCTCCGGCATACGGCTTGACGACGTGCATATCGTCGGCAACTACTGCTTCGACGGCGCTTCCGACATCGAGGCGCACCACTGCGTTTTCGTCTCCAAGGACGCCTTCTGGAACTGCGAGAACGTCACCATCTACGATTCCGTTCTCGACGGCGAATACCTGGCATGGAACACCAAGAACCTCACGCTGGTCAACTGCACCATCGAAAGCGACCAGGGGCTTTGCTACACCGACCATCTGAAAATGAGCGGGTGCAGGCTGCTGCGCACCGACCTCGCCTTCGAATACTGCAGCGACGTGAACGCCAAAATCGACGGGGACATCATGAGCGTCAAGAACCCGCTGAGCGGTTCCATCCAAGCCCGCCATATCGGCGAGGTCATCGTCGATGCGACCAAGGTGGACCCCAAACGCAGCGTCATCAGCAGCGCCATCGAACCGGACAGGCTGATCTCTAGCTCAGACACCAACAATACGGGGACCGCGGCATGAGCGGCGAAACAGCCAACGGGCAGACATACGATTTCCGCCACGCCCCGGACCGCCGAGGCACGGCCTCGGTCAAATGGGACGTCGGCGAAGGCGAGCTTCCGATGTGGATCGCGGACATGGATTTCGCAACCGCTCCGGAAATCGTCGAAGCCATGCGACGGAAGCTGGATCTGGGCGCGTTCGGCTACGAGGAGCCCAGGGACGACTACCGGCAGGCCGTGGCGGATTGGTACGCCACCCAGCACGACGCCCGCCCGCAAACGGACTGGATGGTCTTCGCCACCGGCGTCGTGCCCGCGATCTCATCAATCGTGCGCCGCATCGGCCATGTCGGCGACAACGTGGTGGTTGAGGCGCCGGTCTACAACATCTTCTACAACTCCATCGAGAACAACGGACGGCATGCGCTTTCCAGCGACCTGAAACGGGACGGAGACTCCTATAACATCGATTTCGACGACCTGGAGGCCAAGCTCTCAAACCCGCTGACGACGCTCATGATTCTCTGCAACCCGCACAACCCGATCGGGAAAGTGTGGACGCGAAACGAACTCGAGCATACGGCACGGCTGTGCCTCAAGCACCATGTCATATTGCTTTCCGATGAGATCCACGGCGACCTGGTGCTCTCAGGACCGGACTACACGCCGGCCTTCTCCCTCAAAGCACCGCTGAACCGGCAGATCATCTCCCTGGTCTCCCCCAGCAAGACCTTCAACCTCGCCGCCCTGCACGCCGCGACGGCCATCGTCCCCGACCCGGACCTGCGGGCCCAAGTGGCACGCGGGCTCAACACCGACGAAGTAGCCGAACCCAATCTTCTCGCGCTTGACGGCACCATCGCCGCGTACAACGAAGGACGCGGCTGGCGCAAAGCGCTTATCGCACAGTTGCGTTCCAACCGCGAGAACGCCCGAGATTTCATCGACCGAAACATCGAAGGCCTCAGCATCGTCGGAGGACAGGCCACCTATCTGATGTGGATAGACGTTTCGGCCCTCACGGATGACGCGGACGCTTTCACGGATGAGATACGCCGCCGCACGGGCCTGGTGCTGTCGTCCGGATCCGTCTATCGCGGTGACGGGAACCGGTTCATACGGCTGAATTTCGCTTGTCCCCCAAACATGCTTGCCGACGGTCTTCACCGACTCGGAACAGGAACAAAAGCCTACCGTTCCACACATATAAAACAGTCGGATAGAAGCCCGTATAAGCCAAGAAGGTTTTAACGCCCGTATACTATCGAACGGCCATAAATGCATATCGAAGCATTCATGGCCGTTCTTCTTCATCCACTTTGCATGCCAAGTCGCATGGCAGGATATTTCCCTGCCGACATGCGTCTCATTGTTTGGCGAACAGATACGGCAGCCCGTGTTTGACCTCGGCCTTGAACGAGGCACGGCCATGCCCGCCGCCGGGATTCTCCCAGTAGACGAGGTTCCGTTTGTTCATGATGCCGCCGCTGTCGGCGCGCAAGGCGTCGATCTGGGGAATCATGCGGGTCTTGGTGTCGTCCTTCTCGCCCACCATCGCGATCACCGTCACATCGCCGGAGCCGTAGTGCCGTGCCCTGAGGCCGGCTAGGAGATTTTCGGCGGTATCATGATCAGTGGTGCCGCCCGTGCTCTGGTTGATCCAGCTGTACTCGGCCATCGGCATGAAATCATGGAAATATTGCGGCTTGGCGGCGAGCATTTCCCAAGTGGTGAGACCCCCCATCGAATAACCCCCGAAAGCCCGGTGCGTCCTGCTGTTTATGAAATCCGCCTGCGTGACGCCATCGGAATAGGTGGTGAACCGGCTTTCCACAACCCGCATGAGGGATTCGATCTCGTCAGTGGCGAAGAAACGGTTAAGCGCGTAGTCCTTGGGCCAATCGGCGACGACGAACGATGCGTCGGGATAGTAGGTAGGAAACACCACGAGCATCGGCTTATCAGAAAGGCAACCGTCCAGATACGTCTGCATCTGGACGGCCAGTTTCGGCCCGTTCGTCCACGAGCCGTGCAGCAGATACAGGATGTTCATCGGCGTGCCCTTCCGATAGGAAGAGGGGACATACACGCTCGCGGTCTTCGCATAGTGCCTGCCCTGGTACGTAATGTCATAGCTCACGGTTTCCAGCCGACTGGCCGGAGCCGACGAACCCGAGGCTCCGGGGTCATCGCCCTTACTGAACGAATTTGCCGCCCAACAGACACCTATCACTATCGCCACGATAGCCATCACGGCGCACGCCGCAACTGTCACTTTACGTCGCTTCATACGACCCCTTTCCCATATGACCGGCGATCATTACCGACGATTCGCCTCATATCCTCGGTTCCGGCGAACAAGGATCGACGGACCGTTTCCGAATCTATTTCTCGCTCCAATCGTCGTCACCCCAATAAGCCTCGACCTTTTCAATAAGCCCGTCCCTGTCGAACGTGAAGACATCTATGCCGTACAACGACTTCTCAGGCCCGACACCGGCGACCGTGTGCCGGAACTCGAAGGCGAACCTATTCCCTCTGCCATGCGGCGGCCCCGGGACGAAACTGACCCGCGCCGGCGCAGACGACAGCGCCTGTCTAAAAGCGGCAAAAATCTCCTTTCTGCCCTGGCAGACATTTCCGCCGATCGGGTCGACCCTCACCGCGTCGGGAACGAAAAGCCCCGCCGCGGTCTCGACATCGACGTCGGACATCGCCCGCGCATACCGCCGAACCGTCCGTTCAGCCAGTGAACGCGGAAAATCCAAATCGATATCATCCTTCAGGACCATATCCGTGACAACACTCCTTTACCGGCCACGCCTCCCATGGCCGCGCCGAAAACGACTTCCCCGCAAGAATCGGCCCATATGGCCGAATTCGCAGACGTCGAACCCGAACCCACAAGAGGAGGGAGGCGGAGTGATATCGCTCAAATTCATAAAGCCGGGAAACGCGACAACAAACCTCAACGGCTATATATCGGTCATCCAAACCTAAAACAACTATATAAACATCAAGCGCTCGAAGTCAAAACACGTCAATCCACCAAAGCCATCGGCCAGCACAGCACCTGCCATGAATGCGGATCCATGGCCGAATACGACCCCCCCCCCACGGATCACCGGCCCTCAATAACATAGCCCTGAAACCCGTAGAATTGGGGAGCAAACCAATTACTCCAAACTCGACATCGCCGGTCTGCCCCTCAGAACGATTGCCTGAATCCAGCCGGCATCCAATCATCCCAGCGGGCAGCACCTAGCTGTTAACCGTCCGTTGTTCTGCCCCCCCCCAGCACTAAGGCGCACAAGGTCTGACCTACATCCCCGAAACGACGGAGCTCTGCGGTCATCGAATCTGATTGCGCTGGAATCCTGTCTAATCGTGTTTAAAATCGCAAAAGCCCGGAATTCCAATGTTCTCAAAACGTTGGAATTCCGGGCTTTTCTCGTCGGGTCGGCGGGATTTGAACCCGCGACCCCTTGACCCCCAGTCAAGTGCGCTACCAAACTGCGCTACGACCCGAACAGTGCAATAGCACCAAGGAGTAAGTCTAGCACATGTTTCCTTGCATCACCTCCTCGGCGTGGCGAAGCAGTTCGCGGGGGCAGGCAAGCGACCGAAGCACGAATCTCGGTTGGCGTCAGAACTAGCCAGCGTTCGTCATACAATCGACATTCTTGATTCGATACACCCTCACCGAAAGCTGAATATACGGCCATCAATGGGTTCTGTAATACATACACCAATGCCAGTAATCACTCACCAAACGATTGTTGGGTACCACCATGCGATTGCGATCTGCGGGCACCTAACCGCAGAAATGAGACGACGGATGCGTTTCGTAGAACAGCTAGATTCAAGCCATCACGAAACTTCATCCGCCGACTCGGTCGGCAAACTTCGGCTACTTCCTCTTGTCGGACTTGCGTTCCCTCACGTGAACCGAAATCTGAATCGGGGTGCCTTCGAAACCGAACTCCTCGCGCAAATTGCGTTCGATGTATCGACGGTATCCGGGCTCGAGGAATCCGGTGGCGAAGATGACGAAGCGCGGCGGACGCGAAGACGCCTGTGTGGCGAACAGGATGCGCGGCTGTTTGCCGCCACGCAGCGGGTGCGGATGCGCCGCCTGAATGCGGCCGAGGAACGAATTGAGCTTGCCGGTCGGAATACGTTGATCCCACGATTCAAGCGCCTCGTCCATCGCAGCGTGCAGGCGGTTGGTGTGCCAGCCGGTTTTAGCCGAGAGGTTGACGCGCCTTGCCCATGTGACCTGATCGAACTCGGTGGCCCACAAACGCTCGATGCGTTGCCGGTCGAATTCGTCCACGAGATCCCACTTGTTGAATATGAGCACGATCGCGCGACCCGCATCAACGGCCTGGCTCATCACCTTGAGGTCCTGATCCGAGATGGGTTCGGTCGCGTCGAAAAGCACCAAGGCGAGCTCGGAGCGCTCGATGGCGGCCTGCGTGCGCAGCGAGGAATAATACTCGGCTCCGGAAAGCTTATGCTGCCGCCGCTTGATGCCCGCCGTATCGATGAACAGCCAATCCTCGCCATCGATGTCGATCACTTCGTCGACCGAATCGCGTGTGGTGCCGGCAAGATCGTTGACAACGGTGCGCTCTTCGCGGGCCAGCTGATTGAGCAGCGAAGACTTGCCGACATTCGGCCTGCCGATAAGCGCAACCCGACGTAAATCGCCCGGAGTGAGGAAGCCCGAGGTCTTCTCGGCCTTGGCGAGCTGATCAATCGCGACGTCCAGCAAATCGCCCACTCCCCTGCCGTGCATGGCCGAAATGGCGTATGGTTCGCCCATCCCCAGCTTCCAGAAGTCCGCCGTCAGATATTCGCTATTGGAACCGTCGATCTTGTTGACCGCGAGAATAACCGGTTTACCGGCCTTGCGCAGCATCTTGACCATTCGTTCGTCGGTGGCGGTCACACCCACCTGACCGTCCACGACGAACAGCACGGCGTCGGCAAGCGAGACGGCCACCTGAGCCTGCGAAGCGATGGCCGAGTCGATTCCCTCGACTCCCGTCTCCCAACCGCCTGTGTCCACGATCTTGAAATCGGTCCCGGCCCATTCGGCGTCATAGCTCACACGGTCTCGCGTCACTCCCGGGGTGTCTTCCACGACCGCGACACGTCTGCCGAGGATACGGTTGACAAGCGTTGATTTACCGACGTTAGGCCTGCCCACCACCGCGAGCACACCCACGGGCTTGGCGGCGAAGGCGTCGGATCCATCAGCATCGTCATCGTCCAGCAACGCCTCATCGGCCTCATCAAGCTCATAGTCTTCAAGGTTGGCGGCATAACGGTCGTATTCCTGTGTTTCGATGGCCTGATCGACCAGCTCTATCAGTTGCCGCAACGTCTGGTCGAACGTGAGGTCGGAATTGTCGACCGTGGTCACGTCATCGGAAGCGGTCAAAAAGCTCGTCGCCTTTGAATCCGCTTGGTCTCGCGCGATGACGTTTTCAGCACCGGCCTGTCCCCCGGCGGCCTGCCCGCTACGTCGTGCCTGCCGCACTTCAGGCCGCGCGGTCAGCAATACGCGTACTTCGGCTTCAGGGGCGACCACCGTGGTGATGTCACGCCCTTCGGCCACCACGCCGGCACCCTTGGAAAACGAATCAGGCGCACCCTCCGCCTCGATATAAGCTTGCTGCGCCGCAATCAGAAGGTGGCGCACCGGAGTAATGTTCGACACTTTCGAGACGTGAGTCGAAACATTCGAATCGCGAATCTGCTCGCTGATGTCCTCGCCGTCCACATGGATCGAAGGATGGTCCGGATCAACGCTGAGTTCGAAGTGGTCACCAGTGAACAGTTCGCTCACCATCTCGGTGACGGACTGTTCATCTACGGTTTCGACATCAAGATCGGCGCCGCGTCTCAGACACCACCAAGCCGCCGCACGGTACATCGCACCTGTGTCGAGGTATGCGAATCCGAAATGTTCGGCCAACGCCTTGGAGGTGGAAGATTTGCCGACTCCTGCCGGTCCGTCTATGGCTACTCGTATCACAGTCCGACCTCCTTCGACAGAGCCCGTACCTCAGCCTGCGAAAGCACGCGATAGGCACCCGGCTTGATCTCACCGAGCTTGATGGGCCCGATTTGCGTACGCACCAGTCGACGCACCGGGTATCCGACCGCGTCGAAAATACGACGCACGATGCGATTCTTACCGGAGTGAAGAACGACTTTGACGATGGTCTGGTCTCGACTTGAGTCAATGATGGCGCAACGGTCGAGGCGTATGAGCCCGTCGTCAAGATTGACGCCCTGCGTCACCAAACGCCGACAGATATTGCCGCCGATACGCCCCTCGACGGTAGCGATGTATGTCTTTTGAACCTCGTAGCGCGGATGCATCACGTGTTCGCTCAGCTCCCCGTCATTGGTCATGAGAATAAGCCCCTCGGAATCGTAGTCGAGTCGGCCCATATGGAAGATGCGGTCGTATTTGTCCCCCACAATGTCGCTCAATGTATAACGCCCCTTCGGGTCGTCCATTGCGGAAAGAACCTTCCTGGGCTTATTGAGCGCCAGCGTCACATGGTTGGGGTTCAAACGAACCCTAGAACCGTCGACACGAACCTCCTGACGACCCAGATCGACCCGTGTGCCAAGTTCGGTGGTCAATTCGCCATCCACCTCGACTCGACCTTCGGTAATCATTTCCTCGCATTTGCGACGCGAACCGAAACCGGCCTGCGCAAGGATTTTCTGTAGACGAACGCCCTCGTCTTGGTTGCTGTGCGCGCGTTCGGCGCGGGTGTATGCGTGTGGCATCGTTCTCCCAACGTGGCCAAGGACGGCGTCATTCCGGCATCCGTCCGTCATATATCAAACAGTTCGGTTTCGTCCGCGAATGCCGAGAAGTCCCACGGATCGAGGGTTTCTGAGCGCATTTAGGAGCCAAACATTTTTCAGTTTCACATCCGCTTCCGGTACCAACACCTCAGTATACCCTACTTACAGCCCTGCTGATAGCATTGCGTTTGATACGGCGCGTGAACGCGCAAAATCAGATAAGGAATCGTGATGACGCTAGAAGAATCTCAATACGAAACCGTCACAGCCGATGAGACGGTGCCGGCAGACATCATGTCAGAGGCCAGTGAGGAAAAGAGCGGCTCTAAGTCCAATCTGGCAACATTGTTGCTGGGAACCGCAGCCGAGTTTTTGGGAAGCCTGCTGATATTCGTGTCGATTTATTTGATTTCGGCCATCAGCATGACGCTCTACGGACCGAACGTCATTCTTTCGAGCCTGACAACGGGGCTTGCCTACGCATTGATGATCGTCATTTTCGGCAGGTTCTCCGGGGGGCAATTCAATCCTGCGGTGACATTGGCCGCCATCCTCACCGGAAAAACCAATATATGGAACGGCATCGCCTACATCGTGGCTCAGGTGCTTGGCGGAATCGTCGCAGGCGGCATCACGATTCTCGTTCTGCCGGTTTCTCAGACGGTTCCTGCTCAAACGTGGTTCGCCAAGGCCATCAACGGATTCGGAAGCAATTCGATTTCTGCGGCCTCACTGCAAAACACGAGGCTGAATTTCGGTCTTCTGCTGGCAATCATTGTTGAGATCATCGCCGGTCTTATCATTACTTCCGCCGCGTTGCATTCAATGGATGACGATGGGAAGCCCACCGACACCGCGGCTGTCGTCATGGGCGCGGCGTATGCTTTAGGCGCTGCAATCACCCACCCGGTTACGGGCGCGTCTCTCAACCCTGCCCGCGCCACCGGAATCGCCATTTTCGCCCACGGCTCCGGTCTGCCGGTCGATCCCCTGGCCCAGTTGCTCTACTTCTGGATTTGTCCCATCTTCGCCGCGACGATTGTGGTTGCGATTTCGATGATCGGCCAAACCATCGAAGACAGACAATCCAACGAACACCAGATCGATGACGACATCTTCATTGAAGAAACCGCCAAAGCGCCACAAACGGAAGCAACGGATACCGACGATGCCGATGTTCAGAACGCTCCTGGCGCGTCCCTTGGCGCTTCCGCTGGGGATGCTTTGGAGTAGTAGTCCCGCGCCAAGAGCGTTATGCGGCATTATTATCCGTAATATCTGTCGCGGGTATGAATTGGGGTCCTGACAAACGTTAGGACCCCAATTCATACCCGTATCAAGATCTCCCGCTAACCACTTATAACGGAAGATCGGACAAACCCACGATCAAACGACATTACATCATCATCTGTATGCTGAAATAGACAAGCAGCAATCCCAATCCGAACGAGATGGAGATGAATGCGTCGAAACCTACCGAACGTGCTTTCCAAGGACTGCGTTGACCGAGTACCAGACGGAACACTCCGATAATGATTGCCGTCAATGCGATAATGACCGTAGCGGCCCTGATGTGACCCATTACTGCGAATGACGTCGCAATCGCCACCAGTGCCGCGACGATCCATTCGAAAACGGGCTTGCCCTCCTGCTCCTCCGACACATACGGATGGCGCTTCTTGTTCATGTCCGCACCCCCTGGCGACGTTTCTTGATAACTCCGATAATGCACATACCTTCTGTATGTAACCAAAGCTCAGTGACAGAAATGACGCTCGCCCGTCAAATACATGGTGACCCCATATCGCTGTGCCGCTTCGATAACCTCCGTGTCGCGAATAGACCCGCCAGGCTGCACAATAGCTTTGACTCCAGCTTCGATCAACGCCTCAGCGCCGTCGGCAAATGGGAAGAAGGCGTCCGATGCCGCCACGGAACCTGTGGCACGATCCATGCCATCGACAAGCGTGTTCGCCCGCTCAATGGCTAGATGGCAGGAATCCACACGGTTGACCTGCCCCATGCCTATTCCAACGGTCGCTCCATCGTTGGCCAGCAACACCGCATTTGATTTGACACAGCGCACAGCCCGCCAAGCAAAGGCCAGATCCTGCATGGTCCTCTCGTCCGCGGGACTTCCAGCGACAAGACGCCAGTTGGCAACATCGTCGCCCGCCGCATCCACACGATCCAACGACTGCATGAGCACACCACCGTCAATCTGCCGGAGCTGCAACCGGCCGGTTGGAGGTTCAGACACACGCAGTATACGCAGATTCTTCTTATGTGCTTTCAGCAGTTCCAATGCGTCAGGCTCGTAGTCCGGAGCGACAATCACCTCGGTGAAAATGGGACGAATGTTCTGAGCCATTTCGAGCGATACCGTCGCGTTCGTGGCTATCACTCCACCATAGGCACTCTTGGAATCACATGCATGGGCCTTCAGATGGGCCTGGGCGACGGTCTGCCCGATGGCCAGCCCGCAAGGATTGTTGTGCTTGCACACGGACACTGCAATCTGAGGCGCGAAATCCCAAACTGCACGCCAGGCCGCATCGGCATCCACGTAGTTGTTGTAGCTCATTTGTTTGCCGCCGAGCTGTTCGGCATGTGCAAAGGCGTCTGGCTCGAAGGTATCCGCGTACAAGGCAGCCTTCTGGTGAGGATTTTCACCGTATCGAAGCACGCTCAATCTCTCCCAGGTGTGCGTCAAATGCCGCGGGAATGTGACTTCGTCCTCATTGGACTGTTCAGAAGCACGATCATCGCCATTTAACGGGTTGACGGTCTGGATGGATTCCGGCCTTACCCAGCGAGTCTTGGTCCACTGCGCGATGGCTGCGTCATAGGCAGCGGTTGTCGCAAAGGCTTTCGATGCCAGCCAACGCCTTTCCTCAAGTGAGAATCCCGTACCGTCTTTGATGCGCTCGGCTGTTAACGCGTAATCTGCGGAATCGCAAACGACCGCCACGCTCGCACTGTTTTTCGCCGCACCGCGAATCATGGATGGACCACCTATATCGATTTTTTCAACGATTGAAGGTTCGTTCGCGCCAGATCGTACGGTATCGGCAAACGGATAGAGATTGACCACCACCAAGTCGAACGGCTCAATAGCAAGGTCGGTAAGCTCACGAGCCTGATTCGGATCGGTCATGTCAGCGAGAATTCCGGCATGAATATGCGGATCGAGCGTTTTGACACGTCCCGAAAGACTTTCAGGAAAACCTGTCACCTCTTCAACCGGCGTGACATGAACGCCGCAAGCCTTCAATACCTTAGCCGTGGCGCCTGTGGAAACCACTTGGGTGCCAGCCTCAACAAACGCTTGGGCAAGAATCTCTATGCCCGCTTTGTCATATACTGAAACCAGTGCACGACGTATCACACGATTGGTATCTGCCATCACCGTCTCCTAGCTTGTTGGTGTATCCGATAAATTGGTGATCTCATCCACGTTTTTATGAACGGATGTATTGTCGTCAACTGCGGAGATATTCGAGCTTGGTTCCGCGGAATTCGTCAAGGACGTGTTCGATTGGGTTGGACCGGTCTGTTGAGGATTGATTGACGGTTCGTCGCCAGGATTAGCAGTGCTTGTATCGGGTTTCGCGTCAGTATTTTGGAACACCTGAGCGTTGCCGCGTATATACCTGGCCACGATGCGAATGGTAATTACCGCTCCTACGACCATAACCGCCACAAGCCAAGCGCAAAAGAATCCGATTCCTATTGTTTTGACGATGATTGAGGTGGCTGTCCTTGCCTCAGGCCCGATGTACGCCAAACGGTGTTCACCCAACGCTCCGGACGACAGACGGAAAAACAGGAATTGGCAAGCCGCCAACAGCGCCGTGGTGACGGCGAAGGAAGCCAGCGGACTGATAAACTGGCCGACCAGATGTCTAAGCCGGTTGGAGCCATGCCAGTCCTGATCAGGTTTGCCGGCCGAAATGGCGAATTCTGTAGGCAGAAACATCTCGATAACGCCTATGACGAAACTGACCAGCATCGGTATCGACACGAATAAGATGCGCAGTTGACCGTTGTTGACTTGCTCAGGGAATATCGCAAAGGCCGGAATAGCGGGTAAACCGGTCGCCCCGCCGGACCACAGGGTGAAAGTGGCCAGATCACCTATCGAGAATCCGGAACCAAAAAGCCAGGATACGGCCCATGCCATCAGATTGGGTAACCACGCAACCGCGCAGATGGAGGTCAGTATCCGCGAGCCAGTTTGCATTGCAGTCATATTGAACACTCTCACGACCGCATGACTGCCGTGCACCGTCCACGCTCCTACGGTGAACAGCCCGCAAACCGTAAAGATCCCAAGTACGATCAAAGCATTGACCAAGCAGAACATCACAGCTTTAAGCGTCATCAATGACAGATGTTCTGCCATCAATTTTTTGGCCTGTTTAGCCAAAGAACGCCATGGCACGGCACCCCACGAAAACCCCAATGAAAAAATGGCGGCGCTCTTAATCGCCTGCATCCATAAAGGGTCGCACAGAGTCACAAGCACGTTCTGCGAAAACACGAACATGGTCAAAACCCACGTCACCAGACCGGTGCAAAACGATTGCCAGTTTGTCGAAATGCGTCTGGTGAGCGTGCAGATCAGCCAGATAAGCAAAAAAGTCAGCAGCAACGGAACGATGGTCAGTCGAACCGTTCCTGAGACAAAACCGATACCTTGACTCAAAAGTACGATGGCCAACGTCAAGGATACAGAAAAATCCGAAAGCGGGCCGCCGCCCTCCTCAATGGAAATCACGAGTAGCATCAAGGACATAAAAACGCCTAGCGTAACGGTAAAAATCGCCATCGAAACAAATGCGATGACGATACCGCGAAGCCAAGGTCTTTTATGATTGTTCATCGGCGCCTGTCATTCAAAGCTTCTCGCATCAGATCGGCGGCCCGCGCTGGCGTGTTGCCTACAGGTATGCCCACCGCTTCGAGGGCTTCCCTCTTATCCTGTGCGGTGCCTTTCCCGCCGGACACGATTGCACCGGCATGACCCATCTGTTTGCCTTCAGGAGCTGTGAAGCCTGCGATATAGGCCACCACGGGCTTTGTCATGTGATCCTTGGCCCACTGGGCTGCATCCTGTTCCGCATTCCCGCCAATTTCACCAATCATCATCACGCCTTCAGTGGCACGGTCCTGTTCGAACTGCTGCAGGGCTTCAAGAAGGGTCGTGCCGACGATAGGATCACCGCCCACACCCAGACAGGCCGTGAAACCGATATCCTTCAGTTCGTCCATCATCTGATAGGTCAATGTGCCGGATTTGGAAACCAGACCAAGCGGACCACGGCCGACGATACCATCCGGGATGATGCCAAGGTTGACTCCGAACTCGTTCGAATGTTCCGGCAGCGTCATCAGTCCGGGACAATTCGGCCCTACGATACGGATGCCATGCTCGAGTGCCAGTTCCACGCAGTACGCGGTATCCGCAACCGGAATGCCTTCCGTAACCACCACAATCAAGCCGATGCTGGCCTCAATGGCCTCAACGATAGCTTCCTTGGCGAATTTCGGAGGCACAAATACCACACTCGCCTTGGCACCGGTAGCCTCTCTCGCCTCGCCACAGGTCGCATAAATGGGGATGTCTGCCGTATGGAGTTGGTTACGAGCAAACGTAAATGATGCGACACTGCCCGCCTTGCGTGGGTTAACCCCTCCGACAATATTGGTGCCCGCTGCGAGCATGCGCGCGGTATGTGTCATGCCTTGGTGACCGGTCATTCCTTGCACGATAACCGGTGAACCCTCTTCGAGGAACAACGCCATCACTTGCCTTCCTTGCCGGCATATGCCAAACGCGCCGCTTCTTCAGCCGCCTCTTCCATAGTGGAACGTACCACGAGATTCGGGTTGTCTAACGCTTTAAGAATCTCGAGTCCTTCCACGGCGGCATTACCATCAAACCGTACCACGATGGGTTTGGAAGCATTCAGTTTGTCCATTGCGGAACAGATGCCTTCGGCGACCTGATCGCAGGCCGTAATGCCGCCATATATATTGATGAACACGGATTTCACCTGCGGATCGGACAGTACGATGGACAGACTTTCGCTCATCACCTCGGCCGACGCTCCACCGCCAATATCGAGGAAATTTGCTGGTGCCGCACCCGTACCTTGTGCTACTCCAGCCCCATGCACGGCATCCAACGAACTCATCACGAGTCCTGCACCGTTGCCTATCACTCCGACCTGCCCGTCGAGGTGAACATAATGCAATCCATGTTCTTTCGCGCGCCGTTCAAGAGGATTGGCAGTGGCGGCGCTGGCAAAGCGTTTCCAACCGTCATGCCTGAACGCGGCGTTGTCGTCAAGGGAAATCTTCGCATCAAGTGCCGAAAGACTCTTGGAAGCTTCGTCATCGGGCTCACCAACCTTGGCCAAAGGATTGATCTCCACCAACGTAGCATCATTGGTCTTGAAGCACCGCCACATGCGTAAAAGCACTTCGGCCGCCTGATCGATGTCGGCATGATAGAAGCCGATGGACTGTGCCATACGGCGAGCCGCCTCAAGATTGAAATCTTCCAAGGCACTGATATGCAACCGCTTGACTGACTCCGGATGCTCTCGTGCAATCTCCTCGACTTCGGTGCCACCATTGGCGGTAGCCAACACATCGAAATCCCTGGAGGAACGATCCAGAGAAATCGAAACGTAGTATTCATGCAGAACGTTCTTCGCCTCAGCTATCAGTACCCCATTGACTTCATGACCTGAAATGGTCATGGGCAGGATTTGCTGAGCACAGGCGCGCACTTCATCTCGATTTCCGGCTAGCTTGACACCACCGGCCTGACCGCGATGACCGATACGCACCTGAGCCTTGACGACGCAAGGATACCCTATGCGTTCCGCAGCCTCAACCGCCTCATCGGTGGTACGGGCGTACACCCCTTCCGGAGCATTGATGCCTTGTTCCGAGAGAAGTTCACGCGCCTGATATTCGTAAAGATCCATAACGGCCTTCCTGCATTCGATTTCACGTTGTTATCGGTCTCTTCACGATGGCTGAAGTGGCTTCAGGCATGCATCGTAATCAGCGAGCTGCAAGGCACTTGCCCCAGGCTTCCCCTGCCGTTCAGACCTATCAGCTCCATGACAAAGCTAAAACCGACAACCTTGCCACCGGCCTGCTCGATAAGATCGGCCGCAGCCTGAGCGGTACCACTGGTCGCAATCAAATCGTCGACAATCAGTACACGGTCTCCTGGCTTTACCGTCCCCTGTTCGATTTCGACACGAGCCTGCCCGTATTCAAGATCGTAACTTTTCCCGATGGTTTCCGGCGGTAGCTTTCCGGCTTTTCGAACCGCGACGAACCCTTTGCCAAGGTTGTAGGCAAGCGTCGGTCCAATCAGGAAGCCTCTGGCTTCGAGACCAGCGACATAGTCGAACTCGCTGATCGGCACCGGCAACGCGAGTTCCAGAGCCTTCATCATAATTTGGAAGCCACGAGCATCGGCAAGCACTGGCATAAAATCGCGGAAAAGCACATTTTCGTTCGGAAATCCCGGCACCGACCGGACCAATGAGACCAAGTATTCGGCGTCCGCCTCTCCCACTTTTTTCAATCCGTTGATGGTGATATCGGAACCTGACATGTATATCCTTTTGACTGCTGAGTTATTCGAATACGATTACTGTCGAAATGGTGTTGTGATAAAGGCGAAATCAGTCGTGGGCCTTTTCGGATGCATCCGAACCTTCGCTCATGCCGCCTTCGGAGCCTTCCTCAAGCGAAACGTCGGAGTCGAAAGCCTTCTGATCGATCTTGGAATCATCCTTGGATGCAACCGGCGAAGACTTGCCCTTTACCTCATCATTGATCGGGTTGCCCCGCTCGTCGACCTCGTCATCATCAATGAATGCAGGACGCACATATTCCTTGTTGACGGCACCCGTGGTGAACCGCATCAGTGTACCTTCCGAATCAATGACAATCTCTTCGTATTTCTTATCAACGGAAACAATCGTACCGATGACACCGCCAACGGTGACGACCAAGGTCCCAGGCCGGAGGGAGCTCCGGAAATCCCTGACCTGCTTCTTGGATTTACGACTTGACAACCATGTCAGGGCAATCAGACCGGCTAAAAAAATAATAAGAAAAAGCGTGCTGCTAGCGCTAGTCACAATAAGCTCCTGACGTACATTGTTTGGATCACGAAGATATGAAGCCCCACAACCATTAATTTTAGAATAGCTTGTTGACATCATCAGGTGGTTCGACACCTAGATGATGCCATGCTTTTTCAGTGGCAACGCGCCCTCTGGGAGTACGCGCCAGGAAGCCCTCACGTACGAGATACGGCTCGCAGACCGTCTCGACCGTTTCGGCCTCCTCTCCCACCATCGCAGACAGATTGTTCAGTCCTACCGGACCTCCGTCGAAACGTTTGACCATGGCCTGCAGCACGGCAAGGTCAAGACGGTCCAAACCGGCCGAATCAACCTGATACAGTTCAAGCGCGTCTTCGACATTACCTGGTGTGACCTCACTGAGATCATGCACCACGGCCCAATCACGCACCCGTCGTAACAATCGGTTGGCAATTCGAGGCGTCCCACGGCTTCTCATTGACAACTTTTCAGCGCTTCCCGAACCCAGACTGACACCTAGTACCTTGGCGCTACGTTCGATAAGCCGCTCCAACTCCTCATGCGGGTAAAAGTCGAGATGCGCCGTGAAGCCGAATCGTGCACGCAACGGCGAAGGAAGCATACCTTCGCGGGTAGTGGCTCCGATTGCGGTAAAACGCGGTAATGTCAGAGGAATTGACGAGGCTCCAGGTCCCTTGCCTACCATGACATCGACACGGAAATCCTCCATTGCGATATACAGCAGTTCCTCAGCAGGCCTTGGCAAACGATGAATCTCGTCGATGAACAACACTTCACCGGTATCCAAAGAACTGAGAATCGAAGCCAAATCGCCGGCATGTTGTATCGCAGGACCTGAAGTGACACGGATCGGCACGCCAAGCTCCTGGGCGACGATCATAGCCAGCGTCGTCTTACCCAGTCCCGGAGGACCGGCCAACAAAATATGATCGGGCGGCACATCCCGTTTACGAGCCGCATCAAGGAACAGCTGCAACTGCGCCTTAAGCGTCGGCTGGCCAATGAACCCCTCTAAGGAGTGCGGACGCAACTGTTCGTCGCTGACCTGTTCGTTACCCTGCGGTTCCGAAGAGACCATGCGCAACGACTCCTCACGTGCACCGTCATTGTATTGGGCGTTACCGGTACCCATCATATTCACCTACCCCGGTCGAGCGATGTCAAAGCGAATTTCAGCACTTGCGGCACATCGACGTTGCCAAGAGGTGTGCTGAAATGATGTTCCTGACAAACCTTGGCCACGGCGTGTTCAGCATCGCGTTCACGCCAGCCCAACGAAACCAGACCGTCGATGACCTGCGCAGTACCTGCATCATAAGAGGACGACCCGTTCGAAGTACCTGCCAACTCATCAAGATTGATGGAGCCCCTCAACTCTAGGATGATCTTCTGTGCTCCCTTCTTACCCAATCCCGGAGCTTTGGCCAAGGCAGTGGCATCTCCGTCCATCACCGTACGAGCCAAACGTTCGGGCGGCAGGGTCGAAAGCAGCGACAAGGCGACGCGCGGACCAATGCCGCTCACCTTCTGCAATTGAAGGAACATCTTTTTAGAGGCAGTCGCAAGAAAACCATAGAGTGTAACCGCGTCCTGCGAAACGTTGAGCGAAGTGTAGATCTTGAGATCTTGCCCTGAATGCATGGATGACAGGTCTGAAACGGGCATGCGTACTTCAAAACCGATGCCATTGACATTGATCAGAGCCGTGGCCGAGTCCACCGACTCGACTGTTCCTTCGATCATCCCTATCATCTCGCGTCTCCCCTTGTATTCAGAACGAGTCGTGAATATGCGGAACCCCGTTTCAGCATGCTGAAAGCGATTCCCAAATCGGCGTTCGACCGCTTATCACATTTCGAACATCTGTTCGACAGCCTACATGCCCCTATCGACCCCATGCGACGACTTGGCGCGTTGCGCCGCTGAAGCCCACTGCCGCTGCGCAAGCGTGAGATGCTGTTCTCGTTCGCCCCCCTGCAAGGCACCAGCCGGACGTAAAGCATGACAGATAGCCTGCGCCAGTGCGTCGGCAGCATCGGCGGGCTGCGGCAATTCATTCAAATTCAAAATTCGCGCGACCATGCGCTCCACCTGAATTTTTTCAGCCCTTCCATTACCGCACACTGCCATCTTGGCTTCAGTCGGCGTGTGCAACGCCACCGGTATGCCATGCTGTGCCGCGGCCAGCATCGCCAGCCCCGCGGCTTGCGCGGTACCGAGAACCGTATTGCGGTTCTCCTGCGCGAATACACGCTCAACGGAGACGGTGTCGGGCTTGAAAAATTCAATCTTCTCAGTCAGCCCATTGTAAATGTTCAGCAATCGCAAGTCCTGCGACTCATGTGGATCGGAACGCACCACATCCACATGAACAAACGAAAGCCGACGCGATGCGTCGGCTTCGATCACGCCGACCCCGCAACGGGTTAGTCCAGGGTCGACGCCAAGGATGATCACGAAGAAATCACTCCTCTTCGTCCAACTGAGCCATCACCTCGTCGGAGGCCGTCCAGTTGCTGTAGATGTTTTGCACATCGTCAAGGTCATCGAGATTGTCGATTAAGCGCGAAACCTTGCGTGCATCGTCAAGCGAAAGCTCGATTTCGTTCTTCGGACTCATGACCAGATCCGCCGAATCGTAGTCGATGCCGGCTTTTTGCAATGCCTCACGAACCGCAACCATGTCGGAAGGATCGGTAGATACCACATAGACCTCACCTTCATCGCTGACATCATCAGCACCAGCTTCGGCGGCGATCTCAAAGACCTTGTCGTAGTCCAACCCTTCAGAGGGAACTACAATCTGGCCCTTACGTTCAAAGTTGAAGCTCACCGAGCCCGAGGTTGCCAAGGATCCATTGCCCTTGCCCAAAGTCGAACGCACCTCAGCCGCCGCACGATTCCGGTTGTCGGTAAGGCACTCAATAATCAGACCGACGCCAGCAGGGGCATAGCCTTCGTAGGTGATGCTTTCATAGTTCGCAGCTCCTGCTTCGGCGCCGGAACCACGCTTGACCGCACGCTTGATGTTGTCCGCGGGCATTGAGGCTTTCTTGGCCTTGACAATGGCATCATAGAGCGTCGGATTCCCGTCAGGGTCGCCGCCACCCAGCCTTGCGGCGATCTCGATGTTCTTGATGAGTTTGGCGAACAGCTTGCCGCGCTTCGCGTCGATGGCGGCCTTTTTATTCTTGGTGGTCGCCCACTTGGAATGCCCTGACATATTGCTCCTAGTAGGTATATGAAAACGTAAACGTCTCAATTCTAAGCCGGTTTGACGACAAAAAGACGACATGGCCGACGGATTCAATTCTGATTATCGTCCTTCATCTGACGGCGCACCTCGAAGATACGCTGAAAAACAGTGACGGTTCCAAGCACGGCCAAAACGACGATGAATCCAGCCAGTACAATCGGCATTCCAGTCAGCCCAGTGACCAACATGCCGACAATGATGATGACCAGCCGGTCACTGCGCGTGGCGATGCCGTTTTTCGCTTCATACCCCACCGATTCGGCACGTGCCCGGGTATAAGAAGTGACGAAGGACGTCATCATGGCATAGAGCGTGGCACCGATGCCGACCCAGCCAATCAGGTTAGCGGAGTTCATGCCGCCTGAGGCAATCGACATGCCGCCGTGAAGCGGGAAATACAATGCCACGGCCAGCAGCACCGCCCAATCCACCACACGGTCGAGCGTCGAATCCAGGAAGGCACCAAATTTCGTGCCACCGGTGGTCAACGCGGCGACCGACCCGTCAAGAGCGTCGAAAGCCGCAAGCACTGCGATAAGCAGCGACCCGGGAACCAGCCATCCCGTCACTGCCGTGACGATGACCACGATGATGGTGTCGAACGCCCCGATAACCGTCACAGCGTTAGCGCTCAGCCCTAGAGCGACCAAGGCTTTCGCCACTGGTGCGATCAGGCGTTTGAATGGAGTCCGTAGCTTTTCAAGCATAGTAATCTTCGATATCTTTCGGGTGAATCGTGAACTCGACAGTACGCTCGACAAAACCGTCAAAAGCTTCGAATAACTTGCCGTAGAAAGTGTGATATATCACATTGTTCTTCACAGCACGGCATGTGAGCAGTCGTGTTCCACAGCTGGACCGTGGAGCACGACTGATGTTCGGTTTGAAACAGTTAATTCAGCGCAGGTGCCGAAATTTCGGCACCGATCGCATCCGCGAAATCCTGTGCGCTGTTGACCTGAGCACGCTCGTTGATGACCTTGAGAATCCAGTCCTTGGCCTGCTTTACCGGTACACCGTTGAGCTGACTTCCGTCTCGGAAACGGAAGCTGACGGAGTCCCTATCCACATCATCTTGACCGACAATAATGGTGAAAGGCACTTTCGACTTCGAGGCATTGCGAATCTTCTTGCCGAAGCGATCGTCGGACCTATCCATTTCGCAACGAACCAGCTCGTTTTGCATCGAATCAATGAACCGCTCAAGATGTGGTGCAAACTCGTCAGCCACAGGAATGCCCGTAATCTGCACCGGAGCCAGCCAAGCCGGGAACGCGCCGGCATAATGCTCGAGCAGAATCGCGAAGAACCGTTCGATGGAGCCGAACAGAGCACGATGAATCATCACAGGACGCTGATGCGTGCCATCCTTGGCGATGTATTCGAGTCCGAAACGTTCGGGCAGGTTGAAGTCGAGCTGAATCGTGGATACCTGCCAAGTGCGTCCGATCGCGTCACGTGCCTGCACCGAGATCTTCGGGCCGTAGAACGCGGCCCCGCCCGGGTCGTCCACCAGTTCAAGACCGGAATCCTTGGCAACCTCGGCCAACGTCGATGTGGCCTCTTCCCAAATGTCGTCGGATCCGACGAACTTCTTCTCATCCTTGGTGGAAAGCTCAAGGTAGAAGTCGTTGAGCCCGAAGTCCTTCAGCAATTGCAACACGAAGTTGAGAATGGACTTGAGCTCGTCCTTCATCTGCTCGCGCGTGCAATAAATATGCGAATCGTCCTGCGTCAAACCACGCACACGGGTCAGTCCGTGCACCTCACCGCTCTTCTCGTAGCGGTAGACCGTACCGAACTCGAACAGACGCAACGGCAACTCCTTGTAAGAGCGCTGACGCGACTTGAAGATGAGGTTGTGCATCGGGCAGTTCATCGGCTTGAGATAGTAGTCAAAGCCCTGCTTGGTGACATTACCTTCCTCATCCTTCTCCTCGTCAAGGTGCATCGGCGGGAACATGCCGTCCTTGTACCATTGCAAGTGGCCGCTGGTCTCATACAAACCACCCTTGGTGATGTGCGGGGTCTGCACGAAGCTGTATCCGGCCTTGCGATGCATCTTGCGGGAGTAGTCCTCCATCGCATTGATTACCGCGCCACCCTTGGGATGAAATACGGGCAGCCCCGGCCCGATCTCCTCGGGGAAGGAGAAGAGGTCCATTTCCGCTCCCAGCTTCCGGTGATCGCGCTTGGCGGCCTCCTCCATACGGGTCTGATACGCCTTGAGGTCTTCTTTGCAAGCCCATGCCGTACCATAGATCCGCTGCATGGACGGGTTGTGCTCATCGCCCAGCCAGTACGCGGCCGCAGCGCGTTCGAGCTTGAACGCCTTGACGTAGCGGGTGTTGGGCAGATGCGGCCCCTGGCACAGGTCAGTCCATACGACGTTGCCTTCG
Organism: Bifidobacterium bohemicum DSM 22767; assembly: GCF_000741525.1. Classification (GTDB taxonomy): domain Bacteria; phylum Actinomycetota; class Actinomycetes; order Actinomycetales; family Bifidobacteriaceae; genus Bifidobacterium; species Bifidobacterium bohemicum. The sequence goes on along the minus strand of NZ_JGYP01000001.1, from coordinate 28,923 downwards.
CGGTCCACGTTGTCGTAGAAGGTGATCTCACCCTCATTCGGCACCTCGGTACCGACCGTCTCGTCGATATCGGCCTTCTTCTTGCCGATCAGTTCAAGCTTATATGGTTGATCGGCCTCTGCCGTGCGTGCCTCCTCCTCAGTGACTACACGACGTTTGAAAGCCTGCGACGAAGCAATGATGCGCTTCATGCGCTTCTCGATCTCCTTGAGATCGTCGGGAGTGAAGGGCTTGTCGACGTCAAAGTCGTAATAGAAGCCGTTCTCGATAGCCGGTCCGATACCAAGTTTGGCGTCGGGACGTATCTCCTGGACCGCTTGAGCCATCACGTGCGTAGCCGAGTGCCGCATGATTCGCAGCCCGTCCTCGCTGTCTATGGCGATGGATTCTACGGTGTCACCGTCATTAAGCGGAGTGTACAGGTCACGGGGCTCGCCATTCAAACGTACAGCGATGATGTCTTTGTTGTCGGCGAAGAGATCGGTGCCGGTCTGACTGGCCCCCACCTCCTTGTATTCGCCGTCGAGTGTTATGGAGATGGTCTTGTCAGCCATGGTTGTCCTTTGCTTTCAGGGCCCGCGTTACTAGGGGCAGGCCGGGACGAAAATCAACAATGACAACGATATGAGGTCATGTAGACATCGAATTGAACTTACATGAGTACAATTTCAGAGACGAACAATCCGTCAATAAAATGATTAGAAATCCACTAAAGGAAAACACTGACACAATATAAGAGCGGACAACGGGACTCGAACCCGCGGTCTCGACCTTGGCAAGGTCGCGCTTTACCAACTAAGCTATGTCCGCGAAAACCTCTCGGCTCCGTGGGTGATACTGGAATCGAACCAGTGACCCCTTCCGTGTGAAGGAAGTGCGCTAACCGCTGCGCCAATCACCCAAACGCATATTGAATTGTGAAACAAAAACCGGAGTCTCCTCCGGTTTTTGTGGGCGATACAAGATTCGAACTTGTGACCCCTTCCGTGTCAGGGAAGTGCGCTACCTCTGCGCCAACCGCCCGGGTCTTTGGAAACGGAAAACCGAAATCTTCCATTCCGAGGTGGGTACGAGAGTCGAACTCGTCTATACGGCTTTGCAGGCCGCTGCCTAACCGATTGGCTAACCCACCGTAAGGTCGTTACAACTCCTCGGACCTAGAGCGGACAACGGGACTCGAACCCGCGGTCTCGACCTTGGCAAGGTCGCGCTTTACCAACTAAGCTATGTCCGCATGTCCTCAGGACATCACCTGAGCACAAGGAATAACTATATAGCCTCTTGGCGATTTTGCCAAACCCTGCGTGTCGGCCTGTTCGACGCGATTTGGAAGTGGGCATATATAAAACCAAGAAAACCGTCTATTTCACTGGTCTTCCCCCGTTATATATAACAGTTTATGCATACTGCTCATTCACCTATGGCGAATAGTTGCATAGACGAACAACAAAGACACTAGTCTGTATAACCATGATGGATCAATCAAGCAAAAGAGTCATGATTTGTGCATTCGAAGGATGGAATGACGCATGCCATGCGGCCACAAATGTGATTCATCACCTCATTTCCCATTACGATGCCACAGAGGTACGTAATATACGGTCTGATGCATATTACGATTATAAATCGGTTCGTCCCGTTATTTGCCATATGGACGGAACAGCGCGCATCATCTGGCCGGAAACTTCGTTTTATGACATCACCATCAATCCTTCAACCCACATTTTTGCGCAGATCGCACCTGAACCCAATTACAAGTGGGTGGAGTACGTACGTCGAAGCTTGCGGATAGCCGATGAGCTCGAAATCGACGAAATCATCACACTTGGCTCCATGTTCGCGGATTGCCCGCACACCCGTCCCCTGCCGATGGACGAACTTGGATTTGATCCGATTCATAAGGTCATGGACTACGACTCTTCGATGCGCGACTATGGTCCTTCAGGCGGTTGCGCCTGTGACGGACCCGTGGGCATCACAACCGTCTATGACGCCATAGGCAAAGAGGAAGGATTCGACACGACCTCACTGTGGATTTCGATACCGCAATACCTCTCCGGCGACGATTGCGCCCAAGCCACATTGCAGATGCTACGTCGGTTGTCAGATCGAATCAAAGTGCCGCTTGAAGAGTATGATCTTCCTGAGAAAGCCGCTCATTGGAGTGCACAGGCCTCCGTACTGCTCTCCTGCAACGACGAATTGAGAGAATACGTCAATCTGCTTGAAAAGCAATATGACATGGGCTCGCAGTTGCAGATCCTTAACGAGGAATCGAGAGGCGACAGGCTCGCCAAAGAGGTCGAAGAATATCTTGAGCAGCTCGATAAGTGATTGATATGGACGCCCGGCACGATAGAGCAATCTTCTGGGAATAACACCTTAACGATATATGCGAAATGGCTGTGCCGCATGAACGAGGATTCTTGTCCATGCGGCACAGCCATTCATCATGCATGTGTTAAACCGCACACGCTCACGGCGTTATCGAATCATAATGACGTGTTCGGCGAACTCGGCAACCACATTCGCCGCGGCAGGGTTCGCGTGCAGCACTCCGGCGACCAGCAGAACAGCGACGAGAATGGCAACCACGATACGATAGACGGCAAATGCCTTGTATGAGAAAGTCGAGACGAACTTCAAAAAACCGATGATGACAATGTACCCAACAAAGAAACTGATCACAGTGGCGGCAATGGTTGCCCCCCACCCTGGAAAATTCGGCTGTGTCTTGTAATCGACCACGGCTTTGCAGGCCTCGAGTAAACCGGAACCGAAAACGGCCGGAATGGCCATAATGAAACTGACACGCACGGCGGATTCACGCGTGTATCCCAAAGCACGACCGAATGTGATGGTGCCTCCGGAGCGGGAAACGCCTGGAATCAGCGCAAGCATCTGCCCCACGCCAAAGAGCAGGGCATCCTTCCAGTTCATCTCCCGAACCGTTTTGCGCTGAGGACTTCTGGCGTCCACAACCCACAGGATGACACCAAAAACCAGAAGCACAGTAACGGTGATCCATAAATTACGCAGCGTCGTTTCGATGGCATGCTGAAAAAGAAGCCCGGCGATGAGAATCGGCATCGTTCCGATGATGACGAACCAACCTTCCAGCGCCGACTGGTCGCCGAAACCGAGACGGTGCCGCCAATCCGTTCCATTGCGGCCGAACAGACAGCGGAACCAGTGCGTAAGAATCCTCACGATGTCATGACGGAAGTAGAGGATGACCGCAAGCTCCGTACCGAGCTGGATAATAGCAGTGAAGGCGGCTCCGGGGTCGGAACCAAGCATCAGGTCCCCGACGATGCGAATATGCGCACTCGACGAGACCGGCAGGTACTCGGTCAAGGCCTGCACGATTCCCAGGATGATCGCTTGGAAGAAATTCATAGCACCTCTTTACAACGCACGTTGGCATTCGGCCGAGCTCAGTGAACCAGAAAAACACTCGGCACGATGTGGCAGATAACCACTGCCGTCAAGACTACAAGCCTGCGTGCCCATTGAGCGACAGGCCTAGAAACGTTGCGATGTCGCACATCTCACACACAATGGGAATGGATCGGAAACAGCTCGTCAAATAACATCTAGGGAGCACATCATGGAAAACACTTATCGCAAGCAGCGGGCATTCGCTCCAAAAGGATTTTTCGAGTGTGAAGGACGTGGTCTTCAGTGGCTGGGTCAGGCCGAAGAGCAAGGCGGACCGCGCGTAGTCAAGGTATTTGACTGGGGCGACGGTTGGCTTGACATTGAACGCGTCAGTTCAAGCAGTCCGACCGCAAAGGCGGCTCACGATTTCGGGGCGGCTCTCGCTCGCATGCATGACACGGGAGCGCAATATTTCGGAACCGCTCCCGAAGGATACACCGGAACATGCTATTTCGGTCCGCTCCAAGATCCTGTACCAATGGACAGCGGCACATGGACCGATCCCATTTCCTATCTGGCAGAGGGCCGTCTGCGCCCAATGGTGCAGATGGGCATCAACAGGGGCGAACTGACGCAAAGCGACATGGCCCTGACCAACGAGGTTATTGATGCTTTGCCGGAACTCCTGGGTGAGGCGGCACATGATAAACCGGCACGGGTTCACGGCGACCTTTGGAGTGGCAATGTGATGTGGACCGCGGATCAAGGCCAGACTCAGGCAGTCCTGATCGACCCGGCGGCGCATGGCGGACACCGCGAGGAGGACCTTGCCATGCTGCACCTGTTTGGCATGCAGTATCTTGACGAGATCATGGACGGGTATCAGTCCGTGCACCCGCTCAAGCGGGGCTTCGACGGCCGCATCACTCTTTGGCAGCTCTACCCCATTGCAGGTCACTGCGTGTTCTTCGGTGGCGGATATGTCAGCGAATATCGCGCCATGTGTCGCTCGTTGCTGGGCTGAACCTCAAGTTGAAGCGCTGACTACACGCATATCGACAGTAGCATTCAGCAATGGTTGGCGGTTCCGCTAGCATCGAAACGGAACCGCCAACCATTGCTGTAATTCAGATGGATGCCTTATCAGACCACGAACACTAATCGATTACGCCCTATCAGCGGAAACGCAGGAGACAAGGCAACCATCAACCAGTAATCTCAGCTCAGGGCATCCTTGAGTTTGCTGAAGAAACTCTTGCGTACAACGGATGGTTTCGCGCTCTGATTAATCGCATGTTCCTTCGAATCGTGGCGCTTAGCGAACTGACTGATCAGTTCACGCTCCTTATCATCAAGCTTGGTCGGGATTACCACGCTCACGTGCACGATGAGGCTGCCTCGTTCCTCCTGTTTGAGTTTCGTGACACCAAGGCCTTTGAGGGTGACGGTCTGATCCGGCTGACAACCTGCGGGCACGACAAGCTTCTGCTTGCCGTCAAAAGTGTCAATATCCAGTTCATGACCCAGCACAGCCCAACTCATGGGAATCTGGATCCAGCAGTGCAGGTCGTCGCCGTCACGGGTGAACTGGCTGTTGGCCTCGATGCGCACATCGACGTACAGATCCCCGGCAGAACCGCCACCCTCGCCAACATCACCCTGATGCACCAATCGCAGTCGAGTGTTGTCTTTGATGCCGGCGGGAATGGTGACCCCGACGTCACGTTTGGTACGTACACGCCCATGCCCGTCGCACACAGCACAGGGATGCTCGATGATCGTGCCGTGTCCATCGCAACGTTCGCACGTATCGGTCGTCATCATCTGGCCAAGCATGGTGCGTACGACCTTCTGTCGCACTCCCTTACCGTTGCAGTCCGGACAAGTGACCGGCTGCTCTCCATTTTCGGAGCCCACGCCGCCGCACTTCTGGCATAGCCCGAAGGTGTCGATTGACACATGGGCTATTCCTCCGAAGACCGCCGTCTTCAAATCTATCGAAGCCACAGAAAGCGAGTCTCGGCCTGGCTGCGTCCGTGACTCCGGCTCTTGGAAACCGCCGCCGAAGGCATTGCCGAAGAACTGGCTGAAGATATCCCCCATATCCGAGCTGAAACCGCCCGCGCCCGAATACCCTGAATTCGGGTCGTTGGGATCTATTCCAGAATCATACATACGACGCTTGTTAGGGTCGGAAAGCACCTCATACGCGCTGTTGACCTCTTTGAACTTGTCTTCGAATTCTGGGCCGGCGATATCTGGGTGGTATTTGCGGCTCATCCTGCGATAGGCTTTTTTGATCTCGTCGTCGCTGGCCTGTCGTCCAACTCCCAGCACTTCGTAATAGTCTGCCACTGAAATGTCCTTGATTCGTTTTGGTTCTGCGGATTATTCTGTCATGGACCCCGGTCAGCTCCAACCTGTGTCATCCTGCGCAATCAACTCGGTCAGGTAACGTGCCACGGCACGTACCGCCGACATCGTGGCCGCATAGTCCATATGGGTGGGGCCTATGGAACCGACGAATGCGACAGGAGCGTCCTGCCGGTAATTGTCATTGTCCGGCCGATCGGCGTCAGCCGAACGATCTGCAGAAATCTGATCGACCATGCTATGACCATAACCGCTTGAAACGACAGCGGAACTCATCAGACCAGGCGTTTTGGTCTCAGAACCAATGGCAACCCCGACTTCACCGTTCTGCTGGCTTAAATTGTTCATAAGTCGCATGATGACGGCCTGCTCCTCCAACGCATCAAATAGAGGAGCAAGGTCTTCAGTGGGCTGTTGATGCGCCAGTTGTGAAGTCCCGGCTATATACAGCTGCCCCGAACGTTCATCGTTGGCCATCGCCTCCACTGTGCGGGCAAGTTTAATCGCAAAATTGCTCATCTCACGTAAATCCTGAACGGCAGCCAACCGACGGATACATCCAGCGGCTGCGGAAAGCGAACTATTGATGCATACCCGGTTGATTTCATCCGATAAATCCATAATCCGGTCCGATGGCAAAGTCACGTCCAACGACAATGTGTGTTGGGCCACGGAACCCGCATCCGTGATGATCACCGCGAGCATGGTCGTTGTTGAAAGCGGGACGATTTCAATACGACGTACGCGAGATTTGGCCAGTGAAGGCCCTGATACAATGGCGACTTGACCGGTAATATGCGACAAGAGCCGAACAGAACGCTCCAACGCGTCCTGAAGACTGACCGAGTCAGAAAGAAAGTTGGCTATTGCTCGGCGTTGAGCCGCAGACAGCCGCACCACGGAAGCCAATTCGTCGACAAAATAACGGTATCCACGTTCCGTAGGAATGCGCCCGGCGGACGTATGAGGCTGGATGAGGTATCCTTCATCCTCCAAGGCGGCCATGTCGTTTCTGATGGTTGCGGAACTGACCCCGAGACCGTATTCCCTTGCCAAAGTCGAGGAACCGACAGGTTCCTGGGTGCGAATGTAGTCCTCAATGACGGCACGGAGCACCAGCATGCGTCTTGACTGTTTCATACCGTCCCCTTCCGTACTTGTGTCTGGTCCGGAACACATCCAGACCGACTTCGTTCACGCTATCAGTATTAGCACTCTTGAAGCAAGAGTGCTAATCAATTCCTCTTTAGAAGAAAGTCGTATGAAGAATGACATATTGTGAACGCTAACACGACAAGAGTTCACAAAACGTGTCAAAAAGTTCCCTTTTCGTCGGCTGCAAAAGATAGCATGAAGACGCAATATGCGGGTGCCGGCGCTAAGGCATAAGGCCCGGGCACGGCTCCCGAATAATGGGAAGGATATAGACCTATGACCGATTTCACATGGTCGGACCTGGACGAGCGCGCAGTCAAGATGGCCAAAGTGCTTTCCGCGGATGCAGTGGAGAAGGCTGGCAGCGGCCATCCCGGCTCCCCCATCTCGCTGGCGCCCATCGCCTACACTCTCTATCAGCATTACATCAAGCACGACCCGAACGACCCCAATTGGGATGGCAGGGACCGGTTCATTCTCTCCGGCGGTCATGCCTCGCTGACCCAATATGTTCAACTCTACTTCTCAGGCTATGGCCTGACCCTCGACGATCTGAAGTACTTCCGTGGTGGCGCCGACACCCGTACGCCTGGGCACCCTGAGTACCGCTTGACCCCAGGCATCGAAATGACCACCGGCCCGCTCGGACAGGGCTTGGCCTCCGCCGTCGGTTTCGCCTATGGCCAGCGCTTCGAGCGCGGCCTACTCGATCCCGAAGCTCCCGCCGGCACCTCTCCCTTCGATCACAAGGTGTGGGTCATCTGCGGGGAAGGCGATGTCGAAGAGGGCGTTTCGTCCGAGGCGAGCTCGCTCGCAGGCAACCAAGGACTGGGCAACCTGACCGTCATTTTCGATGCCAACCACATCCAAATCGAAGGCGACACCAAGCTGACCTTCTCAGAGGATATCCTTAAGCGTTACGAAGCCTACGGCTGGTACACCGATGAAGTCAGCTTCATTCAGCCCGACGGATCCTACAAGGAGGACACTGCGGCCCTGGCAGCGGCTCTCGATAGGGCCGAAGCGGTCACCGACCGTCCGAAGTTCATCAAGGTGGACACCCTGATGGCCTGGCCGACCCCGAACAAGACCAACGATGAATCCGCGCACGGCTCCAAGCTTGGCACGGAGGCCGTCGCCGGCCTCAAGAAGGTCCTCGGCTACGATCCCGACGTCGATTTCCCTGTTGACGAAGAGGCCCTGGCACATGCCCGTAAGGTTGCCGACCGTGGCCTCGAGGCTCACAAGCAGTGGGATGAGAAGCTCGCCGCGTGGCGTCAGGCCAACCCCGACAAGTCCAGGCTTTACGATCGCATCAAGGCCGGCGAGCTGCCTGAGGGCTTCGACAAGGCCATCGACGATCTTGAAGCCGGCTGGGCAGCCGGCGACAAGGCCGCGACACGTAAGGCCTCCGGTCAGGTACTCAACGCCATGGCCAAGGTCATGCCGGAACTGTGGGGCGGCTCCGCCGACCTTGGTGGCTCCAACAAGACCGACCTCGACGGCGCAAAGTCCTTCGGCCCTCGGGCGGATGCCACCCGCACCTGGCCTGAAACCAGCGAATACGGCCGCCAGTTGCACTTCGGCGTGCGCGAATTCGCCATGGGCGCCATCACCAACGGCATCCTGCTGGGCAGCCACACGCGTCCGTTCGGCGGCACCTTCTTCCAGTTCTCCGACTATGAGCGCCCCGCAGTGCGCCTTGCGGCACTGATGCAGATTCCGAACCTGTACGTGTGGAGCCACGATTCCGTGGCTCTGGGCGAAGACGGCCCGACCCACCAGCCGATCGAACATCTTGCAGTGTTCCGTGCCATGCCGGACGTGGAAGTCGTACGTCCTGCCGACGAGTTCGAGACCGCCGAGGCTTACCGTGCCTTCTTCGAAAAGAAGAACACGCTGCCCACCGCCATGATCCTCACCCGTCAGGGCGTCCCGGCACTGGCCGAGACCGCCGAGAAGGCACGGGAGGGGGTTCGCAAGGGCGCCTATGTGCTGATCGACACCGAGGGCGAGCCCGACGTCATCATCATGGCCTCCGGTTCCGAAGTGCAGTGGGCCGTCGAGGGCGCCAAGACCCTCGCCGCCAAAGGCATCAAGGCTCGTGTCGTTTCCATGGTGTCCATGGAATGGTTCGAGGAGCAGGACGACGAATACAAGGAAGCCGTGCTTCCCGCCTCCGTCCGTGCCCGCGTCTCGATCGAGGCCGGTATCGCGATGCCCTGGTACAAGTACCTTGGCGAGGCGGGCAAGCCGATTTCCATCGAGCAGTTCGGTCTGCAGGGTGACGGCGCCCAGAACATGATCGATCTCGGCATCACCGCCGAGCATGTGGTCGAAGCCGCTGAAGCTTCCATAGAGGAAGCACGTCGCTGAGGCCTGCCCCTTTTACATAACTGAATAATGCCGGTGCTGCGTACCTTCTCACTCGGTATGCAGCACCGGCAGGCAATGATTTTTCAGCCTCAATTCGCTGAAGAAATAAGGAGAAAAAACATGACAGAAGCAACGCAGCGCACCAGTGATTCCGGTGTTTCGATTTGGCTTGACGATTTGAGCCGTACCCGCATTGAGTCAGGTTCCTTGCAGGATTTGATCGCCAACAAGAACGTCGTCGGCGTCACCACCAACCCCTCCATCTTCCAGAAGGCCCTTTCGCAGGTCGGCCCTTACGACGCACAGCTCAAAGAGCTAGGTCGCATCAACGTCGAGGACGCCGTACGCGAGCTGACGACCACCGACGTGCGCAACGCCACCGATATCTTCCGTGAGGTCGCCGAGAAGAGCGACTATGTCGACGGTCGCGTCTCCATCGAGGTCGATCCCCGTCTGGCTCACGACACCGCCAACACCGAGAAGCAGGCCGAGGAGCTGTGGGCCAAGGTCAATCGTCCCAACGCCATGATCAAGATTCCGGCAACCCTCGAAGGCCTGCCGGCCATCACCGCAACCCTCGCCAAAGGCATCAGCGTGAACGTCACCCTGATCTTCTCGCTGGAACGTTATGAGCAGGTCATCGACGCCTTCATCGAAGGCATGGTTCAGGCCGACAAGAACGGTCACGACCTCAAGCACATGGGTTCCGTGGCCTCCTTCTTCGTCTCCCGTGTGGATACCGCCGTTGACAAGCTGCTCGAAGAGAACGGCTCCGAAGAGGCCAAGGCTCTTGAGGGTAAGGCCGCCGTCGCCAACGCGCGTCTGGCCTACCAGCTGTTCGAGAAGAAGTTCGCTTCCGATCCTCGCTGGGCCGATCTTGAGGCCAAGGGCGCCAAGAAGCAGCGTCCGCTGTGGGCCTCCACTGGCACCAAGAACCCGGCCTACTCCGACTGCAAGTATGTCGACGAGCTCGTGGCTCCGAGCATCGTGAACACCATGCCTGAAAAGACCCTCGACGCCCTTGCCGATCACGGTGACGGCCGTCCGAGCATCGAAGGCACCTACGAGGAAAGCCAGGCGGTGATGGACAAGCTTGCTCAACTGGGCATCAACATCAAGGATGTAACCGACAAGCTCGAGGCGGATGGTGTGGCCTCGTTCATCAAGTCCTGGGATTCGGTGCTGTCCGACACCCAAGCTGGAATCGACCGCGTGAACGGCTGATTTTGACTGTTCCCCTTCAGGGCTTATCGCGTAGGGGTGCGATATGTGTTGCTATGGATATAAAGCTTTTATGCTTCGCTTTACGTCAGAACAATACATATCGTGCCTCTAAGCTTATTTTTATTGAGTTGCAGTGAAGCAATCCAAAACGGGGCACGTAGTCAGTTTACGAACACATGTAATGCTTTTGCGCCAAACACTTTCCTTGGTATGCCAAATGATTGCAATCATGCAACCATAAGTTCCTTCATATTCTTCATGAGCCGTGCAACCAAGTTTGTTATCATGATGAAATTGCTCCACCGCGCAGTCGTAATTGGTGCTACCATAATGAAATAATCATACATTACTCTACTGTTCACAATACCGCTAAGTGAATCCAGGTTTTGAAAACAGCGTATGAATCCGTTATCTCCATGATGGCCACCACGCTTGTGATGAGGCTGTATTTACCAGTCATTGTGGTAACCGAAAATAGGCCAACCACCACGTCACATTTCACCTAACCCGTCACCACCATCGACAGGATGTCCTTTAACCGAACACGCAGCGCCCACCCCCACCACTTCATGGCCAACGAAATGCTCACGCCACGACGGATGGGATGACAGGAGGGCAGTGGCGCAACTATCACACGCAACTCCGACAAGACCCAGTCGGACGTACTTTACAGCACCCCCCCCCCATGCCCGCCACCCTTAACAGGCAAGGAGATGTGCACACGGTCCCACATCCCCGCCAAGCCACAATGAAACACCACCACACAGGCAGAACGCAGTCGTGGACCGGGACAAGAAAACCGAGCCAACTCGGATTCCAAACCACGAATGAATGGCTTTGATATCTGTCCACGACCAATCAAACATCATCGAACCTCACAAGCACACGCCGCTTAAGAGGACATGAATTCATCTGATTCGGAACCCTGCCTAGGCGATTGTCTAACAGATGACATTATCACACTCATCTTATTCTTGAAAATGAACCCGGAGGATCCATCAATTTCATCAGAGTTTCTCATTCGTCAGAGCCTTTCAGCAGATCTCACTTGGTTCGGCTGCTGGTGTTCTTGCCCGATGTGGCAGATTTTTCTGTGTTTCTTTGTTTTTGGATTTGACGATCAACCGGTTCTGAACTCTCGCCTGTCATACATGTAGCATCCGTTGAGTCAGCCTTGCCGAAGAACCTCATGATTGACTTGGCCACTTCATCTACGGGTAGACCATTAAGCGCCTGAAGACCGATTTCCGAAACCATGTCGATAAAATCAGGAGAGAACAGCATACCGTCAACACTCTGTTTGATTCCATCCTCATCGTTCGGCGACTCATGACCTTGATAAATCCGGTCGAATTCGTAAATCGAGCGCTCTCCAATCAGCATGACGATTGCGGCTGCGACAACACCGTCCACTACATACTGTGCATTCTTAAATTTCTTGATTGCAATATGCGTAGCAACGGTATCCAGGAAACTCGTAATCGTAGTCTTTGTCATGGAGGCAAGGATGTTGCCTTTCATCCATTCGATACAATCCTGGTTCATTTCATAAATTTTCCCGATTTGCTTTATTTCAGCTATTTCAGCGGATATCAGAATCTCATGAGCTGATACCTGAGCCCTTTTTGCGGCTCCGGCACCAATCCCGAAAGCCGCTGCCGCTGCGCTTAGGGCAACAGCTTGCGCTTCCCATTGTTTTCTATGATGCCGCAAACGATGAATCGTCGTCTCAGCCGCTTGAATTCCTTCTGGCATAAGTCTGTTAGTCACATCGAGCAGTTTGTCAATTCCCTCTGGAGGCGCAAACGCATCGTCGTTGAGAGTGAATGTTTGAGCGACCACCGGAATGATCTCCCGTAGTCGAACAACGCCTTTTTTCCTGAAGGCTTCACGAATGATTCTGATGTTCTGTTCTCTGTCAGGCACCGAATATGATTTGGTGACCACCGCGATAACGGGGACTTGATTCCAATGACCGATCGCATGGACCATGGCTTTGACTGTCTGATCAAAAATCTTCGAGTTGGTCCCGTCAAAGCAAAGCCATATGGCGTTAATCTGACGATCCTGGTCGTTACCGGCAAAGCTCGCCTTGGTCCATCGATCCACGGCTCTGATGGCTGTCCGCCTTTTAAACCAAGTGGGCTCGAATCCTATGGTATCTATCAGACGAAAAGGAATATTGTCGTTCTCATATGGTTCTATTCTGGCAGTGGTCCCCTTGTTTCCAAAACCAGTTTCAGCGATATTCTCACCGAAGACGGCATTGATGAGAGTCGACTTACCCACACCGGAATTACCGAGAATAAGTACGTTTCCCTTTTGATTCTTTATTGATTCGGCCTCCGAATTGCGCATGCTTCTCTGCTTCGAATTGTGGTTTTCAAATTCATCATAACCCATGATTTCGCCTTTCCTTTATGTTTGACTTCTAAGGGATTTGTTCCCCCACCACGACCTTTGTTTTTTGCGCGAGAGCAAACATAAGACCAAAGCCGCTCCAACGGGGCCGTTCAGACCGAAATGGTATCGTCCCAATGCCTCATGACCATGATGTCTAAGACTGAAGGCTGCAATGCTTGCGAATGGCCCGGTTACCCGTTCAATTTTGACCTACTCGACTGACCAGACGATGTATATCAAACGCATGTTGAGGCAGTCGGTTGCACCATATACCCATCTCTCCCGTCCTCCCCTCCATAACCAATCGTCAGCAACAAACGTCTTGACTAAGACCACGCATATTTAGAGCGGCTCAACACAGCCCATCGAGAGCGAACGCCCCCGGCATGGCCACCGAAAACCATCTAACAGCAACCCGCCAAAGCCTCTTCATCATCCATGCCGGACCAATTCAACCGAGCAATGATAGGCAAGTAGGAAACAGCACCTACGCATCAAAACGTCCAGCAACACATGCGAGCCATGTCAATCTGCCTCACAAAAAACAGGAACCTGACCTGCCTCGCGTCCTTTGCGACATCCGTCACCGATGAGCGTTATCGACCACCGGTTCTCCGGCCGCATAACGACGCACATTAGCCAATGCGATGTCAATGACCCGCGAATCGGTTACGGACAAGTGGCTGCCTCCGGCCACATGCGGAGTGATCAGGCAACGTGGCTCATCCCAAAGTGGACTGTCTTCAGGAAGCGGTTCAGGTTCGGTCACATCCAAGCCCGCTGCGCGAACGGCACCGGAGTCCAAGGACTCGGCCAGCGCATCAAGATCAATGGCATCACCTCGACCGCCATTGATGATGATGGTTTCGGGTTTGAGCGATTCCAAACGTGGTGAGTCCAAAATGTGGCGGGTCTGCGGCGTGGAAGGCAGGGAAAGGGCCACCACGTCGGCGTCGGGCAGTAGTTCGTCAAGATCGTCAAAACCGTACATTCGATCGATGCCTTCGGCTGGTTTGCCGGCATCACGGCGCACGCCGATGGTCTTCATGCCCACCGCTTTCACCAGAGTCGCATAATGCGACCCGATGTCTCCGGTTCCAAGAATCAACGCCGTGGCCCCTTCGGGGCTAGTTACTTCACCGGCGTCCCTCCATTGGTGCGCAGCATCGGCTCGGGCGTATTGCGCAAGGTTCTTCATCAATGCCAGGGTCATCGCGAACATATGTTCGCCGACGGATTGACCATACGCGCCGGTGGCACTGGTGACCTTCACCGTTTCCGGCAGTACACCGGGCTTCAGGTATTTATCAACACCTGCACTCCATGTCTGCAACCATTCAAGACGGGGCAGTTCCGAAGCGATCTCCGGATCGAAATTGCCGATCACCGCCGTTGCCCTGCTACGCAGGGCAACCGGAATCTGAGCCTGAACCTTCATGTCGCCGTAATGATCGAAATCTCCCGCAAAGGCTATTGCAACGTCGCCCGCCGCATCAAGGAACCGCTGACGATCCTCCTGCCCCACCGGTATACAGTTGACGATAAGCCTGTCGTCATTCCCACTTGCGTTCATAATCTGTCCTTCCCGCTCAACAAGCATGACTCATCGTCTGCTGTCCTTTTCACAAAGACGGTACACGACCAAGTCGCTCATCCTACTGATTTCAATCTGTCGATTCGCAATGCAGCCACCGATCAGCGTACACCTTACCAATTGCATCTGAATCGGCCGATTTAGGGCTCCGACTTTGAATTTCCACGCAGAATCTCCCGTATCCTTTCAAGTCTTGGACCCACCTCACGCTCGTAACCGCGGTCATTGGGATGGTAGTATTCACGGCCTTGAAGTTCGTCCGGCATGTATTGCTGCGCGGCGACGGCGCCGGGCGCGTCGTGGGGGTAAACGTAGCCATCGTGGTTGCCCCACTGTTTCATAAGTTTGGTCGGAGCGTTGCGCAAGTGAAGCGGCACTTCACCCACATGCCCCGCGTCTACGTCCGCCAAGGCCTCGTTGATTGCCAGGTAGCTGGCGTTCGACTTGGGCGCGGTGGCCACGGCTATCACCGCTTCGGACAGGATGATTCGCGCCTCTGGCATCCCGACCATCGCCACGGCCTGCGCAGCCGCAACCGTGACCTGAAGAATCTGAGGAGCGGCCATGCCCACCTCTTCGGCAGAGGCGATCATGATACGCCGGGCGATGAAGCGCGGATCTTCGCCGGCCCTGAGCATCACGGCCAGATAGTGCAATGCCGCATCAGGATCCGATCCACGCATGGACTTGATGAACGCCGAGGCCACGTCGTAATGGTCGTCTCCACCGTCATCGTAGCGCACCGTGGCCGAGTCCATCACCTTCCCGACGATTTCAGCGGTGATGACGGGCTTGCGCGCACCTTTTTTGCGTTCCTTGTCTCCCGTTACGGCGCCTGCCGCCGCTTCAAGAATCGTCAGGGACTTACGCGCGTCACCTCCGGCCATACGAACGATCTGGTCGATGGCGCCCTCATCCGCCTTCACCTCGCCCTTAAGCCCCTCATCGCTGGCGAGCGCCCGTTCGATAAGCGTCTTGAGGTTCTCAGGTTCCAACGATTCGAGTTTGACGACCACGGACCGGCTGAGCAACGGCTTGATGACCGAAAAGCTGGGATTCTCCGTGGTCGCGCCGATGAAGGTCACGTCACGATTCTCCACGCTGGGCAGCAACGCGTCCTGCTGCGACTTCGAGAAACGGTGCACCTCGTCAATGAACAGCACCGTCTCACGCCCGCTGGTCACCAAACGCTCGTGCGCCCGCTCAAGCACGGCCCGCACGTCTTTGACTCCGGAGGTGACCGCCGAAAGTTCCTCGAACACGCGCCCGGACTGCTGCGCCACGATATAGGCCAGCGTCGTCTTACCCACTCCTGGAGGGCCGAACAGAATGATCGAACTCGGAGCCGTCAACGAACCTTTGGAGGCCGGATTCGCCAGCCTTCGCAACGGCGACCCCTGACCCATCACCTGCGCCTGCCCCAGCACATCCTCAAGCCTGGTAGGGCGCATCCGCACGGCCAACGGACGGGTGACATCCTCGGGCGCGTCCGCCGCGCTGAACAAATCCTCAGTCATAACTTCATTCTACTCGACACCGATGAAGTGTCGAACATCTGTTCGCCTATCGAGTTTCGGCAGATCAAAGAACGAAGAAAGCCACAAAGCAAACACACTGCCGAAACCACGGACGCATAGCAACGGAACATTACTCCCGGCGCAAAGAACAATTCTTTGTATCACTATGTGGTACGCATAATTGACAGTAAGCCAGAACCTCACTTAGCATATCCAACATGTGTTACAATGTAGAGCACATGACATCTATCGATTTTTTATGAGGGGCATTAGCATGGAAAAATCAGCAAAAACATTGACCGCTGTGGGGGGGGGGCGACAATACTAACTTCCACCCTTGCATCGTGCTTTGGAGCGTTACCAGCCCAAGCTGCATCTCTTGACAATACACGGGTCAGCGGATCCGCCTCCTACTCATGGACATATTCCACAGCAAGCGTATACGCACGACGCCCACGGTACGTGGGTTCGGCCTGCGTAAAGCAGGACGGGCGCTATTTACATGCCAACACCAACAAAAACAATCAGTCGATCAGCGTCGAAGCGTGGGGCTCAGCCCGAAATCACAACGACGACGCGAAAGTCTGGGGCTGAGACAACGGCGGCCAGCAAATCGTCACTTAGAAGGCCGTTCCGGCTGCTCGCTGTTTTTGTGTGTAGCGTTTCTGGCCCTTGCGGGCTGCGCGTCGCCGACCAAAACCGAAGGTTGGCCAAATCAGATACCAGCCGTCACAGTACACGTCACAAACCGACGAGAAATTTGCCGCCTCACCACCCGACTTCATCAACGACATACTGAAGAACGACAATGTCTCCGACTCACAACGCGCGATACTCCAACGAGCACTACAACACGGCGGCAAGGTGTCCATCTCGTACTGCGAATCCGCATGGTCCGACTACAAAACCTGCATGACCAGCAGAGGCTACAAGGAAATCAAACTCATCAAATTCCCCAACGGACTCTAAATGGAAGCGGCAGCAAAAGCAGGATCAACCGAACAAAAATCCCAGTATAACGACGAAAGACATTTGCGTTCCACTTCAGGACTGGTGCCGGTGACCTGGCTGTTGCTCGCCGTGCTGCTGGCCTCATGCCTTTTCGTTGCCGCGTGTGCACTGTGGCTGCCGGACCGTGCGCCGGCGCCGACTCGAGTACGCGGGCGCGCTTCACTCCGGTCAGAGTAGAGGCGCGCTGCTGCTCGGTGTAGCCGTCGAAACGTTCATTCCGTGCCGGCCACCGCCATCCGCCCACCGATAGCCCTTGCGGCCGCTACTCTTCTCGCCGCATTATTCACGGCGACGTTCATCAAGGAGTCACATCTCTTCCGCTATTTCGAGACACGATGACGTCACATCCCCCCCCCATACCGGTTCCCGACACTCACATCATTTGAGCGTCAAAGAACCAGTAAGCAGACACAGCAGAGTCAGCGGAATCGACTGGACGGACGCAATCAGCGCAAAAATACTCAGTCGCCAACCCGATAGTCAACGAAAACGACTTCCCCACCTTCCTGCGTGGCATCGAGGTCAACGGTTCCGGTGATGGCCCAATCGTGGTCGCCATCGGAGTCGTCGATGATCTGACGCACCTTCCAGGTGTGTTCCTTGGCCTCGTTGCGGTCGTCAAGGATGAACAAATCCCCGCTTCGGGCCTGCTGGTCGATGCCGACGTATTCATGTACGTCATAGTAGTCGTCAAGCGCATCCTCCCACTGATGAACGCCGTAACCCCAATCCTTGTCGAGCGCACCCAACGACACTGCGTCATCACGATCCATCAGCTGGATGCGGCGGAACATGGCGTTGCGAATGAGCACGATCAGACCACGACGATCCTCGACGGCCTTCGGAGCCCCGCTCGGGGCGGCCAGATTCTCGGCGCCCGAGTCCGGCGATTCCGATTGCTCCCACTCGTCCACCAGGCTTGAATCGACCGAACGCACCACCACGCGCAGCCATGAGATGATGTCCTCCAGCTGGTCATCGCGCTTCTCGACCGGCACGGTTCGCGCAAGCGTACGGTAGGCGTCGGAAAGGTAACGCAGCAAGGTGCCTTCGGAGCGGGCGATGTTGTATCGGGCTATATACCCGTTGAAATCGCTGGCGGTCTCGACCATGTCGCGCACCACCGATTTCGGGCTGAGCTCATAATCGGCGGCCCAGGGCACATCGTGACGATACTGTTCAAACGCCGCATCGAGCATCCGTTCAAGAGGCTTCGACCAAGTGACCTCCTGCAGCTTCTCCATGCGCTCGTCGTAATCCAGTCCGTCCGCCTTCATCTGGGCCATGGCCTCGTCGCGCACCTGACGCTGTTGCGCCTTAAGCACCTGCTTGGGGTCGTCGAGCGTGGCTTCGGCCATGGAGATGACATCGAGCGCATAGGTGTCGGATTCAGGGTCAAGCAGTTCAAGTGCGGCCAGCAGGAAGGGCGAAAGCGGTTGGTCTAGTGCAAAATTATCCGGCACATCGACCGCCAAGTGATAGTCCTTCCCGCCACGTCCGTCCTCGTCGGAATCGATGAAGCCGGAGTCGAACATGGTGTCGAAAATCTCCTCGGCCCGTTGATGCAGGTATTCCTTCTGGTCGGGACTCTGCGAGGAATCATCGATCAACCGATCCAAACGTGCACGTGCATCTCCTCCTTGAGCCACCTCATTGAGAACCATCGCATGCGTGACCTTCATATGCGGGGTCAGCGTCTCGGGAGCCGCCTCGATGAGCTTGTCGAACGTGCCCTCGTTCCATGAGACAAAACCTTCCTGCGGCTTCTTACGCTTGATTTTCTTGAGCTTCTTCGGGTCGTCACCGGCCTTGGCAAGGGCCTTGGCGTTCTCTATCTCAAACTCCGGGGCCTCGGCCACCACCAGTCCTTCGGTGTCGAAGCCCATACGTCCGGCGCGACCTGCGATCTGATGGAACTCCCTGGACCGCAAACGACGCATCTTATTGCCGTCGAATTTGGTCAACTGCGTCAGCACCACCGAGTGAATCGGCACATTGATGCCGACGCCGAGCGTGTCCGTTCCGCAGATAACCGGCAACAGACCCTGCTGTGCCAACTGCTCGACAAGTCTGCGATACCTGGGCAGCATACCGGCGTGATGAATGCCGACGCCCGTGCGCAGCAGGCGTTGGAGTATCTTGCCGAAGCCTGTGGTGAAACTCGTGCCCTTCATGGCATCGGCAATCGCCTGACGCTGCTGTTTGCTGGATACCCCGGTATTGGCCAGTGCCTGCGCCGTCTCAAGCGCCGCATCCTGCGAAAAATGGACAACATAAATCGGAGTGTCACTGTTATTGAACAGATTCTCGACAGTTGCCGCGAGTGGCCTGTCGGTATACCGATATGACAGCGGCACCGGACGTGGGGCGTCGTCGATGACATCAACGTCGATACCGGTCATGTCTTCAAGCTTGTCAGCAATGGCATTGACATCACCCAACGTGGCGCTCATCAACAAAAACTGCGTCTGCGGTAGGGTCAGAAGCGGCACCTGCCAAGCCCATCCGCGATCCGGGTCACCATAGTAATGGAACTCGTCCATCGCCACGCAGCCGATGTCGGCGGTTTCGCCTTCTCTCAACGCCTGGTTTGCGAGAATTTCGGCGGTGCAGCAGATAATCGGCGCGTCGGAGTTGATGGACGTATCGCCGGTTATCATCCCGACGTTGTCGTGACCGAAAGCCTCGACCAAATCGAAGAACTTCTCGGAGACGAGAGCTTTGATCGGTGCCGTATAGTACGAACGCCTACCAGTGCACAAAGCCGCGAAGTGCATGCCAAGTGCCACCAACGACTTGCCTGAACCGGTGGGCGTACTCAGAATCACATGGTCGCCCACCAGCAGATCCATGACCGCTTCCTCCTGATGCGGCCATGGATCTACGCCTTTGACGTCGCGCACCCAGTCGAAGAACCGTTGGTAAATTTGGTCGGCATCTATGTTGCGCGCACTCTCGCCATCCCGGCTTGGCGCCAATTCTCCCAGAGTCTGTGTCATGGCCTCTAGCCTACCGGCGGGTGGTTACTGTTTATCCTTGTCTCCTTTGTCGTCCTTCTTCGTCTTCGAGGACTTCGGATGAGGCAATTCCGGAAACTCCGGTAGTTCGATATGGTGCTGATCGGGAAGGATATCAGGATGATTCGGATCGTAACCCTGCATGTACCTGTCCTTACGCCAACCTCGTGCCGTCGCATTGGAACCACGATGGCGCACATGGTAACGGCGCGGTGCACCACCATAGTGGTCCTCCCCCAGTTCCTTGGCCACCGCGATCTGATTGACATTGGACGCATCCATAATGGCGATGGGAGCCATGGGTTCGGCCTCGGCCGGCGCGGCAGTACGAGTCTGCATGCGGCTCGGGAGCCACTCGGCAAGCTCGGAAAGCATCCAGCAGACAATGAAGTAGATCACTCCTGCAACCACAAGCGTCTGCAGAATATTGAAGTACATCGAACCAAGCCGGCGGGACTCCTGCAGCAGGTCGGTATACATGATGATCGACCCCAAAGCCGTGTCCTTCAGCACCACCACCAATTGGGTAACGGCAGCGGGCAGCATCGCGTAAAGCGCCTGGGGAACCTCAATCTTCATCAAGGACTGCGTACGGGTCAATCCCAACGCAAGCGAAGCCTCACGCTGCCCGCCGGGCAGATTGCCCACGCCTGAACGCACAAGTTCGGCTACAACGGAACCGTTATACAGGATCAACGCCAGAACCACCGCCCAGTACGAGGCGCCTTTGACCCCCGCGAAGGCGAAGAAACGCCAGAAGAAGATCATGAACATCAGCACGGGGACCGCTCGGCAGAACTCGACAATGACGCTGGACACGCCCTTGAGAATATTACTGGGCAGCAGACGTCCGATGCCGAAGAGCAGACCGAAGATCATCGATCCGACGACAGCCACGGCGGCGGCTTTGATCGTCATCCACAGACCAGGCAGATAGAAATCGGTCCAGGCTTCAAAGTCCAAGGCGGGCAGCCACAACTGCCAGTCCAATTGGTTCTCCCCATCCGGCGGATTGTGCAGACGCATCAATATAAGCACCGCGAGGGCGACGACGACGATTCCACCGATCCAATTGGCGATTCTGATGTTGCGTTTGCCTCTTGGACCGGGCTCATCGAAGAGTACAGAGGTTTCAGTTTGATTGTTGTCCATGCGTCACCTCCGCACCGCAAGTTTGTTGGACAAAGCCGTAGTCAGCAGTCCAATCGGAATGATGAGAATGATATAGCCCAAAGCGAAGATCAGGAAGATGCCCACAATCGAATTCGCATGGAATTCGATCATCGTGCTCATCAGGCTTGATGTCTCCGTGGCGACTGAAGCGGCGGCCGCGACGGTCGAATTCTTGAGCAACGCGATAAGCGTGTTGCCCAAAGGTGCCACCGAACCACGGAACGCCTGCGGAAGGATGACCTCCGTTGCCGACTGGAAGAACCCCAGTCCAAGCGCACGGGCGGCCTCGGCCTGCCCCAACGGCACCGTGTTCATGCCAGATCGCAACGATTCACAGACGAACGCCGCGGTGTAAAGCGACAGGCCGGTGACGGCCAGCCAAAAGAAATTGACGACGAACTTGTCGGAGAATGTGAGTTTGAGCTGAGCATATGCACCAAGCACCATGAACACCATAATGATCGTCAACGGCATGTTCTTGAAGAATTCGACATATGCACCTGCCAAACCTCGCAGCGAGGAAATCGGCGAAATGCGCATCATCAGCAGGAGAACACCGAGAATGAGGGAGAAAAGCGCCGACCACAAGGTCAGTTGGATGTTCACCCAAAACGCTCCGATAATGTTATACTGCGTAAACAGTTGCAGAAATTCGCTCATGCCTTCTCTCCCGTCTTGCCCAAATCGGCCTTGGGCGGGTTGTATTTCATATTGGGTTTATAAGTGACTCCACGGGTATTGTCATTGATGGCACGCTGCCAAGAGCCATCCTTCTCCATATCTATGATAGCTGCGTCAACTCGCCGGGCCAGGGCCGTATTGCCCTTTTTGATGCCGACGCCATAGTATTCCTGAGTGAACGGTTTGCCGATGAGTCTGAGTCTGCCTCGCGCATTGGCCGCAAGACCCGCGAGAATGATGTCATCAGTGGTCACCGCATCAACGATTCCTGAAAACAGTGCCGTCGCGCATTCGGCGTAACCGGGCTGTTCCATGAGCTGCACTTCGGAGGCAAAACGTTCTTTGACCACTTGCGCGGAGGTTGAGCCGGTCACCGAGCACAGCCGTTTGCCATTCAGATCGTTGACGCTGTTGATGTCGTGGTCATCTTTGCGTACCATAAGATCCTGACCCGCGACAAAATACGGGCCGGCGAACGAAACGGCTTTCTGACGTTCTTCGGTAATCGAATACGAAGCGAAAATCATATCAACATCGCCATTTTGCAACATGGCCTCTCGTTGCTTGCTAGGAGCCTCCTTGAACACGATCTGATCGTCCGAGTAACCCAGCTTTCGAGCCACATACCGTGCCACATCGACGTCGAAACCGACGTAGGTGCCGGCCTTCTTGAACCCCAGGCCCGGCTGATCGAATTTGATGCCAATACGCACTTTGCCGGCTTCGTCATCCGTGCCGCAGGCCGCAAGTGTGACGACACACGCCGCCGCGCAAACGGCGGCCGCAAGGCGTTTGAGTGCTTTCATGCATTGATTGAATCTAGTCATATATCAAGTCCTTTGCCATCAAACCCAACATCAGTGGGTGAGAATCTTCGAAAGAAAGTCCTTGGCGCGATCGGTCTGCGGATGATCGAAGAACTGCTCGGGCGTGCCCTTTTCGAGAATGCGACCATCGGCCATGAACACCACATGATCGGCCGCCTTGCGGGCGAAGCCCATCTCGTGGGTCACGCAAATCATGGTCATGCCTTCGGAAGCAAGCTTCATCATCACATCAAGCACCTCGTTGACCATTTCGGGGTCGAGCGCGCTGGTGGGCTCATCGAACAGCATGATCTTCGGCTGCATCGCCAAAGCCCTCGCGATGGCCACGCGCTGCTGCTGGCCTCCGGAAAGCTGCGACGGCATCTTGGCCGCCTGGGATTCCACGCCGACACGGGCCAGAAGATCCATACCCAAGTCGTCGGCATCCTTCTTGGACATATGCCGCACCTTGACCGGAGCGAGCGTCACGTTTTCAAGGATCGTCTTGTTTGCGAACAGGTTGAACTGCTGGAAGACCATGCCGACCTCGGCCCGCAAGTTGGCAAGTTCCTTGCCCTCTTGCGGCAGTGGCTGGCCGTCGATACGAATGGTGCCCGAGTCTATGGTCTCCAGACGGTTGATGGTCCGACACATCGTCGACTTGCCGGATCCGGAAGGCCCGACCACGACCAGCACCTCACCCTTGTTGACCTTCAGATTGATGTCCTTCAGAACATGCAACTTGCCGAAGTGCTTTTCGACGTGGGACAGTTCGACGAGCGGCCGGTCGTTTTCCGTTGGGACCGCCGATGTCTTTCCGGCGCTTGCTTGGCCTGTATCCATGTGTTCGAGTAGTGACATGACCGTATACTCCTTTTCACCGCTTATATATGGGAAATATCGCCCGTGAACGCGCCTGCCTTCGCGGATTCCCATTCAACGTCCTCACGAGACCGCAGTAAAGCAAGCATCGCCACTTTTCTGGCCTGGGGAAAAGTATACCGACCTTATGTTACGGTCAAGCTTCTCGCGAAATTGGCATCATTATCAAGTTCCGGCCCTTATATGGGTTTTCGCCATGCTAATCATCGCCGCAGTTAATATATCGGTAATCGCATCGTAACGCACCAACCTGGTTTTGCTCACAACGGGTCGCAAAAACACGCAAAAGGCGGCCGGTGCCTATGAAGAGCACCATGCCGCCTTCCAACCCTCACGCATCCATCTCGAAATCACTTGAAAACAGGTGAGCGAAGAAAGATGCGTTTAAGGTACATCATTCCTCATCAGGGTCGTAGTCCACACCGGTCTCCGCCCGCTGTTCGTCGGAAATCGGGGCCGGGGCTCCGGTAAGCGGGTCACGACCGCCACCGGCCTTCGGGAAGGCGATGACGTCGCGGATGGAATCCTCGCCGGCCAGAATCGAAACAGTACGATCCCAACCAAGCGCGATGCCCGCGTGAGGCGGCGCACCATACTTGAATGCCTCAAGCAGGAAGCCGAACTTCTCATTGGCCTCATCGGGGCCGATGCCGAGCACGTCAAGCACCCGCTCCTGAATGTCGTTGCGATGGATACGAACCGAACCGCCGCCCATCTCCTCACCGTTGCACACGATGTCATATGAGTCGCTCATCGCGTGCTCCGGATCCTTGTCGAACTTGTCGATCCAATCGGCGCTCGGCATCGTGAACGGATGGTGCATGCTGGTCCACTTGGAGTGACCCACGGCCACATCGTCGTCGTCCGGATCGTCGGTGCGCTTGAACAACGGGAAATCGACCACCCAGGTAAAGGCGAACTTCTTAGGGTCGAGAAGTCCCGCACGGCGCGCGATCTCGACACGTGCGGCACCCAGCAGCAACTGGGAGGGCTCACGGGCTCCCGCGGCGAAGAACACCGCGTCGCCGTCTTTCGCACCGACGGCCTGTTTGAGTCCGGCACGCTCTTCGTCCGAAAGGTTCTTGGCAACGGGTCCCTTGAGCTCACCATCGCCGGAGAATTGCACATACGCCAAGCCCTTGGCTCCCCGCTGGCGCGCCCATTCCTGCCAACCGTCGAACTGACGGCGAGGGGTGTCCGCCCCATCGGGGAAGACCACGGCACCGACGTACGGCGCCTGGAACACGCGGAACGGAGTGTTCTTGAAGTAATCGGTCAGTTCTACGATCGGATTGCCGAAACGCAGATCAGGCTTATCGGAGCCATACTTATCCATGGCGTCCTGCCAAGTGATGCGATCAATCGGTAGCTTGATGTCGTAACCCTGGGTCTTCCAAATGGCGGCGATGACCTTTTCGGCCATGGCCATCACGTCTTCCTGACCGACATAGCTCATCTCGATGTCGAGCTGGGTGAACTCGGGCTGACGATCGGCGCGGAAGTCCTCGTCTCGATAGCAACGAGCCAACTGATAGTATCGCTCAACGCCACCGACCATAAGCAGCTGCTTCAACAGCTGCGGCGACTGCGGCAACGCGTACCAGGAACCGGGCACCAGACGCGCCGGCACCACGAAATCACGCGCGCCTTCCGGTGTGGACTTGATGAAGGTCGGAGTCTCGACCTCGGTAAAGTCCATTTCCTCCAAGGCGTGGCGAGCGGCACGCGTCATGTCGCTGCGGAGCTTGAGATTGCGCTGCATGGCGGGGCGGCGCAGATCGAGATAACGGTACTTCAACCGTACGTCCTCGCCCGGCAGCTTGTTCTCCGCCTCATTCTCAAGGGCGGTTGACACTTGGAACGGCAGCGCGTCGGACTTGGCCAATACCGTCAGGCTTTCGACCACAACTTCGACCTTACCAGTGACAAGATGCTCGTTTTCGTTGCCTTCGGGGCGTTCACGCACCTCACCGACCACCTGCACGACGAACTCGCTTCGAAGCGGACGTGCCACTTCCTCGTCATAGATGACGATTTGCACAAGACCGGTCGCATCACGCAAATCAATGAAAGCGACACCGCCGTGGTCGCGTCGGCGGTCAACCCAACCCGCAAGGGTGACCCTCTGACCGACCAGCTTTTCGGTGACCTCGGTGGCATGGTGTGTTCTGTAAGCCGTCTGGCTCATACTTCCTCTATTCCTTAATACTCGTTGATGCTCGCGTTTGCGCAATATCGAGTCGTCAAGACCTATATCAATGTTTCAAACTGACGGTCTGCCGGGCATACACACTATCCGGCAGCCATGACGTGACATCAGCTGCGCACTGCTGCCCGGTGACTATGTTCTTGACCTGATCGGTGCCCGAACCCCCATCTTCGCCGGCAGCGTCCGCCGGGAACCAAACGTAGGGGATGCCGAGTCTGTCGGCGTATTTGATCTGCTTTCCTAGTTTTGCAGCATAAGGCGCCACATCGGCGGCCACACCACGCTCGCGTAGTTGCGCCGCGATCCGGTTGGATGCCAAGCGGTCATCCTCATTCCATACCGCAACCATGACACAGGCCGGAGAGACGCGGGAGGCGGCGGCACCAGCGGAGTGCAACATATAGGAAACCAGACGCGACAAACCGATCGACAGGCCGACCCCCGGGTATTTACGGTTACCTTGTGAGGCAAGGTTGTCGTACCGTCCTCCCGAACATATCGAACCGAGCGAGGCCGCACCGTCAAGGAACGTTTCATACACGGAGCCGGTGTAATAGTCCAGTCCCCTGGCGATCTTCAGATCCGCGATAACCGAACCAGGACGAATGGCGGCCGCCTCGTCGATAATCATCGCCAGCGTATCCAAGCCCTTTTGGGCCATAGAGTGATACTGTTCTCGGTCTGCCGCCGTACAGTATTTGCTCCACAACTGATCAAAGCGCGCTTGAAGTTCGGCACCATTGCTCGCCGTCAGTTGCGCCAGCTCAAGACACGCCTGAGCCTGCCTCTGATCGGCATGGCAGTTCTCGACCAAGAGTCTGGCAACCTCATCGGCACCGATCTTGTCAAGTTTGTCAATCTCGCGCAACACCCCCTCGATGTCTCCCAAACCGACACCTCGGTAGAATCCCTCTGAAAGCTTGCGGTTGTTGGCGTGAACCGTAGCCTTGGGCAGACCGAACGCACGCAGCTCCTCCAACGCGCTGACCATCACCAACGGCAGCTCGACCTCGTAGTGCTCGGGCAGATCCCCATTGCCCACCACGTCTATATCCGCCTGGACAAACTCACGAAAACGGCCTTCTTGAGGACGCTCCCCCCGCCAGACCTTCTGAATCTGCCAGCGCTTGAAGGGAAAGGCCAGCTGACCTGAATTCTCGACCACATAACGACTCAGCGGAACAGTCAGATCGAAATGCAGCCCCAGTCGCTGTTCTATCGGCGTGTCGGACTCATGACCAACCTCCTGAAGGCGTGACAGCAAATAAATCTCCTTGCTTGTCTCACCTTTTTTCAGAAGGCTCGAACCTTCTTCGACAGCCCTTGTTTCAATGCCAATGAAACCGTTGAGCTCAAAAACCTTACGCAGGGTGTCAATAACCCGCTGTTCCACTACCCTTTCGCTTGGTAGCCACTCCGGAAATCCTGATATAGATGCGCCTTTAGCCATAATTCCCTATAATAGGGAGTGTTGTGGAAAACGGTACGTCATTAACCGCTTTCCTACACACCTGCTGTCACACAAGACCCAAGGAGCTGGCCATGGCCGACGAACAAGTCACTCAATCCGAACACATCACCGAACCCGACGATCAGGAGACCGTTGCACCCACGCAACCACAGACCGCCAGCTCCGAGTCGGATCAGATCAGGAATGCAACACAACACGCTGATGCACAGGCGGCACCAGCTCAGGAAACCGCACAAAAAACATCGATGACGGCGACGCGAACCGAAGACTCGAAGACAAATGTTCCCTCACCCCTGGCCTTTGCCAAGAAGCCGACGCGACATCCCGTCGCCGCCCCGGCACCGGCGATATACTCCGATGAGGACGTCAAAACCGCCGAAGCGTTCGGTCGCGTGGACGACAAGGGCAACGTGTTCGTCAAGGAAGGCGAAAGCGAACGTGAGATCGGCCAATTCCCCGGCGTCACCAACGATGAGGCATTGACACTCTACGCAAAGCGCTACCTGGACCTTAAGGCCAGACTCGACTTGTTCGCTACACGTCTGAAAGCCTCGAACATCAAAGCTCGCGAAATCGACGAATCGATCAAATCACTCGGACAGGAGACGGACAGTCCCGCGGTCGTGGGCGATATCCCGGCGCTCAAGGCACAGTACGAGGAGCTCAAGCAGGCTGGCGAGGCCAAGAAGATCGAACTGGCCGAGGCTCGTAAGAGAGCCGTCGCAAAAGCCATCGAGGAACGCACAGCCATCGTCGAGAAGGCCGAAGCGCTCACCGCCTCGCTTGGCGAGTCAACCAACTGGCGTTCGACCGCGGACAAGTTCCGTTCCCTGTTCGATGAATGGCAGGAGCATCAGCGCACCTCCGTACGTATCGACAAGGCCGACGCAGACGCCCTGTGGAAGCGGTTCTCCTCGGCACGAACCGAATTCAACCAGCGCCGACGCAAGTGGGCGCAGCAGCGTGATGCGGCTCGCACCGAGGTTATCAACGCCAAAGAGGCGATCATCAAGGAAGCCGAGTCCATTAAGGATTCCACTGACTGGGGTGCCACCTCGCACCAGTTCAATGAGCTGATGGACCGTTGGAAGTCCGTCGGTCGCGCCGGACGGAAAGAGGACGACGAATTATGGGCTCGCTTCCGCGCGGCTTGCGATGTCTTCTTCCAGGCGCGTCAAGCCGACCGTGAGCAGATGAGCTCCAGCGAAAAGGAGAACCTTGCCAAGAAGGAGGAACTGCTTAAGAAGGCGGAGGCCTTGGTACCTGTAGCCGACGAGGCAGCCGCCAAAAAGGCTCGCCAGACCTTGGCCAGCATTCAGGAGCAATGGGATCAGATCGGCTACGTTCCCCGCGAGGACATGCGCCGCATCGAGGGCCGTCTCGATGCCGTCGACCGCCAGATCAAGGCCGTTGAAGACGCCGCATGGAAGAAAAGAGACCCCGAAGCCGACGCCCGTGTTTCCAGCTTCGCGACTCAACTCAAAGCTCAGCTCGATGAGCTCGACGCCAAAATCGCCGCCGAGTCCGACCCGGCCAAGAAGTCCAAGCTCGAGGCCGAAAAAGCCACCAAGGAGCAGTGGCTGAACGCGGTGAAGTAAGCGTTCTGAAGCTTCCTTCTCCTCAATAAAGGCCGGTCCGCACCGAATTAAC